>CAWEVP010000020.1:0-90662 GCA_963812555.1 uncultured Actinomycetota bacterium | reverse complement strand
GGGTCTCTCGCAGATGCTCCGGCTCAAGTGGACGGCGGGCTCCGCGCGTCGCTCGAGGGGCTCGGCCCGCACGGCGCGATCATCGACAAGTGCTACGCCAAGTCGCACCATCTGGGCAGTCGGCTCGCCGATCCGGCTCGAGACGCCGGGCGGGAAGTTCCTGCGCCTGAAGGTCAGCGCGATCGTCGCCCCTCCGCGCGGGCGGCTCGCCGCTCGGCTCGGTGACCGTCTCCTCGCAGGCGTTCGACTCGGTCTACCCGAACCCGCAGAACGTCTTCACCTTCGTGAACATCCCGGGTGGCGTCGACCCCGGCGAACACGGCGAAGCTGACGAAGCCGTCCTGAAGACCTTCCCCGACGCGAAGATCCAGACCGAGAAGGAGTTCATCAAGAACCAGGAGGCCGGGCTGAACCAGTTCCTGATCCTGCTCTACATCCTGCTCGGGCTCTCGATCATCGTCAGCCTGTTCGGGATCGTGAACACGCTCGTCCTGACGGTGTTCGAGCGCACCCGCGAGATCGGGATGCTGCGCGCGGTCGGCATGACGCGCCGCCAGACGCGGCGGATGATCCGGCACGAGGCTGTGATCACGGCGCTGATCGGTGCCGCGCTCGGGATCCCGCTCGGCTTCGGCCTTGCCGAGCTCTTCGACCAGGCGATCAAGGGCGTGCCCGTTCGCCGTCCCGTGGGGCACGATGATCGTCTTCATCGTCGCCGCGATCATCGTCGGCCTCCTCGCCGCGATCTTCCCGGCCCGGCGCGCCTCGCGGCTGAACGTGCTCGAAGCGCTCCAGTACGAGTACGCACGCGGCGCGGCAGCCGTCGCGCGCACGACTCAGGCCGCCGAACGGCAGGCGGTCTGACCGTGAGGAAGCCGGGCGAGCAGTCGCGGGTCCTCGTGCTCGAAACGGCCGAGGTCCGAGGCCGTCGCGCTCGCGAGCGACCCCTTGCGATCGGAGCTGGCATCGACCGATCGCAATTCCCGCAACGTGCAGGTGCATGTTGCTCGGCTCCGCGTCGCACGGTGATCGCGGCGTCTTCGAAGGCTCGTCGCGGCTCGCACGGCCTCGGGCCGCGATTATTCACTCTGGCACGAAGTTGGCACCGTTCGGAGGTGTCTGACCCCTTGGGCCGGCGCGATCGGGTCGAGCGCCGGCTCGCGCCGGTGGGTCAGCTCGGCGCGGCGGAAGCCGGTGGCGGTCGGGCTCGGGTCGAGCGGGCTGACCGGGAGGCCGGCGAGCGGCGCGGCGGCGTTGTAGCCGCCGGGCGCGACGTCGTTCGGGCCGTCGGGATGGAAGATCCCGGCCAGGAGCTGGATCTGGCCGCGCCCGACGCCGAGCTCGAACTGGCCGCCGCCGTAGAGCGCGATCCCGTGCTCGGCGCAGCGATCGTAGAACTCGAACAGCCGGCCGACCGAGCCGAAGCGCGACGGCTTCGAGTTGAGGCAGCGGGGCGGATGCGGCAGTGCCTCGACGTCGGCCCACGAGTGGATCGGCGCGTCCCAGGTGACCCGGTCGACGATACGGGGCGAGCACGGCGCTCGTCTCCGCGGTGAAGGCCGGATCCTCGATCCAGGCGCTGCGGGAAGCCCTCGGCGACCCGGCGGTAGAGCCCCGGCTCGGGCGGATTGTCGACCGACCGTCCCGTGGTAGGCGCCCTTCAGGTCGACCACGTCGACGTTGCCGCCGGCGGCGAGCTCGCCGACGAGCTCGTCGGTCCAGGTCGGGCGTCGGGTCGAGCTTGAAGCGCAGCTCGGGGTAGAGGTCGAGCCAGCCCTCGAGCGAGGCCGCCCGGGTCGAGGAGACGAACCGGAGCGGCCGCGCCGGCGCGCCCGACCGCGTCCGCCGAGCGAGAGCCCTGCCTGCCGGAGCGCCAGGTCGAGCGCCGCCGACTCGAACGCCCAGCGGCGGTAGTCGCGGTAGGCGGCCTGCGCCGGGGCGCCCGCCGGAAAGAGATCCTGCGCCTCGAGGTGCTGCGAGAGCGAGTCGAGCGTCCAGGGCCCGGCGAGCTCGACCTGCGCCCGCCGCTCGGGATCGTGCTCGGCCGCGTCGTAGGTGACGTCCTCGCCGAGCCCCTCGAAGCCGCCGCCCGCCAGCGACACGATCGTCGTGCGGCGCGTGAACTCCGGCGAGATCTCGACGCGACTCGATCTCGTAGCCGACCGCCTCGATCTTGAGCGGCAGCTCGCGGACGAGGTCGTAGAGCCCCATCGAGCCGACCCTAGCCGCGCGGTCCCTGCAGGTGGCGGCGGAGCGCGTCGAGCCGCTCGTCCCACTCGGCGCCGGCCTCGGTGAGGCGGTACCGCGTCTCGCGCCCGGCGCGCTCCGCCGAGACGAGCCCGCCCCGCTCAGGGCCGCGAGATGCTTGCTGACCGCCTGCCGGGTCATCGGCAGCTCGCCCGTGAGCTGCGTCGCGGTGGCGGTCCCGTGGTCGGCGAGGTAGCCGAGCACGTGCCGGCGGCTCGGGTCGGCGAGCGCCGAGAAGACATGGCTCAGGTGTCGCTGAAGCTCGGCGCCTCGCCCGTGCCGCGCCGTTGCTCGACGCCGCCTCCCCCGAGCGGCTCAGGCATAGGCGAGCGCCGAGGCCTGCAGGTCGAGCGCGGTCGTCCAGGCCGGCGAGGTCTCGACGACGGTGAGGCGCGTGCCGTCGGCGTCCTCGTCGAGGGTGAACTCGACCTCGCCCTCGTCGTCCCACTCGAACGCGAGGCGCTCGCCCGGCTCGACGCTCGTCACGATCGCCTCCCGCGACTCGCCGTTCCCCCAGCGGAAGCGGGCCGCGCCGCCGGGGCGCAGGTCGAGCTCGACCTCGTTCGCGAACCAGCGCTCGAGCTCGTCGGGGTCGGTCAGCGCCGCCCAGACCTCCTCGCGGGTGGCGGGGAGCACGATCTCCTTGTGGATCATCGCCAGACCTCCTGATGCGCAACCATGAGTTGCGCTATAGTGGGCAACCGATCGGTTGCACGTTACAGGAGGTGCTGATGCTCGTTGGTCATGTCGTCCCGATGGTGCTCGAAGTCCGACGGACGCGGGGAGCGGTCGTTCGACATCTACTCGCGGCTCCTGCGGGAGCGCATCGTCTTCCTCGGCCAGGAGGTCGACGACACGATCGCGAACCTCGTCGCGGCCCAGCTGCTCGTGCTCGAGGCAGAGGATCCCGACAAGGACATCTGGCTCTACGTCAACTCGCCGGGCGGCTCGGCCTATGCCGGCATGGCGATCTACGACGCGATGCAGTACGTGAAGCCGGACGTCGCGACGGTCTGCCTCGGGATGGGGATGTCGGCGGCGGCGATGATCCTGTGCGGCGGCGCGCCCGGCAAGCGCTTCGCGCTGCCGAACGCGAAGATCATGATCCACCAGGGCTCCGGCGGCTTCCGCGGCACCCCGGCCGACATCCAGATCGCGGCGCGCGAGATCCTCGAGCTGACGCGGCAGATGGCCGAGATCATCTCGCGCCACTCGGGCCGCCCGGTCGAGCAGGTGATGCGCGACATCGACCGCGACCGCTTCATGACC
The DNA here is from genome assembly GCA_963812555.1 of uncultured Actinomycetota bacterium. GTDB lineage: Bacteria > Actinomycetota > Thermoleophilia > Gaiellales > Gaiellaceae > PALSA-600. The sequence continues at coordinate 87,146 of CAWEVP010000020.1, read as the reverse complement.
CCGGCAGAGGCGGTCGAGTACGGGCTCATCGACGCGGTCATGGCGAGGCGCGGGGAGCCCGCAGGCGAAAGCCGCCTGAGACGAGCCACCGAAGCACCAGCACGAGGACGGCGATCGTCACCAGCGAGACGGCGAGGAACGCTCCCTCCTTGCCGTTCAGCGGCGGCCGAGCGACGAGCGCGCGCAGCAGCACCGCCAGCGGGACGCCGAGCGCCCAGGTCGCCGCGAGCCGCCAGGCTCCGGGCCGGCGGTAGAGCCGGAAGGCGAGCGCGGCGGCGAACCAGCAGCCGAGGAACGCGGGCAGGTCGCGCGCGTAGCCGCGGACGAAGCCGTGGTGGTGGGTGATCGAGGCCGATCGTGACGAAGACGAGGAGCGCGGCGACGTCGGCTGCGAGGCCTGCGGCGCCAGTCGGCCCGCGGCACGATCCTGCGCATGTCGCGACCGTAGCGACACGACGGTTCCGAGCGGCGAGTGCGTCCGGCGCAGAACGAGAACAGGCGCCCTCCGGGCGCCTGTTCTCAATCGCTTCTTGCTCGGCTACGACTGGTGCGAGCGTCAGGCCTCGGTCGAGTCGGACGACGGCGCCGAGTCGTCCGGCGAGCCCATCGGCTCGGGTGCCGGGGCCGGAGCGCGCGTCGAGCGCCGCCCGCCGAAGCTCCACCCATCGAGCGCCCCCAACCGAGATGTTCTTCGGCATCTCGGGCATCTGGACGCCCTCGGCCTTCGCGCGCACGAACGCCGCAGCCGCCGATCACGAGCGCGAGGACCAGCCCGAGCCACTCGGGCCAGTGCCGGAACTGGCTCCAGTCGAGGAACATGATCACGGTGAAGACGACCAGCAGGAGCTCGAGCCCGGCCGAGACCATGGCCGGGGGTGAGGCTTCCGAGCTGGATCTTGTAGTCGAACGCCCGTCCGACCTCCCAGAGGAGCAGCGCGATCGCGACCAGGACGTCGATGATCCCGAAGCCGTGCCACAGATCTTCGCCGACCGTGAACGGCCCGACGAGATACTGCTGCCAATCGAAGAACGAGATGATCACGAACAGCGCGGTTCCGCCGAGGATGACCTGCGCCTCGCGGGAGAGCTTCTTCAGCGCTATCCATGTTGTCCTACGCCCTTTCGTGTCGTTGCCAGCAAGACCCGTCCACGGGGAACGGTCCGCCGAGCATAAACCCAAATCCGGCCGGTGTCCTGATCGAATTTGGGAAATCGCCGACCTCGGAGAGACGCGAATCGGCGCTACCGCCCGGATGTGGAACGGCGCGACGTACCAGGCCTCCCAGCGCCAGTACCAGGCCGGGCACGATCCTCGGGCGCCTTCGGCCTCGGCCCGGCTTTGCCGCTCTGCTGCCAGCCGCGAGGGCGAAGGCCCACTGCGGGATCGCCTTCGGCAGCTTCGCCGGGCGCTTCGAGGGAAGCACGACGAGCGGCTTCGACGGCCGGCTCGTCTTGCCGGCCGCGTCGGTCGCGACCACCCGGAAGACGCTCGGCGCGGCGTGGTGGAGCGAGGACGACCGAGGCCGTCGTCGCCGGGATCGTCAGCACCGGATGGTTGGTCAGCGTGACCTGGTAGGAGATGGCGGGGCCGCTCGGGCTCGTCGACTTCGGCCAGCTCAGCACGAGCTGGCCGTGCGAGAAGCGGCCGGTCAGGCTCGCCGGGCGCGGCGGGCCCGGTCAGCTCGGGGAACAGGCCGAAGTAGCCGGCGCGGTCGTCAGGACGTCGACCGAGCCGTCCGGGTTGCGGACGTAGCCGGCGCTCGTCCCGGCCGGGAGCGCCGCCGTCGAGAGCGGCGGGAGCGGCTTCCAGCGTGCCGCCGTTCGCGTCGAGGTCATCGGGCGCGAGGCTGCCGGGCATCGCGCCGATGTGGATCGTGAGCGGCTGGGCGAACGCGGTCGCCGGCTGCGAGCGTCGTCGTCTGCTGCGACCTGGAGCTGCACCTCGTAGCCGCCGCTCCCGAAGCCGGCCGGCGGCTGGCCCGGCGTGGTCGGGGTGAGGGTGACGACGACGGACTGCTGGAAGGCGCCGGCGGGCCAGCTCACCGTGGCGATGCCGTCGTCGGCGGCGACCGAGCCGGCGGCCGACTGCGTCGGGGTCGGGTCGCCGGGTGTCGGCAGCGTCGGCGGCGGCGCCGAGCCGGTCGCGCCCACGACGGCGCCGTCGACGAAGCTCGAGTCGACGTCGATCGTGATCCCGCCCCAGGTCTCGCGGTGCCCGCCCTGGTACTGGTGCAGCCGCTGATGGTTCGTCCAGTAGGTGTCGGAGACGTAGGGGTCGCCGAACACCGACTGCTGCGCCGTTCCAGTCGGCGATCCAGATGTCGTCGGGCGAGGCCGAGGTCGAGGTCGAGCGCCTGCAGGTCGCGGATCGTCGAGGCCGCGCTGCCGTAGACGCCGGCCAGGAAGCCCTGCGCGTGCAGCTCGGTCACCCAGGAGCTGACGAACGCCTGCACCGCCTGCGGTGCAGGCGGGCTTGTCGAGCGCGTAGGCCTCCATGTCGAGGTAGATCGGGCTGCCGGAGGGAAGCGCGAGGAGCGTCGAGTCCGCGACGGCGTCGTCGGCCGCCTCCGTGCCCTGGGCCGTCGCCGCGGCCGGGTCGATCTTGGCGAGGCCGCCCTTTCGCCACGCACGGCGCCTGCAGGCCCGACGTAGATCGGGATCAGGCCCCAGCCGCTCGCGACGGCGCCCGCGACCCAGTCGGGCGAGAGCTGCGTGTTCGCGCAGGCCCGGTTGGCCCCGCCGATGTAGATCCCGAGGGCCCGGTAGGGCGAGGCGAGCCAGGCCTGGAGCGTCTCGGGCTTCGGCGCGTTGCAGGCGTCGAACGCATAGCCGCTGAAGGTCGTCGCCTTGCCGCCGCCGGAGGCCGCCGCGCACGGAGCCCGCGCCGCCTGCGAGCGCGAGGATCGCGGCCAGCGACGATCGCGGCCGCGGCGATTGCCGCCGCTCCCGCCCTCCGTTGCCTGCTGCACGTGCGTGCTGCGGCCGGCGCAGTGCTCCACCAGCGCATCCGGGCTACTTCGCTGCGCGCCGACGCGCTCCTCGCTTCGCGTCCTCCCACGCTGCAGGGTAGGGCGCGAAGTCTGAGCACCGGGTATTGGAGCGTTCGGAGACTGTGAAGCGTGCCGGCCGAGCGGCGCGGAGGGCCCGGCGTTCGCGCGCGCCGGGTCAGCCCGGCGCTCCGCGATCAGTGCAGGACGAGATAGGCCCGAACGTGCAGGAACGAGCCGCCTTCCTTCGCGTTCGGCACCCCTGGCTCGAACTGGATCGTGTGGGGCCCGGGTCGCGGCCAGCGCCAGGCGAAGAGCATCGGAGCCGGGAAGGCGCTCGCCCGAGCTCGACTTGTTCTGCCAGATCCCGGTGCGGTCGAAGGTCTCGCGCCCGTCGATGAGCACGCGCGCGTGCCCTGCTTCGCAGCAGGCTTCTCGCCGAGCGTGCCGAGGATCGCGATTCGCCGATCCGGTGAAGTGGATCGTCCCGGTCGGCCCAAGCGAGCGTTCCACGCGCTTGCGCCCCGGCCCACGCCGGTCACCGGCTGGGCGCTCCCAGACGGGTCCAGAGCGCCCGCGGCGATCTCGAGCGCCAGCCCGCCGGCGGTCTGCCAGGCGGTGACGGCGGCCCGTGGCGGGCGGCCCGTCGCAGAAGCGGCCGAACGAGCCGTCGGCCGTGCGGGCCGACAGCGCTGCCCTCGCGTTCGTGAGGATCCAGTCGCGGGCGAAGCCCTCGTGGGCCTGCGCCAGCGAGCGAGCATCGCCTCGACGAGCGGCTCGGCGATGTCGTTCTCGGCCTGGAGATCGGTGAAGACGCCGGCCGCGTCGTTCAGGTCGCTCGCGGCGGCGCGCGCGGTCGCGAGCGACTGCGCCCGGTATGCCTGCTTGCCGGTGAGCCGGGCGAGCTCGAAGCCGCTCCAGATCATGTCGCCGTTCACCGAGGCGAAGAATCGGTGCGGCACCTGGGTGCAGGCCGTGCCGTCGTCGAACACGTACACGGTGTAGAGGGGCGCGGCGGGATCGAGGAAGTGCGCGCGGATCGCGCCGGTAGGTGCGCTCGGCGTCCGCGAGGTACGACCGTGGTGCCGGTCACCTGGTAGAGGAGGATCGCGGCCTTCGTCGCGTTCCCGTCCGATCTCGAGCGTCTTCAGCAGGTTCGAGCCGCCCGCAGGGCTGCTGGTAGCGGATCTCCGGGCAGGCGCCGAGCGAGAACGCATTGCCGTTCTGTACGTAGCGCGAACGCCGCCTCGGCCCGCGCGAGCGCCTGCGGATCGCCGCTCACCTCGTAGTCGCGGATCGCGGCGATCGCGTCCCACTCGGGCACGTCGCTCCAGACGGCGCAGCCGGGGAGGTCGCAGCGCCGCGTAGTCCGGGGAGCGCCGTTGCGAGCGCCGCGGCGAGCGGCGGGATCGACGGGTCGTGCGAGCCCTGCCAGCGCAGCCAGAGCGCGTAGGTGAGGTCGTCTGCCCCCCAGTCGTTCGCGGCCGCGGGGCACCCGGCCCGGTCGCACATCGCCCAGCTTCCCGCCCCCCGCGTAGTCGACGTGGAGGAGCGTCGCCAGTGCCGCGTCGCTTGCCGTCGCGAAGGTCGGTGGAGCTGCGGCGCCCGGTTGCGCGCCGAGCGGCATGGCGTCAGCGAGGCGGCAAGCGGTCGCGACGGCAAGAGCCGCGGCTACACGGGCCCGAGCGCATCATGCCCTCCGGTCCGACCTTATCGTTTCGGTGCAGCGTCCGGACGGAAAAAAGGCCCGATCGCTCGGGCCTCTCCTCCAACCGCTCGGCCGGGGGACGCACTCCTTGTCGCCCGGCCTCGCCCCTCGAACCTCGTTCGGTCGTGGCGGGCCCGACGTGGCCGAGTGTGCGCGCGCCCGGCCGCGCGCGCAACGCCGTTCACCGCCTCGTTGCGAGCTGTTGGCCGGCCTGCTGCGCCCCGCACATGGGGCCGGCCTGGGACACGTGCCGCGAGGGGCGCGGCTGCGCCCCTCGCGGCACGGCTCAGCCCTATGCGCTTCCGAACTCGGTGTCGGCGGGAAGCAGGAACGCGCTCTCCTGCCTGGCCTCGAGCTGCTCGAGCTCGGCGTCTGTGCCCATGCGCACCGGGCCCTTGAACCACTTCTTCGCCGAGAGGACCCACCAGCCGCCGAACAGGAGGAACGCGCCGCCGATCGTGACCGGCGCGTAGTTGGCGGCGTTCCAGGTCCACGCCGCTGTTCCAGGGGATGCCCGGCGGGCGCGGTCGGAAGCATGAAGACGATCGAGATGAACGCGACCCAGAGGATCGCGATCACGTTGATCCACCGGTAGTGCCTGCCGAGGCTCCACGCGCCCACGCTCGAAGCTGTCGCCCGGCCCGGAAGCGAAGGATCACCGGGAGGATGAATGCGATGTAGAGCCCGGTCGTCCCGACCGAGGTGCCGACGTAGTACCCGGCGAGGTTGTTCCACCAGGTCGGGATCAGGAGCACGAATCCCGCAGACCCCGGCGCCGGCCGCGGCGAGGACCGGGCACGCGGTGCCGGGAGACCCACCGCCAGGCCTGGTGACCCGGAACAGCGCGGTCGCGCGAGAACGCGAAGAGCATGCGCGAGCCCGAGGTGACGCAGGCCGTGAGGCAGTAGAACTGGGCGCAGACGACGATGAAGAGGAGCACCTCGGCCCAGTGGGTGCCCATCGAGGTCTGCCAGATGTAGGTCGTGATGTAGGTGAACTGCCCCTGCACGCCCGGTCTTGCTCGGGATCGCGAACGTGATCGCGACGAGCAGGATGAAGCCGGCGATCACCGAGGCGACGACCGACCAGAGCATCCCGACCGCGGCCGCCGCGCGACGCCTTGTGGGTCTCCTCGGACATGTGGGCCGAGGCGTCGTAGCCGGTGAGCGTGTACTGCGCCATCCCGATCGACCCGATCGCGAAGACCATGAAGAACCGCGCGTCTGCCCCAGCCGTGCCCGCCGAAGCCGGAGTTGTTGACGGTCTGCCCGAAGACGTAGCCGGCGGACTGGTGATGGTCCGGGACGATGATGCAGGCGAAGACGATGATCAGCACGCCGATCACGTGCCAGTAGGCGGAGATCCCGTTCAGCATCGACGTGATCCGGACGTCGAAGGCGTTGATCGAGCGTCGCCGCGACCATGAAGGCGGCGAAGAGGTAGAAGATGTGGTGGCGGTCGTTCGGGTAGCTCCAGAGCAGGTTGAAGAAGGCCGTTGCGTAGATCGCGAGCCCGTAGCCGACCGCGCCGATGATCCCGATCAGCCCGAGCAGGTTGAACCAGCCGGTGAACCAGCCCCACGCGGGGCTGCCGAGCTTCGAGGACCAGTAGTACAGGCCGCCGGCGGTTGGGAAGGTCGAGGCGATCTCGGCCATCGAGAGCGCGACGAACGTCGTGAACACGCCGACGACCACCCAGCCCCAGGTGACGGCGACCGGGCCGCCCCACTGGAACGCGAGGTAGTAGGACGTCAGGCAGCCCGCGAGGATCGAGATGATCGTGAAGCTGATCGCGAAGTTCCGGAACGCGCCCATCGCGCGGAAGAGCTCCTGCGCATAGCCGAGCCGGTGAAGAATCTGCTCGTCCTCGGTTAGATGGATGTGCCCGGGAGCCGGGTGCTGCCTCGCTCATGCGCGTCCCTTCCTCGTCGGTTGCCGGGAGCCGCCGGTTCGCGCGCAGCGGCGCCGGCGGCCGTCTGGGCCGTGCGTATTCACCCACGAATCGGGGTTGCCTGTCAAGGCATCCCGGCCCGCGGGCCGACTATCCTCGCCGGGATGCTGACCCACGAGGAGCTCATCGGCCGAGGTCGAGGCCGGGACGATCGACACGGTCGTCTGCGCCTTCACCGACATGCAGGGTCGCCTGATGGGCAAGCGCGAGGAGGCCCACTACTTCCTCGAGGAGTCGGTCGGGCACGGCCTCGAGGGCTGCAACTACCTGCTCGCGGTCGACATGGAGATGGATCCGCAGCCCGGGTACGAGATGGCGAGCTGGGACCGCGGCTACGGCGACTTCCACATGCTCCCGGACCTGGGGACGCTGCGGAAGATCCCCTGGCTCGAAGGGACGGCGCTCGTCCTCTGCGACGTGGCGTGGGGGGACGGCACGCCTGTCGTCGCCTCTCCGCGGCAGGTGCTCGCCGCGCAGATCGCGCGGGCTCGCGCGGCCGGGTTCGAGCCGATGTTCGGCTCGGAGCTCGAGTTCTACTTGCTCAAGGAGACCTACGCGGAGGCGGCGCGAGAAGCACTACCGCGAGCTGACGCCGTCGATCCCCTACATCCTCGACTACCACGTCCTCGCGACGACCTTCGACGAGGGCCTGATCCGCCAGATCCGCAACGGGATGCAGGCGGCCGGGATCCCGGTCGAGAGCTCGAAGGGCGAAGCCTGGCCCGGGCAGCACGAGATCAACTTCCGCTACTCCGACGCGCTGCGGATGGCCGACAACCACGTCATCTACAAGAACGGCGCGAAGGAGATCGCGAACGCGAACGGCGCGTCGATCACGTTCATGGCGAAGCCCGACCACACCTGGATCGGCAGCTCGTGCCACATCCACGCGAGCCTCTGGCGTGACGGTGAGAACGCGTTCGCCGGCGAGCGCGAGGTGTTCGACCGGTTCCTCGCCGGCTGGATCGCCTGTGCGAAGGAGCTGGCGCATCTTCCTGGCGCCGAACATCAACTCCTACAAGCGCTACGCCGCCGGAAGCTGGGCTCCGACGACGCTCGCGTGGGGGCACGACAACCGGACGTGCGGCTTCCGCATCGTCGGCCACGGCAAGGCGCATCGCGTCGAGACCCGCATCCCGGGCGGCGACGTCAACCCGTATCTGGCGTTCGCCGCGCTGATCGCCGCCGGGCTCCATGGGATCGAGAACGGCCTCGAGCTCGCGCCGCCGCTCGAGGGCAACGCGTACGAGTCGGACGCCGAGCGCTTCCCGTCGACGCTCCGCGAGGCGATCGCGGCGCTCGAGTCGGGGACGATGGCGCGAGCGGCGCTCGGCGACGAGGTGTCGACCACTACCTGAACTACGCGCGTACCGAGCAGCGGCTGTTCGACCAGGTCGTGACCTGCTGGGAGCGCGAGCGGCTGTACGAGCGGGGTTAGCGATGCGGCCGATCGTCGGGATCACGACGTACATCACGCCCGGCGGCGTGGGGCGTCTGGCAGCTCGAGACGGCGCTCGTTCCCGCCGACTACGTGCGGGCCGTCGAGCGCGCCGGCGGACGGCCGCTGCTCGTGCCCGCCCTCCGTGGAGGGTGTCGAAGAGACGCTCGACGCGGTCGACGGGCTCGTCTTCTCGGGCGGCTCCGACCTCGACCCGGAGCTCTACGGCCAGGAGGCGCACGCGGAGACGACCGGCATCGTGCGCGAGCGCGACTCCGCCGAGCTCGTGCTGCTCCGCGCGGCGCTCGAGCGCGACCTGCCGGTGCTCGCGATCTGCCGCGGCTCCCAGGTGCTGAACGTCGCGCTCGGTGGCGATCTCGTCCAGCATCTTGCCGGACGTCGTCGGGACGGAGCGGCACAAGGAGGTCCCGGGAACGTTCGCGGATCACGACGTCGCGATCGAGCCCGGGTCGCGGCTCGGCGAGCTGCTCGGCGAGCGGGCACCCGTGAAGTCGCACCACCATCAGGGCTTCGGCCGGATCGGCGACGGGCTTCGGGTGACGGCGCGCGACGAGGACGGGACGGTCGAGGCGCTCGAGGACCCCTCGCGCCGGTTCGCGCTCGGCGTGCTGTGGCATCCCGAGGCCGGCGAGGACGCGCGGCTCTTCGAGGCGCTCGTCGCGGAGGCGGCCGCCTACCGTTCCGAGCGCGCGGCCTGACCGCGAGCGAAGCCGCTTTCCGAGCGCGGTTCCCGTCCGGACGGTGCGCCTAGCCGGGGACGACCTCCGAGGTGCAGTAGGAGCAGCGCCGAGCGGCGATCGGGATCTCGCTGAGGCACTCGGGGCAGTTGCGCGTCGTCGGGTCGGGCGGGGCCTCGGTGCGGGAGCGGGCGATGAGCGCGTTCACCGGCTTGACGACGAAGAAGAAGATCACCGCCGCGATCATGACGAACGCGAGCAGGGCGTCGAGGAACGAGCCGTAGAGGAAGTGGCTCTTGTTGATCGTGAACGAGAGGCTCGAGAAGTCCGGCTTGCCGCCGATCGCTGCGATCAGCGGGGTGATCAGGTCGGAGACGAGAGCGGTGACGACGGCCGCGAATGCGACACCGATCACGATCCCGACCGCCATGTCGACGAGGTTGCCGCGCAGCAGGAAAGCCTTGAAATCCTTCATCAGTCTCCTTTCGCGGGCGCCTGCGCGCCCTCGGCTCGGATGGTGTTGAATCATCGCCCGTGGGGCTGACGGTCATCAACCCGGCGACGGAGCAGCCGATCGCGGAGCTCGAGCGCGCCGGCGTCGAGGAGACCGACCCGGCGGTCGGCGCGCGCGGAAGGCGCTTCCCGGGCTGGCGTGCCGTCTCGCCGGCCGACCGGGGCCGGCTGCTGCGCCGGCTCGCGACGCTCGTCGAGGAGCACTGCGGAGGAGCTCGCCCGGATCGAGTCCGAGAACGTCGGGAAGCCGATCTCGGGCGCGCGCGGCGAGGTCGGCATGGTCGCGGCCGGTCTTCCACTTCTACGCGGGCGCCGTCGACAAGCACTACGGCGAGACGATCCCGGTCGCCGGCGGCGATCGACATCGACCTTCCGCGAGCCGCTCGGCGTCGTCGGCCTCGATCGTCCCGTGGAACTTCCCGCTCAACATCGCGAGCTGGAAGCTCGGCCCGGCGCTCGCCTGCGGCAACACCGTCGTGCTGAAGCCCGCCGAGCTGACGCCCGCTCTCCGCGCTCCGGCTCGCCGAGCTCGTGCTCGAGGCCGGGATCCCGGAGGGGGTCGTGAACGTCGTCGTCGGCCCCGGCTCGGTCGCGGGGCAGCGGCTGATCGAGCATCCCGACGTCGCGAAGATCGGCTTCACCGGGCTCGACCGAGGTCGGGCCGGCAGGTGATGGAGGGCGCCGCCGGCACGATCAAGCGCGTGACGCTCGAGCTCGGCGGCAAGTCGGCCAACGTCGTCTTCGCCGACGCCGATCTCGAGCGGGCCGCCGCCGCGGCCCCCTACGCCGTCTTCGACAACGCGGGCCAGGACTGCTGCGCGCGCTCCCGCATCCTCGTCGAGCGCTCCGCCTACGACCGGTTCCTGGAGCTGCTCGTGACCGCGACGCGCGGGCGTCAAGGTCGGCGACCCGAGCCTCGACGAGACCGAGATGGGCCCGCTGATCTCCGCCGCGCATCGCGAGACGGTTGCCTCGTTCGTCGAGGGCGAGCCGCTCTACCGGGGCGAGGTGCCCGACGGGCCCGGGTTCTGGTATCCCGTGCACGCTCGTCGAGGCGTCGAACGAGGATCGGGTCGCGCGTGAGGAGGTCTTCGGCCCTGTCGCCGCCGTGATCCCGTTCGACGACGAGGCCGACGCGATCCGGATCGCGAACGACACGCCGTTCGGCCTCTCGGGCTCGATCTGGACACGCGATCGGCGCGCGGGCGATCCGCGTCGCCCGCGCGCTCGAGACCGGTGTCCTCTCGGTGAACTCGAACAGCTCGGTGCGCCCGACGACGCCGTTCGGCGGCTTCAAGCAGTCGGGCTTCGGCCGCGAGCTCGGCATGCACGCGATGGATGGCTACTCGGAGCTCAAGAACGTGTTCTTCTCGACGGAAGGGTGAGACGCTGATGGGACGGCTCGACGGCAAGGTATGTGTGATCACCGGCGCCGGCGGCGGGATGGGCCGCGAGGCGGCGGTCGTCTTCACGCAAGAGGGCGCGAAGGTTTGCGCCGCCGACGTGAACCTGGCGGCGGCGGAGGAGACGGCCTCGCTCTGTGCGGGCGAGGCGTTTGCGATCGCAGTCGACGTGGCCGACGAGGAGCAGGTGGCCGGGATGATGGCGGCGACCGCCGAGCGCTTCGGCGGAATCGACGTCCTCTACAACAACGCCGGGATCTCGCCCGACGACGACGCCTCGATCCTCGACACCTCGGTCGAGGCGTGGCAGCGGGTGCAGGACGTGAACACGAAGGGCGTCTTCCTCTGCTGCAAGCACGGGATCCCGTACCTGCAGCGGCGCGGCGGCGGCTCGGTGATCAACGTCGCGTCGTTCGTCGCGATCCTCGGCGCGGCGACCTCGCAGATCTCCTACACGGCCTCGAAGGGGGCGGTGCTCTCGATGAGCCGCGAGCTGGCGGTTCAGTTCGCACGCGAGGGAATCCGCGTGAACGCGCTCTGCCCCGGCCCGGTCGAGACTCCGCTCCTGCTCAACATCTTCGGCGACGACCCGGCGGCACTCGAGCGGCGCCGCATCCACTGGCCGACCGGCCGCCTCGCGAAGCCGCGCGAGATCGTGAACGGCGCGCTCTTCCTGGCGAGCGACGAGTCCTCGTACGTGAACGGCTCGACGTTCCTCGTCGACGGCGGCCTGACCTCGGCATACGTGACGCCTCTGTAGCTCGCGCGCCGGGCGTGGGTGCGGCGGCTTGGAAACAGCTCCCTCCCGGCAACCTGGCACGAAGCTGGCACGAAGCTGTGACAGACATCGTGGCGGCAGACCAGTAGCATCGATCTCGAGGGCGGAGGGGTGCGTCCCCACCCTAGGGCGGGGGTGCGTGGTTGGGGCGCGAGCCCAGCGATCCACACTTCGGGTTCCGCGTTGCGGCTCGTGCGAACCGTTCCTGAGAATCGCTACCATCAAAGCGCATGGGGGCCGCCGCGACGCGATGCAACACCGGGAGTGGGCCGAGGCAACCCGGGCCAGCCTTCAGCGCAAGGGGCTCCGAAACGGCGGCGCGCGGCGCGCCGTGATCGACCTGCTCGCCGAGCAGGACTGCTGCCTCACCGCGCAGGAGATCTTCGACCGGCTGCGCGAATCGGACCGCAAGGTCGGGATCGCAAGCGTCTACCGCGTCCTCGAGCTACTCACCTCCGAGGGGCTCGTCCAGCGCATCGACCTTGGCTCCGGCATCGCCCGGTACGAGCCGATCCACTCGGGCGGCGACCATCACCACCATCTCGTCTGCGACAGCTGCGGCAGGGTCGAGGCGTTCGAGGATCCATCGCTCGAGCGGGCGCTCGTCGAGCGTCGAGTCCGCCTCCGGGTACCTCGTCGCCGGCCACGACGTGGTCCTGCACGGCGCCTGCGCCGACTGCCGCTAGCCAGCCGGACGCCGCGCCGACGCAGCGAAGCGCGAGTCGCGTAGATCGCCGACCGCGACGCCGACGATCGCGCTGCTCGGCGGCAGAGACGAGACGAGGTAGGCCGCCGTCAGCCCGACCCAGACCGACGCGAGCGCGAACGCCGCCGAGAGCGCGACCCCGGCGGGCGGGCTCGCGGTCAGCCGCACCGCGGCCCCCGCCGGCGCCGCGAGCAGGCCGAGCAGCAGCAGCGCGCCGACGGCCTGGGTCGCCTCGCCCGCGTCGAGCCCGAGCAGCGCCGAGAAACGCCGCGCCGATCAGCCCCACCCGGACCCCGCGCGCTGCCGCCGTGGTTCCCGCCGCGGTGGCGAACAGCAAGCGGCCGGCCGATCAGTGCCATTCCCGCGACGATCACGACCGCGACCACGACCGCGACCTCGGTCTGCGTAGCCGGTGAGGCTGAAGATCGAGCCGAACAGCGTGCGTGAGGCGATCACACCGTTCGAGCCGCCCGAGCCGCGGTTGAAGAGATCGAGGAAGAGGACGCCGAGGCCGAGCACCCAGACGAACACGACGCCGATCGCGACGTCGTCGACCCCGCGCACGCTCCCCGATCGGGGCGAAGAGCAGGCCCGACGGCCACCGTGGCCGCGAAGAGCCCGATGCGCAGATCGACCCCGGCGAGTGCCGCGGCGAGCGTCCCCGTGAACGCGACGTGGCTGAGCGCGTCGCCGGCGAACACCTGGGCCCGCAGGACGAGGAAGTAGCCGACCACGCCGGAGGCGATCGCGATCGCCGAGCCGGCGATCAGCGCGTTACGGGCGAACTCATGCGAGAGCACGACGCCTCACGGTCCTTTCCGGTGCGCGGTACGCAGAGGCAGCGAGGTAGATCGCGAACGCGAGCGTGGTGACGAAGAAGCCGCTCGAGCGGTCGGTGAAGTACGCGAGCGCCAGCCCGACCCAGGTGACCGCGAGCCCGATCGCGACCGAGAGCACGAGGCCGAGCCCGATCCGTGCGGTCAGCTGCCGGGCGGCGGCCGGCCGGCGCGACGAGCAGCGCGAACACGAGCAGCACCCCGGTGATCTGCGCCGTCGCCGCCACCGCGAGCCCGAGCACGAGCAGGAAGGAGACGTGCAGCGCCCTCACCGGCACCCCGCGCGCCCGCGCGAGCGGCTCGTCGACCGAGAGGTAGAGCAGCGGGCCGCCCGGCGACCGCGAAGAACGCGAGCGTGGCGAGCGCGACCCCGAGGAGCGTCTCGACCTGCGCCTGGGTGATCCCGAGGAAGGAGCCGAAGAGGAGCGACTCGAGGCTCTCGAGCACCCCGTGGTAGAGGCTCAGGAAGAGGAACCCGAGCGCGAAGCCCGCCACCTGAACCGTTCCGATCACCGCCGACTCCTGGCTGCCGGTTGCGCCCGCGCGCTCGAGGGCTCGAGCCCGCGGCGATCGCGACCGCCGCGAAAGCGCAGGAGACGAAGTAACCGAATGCGAGCGGCACGCCGGCGAGCGCCGCGGCGCTCGCTCCGGGGAACGACATCACCGAGAGGGTGTGCCCGGCGAACGTCTCGCGCCGCAGCACCATGAACCACCCGGCGACCGCGGCCATCGACCGCGACGATCGTCCCCGCCTCGAGCGCGCTGACCATGAACGGATAGCGCAGCAGCTCGTGCAGGTCCGCGAACGGGTTGAACGAGACGCTGTGAGCTCACGCCCGCGCCGTCTAGTGGCTGTGGCGGTCGTGGTGGTGCGCCGGAGCCTCGGGCTCACCGACGACGACGAGCCGGCCGTCGGAGGCGCGGAGCACCTCGACCGGGACGCCGTAGAGCGCGGCTCAGGGTCGCGCTCGTGATCACGCTCGTTCGGGCGGCCCCGAGACGACCCGTCCCCCGGCGACGTAGACGAGCCGGTCGAGGTAGGGCAGGAGCGGGTTGACGTCGTGGGCGACGAGCAGGATCGCCACCCGGCGAACGGCTGCGATCTCGGCGAGCAGCGCCGAGACGGCCGCCTGGTTCGGAAGGTCGAGGCCGTCGAGCGGCTCGTCGAGGAAGAGCAGCTCGGGACGACCCACGAGCGCCTGGGCGATCAGCAGCCGCTGCTGCTCGCCGCCGGAGAGCTCGCCGATCGGGCGGCGGGCGTACGACGAGCCTCCGACGAGCTCGATCGCCTCGGCGACACGCCGCCGCGCCTCCGCCCGGCCCGAGACGGGAAGGCCGAAGCGGTTGCCGTCGAGGCCGAGCCGGACGATGTCGATGCCCCGGATGCGCAGACCGGGATCGAGCTCGTGCCGCTGCGGCAGGTACCCGATCCTCTCGTTGTGCACTCCCGGCGGGGCGCCGAGCACCGAGGCGGTGCCCGAGCTGAGCGGTTGCAGCCCGAGCAGGACGCGCAGCAAGGTCGACTTGCCGGCGCCGTTGGGGCCGAGCACGGCCACGAACTCGCCCGGCTCGATCGAGAGGCTCGCGGAGCTCCAGATCTCCCGCGGCCCGAGCCTTACCGCGGCGTCCTCCAGGGCGATTGCCGCCGTCACTGCCGTGCTGCTGTTTCGGAGTGCCTCGAGCAGCCGCTCGAGCTGCGAGTCCTGCCACTGCTCGAAGTCGAGCGGTCGCGGGTGAGAGCGTCTCGGTGATCGTGACGATCGGGATGTGCTCGGCCCGCGCGATCGCGTTCACCCGCTGGACCTCGGGGGTCACGTTCTGGCTGTTGAACACCCACACTTTGATCTCCCGCCGCCGGGCCTGGTGCTCGACCGTCTCGGTGTCCTTTGCGCTCACGTCTGTGCCTTCGGCGATCGCCTTCGCGAAGCCGTACGGCGTGAGGAGCCGCAGGCCCAGGCTGCTGCCGAGCGGCGCGAAGATGCTTTCGCTGTAGCCGACGGCAACGCCCGCGAAACGCCTTCGGATCTCGCGTTCGGAGCCCGTCGTAACGGGCCAGCGACATCGTTTCGAACGGCGTCTGCCGCGCCGAGAAGTAGGAACGACCGGCCGGGATCTGCCTGCTCGAGGCCGGCAACGATCGCCGTCACGACCCGCTGGACGGAGGACGGCGAGTACCACTGGTGTGGGTTGTCGCCCGACTTGAGGCCGAGGAGTTTCCCGACGTCGACCACCACCCGGCTCGAAGAAGGGTTCGCCGCCAGGAGCTGCGACGCCCAGTTGTCGTAGCCGATCCCGTTCACGATCGCGAGCTGCGATGACGCCATGGCCCGCGCATCGGAGGCCTCAGGGTCGTAGTCGTGAGGGTCTGTGTCGGGGTTCACGATGATGCTCGAGACGGTGACGCGGTTGCCGCCGAGCTGGGCCGCGATGCTCCCCCAGAAGTTCTCGGCCGCGACGACGACGAGCTTGGAGCCGGTGGGCCTTGCGGAAGCCGTGCCGGAGGACGGGAGCAGACAGAGAGAAGCGACGACCACCGGCGACGGCGAGCCATCGCCACGTGCCGGCCAGGCGCCAACCCGCTCTGCGCTCCGCTTCGCTCACCGAGCTCGCGACTCTAGCAGATAGTGAGAGTAAATCTCACTATCACTCCGCTCTTCCCTGTGCCTGCGTGCCCCGTAACCGCGATAGTTCGCTGATGCACGTCGCGCTGCTTCCGTTCCTCGCGATCTCGGTTCTCCTGATCCTCATCCCGGGGCCCGACACGGCGATGGTGACCAAGAACGCTGTCGTCGGCGGCCGGCGGGCGGGCATCTTCGCCGCGATCGGCGTCTCCATCGGGCTGACGATCTGGACGGCTGCGGCCGCGCTCGGCATCGCGGCGCTCCTGCGCGCCTCCGCAGTTGCGTTCTTCGCCTTGAAGGTCGCGGGTGCTCTCTACCTTGCCTGGGTCGGGATCCAGATGCTGCGGTCTCGCGGAGTCGTCGATGATCCGGAGCTGTTGGCCCAGGCCCGCGAGCGGTCTCCGGGCGCTCCGGCAGGGCGTGCTGAGCGATCTGGGCAATCCGAAGATCGCTGTTTTCTTCACGAGCCTGCTTCCGCAGTTCGTGCACGGGCAACGGGTCGGCGTTTCTTGCCGCTGCTCTTCCTCGGTGTCACCTTCGCGGTGCTGACGCTCCTGTGGCTCGCGGCCTACGCGCTCGCACTCGGGCATGCGTCGGGTGTCCTTCGCAGGCCGGCGGTGCAGGCGGGCTCTCGACCGGTTCACGGGCGTCGTGCTGATCGGGTTCGGGGTCAGGCTGGCGTTCGAGCACCGAACGTAGTGGTTTGACTTTCCGGCCCACCGGGACTACAAGAGAGCCATGACAGCCCGCCGGAAGCTGATCGCGCTAGGCCTGTTGGCCCTCGTCGTGGTTGTCGCGCTGCTGGTCGGTCTTGGTCGCGCGAAGCCGGGCGACGCGATCGCGGCGGCTGCGGCGAAGAGCGAGAACGCGGGTGGCGCGAAGCTCGCGATGACGGTCGCGGTGAGCGATCCCGCGGCTGGGAAAAGCGCCACGGTCACTGCTTCCGGGGTCTTCGACCAGGAGCGATGCCGACCTGACTGTGGACCTGTCGGGCCTCGGCTCGGTTCCGGTTCCGGTTCCGGTTCCGGTTTGAGCCTGCCGCCGGGGCTGGGAACCCTCGAGCTGCGCTACCTCCAGGAGAGCGGTGATCCGGTCGTCTATGTGACCGCCCCGTTCCTGGGCGCGCTGCTTCCCGCCGGCAAGACCTGGGTCAGAGCCGACCTCGAGCAGGCCGGCCAGGCGGCGGGCATCGACCTCAACCAGTACTTGAACCAGTCGAGCCAGAACCCGGGGCAGGTTCTCGACATGCTCCGTGCGAGCGGCTCGGTTCAGCAGGTCGGGCACGGAGACGCTCGACGGTGTCGAGACGACGCATTACACGGCCACGATCGACCTCGCGAAGGTGGCACAGCTCCAGGGCGCGGAGGGTCAGGCCTTCGTCAATCGGCTGAACGCGGCCGGAGCGCCCACGTCGATTCCTCTCGACGTGTGGATCGGCAACGACGATGGGCTCGTGCACAAGCTCACGGTCGACGAGGCGCTGCAGGGCGTGACCGTCGATCTGACGCTGACGATCAGCGACTACGGCACCGACGTCACCGTTACCGCCCCACCGGCTGACCAGGTGTTCGACGCGACCGATCTCGCCTCGAAGGCGGCGCAAGCCGCGAAGAGCGCCGGCCACGCCGGCACGCACTAGCCCGCCTAGCCCTTTTCGAAGCTCTCGAATCGCGCGGCCAATTGCGACCGGTCCGGGCGCCACGCGTTGCGTGAAGGGAGAATGATTTCCTTCTGGTGGAAGGTCTTCAACAGGTCGAGCATCGGCCCGTCGTCCTCCTCGAGCAGCCGCCGAGAGACGTGCACCACATAGTCGGGTGAGACGCCGACGAGGTCTTGGTCAAAAGCTCGGTGATGGATCGAGCAGAGGCTCAGCCCATTGCTGACCGCCGGCTCGCCGTCCACCAACGCGTCCGCGGCGATGTGAGCCGCATCGAGCAAACGAACCTCCTTGAGTCGACAGATCGCGCATGCATCGCTGTAGGCGACGAGCACGCGACCACGAAAGCGGCGCTGATGTAGTCGAGCTCGCATCGCGCGAACGGCGTAACGCCGTTCGAGGTCGTCCGCAATCACGACCGCCTCGAGCTCGTCAGGAGGTCCGATGCGGCGCCCGGGGGCGACGACGACGGTACGTGCTGTTGGATCGTCTGCTGTTACAAAGCACGGATAGATCGGTTCGTAGTGTCCTGGCCGGGTCGCGACGAAATAGACCACCGGAACGCCCAGGTCGTGGGCGGCGCGTAGAGCGCGATTGTCCGGCTGATCGATCGCACCTGATCGGTAGGCGTAGTGGAAGCCGCTGTCCATGGCGAAATCGTCATACGGAGAGTTCGCCGACGTGTTGATCGAGAGAGCGGCGGGTCCGCGCTGGCTGGCGGCTCGGAAAATGCCCTTTTGTGGGGAGAGAAAGGCAACACGATTCCCGCGGAACGGAAAACCGGCGTCGAGGCCTCCCCGGTAGGGCACATCGGCCCCGAATGTCGCGCAGAGCACGTCGAGGGAGGCGAAGCACGACGCCCGCAGGTCATCGTCGCGGATCACGCCCACGATCGTATGCGTGCGAGTCCCGGGAACCAAGCGCCTCAGCTACGAAATGACTCGATAGAACAAACACGTGGGGGGCTTTCGCCCCCCACACGCCAAACAGAGCCTGTTTGCGGCGCGGCTAGCCGCAGCCGGTGGACGTGCCGCAGTCGCGGCAGGTGTAGCAGGTGCCGGCGCGCACCATCCGGCCGCCGCAGCGGGAGCACTCGATCGCGTCCTCGTGCGTGTTGAAGAGCGCCGTCTGGCCGGGCGTACCGGCATCCGAGCTCGGGAAGCTCGGGCGCGCCGGCCGCATAGGCGGCCGAGAGCCGGGCGCGAACCTCGGGCGAGAGGATCCCGACCTCTTCCTGCTGGTCGACGGTCAGGAACTTCTTGCCCATCCAGCGGAACACGTAGTCGACGATCGACTTGGCCGCGCGGATGTCGGGGTCGTTCGTCAGGCCGGACGGCTCGAAGCGCATGTGCGCGAACTTCGAGACGTACACCTCGAGCGGCACGCCGTACTGCAGGCCGAGCGAGACCGAGATCATGAACGAGTTCATCAGCCCGGCGAGCGTCGTGCCCTTCCTTCGCGATGTCGACGAAGATGTCGCCGGCGGTGCCGTCGTCGAACACGCCGACGTGGATGTACCCCTCGTACTCGCCGACGCGGAACTTGCGGCCGACCTCGGTGCGGTCGTCCGGCAGCCGCCGGCGGCGCGGTGAGCCGCGACCGCCGTTCGCCGGGATCAGGACGCCCTGGCTCTTGTCCGACTTGCCCGAGAGCGGCTGGGCGACCTTGCAGTTGTCGCGGTAGATCGCGATCGCCTTGACGCCGAGCCGCCACGCATCGAGGTAGACCTGCGCGACCTCGTCGATCGTCGCTGCTCTCGGGCAGGTTCACGGTCTTCGAGATCGCGCCGCTGATGAACGGCTGGATCGCGCCCATCATCTTGACGTGGCCGCCGTAATGGACGGCGCGCTCGCCGATCGCGCAGTCGAAGACCGGGTAGTGCTCGGTCTTCACGTACGGCGCGCCGACGACCGTGTTGCGCTCGTCGATGTAGGCGACGACCTCGTCGACCTCGGTCGGTGCGTAGCCGAGCTTCTCGAGCCCGAGCGGCACCGTCTTGTTCACGATCGTGATCTCGCCGCCGCCGACGAGCTTCTTCGACTTGACGAGCGAGAAGTCGGGCTCGACGCCCGGTCGTGTCGCAATCCATCATGAAGCTGATCGTCCCGGTCGGCGCGAGCACCGTCGCCTGCGCGTTGCGGTAGCCGTGCGACCTCGCCCAGGTTGAGCGCATCGTCCCACGCCTTGCGGGCTGCGGCGAGCAGATCGGCGCGGCACCGTCTCGCGGCTCGCGCGATGTTGCCGACCGCGGCCCGGTGCTTCGCGATCACGCCGATCATCGCGGCCGCGTTCGGCCGGTAGCCGGCGAACGGCCCCATCCGCGAGGCGATCTCGGCCGACTTGCGGTAGGCGCGGCCCGTCATCAGCGCGGTGATCGCCGCCGCGTAGGCGCGGCCCTCGTCGGAGTCGTACGGCAGGCCCGCGCGCCATCAGCAGCGCGCCGAGGTTCGCGTAGCCGAGCCCGAGCTGGCGATAGGCCCTCGCGTTCCGCTCGATCTCCGGGGTCGGGATAGGACGAGTTGCCGACCAGGATCTCCTGGGCGAGGAACACGACGTCGCACCGCATGCTCGAACGCCTCGACGTCGAGCTCGCCGTCCTCGCGGCGGAACTTCATCAGGTTCAGCGAGGCGAGGTTGCACGCCGAGTCGTCGATCGACATGTACTCGGAGCACGGGTTCGACGCGTTGATCCGGCCCGTGTTCGGGAGCGTGTGCCAGCGAGTTGATCGTCGTGTCGTACTGCACGCCCGGATCGGCGCAGCGCCAGGCCGCATCGGCGATCTGGTGCAGCAGCTCGCGCGCCTTCATCGTGTCGACGACCGAGCCGTCGACACGGGCGGTCAGGTTCCAGTCGGCGTTCGCGCTCGACCGCCTCCATGAACGAGTCCGAGACCCGGACCGAGTTGTTCGCGTTCTGGTACTGGATCGACGACCAGTCGGGCGAGTCGAGGGACATGTCGTAGCCCGCCTGCCTCGAGCACGCGGGCCTTCTCCTCCTCGCGGGCCTTGCACCAGACGAACTCGAGGATGTCGGGATGGTCGACGTCGAGCACGACCATCTTCGCCGCGCGGCGTGTCTTGCCGCCCGACTTGATCGTCCCGGCCGAGGCGTCGGCGCCGCGCATGAACGACACCGGGCCCGAGGCGTGGCCGCCCTTCGAGAGCTGCTCCTTCGACGAGCGCAGCCGCGAGAGGTTGACGCCCGAGCCCGAGCCGCCGCGGAAGATGACGCCCTCGCGGCGGATCCAGTCGAGGATCGAGTCCATCGAGTCCTCGATCGAGAGGATGAAGCAGGCCGAGCACTGCGGCTTCTCCTCGAAGCCGACGTTGAACCACACCGGCGAGTTGAACGCGGCGAGCTGGTTGACGAGGATCGCCTTGAGCTCGTCCTCGAACGTCTGCGCCTCGTCCTCGGTCGCGAAGTAGCCGCCGGTGCGGCCCCAGGCGCCGGCCGTCGAGACGACGCGGCCGATCATCTGCCGCACGGAGCTCTCGCGCTCGGGCGAGGACATGCGGCCGCGGAAGTACTTCTGGGCGACGATGTTCGTCGCGGTCTGCGACCAGAACTTGGGGAACTCGACGTTCTTCTGGTCGAACGCCGGCTTCTCCTTGCCGGGGATGAAGGCGTCGCGCGTCTCCCACTCGATCTCGTCGAACGGATCGCGGCCCGGGATCGTGAAGTACCGGCGCACGGCGAGGCTGGCGTCCTCTTTGACGACCGCGTTCACGAGCTCATCGAGCTCGATCTGCACGTTGCTCACCTGTGAGCCTCTCCTGCGTTTGCGGACTCGTGCTCCTGCTCTACCGACGCCATTTCTCTCCCCTTCTTCGATCGCCTTACGGTACGCTGTCACCCGGTTCACGGGCGAACCGCGCATCGTAGGTAGAGCGTCGGATGGAGCAATTGTAGCCGCTCGGTCAGGTCAAAAGACCTGGAAAACCGGACGTTTCCGGCGTATTTTCTGCCCGGACAGGCGACTCGAGGCGCGCTCGGTGCGGGCCGCTCGTCGCGCGGATGCGAGCGCTGCCAGAGCATCCCGGCCCCGCCGGCGAGGACGAGCAGGATCGCGAGCGCCCCGAGGATCAGCAGCGGGAGCGGGAATGCCTCGGGGATTACCCGGCGTCATCTCGTCCAGCAGGTGCTGGATCGCCGTGTGTCTTCTTGGGCGGGCTCGTGTCGGGCGCGGTCGTCGTCGGGGTCGTGGTGGTCGTGCCGCCGGTCCGGGTGCCCGTGGTGGTGGTCGTCGTGCTCGGCAGCGGGTTCGACTCCTTCGGCGCGTGCTTGTGGTTCGCGGCCGCCTGCTCGGCCGCCAGGATGTCCTCCTTGGCGCTCGAGTAGACCTGGACGTCGAGCGGCAGGTGCTTGATCGCCTCGGCGTAGCACGGAAGCGGGTAGATGTTGTTGATCGTCCCGTCGTACCAGTCGTTCAGCAGCCGCTTCCAGCACGGGACGTCTGCCTCGCCTTCGACGCGTGGCGGTCGCGAGTCGCGGCTGAGGCGGAGCGCCGGGCAGCCGACGCGAGAGCGCCGCGACGATGCCGCATGCCGCACGGCGCAGAAGAGGACGGGACGAAGCAGGGACTTGGGTACGGGGCTCAAGGATCGCGGTGGCTCGCGTCCGTCCGGGATGTTGACGAGTCTTCCGGACGAGCATATGCGCCGGGTTGTGACTGTGTAAGGCGATCTGTTGCCGAGCGGACACAGTCAGGCCCGAATGGTAGCGTCGAACTGGATGCGGCTGGCACGCGAACTACGGTCGCCGCTCGCCCCAGCTCTCGCGCTCACCGGCGCGCGGCGCTCTTCTTCGGCGCACGATCCGGGCGACGCGTCGCTGCCGTGGCTCGGGCTCGCGGCGGCGGCTCCTCGCGCTCGTGCTCTTCGCCACGCGGAGCCCGCCGGTCGGGCTGCTCGCGCCTCGTGCCGCTGGCGGCGCTCGCCGTCTGGTGCGCCGTCTCGATCGCGTGGTCGGTCGAGCCGGACCGGAGCTGGAGCTACGCGAACCGCGACGTTCGTCTATCGTCGCCTTCGCGCTCGTCGGCGCGCTGCTCGGCGCCGACCCGCGGCGCCTGCTCTACGGGCTCGCGGGCACTGCTCGGAGCGGTGTGCATCTGGGCGCTCGCCGGGCAAGGCGCTCCCCTGGCTGTACGAGGACTACGGGCGGATCGCCCGGCTGCGCGCGCCCGGTCGGGTACTGGAACGCGCTCGCGCTGCTCGGCGACATCGCGCTCCCGATCGGCCTCTGCCTGGCGACCCGCGCTGCGTGTGGCCGGGACCCTGCTCGTGTTCGGCTGGATCGTCGCGATCGGCCTCACCTACTCGCGGGGCGGAGTGGCTGTCGCGCGTCGTCGTCGTCGCGCTCTGGATGGTCTTCTCGCGACGCCTGGCTCGAGAGCCTCGCGACGCTCCTCGCGGCCGGCCTCCCGGCCGCCGGCGCGCTCGCGGTCGCCTTCTCGCTCTCCGGGCTCACGAGCGACGGCCAGGCGCACGACCTGCGCGTGCGCGACGGCGCTCGTCTTCGGCGTCGTGCTCGCTCCTCGACGCGGCGCTCGCAGCGGTGCTCGCGCGCTTCCAGCTTCCCGACACGCCGGGAGTGCGCCGGGTCGTGCCTCGTCGCTCCTCGCGCGCGGTCGTCGTGGCCGGGCGTCGGTGCCGGGGTCGCGAAGGGCGCCGTCGGCCTGGCGATCGTTCACGCGCCTCGACGAGCTCCGAGCTGACGAACTCGCCGGGCCGCCTGATCGACTCCGGGTCGAACTTCCGCTGGGCCTGGTGGAAGCAGGCCTGGCAGCGGCTGGAAGGCAGAGCCGCTGACGGGCACCGGTGCAGGCTCCTTCCCGTGACGAACCTGCGCTACCGGAAGCTCGTATCTCGACCAGGCGAGCGAGCCGCACGACCTACCCGTCCAGTTCCTGAGCGAGACGGGCGTGATCGGGCTCGTGCTCTTCCTGGCCGCGATCGGCTGGCTCGTCGCCGCGGGCAGGCGGCGGCCCGGGCCCCAGCTTGCACTGGCGCTCGCGCTCCCGGCGTACTTCCTGCACGGCCTGCTCGACTTCGACTGGGACTTCGTCTCGGTCTCGGCGCCCGTGTTCCTGATCGCCGGCGCGCTCGCGGTCGCGCCGCATCGGGCGGCCGCGGCCCGCGGGCCTTCACGGTCGTTGCGGCGGGCGGTGTGCGCGCCTGCGCGGTCGTCGTGCTCGCTCTTCGCGGTCTGGCTCGGGAACCGCTGGGACGGCCAGGCGGCCTCGGCGGTCGGGGTCGACAACGGCCGCGCGATCACGCTTGCCAGGCGGGCGCGGTCGATCGATCCGTTCCTCGTCGACCCGCTCTTCCAGTCGGCGCTCGCCGAGTCGGCGATCGCGGCGGCACGCCAGGACGCAGATCGCGACGGAAGGAGGCCTACGGCGAAGGTGCTCGGCTTACTACGAGAAGGCGACGCAGGTGCAGCCGTCAGACGCGCTCGCCTGGTACGAGCTCGGCTGACGTTCGACTATGTCGTGCGCTCAGCTGCCCGCAGGCGGCGTACACGGCGATCAACCGGTTCACGACCCTCGATCCGCCAGGATCCGAAGACGTCGCTCTACCCGCAGCTTGCTGAAGCTCGTGAACTCGGGCACGGCGCGTGCTAGAGCTGCTTAGGCGAGCCGAGCCGCTCAGGAGCCGATGATGACGGCGAGCTCGCCGCCGTCGAGTGCCTTCCTTGATCCCGTCGAGCGGCCCGACGACCTTGATCGCGAGGTCGTGGGCGAGCCGGATGCCCTCGGCGCGGTAGCCCGGGCGGTACATGACGACGCTCGAGGCGTAGTTCTGGTGGCCCGGCGTTCGCGGTGCCCGCGATCTTGTAGCCGAGCCCGTGCAGCGTCCCGGCCGCGCCGGCGGCCGCCCCGGACTTGCCGTTGCCGTTGAACACCATGATCCTGACGTGCTGCGCGGGCGCGCCTTCCCGGCCGGCGCGTTCATCTTGCGGATCGCCTGCTGCAGCTTCTTCGGTGCGGCGCGGGCGACGATCGCGCCGCGGCCTCGGCGTGGTGCTTGATCACGTGCGACGACCGGCTTTGCGAGCAGCAGCGAGCCGGCGCCGAGCAGGAGAACGAGCTCCAGCGCCGCGACCGATGCTCGCGACAAGCGTCGCCCGGCGCCATGGGCGAACGAGATCTGGGGCGTCATGTACGGCGCGTCCATCGGCCCTCGCTTTCGGCGACGGCCGCGACTCGGCGGCGAACTCCTCCGACGTGGCGGACGGCGCTCGGATTCATTCGGCCAGTGCGGCTGCACGGTGCCCGACGTGGCCCTGCGGTTGGCCGACTGCGGTGGCTCAGCGCCGCCGGCTCAGCTAGCGGCCGGTCGTGCCCAGCGCCCACGTGCTGCGCGAGGCCGTCGGCGAGGCTCGTCTGCGCCTGCGAACGCCGAGCTCTGCCCGCGGCGAGCGCCGACGTCGAGCACCGAGCGCCGGACGTCGCCGAGCCGCGCGGGCTCGAGCCGTGGGCTCCGCGGCGCTCCCGCCGCGCGGCCGCGCAGGCGTCGTGCAGCGTCGAGCACGGTCGTCTCCTCGCCCGTCCCGACGTTGAAGATGCCGCCGCCCTCGTGCCCGGACGCCGCGATCAGCGCCGCGACGACGTCGCCGACGAAGACGAAGTCGCGCGTCTGCAGGCCGTCGCCGAAGATCGATCGTCTCGTCGCCGCTGGCCGAGCCGCTCGAGGAAGATCGCGACGACGCCGCCCTCGAGGCTCGCCTCCTGGCGCGGCCCGTAGACGTTCGCGAGCCGGCACACGACGTGGCTCGAGCCGTGGATCCGGTTCCAGCCGACCAGGTACTCCTCGGCGCAGAGCTTCGCGATCCCGTAGGGCGAAAGCGGCTGCCTGGGGCTTCCCTCGGGGGCAGGCCCGTCGCACTCGCCGTAGATCGCACCGCCGGTCGAGGTGAAGACGACCCGCGCCCCGGCGCTGCCGCGCGGCCTCGGCGACCATGATCGTTCCGACGACGTTCGCGCTGGCGTCCTCGGCCGGCTCGCGCACCGAGGTCTGCACGTCGGTCTGCGCGGCGAGGTGGAACACGACCTCGATCCCGTCGAGATCGATCCCGTCGCGGATGTCTCGCTGGACGAACTGCGCGGCCGGATTCACGTGCTCGCGCTTGCCGAACGAGAGGTCGTCGATCGACGAGGACGTCGTCGCCCGCGCTCGACGAGCGCATCGACGAGGTTCGAGCCGATGAAGCCTGCACCGCCTGTGACTGCTGCGCGCAACACGCCGTATCGTAGGGGCAACGTGTTCGTCAGCTTCGAAGGACACGACGGATCGGGCAAGACGACCCAGGCGCGCGCTGCTCGCCGAGCGGCTGCGCGCCGAGGGGCACGAGGTCGTCGCGACGCGCGAGCCGGGCGGAACCCCGCTCGGCGAGGCGATCCGCGAGGTCGTCCTGCACGGGCTCGAGATGACGCCCGTGGGCGGAGGCGACGCTGTTTGCCTCGGCGCGGGCCGAGCACGTCGCGGAGGTGATCCGGCCGGCGCTCGAGCGGGGCGCGTGGGTCGTGTGCGACCGCTACGTCGACTCCTCGATCGTCTACCAGGGGATCGCGCGCGGCCTCGGCGTCGACCGCGTCCTCGAGCTGAACCGGTCGTGACCGGCGGGCTGATGCCGGCCCGCACGTTCGTGCTCGCGCTCGACTTCGACGTGGCGCGCGGAGCGCCAGGGCGACGGCTATCTCGACCGGATCGAGCGAGAGGACGAGGCGTTCCGCCGGGTCGTCGCCGACGGCTACCGCGAGCTCGCGACGCTCTTCCCGGGGCGCGTGGTCGAGCTCGACGGCGCCCAGCCGCGAAGCCACGATCGCGGAGCAGGTCGTGAGCAGGTTCGAGCGCTTTAGCCCGAGCAGCACGAGGCGAAGCGGCGCCTCGAGGCGGCGCTCGTCGAGGGCCCGGTGCACGCCTATCTCTTCCACGGCCCGGCGGGCGTCGGCAAGCGCGAGCTCGCCCGCGCGTTCGCGCGCGAGCTCCTCGGCGACGACCCGCGCCGGCCCATCCCGACCTGTACGAGCTCGACGCGCTCGGCGAGATGATCCGGATCGACGCGATCCGCGAGCTCCGCCGCGACCTGCACATGCGGCCGTTCGAGGCCGACCGGCGCGTCTACCTGATCCTCAGCGCGCAGCTGATGAACGAGGACGCCGCCGACGCGCTCCTCAAGGACCTCGAGGAGCCGCCGTCCTACGCCGTGATCGTGCTCGTCGCCGACGACCTCGGGCTCGATCCCCGAGACGATCCGCTCGCGCTGCCAGCTCGTGCCGTTCACCCGCCTCTCCGAGCGGGCGATCCGGGAGGCGATCGACGCTGCGTGCGCCCGAGCTCTCGAGGAGCCGAGGCGCGTGGCGCTTGCGCGCGTCGCCGGCGGCCGGCTCGACCGGCTCGCGCGGCTTCTCGACCCGAACGCGGCTCGCGCCGGCGCGAGACGCTGCTCGCCCAGGCGCGCGCCGTCTACGCGCGAGCCCGGCTTCGAGCCCGCCGACGCGGCGGCGGCGCTGCTCGAGTCGCGCGCGCGAGCGGGGCGCCGAGGCGAAGGAGCTCGAGGAGGTCAAGGTGCAGGGGCTCGAGCTGCCTGCCCGCGAGGCCGAGCAGCGCGTCAAGCGCGCCCAGCGCGGCGCCGAGCGCGAGGAGCTTCTCGCGCAGCTCGAGGAGCTCGCCTCCTGGTACCGCGACCTCGTCGTCGTCGGCGTCGGCGCCGAGGCAGGCGGCGATCCATGTCGACCGGCTCGAGCAGCTCCGCGCCGACGCGACCCGCGAGCGAGTCCTCGGCGCGGAGCGCGCCGCAGAGGCGGTGCGCGAGACCTGGCGGCGGCTCGAGGAGTTCAACCTGGCCCCGCAGCTCGCGCTCGAGGCGCTCTTCGTCGAGGTCGCCGAGAGCTGCACGCCTGACGCGCCTGTCCCGAGGATTCCGGGTGCCGCCGGTAGCCTGAGCGTGCCGTGGCTGCTCCTCCTGCTCAAGCTGACGATCACGCCCGCCGTGATCGCGCTCGCGACCGTCGTCGCCCGCCGGTTCGGCCCGGCGGTCGGCGGCTGGCTGATCGGCCTGCCGTTCACGAACGGCCCTGTGGCGCTCTTCCTGACGCTCGAGCACGGCCCCAGGTTCACCGCCCACGTGGCGCGGGGCTTCATCGCCGGCATCTCGGGCGAGGTCGCCTTCGTGCTCGCCTACGTCGCGCTCGTCCGCCGCGGCCACGGCTGGCCGTCCTCGCTCCTCGTCGGGCACGCGTCGCCTACGCGGCCGTGGGAGCCGCGCTTGCGACCGCGACGGCTCCGCGCCGTTGTCCTGTTCGCCTGCGCGCTCGGCAGCGCTTCTCGCTCGGCCTCCGGCTCGTCCCGAAGGGCGGCACGGCGACGCTCGCCGTCGTCGCGCTGGGAGCTTCCCGCTCGCATGGCGCTCGCGACCACCCTCGTCGTCTCGCGTGACCGCGTTCGCCGCGGCGATCGGCCCCGGTCTCAGCGGGGTCGCGACGACGTTCCCGCTCATGTCGAGCCTGCTTGCGGTCTGCGTCCACCGCGCCAACGGGCCGGCGGCCGCGATCGCCGTGTACCGCGGCCTGCTCGCCGGCCTGTTCGCGCTGATGGGCTTTGCCGCGCACGCTGATCCTCGTGCTCTCGCGGCTTCCGCTCGACGCTGCGTTCGCGCTCGCGATCGCTGCTGACGCTTTCGATCCAGCTCGGCTCGCTCCGGGTCGTCCGCCGCGGCATGGCGGAGGCGGCGTGAGCCGCAGGCAACTGCGCCCAGACAGCGGGCCCGCGCATGAGCGAAGTCGCCTTCGTCGAGATCCCCGGCGGGTCGCGCAACAAGTACGAGTGGGACGACGAGCTCGGCGGGATCGTGCTCGACCGCCGGCTCTTCACCTCGATGAGCTACCCGGCCGACTACGGCTTCCTCGAGAACACCCTCGCCGAGGACGGCGACCCGCTCGACGCGCTCGTGCTCGTCAGCGATCCCGACCTTCCCCGGCTGCCGCATCCGCGTGCGGCCGATCGGGATCTTCCACATGTCCGACGAGAAGGGCCCCGACGAGAAGGTGATCTGCGTGCCGCCGAACGATCCGATCTGGGGCAAGCTCACCGACATCCACGACATCCCGTCGGAGCTTCGCGACGAGATCGAGCACTTCTTCCAGGTCTACAAGGATCTCGACCACAAGGGCTCGGTGTCACGAACGGCTTCGGGAACCGCAGCGAGGCCGAGCAGGTGATCGTCGAGGCCCGCAAGCGCAAGCCACGGTCGAGACCGAGAGCGCCTAGAGGCTCCTAGTCCGCTCAGGGCTCCGCGGCCGTGGAGACGCGGGGCCGCGTTCGGGCGCGGTCGCGAGGAACGAGCCGGCGAGCACGAGCGCGAAGCCAACGCCCATCCCGGCCGTGAACGGCTCGCTCAGCACGCGTCACGCCGAGCAGGGCGGCGACCGCCGGGTTGACGTAGGTGATCACGGTCGCGCGGGCCGGGCCGACGTCGGCGATCAGGCGCGAAGAAGATGACGAAGGCGATCGCCGTGCAGACGACCGCCAGCGTGACGACCGAGGCGAGCACACGCCCCGCCGGCAGCGACGACGGCAGCTGGAAGGCGGCCACGGGCGCGTAGCCGACCGCGCAGACCGCGAGCGAGGCGGCGATCACGCCGAGGCTCGGCAGGTCGGAGAGCCAGCGCGAGAGCACGATCGGCCCGACGGCGTAACAGACCGCGGTCACGGCCGACCTCCGCGAGGGGCAGGACGCTCGTCCCGCCGAGATCGAGCCCGACGAGCGCCGAGACGCCGCCCAGGCCGAGCAGCAGCCCGCACGAGCCGGCGGCCGCCGATCCGGTCGTCGTCGCCGGTGGCGCTGGCGACGACGGCGCCGATCAGCGGCACCGCGGCGAGGAGGAGCCCGGTGAGCGAGCTCGTGAGCCGCCGCTCGGCCGTGCCGAGAAGCAGCCACGGGAGCGCGATCTCGATCCCGGCAAACGCGAGCAGCGGCCGCCAGCGCGCGAGCAAGCGGCCGGAGCTCGCCGCGCGCGGCCGCGATCGGAAGAGAAGGAGCGCGGCGAGCGCGGTGCGGCCGAAGACGAGCGTCGCCGGGGTGAGCTCGCGCACGGCCACGCGGATCAGGAGGTACGGGATCCCCCAGATCACGCACAGCGATGCGAAGAGCAGCCAGCCGCGCCGGGTCACCGCAGCGGTCTACCACAGAGCCGCCGCCCAGGCGCCGCCGCAGGGCCGGGAAAGTTCTCGCTCGTTGCGACAATCTTGTGACAGACGACCCTTGCGGCCGCGGTCCGCCAGGCCGTACCTTCCCCCTCGCACCGAGTACGGAGCGCGAGTAAGTCGAAGCCGCTTCTGAGGGCTAGTACGCAGAAGGCCGCAAGGCCGGAGGGCGGAAGGTCAACGGAGGCGGGGGATGAAAGCGCGACCGGCTCGGTGAATCCTTTTAACCGCTCCGTTTCTCCTCTCGAGCCCATCCCGGCGGCTCCGGGCAGCGGCTGCTGAGTGTGCCGGTCCGGTGAACGGGCCGGTCCGATAAACGGACTGACCGATCCGCTTCTGCTAGCCTAAGCGGATCGGAGAGTTCGTTTAGACAAGGATGCGTTTCCGGCCGGCAGGCACGACGGCCGACGAGACGGGGCGAGGATCGACGAGAAGGGGTGAGAGTGAATGGGTGAGAGAGCTGAAAGCAAACCGGTGGTTCATCCTCGTGCTGGTGTGCGTGGCGCAGTTCATGGTCGTGCTCGACGCGACGATCGTGAACGTGGCGCTGCCGTCGATCCAGCACGGGCTGCACTTCTCGTCGTCGAGCCTGCAGTGGATCGTCAACGCCTACACGCTCATCTTCGGCGGCTTCCTGCTGCTCGGCGGCCGCGCCTCCGACCTGTTCGGGCGGCAGCGGCTCTTCATGGCCGGGCTGGCGGTCTTCTCGATCGCCTCGCTCGTCAACGGCCTCGCGACCTCGTCGGGGATGCTCGATCGCCGGCCGCGCGGTGCAGGGGCTCGGGGCGGCGCTCGTCTCGCCGGCGGCGCTCTCGATCGTCACGACGACCTTCGCCGAAGGCCGCGAGCGCACGCAGGCGCTCGGGATCTGGAGCGCGATCGCCGCCGGTGGCGGCGCGGTCGGCCTCGTGATCGGCGGCTGGCTGACGCAGGACTTCTCGTGGCGCTGGGTCTTCTTCATCAACCTCCCGATCGGGATCATCACGTTCGCTGCTCGCCTACCGCTTCATCGAGAACTCGCGGGCCGAGCAGCGGCCGGACACGGCCGACATCGCCGGGCGCGACCACCGTCACGGGCGGGCTGCTCGTGCTCGTCTACGACATCGTCAAGGCGCAGCAGTACGGCTGGACGTCCGGCCGCACGCTCGGGCTGTTCGTCGTCGCCGCTCGCCCTGCTCGCCGCGTTCGTCGTGATCGAGTCGCGCTCGAAGGCGCCGCTGATCAGGCTCGGGATCTTCCGGGTGCGGTCGCTCACGAGCGCGAACCTGGCGATGCTGTTCGTGATCGCCGGGCTCTACGGCATGTTCTTCTTCGCCACGATCTACGTGCAGGAGGTCCTCGGCTGGAAGCCGCTGAAGGCGGGGCTCGGGTTCGTGCCCGTCACCGTCGGGATCGTGATCGGCGCGGCGCTCTCGCAGCAGCTCATCCGCAGGCTCGGCGCGCGCCTGGTGCCGATCATCGGGATCGCGCTGGCCGCGAGCGGTCTCGTGCTCCTGAGCCGGATCCCGCTGCACGGCACCTACCTGGCGGACCTCTTCCCGGGCCTCTTCATCATGTCGATCGGGATGGGGCTGACGTTCGTGCCGATCACGCTGATCGCGACGACGGGCATCGACGTCGTCGGACGCCGGCCTCGCCTCGGGGCTCTTCAACACCTCGCAGCAGGTGGGAGGGGCGCTCGGGCTCGCGGTCCTCTCGTCGATCGCGGCGAGCCGGACGAGCCGCGTGCACGGGGCGACGCATGCGGCGGCGCTCGTCGACGGCTTCCAGCTCGCGTTCCTCGTCGGCGCAGGGCTGATGGCGTTCGCCGCGGTCGCTCGTCGTCGTGCTGATCCGCGGGCACGACGTCGAGGCGATCGGCGCCGAGGACGCGTCGCGGTTCCGGTCTGATGGTCGTCGAGGCCGTCACCCTCCGCGCCGACGCGCAGCGCAACCTCGAGCGGATCCTCGAGGCTGCGCGCGTCGTCTTCGCCGAGGACGGCCTCGACGCCAGCGTCGCGGACGTCGCCGAGCGGGCGGGGGTCGGGACGGCGACGATCTTCCGCCGCTTCGCGACGAAGGACGATCTCTGCGCGGCGATCCTCGAGCGTGAGCTCGAGAGCGATCGCCGCCGCGCGCGCGCGAGGCTGCCGAGTCGAGCGACCCCGCCGCAGGCGCTCGCCGACGTTCATGACCTGGGGCGTCGAGCAGTTCATCGCCGACCGCTGCCTCTGCGAGGCGGGCGGCGAGCCCGCTCTTCGCTGCGGCCGCGGATCCAGGAGCTCGTCGCCGAGGTCACGGCGCGAGATCGAGCGAGCTGCTCCGCCGCGGGCCAGAAGGAAGGCGCGATCCGGCGGCGACGTCGTCGCCGAGGACATCGGCTTCCTGCTCGGCGCGGTCGGCCACAGCGGCCTGCGGCTCGAGCGGGTCGCCCCGGGCGCCTGGCGGCGCTACGTCGACGCTCGTCCTCGACGGCCTTCGCCCCGAGGGCGCGACCAAGCTCGCGCCAGCCGCCGCCGACCCCGCAGCAGGTCATCGCGGCGAAGCCGCCACGGTCGCCCCGCGGCGAACGCTCGCCGTGAACGCACGGCTAAACTGCAGCGCGCGCCGACGTAGCTCAGCTGGTAGAGCACTTCACTCGTAATGAAGGGGTCCGCGGTTCGAATCCGCGCGTCGGCTTCCTCGGCTTTTGCAGGGATTTTCCTCGTTCTGCGAGGCGTATTCGGGCCGGGCGGGGTCGAGTCCGTTCAGCTGAAGCGCGTTACGCGTGACCGTCGGCCGACCATCTGGTGCTTCCGAAGGGCCCGCTCGCTGATGTTGTGGGTTCCGGTGGAGCAGACCCCAGAAGGTTAGTTGTGTGACTCGCGTCAATCGATTACGTTCGGTCTAGGGGGAATGAGGGTGGATTTCTTTCGGACACGTGCGCATGTCATGCGCACAGCGCTATTCGCGGGGGTCGTGGCCAGCCTCGCCGCGTCGGGGCTCACCACCACCGCTTCGGCACGGATCGACACCGCGGTCACCGCCCAGCTGCCGTTGATGCCGCTCCCGGGTAGCTCTCTGGGCTCGCAGGTGCACGGGCTCTTGCTCGCCCCGGATTCCGGGGTGGTGTCGAACGCAGAGGCAGCCTCGAACGCGAATGCGACCGTAACCTCGTCGCGCATGGACTCGCTCGGTCGCCTGTCTGGCTACCAGCTCGACTACGGCACTGGCTCTCCCTCTGGGGCGAGCATCTACCAGGTGGAGACAGGCGTCGAGGTCTACCGGAGTGCCTCCGATGCCGCTCGCGGGCTCGCGTTCTGGCGGAAAGACGACGTTGATCTCGGAAAGCTGAAATCGCTCGGCTTGTCGGTTTCGCTCACGATCTTTCACGCACCCGAGCTCAGCCCCGATGGTTTCGGTGACGTTGGGACGGCCACGATCAAAGGGGTGCCATCGCTTCACGGATCCGACGTCGACTTCCGCCTCGGCAACCTCATCGGCATGGTCTCCGTGAGCGGTGCCGATTCGACGCGGCTCCGCGGGCTGGCGTTGAGCGACGCACACGCGCTCAAGGCGAGAATGAGCGGCGTCCTCGCCGGCAAGATCACCGGTCCGATGCCGCCCTCACCGAAGCAGACGTCGGGGCCTCTCGCGGGCGGGCCCAACCTCGAGGCGTTGGCGTTGAAGCCCAGTGATTTCGTCGTCGCGACGGTCGCGAGTCAGGGCTACAGGCTCGACAAAGACCTCGATCCGCTTTCCGAGTATCAGCGGACGATGCAACCGGCCGGCGTCTTCACGACCCTCCAGGAGCAGGTCGCGCTGTTCAGCGACCCGATCCAGGCGCAATTCAACGTGACGTTGCTTGAGCGGGTGCTGACATCACCTGCCGGGCTCAAGGCGAGCGGGTTCAACACCAAGGGCAAGCCGACGTTTCATCCGCGCAGGATCACGGTCGCCGCGGGCGACGAGGCATTCGCTGCGATGGGCGCCTACCGCCAGCACAACGGCCCCGCGATCGTCCTCGGCTACCTCGCAGTCCGCACCGGCCGCACGATGGAACTCGTGATCTTTGGCTCCCCCAGCACCGCCCAGCCGAGCGTCTCCGCGGTCCGAGTCCTCGCGGGTGTCGTCGCCGCTCGCGGCGAGGGCAATCTCAAATCTCCCGGCGTCGCCTAAAGCAACGGGAGTTTGTCAATCCGCTCATAGGCGTTTGCTCCGACGACCTTTCCTAGTCACTCGCGGAAGAAAGAAGTCGGCGACCACTGCTGTCCTGACGGGTTGGCGTCAGGCGCCCGGGACGATGAGGCCGGATTCGTAGGCGACGATGACGGCTTGTGCGCGGTCGCGAAGGGCGAGCTTGCGCAGGATGTGGCTGACGTGTGTCTTCACGGTCTCGTTGCTGAGCACTAGTCGGTCGGCGATCTCCCGGTTCGAGAGACCGGCTGCGACGAGACGTAGGATCTCGAGCTCGCGGCTGGTGAGCTCGTCGAGGCCTGCCGGGGCGGTGTGTACCCGTGGGCGGAGGCGGGCGAATTCGGCGATCAGTCGGCGGGTGACGCCGGGTGCGAGAAGGGCATCGCCGGCTGCGACGACCCGGATAGCGTCGAACAGCGCCTCGGGTCGCACGTCTTTGAGAAGGAAACCGCTGGCGCCGGCCCGGAGCGCGTCGTAAACATATTCGTCCAGATCGAATGTCGTCAGGACGAGGACGCGGGGAGCGGTACCGTCCGCGGTCGAGCAGATTCGGCGGGCGGCGGCGATGCCGTCGAGTACGGGCATGCGGATGTCCATGAGAACGACGTCAGGTCGGTGCTCCTCGCTCTGCCGCACTGCCTCTTCGCCGTCTGCTGCGGTGGCGACGACGGTGATGTCTGTCTGGGTCTCGAGGAGCGCGGCGAAGCCCGCGCGGACCGCTTGCTGGTCGTCGGCGACGAGTGCCCGGATCACGCCAACCCCCCAGTGGGGAGGGTGACGTCGACCTCGAAGCCACCCCCGGAAGTTTCGCCCGCGAAGAAGGTGCCACCCGCGAGGGTTGCTCGTTCACGCATGCCAGTCAGCCCGTGGCCCTCGGCGGCGGCGCCATTCGATCCGCCGGACCCGTAATCCCGGACTCGAAGGTGGACGACCTGGTCGCCGTAGGTGACCTCGACCTCGACGTTCGCACCGGGAGCGTGTCGGCGCGCGTTGGTCAGCGCCTCCTGGACGATGCGGTAGGCGGCAAGATCGAGGCTTGCTGGTAGCCGGGCGAGCTTCCCCTCCCGTATGAGTCGGATGGGCGATCCGGCCGCCTGCGCTGCGTCGATCAGGGTCGTCGAGATCGCCGAGCCCGGGCGGAGGCGCTCTGTCGGCTATGCCGCTCGCATCTTCACGGAGGACTCCGAGCAGGCGCCGGGTCTCGGTCAGCGCCTCCCGAGCCGTGGAGGCAATCGCCTCGAAGCGGCCGGCAGCATCAACTGAGAGCTCCGGAGAGGTCAGGCGCGCCGCGTCGCTCTCGACGGTGATCACCGACAGGTGATGCGCCACGATGTCGTGCAGTTCCCGTGCGATCCGCGCCCGCTCCTCCATCACCGTCCGCACCCGGACGCTCTCGGCCATCTCTTCCTGGGTGGCGTCGAGGGCCGCAACCGCCAGCCCGCGTTTTCGCAGCGATTCGCCGATAACAAGCGCGGCTAGGAGTAAAACGAGAGGCAGTGCGCTTGCGAGGTCCGCGTCGGCGCCGTCGAGCGGAGCCCCCATGTTGATGACGAACGGGGCCAGCAGCGGGACGGCGAACAGGAGGCCGCGGCGGATCACGAGTTGGACGGTCAGCGCGAGCATGACGCAGAAGGGGGCGATCGTCAGTGGGATCTCGTGGACGCTCAGGAGGGCGACCGTGATCAGCGTGGCCAGCAACGCTGCCACCGTCGACGACCAGCGTGAAAGGGCTAGCGGCACGACCGCGACCGTCGCCAGGAAGATCGCCAGGCCCGTTCCGCGAGCTTCTCCCGCGGGGTTTCGGACGAGTCTCGCTTCGACAATCGTCGCGAGCGTGAGAAGAGCGAATAGAGCAACGCGACCTGTGCGGCCTGAGAGGAGCCGGCGCGCGTCCGCAAGTAGCCGATCCAGGGTCAGATCCTGCACGACGCCATTCTGGTGGCCGCGGCGGGGCGCTGCCTCGCGCCGACAGGCGATCTTCGGCCTCACCCCGGAGAGTGGCGGGCGGACGAATCTCACCCCTGAGCGGTAGTCGAAAGACGGCGCTCGAGCGCGACGCGGTCGAGCGACCGGCTCTCTACCGTCTAACCGATGGAGCTGAACCTTCGAGCCGGACACTCGACGGAGCCCGCCGGGCGCACAACCGCCGCACACCTCGCGTGCTTCGCCGTTGAGGCCGAGCGGGAGAGCTTCCCGGCATATGTCGCTCATGAGCTGCGCACCCCGCTCGCAACCCAACGCGCACTGCTGGAGCTTGCCCTTGCCGACGCGAACACCGACGCCTCCGCCTGGCGCCTCATCGGCGCGGACGTCCTCAGCGCCTGCCGGCAACAAGAGCGCCTGCTCGACAGCTGCCTCGCACTCGCCCGGAGCCGCGCCGATCTCCCACGCCGCGAGCCGCTCGACCTCGCACGCCTCGCAGCGGAAGCGCTCCAAGCTCACGCCCCGGACGAGCTCGAGCGCGTCGTCATCCTCGAGCGGGCGCGCACGAGCGGCGACTCGGGGCTCGTCGAGCGTCTCGTCGCCAACCTCATCTCGAACGCGATCCGGCACAACGTCGCCCACGGCCGGATCCAGGTCGCGACCTACACCCGCTCGGGTCGTGCTGTTCTCTCCGTCGTCAACACAGGCCCTCAGATCCCGAGCGGCGAGGTGCAGCGGCTCTTCCAGCCTTTTCAGCGACTGACGTCTACCTCTGGGTCTCCCGGTGAGGGGGTGGGGCTCGGCCTCACCATCGTCCGCGCGATCGCAGACGCACACAAAGCGCGCATGACCGCACGAGCTCAAGCCGGGGGCGGCCTGCGCGTCGACGTCGCCTTCCAGGCCCTCGACAGATAAGGAACCTCCATGCGCCCTCGTCTCGCGAGCATCATTCGCCTCCTCACCGCGGTCGGGGCGTTCGCGCTGCTCGCGGTTGGCTGCGGCGGCGGCTCGCCTCGCGTCGCGAGTGTTGTTTCGTCGACGCCCGCCACGACAACGCAGAACGTAGAACAGGGAGAGATGCTCGCCTTCTCGAAGTGCATGCGCGCGCACGGCGTCCAGAGCTTCCCCGACCCGCAGCACTTCGTCGGAGGAGACGTCAAGCTGACCCTCCGCGGATACGGGCCCGACAATCCGCAGATCCAATCGGCCATGAATGCATGTGCGGCACTGCTCCCCGGCAACGGCAGCAGCGGACCCGCACTTACGGCCGCCGATCGCACCGACTACCTCAAAGCGGCAGCGTGCATGCGCCGCCACGGCATCCCCAACTTCCCGGACCCGGTCTTCGAGAACAACAGCGTCCAGTTCAACACCCCGTCGAGCTTGAACAAGAACTCTCCGATCGCTGTCAGGGCGGTGACGATCTGCCGGAAGCTCATCCCGCTTGGCTTGCCATACAGCCACTGATGCGCCGTGCAGAAAGACCGCGTATCGGCGCGAACGGCGATCCGGTTGAGTGACCGAGCCTCAGAAGGTGCCAATCGCAGCAGGACCGGCGCGGCGTCGAGCGGGCCCTTGGTGAGACCGCCTCGACGAACGCCTCGACGTTCACGTCGTCAGCTGCTCGGCTTCCTCGAATCGCTCGCGAAGCCGCCGGATCGACGGAATCAGGGCGAGGGCGGGAAGGATTGGAAGCCAGAAGTTGAAGAGCCGGTAGACCACGACCGCGACGAGCGTTCGGGCGAACGGTAACCCCATCCAGAAAAGGGCGAGGGTTAGGGCGACCTCGACGATTCCGGCGCCGCCGGCGGGCAGGGCCCGGCGTGTGAGCACGTACCCGCCCGTGTAGGCAAGCACGAGTGCCGAGACCGAGATTCGGGCGGAGACGATCTGGAGCGCCGCCCAGAGGCAAAGGATGTCTCCTGCCCAGTAGGCGGCGTTCCCCGCGACGCCCATGCCGTGCTCTCGCGGGCTCGAGAGCAGCTTGCGAACGGTCGTTCCGCCGGCAACGAGCGTCGCGAACCAGCGACGGAGGTAGCCGCCCTGCTTCTTGCTCAGTCGGCGCGCACGCCGCGGCGAGGTGAGGTAGATGCCAAGCGCGAGGAACGGGAGAATGGAGAGCGACGGCAGCGTCGTAGAGGGGCTGGCGTGCCCGTCGAGGCGAAAGAAGAGCGCGGTCGAGGCAACGAGCGCCGCGATCGAGAGTACGAGGTATTCGAGGATGCCGAGCCCGACTGCCCGCGCGGCGGCCTCTCGCTCTGACGCTCCGGCTTTCCGGAAGGCCCAGTTGTCGACGGCGAAGCCTCCGGACGAGCGGGTCGCCGTGAAGACGCCGAACCCGGCGACAACGGTCTGGGTGCAGAACGCGAGACTCATCTCGGCGGATTCATCCACCCGCGCCATGTCTCGGATCGTGAAGATGTACCCCGCGTAGGCAAGAAGCTCGCCGGCAAGGCACACGCCGAGCCACGCCCAGTCGTGGTTCGCCTCGGTAACTCGACTCAGCCGGCCCCAGCCCGCGTCGGAAGCCAGCACGAAGACCGTCCCCACCGTGGTGGTCGCGGCGGCGACGATGATCACGGTTGGCTTACCTTCGAACCACAGGTATCCACGACGGATCGCGGTTGCGGCTTTCGAGATTCGCGCGCGCACAACGGCAGCCTTCCCGTGTTTGTCCTTTTCCGAACAGGGAGGCCGGAGCCTCCTCCGCCGCGCTCGTATCTAGATCGTCGGTGGCGGCGCAATCCTCACGTGCGAGATGAGCAGCCGGCCCCGGGCTCGATGTTCCTGGTTTCACCTCGCTGGGTAGACAGCGGGGCGACGTTCAACTGCGGGAAGGAGAAATGCCGATCCGACGGCGGGCGATTGCTACTGTGCCGCATCGTCGAGGTCGGGGGGCGAGTGGCATGCCAGGGGCAGCGGTGCCTAACTCGAAGGTGGTGCACTCAGCATTTGGCGATCCCGAGCTCATGGACCTAGAGTTCACACCGCCCGTCGTGCCGGGCTCCGGCTCTACAGGCCACGTGAGTCCAGTCCTCGTGCTCAGCGCTCAGAAGGGTGGAATCCGCTCTTGAGCTCGCTCCAGAAAGCACTCGGAGTGATCGCCGGCGTCGCCATCACCGGGGTTCTGATCGGGTTCTACATCAGCGGCTGGCTGATGAGCAGCCCGGCCGCCTACCGTCCGCCTGTATCCACGACGGGGTCGGGAAAGTCGGTCAACCTAACGATCCAGACCGTCGCTGCGATCGGGCCGAAGCTCTCCTCGAACCCGGACTGGGTCGCTTACCTCGTGCGCGATCCGAGCGGCCGTTGGCTGCACACGACGATCTGGTCGCTCCCCGCGCACACGCTCGTCCATGTGACCGTGTACCAGTTCGACGGCGACAGCGGCCTTCGAAATCCCTTCCTGGCGCGCGTCCGCGGGACCGTCGGCAACAGCATGAGACTCAACGGAGCGCGGGTCGTCGTGATCAACCCCGCCGATGCGTCTCACACCTTCGCCGTTCCGGCGCTCGGGCTGATCGTGCCCTTGAAAGGGGTCGCCGACAACGCAAAGAATCAGTGCAGCTTCGCGCCGTGTGCGATGAGTAACGCACACAACACGATCACCTTTACGTTCCGGACGCCCGGCCCGGGCCGGTACCGCTGGCAGTGCTTCGTTCCCTGTGCTGCCGGATTTCTCGACGGGTTCGGGGGGCCGATGCAGACGCTCGGCTTCATGGACGGTTTCCTGAACGTGACGTGAGTAGGTCGACGTGAACCGGCTCGGCCCGGCGGGACGGGTGATTCTCATCTGGCTCGTGACGAGCGCTGTCGCGATGACGCTCGTTGCGATCTACCTGACGCCGTACCTGCCTCCGGGCACAGGAAGCACGGAGGCGAGCGGCCAACGCTTCGACAACGAGGTCTTGACGCTCTTCTCGGTGCTGATCGTCGCCGGGATCTTCGCCTTCTTCGGCTACGCCTTGATTGCCTTTCGGGAGCGTCCCGGCTTGGCGCCCGGGGACGGCCCGCCGATCCGGGGCGACTCGCGTGTGCAGAACATCTGGGTCGTGGGCACGACCATCGCGGTGCTCGGCTTGGCGGGGTTCGGGACGTACGAGCTTCTCGGCGGCGCCGGCGGCGGTCAGGGGTCGAGTCCGGTCTTCGTGCCTTCCGCGCAGTTGACCGCCGGCGGGAAGGCCGAGCTCCCGCTCCAGGTCCAGGTGATCGCGCAGCAGTGGGAGTTCACCTACCGCTACCCCACCGCCGGTGGTTTCGAGTCGGCGCAGCTCGTGCTCCCGGTCGGACGGCAGGTCGAGTTGCACGTCACGTCGCTGGACGTCATCCATTCGTTCTGGATTCCTGCTCTAGGCCTCAAGGCCGATGCGAACCCGGGTGCTGACAACATCGCCTACCTGACCCCCACGCGGCTTGGCCCGGTTCAGATCCGCTGTGCCGAGCTCTGCGGTCTCTTTCACGGGTACATGTTCGACACCGGCCGCATCGTGAGCGCGGGCGCGTTCGAGGAGTGGGAGCGATCCCAGCGCCGCTTCGCAGCGCCGGTAACGCCGTACCTCCCGAAATACAGCGACGTGTACCTCCCCCAACCGGCCTTCCGTGCCGGCTGATGATGAGAGAGGAGGCGACCGAACTGAGCGCTAGTAGGCCCAAGGCCGAGCCCGGCGCGCCGTTCTGGCGCCGTCTGA
Organism: uncultured Actinomycetota bacterium; assembly: GCA_963812555.1. Classification (GTDB taxonomy): domain Bacteria; phylum Actinomycetota; class Thermoleophilia; order Gaiellales; family Gaiellaceae; genus PALSA-600. Next base: position 46,878 of record CAWEVP010000020.1, on the reverse strand, counting down.
TCGGCTTCAACCTGCTCACCGGGGTCGTGCTCGGAATCGCAGGTTTCTACCTCGGATGGTACGGGGGCCATTGGCTCGTCAACGGACTCAACATCCAGAGCCTCGGCTATGTCGGCGACACCGATGAGAACGACGTCTCGCTTTTTCTCGCCTACATCCTCGGTGTGGTCGGATTCCTCGTCGGGTTGGGCTTCGGCGTCTACCCGTTCGCGCGAGTCCGCGGCTACCCGCCGTCGCTGCGGGAGAAGGAGACGACCGGTCTCGGGCCGCTACTTCGGGCTGAGCACCGACCACAAGGTCGTCGGGATGCAGTACTTCATCGGGATCGGGCTCTTTTTCTTCGTCGCAGGCGTGAACGCGATGCTGATCCGCTTCGAGTTGCTGCGACCCGAGCCGAACGTCTGGCCGGCGGGGAACTACCTGACCCTGGTCACCGAGCACGGCACGATGATGATGGGGATCATGACGAGCGGGATCCTCGGCCCGTTTGCCAACTACTTCCTACCGCTCATGATCGGTGCGCGGCGCATGGCCTTCCCGCGAATCGAGGCTCTCACGTTCTGGCTGCTGATGGCGGGAGCGACGATCCTGACGAGCGCGATCTTCTTCGGCGGAGTGCCAACGGGCTGGACGGGCTACGAACCGCTCAATCTCCAGGCGAACATGGGCATGGACGCGTACATCATGTTCTTCGCGCTCGTCGGGATCTCGATGACCTTGTTCGGGCTGAACATGCTCGCAACCGTGATCACGATGCGGGCGCCGGGGATGACGTGGGGACGGCTACCCATCTTCGTGTGGGGAGCGATCTCGAGCGCCGGCCTGATGCTGCTCGCGGCACCGGTCTTGATCTGTGCTTTGACGATGGCTGCTCTCGACCGAACGGTTCAAACCGGGTTCTTCGTTGCGCCACTCGGTGGCTCGAGCTATCTCTTCGAAGACCTTTTCTGGTTCTTCGGCCACCCTGAGGTGTACATCCTCGCCCTGCCGGGCTTCGGCGTCGTCCTCGAGCTCTTGCCGGTCTTCTCGCGAAAGCCGCTCTGGGGTTACCGGCTCGCCGTCGCGGGGATGCTCGGTGTTGCGCTGCTCTCGTGGACGGTCTGGCAGCACCACCTCTTCGTGAGCGGGATCAATCGGATCTGCGTCCGTTCTACATGCTTTCAACGGAGCTGATCTCGATCCCCACCGGCTTCACCTTCCTCTGTGCGATGGGCACGATCTGGCGAGGCCGGATCCGGTACACGGTGCCGATGCTGTTCTGCCTCGGCTGGGTGTTCAACTTCCTCTTCGGCGGCCTCTCCGGGATCTTCCTCTCCGACGTGCCGAGCGACGTCACGACCCACGGCAGCTTCTTCGTCGATGGCGCACTTCCACTACACGATCATGGGCGGCCTCATCTTCTCGTTCTTCGCCGCCATCTACTTCTGGCTGCCGAAGATGACGGGCTACACGCTCAACGAGCGGCTCGGGAAGATCCACTTCTGGCTCATGTTCCTGTCGTTCAACTCGACCTTCGCCCCGCTGTTCGCGCTGGGGTTCATGGGAATGCCGCGTCGAGTCGTGACGTATCCCTCGAATCTCCAGGGACTGAACGACTGGGTCTCCGTCTCTGCCTTCGTCCTCGGCTTCTCGATGCTCATCTTCCTCGCGAACCTCGTCTACTCCCAGCTCTTTGCGCGCGTGCCCGCCCTCGCCAACCCGTGGGGCTCGAAATCGCTCGAGTTCCAGCTTCCGTCGCCGGTCCCGGTCCACGACTTCGACCGCATCCCGGTGATCGAGGGCGATCCGTACGGGTACGGAGAGGAAGGGCACGTCGTCGCCACGGCCCTCCTCGCTGCGGCCGGCGGGAGGTGAGGCATGACGCGAGTTCGCGTCCGAGCACACCGGCTATGCGGCCGTCGAGGCAGAGCCGCGCGGAGCTCGCCTGGCGGAACATCTCCGGTCGGCACCCAGCTCTGGGCGAGCGCGACGGGATTCTTCTTCATCGGCTTCCTCTTCGCCTACTTCTACCTTCGCGATCTCGACAATGGCGGCATGTGGCGCCCGAAGCACGTCGACCCGTCATTCGGGCTCGGCACCGCCTCGACCGCGGCGCTCGTCGCCGCCGCTGTCGCGGTCCGGTTCGGGCTCGGGAACCAACGCCGAGGTGATCGGGCGCAATGGCGTCTTGAGGGGATCCTCGGCCTCGCCCTTCTCGTGGCTTCCCTGGGACTGCAGATCGCGGCCTGGGGGAGGCAGGACTTCGGGCCGACGCAGGGCGGGTACGCGAGCGTCTACATCGGGTGGACCGGCGTCCTGTCCGTCTTCGTGCTCGGCACGATCTATTGGCTCGAGACCGTGCTGGCGACGGCGATTCGGTACCGGAATATCCCGGAGGGCGGCCTTCCCCCGGCCGGACATGCCTCCGGAGATCGCGAGCGAATGGGCGCACGACATTGCGGACCCGCTCTCGCTCGTCCGGCCGGGGCTGACGGCGGTGAGCTTCTACCTCCAGATTCTCGCCGACAATCGCTGTGATCACATGGATCGTTCTCTACCTGGTGTGAATCGACCGGTGGGAAAGAGCGACCTGACGAGGACACCCGGGCTAGGTGGCGGTTCTCGAGCACGCCACGGATTGGCCACTCGGCGCCCCGTTTGTCGTGTGCGTTGCCCTCGCGATGCTCTACGGCCTCGGTGGGAGGTCGCTCTCGGCGGGTCCAGCGGGCACGCGCCTTGTCGTTCTACGGCGGGCTGCTGACACTCGTGGTCGCCCTCGACACCCCGATCGACGCCTACGCCGACAGGCTCTTCTGGGTCCACATGGTCCAGCACGTCCTTCTGCTGACTGTCGCGCCTCCGCTTCTCGTTCTCGGCAGAGCGTGGCCCAGGCTCTGGCTTCCCCTGCCACCGGCGGCTCGGCGTTACGCCGCACGGTTCTTTGCCTGGGGCGCGCCGCTCGCGCGACCTCCCGCTGCGCTCGCGCTCCTGACCGCGACAGTGGGGCTCTGGCACGTGCCGGCTCTCTTCAATGCGGCGCTCCGTAGCAACGACATTCACGAGCTCGAGCACCTGAGCTTCGTGGTCTCCGGGATCGTCTTTTGGGCCGCAATCCTCGGAGCACCGCCGCTGCGTGCACGACCAGGCGGCGTTGAACGCACCCTGTATCTCGTGCTCGCGATGGTGCCGGCGTGGGCGCTCGCGATCGTCCTTGCGTATCTCATTCGGCGTTCTATGCGTACGCGGATGCTCGCGCATCGGCCCGGCGGGATCTCGGCGCTCGAAGATCAACAGCTGGCAGCCGGCGTCATGTGGGTGCCGGGATCGTTCGCGTACATCGTGGCAGCCTGCTGGTCGTTCTATGCCTGGCTGGGGTCGGAGGGCGCCGGCACCGCAAGGTGCGACCCGCCGGCCAGCACTGAACGAAAGGAGCTTGCCTTGCCGATTGTCGCCAGTTATCTCGGGAGCGGGATCCTCAGTTGGGGAATCCCGCTCGCCTTGCTCGTCGTGGTCGGAGTTGCCTGGGCTGTCCTCGTCCGAAACCATCCGGAGGACTTCTGAGCGCGCGGGGCGGCAATGGGAGGCTCCGCCTCGCGAGCTCGGCTCGCTCGCTCGGACGCTGGCGTTGGCCGCGGCGCTGGCGGCAGCAACCGGCGTAATAGCCGGTCTCGCGCTCCATGCCCTACTCGGCCGGCTCGCCGTCGCCGGCGGTCACGGTGCCGAACCTGTTCGGTCAGGTCGTGTGGCCGCCCGGCGAAAGACACGCACCGCGCTTTGCCTTACGCGATCAAAACGGGCGGCTGATCTCGCTCGCGGGGGAGCAGGGTCGCACGGTCGTGCTCGCGTTCATGGATCCCCGCTGCGGCAACTCGTGCCTGCTCGAGGCGCGCGGGCTCGCCGACGTCACCCTGGCGTCGACCGCTGCCGATCGAGCGACGCTCCTCATCGTGAGCCTCAACCCGCTTGCGAGCGAGGCCGACGGACGCTCGGCCGGCCGTGAGCTCGGGCTCGCCGGCGACTGGCACTGGCTTCTCGGGACGAGTTCACAGCTCAAGGCTGTCTGGCGCGCCTACGGCATTTCGTTGCCGGCCCGAGCGTCGGTTGCGCACAGCACCGCTGTCTATGTGATCGACCGAAGTGGGTTCGAACGAGCAGGAGTCCATGCTCCGTTTCTGCCGCAGTTCGTTGCAGACGATCTCGGCGCGCTCGCCGAGTGAGCTAAGGCCCCGGGCGGGCGACGATCGACGGTCGACCTGCTGACACGACATCGAGGACATCCCACATCCGCGCCTGTTCCTGGCCGGGGACCATCGAAGCGAGCCTGTACGACCCGGTACGGCTCGCTTCGAACGAGAACGTGGCCTTTTGTCCGCTCGGGAGACCCTCGACTGGGTTCGGGGTGCTCGCGCCGGCGAAGGCAACACCCGAGGCTCCCGGGCCTGACACCACGGCGCATGACGAAAGGCGGGCGCCGTCATTCTCGAAATGAATGGTGATGCGCCAGCCCCGGGGCACCGTGACCATGAGCTCTCCTCGTCCGTAACCGTCGAAGTTGAATCCCCCGTTGCCGCCGCCGCGGCCGGCGAGGAGCGTCAAATCCACACTGCGGCGGGCAGCATCGACTTTCAGGAACTGCGCTGGGTCGGGTCGAGAGGCGCCACTAGCCGCGGTACCGAGGGCCGACCCTTCCAGGACGACGAGACAGACCACGAGTGCCGCTCCAAATCGGACGCGCAGACGGTCTTTTGGCACGTCCCCATGATGACGGATTCCGGTGTTCGATCGTCCCAAGCTGCTTGCTCGGAAGTCTTGGGTAACGCGTACCTCTCCACCCGACGCGCCAGAGCATCGCGTAGAGCACGATCAGCAGCACGGCCGAAATAACCCCGTTCAATCCCATTGCAAGCGCCATGCCGTCCCCTCTCGTAGGGCTGTCCCCTGTCGAGATCAGTTCACGCCTCAGGCCTGCGAGGCCGCTGGGAAGCGTCGTAGGTTTGGCTGTGAAAACGGGCTCGGCCCTGGGCCGAAACCGAGCCGAAGCACACCGCGAAGCAGCCACCGAGCCTGGGGGCTCTCGCAGATCCAGCGCCGGTGGTGCGCGTGCGTCTTACGACGGTTGGGGAGTTATCGACGGCCGATGAGATCCCGGCGGAGCCGGGTTGCTGAGCACGCGCGCAACTGACGCAAGCACACAGGTGGTTGAACAATGACCCGGCCTACCCGACCATCGTCACGTCACCTCTCCTTCAGGAGGGGAGTCCCCGAGTCCTCATGGTGGTGGCGGCAAACCACGTGGCCTCCGTACTTCTTGCTCGGGTGCCAGCCGACTCGCCAGCAGCGATGGATGTGGCAGTTGTGTTTGCTCCAAACCGCGACGAGAGCGCCTAGGAGGGTCACCTCTCCGACGTCTGACCCGATTCCACTCCAGAACTGGTACCCGCGCCCGGAAAGGACGTGAACGAAATAGATGGAGAACCAGTGCGGCATCAGGGCGGGTCAGCTGTGTTCTTCGCCGCAGGGGACGCCCGCGTCTTTGTCGAGCCCGGGTTCGCTCACCTCGAGGACTCGGAGGTTTGGCCTCCATCACGGGGGATGGCACCTGGTATCCAGCGAATCGCGACGAGCGAGATATCCACCGGTCGCGCGCCTTCGCGCGCCTTCAGTCCCAAGCGAGACATCTGCTCGCCGACCCCGCTAGCTCACACGCTCCAATGGCATAGGCCGGAACTACCACCGGCGATAGTTTGCCTTCAGTTCGAATCCGCGTGTCGATCGGGAAGTCACTCATCGGTGCCGCGCCTGGGTTCGGGCCTCGCGTTCTCGCAGCTGCCATTTTCGCTTCTCTTCGCGCTGGAGCTGGGCGTCTGCTCGCACGGCGACCGATCGGAGCTCGCGCTTGCAGCTTCAGCCAGCTCGCGTGGCGCTCGTGCAAGAGCTCGCCCGAGAGGAGCGCCGCCTTCACGGCGCAGCCGGGCTCGGTGTTGTGCGAGCAGTCGCTGAACCGGCAGCGCAGCGCGAGCTCCTCGACGTCGGCGAACGCCTCCTCGACGCCGCCGCCCCAGAGCTGCAGCTCGCGGATCCCCGGCGTGTCGATCACGACGCCGCCGCCCGGAAGCACGATCAGCTCGCGGTGCGTCGTCGTGTGACGGCCCTCGTCGTCGTCCACGCGCGTCTCCTTCGTCGCCATCAGCTCGTGGCCGACCCAGCGGTTGACGAGCGTCGACTTGCCGACGCCGCTCGACCCGATCAGCACCGCTGTCTCGCCGGCGCCCAACCGAGCTCGTAGCGCGTCGAGGCCGTACCCGGAAACCGCCGAGACGACGTGCACGGGGACGCCGATCGCCACCGCCTCGACGGAGGCGACCATCTCCCACGGATCGTCGAGGCGATCAGCCTTCGTCAGCACGATCTCCGGCGACGCCCCGCTCTCCGAGATCGTGACGAGATACCGCTCGATGCGGCGAGGGTCGAGATCCGGGCCCGAGCGACGACACGACGAACGCGAGGTCGACGTTCGCCGCGAGCGTCTGCGACTCCGACGTCAGCCCGGCGGCTTTCCGGACGATCGCGCTGCGCCGCGGCAGCACGGACTCGAACGAGCCCGTCCCCGAGGCCGACCCAGTCGCCGACCGCGACCTCGACGCTCTCGTGCACGAGCCGCCCCGGCAGGCGGCGTACGGACGATCCCCTCGGCCGTCTGCACGTCGAACGCCGCGCGGTGCGCCGCGACCACGCGCCCCGGCACGAGGCCGGGCTGCAAGTTGGCGGCGAGCTCCGGTGTCCACCCGAGCACGCCGAGATCGAACTCGGACAACGCAATCCTCCTTTTCGGAACGTGAAGGCAGGACGGCGCGGCGGCCGTCTCCGAAAGGGAGCTACGTCCGTCGCGCGGCTAGTCGGTCGAGAAGACCGAGGAGGCGACAAGCACGGTCATCATTTGAACGACCTCCTCTTCGCGGAACGGGACCTGCCTAGGTTACGCGGTCCAGCCGTCGAGCCGCCCGGCAGCGCCGGCGAGCTTCTCAAGAGCACGAATCAACATGGGCGTTCCTGTTCGGGCCAGAGCGCCCGATCGACGAGCGTCATTCTGCACTGAGCTCTTAGGCGGATCTCCATCAGGGGGTTTCCGCGATGCGGTACCCGACATTGGTGATCGTCTCGATCGCCTGCGGCTCTCCGAGCTTGCGCCGCAGCCGGCTGATGGTGACCTGGACCGTGTTGCTGAACGGGTCGACGATGCTCGTCCCATACCAGGGCGAACAGGGCTTCGGCGCTGAGGACGGCGTGCTCGGGCGCGCATCAGCGCTTCGAGGACTGCGAACTCCTTGGCCGAGAGGTCGAGCCGTGCGTCCGTCGCGGGTCGCGGTGTGGTGGAGGGGGTCGAGCTCGATGCCGGCCGCCGCGGAAGATCCTGGCTTGGGCGGTGGGCCGGCGCCGGGCGAGAGCACGGATGCGGAGCACGAGCTCGGGAAGATGGAACGGCTTCGACAGGTAATCGTCGGCTCCGAGGCTGAGGCCGCTGACCCGTTGCTGCGGTGTGCCGGAGGCCGTGAGCATGAGCACCATCGCCGGGCTCTCGCGCTCGGTGATCATGCGGCAGATGCGTGTCGCCGTGCACTCCGGGGAGGTCGCGGTCGAGCACGACCACGTCGTAGGCGTTGAGGTCGAGCTTCGTCGCTGCCTGGAGCCCGTCGTAGGCGACGTCGACCGCCATTCCCTCGTCTCGGAGCCCCTCGACGAGCGCGTCTGCGAGGGTGCGGGAGTCTTCGACGACGAGCACTCTCACGAAGGTGACTCCGGTCGCTGCTGCGACGGCGAGGGGGAGGGTGATTGCGACGCGCAGTCCGCCGCCCTCGAGTGCCTCGAGGCTCGAGCGTCCCGGCGTGGACCTCGACGATCGAGGCGACGATCGCGAGCCCGAGGCCGGCGCCGTCGTCGGAGCGGGTTCGCTCGGCGCCGATCCGCTGGAACGGCTGCGTGAGTCGTTCGACCTGGCCCGGGTCGAGGACCGGGCCGCCGTTCTCGACGATGAGCTGGGCGCTTGATTGCCCCGCCGCGGTGGTGACGCGCACCCAGCCGCCCTGCTCGTTGTGGCCGATCGAGTTGTCGATCACGTTCTCGACCATCCGGGAGAGCAGGGTCTCGCTGCCGGTCACCCATACGTCCGGAAGCGGCTGCTGTTCGACGATTCAGCCCCCTTGCGGCGATCGCATCGGCACGGCGCTCGAGCGCGCCCCGGGCGAGCTCGGCGAGCGAGACGGTCGAGAGGTCATCGGGCGGCCCCTGCTGGCTGTGGGCGAGGGTGAGGAAGCTCTCCAGCAGCCGGTCGACCTGGTCGAGCTCGCGGCGGAGCCGGTCGGCGAGCGTGTCGATGTGTGCGGGCAGCGGCCCGGGCTTTGCCATCGCCACATCGAGCGACGTCCGCATGCCGGCGAGCGGGGTGCGCAGCTCGTGCGAGGCGTTGGCGACGAACTGGCGCTCGAACGCGAATGAGCGCTCGAGCCGGTCGAGCAGCTGGTCGAAGGTGTCGGCGAGCTCCTTCAGCTCGTCGTCCGGGCCGCTGAGGTTGAGTCGCTCGTGCAGGTTGGTGGCGGAGATCTCCCTGGTCGTCGCCGTGATCGTGCGCAGCGGCCGCAGGAACCGCCCGGCCACCAGCCAGCCGACCGCGAGCGAGAGCCACGGCCATGACCGCCAGGGCGATCGCAGAGGCGATCAGCAGCTGATGCCGGTCGGAGCCGTGCTGGGTGATGCCGGTCGCCGGGCTCTGTCCGGCTGACACAGGAACCGCGGTCGAAACCACGTGCGCCCGTTCTGCTCAGCCACACGCGCGACGGTGACGGCCAAGAGGACGGCGCCGGAAGCGAGGAAGACCGCAAAGAACAGGACGGCGAGACGCACCCGGATCGTGCTCCGCAGCGGACGGGGCCCGAAGCTCTGCCAGCGCGTTTCGGGCGGCGCCGCGTGTCGCTGCTCATGCGCACGATCCGCAGCATCGCCGGTTCTCGCTCGACGCGCCGCTCGGCTCGGACGCCTGCCTGCGAGGCTCGCGAGGCTGGACCGGGCATCTCCGCATGGTTGGACTGTCTCCGTTCTGCCCGTCGGCCAGGGCTTGGCGATTCGGAGCCTTGCAGTCGCGGACCTGAGGATGCCTCAGCGTGCCTGACAACGGGATAACAGCCGCGTTAGCTCGGTGTCAGGAGCTCCGGCGTAGAACGGTTGGGGACCGTCCCCGAACGCAAGGAGCGAACCGGATGGCGAGGGCATCGACCACGAAGGCACGCCGTGCGCGTGCCTCGGAGGCCGAGCGCGGCAACGGTCGCTTCGACCCGTGGGCGGCTGCGCTCGCGGCACTGCTCGCGCTCGCTGCTCCTCGCGGCCGGCTGCGGCGGGCCGAAGCCGCCGGCCGCCGCGGCGGCGGCGGTTCCTCGTCGGTGTTGGCGAAGTTCGAGGCGTACGCGACGTGCATGCGCAGCCACGGCATTCCGGATTTCCCCGACCCGACCACGAGCCCCGGCGGCGGCGTCTCGTTCCAGATCAACGGGGGCCCCGGCAGCGATCTCAACCGCAGCAACCCGAGGTTCGTCGCGGCCGGCAAGGCGTGCCGGCGGTTGTTGCCCGGGGAGGGGCAGGCCCCGGCGCCGCTCTCTGCCCAGAGGATCGCCGCCGAGGTGAGCTGGGCCCGCTGCATGCGCTCGCACGGCCTCCCCGGCTTTCCAGACCCGAACAGCCAGGGCGCCTTCGACAGCAGCAAGTTCGACGAGAGCTCGCCGGCGTTTCAAGCCGCCGGCAGCGCCTGCAAGTCCAGGCAACCCACAGGAGCGACACCCGTCGTACCCGGGAAGGGTTAAGAGGTGGGCGGAGGCAGCACGCGCTAGAGTGAACCGTATGGTTCACTCTCACCCAAGCGTCGACCGCGCCTTCGCAGCCCTGGCCGACCCGACCCGTCGCACGGTGCTCGAACGGCTCGGCTCCGGCAGCGCAACGATCAGCGAGCTTGCCGCACCCTTCGGGATGTCGCTCACGGGGATGAAGAAGCACATCCGGCTCCTCGAGGAGGCGGAGCTCGTGACGACGGAGAAGGTCGGGCGTGTGCGCAAGTGCATGCTTGCTCCGTACGCCTTCGAGGGGATCACCACCTGGCTGCAGCGGCTCGACCGCTTCGCGCAGGTCGTCGAACGCACGAAAGGAGACCGATGAGCACTCCCGCCAAGAAAGCCAAGCAGCCCGCCAAGACCACCAAGAAAGACGGATTCACGGCCGAGGAGAAGGCCGCGATGAGAGCACGCGCCCGCGAGCTAAAGGACAAGACGGACGGGGAAACCGCCGTCCGAGCCGCGATCGCCGCAATGGCCCCGCAGGACCGCACCATCGCCAAACGGCTCCACGAGCTGATCAAGACCACCGCCCCCGACCTCTCGCCCAAGACCTGGTACGGAATGCCCGCGTATGCAAAGGACGGCAAGATCGTCTGCTTCTTCCGCAACGCTGGGAAGTTCAAGGAGCGGTACGCCATGTTCGGCTTCAACGACAGCGCCAAGCTCGACGCGGGCTCCATGTGGCCGATCGCGTACGCCCTGACGAAGCTGACCCCGGCCGACGAGGCAAAGATCGCCGCGCTCGTGAAGAAGGCCGTGCGCTGACCGAAGCCTGAGGGGCCGAGGACTGCCGCGCGGTCCCCGACCGTTCTTCTCGTCACATCCCGCCGGTCCCGCGGGTCTATTCCTCTGACACGCGGGGAAGGAGGAACGTGACATGGATCAGCAGGAATGGCTCGCCCGGGAGTTCGAGGAGCAGCGACCGCATCTGCGAGCCGTCGCCTACCGGATGCTCGGCTCGGTCAGCGAGGCCGACGACGCCGTCCAGGACGCCTGGCTCCGGCTCAGCCGCGCCGACACGAGCGGGGTCGAGAACCTTCGCGGCTGGCTGACGACCGTCGTCGCGCGCGTCGCGCTGAACGTGCTCCGAACGCGAAGGACCCGGCGCGAGCAGCCGCTCGACATGCGCGTGCCCGACCCGATCGTCGACCACGCCGACGGCACGGACCCGGAGCACGAGGCGCTCCTCGCCGACTCGGTTGGCCTGGCGCTCCTGATCGTGCTCGAAACGCTCACTCCTGCCGAACGACTCGCCTTCGTCCTCCACGACATGTTCGCGATCCCGTTCGAGGAGATCGCGCCGGTCGTCGGGCGCTCACCCGAGGCGACCCGCCAGCTTGCGAGCCGCGCACGGCGCCGAGTCCGCGGCGCGGCCGCCCCCGTTCCGGACGCCGACCTCACCGCGCAGTGGGAGGTGGTCGAGGCGTTCCTCGCAGCCGCCCGGAACGGCGACTTCGACGCGCTCGTCGCCGTGCTCGACCCCGAGGTCGTCCTCCGCGCCGACGGGGGCGACAAGGGCGCGTCGGCGCACGTCCGCGGTGCCGAGGCGGTCGCCGGGCGGGCCCTCATGTGGTCGCGCGTCGACCTGACCATGCGACGCGCCCTGATCAACGGGGCCGCAGGGATGGTCAGCTTCCTGCACGGCGAGCCGTTCTCGATCGCCGCCTTCACGATCACGAACGGGGCGATCGCCGAGATCGACTTCCTCGCCGATCCCGAGCGGATCGCCCAGATCGACCTCGCAGTCCTCGGCGACTAGAGCTTCTTTAGAGCACGAATCACGATGGGCGTCCCCGTCCGGGGCTCTCGGAGCCCTTGATCCTGCGGGAACTGAGCCGATCCCGAACTGGGCCGATCCCGAACTGAGCCGATCCCGAACTGAGCCGATTCAGTCGAGCGCTAGACCGGCTCAGCCGGATCAAGGTCGCCGGGAACGACGCTCATTTTGATTCGTGCTCTTGAGACCCTCCCTGTCACATCTGGTGGCTGCGACGGGTCATCGCAGTAGACCCAATAACACGTCGATGCGACAAGGAGAAGACAATGGAGACCGAGACTGCGACCCTTCAAGCCCGGATGAGCCATCCGGCCTTTGCCGTGCCCGGCGCGTTCGATGCGCTCCAGGCGCTGTCGAAGGCGGCCCACGAAGCTGACATCTCGCCGAAGCTGCTCGAGCTGATCGCCCTGCGGGCCAGCCAGATCAACGGCTGCGGCGTGTGCGCCGTTCAGCACCCTCGGATCGCCCGCAAGCTCGGCGAGACCGACGACCGGCTCTTCGCGCTCGCAGCGTGGCGCGATGCGCCGTACTACACAGACGCCGAGCGTGCGGCGCTTGCGCTGACCGAAGCGGTGACCAGGATGAGCGATCGTCCCGACCCGGTGCCCGATGAGATCTGGGAGGACGCTGCCCGCTATTACGACGAGATCCAGCTGGCGGGGCTCCTCCTCGCAATCGCGTCGATCAACGTCTGGAACCGGCTCAACGTCGCGACCCGCCAGGTGGCCGGCGAGGAATGGTAAGCGGCCCGGCAGCCGAGGCAACGAGGCACGAAGTGCCTGCAAGTCTCGGATCGGCCCCCTGACGAAGCAGGTCGGGCCGAAGGCCCCTCAACGCGCGAACCGCGGCGCGCTCGAGGGGCCGGGCGTAGTCGACAATTGTCGATGCTCGTTTGACCGAGCGCGTCTTTCCCCGAGCTTGTTTCGCGCCTCACGCGGTGCCGGCGGTCACGTCCCGAAGGCGGCGGAGGGCCTGAAGTGGCTCGATGCAGGTACTCTTGTGGGGTCCAAGCGACGCGCCGCTGATCGCTCGGCAACCCTTACAGAGACGCCTGGTTTTGCGGGAGCATGTCATTTGTGTTCCGCACCGGCTCGACGCCTCCCATTACCGAGAGGACGTCGAAGTGATCGCGACCCAACTCCCGAAGGCGCCCACGGGCATCAGCGGCCTTGACGAGGTGACGGCGGCGGCCTGCCGCGAGGACGTCCGACGCTCGTCTGTGGCCCTGCCGGCTGCGGAAAGACGCTGCTCGCGATGGAGTTCCTCGTTCGCGGCATCACCGAGTTCGACGAGCCCGGGGTATTCGTCTCCTTCGAGGAGTCCGTCGACGACCTGATCGCAAACGTCGCCTCGATCGGATTCGACCTGAGGCAGCTCGAGGCCGACGGGCGCCTGGCGATCGACCATATCGCCGCTCCGGAGGGCGAGCTGGACGGACACGGGCGACTGGGACCTCGACGGGCTGTTCCTCCGGCTCGGCGCGGCCATCGATGCCGTCGGCGCCCAGCGGATCGTGATCGACACGATCGAGACGCTCTTCGGTGCGTTTTCGAACACGGCCGTCTCCGCGCCGAGCTCCGTCGCCTGTTCGGATGGCTCAAGGACGCGGCATGTGACCGCGGTGATCACCGGCCGAGCGTGGAGACGGAACGCCTCACCCGCTACGGGATCGAGGAATACGTCTCGGACTGCGTGATCGTTCTCGACCATCGAGTGATCGAGCAGACCTCCACCCGGCGGCTGAGAGTCCTGAAGTACAGAGGCTCGCTCCACGGAACGAACGAGTACCCCTTCCTGATCGGCGAATCCGGGATCTCCGTCCTGCCCGATCACCTCGCTCGGCCTGCAGCACAGCGCTTCCACCGAGCGGGTCTCCACGGGCGTGCCTCGCCTCGATCTGATGCTCGGCGGCGGAGGGTACTACCGCGGCAGCACCGTCCTCGTCAGCGGCACCGCCGGCACGGGGAAGTCGACCCTGGCTGCCCAGTTCTGCGATTCCACCTGCAGCCGCGGCGAACGGGCGCTTTTCTTCGCGCTTCGAGGAGTCGGAGTCGGAGATCGTCCGGAACATGGCCTCGGTCGGGATCGACCTGCAGCAATGGGTCGACGCCGGGCTGCTTCAGTTCCACTGCTTCCGCCCGAGCCTCCTCGGCCTCGAGGCACACCTGTTCGTCCTCCAGAGGCTCGTTCAGGAGTTCGATCCGGCCGTCGTCGTCAAGGATCCCGTCTCCGACATGCTCATCGTCGGAACCGGGACGGACGTATCCGCGATGTTGACCCGCCAGGTCGACTTCCTCAAGGCACGCGGCGTGACGGCGCTCTTCACCACCCTGACGAGGGGTGGAAGGATCGTCGAGTCCGATCACCAGCTGGCCTCGCTCGTCGACACCTCGCTGCTCGTGAAGACGATGGAAGGGAACGGTGAGCTCAACCGCGTCCTCTACATCCTCAAGTCGCGTGGGATGGCCCACTCCAACCAGATCCGTGAGTTCCTGCTCACCAACCACGGGATCGAGCTGGCGGACGTGTACGTCGGGCCTCAAGGAGTGCTCACCGGCTCAGCGCGCCAGGCCCAGGAGGAACAAGAGCGGGTTGACGGAGCGGCACGCGTAGACGATCTCGAGCAGCGCCGGGCCAGTCTCGAACGCCGCCGTGAATCCGTGGGCGCTGAGACCGCAGCGCTCTGGCGTGAGTTCGAGATCGAGGCCGAAGCCGTTGGCCGCCTGCTGAGCAACGGATCGAACGGCGCGGTGGATCGAGCCGGGCAGCGCCTCAAGCAGGGCAGGCTCAGGCAAGCCGACCCAGAAGATCCGGAGTCCGAGCTCGTTTCCGTGGCCTTCGAGAACGAGGGCGATGCGTCGTGAACGCGACCACAGATTCGGCCGAGGCACGCGGCGACGACGAGGACTGCTGGACGCTCCACCTGTACGTCGCCGGGCAATCGCCCAAGTCCCTGCGTGCCTTCGTGAACCTGAAAAAGCTCTGCGAGGAGTACCTGGCCGGCCGTTACGAGATCGAGGTCATCGACTTGATCGAGGACCCGGCACGGGCACGGAGCGATGACATCCTCGCCATCCCGACGCTCGTCCGCCAGCTACCGGCTCCCCTGCGCAAGATCATCGGCGACCTCTCGAACACCGAGGGCGTCCTCGTGGGCCTTCAACTTCAGCCGGGCTAGAGCGATGAGCCCCAGAGCCATGACTCGAGCGGCGCGGCGCGTGCAGGGATTGGAGGCTCCGTGACACGGCCGGGCCCTGCTTCCGCGGACATGAGGTCCCTTGAGATTCTCCCCGTGCCGGAGCGAGCCGGCGGCGCCCCGGAGACGCCGGCCGAGGCGACGGCCCGGATGTCGGAGGCCGAAGAGACGCTCCGCGCGATCGGCGCGGGCGAGATCGATGCGTTCGTCGTCGCCGGAAACGGCGGCGACCGGCGGGTCTTCACCCTGTCTGACGCCGACCAGCTGTACCGGATGTTCGTGGAGACGATGCGCGACGGGGCAGCCACCCTCTCGTCCACCGGGCTCGTCATCTATGCCAACCAACGGCTCGCGGAGCTGCTGGCGCGCCCTCGAGAAGCGATCGTGGGTCTACCGATCGAGCGCTTCGTGGCGGGCGGCAGCTCACCCGAGCTGGAGAAGATTCGAAGCCGCATCGCCCTGGGTGCCGCCGCCGCTGGGGCCACCTTCGAGCTGGAGCTCCTCGACAACAACGGGATCCCCTTTCCGGTGCTCGTCGGTGCCTCGCCGCTCGATGTCGACGGCGACCATCTCACCTGCGTCACCTTCACCGATCTCACTGCCAAGAAGTCACTCGAGACTCAGCTGCGCCAGGCCCAGAAGATGGAATCGATCGGAAGCCTTGCGGGAGGGATCGCGCACGACTTCAACAACCTCCTCACCGTGATCCGAGGCTACAGCGCCATTCTGGCGCCCAAGCTCCAGCGACGAGAAGCAACGCCAGGCGATCGACCGGATCGATCAAGCTGCCGCAGCAGGCGGCAGAGCTCACCGGGCAGCTGCTCGCCTTCAGCCGGCAGCAGGTGCTGGCGCCCGAAGTCAGCGACGTGAACGCCGTCGTCGTCGAAACGTTGACCCTGCTCGAGCGGCTCCTCGGCGAAGACATCCTGGTCGAGAGCCGGCTCGAGCCGGAGCTCGCGTCCGTCCTCGTCGACCGCGGCCAGTTCGCCCAGGTGATCCTGAACCTCGCGGTCAACGCCCGGGATGCGATGGCCGGTGGAGGCTCGCTCACGATCCAGACGCAGAACTGCGAGCTCGACGGCGCCTATGCCGATGCGCATGGAGACGTCGCGCCGGGCCGGTACGTGCTGATCCAGGTGACCGACTCGGGAAGCGGGATGGACGAAGAGACCTGCAGGCGCGTGTTCGACCCGTTCTTCACCACGAAGGATGAGGGCACCGGGCTCGGGCTCTCGACCGTCTACGGGATCGTCAAGCAGAGCGGCGGCCACGTTCGCGTCTACAGCGAGCCGGGGATCGGCACGACCCTCAAGGTGTACTTTCCCGGCCACGGACGACCCGATCCTGCCGTTCGTCTCGCCGATCGCGGTCAGCTCGATCGAGGGAACCGAGACGATCCTGCTGGTCGAGGACAACCGGCCGCTTCGCGTTCTCGCCGCCGCCATCCTCGAGTCGTACGGCTACAACGTCGTTGCAGCCGCGAACGGGCCGGAGGCGCTGGAGCTGGCGGCGGGCGACGGGGCGCCGAGGATCGACCTGCTCCTGACCGATCTCGTGATGCCCGTGCTGAACGGCTGGGAAGTCGCCGAGAAGCTCGCCGACACGATCCCGGGGCTCCGCGTTCTCTTCACGTCCGGCTACCCGTCCGGCACCATCGTGCGGCACGGGGTGGGCGAGACCCACGACGAGTTCATCCAGAAGCCCTACCTGCCCGCGGAGCTCGCCCACAAGGTCCGCGAAATACTGACGAACCCCGGCTGACCGCAGGATCGCGGGTCAGGTCCCGGCGATGACGAGCGCCGGCGGATTCGGGCTGTCGGTGACGGTCGCCACTCGGTCACGGCCCTGGCGCTTTGCCGAGTAGAGCGCCCGGTCTGCGCTCCGGAGGAGCGTTGCGACGTCGGCGGCGTCCTCGGGGAAGGTCGCGACCCCGAGACTGGCGGTGACCGTGCGGTCGACGCCTTTCACCTTGAGGCTGCGAAGGGCGTCGCGGACGCTCTCGGCGAGTCGAACGGCGCCCTCCCGATCGGTGTCGGGAAGCAGGAGAACGAACTCCTCGCCGCCCGTCCGGCCCGCAAGATCGCTCGTGCGGAGCTCTGCGGAGAGGAGCGAGCCGAACGCTGCGAGCACCTGGTCCCCGTGCTCGTGCCCGAGGGTGTCGTTGATCTGCTTGAAGTGGTCGACGTCGACCAGGACAACCGAGAAGTGCGAATCGGCGCGCGTGGCCTGCGCGAGCATCCGTTTGAGGGTGTCGTCGACGGCGCGGCGATTGGGAAGCCCGGTGAGCGAGTCCGTGGAGGCTCGGTTCTCGGCCAGCTCGAGGTTGCGCAAGTTTGCGAGCACGGGTGCGGCCTGGGACACCGACTTCACGAGTTGCCGGCGGTCCGCCTCGGGAAGCGCCCCCGGATGCTGTAGGAGGACCGACCCGATCACCTCGCCGCCGACGAGGAGCGGCTGACAGGTTGACGCCGTCGGGAGGCTCCCGCAGATCTGACAGTTGAGGACCTCGTTCGAGTCGTCTCCCCGCTGGTACTGGCGGTTCAAGCGAACGGCAAGGCATGAACGCGGCTCCGACTCGTCGAGGAAGCCGGCGAGTGGGCGGTCCGGGTGCATCGGCCGAGTCGCTTCGAGACGATCGGCGCTGTTGTTTCGGGTCAGGATCGTGACGTCGCTGCCGGGGCTCGTCAGCTCGAGGTGCCGGGCCAGCACGGCGTGTGCCTCCTCCTGGCTCTCCGACACCTGCATCGCTTCCCCGAAGCGAACCTGCGTCGGCATTCGCTTCCTGCTCGGCCGCACGTGCCTTCTCGCCCCGCCGGGTGGCGATCCAGCCGGCGAGCCCGAAGAGGATGCTCAACCCGCAGACGAGCCAGAGGGGGATCAGCGCGGCCGTTCGCTCCTCGTGATGGCGGGTCACGTCGAGCCGCACCTGGTAGGCGTTGTTGACGGTGATGAACTCACCGATCAGCTGGTCGCTTCGCTGGTCGGCCCGGTCGGCGTCGGCGACCCGCCCGGCCTCGATGAACGAGAGCTCGCGCGCCGCCGACTCCTGCCAGCGGTCGGCGAGCACCTGCTGCCGTTCGACCAGCGCACGCTCGGGCGGGGAGTCCGACGAATCCTTGTGCGCCTCGGCGAGATCGCCGGCGAGCTTGCGCTCGACGCTGAAGTAGATCCGCAGCTCCGAGGGCTTCTGATTCCCGACGTACCCGTCGAGGCCGCGCTCCTGCTGGAGCACCTCGATCTGCAGGTCCGACGCGATCTGCGCCTCGCCGTAGTTCGTATCCGCGGTCGTCTGCTGGGCCCGTGCGGCGAACAGGACCGAGGCGGCGACGACGGCGACGCCGAACACCACGAACATCCAGAGGCGCAGGAGCCGCGTCACCGGGTCACTCGAGCGATGCCGGTGCCCGGCCAAAGGGGCTCGACAGCGGCTCCCGGTGCGGCCGGTCCTTCCTGCTCGAGTCCGAGGCTCATCACCTAGAGGTAACGGGTCTGCCGCGGGCCGGCCCGTGCGGTCATAACCACATCCCCGCTGCGGGGAACTACTGATCACCCACCCGGCAGCACCCGGCGGTTCGCCGGGACGGGTCGTTCGCCCGGGCGGATGGCGACGCTTCGCGCGTCGAGCAATCACTCGAATCGGGCATCACCTCGAGCCGCCTTCGCGCCGATGGCTCGTCCGTGGCGGCAGGCACTCCCGTGGCAGGCATCCCGGCGACCGGCATACCTGTGTATGGGGGAACGTTCGGACCAGAGCAGGCCGAGCGCCTGCTCTGGCGAGCCGGGTTCGGCCCGCGCAGCGGAGAGGCCGAGCACCTCGCGGCGAAGGGGCTCAAGGGCGCCGTCGACTCCCTCGTCCATCCGCCGAAGGTCGACACGCTCGTCGGCAAGACGCCGCTCGTCGACGGCGCGCCGCTCGCTCCGAAGGACGCCTTCGGCCACGACCATCTCTGGTGGCTCGACAAGATGGTGCGCACCTCGCGCCCGCTCGTCGAGCGGATGACGCTGATCTGGCACGACTGGTTCGCGACGTCGAACATCACCGTCGGGAGCCAGAAGCTGATGCTCCAGCAGAACGACCTCTTCCGCCGGATCGGCCTCGGCTCGTTCCAGGGGCTCACGATGCGCGTGACGATCAACCCGGCGATGCTGATCTACCTGAACGGGCTGAACTCGATCAAGGGCTCGCCGAACGAGAACTACGGGCGCGAGATGATGGAGCTCTTCACGCTCGGCGCACGGCAGCGGCTACACCGAGACCGACGTGCGCGAGCAGGCGCGCGCGCTCACCGGCTGGACCGCGAACTACAAGAACGGCGCCGGCTGGGTCGACTTCCACTTCAAGGCCGAGAACCACGACGCCGACATGAAGGTGATCTTCGGCAAGGCCGGCCCGTTCAACTGGAAGAACTCGGTGCGGCTCTGCTGCCAGCATCCCGCGCACCCCGGCTACTTCGTCAACCGGCTCTGGAGCTACTTCATCCCGGTTCCGCCCGACGCGCGCGACCGCTGTCGCTGCTCGAGAAGCTCTACGTGCACTCGGGCTTCCAGGTGCGGCCCGATCGTGACCGCGATCCTCAAGCACCCGCTCCTCTACGAAGGGCCGCGGATGGTCAAGTCGCCCGTCGTCTACAACGCCGGGCTGCTGCGCATGCGCGGCGACCGGATCGAGACCGAGCGACTGGGTCTACCTCGACGCGATGGCCGGGCAGCAGCTCTTCTACCCGCCGAACGTGAGCGGCTGGGACGACACCCGCTGGCTCGACACCTCGTCGTTCCAGGCCCGCTGGCTGATCGCCCGCCGCGCCCTGCAGAAGCACGCGGTCGAATCCCGACCAGGCGAAGCCGAGCGAACGCCCGCCGGCAGACCCGCAGAAGCTCGTCGACCTCGCGCTCGGCTGGTGGAACTCGCCCCAGGTCTCCCCCCACACGCGCAACGCCCTGCTCGACTACGCGCAGCCAGACGATGGCGGCGGCGATCGCCGACCAGGACCGCCAGAAGACGTTCCCGCTCATGACCTACAACGCTCTCCGCCATCTCGTGGCTGTCTCGCCCGAGATGCAGACGGCCTAACCGGGAGGCTCGCCCGATGGCACACCACTGCAAGGAGTTCTCGCGCTCGACGCTGCTTCGCGCAGGGGATCGCCGAGGCAGGCCGCGGGCTGCCCGCGATCGAGCCGGGCATGCCGCTCCCTGCCGGCACCGGCCTCGACCGCGCGCACGTTCATCTCGCGCACGCTCGGCGCGGCCCTGACGGTCTACGGCGCCTCGGCCCTCGGGCCCCGCGCGTTCGACGCGGCGATCGCCCGCGCCTGCTCGACCGGCCGCAGCGACCGTGTCGCTCGTCTCGCGTCTTCGCCCCGGGCGGCTGGGACGCGCTCTCGCGTGCTCTACCCGAACGGCGACCCGCAGCTACCGGCAGGCTGCGCCCCGAGATCGCGTTCAAGCCCGAGCGACGGCCCGCGTCTTCATGAGCGACTCGCGCCTTCACTGGCATCCGTCGCTGGCGCCGCTCGCGAAGCTGCACGACCAGGGCAAGGTGACGGTCTTCCCGGCGATCGGCTACACGCATCCCGACCAGTCGCACTTCACCTCTCGGCACTACTGGGAGGTCGGTGCGCTCGATCCGCAGCAGGGCGCCGGCTGGCTCGGCCGGCTGCTCGACGTGATCGGCGACGACGAGAACGCGATGCAGGGGCTCTCGCTCGACGACTCGCTGCTGCCGTCGCTCGCGACCGCGCACGTGCCGGTCGCGACGCTCTCGGACCCGACCCAGTACGGCTTCGACTCGCACAACGTCTGGGACGTGCCCGGGACGCTGCTGCCCGACGCGATCGGCTCCCTCGGCGGCCTCGTCGACACCACAGACCCGTTCCTGACCGCAGGCGAGCACGACCGCCGGCGAGAGCCAACCAGCTGCGCCGCCAGCTCGGCCGCTTCATCGGCGCCGACGGCCAGGCCCACTACCACACGAAGGTCAAGTATCCCGAACGGCGAGTTCGCGAACCGCCTCGCCGGCCTCGCCGCGCTGCTGCACGCGGGCTTCCCGATCCGCGCCGCCGCGCTCCAGGCGCCGGGCGAGTTCGACACCCACTCCGACGAGACCGGGCCGCTCGCCGACGGGCTCCAGCAGACCGCGCAGGCTCTCGCCGCCTTCCAGCACGACCTCGAGCACCGCAACCTCGGCTCGCGCGTGCTCACCTTCCTCTGGAGCGAGTTCGGGCGGCGCGCCGAGCAGAACGACTCGAACGGCACCGACCACGGCGCGGCGGGCGTCGCCTTCATGATGGGCGAGCACCTGAAGCACCGCATGGTCGGCGAGTTCCCGGGCCTCGGCCGTGCCGGCCTCGACCGCGACGGGAACCTGAAGGAGACCGTCGACTACCGCGCCGTCTACGCCTCGATCGTCGAGGAGTGGTTCGGCGTCGACGCCGAGCGCGTGCTGCCGGACGCGAAGAAGATGCCGAGGTACTCGCTTGTCTAGCGGCCGGCTGGCGGCGGCAACGCTGACTGTCCTCGCGGCCTCGTCGGTGGCTGCGGTGGGCCCTGCGAGCAGCGCCTCTCGAGGCGCTCCCGCGCGGATCCAGGTCGTGGAGAAGGAGTACTCCCTGACGCTGTCCCGCCTCCATGTCCACAGCGGCCGAGTGACGGTTCAGGTGGTCAACTTCGGCATGGACGACCACGACCTCGTGATCCAGCCGGCCCGCAGCACCCGAAGCGTCTGGCAGTCGACGTCCTCTCGCCGGAGGGCATCGCGACGAAGACGATCGCGCTGAACCCGGCAAGTACACGCTCTCCTGCTCGCTGCCCGGGCACCGCCAGCTCGGCATGATCGCGACGCTCACCGTCACCGGCTAGTTCAAAACGCCGGCGGCCGGGGCTCTCCGGCGGCTCAGCAGGTTTCGCCATTCCGGCGGGCCTTACCGTTCCGGCCGACCTCCTCGACTCGGTTGGGGAATGCCGGCTCGATTAGGGGAATGCTGAGCCGGCCCGGCGCGTTTTTGCTTCGTGTTGCAACGGGCATATGATCCGGGGATGGGAGGGTCTCGTCGGAGGAGGCTGACCCGGGCGGCGCTGTTCGCCCTGATGGCGCTCGTCGCAGAGCTCACGGGCCGCAGCGTCACCTTCCGGCTCGACGGCGCGTTGCACGTCGCGCCGCTCGCAGCGCCGATGGCCGGGTACTACCCGTTCCTGCTCGCCGGCGTCCGCGATCGTCGCCGCGCTCGCGCTCGCGGCGATCGCCTGGCGGCTCGTGCGGGCGCACGGGACGGCAAGCGCCGGCGAGGCGCTCCTGCGCCTGGTCGGGCAGCGCCGGCGTCGGCGCGCCGCGGCTTCGCCTGAGGCTGACTCCGCCGCCGCTGGCTCGTCTCGTTCGGCGCGACGGCGCTCTGGTACCTCGTGCAGAACGACTCCGAGCCGGCTTCTCGGAGGGCCGCTGGCCGCTGCTCGCGCCGTGGCTCCACACCTATGCGCTTCCGGTCTTCGCCGTGCTTGTCGGTCGTCTTCGCGCTCGGCTGGAGCGTCGTCAGCGACTGGCTTGCCGAGGTCGAGCGCTACGCCGCGGCGACCTTCGCCCGCGTCTTCCGGGCTCTTCGTGCAGGCGACGACCCCGCTGCACGAGCCACGCCGCTCGTCGGACGATCTGCGCTCCACGGCGCCTCTTCGGCGTCATCTTCGAGTCGCGCCCGCCACCGCTTCTCTCCGCCTGACCTGCGGCGCCCCGCGCGCCGCAGGCGCCGTCGTGTCCGTTCGACGTCTCGGAGGGAAAGGTGCATACACAGCTCGAAACGCGCATCCAGGCAGGACTCGCCTACCGCACGATCCGCGCACGCGTCGTCTCGCTGCTCGGCCCGGTCACCGTGCTCGGGGGTGTTCTCTGGGCGATCGTGCAGCCCTACCGGCTGACCCTGCTCCACCCGCACCACCAGGGCTTCTGGTGGCTCGCGGTCGAGCCGCCGCTCCTCGTCGCAGGCGCAGGGATCTTCTTCGCGCTCGTGATCGCGCGAGCCGCTCATCGCCGATCTCGAAGGACGCGGTGGAGCCGCGCGCTGAGCTCGTCCACTGGCTCTTCGCGACCGGGGTCCTGCTCCTCGGCCTGATCATGATCGCCGAGGCGATCGTCGGCGAGGAGGTGTGGCGGCTGCGGCCCTGGCGGGTCTACCTGTGGCCGTCGATCGCCTTCGGCCTCGGCGTCTGCATGTGGCCGGTGATGACCTTCTACACCAACTCGGCGATCCACATGATCGCCCACGGCACCTGGGCCCAGGCGCTGATGTTCATGGGCGGCGCCGAGCTCGGCCTCGCGAAGGGCAAGCTCACGAGCCGCTGGTGGAAGCTCGCCGCGCCGATCGGGATCGCCGTCTCCGGGCGTCGCGTTCCTCGTGCACGAGCAGAACCCGTGGCTCTTCGCGCGGGCCGCGTTCCTGCACCACCTGATCGGCTGGACGCTGATCGGCGCCGCGATCTTCCCGCTCGGGCTCGTGGTCAGGCCCCGCTCGGTCGGTCTTCCGCTCGGGCTTCGCGATCGTCGTGCGTCGCGCTCGCCGTGATGCTCTACTGCGACCGCGACGTCGCGCCGATCTTCGGCCATCTCTCGCCGCTCGCCGGGCCGCCGCACCGGTGAGCCGCCCGGCCCTGAAGCGGCTCGCTCGTCCTGCTCGGCGTGCTGCGCGCTCGCCTACCCGGCCGCCGCCTGGGCGCACGCGTCGGTGACGAAGGTGACGCCCGGGCTACCAGCAGGAGCTCGCCGTCGTCGCCGAAGGAGATCACGATCTCGTTCGACCAGTTCGTCAAGTTCCCGTCGATCCAGGTGTACGACGCCGCAGGGCACACCTTCGCCGGGACGGCCGTGACCCGCGGCCTCTCGGTCGTCGCGCCGCTCCGCAAGCTGCCCGAAAGGCGCCTACACGGTGCGCTGGCATGTCCTCTCGGCCGACGGCCACGTCGTCTCGGGCGTCTGGACGTTCGGCGTGCGCGTGCAAGGCGCCTGCCGCCGACCGATGCCTACGGCGCAGAAGGCCCGACCCGCACCGAGCACATCGTGCGCTGGCTCTACTTCCTCTCGTTCGCGCTGCTGATCGGGTCGCTCGGGTTCCGGTTCTGGTCGCCTCCGCGGGCTCGAGTCCCGCCGCGCGGTCGAGCAAGCGGCTCTACGCGCTGTCCGGGATCGGAGTCGCTCGGCGCGATCGAGGTCGGGATCCTCGCGTTCTGCCTGCGCACCGAGGACGTGCTCCAGCTGCCGTTCGGGAAGTACATCTACGGCGACCTGACGCCGATCGCGCAGGGCACGCGGTTCGGGAAGGCGTTCATCATCATGACGCTCGGCTTCGCGTTCGTCTCGGCGTTCCTCTTCCTGGCCTGGCTGCTCGAGCGCACGGTGCTGCTCGTGCCCGGCGCTCGTGCTCTCGATCGGGCTCCTCTCCGGGCTCTCGCTCTCGGGTCACGACGCGGTCGACCCGGGCTCGTCGGGCGCGACCGAGCTCGCCGACTGGGTGCACATCTCGGCGGCCTCGCTCTGGCTCGGCGGCCTGCTCTCGCTCGCCGTCGCGGTCTGGCCGGTCGCGCCCGCGATCCGGCGTGAGGCGTTCGTCCGCTTCTCGCGGCTCGCGACCGTTCTTGATCGGGCTCGTGCTCGCCGCGGGCACCTACCTCGCGATCGTGCGCGTGCCGCACCTGCAGGATCTCTGGACGCAGCGCTACGGCGTGGTCCTGCTCGTGAAGATCTCGCCTCGTCGCCTCGGCGCTCGCCTGGGGCGGCGTCCACCACTTCTTCGTCCGGCCGCGGCTCGCGGCGGCCGGCGACGGGCTCGCTCGCGCGGGTCGGCCGCAGCCTCGCTGGGCGAGAGCCTCGTCGGCGTCGCGGTCCTGCTCGCCGCGGCGATCCTCGTCGACTCCAAGCCGCCGCCCCGGCCGGCCTCGGGCCCGGTCGCGCAGGCCGCTCGCTACGCACCAGGCGCCGCTCGCCATCGCTGAGGAGCTCGCGCAGCCGGGCCGCGTAGGCGGGCGCCGTCGGCTCGTCCTCGTGGCGGAAGTAGACGTACGCGGGCGGCCGCGAGCGTCGGCCGCGAGCGTCCTGCGGAGCTCGTCGTCGGAGTAGGGCGGCTCGCGGAGCCGGATGTAGCGGAACGGCTCGGCGGCGAGGTCGTTGACGGCGACGACGCCCGTCGACGCCGGCCCACGACTCGTGGCGGAAGTCGAAGGCGAGCTCGATCGCGTCGCCGGCCGCATCGAGAAGCCGCGGCGAGCAGCTCGTCGTCGCGGGCGTCTGGACGACGACCCGGATCGGGCCGAGCCGGTCGCCGAGCCCCGCGACCCGCTCGACGAACGCGCGAGCCGCCCGGCTCGGCGCGAGCGCGAGCTTCGGCGCGAACCGTGAAGCCGTCGGGGACCGCCTCGGCCCAGCGCGCGAACTGCTCGGCAGCCGGGCAGCCGGTAGCCGGTCGTGTTCAGCTCGACCGTGTCGAAGCGGCGCGGCGTAGAGCGCGAGGAAGTCGGCCGGCTGGTGCCCGGCGGGTAGAAGCCCGGCCGCCACGACGGGTACGACCAGCCCGACGTGCCGATGTGGACGCTCCATGCGGTACGGTACGTCCGGGTCGCGACTACGGTCACGGTTGCCACGTGAGTACGGACGTCCGGAGACGCCGATACGGTGCATGTCCCGTGGCCACGGCGGACATGACTTCCGACACGATCGAGCTCCTCGACCACGGCTTCGTGCGCCTCGACGAGGCGATGGCCGACGACCTCTCGGTCGTGAACGGCGCCCGCGTCTCGTTCGCCCGCCGCAAGACCGAGATGGACGAGTCCGACGAGGCGCTGATCCGCTTCCTGATGCGCGACCGGCACGGCTCGCCGTTCGAGCACAACGCCTTCCGCTTCCACGTCCGCTGCCCGATCTTCGTCGCGCGCGAATGGTTCAGGCACCGGATCGGCAGCTTCAACGAGTTCAGCCTCCGGTACGCGAAGGCCGACGCGACGACTTCTACGTGCCGGCGGCCGAGGACGTCCGCACGCAGGTCGGGAAGCCGGGCGCCTACAGCTTCGAGCCGGTCGACGAGGCGCTTGCCGAGCGCACGCGCGAGCGGCTCCGGGCGGTCTACGAGACGGCCTTCGCAGCCTACGAGGAGCTCGTCGAGGCCGGGCGTCGCGCGCGAGCTCGCCCGCTCGGTGCTGCCGGTCGGGGCCTACACCCAGTTCTACTGGACCGTCAACGCGCGGGCGCTGATGAACTTCGTCTCGCTGCGCAACTCGCGAGTTCGCGCAGCTCGAGATCCGCGCGCTACGCCGAGGCGGTCGAGGTGTTCTTCGCGGAGCGGATGCCGGTGACCCACGCCTCGTTCGTCGAGAACGGCCGCACGGCCGCCCTGAGCGCGCTCCGAGCGTCGCGCCGAACCTAAGAACGCTCCTAAGAAGCATCGCCCGGTGGACCGGAATATCCGGCTGCTTCGCTGACGTTTAACCAGGTGTACGGGAAGACGCGCAGCGGATCGAGAGCAAACCGCGCGCCCGTGAATCTACGAATAGAGGAGCACATTGACTGACGACACCGTCACCTTGGACGTCCACGAGGCCACCGACGAGGACGCGCTTCGACGACGCCGGACGGCGCCGAGCCGAGGCGCCGGCGCCCGCGCTACGTCCTCGACGAGATCGACGACGCGCTCGACGCCGACGACGACGAGGACGACCTTCGAGCTCGACCTGCAGCACCGAGGCCCGCTCACGACCGACTCGCTGCAGCTCTTCCTCAACGAGGCCGGCCGCTACCCGCTGCTCACCGCAGCCGAGGAGGTCGAGCTCGCGAAGCGGATCGAGCGCGGCGACATGGCCGCGAAGGAGCGGATGATCACCTCCAACCTCCGGCTCGTCGTCTCGATCGCCCGCCGCTACCAGACGCAGGGCATCACGCTCGGCGACCTGATCCAGGAGGGCGTGATCGGGCTGATCCGCGCGACCGAGAAGTTCGACTGGCGCAAGGGCTTCAAGTTCTCGACCTACGCGACCTGGTGGATTCGCCAGGCGGTGCAGCGCGGCGTCGCGAACAAGGCGCGCACGATCCGGATTCCCGGTCCACGTCGTCGAGCGCGAGCAGAAGGTCGCGCGCACCGAGCGCGAGCTGTCGGCCAAGCTCGGCCGCGCGCCGACCGACGAGGAGATCGCGGAGCACGCGAAGCTTCCGATCGCCCAGGTGCGCGAGGTCCACGAGGCCGCCCGCGCGGTCGCCTCGACCGACGCACCGATCGGCGCCGACGGCGACTCGAGCTTCGGCGACCTGTTCGCCGCCGGCGGCCCGACGACCGAGGACGAGGTCGACGCGACGATTCGCGGCGACGCCGTTCGCCGTGCGGTCGCGAAGCTGCCGGAGCGGCAGCGTGACGTGATCTCGCTCCGCTTCGGCCTCGTCGGCGACGGCCCGAACTCGCTCGAGCAGATCGGCAAGCAGCTCGGCATCACCCGCGAGCGCGTCCGCCAGATCGAAGCCGACGCCCTTCGCCGGCTCGCGGCCGACGACGCGATCGCCGACGCGGCCTAGCTCCCTCGACCGGTACGACGCTTGCGCCGACCGGGCGCGACCCGCGTCCGGCCGACCAAGCGTCGATCCGCCTCGGCCGCAGCGGAGACACCGGATGCGACCGGCCCACATGCGAGCGGCACGAGTGACCGAGCCGTGACTTCAGACCGGGGCGCTAGGAGGTCGTCATGACGACGTGGCCGGGGAACCTCGCGCCTGGCAGTAGCTGCGTCACGACCCACCTGGTCGAGCCCGTGACCCGGTAGGGGACGCTGAACCGCACAGTCGTCGCCCCGGTCGCCGCAACCTCGAACGTGCCGCAGATAGCGACCGGCTTGCCGTCCTGCCAGACCATCAGTACGTAGTGCGCCTCGCCCTGGAGCTTCGGCAGCCCGTGGCGGTCAGCTCGAGCGGCCAGTTGCCCTCTGCGTCGGCCGAGCCGACCTGAAGCGACGCGAACGAGTTCTGCTGCGCCCGGCATCGGCACCACCCGGACGACGTCGATCGCGGAGTGATGCGTCTGGTTCGCGACCACGTAGCCGCCGCCGAAGCACGCGGCGGCGACCGTCGCAGCGACCAGCGACGCGTCGCCGCGGTTCGCCGGCGCCGGGACGGGAACGCGATCACGGCGCGCCGGGGCCTGCGGGGTGTCGAGCGGGGTGTCGAGCGGGGCCCGGAGGAGCTTCTCGGGTAGCTCGGCAGGCGGCCCGGCGCTCGACGAGCAGCGTCGTGCACCCTGCCGCAGCGAGCGCACCTCGTCGGGCTCGAGGCCGGTGACGTCGACGAGATCGTCGAACTCTGGGCTCATTCGAGCTCACCCTCCAGGATCTCGGCGAGATGCATGAGTGCGGCGCGCGTCCTCGTCTTCACGGTACCAAGCGGAATCCCGAGCTGTGCGGCGACTTCGCTCTGCGAAAGATCGCTCCAGTAGGCGAGCGCGATCACCTCGCGCTCGCGCTCCGGCAGCCGCTCGAGCGCGCCGTGAACCTGCCACTGCGTCCACGACTGCTCGGCCCGCTCGTCGGGCCCGAGCTCCAGCGAGGCCTCGTCGGGAGCCTCGGCGGGCGGCTCGTTGCGGGCGCGGCTGCGGTCGACGATCGCGTTGCGCGCGACGCCGTAGAGCCACGGCGCTCCCGGGCCCCGCTCGGGCTTGTAGGTGCTCGCCGAGCGCCAGATCGAGACGAACGTCTCCTGGACGCGCATCCTCGGCGCGGCCGCGATCGCCGAGCCGCCTCAGGGCGAGCCGAAGACCGGCCGCGAGTAGCGGCGGTAGAGCTTGTCGAACGCCGGCGCGGTCGCCCGCGCCGGTCCGCTGAATCAGCTCTCCGTCCGAGCACACGAGCGCGATCCTAGGGATCTGGAGCGCAAGGGCCATCATCAGTGCCTTCGGGCTCGGGCGAACTCGATTGTCGGTTTCGCTCGGGCCTCGCGACGAGGCGCCGCCGGCGGAGTGCCGTTCAGGCCGCTAGCCGGCGGCCTCGAACCGGCGCGCCGACCTCGTCCCAGTTGACGACGTCCCACCAGGCGGCGAGATAGTCGGGCCGCCGGTTCTGGTACTTGAGGTAGTAGGCGTGCTCCCAGACGTCGATGCCGAGGATCGGCGTCTTCCCGTCCATCAGCGGGTTGTCCTGGTTCGGTGTCGAGACGACGGAGAGCGCGCCGCCGTCGGCGACGAGCCACGTCCAGCCGGAGCCGAACCGCTTGACGCCCGCGTCGTTGATCTGCGCCTTGAGCTGGTCCGGGTCGCCGAAGGCGCTGTTGATCGCGGCCTCGAGCGCCCCCGACGGATCGCCGCCGCCGCGCGGCTGCATGATCTGCCAGAAGAGCGAATGGTTGTAATGGCCGCCGCCGTTGTTCCGGACCGCGGCGCGCTTCGCCTCGGGGATCGAGTCGAGGTTCGCAGAGCACGTCCTCGATCGAGCGAGTCGGCCCACTCGGTGCCCTCGAGGGCGGCGTTCAGGTTCGTCACGTACGCCTGGTGGTGCTTGTCGTGATGGATCTCCATCGTCTTCGCGTCGATGGTGGGCTCGAGCGCGTCGAAGTCGTACGGGAAGCGGAGGTAGCTCGAATGCCATGTCTCTCCTTTGTCAGCGTTGCCGCGTCGCCGTGAGGATATGCGCGCGGACGGGCGCAGGCGGAGGCGCATGCAGGGTCGTGGCGGCGCGTGCTGAATCCGACGGGGTGCGGCGGCTCGCGGCTCGTCCGCCCGAGCATCCCCTCCGTGGCGTATAAACCGGTTGATGACGTTCGCCGCGATCGTCGCCGCCGGGTATCTGCTCGGCTCCTGCCCGTGGGGATACTGGCTCGTTCGGATCTTCCGCGGCGACCGACGTGCGCACGCAGGGGAGCGGCGGCGATCGGCGCCTCGAACGTCTGGCGCGCCTACGGCCGCCGGCTCGGGATCCCCGTTGTCGCGCTCGACGTCCTGAAGGGCTTCGCGCCCGCGCTCGTCGGCGTGCTCGCGGTCTCGCACCTCTGCGGGATCCTCGCCGGGGCCGCCGCGATGGCCGGCCATGCCCGGCCGCTCTACCTGCGCTTCGAGAAGGGCGGGCAAGATGGTCGCGACCGCAGGCGGCGTGCTGTTTGCGGTCGCCCCGTGGGTCGCGCTCGCGATCGGCGTCTTCTGGCTCTTCGATCCTTCGCGCTCTCGCGCTACACCTCGCTTGCCTCGATCCTCTCGGCGTTCGCGCTTCCGGTCGCCGCGGCGGCGATCGGCTACCCAGTCTCCGTGATCGTGTTCGCAGCCCTCACCGGGGCGGCGATCGTCTTCCTGCACCGCGCCGAACCTGCGCCGGCTCCGGGCCGGCACCGAGCACCGCTTCCGCCCGTGGCGGCGCGGCGCGCGTCACCTGAGCGGCCAGATGGCGTGACGACCGCCTCCCGCGTCTCGTCGAGCTCGCCTGCCACGACCTCCGCACGCCGCTTGCGACCGATCTCCGGGTTCGCGAAGACGCTCGCCCGCGGCGGCGAGCTCGGCGAGCGGGAAGCTCACTTCGTCGCGGTGATCGACGAGGCCGCCGCCCAGCTCGCGGCGCTCGTCGACCTGCTCGGCCTGGCCGCGCGGATCGAGTCGGGCCGCTTCGATCCACCAACGGCGGAGGTGGACACGATGGACCTCGCCCGCGCTTTCACCGACGGTCGGATTGCGGTCGAGGGGTCGGGCCTGCCCGTGGTGACGAGCCGGGACGCATTCGGGAACGCGCTCGGCCTCCTCGCCGTGGCCGCGCTTCGCTTCGGGGAGGTTTCCGGTGTGACCTGGCGCGTACGCGGCCGCGAGCTCGCGCTCTCGCCGCTCCAACCCGATGCCGAGCCGGTGGTGACCGGCGCTACCCCTCGAGATCTGGGCGCGCTCGTCGCGCGGATGACGATCGAGGCGCTCGGCGGGACGCTTGCCGTCGAGCACGGGTCGCTTCGCGTCCAGCTGTAAGAAGCTCTAACTCCATGCCGGCTCGTTCCGGCGACCTCGTGCTCGAAGGGTCAGGCCCGTAAGAACGGGCGCGGTCGGCATACTCGACCGGTGGTCGTCGCAGGAGACCAGGCCCCGGTCGAGACGTGGCTGCATCCATCGCCTCGCCTCCTGAGGCTCAGGCGGCTCGAGGCGGGCGGTGGCGCGCTTGTCGTCGCGATCGCCGGTGGAGTGGCGGGCGGCTTGGCGGGCGGCGTGGTCGCGGCGATCGTGTGTGTCGCCGCCGCCTGCATTGCGGGCCTTGTCGCAGTGATCTTCGTCGGCCGCCGGGTCGCCGCCTGGGCGTATGTGGAGCGCGACGACGACCTGCTCGTCTCGCGCGGAGTGCTCGTCTCGAGGCTCTCGGTCGTGCCCTACGGTCGCATGCAGTTCATCGATGTGACCGCCGGGCCGCTCGAGCGCTCGTTCCGGCTCGCGACGTCCGGATGCACACGGCGGCGGCGGCGAGCGACGCCCGCATCCCCGGCCTCGAGCGCGACGAGGCGGCACGGCTACGCGACCGACTCGCGACCCTCGGGGAGGCGCAGGCCTCTGGCATCTGAGGCGCGGGCGTCCACCGTCGGCGTAGACGGCGACTGGCATCGCCTCCACCCACTCTCACCGCTCGTGCGCGGCGGGCGCGGGACGGTCGCGATCGTGATCGTGCTGCTGCCCTCGCTGCTCGCGGGGAAACGGCCGGGTGACGCGCCGTGGCAGCTCGGCGCCGTTGGCAGTCCTCACGGCGCTCGGGTTCGTCTCGTGGCTCGTCACGCGCTGGCGGATCGACGATGACGACCTCCGGATCGAGACCGGCGTCTTTCGCCGCCAGTCGCTCCGCTACCCGCTCGCGCAGGTCCAGGCAGTCGACATCGTGCGGCCGGGGCTCGCGAGGGTGATGGGGGTTGCCGAGCTTCGGCTGCGGATGGGCGGCGCGAGTGGCGGCACGGCGAGGCTCGCCTACCTCCGCGCGGTCGAGGCCGAGCCGCTCCGGGCCCGCCTGCTCGCCCTGGCCACGGGCGCGCGTCACGACGAGCTGCCCGACCAGACTGCATCCGCGGCCGAGGAGCACGTGCTCACCGTGGTGCCCGACGGGGCGCCTGATCGCATCGATCCTGATCAGCGACGTCGGCCTCTTCGCCGAGGCCGTCTT
Source organism: uncultured Actinomycetota bacterium (assembly GCA_963812555.1). GTDB lineage: Bacteria > Actinomycetota > Thermoleophilia > Gaiellales > Gaiellaceae > PALSA-600. Next base: position 14,947 of record CAWEVP010000020.1, on the reverse strand, counting down.
CGCGGCCCTGGTCGTCGCTGCCGCGCTCGCGCCGGCGGTTGCCGCGGCGGCCCTGAGCGGAGGTGCGTTCTGGATCGTCAGCACGGGGACGCTTGTCTGGCGGCGGTTCAACCAGGAGTACGGGTTGACGCTCGCCGACAGCGACGACCGGGCTCCACCTTCGCTCGGGGCTCGTGGCGCTGAGCTCGGAGACGATCCGCCCGGGGCGGATCCAGGGGGTCCGCATGGTCGAGCCGCTGCTCTGGCGGCGCCTCGGCTGGTGCCGGCTCGAGCTCGACCTGGCCGGGCCGCCAGCGACGCAAGGGGGAGGGCCAGGCCCAGCGCGGACAGCTACGGGTCGTCCTTCCCGTCGGCTCGCGTGCCCAGGCGGAGAGCCTGCTCGACCGCCTCCTTCCCGGATCGGCCCGCGCGAGCTGTCGCGGCCGCCGCGACCGCGCTCGCTGGAAGTCGCCGCTCCGCTACCGGATGCTCGCCGCGGCGCTGCACACGACGACCTGTGTCGCAACGAGAAGCGGCAGGCTGCGCCGCGTCACCTGCTGGGTCCCGCTCGAGAAGGCCCAGAGCATCCGGCGGGTTCAGGGCCCGCTGCAGCGCCGGCTCCGCCTCGTCACCGTCCACGTCGACACCGCCGGCCGGGGCGTGCGAGCCGCCCTGCGCGACCGGGACGTCCCGGAGGGCGACGCTGACATCGAAGCGCTACCCACGCTTGCGCGAGCGGCGCGGAAGCCCGCCGCCGCTACCGGCTCGCGCCTGGCACCCCGGACGGGCTAGCCCTGGGTCGGAGTGGCGGCCAAGAGCCCGGTTGCGTTTTGGTCGACAATGGCGAGAATGGGCCTGTGCGCGCAAAGCTGACTCGCCTTGGGTCAACCGTCGTGCTCGTCGGGCTGCTCGCGAGCCTGTTCGGGTCGGCAGTGGCGTCTGCCGTCACACCGGCGCAGCGGCTGGCGTCGGTCATTGCCGCGGTTCGGACGGCGAAGTCGGTGCATTACGTCTCCTCGTCGATCGATAGCGGCACGCGGGCAGTGATCGTCGGTAACGCTTCGACGACCATCGGTGTCCAGCAGATCACCTACGAGAAGGGCGGCCGTACGGGCCACGCGACGATCATCGCTACGAACAAGGCCGCCTACCTGATGGGCGACGCGTTCATGCTCCAGAGCTACTTGAAGTTTCCGGCCGCCGACGCTCGAAAGTATGCGAGCAAATGGCTTCGCTACGCGGCGGGGGGTGCCGCCTATACGGCGCTCGCACAGGACGTGCTGCTCAGTACGCTCGTCGACGAGTTCAAGCTGGGGAGCCCGCTGACCGGTATTGGCGCGGCGAAGATCGACGGGACGAGCGTCGTCGCCCTCGAGCACACGGCAACGAGCGCTCAAGCCGGAACGGTCGTCACGACGTTGTACTCGTCCGCAGCGGGCGCGCCGCTTCCTGTCGAGCTCTTGATCAAGGAAAAGACCGGGCACGTGAAAGCCGTTTTCAGCGCCTGGAACAAGGGCGTGGCCGTCAACGTGCCCAGCAGTCCCACACCGGCCGCGGGCGCCGGCGGTCTGATCGCCTGAAGCTCCGGCCAGAGGCCGGCCGTTGACCGTGGGCGGCGGGCCCGGCTGCGACCCGGCTTCGTCGCCGCGTCTCTTGGGCGGTGCTGTCAGCCGGTGGCGCTGAGCCATCCGGCCTGACTCACCGAATGGCAGGCCCTGCAGCGCGCCTCGTAGGAGTCGAGCGCGCCGATCTGGACGGTTTCGCCGTCGAACGGGGCGGGCTCGCCGTCGAGGAGCCGCTGGGTGAGCGTCGCCGGGCCGCCGCAGCGGTGGCAGACCGCCTCGAGCTTGTCGACGAACTCGGCGACGCAGAGCAGCGTCGGCATCGCGCCGAAGGGCAGGCCGCGAAAGTCCTGGGCGAGCCCGGCGGCGACGACCCGGGCGCCGTCGGCGACGAGCGCCTCGACCGTGTCCACGATCCCGTCGTCGAAGAACTGCACCTCGTCGATCCCGACCGCGTCGTAGCCGCGCGCGAGCCGCAGCACCTCGGCGCTCGACGTGGCGGTGACGGCGCGCATCTTCGCGCCGGCGTGCGAGACGACGTGGCCGACGTCGTAGCGGTCGTCGACGATGCGGCTTGACGATCAGCGCGCGCTGCCCGCCGATCTCGGCGCGGCGGAGCCGGCGGATCAGCTCCTCGCTCTTGCCGCTGAACATCGGCCCGCAGACCACCTCGAGCCAGCCGCCGCGATGAGGCTGCGTCCGGATCACGGGCGCGGAGCCTACCGTGGCCACCAGACGTACACGTTCGTCGGCTTGCGGACGAAGCCGAGCCGCTTGTAGAGGCGGTTCGCCGCTCTCGCGGTAGGGCATCGAGGTCAGCTCGAGCATCAGCACCTGCGCCTCGTTCGCGCGGCCCATCCCCTCGCGGACGAGCGCGCTCGCCGACGCCCTGCCCGCGCGCCGACTCGTCGACGATCACGTCCTCGATCCGGGCCTTCAGCCCGGAGGAGACGCGGTACATGATCAGCGTCAGCGTGCCGACGATCGCCCGTCGTCGTCGTCGCGGGCGACGAGCATCGTCTGCCCGGCGACCGTCTCGGCGAGCTGCTCGAGCGTCGGCGGCGTTCGCGCCTCGGTCAGCTGCGGCAGCAGGCGGTGGATCGCCTCGAGCAGCTCCTCGCTCGCCTCGTGTGACCTGCTCGATCCTCACCGCAGGAGCCTCGACATCCGGCGGTCCTTGAGCACGCGGCCGTCGGTCTGGCACGTCGGGGCAGTAGTAGATCGTGTGCTCCTCGAAGTCGACGCGGGCGAGCGGGGTCCGGCAGCGCCAGCAGGGCTCGCCGAGCCGGTCGTGGACGCGGTAGGTCGCCTCGTTCGAGGCGCCCTGCAGCCGCAGCTCGAGCCCGCGGGCGAGCTCGTCGCGGATCGCCGTCGGCGAGCCGCTCGGTCTCCTCGTCCGTCATCTGCGGTCGAGAGCTCGTAGGGCGAGAGCGTCGCCGCGTGCAGGATCTCGTTCGCCCAGGCGCGGCCGATCCCGGCGATCAGCCGCTGGTCGCGCAGCAGCGAGTGGAGCCGGCGCGAGTCGGAGGCGAGGATCGTCGCGAGCGAGTCCGCGTCGAGCTCGTCGGCCTCGGGGCCCGAGGTGGGCGAGCTCGGCCGTCGAGCGCCTCGGGCCGCAGCAGCCAGACGCCTGCGCGCTTCTTCTTCCCGGCCTCGGTCAGCACGAGCTCGCCGCCGTCGGCGAACCGGAGCCGGAACACCGGCGTCTTCGGGCTCTTCTCGCCCGGGCGCGAGGTACCGCAGCCGCCCGGCGCTCATCAGGTGCACCATCAGCACGAGCTCGCCGTCGTCGGTCGGGAAGCAGGAACCGCTTGGCGCGCCGCCGCGCGCCGGCGAAGCCGCTCGCCGGCGAGCGCGGAGAGCGGCGGGTCGAACGTCTTCAGCGTCGCGATGTGGGCCGGTCCGGCCTGCTCGATCGGGCTGCGGCTCGACGTCGCGATCGAGGAGCTGCCGCCAGGCCTCGACTTCGGGTAGCTCGGGCATGCAATGCAGGGTAACTGGCTGCGTGCGCCCGATTCGGCTTCAGCCGACGGCTTCGCGGACGTCGAGCCGCAGCTCGTCGTCGGCCTGCTCGATCACGAGCGGATCGTGCGTCGCGCAGACGACTGCGGCGCCCGTGTCGCGGGCGAGGCGGGCCAGCAGCAGCGCGATCGAGAGCGCGTTGGCGCCGTCGAGCCGCGAGGTCGGCTCGTCGGCGAGCAGAAGCTTCGGCCGGGCGGCGACGGCACGGGCGATCGCCACCCGGGCCCGCTCGCCCTGCGAGAGGCGCGACGACGCGCTGGTGGGTGCGCTCGGCGAGCCCGACCGACTCGAGTGCCGCGTAGGCGGCCGGCCGTGGATCCGCCGACGCCGCGCACCGTCAGCGCCAGCTCGACGTTCTCGAGCGCCGAAAGGTGCGGCACGAGGCCCGCCTGCTGGCCGACGTAGGCGATCGATGCCCGGCGCTGGGCTGCGCGGCCTTCGCGATCGAGCGCCGTCAGCGCGACGCCGTCGACGGTGACCTCTCCCGCGTGCGGCAGCTCGAGCCCGGCGAGCAGATGCAGGAACGTCGTCTTGCCGGAACCGGAAGGGCCCGGTGACCGCGTGCAGGCGCCCGCCCGCGAAGGAGGCGTCGAGCCCGGCGAGCACGCTCGTCGCGCCGTAGCGCCTTGACGAGCCCGCGGATCTCGGCGACGACGGGACCGTGCGCCCGCGGCCTGCGAGCGCGGGCGCGGCCTCGCGGACGGCCCGGCTTGCGCCGCCGGGCCGATCGGCGAGACGACGATCCTGCCGCCCTCGATCGCCGCGCGCCGCCCGCTCGCCGATCCCGGCGCGCTGCAGGAGCTCCTCGGGCAGGCGCAGCCAGCCGCCGCGGCCGACGACGATCGTGTCGGAGCTCTCGCTCGGCGCGGGTCCACTCCTCCGAGAGCGCGGCCGTCGCGGATGCGGACGATCCGGTCGGCGATGTTCGCCGACTCCGGGTCGTGGCTGACGATCAGGGTGGTGCAGCCGTGCTCGCGTGAGAGCTCGCCGATCAGGCGGTAGACGCGGTCGGCGTTGGCGGCGTCGAGCTCGCCGGTCGGCTCGTCGGCGAGCAGGATCCGCGGGCCGTGGGCGAGCGCGGCGCAGAGCGCGACCCGCTGCTGCTCGCCGCCCGAGAGCTCGCCCGGCCGGCGCTCGCGCTTGTCGCCGAGGCCGACGCGCTCGAGCAGCTCGTCGGCCCGCGCGAGGCTCGGTCGCGACCGCTCGCCCCGAAGCCCGAGCTGGAGCGCGACGAGCCGCCTGGCGCTGAGCTCGGGCGCGAGCGCCCGGGTGTAGTGCTGCTCGACGTACCCGAGTCGCAGCGCGCGGTACTCGGAGAGCCTCCGCGGAGGCAGCTTGCCGATCTCGTCGCCGAGCACGCGGACGCTGCCGGCCGACGGGGCCTCGACGCCCGGCGAGGATGCGAAGCAGCGTCGACTTGCCGGCGCCGCTCGGGCCGAGCACCGCCACGACCTCGCCGTCCCCGACCGACAGCGAGAGGCCCTGGAGCGCTGCCGCGTCGCCTTCGGGCGTCGAATGGACGCGGAACACGTCCTTGAGCTCGATCGTGTTCACGCCGCCGCCTCTGCCGCCCGCTCGAGCGGCCCTGCCGGGGAGCCGGGTGGCGGCGAAGACCAGCAGGACCGCGATCACGGCGTAGCCGGCGACGGCCGCGGCGAGGAGCCCGGGCTGGACGACGAGCCGGAGCGGCGGCTCCGGCTCGGCCGACGATGCGGTCACCGAGACGAGCGAGAGGACGAGCGCCGAGAGCACCGCCCCGGTCGCCGCGCCGCCGATGAGGCCGAAGGCGCCGATCGAGCAGCGCCCGCAGCCGCAGGTGCGTGCGGATCGTCGAGGGTGCCGCGCCCTGGGCTTCCAGGTCGAAGAGCTCGCCGCGCTCGTCGCGCCGGTCGCCGACGATGCCGAGCAGCAGGCCGAGGAGCGCGAGTGCGAGCGCGAGCGCCGCGGTTGCGGCGAGCGTGGCGAGCGCACCGCGGGCGAGCGGGTCCGACTCGAGCCCGGCCAGGACCTGGGCGCGGGAGGTGATCGTCAGGGTGCTCGGCGGCGGGACCGGGCAGGGCGGCGGCCCACAGCTCGTCGGTCGTGCCGAGTCCCGGCGAGGCCGTGTCGAGGACGGTCGAGGCGGTCTGCCGGTCGGCGACGACGGCGCCGCCCGACGATCGACGGGAAGCGGCGGATGATGCCGGCGACGCGCGCGGTCACGACGTCCCCCTCGATCGAGAGCGGGATCGTGCCCGCGGCCCCCGCGGCCGCGGCGATGTCGGGGGTGACGAGAACGGGCAGCGGGTAGCCGTCGGTCGCCTGTCGCGGCCTGAAGCTCGTCGTCTGGTCCGCGGTGAGCGAGTAGGCGACGGTGGTGCCGTTGCCCGCGCCGGACGGCGCCCGTCGTCCCGACCCAGGCCGCGAACGCGTTCGGCAACGGTCTTCCCGTCGACGGTCGGGCGTCCCGAGCCGCAGCACGCCCGCGCGCAGTCGGCTGGATCCCGGTTCCTCCGTTCGAGGCGAAGCGGCCGCGATTCAGCGAGGTACAGCACGAGCGAGGTGAGGCGCGCGTGCGGGAACGGGATGCGGCCGTGGAGGATCACGGTGCCGCTGCCGTTCGTCCCGCCCAGGTTCGCGGAGTCGAAGTCGCCGAGCGGCGAGATGAAGAACGCGCGGATGCCGATGTCGTCGCCGAGGTTCGAGACGGGGAGCGCGAACGTCCGTCCCGGCAGGAAGGGCCGTCGAGCGAAGGGCGCGTCGAGAAGCCCGGGTCGATGTCCTTCGCGAGCGGTCGAGAGCGGTTGGGAGGCGAAGTCGCCCCGCCAGCCGCCCGTGGCCGGAAGCGCCGTCGAGGGTACGCCGAGGAACGTGAAGGTCGCGCCCGCCGGGACGTTGCCCGAGAGGCGGATCACCTGGGTGGCAGCGGTCGCCGCCGTTCCAGGCGTGCAGGACCGGGACGAGCTCGGCCGAGGTTCTCGTCGAGGACGTAGGGGGCAGGGGCCGCGTAGGCGGCCTCGTCCTTCTGGCCCTGTAGGAGCGTGGCGCGGTAGCTGACGGCGAAGATCGCGAGGCCGAGGCTTGCGACGAGGAAGGTGGCGGCGACGGTGGCGCCGCCCGGGTTGCGCGCGAGCGAGAGCGCCGCGAGCCGCAGCGACAGCGGCCCGCGCCGGCCGATGCGGCCGAGCCCGCGCAGCGCGGGCAGCAGCAGCCGCACGGCGACGATCGCGGCGGCGAACGTGACGAGGGCGGGGACGAGGAGCACGAACGCGCCCGTGCCGCCCGACGAGAGCGAGCTCGTGTCGACCGAGCCGCGGGCGTACCCGATCCCACGGCGGCGACGGCGGCGAGCGGCCGCCACGTCGAGCGGCGTCACTGCGAGGCGGCCGAGGCGAACGCCCGGCGCGCGGACCGTGAGGTAGAGCAGGAGGCCGGACACGGCGACGGTTGCGGCCGCCGCGACGAGCCCGCCACCGGAGGCGAGCGCATGGTCGACGACCGGCCAGGCGGGCGAGCCGGCCTCGTGCGCGGCGATCGGCCGCGACGCCGCCGCCGATGCACCAGCCGGCGATCGTCCCGGCGAGCGCGACGGTCGCAGTCTCGGCGAACGTGCCGAGCTCGACCTGCCACCGGCGCGCCCCGGCCCAGAGCGAGGCGCCGGCGCGCCGCGCCGGCCTCGCGCCGGAGGGCCGAAGCGGCGAGGACGGTGAACGCGAGCAGGAGCGCCCCCGTCTCGCCGCCGAGCAGCAGCAGCCGCCGCGCAGCGACCCGCGAGGAGGCGACCGCGGCGGTGAGCTCGTCGGTCGGCGCGGTCACCTGGTAGCTGCCGGAGCGCGCCTCGAGCGCGGCGCGGACGTCCTCGACCTGCTTCGCTGTAGGCGCCGACCGACCAGGGATGGACGTTGCCGGGCTGCAGCGGGACGAACCAGGCGTAGGAGCGGAAGAACGAGGCGAGGAGCGGCGTCTTCGAGAGCCCGTCGACGTTCTCCGCGAGCACGACGGGCGAGGGCTGCGGGCCGGTGGTACTGGACGGCGGCAGTGACGATCCCGGAGGTCGCCGGCGCGACGAAGGATGCAAACGGCGCGCCCGGGTCGAGGCGTGGCCGTGCCGACCTGGACGAGCCGCATCCCCTTCGTCGAGGGGATCGGCCCGGTGCCCTGGAGCCGCAGCACCTCGCAGCGCGACGGGACGCACGCCTTCGGCAGCCGGCCCGAGAGGAGGTGGACATAGGACGCGAGGCCGTCGGCTCCGCGGAGGTTGATGAAGCGGCCGCCGACGCTCGCCTCGCGGTAGAGCATCGCGCGGGCCGGCGCCTCGCCCGTCGTCTGCTTCAGCTCGGCAGTCACGACCCGGTCGAGCGAGCGCCAGGTGCCGCCGTAGGCGCCGAACCAGCCAACCGTGAGCGAGCGGTCGGAGGCGGGAAGCTGGCGCGTCGCATCTGCGAGCGAGCGGTCCTGCATCACGAGCCGGCCCCCGAGCACGGCGGCGATCGCGGCGGCGCCGGCGACGATCCCCACCGCGACGAGCGCGAGCCGCTCGCCGCCGGCGCCGACCCGCGCCCGCGCGAGCCGGACCGGGAACACGAAGCGGCGGACCGCCACGAGCAGGCCGCCTGCTTCCGGGTGCGCTCACTGCGGACATCCTCATCAGCCTGCGGCTGCTGGAGATCGTCTCGCAGACCGCCTGCGCCCCGGCGACGAACGCCCGGCGCGGGCGGCGAGAAGTGCCGGTCGCGGTGGCGGACGAGCGCCAGGTGGCGCGGCGGGATCCCCGGCAGCTCGCGCATAGTCGTCAGCTCGTTGGCGGGGTCGACGGCGAGGGCGGGAAGGACGGCGACGCCGACGCCGGCGCTCGCGAGGGCCTGGATCGTCGCGTTCACCTCGGAGCGGAACGCGAACTCCGGCTCGATCCCGAGCGCGCGCAGCTGAGCCTCGACGCGGGCGAGCCCACGGCAGCTCGTGTGGCCGACGAGCGGGACGCCGGCGAGGTCGGTCAGCGTCAGCTTCCCTTTCGCGAGCGGGCGAGTCGGCGAGGATCACGATCACGTACGGGTCGGTGAGGAGCTCGACGATCTCGAACGGGCCGGCCGGCGCCGGCAGCTCGACGAAGGAGAGGTCGAGCTCGCCGTGCTCGATGCGGCGGTAGAGGTCGAGGTCGGAGGACGCCTCCTCGGTCGGCCGCAGCCGCACGCCCGGCCACTCGGCGGCGAACCGCCGCAGGAGCTCGGGCAGGATCCGGACGCCGACCGACTCGGTGATCCCGACCCGGAGCACCGACTCGGAGCCCTCGCCGAGGATCGCGACGTCGGCCTCTGCGACCTTGAGCCGGCCGAGGATCGCTCCGGCGTGCTGGAGGAGGATCTGGCCTGCCTCGGTGATCGTCACCGGGCCGCCGCCGCGCGAGCGCTCGACGAGCCGCTGCCCGGTGATCTTCTCGAGCCCGGCGATCTGCTGGCTCACCGCCGACTGGACGAAGCCGAGCTGTTCGGCTGCGCGGCGAAACGACCCTTCCTGTGCCACCGCCTCGAGCGCCGCGAGGTGGCGTACTTCGATCCCCAGCCATTGATCGGCTTCCATGATCAGTCGCAAGAATAGTTCACCGAACGCGAAACTAGCCAGCCAAGCCCCAGCAAGGCGCGTCCTCGCCCGAGGGGGCGAACCGCTGTCCCAGCAACCGCGCCGCCGGGCGAAGCGCTGGGGACAGTCCCCACGGCAAAGGGACATGGCTCCCGGCCGACCCTCGAGGGTGCCGTTGCGACCTCGGCCGGTGACGTGGCCGCGACAAGTCGGCGCTGGACGTGTTCCCGGCGGGCAGTGCGGGTTGGAGTCCTTGTAGCGGCGCCGTTGGGCGAAGGGCTGGGGACAGTCCCCACGGCAAAGGGACATGGCTCCCGGCCGACCCTCGAGGGTGCCGTTGCGACCTCGGCCGGTGACGTGGCCGCGACGAGCGCTGGACGTGTTCCCGGCGGGCAGTGCGGGTTGGAGTCCTTGCAGCGGCGCCGTTGGGCGAAGGGCTGGGGACAGTCCCCACGGCGAAAGGACAAGGCCAGCCGCGGGCCCGCCGCCGCTCTTCCGGTCGACGACGGATGCGGCCCGATGCGGCGGGGGCGGCCACTAGAGTCGCCGCATGCGCCGGCGGGCTCTTGTGGGCGGGCTTGCCCCGGCGCTCTCGGCGGGCTGGAACGTTGCGAACACCGGCTCGGTCGCGACCGCCCTCTCGCATGCCTACGGCGTCTCGCTCGCAGTCGTCGGCCTCTTCACGACCGCCCTCTTCCTCACCCACGCCGCGCTCCAGGTCCCGGCCGGGAGGCTCTGCGACCGCTTCGGCGCCCGCTGGGTCGGGACGGCCGGGCTCGCGCGTCACCGCGGCTCGGCTCCGTCGCCGCGCTCGCCTGGCGCGAGGCGGCGTTCGCGATCGCGACGCGCGCGCTCGCCGGCGTCGGCACCGGCCTCTCGTTCGTCGCCGGGAGCGACTACTTCAGGCGCACGATCGGCTCGGCCGTCGCCCAGGGCGTGTTCGGCGCCGGGCAGCATCGCGGGCGGCGGCCTCGCGCTCGCCCTGATCCCGCAATGGGGCAGCTGGCAGGCGCCCGTTCGTCACGGCCGCGGCGATCGTCGCCGGCGCGGGGCGCTGCTGCTCGCGGCTCGCGCCGCCCGAGGCGCCGCGCGAGCCGCCGGTCGCCGCGCTCGCGCGTGAGTCTCGCCGAGCGACGCGCTGCTGCCCGCTGACGGTGATGCACAGCGCCTCGTTCGGGCTCTCGGTGGTCGTCGGGAACTGGGTCGTGACGCTGCTCGAGCGCGCCGGCGGCGACTCGGCGGCGTTCGCCGGCGCTGGCGGGCGCGCTCACCCTCTTCCTCGGCATCATCACGCGCCCGCTCGGCGGGCCGCCTACGAGCGCAACGCCACGCTTCTGCGCGCGAGCTTCCTGGTCGGCGGGCTCGGCGACCGGCCTGCTCGCCCTAGCCTCGCCGCTCGCGCTCGCGATCGCTCGCCGCCGCGCTGTCGGGCTCGCCGCCGGGTTCCCGTTCGCGCCCGCGTTCGCCGGCGCCGCCCGCATGCGGCCCGACGCACCCGGCGCCGCGGTCGGGTTCGTCAACATGACCGCCGCCGTGACCATCCTCGTCGCCACCCCGCTCTCGGCCTAGTCCTTCTCGCTCCCCGGCAACGGCCGCATCGGCTTCGCCGTCGTCGCGGTGCTCTGGGCGCTCGCCGCCGTCTCGGCGTCCCTCGGAGCGACCGGCATGAGCGACGCCGAGTCCGGCTTCGAGGTGGTGCCTTCGAAGCCGTCTCGCGCTGGCAGCGCGCAGCGGCGGGCGCAAGATCGATCCTCGACGCGGATCGACTGGACGGCCGCGGCCGGGCGAGCACTGGGGCATCATCGGGCCGAACGGCGCCGGGAAGACGACGCTGCTGCGGATCGCCTCGGCGCAGATGCGGCCGAGCGACGGCGCCGCCTGGGTCCTCGGCGGCCGCCTCGGGCGCGTGCCGCTGCACGAGCTGCGTCGGCGCATCGGCCTCGTCGAGCCCGGCCTCGGCGCGCCGCTTCTACCCCGAGCAGCGCGCGATCGACGTCGTGCTCTCCGGGCTCGCCGGGACGATCCTGCTCGTCGACGAGCTTCCCGCCGGTGCGGCTTCGAGCGCGCCCGTGCGGCTGCTCGCTGCGCGTCGGCGCGCGAGCCGCTCGCCGAGCGCGGCGTTCGCGAGCTGCTCGGAAGGCGAGCGCGCCCGGATCATGCTCGCGCGCGGGCTGATCGCCGACGCGCCGCTGCTCGCGCTCGACGAGCCGGCGGCCGGGCTCGACCTCCGCGGGCGGGAGCTCCTGCTCGAGGCGTTCGAGCGCGCTGTCGCGGCGCGGCCCGGGCTGACCACGCTCACGGTCACCCACCACCTCGAGGAGCTGCCGGCCGAGCACGAGCCACGCGCTGCTTCTCCGCGACGGCCGGATCGTCGCCGTCGGGCCCGATCGGGGAGGCGCTGAGCGACGAGAGCCTGAGCGACTGCTTCGGGCTGCCGCTTCGGCTCGAGCGGATCGACGGCCGCCTCTTCGTCCGCTCGTCGCTCGCTAGCCGGCGCAGGCGGGCAAGGCTAGAGCGCGAGCTTGACGATCGCGGCGATCCCGACCGCGACGATCAGCCGCGCGCAGCGCCGCCGGCGGCAGGCGCCGGGCGAGCCGCGGGCGCCGATCTGCCCGCCCAGCGGCGGAGCCGACGGCGAGCAGGGCGGCGATCCGCCAGTCGACGTGCGCGCAGACGACGAAGACGAGCGCCGGCGACGAGGTTGGTCAGCCGTTGCGAGCACGTTCTTGAGCGCGTTCACGCGCTGGAGGGTCTCGGTGAGCCCGACAGCCCGAGCACGGCGAGCAGCAGGATCCCCTGGGCGGCGCCGAAGTAGCCGCCGTAGACGCCGATCGCGAACAGGCCGGCAGAGCGTCGCGCGCGCCGCCGTCACGCGAGCGCTGCTGCGCCGTGCCGGCCGAGCCGGGCCGAGAGCCACGGCTGGACGACGACGAGCACGAGCGCGCAGCCGATGAAGAACGGGACGATCGCCTTGAACGCCGACCCGGGCAAGCGCGAGGAGCAGCGACCGCGCCGGTGATCCCGCCGGCCACGGACGCCACCGCCAGCGCGACGGCGCGCCGGCGCTGGCCGTCGAGCTCGGCCCGGTAGCCGTGGATGCCCGAGACGCCGCCCGGCGACGAGGCCGACCGTGTTGGAGACGTTCGCGACGACCGGCGAGTAGCCGAACGCGAGCAGCACCGGGAACGTCAGCAGCGTCCCGCTCCCGACGACCGTGTTGATCGTCCCGGCGCCGACCCCTGCGAGCGGCGATCGCGATCGCCTCCGGGACCGTCATCGGCGTCACCCTCTGGCTGATGGATCCAACATCGGCGATCTTGGATCCCCTTCTGTGGTACATTCGCCCTCGATCGGGCACGGATCGCCAGTTTTGGATCCGAGAGCGTCACAGTCTATTCTGCATACGAGAAACGCGTCATGGCAATCACCGCTCGCCATCACCTCGCATCACGAGCCGCAGCGTCCAGCCGCGGCATCTCAAGGTAACGGGCGCGCGGCCCGGCGTTCGGGTTCGAGCCGTGCGAGGACATCGGCTGTGCGGTCGGGATCGACGGGCAAGGCGAGCTCCTGCGGCCGCGTCGCCTGCCCGGCCTGCGGCTGCGGCGGCACGAACCTCTCGACGATCGCGCTCGTCGACTCGCTGACGCAAGGTCGGATTCGCTGCACCTGCGGCTACTCGTGGGTGCGCGAGCGAGCCGCTCGTGTATCGGCGCTCGCGCACCACTAGCGCTCGCGCCGTGCGGCCGCGGCCCGACGGCCGAGGCTCCTAGACTGAGGGCGTGGATTCCGGGACGAAGGCCGACGAGATCGCGCTCGCGCTCGAGGAGGCGATCGTCTCGGGCGAGCTCGCAGCCCGGCTCGGTGCTCCGCCAGGAGCAGGTCTCGGCGCAGTACGCGGTCAGCCGCACGCCCGTCCGGGAGGCGCTCCGGCGCCTCGCCGCGCTCGGGCTCGTCTCGTTCGAGGCCAACCGCGGCTTCCGCGTGCGCACGCTCTCGCGCTCCGAGATGTGGGAGGCCTTCCTGCTGCGCGCCGAGCTCGAGAGCCTCGTCACCGCGCGTCGCCGCCGAGCGGATCACCGACGACGACCTGGCCGAGCTCGAGGCGGCCGAGCAGCGCTTCTCCGCGTCTGACCCGCGCGCTGCGCGCCCGCGAGCCCGGGCGCCGACCGGCGCTCGCTGACCGTCGAGTGGATGCAGGCGAACCACGGCTTCCACGACGTCATCTACCGCGTCGCCGACCTTCCCTACATCGAGCAGGTCGCGAAGAGCGGCACGGCGCACGTTCGCCGGGCCCGGCGGTCTGGGCGCCGGGTGACGAGACGATCGACGGGCTCTACCTGGCAAACGAGCACCAGCACGCCGCGATCCGCGGCGGCGCTCGCCGCGGGCAGCTCCGCTCGGCGCGCGGGAGCTCGCGCGCGAGCACGTGCTCGCGTCGTTCCGGCTGCTCGAGACGATCCTCGAGCAGGTCGGCCGGGCGCTCACCGATCCGGCGCCGTCGAGCCGGGCCCGCGCCTCCTAGAGCACGGGACCGTCGTGAAGCGTGCGCTCAAGACCGCGCTCGGTCCGCGCGGGCCTCTACCTGGCGTCGGCCGTTCGCGTTTTCAGGTCGCGTCGGGCTCCGCGGGCTCGGCACGAGGCTTGGTGCGGCCCGACGACCGGCTCGTGTTCGTCGTCGGCTCCCCGCGCTCGGGCACGACGTTCCTCGCCGGCGCGATCGGCGGCGTCGACGGCTTCGTCGACCTGACCGAGGTGAACCCGCACAAGGCGTCGATCCCGCGCTCGGTCGCTCGCCTGCCCGAGGCGGAGGCGGCCGCACGGATCCGGCGCACGCTCGACCGGATCAGGCTCTGGCGCTCGTGCGAGGCCTGCGGGCCGTCGAGCAGACGCCCGAGACCGCGTTCGTCCTCGGCGCCGCGCTTCGGCGCCTATCCCGTAGGCGCGCGTCGTTCACATCGTTCGGGACGGACGGGATGTCGCCTGCTCGCTGCTCGAGCGGGGCTGGCTGAGCGCCGGGCGCGGGGCGCCGACGACGCGCAGCTCGCGTACGGCGTCGGGTGCTCGGCTCTGGGTCGAGCCGGAGCGGGCGCGAGGAGTTCCAGGCGGCGAGCGACGCCACCCGCGCCGGCTGGGCCTGGCGGGCCTACGTCACCGCGGCGCGCTCGCGTCGACGATCCGCGGGTGCTCGAGGTCCGCTACGAGGCGATCGCCGCCGACCCGGCAGCCGAGGCGGCGCGGATCGCGGCACATCTCGGTAGCCGAGGCCGGTGCGGCTCGCCGAGCGGCTCCGGCGGTTCGATGACCGTTCGATCGGACGGTATCGCGGCGATCTCGACGCAGTCCAGCTCGCCGATGTCGAGCGCGAGGCCGGAGCGCTCCTGGGCGAGCTCGGCTACTTGGGTTCCCACGGATCCTCCGGCTCTTGAGAGCACGAACCAAGATGAGCGTCGTTCCCGGCGCTCTCGGATCGTGCTCCAGCTCGGGCCACGAACGCTTCGCGCTCGCCGCCGGAGCTTCCGGCGGCCTTGATCCCGCTGAGCTGGTCTGGCGCTCGACTGAATCGGCTCGGTTCGGGATCGGCTCGGTTCCCGCAGGATCAAGGGCTTAGCGGCTGAAATGGCCGTCTCTCGGACAGGCAACCAGCCTGGCCTCCGAGCCGGCCGTCCCACCCGCTCGCTCCGAGAGCCCCGGACAGGAACGCCCATCGTGATTCGTGCTCTTAGGCTTCTCTAAGAAGCTTCTTATGCGCTCTGCCTACCGTTCGTGGTGTCAACTCGGACACCGGAGGAATGGGGAAAGGTGGCGATGATGCGGCGTACATTCATGCG
>CAWEVP010000019.1:0-45596 GCA_963812555.1 uncultured Actinomycetota bacterium | reverse complement strand
GCTGGCCAGTCCGATTTCGCTGCCTCGCCGATCAGGAGCACATCGCGGGCTTCCCATTCGGCAGAGAGGCCAGTTCGACGGCCTCGACGAACTCCACGTACACCGGCTTGGCGTCCGCGGCGCGGCCAAGCTGCATCCAACGGTAATAGGTTCTGCCGCCGATCCCGCAGTAGGTGGCGGCGGTCTCGGGCCGCACTCCCGCCCGAACCGCATCACAAAGCCGCGCCTGCAAATCGGGGGTCAGCTTCAGTGGGGTCCCGCCCTGGTTGATGTCGTCACTGCTCATTGGTGAAACGCCTCGTAGCGAGTACGGATCAGGTCGCAGAAACGTGGGTCGAGTTCCATCGCGTAGGCGACTCGGCCGGTCAGCTCTGCCGCGATCAAGCTGGTGCCGCTGCCAGCGAACGGGTCATAGATACCTCTCCCGGCTGGAGATGATTCTCGATCAGGTCGCGCGAACAACATCACCGGCTTTTGGGTCGGATGGTCGAGCTTGCGATCGCCACTCCCACCCGCCGCGGCCATCACCATCTTCGGGCTCGGAGCCTCCCAAACCGTCGACTGGTTCCGCGGGCCCAGCCAGGGCACGCTCGCCCCGATCCGGGTCGCGTACAGGCAGGGCTCATGGATCCAGTGTAGTGCTGTCGTGAAGTGCGGACTGCGTCTTTGCCCAGATCAGCTGCTGCCGGACCTCGAACCCGATCCGCTCGAGCCCAGCCTGCACCAGGCAGCCATGGCGACTCGCGTGCCACACGTAAGCGACGGTGGCCGAGGGGACAAGCTCGTAGGCCTCGCTCCAGTCGGCACGCGAATCCGAGGCGATCGAGGTCGACCTGTGCTGCTCGGTTCTCCGGTGTCGACCCCGGTCTGCGCTCGGGTTGCCGTTGTTGCGGCCGGCTCGGTCACGCCAGCCGTTATCGAGACTGACACCGTAAGGCGGGTCAGTCGCAATCAGGAGGGGCTCCGCGCCGCCGAGGAGCATCGCTACGTGCTCGGGATCGGTCGCGTCTCCGCACATCAACCGCTGCGCACCCAGCTCGTACACAGTCCCGGGTTGAGAATCAGGCTCGCCATCCGGCACCGGCGGAAGCTGATCGGGATCGTGGTCGCGGCGGGAAAGCCGGCGCAGGAGCCGCTCGCTCTCATCACGCCCAAACCCGGTCAGATCGAGATCCGTCCCGCGCTCACGCAACTCAGCCAAAAGCTCGCCGGTCAGGTCCTCATCGTCTTCGCCGAACGAGCGGTTGTCGAGCAGCAGCCAGATGTTCGCTCGCACCTCGTCCATATCCGCGAACAACGTCGGCACTGTTTCCCAGCCGAGCGCGCGTGCCGCTTCGAGCCGTTGGTTCCCCGAAATCACGGTGCCATCCGGGAGCGCGATCAACGGACGCGCCTCAAGCAGGTCGCGCTCCGCGACGAGCGTCCGCTGCAACTGCTCAAACCGAGCCGGACTGATCCGGCGCGGATTGCGCGGATTGACCCGCAACCCTGCTACCGGAGCCTGCACGACCCGCAACCCGATCTGTCCCATCTCTTCACTCGCAGCCATGGACAAGAGTCTTGCATTACTTTTGCTTGCTGTCTAGAATCGGTGTATGGCAGAGAGCAAAAGCAGGCGGCCGGCAGCGGGAGACCGCGGGCCTTTCTCGATCGAGTCAGGCCTCCTGCCCCTCCAGCAGGCGCCTCCTCGTCCGCGGACCGGAAGGATCCGCTCCCCATCCGAGGCGCGCGCCGCACTCAACCTTCCGAGCTCCTCAAGCGACGACGTCCTCCGAGCCTCCGGGAAGCCGGCCGACGGACAGCTCATCGCCTACGCGATCTCCGATCCGTCGCTGCCGAACCTCGTGGCCGAATACGCACTCCTACGGGTGCTCAAGCGGCAGCGCAACGAGCTCATCCCCGTCCGACCGGGCATCCGCCTGAGCCTGCGAGAAAAAAGCAACGGACTCTGGATTGTCTTCGGCTCGATCGTCCGGGCAGCCAGCGGCACTCTCGTCCTCGAAACGCTCACGATCGCGCCGGCGCTCGAGGAGCAACTCAGCTCCCCGGACGACGACAACGCCCACGGCGTCACCGCCCAACTGCTCCGACTAGTCACGCCCGCGCAACTCCTGGGTTCGGTCGATCGAGCGACTGCAAGCAGACCACCATTGGCGCGAAACAACCCAGCGACACGGCGGGCCGCCGATCCCCGCCGCCCAACAAGCCGCCTACGAGACGATCAAGCAGGGGCGGCCGCGCTCCGGCCCGATCAGCGACGAGCAACTAGAGGAGCTCGCGAAGGCCTACCTCACCCTCTGGAACCTCGGCAACCGCCGACCAACTAACCAACTCGCGGCCCGCTTCGGTATCACCCCCCACCAAGCACGCGACCGCATCCACAAAGCCCGCACCCACGGCTACCTCACCCCCGGCAAACAAGGCCGCGCCGGCGCCCAACCCGGACCGCGCCTCCAACACTGGCAGCCACCCACACCCCCAACCCCCAACCATGAACACCAAGCAGGATGAGAACCTCTACGCCGAGATCGGCTCCGGCCTCGACGGCTACCGCACAATCACAAGCGACGGCCGCCGCCTCACCTGGACCCGCACCAGAGCCGAACAGTCAGAAACGATCGAGTCGACCCCAACCCCACACATGTGGGCCAGCTTCTGGGACACCCTCAACCAGCTCAACGCCTGGGCCTGGAACAACCACTCCTACACCACTCCCGGAATCCTCGACGGCACCCACTGGACAATCGACCTCCACCACCACGGAAACCAGCTCAAAGCCGTAGGCGCAAACGGCTACCCCGGCAGCAACCAACCCGAACCAAGCCCCGAGTTCACCATCCTCTGCAACGCCCTCTCCCGCCTCGCCAACGGCCAACCATTCGCCTAACCGCGGGTTGGGTGATGTCTTCTATATAGACAACAGAGGTCATCGGGGGCAGCCGGGAAAACCGGCTTGGAATAACCCCTTAAGCACTGCCAAAACTGCCACTTCCCCCACACTCGACCGCGCACACGATCGCTCAGGCGCCCTCCCAAACCGAGATCGGCCTGCACACACCGCACGGCAACCCAGACAGTCGTCTTGTCTCGAAAACCGTTTCGGGCCGTAAGGTCCGACGAGGGTTCAAATCCCTCCCCCTCCGCTCATCACGCCAAATCCCGTGCACTCATGCGGGATTCAGGCTCACTCTCGGGTGCGCGCCCGCGTCGGATCAGAAAACGTCGGTTCAGAAAGCCCGGAACACGGTCTCAGGTGAGCACGGCGTCCTGCGGCCACACTTCCGGATTCGCCAGGCTCGCCGGGCGTTCGCCGCGGAGGACCTGGAGGGCCTGGGTGATGGCGGCGCGCCAGAGGCGGTCTTTGCCGGCGAGGGTCGCGCCTGCGATGTGAGGAGTGGCGATCACGTCGGTGCGGTGGAGAAGGGGGTTGCCGGGGTTCGGGGGCTCGGGGTCGAAGACGTCGAGGCCGGCCCCCGCGAGCCGCCCGGAGTCGAGCGCCTCGAGCAGGGCCTGCTCGTCGATCAGCCCGCCGCGGGCGGTGTTGATGAGCACGGCCCCAGGCTTCATCAACGCCAGCCGCCGCCGGTCGATCAGGTGCGCGGTCTCGGGCGGTCAGAGGGGTATGGAGCGAGACGGCGTCGGCCTCGCCCAGCAAGCTCTCGAGGTCGGGAGCCATCCGGACGGGAAGCGACGAGGCCTCGGCGGGATCGAGATAGGGATCGTAGGCGACGACCTGCATGCCGAGCGCGGTTGCGAATCAGCGCGACCCGCCGGCCGATCTTCCCGAGCCCGATCAGGCCGAGGGTGAGACCGTCGAGCTCGAGGCCCTGGTGGTCGTTGAAGAAGTCGCCGCGGCCGTCGCGGAGCGCCTGCGCGCTCGCCGGCAGCTGCTTGGCGGCGGCGAGTAGCAGCGTGACGGCGTGCTCGGCCGTCGAGACGGTCGGACCGTCCGGGACGTTGCAGATGGCAATACCGCGCGAGGTCGCCTCGTCGATCGCGATGTTGTCGAGGCCGATCCCGGTGCGAGAGATCACTCGCAGACCGGGCACGCGGGCCATCAGCTCGGCGTCGTACCGCACCCGAGCCGAAGCGACGATTGCCTGGGCGGCACCGATCGAGCCGCTCGCCTGCGCCTCGGCGAGACCACTGCCGACGATCACCGACCCCTCCAGCAAGTCGACGTACCGCTCCGGCAGGCGACGCTCGAACCAGAACCGGAACGAACCGGCTTCGGTCGACGAGGTGACGGAGGCGGCGTTCACAAGCTGGCGGCAACCTATCCGATAGTCCGATGAGCCCATAGCTTCCCGCACTGCGACGAGGAGGTGTTCCGACCCGCGAGCTACTTGAAGGCGCCCTTGTAGGATAGGTGATATGACCGCCGATTACATCTCGCCGAGCGCCCGCGGGGCTTCGGCGGAGCGACGAGCGCCTGATGCGCGACGTCGCCTACTGGCCGCGGACATTCCTCGACGAGATCGAGCAGGCCGAGGTGGGACCTGCTCCCCAGTTCTGTGGGCGCTCGGCGGCCCGAGCTTCCTCTATCGCACGGCCGCGACGACGATCTGGATCGATCCCGTACTTCGGCGGCACGCCGGACGACGCAGTCGCCGATGCCTACCGCGCCTGCGCGATCCCCGTCAAGCCCGATGAGATCCGCGCCGCCGACATCGTCATCTCCACTCACGACCACGTCGACCACTGCCATGAGGGAACGGTGATGCCGATCGTCGGGAACACCGCCGCGATCTGCGTCGCGCCGGCGACATCGGCGAAGCTCATGCGGGGATGGGGCGTGCCCGACGACCGGCTTCGCGAAGTCAGCCGCCGGCGACGAGGTTGCCCATCAGGACGTCACGATCTCCGTGTACGGAGCCGCACGACCCCGGCGAACCGGGCGCGGTCACCTACGTCCTCGAGGCGGGTGGGACGACGCTCTTCGTCTCGGGCGACACCGCGGACTGCCCGGCGCTCGCGCGAGGTCGGCGGACGCTGCGGCCCGACTACGCGTCTGCTCGCGTTCGGGCGCACGTGGTACATGAACGAGGAGCAGATGCTCGCCGCGGCCCGCGACCTGGCGCCCGGAACATTGCTGCCCGTTCCACTGGGAGTTCTGGCGCAACCACACCGGCGACATCGCCCGGCTGTTCGAGCTCTACCATCGCGGGCGGCCGCCGTTTGGTCTGAAGATCCTGCTGATCGGCGACTCGCTCACGCTCACGCCACACGCGTGACGCGCACGCCCGACGCGAAAGACCCGACAGCGTTGAGCGACCCCCGGCAGTCCCGCGTCCGGTTTCGGTTCGAGCGCGGCTCGGAGCCGTCCACCCGGGCGGACACCCGTCCCACCGGGTCAACCGGACCCCGGCGCGGGCCGCTACCGCGTGCTGATCCGGGCAAGGGCAAGGAGGCGCGGTGAACGTCTGCGTCGTCGGTCACGGGATGATGGGCGCCTGGCACTCGAACGCCCTCGCGCAGAGCGGGCGCCGTGCATCACACGCTCGTGGGCCGCCGCGAGGAGCCGACGGCCGAGCCTTCGCCCGCGACCGAGGCTTCGCCGCACTGGACGACCTCACTCGAGGAGGCGCTCGACGAGCCGGCGATCGACCTTGTGATCTCGCCACGCCAAGCGAGGGCCACGCCGAGGCTGCGCTCGCTCGCGCTCGCGCCACGGCAAGCACGTGCTCGTCGAGATCCCGCTCGCCATGAGCCTGCCGACGCGGAGGCGATCGTCGAGCGAGGCGGCAGCGCGGAGCCTGACGCTCGGCGTCGTGCATCCGCTCCGCGCGAGAGTCGAGCTTGCCGGCCTCCGCGACGCGCGTCGACGCTCGGGGACGGAGCACGTACGCCACGTCGGCGGCCGGCTCTTCATGCACCGCCTCGAGAACGTCGGGTCGACCGGCTATCGCCGCAGCTGGACCGACAACCTCCTCTGGCACCACATGGCCCACCTCGTCGACGCGGGATCTGGCTCTGCGGCACGCCGCGACCGAGGTCGCGAGCGCATGTCTGCCGTCGACCCGCGGCACGGGCGATCCCGATGGACGTCGCCATCCTGATGCGACGGAGGGCTCGGTCAGTCGCTCGTCTGCCTCGGGCTCCTACTACGGCGCGAGCGCATCTTCGACCTCCTCGTCGTCACGGACCGTGACTCCTACCGGCTCGATGTCTTCGCGGCACGTTCACGACGGCGGCACGGGCACCGGCGATCCTTCCGAGGAGGAGAACTGCTGGCGCGTGACGCTCGACTTCCTCGCAGCTGTCGAGCTAGGGCCGCCCGCCGCTCGTGACCGGCGAGTCGGTGCTTCCGGCGATGCGGGCGCTCGAGCTGCCCAGCAGTCACTGGGATCGCGCTCACGGCCGCCAGCCGCTTCCCGGCCGGCCGCTCGCGAGTAAGGCGGGCGACCGGCGACCTCAACCACCGTTCGAATCGAAGGAGCCATGCACACGATGATCGCCAAGGGGCTCGACCATATCGCCATCACCGTCTCCGACACGGAGCGTTCGAGGCCGTTTCTACTGCGACGTCCTCGGCCTGGAGCAGGTGGAGCAGCACCAGCTCGACGGCGCCAAGATCGAGATGGCTCTCGGCGTCGTCGGTGCGCGCGCCCAGTCGACGCGGCTAGCGGCGAAGGGCACGCCCTCGATCCTGATCGACCTGATGGAGTTCACGCACGCCCGTTCAGGAGCCGTGCCTCGCGCCGACCGGTGCCGTCGGCTCCACGCACTTCTGCCTCGCGGTGGACGGGCTCGCCGATGTCTTACGCACGCCTGCGAGTCGGATGGGTCGAGTTCGTCTCGGAGCCGGTGACGTTCGAGCTCACCGAGGGATCCGTCACGGTCGTCTTCACGCACGACCCGGACGGCAACGTCGTCGAGCTGGTCGACGTGCAGGTGGAAGACGGCTCGAGCTACGAGCCCTCGACGACCGCGATCTCGTGCCCTGCGGCGAGAGCCGCCCCTTCCTCGACGAGGTGGCGGAGGCGGCCGGCGACCGGCGCCTGGATCTCGACGACGACCTTCGAGGCGGTGACCTCGGCAATCGGCTGACCGGCTTCGACATCGGCACCGGCCGGCTCGAGCCATGCCGTCAGCTCGCCCTCGTCGTCCTCGGCGACAACCGCAGGGTCGAGCGCCACGATCACATCGCTCACCGCAAGGCCCGCACGGTCGCCGTCGCTCCCGCTCTCAGCGCCTGGTCGTCGCCGAGCGCGAGCAGGAGCCTGACGCCCTCGTCACGGCAGGCCTGGGCATGCTCGAGACTGTAGGCGCCTGTGCCAAACGCCTTTCCGTGCCGGGTGCATGCGTCACGAACGGCGGCGAACGCCTCACGATAGGCGGGCGTCTCGTAGTCCAGGGAGCCGCCGAGGCTGATCGAGAGATCGACCGGCCCGATGCACGCGGCATCGATGCCTTCGACGGCCACGATCTCGTCGATGCTCTCGACCGCCGCTTCGACTCGATGATCGGGATGCACAGCACCGAGTCGTTCGCGGTCTCGAAGTACTGATCCGGCTTCGCGCGCCGTACCGTCCGGCGCGACGCGGCCCGTACCCACGGGTACCGGCCGGCGGGTAGCGGCAGGCGGCGACGAGCAGCTCGCTTTGCTCGCCGGTCTCGATGAAGGGGCAGAGGACGCCGGGCGATCCGAGGTCGAGGTAGAGCCGGATGAGATCGGGATCGAGCCTGAGCGGCCGGGCAAGCACGACCGCGGCGCCGGCCAGACCCGCCTGAAGCATCGCCTGCACGTTCTCCGGGCTGTGAGGCGAATGCTCGGCGTCGACGATCAGGAGATCGAACCCGGCTCGCGTCGAGGATCTCGACGACCGCCGGATCGTTGAGCTCGATCTGGGCCGCGAGCACGACCTCACCGGCGCGCAGGCGCTCCTTCAACGCCCGAGCCTTGTCGAGCTCTCGCGTCACGGGGTGATCGTGCGATCGGACACGCTGGGGCGATCGGACATATCGGTTATCCTACTGACCGAGCGATGATTCGAATCGTTCGGTCCCGATCGCCTGGTTCCACCGGGCCAGGGCCGGGGAGGCTCCGCGCCGCCGCTGTAGGATAAGGGACGGCTCCGGAAGAGAGAAACCGGAGGACGAACAATGTTTCGCGCGTCGCCATGACCGTAGCCGGCAGTTCCGACCCTTCCGCCGAGCGAGTGAGGTCCGAGGGCGAGCCTGGTGCCCCGTCGGTGGCACCGATCCCGAGCCTCAAGGCGCTCAAGCGCACCCCGCTCCTCCATCAGATCCAGGAGGAGATCAAGGGCTACGTCATCCGCAACAACCTCAAGCCCGGCGACGCGCTCCCCTCCGAAGGCGACCTCGCGCGGCAGCTCGGGATCGGACGCAACTCGGTGCGCGAGGCGGTGAAGTCGCTCGAGGTGCTCGGCATTCTCGAGGCACGGGCCGGTTCCGGGCTCTTCGTGAAATCGTTCAGCTTCGACGCGATCATCAACAACCTGCCCTACGGGCTCCTTTCCGACTCGAAGACGGTCAGGGATCTCGCAGAGGTCCGGGCCTACCTCGAGTACGGCCTCACCGAGCACGTCATCGAGCGCGTCACGCCCGCCCAGGTCGAGCTGCTGAACGCGATCGTCGAACGGATGCGGCAGGCAGCCGAGGCCGGCGAGTACGCAGCCGAAGCCGACCGGTCGTTCCACGAGGCCCTCTACCAGAACCTCGACAATCCGGTCCTCCTCAGCCTGCTCGATGTGTTCTGGCTCGCAGTCTCGAGGGCCACCGAGCGCTCGAGTGTCTTCGATCCGCTCGATCCCAAGGAGACGGTCGAGTCGCACAAGCGCATCCTGGCGGCACTGTCCGAGGGAAGCGCCGAGCAGATGCACGCGGCGTTCGACTACCACTACAGCCGCTGGAAGTTCCGGCTCCCGAAAGGCGCCGACGCGGCCGACTCGGCGTAAGAAGCTCCTCCCGGGCTCCTATAGGATATCCCGATAGTGGTACGGGGCCCGATAGTGGTACAGGGTCGTGGGTTCGGCCATGACGGGCCCAGGGCCGAACCGGAGCGCTACCCGTGCCTGTTGACGGATACGCGCATTGCGGCCAGGAGAAGTACCTTCCGGTCGAGTCTCTCGAGGCCGTGATGCGGGCCTCCTCGGTCGAGCGAGCGGTGCTCTGCCAGCACCTCGGCCAATACGACAACTCCTACCTCGCGTCCCTGGTCGAGTCCCAACCCGACCGGTTCGCGGGCATTGCCCTCATCGACCATCGCGCTTCGAGCTGGGAAGAAGAGCTCGCCACCGTGGTCGCGACGGGCTTCCGGGGGCTCCGGATCACGAGCGAGGCGCTGCGCGAGGAGGCCGAGCTCGCGCCGGCGGCCGCAGCGGCCGGCCTGATCCCGGTCATCTACGCCCCGGAAGGGATCCGTGACCTCGTCTCGCAGCTCGGTGAGACGGCGGCGGCACGGCCGCAGGTACCGATCATCGTGTCGCATCTCGGCAACCCTTTGGTCGACCGCGACCGCCTCCAGCATGGCGAGGAGCTCCTCGACCTGGCGAGCGAGCCGAACATCCTCGTGCTGCTCTCCGGCCTCCATATGTTCTGCGGCTTCCCCGTACGCGCCACTCGAGGGGCTCGTCGCAGCAGCGGTGGAAGCATTCGGGCCCGCACGGATCATGTGGGGCTCCAACTACCCCGTCGGAGGCGAGAGCGCGGCCGACTACCGCCGCGAGCTCGAGCTCACCCTCTCGGCCGCCCATTGGGGGCTCGACCGGCAGGCGGCGATAACGATCAGCGACACGACAGCAAGGAGGGTCTGGTTCTCATGAGCGAGGCGACGAAGCCACAGGAGACGGCCGAGGAGATCCACGCGAACATCATCCGCGTCGTCAAGCCGGACGAGCCGGGGCTCACGCCGGCCGCGGCGGCCCGGCTCCTCCTGGAGCTCGAGACGATCCGGCGCGCCGAGGAGTGGCTGCTCGAGCACGAGGAGCTCGTGCATGGCCCCGTCCATTCGAGCATTGGCCAGGAGGGCGTGGCGGTAGGTGCAACGGCGGCGCTCCTCGAAGGCGACGCGATCACCTCCACCCATCGGGCGCATCACCATGTGCTCAGCAAGACGATGGCCCACTACGGAGGGCCGACCTACGACCCCCTGGTCGACCCACTGCCTGAGGCGGTCCGGAGGTGCGTTACCCGCACGATCGCCGAGATCCTCGGGCTTCCCGACGGCTGGGCAGGCGGCCGTGGCGGCTCGATGCACCTGATCGACCTCGAATCCGGAGTGGCCGGCACCACGGCCATCGTCGGCGGCGGGATCCCGATCGCGGCAGGCCTCGCCTACGCAGGCAGCCTCGCCGACCCGGTGCAAGTCGCGGTCGCCTTCCTCGGCGACGGCGCCGCGTCGATCGGCGCCTTCCACGAGGGGCTCAGCATGGCGCGGGTGTGGAACCTCCCGGCGATCTTCCTCGTCGAGAACAACCTCTACTCGGTCGCGACGACCGTAGAGGAGACGGTCGGATTCACCGACATCGTGCTCCGCGCAGCCGGCCAGGACATGCTCGGAATCGTCGTCGACGGCATGGACACCCTGGCCGTCCGCGAGGCCGTGCGCCGTGCACGCGCCCACGCGAGCGCCGGGCGCGGCCCGGTGCTGATCGAGGCGAAGACGTACCGGTACCGCCACCAGAACGGGAAGCTCCCGGGGAGCGCCTTCCGGTACCGGACGAGGAGGAGGAGGCCGAATGGCTTCTCCGCGACCCGCTGGCGCGCTCGCCCGAGACGTCGAGGAGCACGGGCTGCTCGACGCCGGCCGAGATCGAGCACGTGCGGGCTCAGGCCGCCGCGCTCGTCGAGGCGGCCGCCGAGCGCAAGCACGCGTCGAGCACGAGGGCCAGGTCGTCGATCCGCCCTGAGCGGCAGGCCCGCCCGGCCGACGCAGAGACGCGGCGTGCGTGGCGATCTCAGCGAGTTCGACGGCGTCCCGGTCGGGCCGCCGGGCGGCGGAGTCGAGGTCGAGACGATCCGGTACTCGGCGGCGATCTCGCGCACCCTCGCACGGGCACTGGAGCGGGAGCCCCGCGCCTTCATCCTGGGTGAAGAGGTGAGTCATCTCGGCGGCGGCGCCTACGGCTCGACGAAGGACGCACTCCGCGTCGCCCCCGACCGCGTGCTGAGCACCCCGATCGCCGAGAACGGCTTCAGCGGCGTGGCCCTCGGAGCCGCGACTCGCCGGCCTACGGCCGATCGTCGAGCTGATGTTCCCCGACTTCGCGCTCGAGGCCGCGGACCAGCTCTTCAACCACATCGCGAAGGCCCGTCACGTCTACGGCGGTGCGGCTGGCCGTCCCGATCGTCGTCCGCACGCGGACGGCGCAGGGACGCGGTTTCGGGCCCCAGCACAGCGGCGATCCCGCCGCGCTCTTCGCGCTCTTCCCGGGCTGGCGGATCGCGGCACCCTCGACGCCGGCGGAGTACGTAGGCCTGCTCAATGCCGCACTCGTCTGCGAGGACCCGGTGCTCGTGATCGAGCATCACGCCTCTGGTCGCGTCTCCGGCGAGGTGCCGGCACTGGAGCTCGACTACGTGCTCCCGCCTGGGACGGGGCGCGCTCGTCCGCGAGGGCGACGCGGTGACGCGTGCTCGCCTGGTCGCATCCGCTTCACCGGGTCGCTCGCGATCGCCGAGGAGCTCGGCGGCGGATGGAATCGAGGTCGAGGTCATCGACCCGCGCTGGCTCGATCGCGCCAGCCTCGACCGGGCCTTGATCGAGCGCTCGGTCACGAAGACGGGCGCGCTCGCGATCGTCGAGGACGCGCCGCGAAGCCATTCGATCGGGCTCCACATGGTCGACGAGCTCGCCTCGACGCTCGCGCCGCACCTTCGGCATCCGGTCCTGCCGCATCACCGGGCAAGGACGTCGCACCGCCGTCTCGAAGGTGCTCGAGGCAGACGTGCTGCTCGCCGACGACTCGATTCGCGAGGGTCTCAGGGAGGCAGCGAGATCCTGACGGCCTCACTTGACAAAGGCTCGCCGAGCGCCTTAGGCTGTCCGCTTGTCGGATAACCGATGCCGGGAGCATCTCGCCCGACCGCCTCGAAAGAACTGCCCACGGCAGCCGGACCGTCGACAAGCTGCCCAAGGAAACAGATCAACCCGCTCTCACCGGCCTAGCGCCACCACAACTGCGCCCGAGCACCGGCGCGAGTCACTCTGACACGGAGGAGAGGAAATGAGCACAGAAGTCAGCCACGAACGATCGGCGTCCGACGGCCAGTGGGACAAGGCCGTGAGCCGCCGGAGCCTGCTCAAGGCGGCCGGCGTGACGGCCGGGGGGACTCGCCCTGCTCGGCCCTGGCAGCGCGCGCGCCGCCCTGCGCTACGGCGTCCGGTCGACAGCCGGCGGCCCGTATACCGGCAAGGTCATGGCCGTCTCGGAGCCGATCGTCGTCGAGGCGATCACCTCGTTCGCGGCGCAGATGGCAGTGACGGCGAAGCAGCCGACCGCCGGCGAGAAGGTGATCACGGCCAACTCGAACCTGAAGGACCCGCTCCAGCACGAGCAGGTCGCGAGCTTCATCGAGAAGAAGCGTCAACGGGATCCTGTTCTTCCTGATCACCGCCGCCGGCTGGGAGAAGGACGTCGAAGAACGCCACCACGAAGGGCATCGCCGCGTTCAACCACAGCGCCTCGGCCGTTGCCGGCATGACGCAGAACTGCGGCCTCGACCAGTACGGAGCCGGCTACGGGCTCGGGCAGGTCGCCGCGGCGTGGATCAACAAGCACCAGGCGGCACCGGAGAGTGGGCCTGCTCGCGATCACCAATGACCCGCAGCTCATCCTGCGCGGGCAGGGTGCGGCCGCAGCGATGAAGAAGTTCGCACCCAACGCGAATCTCGTCAGCACGGCAGTTCGCGCAACTCGAGACGCAGGGCGCGTCGGTCGCGTCCAACATCCTGCAGGCCAACCCCAACCTGAGATGATCCTCTCGGCCGGCGACGATCCTGCGTTCGGGGCCTTCACCGTGGCCACCGGCGCAGGCAAGACGAACGCGTCGGACTTCTTCATCGGCGGCTGTGACGGGACGCGACGAGGCGCTCTCGAAGATCGCGCAGGGCGGCATCTTCCAGGCGACCGTCGGACTTCCTGTTCCCGTTCAGCGCCACGCAGCTCGAGCGAGACGCCGAGAAGTTCTTCGCGCGGCAAGTCGATCCCTAGCCGACCCGCATCATGACGCCGATCATCGTCACGGCAACGAACCTGAAGCAGATGCAGGCCCTGCAGAAGAACCCGCTCGCAGCCGAACGTCCAGTACGTCTACAAGAAGTACATGAAGTACAGCAATTACCACCTGAAGACGAACGAGCCGTTCGCGCACGCCTTCTAGAAGCGCATTCGACGACTACGGGTGCCGGAGCGAGGCCGGAGGGCCCGCTCCACGCTCCATCCACCACGGAAGGCGACGAACATGGCCGACGTAGCAACTCCCCCCGTCCGCTGCATCGGGATCACGAAGTTCTACGCGGGCGTCCAGGCACTGGACGAGGTCTCGCTCGACCTCCACGCCGGGGAGTGCGTCTGCCTCGTCGGCGACAACGGCGCCGGCAAGAGCACGCTCGTCAAGATCCTCTCCGGGATCATCAGCCCCGGACGACGGGGAGCGTCCTGATCGACGGCGAGCCGGTGCAGCTAACCCGCCACGCCGCGCGGACAGCACGGCATCGAGGCCGTCTACCAGGACCTCGCGCTCTGCGACCCGCTCGGGGCCGTCGCGAACGTGATGCTCGGGCAGGAGCCGATCCGGTTCAGAGTCGGTCCGCTGCGGTTCATCGACCGGCGGGCCGCCACTCAGACAGCGATCCGGAAGATCAACGAGATCGGGATCGAGCTCGACGATCCAACGATCCCGGTCCGCCGGCTGTCCGGCGGCCAGCGCCAGGCGATCGCAATCGCCCGGGCGACGGTGCGGGGCCACCGGATGGTGATCTTCGACGAGCCGACCGCCGCGCTCGGCGTCAGGCAAACGAAGACGACTCTCGAGCTCGTCCGCCGTGTCGCAGACCAGGGAGTCGCGGTCGTCATGATCAGCCACAGCCTCGAAGACGTCTTCGCAGTCGCCGACCGGATCGTCGCGCTTCGGCTCGGGAAAGTCACGCTGAACGCCCGGCTCGAGGACACCTCTCGCGTCGAGGTGGTCGCGTGCATGACCGGGATCTCGCCGGAGGAGCGCCCGTAATGGAGTCGGCCTTGAACGAGTCGGCCTTGAACGGGCCGGCGCGCCGAACGGGCCTGCCGACGATCGGCCGGCTGGCGGTCGCTGCTCCGCGGCCAGAGCCGGAACCTCGGCCTGCTGCCGGGCTCGCGATCGCCGTCGCGGTCGATCACATCCCCCACCCCGACGTACTTCACGTTCGCGAACTTCGAAGGTCGTCGGGCTCGAGGCCTCGTACACGATGATCGCCGCGATCGGGACGACGTTCCTGATGATCGGCGGCAACATCGACCTCTCGATCGGCTCGAACCTCGGCCTCTCGGCGGTCGTCGCGGCGCTGCTTGCCAACGACGTCGGGTCGGTGCGCCGCGATCCTGCTCGGGATCCTCGCTCGCAGGCGCCGTCGGGACTCGTCAACGGGCATCCTCGTGTGGCGCGTGAAGCTCTCACCGCTCATCATCACGCTCGGCAGCCTCACCGCGCTCGAGGGGGTCAATGACGTTCTGACCGGGCGGAGCCCAGATCTACCAGGTGCCGTCGAGCTTCTCGGGCCTCGGCCTTGCCCAGCCGCTCGGCACTCCCGAGCGCCCTCTTCATCGCGATCCTCCTGATCCCGATCGCCTACGTCGTTTCTCAACCGCACGACGTTCGGCCAGTACACCTTCGCGATCGGCGCCAACCGGGCCGCGAGCAACGCGACCGGGCTCAACGTCCGACAGCTCGTCCTCGTCACCTTCGGCCTCAACGGCCTCCTGATCGGGCTGGTCGGAGCGCTCGAAGCGAGCCGCTTCGCCTCGGCCGACCCGACCTTCGGGACGGGCTTCGAGCTCGACGTGATCACCGCGGTCATCCTCGGCGGGGTCGCCTTCACCGGCGGCGAGGGCACGATCGCCGGCGTCGTGATCGCGGTGGCGCTCCTCGCCGTAGTCGATTCAGCAGCTTCGTCTGGCTCGGCATCAGCGCGTTCTACACGGATGTGGTCAAGGGTCTCGTGCTGATCCTCGCCGTCTCGCTCGACCAGATCGCTCACGAGCAGCGCGAGCGTTACCAGAAGATGATGGCGATGCGAGAGCGGGCCTCCGCGGCTCAATAGCATGGCGAGCCTCGTCGAGAACGCCGCGAGCGCGTCGGGGGCGACGGCACGGGACGGCGAGCCGCGCCGCGTCTGCATCGCGGGAGGCGGATTCGCGCGGCGCTACGCGAACGCCTTCCACGAAGCCGCCGCAACACGGGTCGTCGGCGTCTGCACGAGGAGGGCGGAGACCGCGACCGAGCTTGCAGCGGCTGCGGGCGGCACCGCGTACACCGACTTCGCCCGGATGCTCAGCGTCGAGGAGCCGGACATCGTCGTCGTCGGGACACCCAACCACCTCCACCACCCCATGGCCATGGGCGCCCTGGAGGCGGGCGCCGAGGTGATCTGCGAGAAGCCGCTTGCTCTCGACGCGGTGCTCGCCGAAGAGATGGCGGCCTTCGCCGCCTCCCTCGGGCGCCGAACGCGTACCTCGTTCACCTGGCGTTTCCTGCCGACGTGCGTGGCGCTGAAGCAGCTCCTCGAGTCGGGGCGACTCGGCGAGCTCTACCAGGTCGACCTGCGCTACCGGACCCGCGGCTTCGGCGAGGTCCACGGCCCGATGCGCTGGCAGTTCGACCGCTCCACGGCAGGAAGCGGCGCGCTCGCCAACCTGGGCAGCCATGCGGTCGACCTCCTCCACTGGTGGTTCGGCGACCTCCGCCGGGCGGCAGCGGTCACCCGTACCGTGATCCCCTCGCGGGCGACCCCCTCGGGCGGTACCGCCCCGGTGTCGGTCGAAGACCTAGCCTCGGCGACCCTCGAGCTCGCCGACGGGACCCCGGTCGGGCTCTCGGTCGGGTGGGTCGCCCACGTCGCGCGCGTCGGCCTCGAGGTCGAGATACACGGGAGCGATGCCAGCGCCTGGCTGCGGTTCGCGACGGGGGAGGCTCCCGCCGGCCGGCTCTCGGTGTCCGACGAGTCGACGACGGCCCCGGTCGAGGTGGAGCTCGCCGACGCCCGCGCCGGCGACTGGGCCGATCTCGGCCAGGCATGTGTGAGCCGGCTCGTCGCCGCCTTTCTCGAACCGGACGGGATTACGTCCGGCTCGCCGGACTTCGTCGACGGGCTCCGCGCCCAGTGCGTCGTCGACGCGATCCTCGAGGCGGCGGAGCACCGGGCGTGGGTCGAGGTCACCTATCCCGCGCTCGCGGCGGGGCTTGCCGGGCCCAGGCCGGGCGAGCGAACGGGCGCGGCGTGAGGATCCTCTTCATGTCGCAGCCGCAGGTGCTGCACCCGCTCTACGACGAGTTCTGCGCGGGAGCGCCGCCGCACTACGAGGTCCAGCTCTACGACCCCGACCTGCCCGCGGCCCCGCAGTTCGAGCACATCGACGTCGTCGTCGAGGTCGGCGGGGCGGTCTCGACCCCCGAGCTTCGCGATCTGGGCGGCTCGAGCAATCTGCTCTTGTGGCAGATCCTCGGAACCGGGCTCGACGACGTGGACGTCGAGGGCTTCCTGCGACGCGGCGTTCTGCTGGCCAACACCCCCGGCCAGTTCAGTGCGATCGCCCTCGCCGAGCACGCCCTCTTCCTGATGCTCCTCTTCGCCAAGCGGTTCGCCGAGACACAGGAGTCCGTCGAGGCGGGGCTCTTCTGCGTTCCGTTCACGAGCGAGCTTGCAGGCCGGACTCTCGGCCTGGTCGGCTTCGGCGCCAGTGCGCGCGAGCTCGCCAAGCGCGCCGCGGCGTTCGAGATGAGGATCGTCGCGTACGAGCTTCGGCAGGTCCCGGTCGAGGAGCAGCGGCAACTCGGGGTCGAGTGCTTCGCCGAACCGGACGACCTCGATCGCGTCTTCGGCGAATCCGACTACCTGTCGTTGCATATTCCGCTCACGAGCGCGACGAGGCACCTCGTCGACGAGCGGGCGCTCCGCCTGATGAAGCCGACCGCCGTGATCGTCAACGTGGCGCGCGGCGACGTGATCGACGAAACCGCGCTCGCCACGGCGCTCACCGAGGGGCGCCTGGCCGGTGCGGGCCTCGACGTCTTCGTTCACGAGCCGGTGCCGGCTGACGACCCGCTCCGCCGGCTCTCGAACGTGATCGCAACGCCACACGTCGCCGGTACCACCGACGGCACCGCCTTCCGCCGCACGCGCGCCGCACTGGCGAACATCGCGCGGGTCGAGCAGGGGCTGGAGCCGGACTACGTCATCCGAGGAGCCGAATGAGCGGCCTGGCAGCGATCCCCGGCAGGATGTTCGCTCTGACGACGACGCCCGCTGCGTCGACGATGCCTGCCGCAACGAAGGAGCGTGGATGATGGCTTACGGGTTGGAGGGGAAGATCGCGATCGTGACGGGAGCGGCGCAAGGGATTGGGCGTGCGGTTGCCGAGCGCTTCGCACGCGAGGGCATTGCGGTGGTGCTGAGCGACGTCGCCGCCGACAACGTCCGTGAGACGGCGGCGGCGATTGGCGAGGGGGGCGGCCGCGTCCATGCCGTTGCGGCCGACGTGACCGGCCGCGCAAGCGTCGAGCAGCTCGTAGCCGAGACGGTAGGGACGTTCGGGCGGCTCGACATACTCGTGAACAACGCGGGGATCGGGGCCGTCGCACCGCTGCTCGACACCGACGAGGCGACCTGGGATGCCCTGATGAACGTGAACGCAAAGGGGGTTCTGCTCTGCACCCAGGTCGCCGCCAGGCAGATGATCGCCCAGGGCGGAGGCGGGCGCATCATCAACAATGCCTCGGGCGCAGGGAAGGTCGCCCCGGGGAAGGGAGTCCCGCTCGGAGCCTACGCGGCGAGCAAGCACGCCGTGATCGCCCTCACGAAGCAGTTCGGGCTCGAGCTCGCGGAGCATCGGATCCTCGTCAACTGCGTCTGCGCCGGAATCGTCGACACCCCGATGTGGGACCTCATCGACGAGGGCGTCGCGACGCTGGAGAATCGCCCGCTCGGGAGCGTCAAGCAACAGGCCGTCGACTCGATCCCGCTCGGCAGGATCGAGCGGCCCGAGGATGTCGCCAACATGATCGCGTTCCTCGCGTCCGACGACGCCGACTACATCACGGCGACTGCGCTCAACGTTTGCGGAGGCCTGATCCCGTACTAGCGCCTTGCGTACGGCAGGCCTGCTCCAGGCGCTGCTGGAGTGACGAACCGGTTCGTCGTCGTGCCCGGCCGCTGATCGTTCGCGCCACCTGCTGAGGCTCAGCCCGCGGGCGCGAGGCCCGCGTTTTTCAACATCCGCCGCAGGTCGACGATCACCTGCTGATCGACGTCCTTCCCGTGAGGGGCCTGCAGGACTTCGACCTCGGGGCCAAGCGTCACCTTCAGGTTCCCGTTGTGCTCCTCGGTGACCGTCCCGACGGCTTCGAGCAACGACACGACCTGGCGCCACTCGATATTGCTGCTCGAGGGATGGCTGAAGATCCTCTCGAGCGTATCTCGGTGATGGTTGCTCAGTCCTTCGGACATCTGCGCTCCTCCCAGGTTGTCGCGTACGGGCCCGCCAAGTGTGACCGAACGAGGGATTGTCAGGCTTTCGTCCCGTCGTTAGCTTCGGGATCACGGATGGCTGAGCAGGCCGAGGAGCCGCAGGTCGATCACCGCGAATCGCTTCGAGATTCCCGGACGGCCTCGGTTGCAGGGGAAATGACGCCGCTTCGCACGTGCCACCAGAGTCACGAGCAGCGAGCCCAAGGAGGTGCGGCAAGGACCCGCCGCGCCGGGGCGCCTGACCCGCAGTTGCCCACGAGACACCACGACCTACAGGGGGAGCGTGTTTTTCGAGAGCTCGAACGGGCTCGAAGAAGCATTGCGACGCCGAGGGGGAGGTACTGATGCCCGGTCCCACAGTCAAGCCGTCGTCGATCAAGACGAAATCCGTCAAGGCCCAGACCAAGATCAAGAAGGTCGTCAACTCGACGCTTCCATCGCCCGGCGGCCCGCTTGCAGCACCGCTTGCGATCGTCAACAAGTGGCAGGCGCTCGCAACCGAGAAGACGGCCGACGGGCAGCAGGTGAAGACGTACCTCGGCTTCGCGCTGCAGCTCGTGACGTTCGACGGCGGCGCCGCGACGGCCGTCTACTTCGAGCGCGGGATGATCGTGCTGCGCCCCGACAAGCAGGTCTTCGCCGTCTACGGGATGATCTACCTCCGGTACCGGCAGCTCGGCGACGTCCTGCCGAGCGGATGGTCGCCCGGCCTGCCGACCTCGGACGAGGAAGCGGTCCCCGGCGGTCGTTGCTCCCACTTCGACGGCGGCGATATCTACTGGAGTGCGGCCACGGGTGCGCATGAGGTGCACGGCGCGATCAGGGATCGCTGGACGGCGCTCGGCGGCTGCAACGGCTGGGTCGGCTTCCCCATCAGCGACGAGTCGTCCGTAACGCAAGGCGCAACGGAGATCGGCCGGATGAACCAGTTCCAGAATGCCTCGATCTACTGGAGCGGCGCGAGCGGTGCCTGGGAGCTTCACGGCGATCTTCGCAAGGCGTGGCTCGAGCGATTCGGCGGCCCGAGCGGCCCCCTCGGCTGGCCGGTCTCGAACGAGACCCCCTCGCCGGCTGGCACCTACCGCTACAACGACTTCCAGAACGGATGCCTCGTGTGGCGGGCGAGCGACGGCTTCATCCAGAGCTTCACGTCGCTCGACGTCTACGTCGACCGGTTCTCGTCTCAGGGCGAGCACACGTTCGGTGAGCACTTCGGCGCTTCGATCTGGCTGTGGGTCTCCTCGACGATCACCGCCTCCACGGGGCAAAGCGCGAGCCCGCGGTTCCCGGCGACAGACAACTACGGCACCCCCAACGCATCGCCGCAAGCGTCGGTGCTGACCATTCCCGTCGTCCGCGGCGGCCTCGTGATCAACACGAGCTTCACCGGCTTCGACCATTCGCCGGTCCAAGGCGATCAGAACCTCGGCACCGTCACCGGCCGGTTCACGATCGACCAGCTCTGGGGGATCAACCAGCCGCAGGCGGGCTGGGACTCGAGCAACAGCTTCTTCGTCGAGTTCGCGATCCGGAACGACACGCCGGCCGACCCGGCCGACCCGCACTTCCGCCAGGACCTCTGGTGGTCGTGGAGAAACTTCAGCACCGCCGAGCTCACCCGGGCCCAGTACTCGCAAACATTCGTCGATGTGGAGCTCGGCGAATCGGGATTCTTCCATCCGTTCGACGAGCTCTTCTACGACCTCGTCTACAAGGGCGTCGCCGCAGGCGGCAACTGCTACGGCATGTGCCTCGAGGCCAACGACACGCTCGCGCGCAGGTCGGTCTACTCGGAGCCGCTGGGATCGGTGCCCGACAACGCCGCCGCGGTCAACGAGATCAACGTGAAGCATGGGTATCAGATCGGCGAATGCGTCGTGAACTACGTCGTCGCGAAATTCCTGAGCGGCGGCACCCACGATCCGGTGAGGGCGTTCAACGAGAGCCGGGCGATGTACGACTCCGGTGACTACCCGATCCTGAGCCTGACCAACGCCTACATCGGCGGCGACGGGCACGCAGTCCGGCCCTACGCGTGGGATCAGAGCAACCCGAACGATTGGATCATCTACGTCGCGAACCCCAACTGCCCGGCGAGCCAGGGGCCGGACAACGACCCACAGAACATGATTCACGTCGACCCGCGGGCAAACACCTTCACGTTCCATTTCAGCCCCAGCGATACGTGGACCGGGGGCTCGTGGAGCGGCGGGCGAATGTTCGCCATGCCCTTCTCGGTGATGAGTACCGAGGAGCAGACACCGTTCTGGGACGTGATGCTGGCTCTCCTCGGTCTGTCCTTCATCGTGCTCGGGGGCGACGCCCAGACCCTGCAGATCACGGACGACCACGGCCGGACGTTCTACTCGCCGGCACTGTCGGGGCCGCCGACGCTCTGGTCGGACATCGCCCCCGACGGGCCGAGCCGGATCCCGGGCATGGCGCGCATCGGCCTCAGCTCCGCGACGCCCAAGCTGACCGCGACAGAGTCGGTCATTGCCGGGGCCGTGCCTGCGGAGACGCCCGCCGTATCGACGGTCTCCCGCTTGGTCGGGCGCACCGTCGACCCATCCCTGATCGCGAAGCTCCCGACGCTCCTCCTGAGCCCACCGGCCGAGATCTACCAGCTGCCGGTCGCCGATCCCTTCGGGACCTTGCCCGGGCAGCTAAGTGCCGCAGAGACGACCCGTGTCTCGGCACTGGAGGCGGCCGTCACCACGTCCGCCGTTGCTGTAGCTCCGGCCGCCGCTGAGGCGGCTCCGGCAGGCGCAGCCAACTCGGCGGCCAGGGCAACCGTGCTTGCGACCGTCGCGAAAGCGGGCCTCGCCAACGCGCTCAACACGGCGCCGCGGCCGGGGCCGCCCGGCCAGGTGACCCACCACATCGCCTCCAGCGCGGGCGACAGCTACCAGTGGGGCATGCGGTCGGCCGCAGCCTCGGCCGTCGCCACCGTCCCCGCCGCTGCCGGGGCGATCGACGAGATCACGGTGCAACAGCCGGGTGCGGCGGATCAGGCGGTCTCGCTCACTTTGGCAGCCGGGGCAGCGGCCAGGCAGGCGCAGTTCGACCTGGCCGGGACGACGCTCGGCAGCGAGGTGGCACCGAACGTGTTCGTGCTGTCCCAGGTGGCTCTCACCCCGGGCCAGCCGTTCACCGCCGGTCTCAGTGCCGACGGGCAGTCGCTCGAGATCCACAACCCGGGTCCGGCGATCACCTTCCAGCTGCAGCTGAAGGCGGGCGGCCCGAGCGGCTCGGTCGCCACGAAGCCGTCGGTCACCGTCGGGGCGGGGCAGGCCGCCAGCATCCAGCCGGCGAGCTGGTCGCCCTCCGAGATCGCATCGACGCCGGTGACGATGTCGGTCATGAACGCCCCGGGCGGCCCGGTGGTTCAGGAGCTCAATCTGTAAGGGGTTCGGCTCGCAGCGTGGGTCGGTGTCGGGCGGTTTCTCGATCTGCCCGACACCGACCGGCGAACGGCAGCCGGGCCCGCAGCGATAGCCTGACTGCATGTTCCTCAACATCCTCGTCGGGCTCGACGGATCCGATTCGTCGCGGCGGGCCCTGGAAAGGGGCGTCGAGCTGGCACGCGCCGGCAACGCCAAGCTCACGCTCATCGCCGTCGCGCCGCCCGTCTCGAGCTACGTCACGCTGGCGGGCATCAGCGCCGAGCGGATGCAGGAAGAGGTTGACCGGTGGGCCGCGAGCCTCCTCCAAGAAGCGCAGGCGCTCGTGCCCGGCGACGTTGTCGCCCACACCCTCCAGCGCCGAGGCGAGGCGGGGCCGGAGATCGTGAAAGAGCTCCGGCAGGGCGGTTACGACCTGATCGTTCTCGGCTCGCGCGGTCGTGGCCGCGCACAATCAGGGCTGCTCGGAAGTGTCAACGGCTACGTCCATTTCCATTCGCACGTGCCGTTGCTCTCGGTACCGAGCGAGGACGAAGCCAAAGGGCCCGGCGACGCCTCGAGCTAGTCGCCCTCCGCGGCGGTAGTTCCTACGGGCCCCGGCGAGACTTCCTACGGGCTGGGGCAAGCCGAAACCACGGGTTCTGCAATCGAATCACCCTTTGGAGTGATGTCTACAAAAGGCGACAGGACGTTGCTGTGTCCATGACCCGTGAACGCAATGACGCAACGCCGCTCCTGGAGACCAGAACTCAGGTTTTCGAGCGCGCCCGGCTGCTCATCGACCTCGAGGAGGCGACCGACCCCGCGAGCGCGGACGGCACGCTTCTCGTGCTCGGATTTCGCCGGCGCCGAGACCGCCCCGCGAGCGCCATGACCCGAAACGACATTGCTCTCCTGGACCGGCTCAGCGACCTCGTCGGCTCTCTCGGCCCGGTGTACAGGACGCGTTGCACGGAGGTCTGCGCCCTGCTCGATCTCGGTGACGACGAGGTCGACCGTCTCGTTCAGGAGCTCAGGCGCATTCTCGTGGAGGAGAAGCGCAGGGCGACCGTCGGGATCGGGGTCGTCATGCTCCCGGAGGAGGCACTCGACCCCGTCACCGCACTGGCTGCCGCCGACACCCGCCTGCTCGGCGACACGACCGCCCGGCGCCTGCCGCACGGCTCGCTCCACCTGTCGACGTCAAGAGGCTTGACGTTGCTGCAGTGGCAGTAGCGGCTTAGAAGCTCTAACAGAATGAGCACGTGCCGCCTGGACGCGCTGGGCACGCGCCCTGCGTTGTCCTCAGTCGCCCCAATATCGCAAAGGATATTGGGGCTCCCTGCGTCCTAGCAGTGCACGCACCCATCACGCCCAGTCAGCGCGAGGTCATTTTGTTAGAGCTTCTTAGCGCTCGTCTCTTAAGAGACGGGTTCAGAGCAACTCCTTGAGCTGAGGCAGGGTGATGTTCCCGCCGCTGCAGATGAGTGCCACCCTCCTGCCGGCGAGCCGCTGACGGAGCTCGAGCGCTGCAGCCAGTGGTGCTGCCCCCGCCGCCTCGACGAGCTCTCTCGTCGACTCGATCATCAGTGGGATCGCGGCCCGGATCGCGTCGTCATCGACGAGGACGAACTCATCGAGGTGCTCGCGCAGGATGCGCTGCGGGAGCTCGAAGGCAACCCGGGTTGCGAGACCCTCGGCGAAGGTCTCCATGCGGGCCTCGACGATCGCGCCGTCGGTCCACGACCGGTAGGCGGCCGGCGCGGCCGCGGACTGGACCCCGATCACCTCCAGCCCCGGCCTGATCGCCTTACCCGCAACACAGACGCCCGCAGCGCCGCTCCCTCCGCCAATCGGGACGATGATGGTTTCGATCCCGGGCTGCTCCTCGAGGAGCTCCAGGGTCGCGGTCGCGACGCCGGCGATCAGGTCGGGCTCGTCGCCCGAGTGGACGTAGCGATACCCGTGCGCGCCCGAAAGCCGCTCGGACTCGCTCGCGTGCCTCATCGAAGTCGCGGCCGTGGAACACCACCTCGGCGCCGAGGGCCCGCATCGCCGCCACCTTGCCCGGATTCGCACCTTCCGGGACGCAGATCACTGCTCGCGCCCCGAAGAGACGTGCCGCGAAGGCGACCGACTGGCCGTGGTTGCCGGTCGAAGCTGCAACCAGCCCACGGCTTCGCGCCTCATCGTCGAGCCGCGAGACGAGGTTGACCCCGCCGCGAACCTTGAAGGCGCCGGTCGGCAGGCGGTTCTCGTGCTTGATCCAGAGCTCGGCCCCCACGAGCTCCGACAGCGCCTCGTACCTCCGCAGCCCGGTCGCAGGCAGGTACGGCGAGATTCGGTCACGCGCCGCGACTACATCGGGCAGGGTGGGCGGAACGAGAGCTGACGCGGACACGACGGACGGAATCGTATGCCCCGGCCGGCTTTTCGGATCTCGACAGCGTTCCAGCTCGAGAACGCTAAACAGACAATGGGCGCTCCGCCGGTTGCGCTGCCGAGGCCCGATCCGCCCTCGCCTCGCCGGCGGCCAGCGGCAGCTCGATCCGGAAGGTTGCTCCCTGCCCGGGGCTCGAGCTTGCCGACACCTCGCCGCCGTGCGCGTGAACGACGGCGGCCACTATCGAAAGCCCCAGGCCGGCCCCGCCGCTTGCCCGCGCGCGCGAGGCGTCGGCGCGGTAGAAGCGCTCGAAGACCTGGCTCGTCTGCTCGGGGTGAAAGACCGGGGCCCGAATCCGTCACGGTCAGGACGGCGCGGCCGTCCTCGGTTCCGACGACGACCCGCACGGGGCTTCCGGCCGGTGTGTGGGAGCGAATGTTGCTGAAGAGGTTGTCGACGCTCTGCCGCAGCCGGTCGCGGTCGCCGGTCACGGTGACCTGCTCGAGCTGAAGCTCGAGGGGGCGAAGCGGGTTCGACCGCCTGTGCTGCATCGACGGCCTCCGCCACGACCTCGGTCCAGGTCGACCGCTTCCCGCTCGAGTGGACGTCCCTCGTCGAGCCGTGCCAGCAGGAGCAGGTCGTCGACGAGGATGCTCATCCGCTGCGCCTCACGAGTGATGCCGTCCATCGAGCGAGCGAGGTCGTCCGGACGGGCGGCG
Organism: uncultured Actinomycetota bacterium; assembly: GCA_963812555.1. Classification (GTDB taxonomy): domain Bacteria; phylum Actinomycetota; class Thermoleophilia; order Gaiellales; family Gaiellaceae; genus PALSA-600. The sequence continues at coordinate 20,423 of CAWEVP010000019.1, read as the reverse complement.
GCGCCACGTTCGAAGAGCTCGGCATAGGCACGAACCGCCGCAAGAGGCGTACGCAGCTCATGCGAGGCGTCGGCAACGAAGCGCCTCAGCTTCTGCTCCGACGACTCCCTGACCCGGAAGGCCGCCTCGATCTGTCCGAGCATGGCATTGAGCGAAAGACCGAGGCGGCCGACCTCGGTCTGCTTCTCGGCCCGCACGACGCGACGGGAGAGATCTCCGGCCGCGATTGCCGCAGCGGTCGCCTCGATCTCGCGCAACGGCCGCAGGCTGATTCGGATCACCCAGAACCCGACCCCGCCGATCGCCGCAAGAACACCGAGGGTCACGAGCAGCTCGATGAGGAGCAGGTGGTGCAGCGTCCCTTCGACGTCCGAGAGGGAGCTCGCCACGACGAGCACCTCGCCCGGCTGCTGGGCCTCGATCGAGGCGCGGATTCGGTACAGGCCGCCGCCGCTCTTCGCATGCACGGTGAAATACACGACCTGCTCGCCGAGCGAATCGGTCGAGCCGGCGGGGATCACGATCTTGACGGGAAGGCTCGGCGGCGAGCCGCCGCCGACAAGGAAGCCGCTCGCAAGCGCCCGGCCCTGCAGCGTCCGCACCTGGTACCAGTCGATTCCCTCCGCCGGCGGAGGGTTCCCTCCGCCCGGGCCGCCGTGCGGATGGCCGAACGCGAGCTGCTCGACCTGCGGGTGACCCGAATCGAGGGTCCCATCCACACGGTTGACGAGGAACGAGCGCAGCGACCCGTAGGTGACGGCATCGGCCGTCGTCAGCCCCACCGCCGAAAGCACGAAGACGCCGAGCAGGAGGCGGACTCGCAGGGAGAGCCGTCTCGGCAAGCGCTACCTGCGCTCCGCGTCGAGGATGTACCCGGCCTGCCGCACCGTCCTGATCAGAGGCGGCCCCACGGCGTCCAGCTTCTTTCGGAGATAGCTGACGTAGGTCTCGACGACGTTCGTGTTGCCGCCGAAGTCGTAGTGCCAGACGTTCTGGAGGATCTGGCCTTTCGAGAGCACGAGCCGCGGGTTCATCAGGAAGAAGCGCAACAGCGAGAACTCTGTTGCAGTCAGCTCGATCGGCGTCTCCCCGCGGTAGACCTCGTGCCTGGACTCGTCGAGGACCAGGTCGGAGTAGCGCAGCACGTTTCCGGGCAGATCGCCGCGCGTCCGCCGCAGGATCGCGTGCACGCGGGCCACGACCTCGCTGAGGCTGAACGGCTTGGTCACATAGTCGTCGCCGCCGGCACGGAGTGCGTCGACCTTGTTCTCCACCGCGTCTCTCGCGGTCAGGAACAGGATCGCGGTCTTGAAGCCACGCTCGCGGAGCCGCCTCCCGACCTCGATCCCCTCGATGTCGGGGAGCATCCAGTCGAGGACGACGAGGGCCGGGTCGAACTCGGTGACGGCAGTGAGTGCGTCGCGGCCGTTGATGGCCTCGCGCACCTCGAACCCCTCGTAGCGAAGCGCAGTGGAGACGGCATCGACGATCGACGGCTCGTCGTCGACGACCAGGATCTTGCTGCGAACGATGTTCGGATCTTGAGCGTCCATGACGTGAACGATGTCCGCCCCGGCTGTGAATCGGCTGTGACGCGGCACCGGCCGGCTGTGAACCAGCTGTGAATGATTGCAGGCGCCTGTCGGTGCGCCCGCTCGGCGCATGCCGTCAGGGCGAGAGGCTCACGACCTCTCCATGCCGGCCGCTTCCCGTGCCGGCGGAGGTTCCGTAGTTCGAGATGTAGATCTTCCCGCCGGCGACCGCGATCCCGGTCGGGGCGACGAGCCCGGCGCTCACGATCAGCGACCGTTTGCCGTTCGGCGACAGGCGGATGAGCGCTCCCGGCGATCCGGCGTCGCGTAGCCCCTTCGAGGCGAGCTCGAGGACGAGCAGATCCTTCCCGTCGAAGGCCAGCCCGGAGATGTTCGTGAACCCGGTTGCGTAGAGGGCAGGCTTGTGGCCCGGGACGACTCGCCAGATTCGGGCCTTGCCGACCGCGAACGGATACCCGGTCAGCTCGCCGACGTAGAGGGCGCCGTCGGGCCCGACCGCGACGCTCGTCGGGACCGACTGCACTGTCACCGTGCCCGCCTTCTTGCTCACGATGCCCGCTGCCACCCGCTCGGTCTGGGTGGGAAAGACGGCGAGGACGGAAAGCCTCCCCGCCGGGCTCAGCCAGAGGAGGTCGTTGGCGGCTGCATCGACGATCGCATACCCGCCGCGATAGGCGACCACGTCGTAGGGGTTACTGTCGAGTGCAGGATCGCCAGCTGCAGCCCCTGGTCCTGCGCCGCGATCCGGGTCGTGCGCGGCCTCGAAGGTGCCCAGGTTGGCGAGGACGCGGACTGCGCCCGACCTCGACGAGACCGAGAGCAGATCACCGCTCAACGCCCCGTCGGCTCCGAGCTTGGAGTGCGTGCTCACGCGGCCGTCACCGAGCAGAACCGTGTAGTGCCCGCCCTGGACGATCACGGCCGCTGGGCCCTCGGCGTCGCCACCGTCGCTCGAGGCCGCCGAGAAGAGCCCCGTCACAGCACGCTTGCGCGAGCCGTCGGTGCGGATCGCCGTCACCCCTCCGGTCAGCCCGACACAGGTCTTCGCGGCGCCCGAGACGAAGCAGCGGTCGCGGCCACCCGCCCCGGCCTCGGCGACATAGACCGTACCGCTCGAATCGACGAAGAGCCGGCGTGGATTGGCGAGCCCTGTTGCAACCACGTGGAGCGAGACCGGTGCCGCCCCGTCCGCAACGGGGCCTGCCGCGCCGGCGACCGCAATGCCGAGCGCGACAACCGCCGCTACGGCCAGCGACAGGTGCTGTCCGAGTCGTGCCCCTCGTATCGCACGACGAACGAGCGCTGCGGTCGCAGCCTGCTTGGAGTGTGGGTGGAAGGGCATGGGAAAGAAGGTCGGGTTCGTGCATTCGATCGAGGAGGGCGGCGGCCCCCACCGCGTGGAGGGAGCCGCCGCAAGCGTCAGGCGGCGTGGTGCCGCTGATGGATCGCTCACATGTTCGGGCAGTTGGCACTGCTCGAACTACCCGGGGACGGCGCGGTGCCGGTGGTTCCCGTGGCCGCGCTCGACCCGACTCGTTCCGGTCGCGGTGCTCGTAGTGGTCGTCGGAGTCGTGGCCGTCGACGAGCCCGTCGCGGCGTTGGCGATCACTGCGCCGCCGCCGGCAAGAGCACCGACGGCCATCACCGTCGCCAGGGCGTGGCGAAGCTGGATGTTCTTCATGTGGATGTACCTCCTTTCGATCGTTGGATTCGCTACGTCCAGTAGAGCCGCGACTCCTCAGAACGAGCTGTCAAAGCGCTCCGAAAACGCTCCGTAGACGAGCGAGAAGCGAGCCGAGGCTCGACCCGTCGGAGGCGTGCCCGAGCACCGTGGGGCTCATGCCGCGGTCGACGAGGCCGGCGATCTGTTGCCTCTTCTGTATGAGCTCGGCCCGGGTCGATGTATGCTGGCGCCGGCTGCGACCGACGCCGGTCACTCGCCATGGGCTTTGAGGCCCCGGAGCTCCCTCGTGGAGCGCCGGGGCCTTTTCTTGTTTTCTGGACAGATAGCCATCGGAGGCAGGCACATGACCGCAACGGAGCACGCGGGAGCGAACATCCTGGGCTCGCCGGTGATCGGCGACTACGTTCAAGCTCTCCTCGAACGGTTCGAGGGCCTCGACGACGGTGAGGTCGCCCGTTACATCCCCGAGCTCTCCCACGCCGACCCATCGCTGTTCGGCATCTGCATCACGACGGTGGACGGGGCCGTCTACGAGGCGGGCGCGACCGGCTCACCGTTCACGATCCAGTCGATCTCGAAACCGCTTACCTTCGGGATCGCCCTGGACCTTCTCGGCGAAGAGCTCGTCTCCCGGTCAGTGGGCGTCGAGCCGAGCGGAGAGGCCTTCAACGAGATCAGCCTGGCGAGGGACACGGGCCGCCCGGCGAACCCACTGATCAACGCCGGGGCGATCGCGTGCGCGGGGCTGATCGATCTCCATGCCCCCGACCCGGCGGCGCTCATCCTCGACACGTACTCGCGGTACGCGGGGCGTGCCCTAGCCATAGACGGAGACGTCTATCGATCGGAGTCCGAGACAGGGCACCGCAACCGCGCCATCGCACACCTCCTCGGCAGCTTCGGGATCGTCGGCGACGAGCCTGAGCACGCACTCGACCTCTATTTCCGGCAATGCTCGGTCTCGGTGACCTGCCGCGACCTCGCGCTGATCGCCGCAACACTGGCGGGGGGCGGCATGAACCCCCACACGGGCGAGCGCGCCGTCGGCGGCGAGACCTCGCGGCGCGTCCTGAGCGTGATGGCCACGTGCGGCATGTACGACGGCGCCGGAGAATGGCTCGTCTCGGTCGGCCTGCCGGCAAAGAGCGGCGTGTCGGGAGGCGTGCTTGCGGTGCTCCCGGGCCGCCTCGGAATCGCGGTGTTCTCGCCGCGTCTCGACGCCAGGGGAAACAGCGCGCGAGGTGTCGCGGTCTGCCGGGAGCTCTCGAAGAGCCTCGGGCTCCACCTCGTGCGTCCGGGCGAGCGGCCGCCCGCCGCGATCCGCTCGGCGCACAGGCTTGCCGACCGTCCTTCGAAGCGGGTGCGAGGAGCTGACGAGCGATCCTCGATCGAGCTCGCTGCCGATCGCGCGGTGGCCTACGAGCTCCAGGGCGAGCTCGACTTCTCGGCGGTCGAGACTCTCGCCCGCACAGTTCGAGCCGGCTCCGGCCCAACCGAGCTCGTCGTCGTCGACCTCGAGCGCGTGCTCCGTGTCGACCAGATCGGCGCCGAGCTGCTCGCCTCGATCGGCCGCCGGCTCGAAGCGGTGGGAGGCCGACTCTTCGTCGCGCGCTCCCACCCTCTCGCCGAGCTCGACGCGATCGACGGGTCGGCGGTGCGGTTCTCGGATCTCGACCTTGCCCTCGAATCATGCGAGGAAGCTCTGCTGGCGACGCTGAGCGCACACGTGCCGACCGAGCCGGTCCCGATCGAGCAGCACGAGCTCCTCGCCGGCTTGACCTCCTCGGAGCTCGAGCTCGTCGTCCCCCGGCTCGGCCGGGTCACGGCCCGGCCGGGCGATCCCCTCGCTCTCGCAGGTGAGCAGGCCGACAAGCTCTTCCTCGTCACCGACGGGACGCTCAGCGTGACCGCGACCGGTGGCAAGCGCCTGGCAACGCTCGCTGCCGGCATGACCTTCGGCGAGCTCCCCTACCTGCAGGGGATGCCTCGCACCGCGGATGTCAAAGCCGATTCCGACGTGCGCTGCAGGACACTTGCCTACGACGTGCTGCATGCGATCCAGATCGAGGATCCGACCGTTTACGCCAAGCTGATCCGCAACCTGCTGGCACTCGCCGTCCGCCGGCTCCTGGCCGCGACGAGCGACGCCGAGGCACTCGTTCGCTGACCCGGCGGAAGGAAAGGGGCCCTAGACTTCGGGCAGAGGCTTATGTCCGGAAGGACAGGGGGCCGCGTCAGCGTGATTCGAGCATGCGGGCCATCACCTGCATGAGCTTCCAGGCGAGCTTCCCGTTGTTCTCGACGATCGGCCGGAAGGCCCAGGAGCTGAGGCCCCAGCAGACCAGGTCGCTCGAGGCCGACACGCTGGCAGTCCTCGGCACATCGGCGATCAGCGCGACCTCGCCGAAATAGTCGCCCGGGCCCAGCGTTCGCACCTCCGCACCGCCAACCGAGACGGAGGCGGTGCCGGAGTCGATCACGAAGAACCCGACGCCACTCTTCCCCTCGGTGACGATCTCGCGTCCCGCCGTGAACGGTACTGCTTCGCCGCGCCCGCCAGATCGCGCAGCTCGCCCTTCGAGAGGTCGGAGAAGAGCTCGACGCGCGCAAGGAGCTCGGTGGGGTCGGCCATCGCGCGATCTTAGCGGCGCCCGAGGTAGCCTACGCGGCCACCGCCGCGCTAGAGCTCACGACGACGAGGCCGTCGTGTGCGAGCTCGAGCCCGTCGGGCGTCTCGAGCTCGGCACGGCCGATGCGTGAGCAGGAGCTCTTTGCGCGCCGGAGCTCGTATAGGCCGCCAGCGCCTCGTCGATCGACAGATGGCCGCGAGGCTGCCCGTCGAGATCGCCGGAGAGGAGTGTCGCCTCGCAGACGAAGAGGTCGGCGTCGGCGGCGACCAGGGCAAGCTCGTCCGAGGGGCCCGAGTCGCCAGAGTACGCGAGCACCTTCTCCCCGGAGCTCACCCGCAGCGCATGGGCCTCCATGCGGTAGTGGGGCACCTTCGTCGCAACGACGGTGTGCCCGCCCGCGACGAAGGCACGCCCGGCACGTACTCGCGCAGGCGAACACGCGCTCGAACATGTCGGGGAAGCCGAGCAGGCTCCCGAACTGCTCGAGCTGGGCGCGGCCGCCGGGCTGGCACCCACAGCTCCGGCTTTCCGGGGTCGCGTGCCCGAGGTAGAGCGACCCCCAGACCCAGGGGATGAGATCGCCCCAGTGGTCGAGATGGAAGTGCGTGATCACGATCGCGTCGAGCTCGGGCCACCCGTGGTCGTTCCTGCAGCCGCGCGAGCACGCCCGGCCCGCAGTCGAGCAGGGTGCTCCCGCGCTCGCTCTCGACCAGATACCCGGAGTGCGCCCCACCGGGGTTGGGCCAGGCGGGCGAGCATCCGGCGACGGTCAGCCTCATGGGCGCATCGCAACTCCGAGCCGAGCGGCAGACGGTAAAGCTCCGGGAGGCGCTCAGCGGTTCCCGGTCGACGATCAGGTCTCGCGCCGGAGACGGTCGGCCATGACGCGCATCACGATCTCCGCGAAGTACGGCGTCTCCTGGACGAGGAACCAGAAGCGGCGCTTGTCGATCGCGACGAGCTCGCTGTCGCTCTCCGCGACCGCGGTTGCCGAGCGCGGCTCGCGGTCGATCACGGCCATCTCGCCGAACAGCCCGCCCGGCACCGACGGTCTCGAGCTCGCGCCCGCCCGGTCAGCGAGACCGACCCGCTCTTGACCACGTACAGCCGGTCGCCAGGCTCACCCTCCTCGAAGATCGTCGTCCCGGCCGGAAACGCCTCGGGCTCCCCCGAGCTCGGTGAGCAAGCGCGATGTACTTGTCGTGTGTGACGTTCGTCATGGCGACGTGCGGCGCCTCGTCGGAGCGATCGCAGATTAGGCGGAACCGCTCCGGGAATCGTGAGTCGTTTTGGTGAACATTCGGGGACGACGCGGTTCGCGGCAGAGCTGCTCAGACGCTCGCGAGCCCTGCCCGGAACGAGCCGAGCCGGATGTCGATCAGAGCGTCGGCTGCCCGGCGGCTCGAGGGGTTGCCGCCGACTGCGTCGAGGAACGGCTCGCGCTCGAGCGCATACAGCCGCGCCTCGGTGATGGCCGTGACCGTCGAGGTGCGCGGCACGTCGCGCAGGAGCGCGATCTCGCCGAAGCCCTCGCCCGGGCCGAGCGTCCGGACCGGACGGCCCGTCGACGGCCACCTCGAGCTCCCCTCCGCGATCACGTAGTAGCGGTCGCCCGCGTCACCCTGGCGGATCACGACCTCGCCCGGCGCGACGGCGACCGGGATCGAGCGCGCGCGCGAGCCGCTCGAGCGTCGGCAGGTCGAGCGGCGCGAAGATCGGGATCGAACGCAGAGCAGCTCGACCGAGTCGTCGGTCGACGAGGTAGCCCGCGTCGAGCCGGACGAGGCGCCGCCAGAGCACAGCGGTCAGCAGCGGCAGGACCGTCCCCGCTCGAGACGAGGGCACCGCGGATCCCGAGCCACGAGACGAGCAGCGGCGCGAGCAGCGCGCCAAGCCCGATCGTGCCGACGAAGACGCTCTGGAGCAGGCTGAACACCCGGGCGAGGACGTTGTCGGGGATCGCCCGCTGCAGGAGCGTCACCGCGGAGAAGTCGACGATCGTGACGCCGATGCCGAGCATTGCGAGCAGGACGAGCGTGAGCGCCGTGCGCGGGATCGCCGCGACGAGGATGATCGGGAGGCCGCAGAGCACGAGGCCGAGCCCGAGATCGGTAGCGATCCTGCGCCGGCCGAGCAAGGCGGCGGCGACGATCGGCGCCCGAGCACCCCTCCCGCGCCGATCGCGCCGTTGAGGATCCCGACTCCCGAGCTTCCGAGGTTGAGCAGCTGCAGGGCCGAGACCACTACGAGCACGTTCAGCGAGCCTGCCACGAGGTTCTCGGCGCAGTACAGGCTCGACGATCAGCCGCAGGCGCGGATCGGCATTGATCGTGCGGAGCCCCGCAAGCGTGTCCGCGAACGCATCGCCGACGCCGGGCCCGGGCGGTCGATGACTCCCACGGCGGGATGCGTGCGATGAGCACGGTCGAGACGACGTAGGCGACCGCGGTCGACAAGCAGCACCTCTCCCGAGCTCCAGATCGAGAGCAGCACACCGCTCAGGATCGGGCCGAGCAGCATCCCCGAGCTCTCGATCGTCGTGAGGGTGAGGTTCGCGGCGGTCAGCTCGCTCGGGGTCCGGGCAAGGAACGGAAGCGCCGAGGTCTGCAGCGGCCTGACCATCGTCGAGAGCAGCGACTCGAGGCCGACGAGCGCGAACACCGGGACGAGGCTTCGCTCCTTCGAGCAGCACGAGTCCCGCCGCGCCGATCGCAACCGTGCGCAGGATGCCCGGCGACGAGCAGCAGCCGGTCGCTGCGGAACCGCCCGAGGAGCCCGGCCGCGATCGGGCCGGCGAGCGTGGCCGGAAGGATCCGGCAGACGCTGAGCACCCCGACCGCCCTCGGCGCCCGACCGCCGGTAGGCGATCACGGCAAGCGCAACCGTGGTCGCCCACCGGCCGGTCACCGAGGCGAGGCGGGCGAGCGCGACCAGACCGGAGCCGCGGGTTGCGAAGGACGAGCCCGAACGCAGCCGTGCCGTCACGGAGCCGGTCCGGGAGCAACGCCACCGCCAGGAGGCTATGCGAGCGCGATCCCCGCGCAGTGGTGACGAAGTGGTGACCGGCGCAGCTTCGATTTGGCGGCGAGGGACTATCGTCTTTGCAGCTGTGAGCACCGGTGTCTCTGGCACGAGGGACGGTCGCGCGACGGACGGGCGTCCGCCGGTCGTGGCCGACCGGCCTTCGGCGTACATCCCCGGAGACCGGCGCCGCGCGCTCGCGAGCCGGAAGCGGCGCTCCCGAGCCGCGTCGCCGGATCGGCGCTCTTCGCCGACATCTCGGGATTCACACCGCTCACCGAGGCGCTCGCCGACGAGCTCGGGTCGGAGCGGGCCTCGGAGGCGCTCACCGGCCACCTGAACCGCGTCTTCCACGCCGTGATCGCCGAGCTCGACCGGTTCGGCGGCGAGGTCATCTACTTCAGCGGCGACGCGATCACCTGCTGGCTCGACGGCGACGACGGCGCCCGCGCGAGCGCCTGCGGGCTCGCGATGCAGGAGGCGATGGCCGGCGTCGCGGAGATCGTGACGCCCGGCGGCAAGGAGCTTCACGCTCGCGCTCAAGATCGCGGTCGTGGCCGGCAAGGCAAGCCGCTTCGTCGTCGGCGACCCGTCGATCCAGCTGATCGACGTGCTCGCCGGGCGCGATCGTCGACGACCTCGCCGACGCCGAGCACCTCGCGCGCTCCGGCGAGGTCGTCGTCGAGCGATCCGTCCTCGACAGGCTCGGCGGGCGCGTCACCGTGGGCGAGCTCCGGTCCGAGCCCGGCGGTGTCTCCATCGGCGTGCTCGAGGGTTTCGACGGTGAGCTGCCGCCGGTGCCAGGCGTAACGGCTGACGGCTTCGACGACCTCCCCGCCGAGCTTGCCCGCCCCTGGCTCCTCCCGGCCGTCTACGAGCGTCTCTCCACCGGCCGCGGAGAGTTCCTCGCCGAGCTTCGCCCCGCCTACCCCATGTTCGTCAGCTTCGGCGGCATCGACTACGACCTCGACGAGGCGGCCAGCGAGAAGCTCGACGAGTTCGTCCGGGCCGCCCAGCAGGTCCTCTCGAGCTTCGGCGGCAATGTGCTGCAGCTCACGCTCGGCGACAAGGGCGCATACCTCTACGGCGTCTTCGGCACCCCCCACGCCCACGAAGACGATGCGGCGCGCGCGTGCGCCGCGGCGCTTGCCCTGGAGGCGCTCGAAGGCTCGACTGCGGCGCGCGAGATCCGGGTCGGGATCACCCACGGCCGGCTGCGCAGCGGCACGTACGGCCACGCCCGGCGCCGCACATTCGTCTGCCTCGGCGACGCCGTGAACCTGGCTGCGAGGCTGATGTCGAAGGCGCCTCCGAGCCAGATCTACGTCTCCGAGCTCGTCCGGCGCCGCGCCGGCCAAGCGTTCACCTGGAGGAAGCTGGCGCCGCTCGAGCTGAAGGGCAAGGCCGCGCCGGTTGCGGCGTATGCCCTCACCGGCTCCTCGGGTCGCGCCTCCCGGCGCGTCATTCGCTACACCCTGCCGATCGTCGGACGGTCCGACGAGCTCGGTGCCCTGGAACAGGGCCTCGAGATGTCGCTCACAGGACACGGCAACCTCATCGGCATCTCGGCGGAGGCCGGGATGGGCAAGTCCAGGCTCCTGGCGGAGTTCGTCCGCAGCGTCCGGCGCCAGGGCATCCTCGTCGGCTTCGGCGAGTGTCAGTCGTACGGAACGAGCACCGCGTACTTCGCCTGGCGCGAGCTCTGGCGCACGCTGCTCGCAATCCCGCAGAACGGCTCGGTCGAAGAGCAGCTCGCGGCCCTCGAGTCCGCCCTGCGGGCGATCGACCCCGCGCTCGTACCGCGCGCGCCACTCCTCGACGCCCTGCTCGGAATCCCGATTCCGGACACCGAGCTGACGAGCTCGTTCGACGGCAAGCTGCGGAAGACGTCACTCGAGAACCTCCTCGCCGACTGCCTGCGGGCGCGGGCCGGGACCGAGGCCCTCGTGCTCGTCCTCGAGGACTGCCATTGGCTCGATCAGCTCTCGCGCGACCTGCTGGAGGTGATCGCCCGGACGGTCGTCTCGATCCCGGTGCTGCTCGTCGTCGCCTACCGTCCCGACGGCTCCCAGCCGCAGGGACTGGCGCTCGGCAGGCTCCCCGGGCTGAGCGAGCTTCCCCTGACGGCGCTCGCCGACGAGGCCATGGCTGCAGTCGTGGCCGGGAAACTGGCCCAGCTCTTCGGGGATGACGCCGACGTCGCGGGCTCCCTGCTCGAGCTCGTCGTCGGGCGAGCCCAGGGAAACCCGTTCTACGCCGAGGAGCTCCTCAACTACGTCCACGCGCAGGAGATCGACCCGAGCGACCAGGGGGCGCTGCGTGCGTTCGAGCTTCCGGACAGCCTCCACAGCCTCGTCCTCAGCCGCATCGACACGCTGGCCGAGGCTCCCAGGCGCACCCTCAAGGTCGCGAGCGTCGTCGGCCGCTCCTTTCGGGCGCCGATGCTCCCCGGCGTCTACCCGGAGCTCGGGTCGAACGACGACGTCCGGGCCTACCTCGGCACCCTCCACGCGCTCGACCTGGTCAACCCCGACCGCGAGGACGACGAGTCCTACCTGTTCCGGCATGCCGTGACCCAGGAGGTCGCGTACGGAAGCCTCCCCTTCGCGTTCAGGGCAACGCTGCACCGGCATGTCGGGCAATTCCTCGAGGCGGCCCATCCGGAGACGATCGACCAGAACCTCGACCTGCTCGCCCATCACTACTGGCTGAGTGACGACGAGGACCGAAAGCGCCTCTACCTCCGTCGAGCCGGCGAGGCAGCGCAGTCGGCCTACGCGAACACGGCCGCGATCGACTACTTCGAGCGTCTCGCACCGCTGCTGCCGGAGAGCGAGCGCGTCGACGTCCTGCTCAGGCTGGGCAAGGTGCTGGAGCTCGTCGGCAGCTGGGAGCGTGCCCGCGACATGGACGACCAGGCGCTCGCGCTGGCGACGACCGCCGGCGACCGGCCACGCCAGGCGTGGTGCGAGACCGCTCTCGCCGAGGTGGCACGAAAGCAAGGGGAGCTCGACGAGGCGGGCCTCCGGCTCGATCGCGCCCGGTCGCTCTTCGAGGAGGCCGGTGAGCAGGCCGGCGTCGGTCAGGTGCTCCACGTCTGCGGCACGATGGCCGCTCAGCGCGGAGACACCTCCGAGGCGCGCCGGCTCTACGAGCAGAGCCTCGAGATCCGTGAGCGCCTCGGGGACAGGCAGAGCATGGCCGCCCTGCTGTCGAACCTCGGGATCATGGCCGAATGGGACGGCGACTATGACGGCGGGCTCGGCCTGCACGAACGTGCGCTCGCGCTCAGGCAGGAGCTCGGCGACCGCTGGGCGATCGCCGTCTCGAAGACGAACATCGGGATGAACGCCATGCACCAGTCGCGGCCGGCCGAGGCCGTGGAGCCTTTCCGCGAGGCGATGCAGCTGAACCAGGAGGTCGGCGACCTCTGGATGGTCGCTCTCTCGCATCACAACCTCGCGAACGCCGCGCGCGACCTCGAAGACGAGCCCGAGGCACGCGAGCACTACGCAGCAGGCTTGACGATCTACCGCGATTACGCCGACCGCTGGGCACTCGGGCTGCTGATCGACGACGTCGTGCTGGGGGTCGCGCAGCCCCAGGCACGGGAACGGGTGCTCGAGCTGCTCGGAGCAGCCGATCGTCTCCGTGAGGAGAGCGAGAGCCCGCGCGACGCCGCCGCCGAGGAGGCGCTCGAGGAATGCGCCAAGCGCGCCACCCCGGAGCTCGCGGCCGAAGCACGGCTCGCCGCACGGGAGCGTGGGCGGTCGCTCGACGTCGCAGCTGCGGTGGAGCTGGCTTTGAGCCTCCTGATTGTTGACGACGCATGAAACGGCGTTATGCTCCGCCTGGAAGCGAAGGTCCCGGCCTCGAGCAAACGGGACGGGGCCCCGGGGCAGGGACGGGTACGCAGGGGGAAGGGTCGGGGTTGAGGCTGCGGAGCACACATCCCATTGGTCTAGTGGTGCGGCTTGCCGCTGCCGCTGCAGTGGTCCTTGGGATCGCTGCCGCCGGCGCGCCGCTCGCGAGCAGCGACCCCCCTCCCCTCGCCACCAACGGCGCGATCGCCTACGACTGCGGCAGCGGCAACAGCGGGATCTGCCTGATCAATCCCGACGGGTCGGGGAAGGTGCAGGTTGCAAGCACCGGTGTCCGCCCTCGTTGGTCGCCAGACGGCACCAAGCTCACGTTCAGCGACGGCGGGGACATCTACGTCATGAACCCTGACGGGACCGACCGCACGCAGCTGACGACAAGCGGTGAGGACTTCAACCCGAGCTTCTCGTTCGACGGAACGCACATCCTCTACGAGAGCTTTTCCGGCGGCGACCCAATCGAGATGGTCAACGCCACGGGCAATAGCTCACAGACCCCGGCGGCGGTGGACATTGGTGGCGGGACCGGTCTCGATCCCGTTCAGTCGCCGGACGGTTCGAAGCTCGCGTTCGACGGCGGTTCCGCCGGCAGCGTCACCGTCTACGACGGAAGTACGCAGAAGACGCTCGGAAGCGGCGAGAGCCCGGCTTGGGCCCCGGACGGCTCGCTCGTGTATTTCGAGTTCCTCAACGGCGGCAGCTGGGAGATCGATTCGGCCAAGCCGGACGGGACGGACGAGGCGCCCGTCCTTACCGGGCAGAAGGAAAACGTCGGGGTCGCGCCAGACGGCACCGAGCTCGTCTACGCGAACGCGAACGGCGGCGGGATCGAAACCTCACCGATCAGTGGGGCGACCACCTTCGTCGTCCCGAATGCCGGGGGCGGATTCGACCCCGCCTGGCAGCCGGTCTCAACCCTCTTCCACCCGACGCTCGCGACCCACGCGACGGCCGGGCCCGTCACGGCCGGCACGACGATCACCGACTCCGCCACGCTCTCCGGTGCAGCTACCGGGGCCGCTGGGACCGTGACGTTCAACGCCTACGCGACGCCCGACTGCTCTGGCACGGCCATCGATACCGAGACCGTGCCCGTCACCGGCGGCACCGCCTCGGCCACAGGATTCAAGCCAACCCAGGCAGGAACCTACACCTGGACGGCCAGCTATTCGGGAGATGCAGCCACCGACACCTTCGGCGCCAACGAGGCGTGTGGCGGCGCAGGCGAGTCAACGACCGTCGTCGCCACGGCAGCGGCACCCTGGACGGGGAGCGGAACAGGCACGACGACGGTCGTGAGCGACGGGACGTCGGCGGCGCCGCAGTTCACCTACAGCGCCACCGGCAGCCCATCGTCGGGCGCAAGCGGTAGCTGGACCTTCGAGACGACTGCGAACACCGCCGGGACGTTCGCGCTGCCGTACACCTACTCGGGCTTCCACGCGTACTTCGCGGTAACCACGTCGCTGACTGAGTTCGTGGTCGACGGCGGGGTCGAGCACGACACCACCCTGGTGCCGCTCGCGGCGCCGGTCAACTGCTGCACGCCGCCTTCCGGGGGATTCGACTACACGGGCACCGCCAGCTTCACGGTTCAACCCGGCGACACCTACGGATTCAAGATGACCGGAAGCAACTTCGACACGACAGACGTGCTTCAAGGCACCTTGACCGTCGGTGGCGCCGAGAACGACGCCTGGCCGGTTGCGACGGAGATCCCGATCGACGCGAACGGAAACGGGAGCGCGACAGGCTCGCTCGACAGCTCGGGCCAGGCGGCCTGGTATCGGTTCAACGTCGAGCCGGGCGAGAACCTCAACGTCGATCTCACCAACCTGCCGGCCAACTACGACCTGACCCTCTTCAGCGACATCGGGCAGGCCTTCAATACGCTCAACTCGAGCTCGGACCTCCAGCAGCTCAGCGCAGAGTTCGCCCCGTCGGCATTCAGCCCGTCGGCGTTCTCGCCGTCTGCGTTCAGCCCGTCCGCCTTCTCGCCCTCGGCCTTCTCGCCGTCTGCGTTCAGCCCGTCCGCCTTCTCGCCCTCGGCCTTCTCGCCGTCTGCCTTCAGCCCGTCGGCGTTTTCCCCATCGGCCTTCTCGCCCTCGGCATTCTCCGGGTTTACGGACACCAACGGCTCCTACGAGAGCGCGCAGACGCGCAGTGCGATCGCGATCTCGGCGTCCGACGGAACCGCCGACGAGCACATCGTCGCGAACACCTGGAACAACACGGGCAGCTTCTACATTCGCGTCTCCGGCCGAAACGGAGCCTATGACCCCGGCGCCCCCTTCAACCTGGGCGTGCACGAGGACCTCAACTCGTGCTCGACCATCAGCCAGCCCGACCCGACGCAGGCCCTGCTCACCTCGCCCGTCGATCCGGCCACGAAGACGCTGATCCTCGCCGACTACGCGCGGATGCCCCAGGGGCCGATCTCACGGCAATGGAAGCGAAGCTGCAGACCTTCGCCGGGCAGGTCGGAGGCACGATCGTCGACGTCAGCTCGCAAAGCCCCCGGGCCAATGCGCTCCTCACCCAGGCGCAGAACAACCCGAGCTGCGTCTATGCCGAGAACCTTGCGGCCGAGACGATCCGCGACATCGTCACGAGCTACCGGACCGCTCCGAACAGCGCCCTCAAGTACGTCGTGATCGTCGGGAACGACCACGACATCCCGTTCTTCCGCTACCCCGACGCGTCGGGTCTCGGTACCGAGTCGAACTACGTGCCGCCCGTCTCCGACAACACTCCGTCGCAGGCGAGCCTGCGGCTGAACTACGTGCTCTCGCAGGACGCCTACGGCGCGAGCACGATCCTGCACCTGAACGGGCTTGATCTGCCTGTCCCCGATCTTGCCGTCGGAAGGCTCGTCGAGACCCCCGCCGAGATCTCGGGGATGCTCGACGCCTACACGGCCGCGTACAGCCAATCCGCAGGAACCGCCTCCGTCACGCCGACCTCCTCGCTCGTGACCGGGTACGACTTTCTTTCGAGCGCGGCGAACGAGGTTCAAGCCGACTTCAGCGCCGCACTCGGCGCGGGCAACGCGGACTCGCTGATCAATCCGTCGAATCCTCCGACCGCTCCGTGGACCGCGGATGCGCTCCGGCAGAAGCTGCTCGGTAGCTCCCACGGCCTGATCTTCCTGGCCGGCCACTTCAGTGCGAACAACACGCTCGCCGCCGACTTCTCGACGACCATGAACTCGACCGAGGTGGCTGCGTCGAGCACGAACTTCGAGAACTCGATCGTCTTCAGCGCCGGCTGCCATTCCGGTTACAACATCGTCAACGAAGACGGGATCGCAAATGTGACGCAGCCGGTCGACTGGGTGGAGGCCTTTGCGCAGAAGCAGGCGACCGTGATCGCGGGAACCGGATACCAGTACGGTGACACCGATTTCGTTGCCTACAGCGCCAAGCTGTACGCGAGCTTCGCCAAGGATCTCACCGCCGGCTCTGTCGGAGTGGGAGCTGCGCTCGTCGATGCCAAGCAGCAGTACCTGGACGACACGACGCAACTCAGCGGCATCGACGTCAAGTCGCTCCTCGAGGCAACGCTCTACGGCCTGCCGATGCTCGACGTGACCATGCCCGGTAACAACAACCCCGCGCCCCTCTCCGCGGCTGTTCAGGCGAGTGCGCCGACGCCCATAACTCCGACGGGGGCGACCTCCCTGCCGGGCGGTGGGGTCGGTGGGCTCGGGCTCAGCTCGGCCAACGTGCACTTCGACACCGGCGCCCCTTCCTTCTCCGAGCAGAACCCGACGCTGACCGACGGCCAGAACTCGGTCAAGGCGACATACATCCAGGGTCCCGACGGCGTCGTCACAGCTCCCGGCGAGCCGACGCTTCCCTTGCTCTCGACGGACGTCACGGTCGCGGGGCAGGTGCTACGTGGAGTCGGATTCATCGGGGGCGCGTTCACCGACGAGGGAGGGGTCACGCCCCTGACGGGAGATCCCGGCACCGACCAGGACGGCACGCACACGCCGTTTGCGTCGAGCACGTTCTTCCCGGAGATGCCGTGGAGCGTCAACTACTTCAGCGGGCTCGCCAACGGCTCGACCGGCACGCAGCTATTGCTCACCCCGGCCCAGTACGAGACAGATGGCCCCGGAACCGACGTCCAGAGGCAGTTCACGAGCCTCGACCTGCGTCTGTTCTACAGCACGCAACTCGGCGCCGGCGGCCCTTGCGGCGCCCCCGTCGATCAGCCGCGTGGATGCCTCGAGTACCAACAATCTGGTCACCTTCGCGGTTCACGCCGTCGGCGACCCGTCGGCGGGCATGCAGGACGTCTGGGTCACCTGGAGGCCCCTCGACGGCGGCACGAGCGGCCAGTGGACGTCAGTCGACCTGACGCAGAACCTGACCACCGACACGTCGCTTTGGACCGGGACGCTCCAGACCTCGGGCCCGATCGAGTTCATGGTCCAGGCGGTGAACGGCGTCGGTCTCGTCACTCTCGACGACAACAGCGGTGCCTTCTACCAGCCGAACCAGATCGCTGCGGCGCTCCAGAGCACGGCGCTCACGCCAACGAGCGTCACCCTTACCTCACCGGCCTCGGCGGCGTACGGCTCGCAAGTGTCGCTCTCCGCGACCGTCACGGCCGGCGGCGGTGCCGCGCCTGACGGAACGCCGGTGACCTTCAGCATCGGAAACGCCCAGGAGACCACGACCACGTCCAGCGGTGTAGCGAACGCCACGCTCCAGCTCGTCGACCTGCCGGGCGACACCTACCAGGCGACCGCGTCGTTCGCAGGCGGTACGACGCTCAAGAGCTCCTTCGATACGACTCCGTTCGCGATCACCCAACTTTCGACCCAGCTCGCGCTCGCCCCGAGCAGCGGTACGACCTCGCTCCTCGACGGCGCCGACACCGGGATCACGGCGACGCTCACCTCGGCGCTTCCGCCGCCGGCCCAGCTAACGGTCGAGTTCGTCCTGACCTCCACGAGCGGCGGCCCGACCGTCGTCCAGACGAGGGCCACCGATCCCTCCGGGGTCGCAAAGCTCGGCGTTGTCACGGTTCCGCTGAGCGGCACCTACACGGTGGCGGCGTTCTTCGGGCCGGGTGCCGGCCGCCCCGCCGCCCCGACACTTCTGGCCGACCCCGTCTATCTGTCGAGCCAGGCAACGACAGGAGCGTCGATCACGGCCGGCCCGGTGAGCGTGACCTCGGTCACGCGCGTCCCGCCAAATCCGACCAACGCCGGCGTCGTCTCCTGGACGGTTTCGTTCAGCGGGCCGGTTTCCCCGCTCACCGGCGCGAACTTCGCCTTCCCGGGCATCAGTGACGCAGCGTTCAAGAGCGTCACCAGCGCCGGCGGAAACTCCTACACGGTCAGCGCGACGACCGGGACCGCCGACGGCACGCTCGGCCTGAGCGTTACCGGTGTGAAGGACAGCGTCGCCGGCACCGTTCCGGACGTCCTCAACCAGGCCCCGTTCACGATCGACAAGACCGCGCCTGTCGCGACGATCGGATTCCCGGTCGCGAGCCACGCCTACAGCGCGTCCGGCTTCAAAGCCGGCTGCTCCACAGCCGCGGCCAACGACCTCTGCGGCACCGTCAGCGACCCGCACGGTCCCAACTCGGTCTCGCTGTCGATCTCCAACGGCACAAGCTTCCTGACCTCGGGCGGCTTCACGGCCGGCTCCGAGACGTTCCTGCCGGCGATCGTCAACGGCTCGAACTGGACCTTCACCCTCGCGTCACTCCCGGCCGACGGCACCTACACGGTCCACGTCAAGACGACCGACGGGCTCGGGAACACGCAGGCAGCCGGCACCTACGCAGCCACGGCTACGTTCACGCTCGACACGGTGGCGCCGCTCGCGACCATCACCTTCCCGGTCTCCGGCGGGGCCTACAACGCGGCCGGCTTCAAAGCGGGTTGCGCCACAGCCGCCACAAACGACCTTTGTGGCACGGTGACCGACCCGGACGGCCCGATCTCGGCCTCGCTCTCCATCTCGAACGGCAGCAAGTACCTGACCTCGGGCGGCAGCTTCACGGCCGGCACGGAGACCTTCCTGCCGGCAACCGTGACCGGCTCGAGCTGGGCCTTCACCCTCGCGTCGCTCCCGCCCGACGGCACCTACACAGTCCACGTCAAGACGACCGACGGCGTCGGGAACACGCAGGCAGCCGGCGTCTACGCAGCCACGGGCACATTCACGCTCGACACGGTGGCGCCGACGATCTCGTTCGTCGGCAACAGCGGCAGCTACGGCCTCCTCGACCAGGTCAAGATCACCTGCACCGCGAGCGCCGGCTCGGGAACGCCGCTGACGACGAACCCGTGCACCGCCTTCTCGATCAACCAGCCGGCCTGGAGTTTCGCCCCGGGCAAGAACACCGTGCCGTCGCCCGGTCTGGTGGCAACCGACAAGGCCGGAAACAGCACCTCGCCCGCGGCGACCACGAGCTTCACCGTCACCGCCACGACCTCCACGCTGTGCACGCTCACGACGCAGTTCGTGCAGGGCTCGGCCAAGTACGCGGCCCTGAGCGCGGCCCAGAAGAAGGTTGTCAGCGCTCTCGCGAGCGGCCTCTGCACGACGCTCTCGGCAGTCGTGCCGAAGCTCTCGCCGGCTGCGAAGACGCTACTCGTGAACGCCTACAAGTCGGGGGTGCAGTCACTGGTCACGCAAGGCTGGCTGACCTCGGCGCAGGCAACGACGCTCGACACCTTCGTCGCCACGATCTAGCAACCGCAGTCGGGCCGGCCGGATCGGCGCGCCCCGACCGTCTCCGAGCGCATCATGAGAAGCGGCCGCATGGATCCGAGTACCGCTAACCCGATCGGCACAGTGGGCGCATGAAGACGCTCGTCGACCAACTGACCCGCGAATCGATCACGCGACCCCTCGCGGTCCTGATCGTGTGCGTCGGGTTGTTCTTCACGGCCTGGCTCGTGAGCCGCCTCGCGACGTGGATTGCCGTCTACTACGTCACCCGCGCCGATCGTCGCCAGGCCAGAGGCGACTCCGTCTCGGATACCGGGGTGATCGCAGGGATCCGCCAGCGAGAGACGGCAATCGCGCTCGTCCAGACCACGATCCGCTACCTCGCGTTCGCGTTCGCCTTCGTGCTGTCGCTGGCAACGATCGCGGGCGCCGAACGGCTCCAGACAGTCGTCGGCGCCTCCTTCCTTGCCATCATCATCGGCTTCGCGGCCCAGCGCTTCCTGATGGACGTGATCGCCGGCCTCTTGATGTTCTTCGAGGGCTGGTTCCGAATCGGCGACACCGTCGCGATCGACGCCCTCCACGTCCAGGGCGTGGTCGAATCGGTCTCGCTGCGGTCGCTGACGATCCGGAGCATCACCGGCGAGACGACTCACGTGCCGAACTCACAGGTCGTTGCGCTCCGGGTGATCCCCCGTGGGTACCGCGACGTCGAGATCGAGTTCTTCACCAGGGACCTCGAGGCCGGCGAGCAGCTCATCGAGCACATCGCCGCGATCGTCCCGGTTGGGATGACGCGCTTCGTTCAGCGGCCGGAGGTCGTCGAGACCGAGGCGCTCGACGACAATCTCTACCGCATCACCGCGCATTGCGCGGTGGCGGTCGGCCGCGAATGGCTCGCGGACGATCTGCTGCCGAAGCTGCTCCAGGAGCGGGCCGAGGAGGGGTTGCTCGTC
>CAWEVP010000018.1:0-24220 GCA_963812555.1 uncultured Actinomycetota bacterium | reverse complement strand
AGATCGAAGCGAGAAGTGCCTCTGTTCGCTCGCAAGTCATAGACGCCTTGGCTTTGCAGAATAAGCCGGGTATCGTTCCGGGATTCCTGGCGAAGGCTTTCTCGGGCTCTCTTCTTTAGCTCATCGTCGGTCAAGAACCAGCTTTCCAACTCCGAGGCCACCGTACTGGAAATGTCACGGGCGGGAGTGCCGATTGTCATGGGCTCGGACGCGGAAACTGGCCCGTCCTGACCACATTTTTCCATGGCGTCGGCTCCATCCTGGAAATGGAGGCGCTTGAGGAGGCAGGACTTTCTCCGCTAGATGCCATCACGGCTTCGACCTCGCGGGCGGCTGCCATGCTCAAGATCGAAAGCGATTTGGGCACCGTCGCTGAGGGCAAGATCGCAGACCTCGTCATCCTGAATCAGAACCCAATGTCGTCAGCGGCAGCTGCGCCGGAGTCGTTGGAATCATCTTCGCCTCGCAGCTCACATCCGGCACAGCCGACAGCACGACCGGCTACGAGCTCACCGCGATCGCCTCGGCGGTCATCGGCGGGGTGAGCCTGATCGGCGGCCAGGGTCGGCATCCTCGGGGTCGTCGCAGGCGCCGCGCTGCTGGTGGTGCTCGAGCAGGGGCTGGTCGCGATCAGCGTCGATGCCTACTACCAGTCGATGGTCGTCGCCCTCGTGCTCGCTGATCGCCGTCGTCGCCGACCGCCTCCGTGTTCAGCGACTCGAGCGTATCGGGGCCGCGCGTCGCACGGCCCGAGACCGGCGGGTGCCGCCCGGAAGAGCGCTTCGAGCCCTCGAAGCAGCTCGAGCCGAAGGAGAACACGATGAGCACGCTGCTGGAGCAGGCGGGGCTCGGGGAGCTCGAGGTTCTGGCTCCTCACGGGCAGCCAGACCCTTACGGTGACGGCATCCTCGAGCAGGTCGCCGAGGACTCCCGCAGGCTCGCTGCCTCGCTCGATGCCTTCCGCCTCGATCCCGGTCCGCATCGTCCATCAGCCGGTGCTGATCGAGCCCGACGGGATCCGCCGCCAGATCCTCGCCGCCAACAGCTCGCGACCGCTGCGTCGGCGTGATCGCGTGGATGCACACGTTCTCGCCGGCGAAGATGTGGATCGGCGGGCTCGTCGGCGCTGCAGAAGCCGCTCCTGCACCTGCACACGCAGTTCAACCGCGATCTGCCGTGGGCGCGAGATCGACATGGACTTCATGAACCTCAACCAGTCGGCCCACGGCGACCGCGAGTTCGGGCACCTCCTGACCCGGATGCGAGTCGCGCGCAAGACGGTCGCCGGACACGTGCAGCGACCCGGCCGTCGCGCGAGCGGATCGGCGCCTGGTCGCGCGCGGCGTGCGGCTGGCACGAGGCCCAGACGCTCCGGGTCGCGCGCTTCGGCGACAACATGCGCGACGTCGCCGTCACCGAAGGCGACAAGGTCGAGGCGCAGATCCGGTTCGGCTTCTCGGTCAACGGCTACGGCGTCGGCGATCTGGCCGACGTGATCGCGGCGGTCCGCCGAGCGCAGGTCGAGGCGCTGCTCGACGAGTACGAGGAGGCCTACGAGCTCGCGCCCGAGCTGCGGGCCGACGGCGACCGGCGCGACTCGCTGCGCGGATGCCGCGCGCATCGAGGCCGGCCTGCGCGTCGTTCCTCGACGCGCGCGGCTGCAAGGCCTTCACCGACACGTTCGAGGACCTGCACGGCCTCCCCCAGCTCCCGGGCATCGCCGCCCAGAGGCTGATGGCCGACGGGTACGGCTTCGGCGCCGAGGGCGACTGGAAGTCGGCGGCGCTCGTGCGGATCCTGAAGGTGATGGCGACGCGGGCTGCCACGGCGGGACGTCCTTCATGGAGGACTACACCTACGACCTCGCCCCGGAGGCGCCGCCGGTGCTCGGCGCGCACATGCTGGAGATCTGCCCGTCGATCGCCGCCGGTACAGCCGTCGCTGCGAGATCCATCCGCTCTCGATCGGCGGCGCAGGCGACCCCGTGCGGCTCGTCTTCACCGCCGCCGCCGGGCCCGCGGTCGTCGCTGAGCCTGGTCGACCTGGGCGACCGGTTCCGGCTGGTCGCGAACGAGGTCGACGTCGTCACGCCGCCGCAAGCGCTCCCGAAGCTCCCGGTCGCGAGGGCGGTGTGGAAGCCGCGGCCCGACTTCACGACCGCGCTCGAGGGCTGGCTCGCGCGCCGGCGGCTCCCACCACACGGTCGTTCACGGCGGCGCTCGGGCTCGAGGCCATCGCCGACCTCGCCGAGATCGCCGGCGTCGAGCTGCGTCGCGATCGACGCCGAGACGCGGCTCCGCGAGCTCGAGCACGAGCTGCGCTGGAACCAGGCCTACTACGGCCGGCGCAAGGGGCTCTAGACGCGATGCACGACGAGCTGCGTGCAGCGCGTCCTCGCCGCGAACCTCGCGATCGTCGACGCCGGCCTCGTCACGCTCACCTTCGGGAACGCGAGCGCGCGTCGACCGCGACGGCCGGCGTGATGGCGATCAAGCCGAGCGGCGTCTCCGTACGAAGAGCTCGACGCCGACGCGATCGTGCTCGCTCGATCTCGCCAGCGGCGAGGTGCTCGCCGGGGACCTGCGGCCGTCGTCGGACGCGCCCACGCACCTCGTGCTCTACCGGCGGTTCCCCGGAGGTCGGCGGCATCGTGCACACCCATTCGCCGTTCGCGACCGCCTGGGCGCAGGCCGGCCGCGAGCTCCCGTGCCTCGGCACCACCCACGCGGACCACTTCGACGGGCCGGTCCCGGCGACCCGGGCGCTCACCCGCCGACGAGATCCGCGAGGCGTACGAGGAGCGACACCGGCGACGTGATCGTCGAGGCGATCGAGGCCTGCGGCGGCGACGCGCTCGCCCTGCCCGCCGCGCTCGTCGCCCAGCACGGGCCGTTTGCGTGGGGCCGCGACATCGAGAGCCGCCGTCGAGAACGCGGTCGCGCTCGAGGCGGTCGCCGCGCTCGCCCTACCGCACGTTCGCGCTCCGCCCCGACCCCGTCCGAGCTCGACCCCGCCCTGCGCGAGCGTCACTTCACGCGCAAGCACGGCCCGGGCCGCTACTACGGACAGCCGTGAAGGCGCCTCCACCTTCACGGCTGCCGCGGCCGCGCGGCCTGTCCGGCGAGCCCGGCCCGCCTGCTCGCGGCGTCCTCCTCCGCCGTGCAGGCGGGCGGGCTCGGAGCCCTGCCGTCGGATCAGCAGGCGACATGACAGCGACCCGCTACGCGCTCGGGGTCGACTTCGGCACCGAGTCGGCGCGCGCGGTGCTCGTCGACTGCGCCGACGGCACCGAGGCCGGCGACCGCCGTCTCCGCCTACAGCAACGGCGTGATCGACGAGCGCCTCCCGGCTCCGGACGAGGACGTGCTGCTGCAGCCGGACTGGGCGCTTCAGGATCCCGCGCGACTACGTCCGAGCGCTGCCGAGACGGATCCCGCGCTCCTCGCCGAGAGCGGCGTCGAGCCGAGCCAGGTGGCCGGGATCGGGGTCGCGTTCACGTCGTGCACGATGCTGCCGACCCTCGCCGACGGGACCCCGCTCTGCGAGCTTCCCGAGCTGAGCGACGACCCGCACGCGTGGGTGAAGCTCTGGAAGCACCACGCAGCCCAGCCCGAGGCCGACCTGATCAACCAGGTCGCCGCGGAGCGCGGGAGCCGTGGCTCGCACGCTACGGCGGGAAGATCTCCTCGGAGTGGTTCTTCGCGAAGGCGCTGCAGATCCTGCGTGAGGCACCCGAGATCTACGCGCGCGCCGACCGGCTGATCGAGGCCGCCGACTGGATCGTGTGGCAGCTCACCGGAGTCGAGACGCGCTCGAGCTGCACGGCCGGCTACAAGGCGATGTGGTCGAAGGCCGACGGCTTCCCGCCCGACGACGTACTTCGCGGCGCTCGATCCCGCGTTCGCCCACGTCGTCGACGAGAAGATGTCGCGGGCGATCCTGCCGCTCGGCGCCCGCGCCGGGACGATCGACGCGCGCGGCCGCCGCCTCGACCGGCCTGCGTGGCCGGGAACGCCCGTGGCGGTCGCGAACGTCGATGCGCACGCCTCCGCTCCCGCGGTGAGGGTGACGGGCCCGGGCACGTTCGTGATGATCATGGGCACGAGCACCTGCGACATCCTGCTCGGCGACGAGCCGGCGTTCGTCGAGGGGATGTGCGGCCTCGTCGAGGGTGGCGTCGTGCCCGGCCTCTACGGCTTCGAGGCAGGCCAGTCCGCGGTCGGCGACATCTTCGCGTGGTTCGCCGAGTCCTCGGCGCCGCCCGAGGCTCACGAGGAGGCGCAGCGGCGCGGCGTCACCGTCCACGAGGTGCTCGAGCAGGCGGCAGCGCCGCTGCGGCCGGCGGAGAGCGGCCTCCTCGCCCTCGACTGGTGGAACGGCAACCGCTCCGTGCTCGTCGACGCCGACCTCCGCGGCCTGCTCGTCGGGATGACGCTTGCCACCACTCCGGCCGAGATCTACCGCGCCCTGATGGAGGCGACCGCGTTCGGGACGCGGGTGATCGTCGAGGCGTTCGAATCCGCCGGGGTCCCGGTCGACTCGATCGTCGCCTGCGGCGGGCTGCCCGAGCGCAACAAGCTCCTGATGCAGATCTACGCAGACGTGCTCGGCCGCGAGATCGCGGTCGGAGCCTCGAAGCAGGCGCCCGCACTCGGCGCGGCGATGCACGGCGCCGTCGCCGCCGGCAGCGCACGAGTCGATCGAGGCTGCGTCAGCAACGGATGGCACGTGAGAGCACCGAGCGCTTCAGCCCGGCGCCGGCCGCGCACGCCGTCTACGACCGGCTCTACGCCGAGTACGTCGGCTGCACGACCTCTTCGGGAAGGGCGGCGACGATGTCATGCGGACGCTGAAGCGCCTGCAGGCCGAGTCCGTCGAGAGCTGGAGCGGTCGAGACCGGCTAGGCCTTCTGGCGGCGCGCGGGGCCGCTCGTGGCCGGCGTCTCGTGCCAGAGGAGCCGTCGACCGCCTGACGATCAACTTGGGCTTGAAGATGACCGGCTTCGTGCCTTCGCCGAGCTCGGTCTGGGCGTCGGTCCCGATCGCGAGCTGGACTGCCGCGGCGACCATCTTCGCCACCGGCATCTGAACTGTCGTGAGGCCGGGAACGGTCGCCGACGCGAGCGGGATGTCGTCGAACCCCACCACCGACAGGTCGGCCGGCACGGACAGGCCGCGCTCGTAGGCGGCGTGGATGATGCCGATTGCGAGGACGTCGGTTGCCGTGACGATCGCGGTGGGAGGCTCGGGCAGCTCGAGCAGCTCCTCCTAGCGCCACCTCACCGCCGCCAGTCGTGTTCTGAACGCGCTGGACGTAGCCCGGCGGCGGCATCCCTCCGTGCGCCGTCATGTACTCGTCGTAGGCCGCCTCGCGCTCGCGCATGTCGCCGAGCGCCGGGCCGCGTACGAGCGCGATCCGCCGGTGCCCGAGCCCTGCAAGGTGCGTCAACGCCGCGCGGATCCCTGCGCGGTTGTCGACGCTGACCTTCTGGAAGCCGTCGTTCGAGGCGTCCGATCCGTGCCACAGTCCGACCACCGGCATCCGGGCGTTGTGGAGATCCTCGATCAAGCGGGGCTCGTCCCGGAGATCTCCAAGCAGCACGATCGCGTCGCACTGGCGCGCCTCGAGAACGGCGGCCAACGCGAGCGCCTCATCCGTCTGCTCGCGCGCGTGGCCGAGCACCACCGAGTATCCGCTCTGCCGGGCCTCGATCGAAAGCGCCTCGATCGCGCTTGCGAAGAAGAGGTCGGTGACGTCGCGCACGACGGCACCGAGCAGCATCGTCGGAGCGCCGCGAAGGGCCCTCGCGATCGGATGCGGCCGATAGCCGAACTCGAGTGCGAGGGCGAGCACGCGCTCACGCGTCTTGACGGAGAACGGGATCGAAAGCGGCGTGTCGTTGAGGATGCGAGAGACGGTGCTCTGGGAGACACCGGCGGCCTCGGCGATATCGCTCATCGTCACCGGCCGTCCCCGAACCTCGGCGCCCGGCTTGCCCGCACGCCCGCTCATCTAGGCCGTTTGGCGTAGTTGCCCTGAGCGCACCGCATTCACCCCATCCTAGATACGCGCATCACCGCCCACGAGTCGGGTCCGCGTCCGGCTCGGAGGGGCAGCGCCGGGTCACGGCCTCGCCACCCCGACCGAAGAGATCGACGCGCCTCCCCCTTTGCGCCGCAGGACCAGAAAGCCGTTTTTCGAGGGTCCATACGCTTGCAATGACGCCTTTCGGATGAGATTTCACTCAGATGACTACCGAGAAATGCTGCGGGCAAGTACGCATGCGCCCGGTCCCGGCGGGCGTACAGTGGGCTTGAGCTTCGTTGTCAGTGACGAACGCCCCAATAGCGTTCGTCGCTTTTCCATTGCGAGAGGGCATTCACGCGCCGCTAAACCGAGCGGGAGTTGGAAATATGGACACGTTGAGACCTGCTGTTCCACCTCGGAGGTCGTTCGCGGCAGACGCGCTGGCCCCGAAGATGGGAATCTCACCTGCGGAGGTCGAGCAGCGAAAGGCGTTCCTCGAGTTCGGCGCTGCGGACGTTGAACGAGTTGCGTCGATCGACGGGCTCGCCAGGGCTTATGCCGATCCTGTGATCGGAGAGTTCTACGAGCATCTCCTGGCGTTCGAGGAGACGGCCGTCTTCTTCGACGATCCGGCGGTCCTCGAGCACGTGACCCGCATGCAGAAGGAGTATTTCCTGGGGCTCACGAGCGGGGATTACGGCGAGGACTACATCGAGAACCGGCTCACGATCGGCGCCGTTCACGAGCAGGTGGGCCTTCCCGTGAAGGCGTATCTCGGCATGTACAACTTCTACCTTCGTGCGGTCGCCACCAGGCTGAACGAAGCGTTTGCAGACGACCCCGAGCAAGCGACAGAGGCGTTCCACTCGTTGATGAAGCTCGTCTTCCTCGACATCGGCCTCGCCATCGACACCTACGTCTTCCAGCGCGAGCAGACGATCCGCCACCAGGAAGAAGCGATCCGGGAGCTCTCAACCCCGGCGCTCCAGATTCGCGACCGGCTGCTCATCCTGCCGATCATCGGCGTGCTCGACAGCGCACGTGCCTATCAGCTCACGGACGGGCTGCTCAGGAGCATTCGCGACGCCAGGGCGAAGGTCGTGATCCTCGATGTCACCGGAGTGCCGACGGTCGACTCGACCGTCGCCAATCACCTGATTCAGACCGTCGAGGCCTCACGGCTGATGGGCGCCGTCGTGATCGTGACCGGTCTTTCGGCCGGCGTCGCGCGAGCGCTGGTGATGATCGGGGTCGATCTGACGAAGTTCAACGCTGTGGGTGACCTGCAGGGCGGGCTCGAGGTCGCGAACAAGATCCTCGGATACAAGGTCGTCAAGTTTGCCGAGGACGGGAGCGATGCCGGTACCGATCCTCAAACAAGGTGAGGTGCTCATCGCGTCCGTTCAGGACGCGCTCACCGATGCAGACTTGACCGAGCTTCGAGACGGACTCCTCGAGAGGGTCGGACAGGCACGGTCCCGTGGTGTGATCGTCGATGTGACAGCGCTCGACGTGCTCGACTCGTTCTCCAGCCGCACCCTGCGCGAGCTGGTCGAGATGTTGCGGCTGAAAGGCGCAGAAACCGTCGTCGCGGGCATCCAGCCCGGCGTCGCCTTCGCGATGGTGCAGCTCGGGCTGACGCTGGGAAGCACCGAGACGGTTCTCGACCTCGAAGAAGGCCTCGCCTTGCTGGGCTCACGGCTGCTGGCCGGGAGCATCCGTGCTCGCTGAGGCCACCACCGTCTCTATCGTCTCGGACGCAGACGTCCTGAGGGCGAGGCAGACGGGTCGAGCGCTCGCCGAGGAACGCGGCTTTGCCGGCACCGACCTCATCTTCATCGCGACCGCGATCTCTGAGATCGCTCGCAACATCGTCGTTCACGCCGGCCGCGGGGAGATCGTCGTCGACCGCGTGGAAGCCGGCGATCGCCATGGAATCGTCGTGATAGCGCGCGACGATGGGCCCGGAGTCGAAGACCTCGAGCTCGCAATGCGCGACGGATACTCGACTCGGCGGGGTCTAGGCCTCGGCCTGCCCGGATCGCGGCGCCTCATGGATGAGTTCGAGATCAGCTCGGAGCCCGGCGAGGGCACGACGGTGACGATGCGGAAATGGCTCCGCTGACACTAACCCAGGCAACGGCGGCGTTCGACTGGGCCGTGGCTACGCAACCGTTTCCCGGCGAGCTCGAATCGGGTGACCTTCACGTGGTCGTCGCGAACGCGGACGGCTTTCTGGTGGGCGTGATCGACGGGCTCGGCCACGGTCCAGAGGCGGCCGCGTCGGCCAGGCTGGCCGGCGCCGCGCTCGAGGAGAACCCGAACCTGCCCGTGGAACTGCTGCTACGGCACTGCGACGCTGCTACGAGGGGCACTCGCGGTGCGGCGGTGACGCTCGCCCGGGTCGAGACGCGAACGCACACCGTGACGTGGGCGGGGGTGGGCAACGTGATCGGAGTTCTCGTTCGGTTCGGCCGTGACGAGAAAACCGAATGGGCACCTGTGCGCCCCGGGATCGTCGGGTCGAACCTGCCCCCGATGAGGGTGAACACCCTCGCGATCCGTGCCGGAGATCAACTCGTCCTTGCCACCGACGGGCTCCAGCCCGCGTTCGCAAGCGCGATCGCACGCCGCGGACTGGTCCAGAACCTGGCCGACGGGCTGCTCACCAAGCACGGAGTCGACGACGACCAGCTCGTCCTGGTGGGCCGGTACCTGAAAGGCGGAGCGTGACGCGCGGGGCGAGGATCGCGGAGTTCGATGCACGCTACGCCGCTCGAATGGGCGAGTTCGCCGCCTCTCAGACCGTCAACAGCGCCTCGGATGACGCGTTTCCGCTCGGGCGGGAAGCGATCGATATCGGAGTTGGCATCCTGCAGCTGACCGAGATCCACGGACGGGCGCTGGTCGCCGCTGTCGCTCTCGGCTCCGCCGAGAACGTCCAGTCGATCAGCGAGCGCGCGAGCTCGTTCCTGACGGAGAGCCTCGCCCCGTTCGAGATGGTGAATCGAGGGTTCCTGGAGACCGTCTCCGAGGTCGAGAACCTGAATCTGCGACTCAACAAGAAGATCGACAAGCTCGAGCAGCTTGCCGCGATCGTTGCGGCGTCCGACGATGCGATCATCGCCGCGACTCTCGACGGCACCATCCTGACCTGGAGCCCGGGCGCCGAGCGCCTCTACGGCTATACCGCCGCCGAGATGATCGGCACGATCGGGATCAGCCTCGTCCCGGACGAATTGCAATCCGAGCGGGTGCAGCTCATCGACGATCTCGCCGAAAATCGGAGCCTCTCGAGCTTCGAGACCATTCGTATCCGCAAGGACGGCAAGCCCGTCCATGTGTCGCTCACGGTCTCACCGATCCGCAACGAGGAGGGCGTGGTTACGGCCATGGCCGTCGTAGGGCGCGATATCGGAATGCGCGCCGAGGCCGAGGAGGAACGCTTGCGCCTCGAGGGGCAGCTTCGACAGATGCAGAAGTCGGAGGCGATCGGGAGCCTCGCCGGGGGGATCGCGCACGACTTCAACAACTTCCTCACGGTCATCCGCGGCTACGCCGGCGTCCTGCGGCCGATGCTCCACGACGAGAAGGCGAAGCAGCCTCTCGAGCAGATCGACCGCGCGGCCGAGCAAGCCGCGCTCCTGACCGGTCAGCTGCTTGCGTTCAGCAGGCAGCAGGTGCTGAGGCCCGAGGTGAGCAACCTGAACGACGTGGTCGAGGAGACACTGGCGCTGCTCGACCGGGTCCTCGGTGAGGACATCGAGATCGAGCGTCACCTCGACCCGGAGCTCGCGCGGATCTTCGCCGACCGCGGCCAACTCGCGCAGGTCGTGCTCAACCTCGCCGTGAACGCCCGGGATGCGATGCCCGACGGGGGCACGCTTGTGATCCGGAGCGAAAACCGGTTCCTCGACGACGTCTATGTGGCCACTCGCAGCGAGATCAGTCCGGGCCGGTACGTGATCCTCGAGATCACGGACTCCGGCGCCGGGATGGACGAGGAGACGCGCGACAGGGTCTTCGATCCCTTCTTCACGACCAAGCCAACCGGGACCGGGCTCGGGCTCTCGACCGTTTACGGGATCGTCAGGCAGAGCGGCGGCTACATCTGGGTCTATAGCGAGCTCCGGGTCGGTACGACCTTCAAGCTGTACTTCCCGACGACCGACGAGCAGGTCGCGCCCGCCGTGGACGCGATGACTTCGGGCTCGCTCGACGGCAACGAGACGATTCTCCTGATCGAGGACAACGAGATGCTCAGGCCGCTCGTCGCCGACGTCCTCGAGTCGTTCGGCTATTCGGTCGTCCGGGCCGCCAGCGGGCCCGAGGCGCTCGCCCTTGCCCGGGCAACGCCTGCCCCGGCAATCGATCTCGTTCTCACCGACGTCGTCATGCCCGGCATGAACGGCCGCGAGGTCGCCGAGATTCTCGGCGGGGAATACCCCGGACTCCGGGTGCTCTTCACGTCCGGCTATCCGTCGGACAGCGTCATCCGGGAACGGATCGCCGAGGGGCGGGCCGGCTTCATCCAGAAGCCGTTCCTCGCCGACGAGCTGGCTCGCGCGATCCGTAAGACCCTCGAGGGCGCGAACCACACCGACTGACCCGCTCGATCCCGGCCTGCCGCGGCTATCGGGCTGGCGTCAAGTCCCGGTCCTGTCGCGGCGAGCTGCCGGCCGATGAGCCGAAGCCACGGACTCGGCGCCCGGACATTGCGGCACAAACAGGCCGTTGCAAATGCGCGCTGGCGACCAGGTTGGCATTTGTCGATGGTTTTTCACGGGCTTCGCCTCGCACTGTTCGAGTTTGTCGCCAAAGACCCTTGCGGCGGACGGAGGTTTGCTTTATTCTCTGCGCCGGAAAGGACCATGCACACGATGACGCCAACCTCAAATGCACCGATGTATGCCGAAGCGGCCAAGCAGGCCGTCGAGGCACCGTGCCGGCCCGGCCTCATCGTCGAGGGACGCCGGCGCGGTTCCGATCTGCCCCTCGCTCAGAGGTGCGTGCGCTAGTCAGCTAGCCACATTGCAGCTTGAGCGAGGGCGACCCACGGGTCGCCCTTTTTCATTTCGGGGCTCAATAGTGTCGGCTCGATCCGGTGTTCTTGGGGGCCAACGAGCGCAACCAACGAAAGGTGATGATCAGTTTGGAGCAGTCATAGGTCTAACTTGAGGCCCCGCTTGAGAGAGAAAGACTCGCTGCATTTCCGTGCGCCGAAAAAGACGCCGTCATACGGTGTGCGCCAGCTTGCGCCAAGGTCGGAAGTGCCGTCAGGGTCGGGCTCCGAAGCTCCCCCACGTAGGACGCTCATCGCCGGCAACGCGCACGCGGCGATGATCGATCCAGGGTCGAAGGGTAAGCGAGTGGCTTGGAAAACATCGGTTGGCCTCAGCGCCTGCCGTGACATGAAGCGGTCGAAATCGCACTGCGTCGATCTCCCGTCGGGAGATGGACGGAGCGCGGACTCCCCCGCTCCCTACGACCCGAAAGGAGGCACGACGTGTCCGACCCGAGTCCCGGCCGATGATCGCTGCTCCCTCGGGGCGCCCGTCTAGGCCGGGTGATCGCAGGACCGGTCGCCGAACGCGGCCGAAACCCCACGACCTAGAAGGAAACCCATGCATGAGACCGAGACGCTGAGCACGAGCCAGCTCGCGCTTGGCATCGACTACAAGCCCGGCAGCGGTTACCTCGCGAGCTACCTGAATCTGCTCCTCGCCCGTGGCCTGCCACACGAGCGGCGGGTCAGCTGGGACACGACCACGACCGCGGTCGACGGGTTGCTCGGCTGGGCTACCCATTCGAGCAGGTTCGCCTGGGGATCCGGCGCTCTGCTGGATCTCGACGCCGAAACCGGCTGCCTCGCGATGGTGTGGATCTGCTCCGGAATCGCCACCGTTCACCTCGCCGCCGAGACAGTCGAGGCCCTGGCCGCGGGCGAGTCGCTGCTCCGGCAGCACCTGCCGGAACGGGTCGCGACCGAGGACCAGACCGTTCCGATCGCGTTCTGGTCGTACGGACGGCACGGGCCCGCCGAGACCTCGCGTTCGATCGGGGTGCCGGCCTGGGCGGATATCCGCAGGAACTACCCGGCAGGTGTCGCGGCTCAACTCGAGCCGCTGATGAACCCGGGGTACCGCCCGGACGGCCGGGGTCAGCTGATCCTCTGGTACGGCGAGCCCGGAACCGGCAAGACCTACAGCCTGCGGGCGCTTGGCTGGCAATGGCGGCAGTGGTGCTCATTCCACTACGTCACCGATCCGGAGACGTTCTTCGGGCGGCCCGACTACATGCTGCAGGTGATCCTCGAAGACCATGGTGACGCCGAGGAGGAGCACGGTTGGAAGCTCCTGATCCTCGAAGACACCGGCGAACTGCTGGCAGCCGATGCGAAGGCACAGGCGGGCCAGGGGCTCTCGCGCCTGCTGAACGTCGTCGACGGGATCATCGGGCAAGGCCTCCGAGTGATCGTGCTCGTCACGACGAACGACCACCTGCGCCAACTGCATCCGGCCGTGGCACGGCCGGGCCGCTGCCTGGCCCAGATCGAGTTCGTGCCCTTCACCCCGCAAGAGGCGGAGGAGTGGCTCGCACGCAACGGCGTCGACGGCGAGGGCCAAGCAGGCACGCTCGCGAGCCTGTTCGGCACCGCGGCCGGCGAGCAGACGCTCGAACGTCCACGGATCGGATTCGCACGGTGAACTGGAACGGAGGCGGGCGCGCGCCCCATGGGCCGCCCGCCTCCGTTCCGATCGCCGACCGTTCCGGCTCCTGAGCAGCCGCACGTGACCCTCCGAACGGAGAGATCGAGGTAGCGGTCTTGTGACTTGAGCCCGAGAGCTCGACGTCGCCTTACGCCGCAGCCGGTCTCGGACTTCGCCCGCGCGCACTCCGACCTCTCGAGGCACGGGGCGCTGTGGGCGCGCCTTCCCAAACGAAAGGAGACCAGATGTACCGCCTCTATCTGGTCCGGCCGGTCAAGCCGACACCGCTGCCGAGCGAAGTGCGATCGGCGAAGGTGATCGAGCTGCGCGTTCGCCGGGAGACGAGCCGCCAATTGCGGCACTCCCCGCGCCCGCACCGGCCGGATGCAGCCTGACCGAGCCAGGTCGGCGCCCCCGTCGAACGCCGGACGGGGCGCCGACCCGGCCCGGTTCATCAAGAACCGCTCGGTCGCCCTCACCGCCAGGGGCGCTCCGGTGTCGGCGTGAAGCCGCTCCTCCAGGAAGGGCAGTACTTTCGTATCAAGCGGCTGCCGTCGGCCGCGACCTACCATCAAGGTGATGCCTCTGCTGACACCCAGGCGACCAGCTCCCGAGTACGAGCTCGCGACGTACCACGAGCCGGCTCCGATCAAGGAGCATCGGCCGCTGCGCGACCTCGGCCGCCGGATCTGGGCGATGCTGCTGACGGCGGGCGCCTTCCTGGCCAAGTTCGGAGCGATCCTCTACAAGCTGAAGGTCGTGACGGTTGCCGGGTCGATGCTCGTCTCGATCGGGGCCTATGCGTTGCTGGGCGGCTGGTGGTTCGGTGCCGGGCTCGTGGCGCTGATCTTCGTCCACGAGATGGGGCACGTGCTTGCGCTGCGCCGGCAGGGGGTGCCCGCATCCGCTCCGCTCTTCATCCCCTTCATGGGCGCGGTGATCGGGATGAAGAAGATGCCCGAGAACGCCTGGAAGGAAGCCGAGGTCGCGCTCGCCGGGCCGTTGCTCGGAAGCGTGGGAGCAGCCGCCGTCTGGGCCGCAGGCTCGTACTACCACTCGCATTTCCTGATCGCGCTCGCCTTCATCGGCTTCTTCCTGAACCTGTTCAACCTGATTCCGGTCGTTCCGCTCGACGGCGGGCGCGCCGTCGCAGCCCTTCACCCAGCGATCTGGCTCCTGGGGCTGATCGGGCTCGTCGTGCTCACCGTCCTTCGGCCGAGCCCGATCCTGCCGTTCATCATCGTGCTCGGCAGCCTCGAGCTCTGGCGGCGATGGAAATCGCGCAAGCTCCCGGGCTTCGCCTCCTACTATCGGGTCACGCCCTGGCAGCGGGCCGTCGTGGCGACGGCGTACATCGGACTCGCGGTTCTCCTCGTGATCGCGATGAACGCGACGCACGTCCCGAACACCAGCTTCTAAGAGCTCATTGCAGAATGACGCTCGTCGATCGCGGCGCCCAGCGTGGCCGAGCGACACCAGACTTCATTCTGCAAGGGGCTCTAAGACGCTCTAACAACATGAGCAAGGAGCCCCCGGAACGAGGCGACGAGTGGCATGGTGTTAGAGCGTCTTAAGAGCTCGTCTCAGCCGGCGATGGTCGCGAGCGTCTGGCCGGCGAGTCGAACCGGCTCGATGTCCTTCGCGTCGTGCATGTTGAAGATGAGGCCGTCGAGGCCGGCATCGAAGTAGGCGCTCGCCTGCTCTCGCACGGTGTCAGGGTCGCCGACGACGACGTAGCCCCGAAAGCGCTCTTCGTCCATTCCGCGAGCCGCCATCATCTCCCGTCCTTTCGCCTCGGCCTCCGCTGAGGTCTCGGCGACGACGAGTCCACCGAGCCGCGTCTTCGTTATGGTCGCCGGGTCGCGTCCGATCGCCTCGCAGTGGCGCTCGAGCACGTCGAGCTTGTGCCGGATCGTGGGGATGTCCCCGAAGAGATTGCACGCGTCGGCGTACTTCGCCACCAACGCGAGCAGGCGCCGCTCGCCGCCTCCGCCGACGAGGATCGGAATCCCTCCCGGCCGAATCGGCTTCGGCACGTTGAGCGCCTCGTCGATCCGGTAGTGGGCCCCGTTGAAGGTTGGCGCCTCTTCGCCGAACATCAGCCGGCAGATCTCGAGGGCCTCCTGGAGCCGGTCGAGCCGCTCCCCCACCCCCGGGAAATCGAACCCGTACCCCCTGTGCTCGTCGTCGTTCCAGGCAGCACCGATCCCCAGGATCGCCCGGCCCGCCGAGATCACGTCAAGCGTCGTGACCTGCTTGGCGAGCAGCGCCGGGTTCCGGTAGGTGACACCGGTGACCATGGTCCCCAGGCTGACCTTGCTCGTCCGGGCGGCGAGCGCGCCGAGCAGCGTGTAGGCCTCGAGCATCGGGTCGGTGCGAGGGCCGATCGTCATGATCTGGTAGACGTGATCCATCACCCAGACCGAGTCGAACCCCGACTCCTCCGCTGCGATCGCGATTGCGGAGACTCGCCCGAACAGATCGCGATCCGCGACTCCGTCATACGTGAAGCTCGGGATCTGCAGCCCAAACCGGGTCACTCCCACAAGATCAACCCCCTTCGCCTGCCGGCGACGTAACACCTCTCGCTGAGAAGCTAGCTGGCTCCTCCGCCCTGCCGCGCCAACACCTCGAAGGCCCCGTTTCCGCCTACCCAGCTCGTCTCGGTTCGGTCCGCGAAAACCGAACGAGAGGTTTCGCAAAGCCCGTTGCGGGAATCGATCGGCGACCGATGCTGCTCATCGACCCGCTCTCTCACCCGGGCCTCAGGGATCTGAGCGACCCCGCTCTCTCGTCGTGGAACCGAGCCGTTGGCCGCTGCGCGATGCTCCGCACGGACATTCTCGGCGCCGGCGATCTTCTTCACGTAACGCACGAAATCCTGCAGGAGTGGAGACAGGCGGCAGTTGCCTTGCCGCTTCCGTTCGGACACTGTCGCTTCCTCGGGCGCGGCACCCTCTGGGACTACGACTAGCAGCATGACGAGAATTAGGCCCACGGGGTCCTTGTTCAAAAGTCGCGCAACGTGGGTAGACGCTAACCCGTTGTCAAGACCGAACAGGGAGGTGCATTTTCTTCGGTTGGCTGCTCGTCTTCATTGTCGTGGTGCTTGTGCTCGCCGTCATCGGCGGCGTGACCGTGATCCGGAAGGCTCTGTGACCCGGAAGGCACTGTGAGACACCGGCGAATCGCGTCGGGGCACGGCTGCTCCTGCCGAGCTTCCGGCTCTCTCTTGGCGGCCCGGCTCGGGGCCGTGCCCGACGCGATTCTCACCGGCGAAGAAGTTGATCGTCCGGCCACCCCGGCCGTCCGACGTGAGCCGTACCGTGGCCCCATGGATCTGGACTGCCTGATGGTCGTGGCGCTCGACGGTACCGTCAGCATTGATCGGCTGGCGCCCGATTTCGAGTTGGATCACCATATCGGCGCCCGGATTTCAGACGGGCTCGAGGGAGCCTGGCGAGTCGACGAAATCGTGCTTGAACGGCGCTGCCTGCTCGTCTCGGAGCTTCCGGCCGAGGCTCTGCCCGCCGAGACTCTTCGCCCCGAGACTGGTCTCGCCGAGACTCCAGTCGTCGCGCCCGTGCTCCTCGCCGCTTAGCGGCCGAGTCAGGACGGCCGTGAGCGGTCGCTAGACGCCGAGAGCGACGCGAGCGGCGCGCCGAGTTCTTGGCAGCACCGCTCGCGCGTACCGAGCTCAGCGGAGCGACTTGAAGGCGGCTCGTAGCTCCTGGGCGAAGAGCTCCGGCTCCTCCCAGGCGGCGAAGTGGCCGCCCTTGCCGGCTTCGTTGAAGTAGACGAGGCTGGGGTAGGTCTGCTCGACCCAGCTGCGAGGCGCCCGGAAGATCTCGCCCGGGAACGTGGTGAAGGCGACGGGCACCGAAACCGCCGGGGCGGGCTTGCCGGCCGCGAGAGCCGCGGCCCGTCCGCCCTCCCAGTACGACCGGGCCGCTGAGGCGCCCGTGCCCGTCAGCCAGTACAGCGTGATGTTGTCGAGAATGTGATCGCGCGTGAGATTTCCCGACGGCTGCCCATCGACGAACGCGCTCGAGATCTTGTAGTAGCTGTCTGTGTCGTGGTCGAGCATCCACGCCGCCAGCGCCACCGGCGAATCGAGGAGCGCATAGCCGATCGTCTGCGGCCGGGTGGCCTGCTCGAGGAAATAGCCGAAGCCGCTTGCCCTGAAGGCGGCGACCGCAGCGGCCGCCGAGCGCTCCTCTTCGGTCTCCGTCGGCTGGGACCCGCCGCCGAGCCCCGACACGAGCAAGCTCAGGTGGATGCCGATCAGGCCATCGGCTCCCTGGCGGCCCATCGCGTCGGTGACGCTGGCCCCCTGGTCGCCACCCTGGGCGACGTAGCGGGTGTAGCCGAGGCGGCGCATGAGCTCGGGCCATGCCTGTGCGTCACGGCCGGCGTACCAGCCGAGCTCGGTTGGCTCTCCGGAGAACCCGTACCCGGCCATCGACGGCAGCACCAGGTCGAACGCGTCCTCCGGGCTTCCGCCGTGCGCGGTGGGGTCCGTCAGCGGGCCGATCGTTTCGAGCAGCTCGATCACCGAACCGGGCCAGCCGTGGGTCATGATCAGCGGTAGCGCGTTCTCGTGGGCCGAGCGCACGTGGATGAAGTGGATTTCCACCCCGTCGATCTCGGTCTTGAACTGCGGCAGCGCGTTCAGCTTCGCCTCGACCCGGCGCCAGTCGTAGTCGGTCGACCAGTAGCGGGTTAGTTCCTGCATCGTCGCAAGCTGGACGCCCTGCGAGCGGTCGGAGACGAGTTCCTTGCTCGGCCAGCGCGTAGCCGTGATCTGCCGGCGCAACGCGATGAGCTTCTCCTCGGGAATGTCGATGTGGAAGGGACGAACGCCGGTAGCGGCCTGTGTGTCGGTACCGGTCTGGGCGATGGTGCTCATTACGACCTCCGTGCTGAGTTGAGGTTCCGGAAGCCTGCCCTTCGATCTTGGCGGCTCAGCGCGAGGCTACTCCCGCCCGTAGGTCCAAGAACTCATTTTCTCGATGAGCTCTGGTGTCGATTCTGCAACGAGCCGGAAGGAAGCATGAGACCCCGGCCACCGGCCAACGCGACGTGGACGCTCAGGCATCCCGCCCACATCGAAGCCAAGGCGCTTTCCTTCTTTGGCGGCCGCCCAACCGCGAAGGAAGCGGCGCATGGCGCTCGAGTCACCCGGCTCGCGCACACCAGAAATCACCGCCGAACGCCGCCTGTCCCTGCCGTTGGTACAGCCACTCGCTGTTCCCACATGAGATGTAGCCGGTCCCGATGGCTACCGGGACGTTCTCGCCCGAAGGGTACGTGCCGACTTTCGGAGGGCTGCTCGTTCGAATGAGCTTGTAACCGGATACTCGGGCAGTGGCGAACGTATAGGCGTAGGGGACGCTGGTCGCCATGTCGATGAACTTCGTCGAGAACACCGGGACTTGGCTCTTCCTGGTGAAGTTCTCGAATACCGGGCGACCGCCGAACCTGTCGTGGAGGAGCGCGTCCAGATTCCAGACGACTCGCCCATAGCTACTCAGCCCCGAGGGCGGCCCCGTCTGAGCGGCCCATACCTCGGCGTCGATCGCTCCCATCGCCGTCAGAGCAAAAAACGCGCTGGCGACCACCCTGATCCGCGACATGCGAATAGTGAATCAGAGGGCATCCTCAACAAGGATCACACGAACATGCTCAGCCGTGAATGCTGTGTCGTCTGGACCGAAACGGTTGACCCTCGATAGACGACAGGCCTTCCGCCAGCGCCGACCGGCAGCTAAACGCGTCACTCCTCGCGGCTCCCCAAATAGGCCGCGCCGGTCGGCTGCACGACTTTGCCTTCTTCGAGTCCAGCGGCAATTTCCTCGAGGATGCTTTCGACCTGGTCAGGTGTCGTCGTCCAGTATCGGGTCACGCGTGGGCCATAGAGAGCGACGGCCTCGATTCGGATTCCACCCGATCGCCTGCCTTTCGCGTAGGCAAACGAAAAGCGGAGCAGCGGCTTCAGCGTCACCCTGCCGATGAATTGGATGATCGCGAGTGGAACCCCGACGAAGATGCCAAGGTCGAGTGGGTCGTCCAGGATCTTGGTGTTGCGCGCATAGAGACCGGGGGCGTTTGGATCGTGCGGCATCGCCGTCCGGGTCACATAGAGCCCCCACCACTCGCCGCGCGGGTCCTTCACTTTGCGTTTGGCCCGCAACGCCATACGGCAAGAAGTATGAGCAGACCGAGCGGCTGCCGCTAGTGGGCAAACCGACGAGCTCAGGCGTTAGTGTCAGCGCAGATGAAAGTTGTGTCCTGGCTGGCGGCGATCGGCCGCGCGGATGTGCCGATGCGGGAACTCGATCGGCTCCGTGTCACGGGCATCGATGCCTACGACCTCATGGATCAGATGCCGCTCGGCCCAGCGAGGCTCGCCGCCTGGAACGCATTCGTTTTCCAAACCTACGCCGACAAACTGGTCGCGGCCAGTCCGAGCCCCGGCTACATCCGCCCCGACACAGCCCAAATCGTCCAGCAGTTGTACTTGTCCGTTGCCCCCTGCGTCGACCGGGCACGAGAGGCCGCCGCATCGGAGGTGGCCTGCCAGCCGGTCCCGATTCCGCGCTGGCACACACCAGTTCGTTTTCGCGAGGAACTCGCCGGAATGCGCGACACCCTCGACACTCTCCGTACGCACCTCGGATCCGACCTCGAATCATTCGAGACAGACGAACTATCGGCTACCGGGCTCCGGGAAATCCTCGCGATCATCAACGCCAAGTACGAGGTCGAAGGCCTCTGGTTACCACGCCCACCCCCGGAACTTCGAGGCCGCATTGGCGACCTCCTTACCGACGGCATCGACAAGGCATACGAAATGGGCCAACTCCTAGCCGACCCGAAACGACTCGAACAACATCGCTACAAGTTTCTCCCCTAGAGGAAACGCCTGCCCCTCTACCAATGCTTGGATTGATTACGTAGTCGACGCGGCCTCATGCCGCGAGACTCGGAGTGGTTGTCGGCTTGGTCGAGCCCTTGCCGGAAGACTCTCCCGCGACGATCATCGACTCCGAGGCAACGACCGTGCGGGACTCCTGCACGCTCGAAAGTGAAAGAGTCAACTGCTCCTCCACAGCAGCCTCGCCGAAGCCGCCAACGACTACGAGCGAGACAACAGGGCCGTGCCGCCAAAGAAACTCGTACAGCACAATTTGATGCCCTCGAAAAACTCTAACGGTCTTACAGAGATTCTCCTCACCTCCCTGAAAAATCCCCCGCGGAGGAGTCTCGAGCTTGGAGCCTTTTGAACACCCCTTCGCGTTGTCTCGGGCACTGATAACCGCATCCCGGGTCGTCCGGTAGAGCATCGAGGCCGAGACGATCGACTGAGGGCCCTTCAGCGCGTCGCCGTTCACGTCGTATTCGACAAGGTAGAGCCTCGATATTCCCGAGCTGTCTTTCGGAGCCTTAAGCCCGGCTTTCCCCAGCGCTCCGGCCTGATAACTACCCGAGGTGCGAGAGAAGTTGGCCGGCACGTCCTGAACCTGAACAACCATCAGCCTCGGATCCGGCAGGGGGGTAGCCGCCCTCACAGACGTCGCTGCAAAGCACGCGATCAACAGCACGGAACTGAAAGCCACGAGCCCAAGCCGCATGCTCTGATCGTCGCTCAGTCGGGGAGGGGCGTCAATCGCACTCCTGACACAACGGCCTACCGGCCCACCAGAGGACGACGATTTGACAGAGCGTCAGTTCCGAAATCGGAGCAGCTCATCGGGATCAAGTCTCATCATGAGGACGCAGCCTCGCGGCGCCCAGCGTGTCCGATCGACACCAAACTTCATTTTGCAATGAGCTCTTAAGAGCTCCTTTCATAATGAAGGGGCCTGCTCGTTGGTGACGAATGCTGTCGATTTCCTCTAGGCCGGGTGCAGGAGAAGTGTCATCTGACAAGCCGCGCCGAGCCTACTACCCCTGGCGTTTCGGGGACCATTCTCTACCGCTCGCGCAGTTGAGGGTGTCTACGTCCCGTTCGGATCGACCGGGTCCTCTTGAGCATCGTGGGTCAGGACGGCCCGAGCGCGTTCGATATCGAGTTCGTCGACGTAAACCTCGAAGCGCATCTCGCTGTCAGCCATGCCGCCCACGCCCATGAATCTCGTCGGGTCAACCTCGCGTCCCCAGTTGCATTGGATCCCGGCGGCTCGAAGCCGTTCGCACAGGGCATCTGCCTCAACTGATCGTGTGCCTCCTGCAGCGGCTGCGGGACAAGCCGACGCTGATCTTGGCTCCTGTCATCGTCGTCCTGCGAACGAGTCCGGCGCACCCCTACACCGGGAGCCTTCACCGGTTGTGTACCTCGCATCACCCTCGCACACCCCAAATCGAAGGCCCTGAGTCAGGGCGGATTTGGCTCTGTTATCAGTGGGCGGTGCCGGGCTCGAACCGGCGACCCCCAGCTTGTCGATCCGATAGAGCTGTTTCGGTTTGTTTGCATCTGATTCGCTTTGTTGCTGCAAACGGGCATTTTCTGGTAGAGCCAGCGTCGCCGACGACCGGGGAGAGCAAAACGGAGCGAAAGCGGTTTACGCCCAGTCCAGGCACTGGACAGGCACTGGGACGAATCAGTAATCGGCCCCCCTAACCGGCTCGCGGGTCGGGCACTATCGCCGCACATGGTGGCTGTCCCAGTGCATGAAGAATTTCCGGTCGGAAGAGCCCAAGAGTTAGCGAGCGCCATCTCCTAACCAGGGTTGAACGCGGCTGTAGGGGTCTCACCGGCAACGCTGGGTGACCCGCTAAGGGTCCCGGTAGGAGCCGAGACCCTCGAGTTCGGCGCAGTGGCGATGGCTAGTGCTGTATACCTCGGAGCTTCTCGGAGGGGGATTTCGTGCAGGCGAATGACCACAGCTGGCCCTCGAGCCAGATCAGCGTCGTATGGGGATGGCTTCTGATCCTCTCACCCGTGATCGTGTGGGGCATCGTCGCGTGGGGCATCTACGGCTCGCCCGTTAGCCCTGCCTGTTCGCCCGAACGCCTAAAAAAGAGCTTGAGGAAACCGCGGTCTCTCAGGTAACGGGCCGGCGTCGCTTGGATGACAAGCGCCGTGTCTTACCAGCGGGACACTTCCAAGCAGTCGACGCCCCATTGCGTTAACCGGTAGTCGTTGCCGCCGTTGCCCAATTATGGGTGGCGGAAACCCTGACGCGACTCGGTAGAAACCCGGTGTCGGGTCGGGTTTTCTGCGCCGATGGTAACGGTGATGAGTTCCCATGTTCTTCCGGGTGCGAGTGCGGGTCGTTCACGCGATGAGGTTGTGTCTCGGGGCTCGTTTTGGTTGGTTGTTGCTCGGTGTCGGTTCGGGCTCGGTCAGGATGCCGGTGTTGGTTCGTTCGCGGTTCGTTTGATTGCGTCGTTTGTGGTGACGGTGGGGTTGGTGGTCGGCGTTGGCTTTGTGTTGATCAACCGGAGCCTTAGCCGCTCGGAGGTGGGTCGGAACGCTGCTGCGCAGCGGGCCGATGCGCGTGGTTTTGAGGCGTTCGCCCGACGTGTGAAGACCCGTGTGGGTGCGATCCGTGAGATCGACGATCTGATCGACGCGATCGGGCGTCGCCCGGGCACGCTCGAGGTGAAGCTGATCGACGGACGAGGGATCGTCAGGGCCTCCGATGGTGAGGCGGAGATCGGGTCACGTGACCTCGACAGCCGTATCACCGCTGCGCTACACGGCGATTCGTAATGCCGGCCATGAGGCCGCGCCAGGTGCAGATCATCGGAACTTCGAGTTCGTTACCCCGGTTGAGATCAAGGGACAGCGCTACGCGTTCGAGACGAGCTTCGATCATCGCGCGTTTGACGCCCAGCTCGGGCGGTACCCGCAGGTCATGTTTCGGGCTGGGGCTGCTTGCGCTCTGCTGGGCGGC
This sequence comes from uncultured Actinomycetota bacterium, assembly GCA_963812555.1. Classification (GTDB taxonomy): domain Bacteria; phylum Actinomycetota; class Thermoleophilia; order Gaiellales; family Gaiellaceae; genus PALSA-600. Next base: position 1,581 of record CAWEVP010000018.1, on the reverse strand, counting down.
GGCGTCGTGTTCTACCTGGTTGGCGGCCGCGGGCGCTGATGCGGAGCCACCGCTGCGCGTTGCAACGCGCCACCCGCGACGGGCTCACCGGTCTTCCGAATCAACGCGCATTCCAGGACGACTCCCAGCGCCGTGCCCAGCAGCCACCCGGACAGAGATCCGCTTCCTCGCGCTGCTCGACATCGACGACTTCAAATTCCTAAACGACCGGCACGGCCACCCACACGGCGACACGGTCCTCGACAGGTCGCGAAGGTGCTGCGCGACGGTCGCGCCGGCGACCGCGCCTATCGAGATCGGCGGCGACGAGTTCGCAGATCCTCTCGCACAGCGACAGGCGGACCGGCGCCGAGCGATACTGGCGCAACGTCTACGCCGGGCATGCGGAGGAGGGAATGAAGGTCAGCATCGGCATCGGCGCCCTCCGCCCGGCGAAACGGCCAGACGTGCTCCGCGCCGAAGCCGACGCCGCCCTCTACGAAGCAAAGCGTCGCGGCGGAGACCAGAGTCGCCATTTCGACGACATCCGCGACCAAATCACCGTCACAAGCACCGACCAGCAAAGACGCCGTGCGCTGACCTGATCGACGAGACGGGGTCTCACCGTCTTCCAGCCGATCTGGATCTCGACACCGGCTACCTGCTCGGACTCGAAGCGCTCACCCGCCCCGACGCCAAATACGACCTCTCCGGCCCCGCGGAGGCGTTCGACATTGCCGAACAGATCGGGCGCGTCCACGAACTCGACGTCCTCTGCATCAACAGCGCCCTCAGCCACACACCCGAACTCCCTGCCGACACCCTCCTCTTCATCAACCTCTGCCCCCAGACGCTCGACCTCGACGCAGACCGAGACGACTGGCTCCTCGACGCGATCCAACAAAGCGGTGGACGCCCGACCAAACCGTGATCGAAGTCACCGAGCGCTTCGGCGGCCGCGCCGCATCCGTCACAAGTGCCTCCAACGGCTACGCCGCCACGGCTTTAAAATCGCGCTCGACGATGTTGGCACCGGTAACTCCGGACTCGAGATGCTCCGCAGCGGTCGACGCCGACTACGTCAAAATCGACGGCGGCATCGTCACCGCAACGCCGCCACCGACCCAAACGCCCGCGCCGTCCTCATGGCCATGGCCACCTACGCCCGCCAAACCGGCGCCTACGTCATCGCCGAAGGCATCGAAGACAACACCACACTCAACTTCCTCCGGCACATCGACGCCGACGCCCGCACCGGACAACTCATCCAAGGCGGACAAGGCTACGGACTCGGCCGCCCAACCGCAAGGATCCAGGCGGCCCTCCCAAAAAGCCTCGCGTGACAGGCTGAGATTCATCGCGGCCCAACTCGCCCACCCGGCACGACCGTTGCTCACCCCGGGAGCCAGGCATGACCGGCACGAACAACCTTTTCGCTCCGCGTTCGACGTGCCGACCTGGGTGTTTTGGCTCTCTGAGCGCGCCCGCGCACGGAATGACGGGCGAGCGCTTTTGGACGTCAGCCGATTTGCTGGGCCGGCCCGATCAGAATGCCCTGCGGGGCCTCGTAGCAGCGCCGATACACGCCGGGGCGACCAACGA
>CAWEVP010000017.1:0-26279 GCA_963812555.1 uncultured Actinomycetota bacterium | reverse complement strand
CGAGATGCTCGACCGCACGGTCGCGATCAAGCTCCTGCCCGATCGCTTCGCGAACGACGACGGAGTTCCTCGCCCGGTTCCGCCGGGAGGCGCTTGCGGCCGCGCGGCTTTCGGGCGAGGCGAGCACCGTGACGATCTTCGACGTCGGCGAATGGCGCGGACGGCCGTTCATCGTCATGGAATACCTCGGCGGCGGCACCCTCAAGGACGTGCTCCGCGCGGGGGCCCCGCCCCTGGAGCGCGCACTCGGCTGGATCGGCCAAGCCGCTCGGTCGCTCGACGCTGCCCACGCCCACGGAGTCGTCCACCGCGACATCAAGCCCGCGAACCTCCTGCTCGATACCCGCGGCAACCTCTTCGTCGGCGATTTCGGGATCGCGACGGCCGCCGGGCTCGCGTCCCTGACGCTGACCGGTGCTGTACTCGGCACCGCCGGTTATCTCGCACCCGAGCAGGCGCTGGGTCGGCCCGCGACGGCCGCCACGGACGGCTATGCGCTCGCGGTCGTCGCATTCGAGCTCCTCACCGGGATACGGCCCTTCGAGCGCGACTCGCCACCCGCCGAGGCCGCCGCGCACGCCTATGCCGCCGTGCCCTCGGCCTTGGAGCAGAACCCGGCGCTGCCGGCGGCCGTCGACCCCGTGTTCCGCAGGGCCCTCGCCAAGAGCCCCGAGCGATCGCTTCCCGACCTCGGCGCTTTTCGCCGCGGCGCTATCCGCAGCGTGCGCCGCTCACTCCAGCCCAGTCACGTCCCACAGCACAGCGTCCCACAGCACAGCTCCGGACGGCGTCCCACAGCGGTACGGCATCCCACCCCACAGCCGTCCGGTCCGCGGCCGACCGTCCAACCGAGGTCGTGCCGCACCCACACCGCCGCGGCCCCCGACGGATCGCCCTGGGCGCCGGCCTGGTCGTGCTCGCGGGTGCCGGGCTCGCGGGCGCCTTGCTCGCGACTGTCGGCAACGGCCCCCACCGCACCGCCGCGGGCTCGAACTCGAGCGTGGGCGCGGGGGCCCGAACGACCGTGACGTCCGAGTCGCGGCCGACGACGACCACCGCAACCGCGGCTGCCGCCTCGACCGGGGCCAGCGACCTCAACACTCGCGGCTACGAGCTCATGCTCGCCGGTCGCTACGGCGCGGCGCTGCCGCTCCTCCAACAGGCAGTGGCGGGTCTCGGCGATCCCTCCGATCCGGTTACCGCGTATGCCAACTTCAACCTCGGCCAGACCCTGGTCAGACTCGGCCGGTGCGGGGACGCCCTGCCGTATCTCGAACGGGCGACGCGGCTCGAGCCCACGAGCAGGGAAGCCGGAAACGCACTCAGCTATGCGCGTACCTGCGCCGGCGGAGCCTCGGCCCGGGTGGCGGTGGTCGACCGGGAACCGCCCGGACGCCGGGCCGGGCAGACCGGCTACGGCCACGGTCACCTTCACGGCAACCCTCACGCCTAAGAAGCTCTAACAAAATGACCTCGCGCTGACTGGGCGTGATGGGTGCGTGCACTGCTAGGACGCAGGGAGCCCCAATATCCTTTGCGATATTGGGGCGACTGAGGACAACGCAGGGCGCGTGCCCAGCGCGTCCAGGCGGCACGTGCTCATTCTGTTAGAGCTTCGAGCCGCTTCTTGGCGTGGGAACGGCCGTCGGGCGGGCAAGCCTGCCCGGGTTAAGATCGCGGCCCGTGCCCGACCTCTCCGCTCTCAAGACCGCAGCACGCGCCGCGATCGTCATCCCGGTGGTCTTCGCGATTGCCGACAAGGTGATCGAGAAGCCGCAAACCTCGCTCATCGCTGCGTTCGGCTCCTTTGCGCTGCTCGTGTTCGTCGAGTTCGGCGGCCCTCCGCTTCACCGGCTCGGGGCCTACCTCGGGCTCGCGTGCGTCGGGCGCCGTCTTCATCACGCTCGGCACGCTCTGCTCGCGAAGCCCGCTGCTCGCCGCCGGCTCGATGGCGGTCGTGGGCTTCGCCACGCTCTTCTCGGCCGTGCTCGGCGGCTACTTCCCGGCCGCCGTCGACCGGAGCGCTCCTCACCTTCGTGCTGCCGGTGACGCTGCCCGCGCCGAACTCGGCGCATTCCCGACCGGCTCGAAGGCTGGGGCCTCGCGACCGGGATCGGGATCACGCGCCGCCATGCTGCTCTGGCCGCGCCCGCCGGCCGCGCCGACCAGCGCCGAGACGCCGCAGCGCGCTGCGAGCGGCCGCCGATCTCGCCGATGCGCCGGCGGCCGAGGCGAAGAGCGGCGCACGCCGCGCACGCAAGGCGGTCGACGAGCTCGGCCGGCGCTTCCTCGGGCACCCAGCACCGGCCGACCGGGCCGGCCGGGCCACCGTCGCGCTTGCGTCGATTCCCGAAGAGCTCGACTGGCTGCTGACCTTCCTCGGCCCGTCGGCGACCACGCCCTCGCTCGAGCTCGCCTGCGCCGAGGACAAGGCGGCGGTCGAGGCGGTCGCCGCCGTCCTTCGCGCGAGCGCTGAGCGGCTCGAGGGTGCGGACGACCGGCCCGATTTCGCCCGCCTCGACGAGGCGCGCGACGCGGTCGCGCGCGCGCTGACGCGACGCCTGCCGGAGCTGCCCGCAGTGACAGACGACGCCCTGCTCGACGGCGCTCGAGGCGCCGTTCCGGATCCGGGTGGCGAGCTACTCGGCCCGCCAGCTTGCCGGCTACGCGCTTCTCGCCACCGGCAGGAATGGGTTCGGGCTCGAGAGACGACCCGGTCCGCCCGCCTGCGCCACGGGAGACGCTCGTCGGCGACCGAACAGCTCGCGATCGAGCACGTCTCGGCCGAGTCGGTGTGGTTCCAGAACAGCCTCCGCGGTGCCGCCGGGCTTGCCATAGCCGTGTACATCGCTCAGCGCAGCGGGCTGCAACACGGGTTCTGGGTCGTGCTCGGGACGCTCTCCGTCCTACGCTCGAATGCACTCGGTACCGGCTGGTCGATCCTGAGCGCGCTCGCCGGGACCGCGGTCGGGCTTGTGGCGGGCGCTCTCCTCGTGATCGCAATCGGCACCCACGATGCGGTGCTCTGGGCGGTGCTTCCGTTCGCGATCCTGTTCGCGACCTACGCGCCGCGCGCGATCTCGTTCGCAGCCGGTCAGGCGGCGTTCACGGTCGTCCTCTTCGTCCTCTTCAACATCATCCAGCCGGTCGGCTGGCGGGTCGGCCTCGTCCGCGTCGAGGACGTGTCGATCGGGTTTGCGATCAGCCTCGGCGTGGGCCTGCTCTTCTGGCCCCGTGGCGCAGGAGCCCGGCTACGCGAGGATCTCGCAGCCGCCTACGCTCGTGCTGCCGACCTCGTCGTCGCGACCGCCCGCCAGCTGACCGAGAGCGACGACCCGGATGCCTCGGCCCGCGCGGCGCGACTCGCGGATGCGGCCGTCCACCGGCTCGACGACGCGTTCCGCCAGTTCCTCACCGAGCGCTCCGCTTCGAGGCTCAATCTCGACGAGGTCGCCGCCTTCGTCGGCGGCGCAGCGCGCGTCCGGCGGGCGGCGCAGTCGCTCGGCGCGCTCGTCGAGATGGCCGGGGCCGATCGCCGGCTCGCGCAGTGCGGCAGCAACCTCGAGCGTGAGCTCCACGCGCTCCAGTCGTGGTACGTCGCCCTCGGCTATGCGATCGTGAACGCCCGGCCGGTCCCCCCTCCCACACATCCGGGACGACGAAGGCCGCGCCGGCTCATCGCCTGCGTGCGCCAAGCGGCCGCGAGCCCCGACCCCGCGACGGCCCAGGAAGCCGCCGTGCTGCTCTGGACGAGCCAGCACCTCGACAACCTCTGGCGCCTCGAGGCTCAGCTTGCCGAGCGCGCAGTCCTCGCCCGCGAGACCGCACAACAGGCGCTGACCGCACTCACTGCTTAAGACGCCCTAAAGAGCTCATTGCAGAATGAAGTCTGGTGTCGCTCGGACACGCTCGATCGACGAGCGTCATTCTGCAATGAACTCTTTAGAAGCCGTCGAGGCTCCGGCCCGAGACCGTCCCCGGCTCAGACCTGCGAACGGATCATCCAGAGCTGCTTCTCGAGCGTCCGGATCACCTCGATCAGCACGTCCTGCGAGGCAAGATCGATCTCGGCCAGCCGCTCGGCACGTGCACGCACCCGCTCGTCCACCTCGGCCACGCGGCGCGTCAGCTGCGAGACCGCGGCCGCGATCGTCGTCGGCCCTGGCTCCACCGGCTGCAGCTCGCTCTGCTCGACTACGGCGGGCGCCCGGCCGTCGGGCGACACCCCGATCGCGACGGCGCGCTCGGCCACGATGTCCGCGAGGCTCCTGTCCATTCGTCGACCAGTTCGTCGAGCTGCAGGTGAAGGTCGCGGAACCCCGGCCCCGCGATGTTCCAGTGGAGCTGCTTGCCGATCAGCGAGAGCGCGATCAGCTCGACGAGCGTCAACTGGAGCGTGTGCCCGGCTTCGTCTCGGGCGTGCTCGCCCAAGGCCGGAAGATGTGCCTTTGTCTCGGAAGCTGCCATTTCAGGATCCCCCTAGGTCGCGTTTTTACGGTTAGCGGTCGAGCTGAGTCGAAGATCGAGCCGACCTCGTCGACGAAGTACCACGGCGGGCTCCCTCGTTCGGGTCCGTAGACGCTCGCGACAAGTTGCCGCTCGCCTCGTGCTCATCTTGCTGGCGGTTCGGAGAGAACAGCCGGGAGCACCCGATCTTGCCGCAGGTCGCGCACATGCGCGGCGAGCCAGGTCGAGCCATCCGCGGCAGCCCTCGAGCCGGTGTCCGAGCGACACGAGATTTCCTTCTGTCGAATGGGCTCTGGTGGCTCATCTGACGGGCGGCGGGGATCCCTCGAGCGCTTGCGGCGAGCGCCGGATCCCAGCTACACACTACGCAGGCGTGCCGCACCGCCGAGCGTGCGAACTCGAGCGCCGCGCCGTAAGGATCGGCCGTGGCGACGACATCGTCCCAGTCCAGCACGAACTCGCCGAGCGAGGCGTCCCAGCGCGCCGCCCGCAGGCGACAGCACCGCGTCTGCGAAGCCGTGGGGGCCGGATGGGCGTAGGCGTAGAACGCCGCGTGCGGGTAGCGCTCATCCCCCGGCCACCAGCCCACGGCGATCTCCTCCGCGTCCATCGCGTTTCGCATGATGAAGTCGCCCGACGGGGGCTCGGCGGGACGACCCGAGAAGAGGCTCACCGCCAGGTCGAACGACCCCCACCAGGCGTTCACCGGCGTCGAGCGGCCGCGGTAGGGCGCGCGCAGCGCTGTCAGGACCCGGGCGGCACGGTGGCGGCCGCGAAGTACGTCGCCACGTGCGCCGGGGTCGATGGTCGCGTGCTCGTCGTCCTCGTCGAGGGGCTTCGCCCAGTCCGTCTCCTGCGGGTTGAGGTCGAGCGCGACCTCGCCGCCGAGCTCGCGAACCGCCGCGAGCACCTCCGCGCGTGACCGCTGCCGACCGGGCGATCGGGCGCCAGCGCCACCGTTCTGACCCGCCCGCCGGAATGCTCGACGACCGCCTGAGCGAGTGCAGGTCGAGTATCACTGCCAGCGCCCCGGTGCCGTCCGGAGCCGGAAGCGGAAGCGTCTCCCACCCTCGCGTGCTCAGGCGCAGGGCGGCGTGCTGTAGCTGGGGCTCGGGCGGAGCGAGCGCCGCCGAGAGCTTGCCGAGCACCTGGGTGTGGGCGTGAAGCGTGTCGCAGCGTCTCCCGCCAGGTCTCGTACGGAAGCGCAGGCCACGAGGACGGCACGGGCGACACGCTACCCGGCGCCGGCCCGGCCTGCGGCACCCGGTTACCCGTTCGCTATCTTTTTGATAGTTACTACACTGAGGGAGTGTTGATGAGCACGTACGTCCTTGTGCCGTTGGAAGACACCGTCGTCTTCCCTTATATGACTGTCACGCTGCCGGCCGACGTCGGTGACGACGAGCAGCGTGCTGCTCGTGCCGCGGCACGAGCAGGAGTACGCGAGCGTCGGCACGGTCGCCGAGGTCGTCGAGCAGGTGCGCCTTCCGGGCGGCGGCAGCGCCGTCGTCCTGAACGGCCTCCACCGCGGCGTGCTCGGAGCGGCACAGACCGATCCGTTCGGGCGCCTGCGCGTCGAGGCCGAGGACCGCCCCGACGAGCATCCGCGCACCGGCCGGATCAAGGAGCTCGAGGTCGAGTACCGCGCGGTCGTCGAGGAGATCCTCGAGCTGCGCGGCGCCGACGAGCGCGTCTCCGCCTTCCTGCGCTCGATCGTCGAGCCGGGGGCGCTGGCAGACAGCGCCGGCTACTCGCCCGAGATCTCGTTCGAGCACAAGGTCGAGCTCCTCGAGACGCTCGACGTGACCGAGCGCCTCGAGCTCGCCGTTCGCCTTCAGCGCGAGCGGCTCGCCGAGCTCCAGGTTCGCCGGCGGATCAGGGACGACGTCGAGTCCGGGGCCCAGCGCCAGCAGCGCGAGTACTTCCTGCGCAAGCAGATGGACTCGATCCGCAAGGAGCTCGGCGAGGACGGCGGCTCCGTCGCCGAGGAGTACCGGACGAAGATCGAGGAGGCCGGGATGCCCGAGGCCGTGCGCGAGCAGGCCGAGCGGGAGCTCCGCCGGCTCGAGACGATGGGCGAGGGAAGCGGCGAGGTCTCGATGATCCGCACCTACCTCGACTGGCTCGTCTCCGTGCCCTGGTCGAAGCGCTCCGAGGAGCACCTCGACGTCACGGAGGCGCGCGCCGATCCTCGACGCCGACCACGCGGGCCTCGAGGACGTCAAGGACCGGATCGTCGAGTACCTGGCCGTGCGCAAGCTGCGCCAGGAGCGCGGCATCGCCGACGACCGCGCTCCGGGCGCGATCCTGACCCTGATCGGGCCTCCCGGGCACCGGCAAGACCTCGATCGGCGAGTCGATCGCGCGGGCGCTCGGACGCGAGTTCGTGCGGATGTCGCTCGGCGGCGTCCGCGACGAGGCCGAGATCCGCGGGCATCGGCGCACCTATATCGGCGCCCTGCCGGGCCGGCTCGTCCGCGCCCTGCGCGACGCTGGAGACGATGAACCCGGTGATCATGCTCGACGAGGTCGACAAGGTCGGCGCCGACTGGCGCGGCGATCCCTCGGCCGCACTGCTCGAGGTGCTCGACCCGGCGCAGAACCACTCGTTCCGCGACCACTACCTCGATGTCGAGATGGACCTGTCCGAGGTGCTGTTCATCGCCACGGCGAACATCGCCGACACGATCCCGGGCCCGCTGCTCGACCGGATGGAAGTGATCCCGTTCGACGGGTACACGGTCGAGGAGAAGGTCGCGATCGCCCGCGGATACCTGTGGCCGCGGCAGCTCGAGCGCAACGGGCTCCGCGCGGACGAGGTGTCCGTCACCGATGAGATCCTTCGTCTGGTCGTGACCGAGTACACGCGGGAGGCGGGTGTCCGTCAGCTCGAGCGCGAGCTCGGCACGGTCCTGCGCAAGGTCGCGACGAAGATCGCCATTCGCGGCGAGACGAGCTCGGCGGTCACGCGTCGATCTCGACCTGGCGCGTGACGCGCTCGGCCGGCAGAAGTTCTTCCAGGAGGCAGCCGAGCGGACCGCCGTTCCCGGCGTAGCGACCGGCCTTGCCGTGACGGGCGTCGGCGGCGACGTGCTGTTCGTCGAGGCGACCTCGATGGAAGGCGAGGGCGAAGGCCTGGTGCTCACCGGGCCAGCTCGGCGACGTGATGAAGGAATCGGCGCGCATCGCGCTCTCCTTCGTGCGCTCGCACGCAGACGAGCTCGGCATCGACGCAGAGCGCCTTCGGCGGCAGGACGTTCCACGTCCATGTCCCGGCCGGTGCGATCCCGAAGGACGGGCCGAGTGCCGGCATCACGATGGCAACCGCGCTTGCCTCCTTGCTTTCGGGCCGTCCGGTCAAGCACACGGTCGCGATGACCGGTGAGGTGACGCTGCAGGGACGGGTGCTGCCGATCGGCGGCCTCAAGCAGAAGGTGCTCGCCGCCCATGCGGCCGGGCTCACAGACGTGATCCTTCCCGAGCGAAACCGCGCCAACCTGGAAGACGTGCCTGAAGACGTCAGGGCCGCGATGCACTTCCATCCGGTGATGACGCTCGGAGGAGGTGCTCGGCCTCGCGCTCGAGCCCGATCCGGCAGCGCAGCTCGTAGCCTGACCGATGCGCTGCCGCCGCTGCACTCCGCTGCCCGACGAGGTCGCCCAGGCGGCCGACCTCGTCGGGCGGCGCTGGGTGCTCCAGATCATCTACGCCGCCTCCCACAGCGGTGCCTCGCGGTTCAACGAGTTCCGGCAGGTCCTCGTCGAGATCCCCCCCGAAGACGCTGGCGCAGCGGCTCGTCGAGCTCGAAGCAGGCCGGCGTTCTCGAGCGGACGGTGATCGACGCCCGGCCGCCACGCGTGGAGTACCGGCTGACACCGAACGGCGTCGGCTGATCGGGGTCGTGGATGCGCTCCAGACCTGGAGTGCAGACCAGGGCCATCCTCGCCGCCGCAACCGGGCGAGTGACCGCTGCCGGTTAGGCTCGCCTGAGAAGTGGCCGCGCATCGTGTCGTCGTAGTCGGAGGCGGGTTCGGTGGGCTTCAGGCCGTCCGAGGGCCTTCGCGACGCCCCCGTCGAGATCACCCTCGTCGACCGGCGCAACTTCCACCTCTTCCAGCCTCTCCTCTACCAGGTCGCGACCGGCGCGCTCTCCCCGGCCGAGATCGCAACGCCGCTTCGCGGCATCCTCAAGCGCCAGAAGAACGTACGCGTCGTCATGGGCGAGGTGCACGGGATCGACCTCGACCGGCGTGAGATCACCCTCGACGCGCTGGCGGGCGACGAGCAAGGCGTCGTCGTCCCCTACGACACGCTGATCGTCGCCGGTGGGTCGAAGTACTCCTATTTCGGACACGACGAGTGGCGGCCGTTCGCGGTCGAGATCAAGTCGCTCGAGAGCGCAGTCGACGCGAGACGGCGGATCTTCACCGCGTTCGAAGCCGCAGAGCTCGAGCCCGATCCGGCAACGCGCGAGGCCTGGCTGACCTTCGTCGTCGTCGGCGGCGGCCCGACCGGCATCGAGACGGTCGGGCAGATCGCCGAGCTCGCCCGCGACACCCTGCGGCGCGACTTCCACGCCGTCGATCCGGGCCGCGCCACGATCCTCCTCGTCGAAGCGAACGACCGGCTCCTCGCCACCTTCCCGCCGCGACTGTCCGCGAAGGCCCAGCACACGCTCGAGCAGCTCGGAGTGAACGTGCTGCTCGGGACCTCGGTCACCGGCATCACCGGGAGCTCCGTCGAAACCCGCCAGGCCGACGGTACGACCAGCCGGATTCCGGCGCGCACGGTCATCTGGGCCGCGGGAGTCGTCGGGTCCGAGCTCGCCTCCACCCTCGCCTCGGCGGCGGGGGCTGAGGTCGATCGAGCCGGCCGGATCCTCGTCGAGCCCGACCTGGCGGTCGCGGGGCACCCGGAGGTGCTTGCGCTCGGCGACATGGTCGCCGTGCGCGACGGCAAGGGCGGCACGCTGACTCTTCCCGGGCTCGCGTCGACCGCGATGCAGCAGGGCCGGCATGCAGCGCGAATGGTGCGCGCCCGGATCGACGGCAAGGCATCCGAGCCGTTTCGCTTCAAGGACAAGGGCAACCTCGCCACGATCGGTCGCGCCCATGCCGTGGCGGAGATCAAGGGACTTCAGACGAGCGGGGTGCTCGCGTGGCTGATCTGGCTCGGCGTCCACATCTTCTATCTCGTCGGCCTGCAGAACCGGCTGCTCGTCCTGACCCGCTGGACCTTCAGCTTCCTGACCCACGGCCGGGGCGCACGACTCATAACCGACAGCATCGACACGACGGGACGGTAGGGACTGAACGATCGGGTCTGAACGATCCGGCCCTTCGGGGGATTAGAATTGCCAGCGGCAGGACGAAGCTGAGGAAGGACGGCGAGCAGCCGTCGTGGAGCCGGGGGGTTCTAGTGACGCTTCTGGGAGTCAAGGTGTCGGTGCACGTGCCGGCCATGACGGCGGACTTGACCGCCGTGGTCGAGCGGGCGTTGATCGTGACGGGATTCGCGGTGCTCTTCTTCCTGCTGCCGCACGAGCTCTTCGGCGACGACGTCGTTCGTTACCACGACGCCCAGCAGCTTCTTCATCACGGGCACCTCACCTCGAGCAGGTACTCGCTCGTGCTGCCCATCGTCTCGATTCCCGTCCTGCTCCTGAGCCATCTCGTCGCGCCCGAGATCTGGTGGGCGGCACGGTTCAACGTCATCGTCGCAGCCGTTGGCACCGTCGTCGCCTATCGCCTGCTCCACGACAGGGTGGATCACCGGCTCCTCCGGCGAACGCTTCTGGTGCTCCTCTTCGCGTCGTTCTTCACGAGCCGGCTGCGCGGGTACGACCCCGAGGTCCTGACGGCGACGCTCGCGGCGATCGGGATCATCTGCCTGACAGATTCCCGGCATGTCCTGGCCGGCTGGGCGGCCCTTGTCGTGGGGGTCGTCAATACGCCGGCCTGCATCGTCGGGCTTGGCGGCCTGGCGGTGCTTCAGGCGGTTAGAACCCGGCGCCTCCGTCACCTCGCGGCCCCGTTCGCGGCCGGCGCCCTGGTGATGCTCGAGAACTGGATCCGCAGGGGCGGGCCGCTTGCCACCGGGTACGCCGGCAATGCCGGCCACCGGACGATCATGCCGTATTCGGGCCTGCCGGGCTTCAGCTATCCCTTCCTGCTCGGGCTCGTGGCGATCCTGTTCTCGTTCGGTCGCGGCCTCCTCTTCTTCATGCCGGGAATCGCGCTGTGGCTCGGCGCGCGCACCCGGAGCGTCTTCCCGCAACGGCGCCTCATGGTCGGGATGCTGGTGTTTACCGGGGGCCTCATCCTCGTGTACGCGAAGTGGTGGGCGTGGTACGGCGGCAACACGTGGGGCCCGCGCTTCTTCGCCTTCGCGGCGATCCCGGCCTCCCTGCTCCTTGCCTCCAGGTTGGGGCATGCCGGAGAATCGGCCGGCCAGGACGCGCTCACGCTGGGAGCGCTCGCCCTTTCGGCCTGGGTCGCGTGCTCGGGTGCGATCGCGCAGCTCAGCACGCTTTCCTTCTGCAGCTGGCAAGGCGCCGATGCTCACGAACAGCTCTGCTGGTTCACACCCGACTACAGCCCGCTGTGGCAGCCGGTTCGGCAGTTTCCCTTGCTCAACGGCCCAACCGAGGCGGTTGCGCTCTACTGCGGTGCCGTCTTCGCGTACCTGGCAGCACCGCTCGTGCGCAACGTGCTCCTGGCCCCGAGGGCCTGGATCGCCCCGGCCCTGAACGATGCGCGGCACGCCGGGTGGCGGGTTTGAGGCCTCGCATTTCTCGCCGCGCGCTCTTCGCCGTGCGCACGAGCCGGTAGTTCGGAGACGGCTTCGAAGGCTCGCTCGAGAGCCTCTCGGAGGAGTAGCGAGAAGGCGCATAAGATCGCGGGATGACGTCCGACTCGCCCCGGCCCGCGCTCGCCAACGAGGATCTTGCGTCCGACCCGCACCGCGCTCCCGCCCGGGCCCATCTACGGGCGATGGGGCTCGACGAGGCCGACTGGAGCAAGCCGCTTGATCGGGATCGCGACGACGTGGACGGGCACGATGCCCTGCAACCTCGGGCAGCGGGCGCTCGCCGCAGCATGTCGCAGCCGGTATCCGCGAGGCCGGCGGCACGCCGCTCGAGTTCAACACGATCGCCGTCTCCGACAACCTCACGCAGGGCACGGCCGGGATGCGCGCCTCGCTCGTGAGCCGGGAGGTGATCGCCGACTCGATCGAGCTCGTCGGCCGCAGCCAGCCCTTCGACGGGCTGATCTGCCTGGCCGGCTGCGACAAGACCGTTCCGGCGGCGGCGATGGCGCTCCTGCGGCTCGACGTTCCCGGATTCGTCTTCTACTCCGGTGCGATGGCGCCGGGCACGCACCGGGGCGCACCGGTGACGATCAAGGACGTCTGGGAGTCGCTCGGGGCGTGGGAGGCGGGAACGGTCTCGGACGGCGAGCTCCTCGAGCTCGAACGTGACGCGTGCCCGGGGATCGGCGCCTGCGCGGGGCAGTTCACCGCCAACACGATGGCCGTGGCGCTCGACTTCCTCGGTCTCGCGCCCGCCGGGCTCGGCGGGCGTTCTGGCAGCGGACGCGGCGAAGCCGGCCTCCGCCGAGGCGGCCGGCCGGCTCGTCGCTCGACGTGATCGCGCGCGGCCGCCCGCCCCTCGTCGGTCGTCACCCGTCGAGCGCTCGAGAACGCGATCGTCGGCGTCGCCGGGACCGGCGGCTCGACGAACGCCGTCCTGCACCTGCTCGCGATCGCGACCGAGGCCGGCGTCGAGCTCGACCTCGACGACTTCGACCGGCTCTCGCTCTCGACGCCGCTCGTCACGAGCCTCTCGCCGGGCGGCCCCCATGTCGCCGGCGACCTGCAGCGGGTCGGAGGGACACCCGCGGTGATCCGCCGGCTCCTCGACCATCTTCATGCCGGAGCCGAGACGGTCGACGGGCGCACCCTCGGCGAGATCGCCGCCGAGGCTGCCGGAGCCCGATGGGGAGGTCATCGCCCCGGCCGGTCAGCCGTTCAAGCCGGGCGGCGCGCTCCGGGTGCTCCGCGGCAGCCTCGCACCCGACGGCGCGGTCGTGAAGCTCGCCGGCAACGAGCGCCTCGTCCATCGCGGGCCCGGCGCGCGTCTACGACTCCGAGGCTGCCTGCCGGCAGGCGGTCGAGGCAGGATTGGTGCAGCCCGGCGACGTTGTCGTCGTCCGCGGCGAAGGCCCCGCGGGTGGGCCCGGGATGCCCGAGATGCTCTCGATCACCTCGGCGATCACAGGCCGGGGCCTCGGCGGCTCGGTCGCACTCGTCACCGACGGTCGCTTCAGCGGCGCCACGCGCGGGCTGATGGTCGGGCATGTGACGCCAGAGGCTGCCCACGGAGGGCCGATCGGGCTCGTTCGCGACGGCGACGTCGTGACGATCGACGTGGAAGGGCGCAAGCTCGAACTCGAGGTGCCCGGCGCGGAGCTCTCGGAGCGGGCCGCCGCGCAGCCGGCCTTCGCGCCCAGAGTCGCCACCGGCGTCCTCGCGAAGTACGCCCGGAGCGTCGGGCCGGCCTCGAAAGGGGCCGTGACCGGATGACGACCGCCTGATGGCCGCGGCCTCGTGAGCGGACGCCTCGACGGAAGATCCGTGCTCGTCACGGGCGCCGGCGCGCGGCATCGGGCGAGCCCTCGCGATCGGGCTCGCCGCGCGAAGGCGCCACGGTCCACGTCAACGACCTCGAGGATCCCGGGCCGACGATCGAGCAGCTTCCCGAGGAGCGACGCGGCCTCGCGCTGCCCTGCGACATCTCCGACACGCACGCCTTGCGAGCCATGTTCGCGAAGCTCGACCGGCTCGACGTTCTCGTCAACTGCGCCGGCGTGACCGGCTGGATCGACCTCGCCGATCCGAGCGAGGAGACCTGGGACCGGGTGATCGACACGAACCTGAAGGGCACGTTCTTCTGCTCCACCGAGGCTGCGCGGCTGATGCGCTCGGCGGGGGGCGGCTCGATCGTGAACATCTCGAGCGTCGTGGCTGCGCGCGGCCTGGGCGGGCTCGCGGCCTACGCCGCGAGCAAGGGCGGGATCAACTCGCTTACGATCCAGCTCGCCACGGAGCTCGCGTCGCAGCGGAATCCGCGTGAACGGCGATCGCCCCCGGCGCGACGAACGTGGAGCGGAACCTCGCCGACGATCCCGACTACGCCGAGGCCTGGGCGCCGCTGATCCCGCTCGGGCACGGATCGCGGAGCCGGCGGAGATCGTCGGCCCGACCGTCTTCTTCGCCTCGGACGACTCGTCGCACGTGACCGGGCAGACCCTCTACGTGGACGGCGGCTGGACGGTTGCTGGTGCCGTTCCCCCGTCGTACGTCGAGCGCGCCACCGGAAGGCAGACGGGGACATGAAGCCCGGACTGAGCCGACCCGAACCGGGGGCTTCGCGGTAGCCGCCTTCAACCCGGCCAAGCTCGGTCTGCGACCCCAGGGCGCTCGCTCTCCACACGGCCCCGAGACGAAACGGGTGCGCCCCCTCGAGTTGCCGGGACGCACCCTTTCCGTCGATCCAAACGGTCCACGAGTCGTGCGTCTCACGTTCCGCGCGGTTACCTGTGGCGCCTGGAACAGACGGGACCGAGGCTCGCAGACGTGGTGCCTATGCCGGAGCCCGGAGGCTCTAGAAGCCGGGCGGGACGGCGCTTACCGATTCAGTCGCCTTTCTCTCAGGCGAACTCAGTGATCCGGTGGACTCAGCTCCAAGCCAAACCTCCTTGGAGAACAGTTGCCGTCTCCGAGTCTAGCGCGACGGCCTGGGCCGGGCGAGCCGGGGCCACGGCCGCCCGTCGCCCTGGAGGGAGCGGTGTGGGAAACCCGCAATCCGCGGTCCGCGCCGGGCCGGATGACGTCACGGGCCCACGCGGCGAGGCTTGGAGGCACATTCGTCCCGGGAGGAGTAATGAGCACCCACGCACAACCCACTCGCCCTCGTACCCGCCGCCCGGCCGTGATCGAACGGCGGCAATCGCGCAGAGAGCATCGCGGAAGCACGGCGCCCAGACGGGCGGAGAGCCTCCAACCGCTCGCACCCGCCGTCGTCGTCGCGCAAGCCGTGACGAGGCGCTGGGTCACGCTGCTCGGTATCCCGTTCGTTCTTGCCGTCGTCTTCTTCAGCGCCGCGATCTCGTCGGGGCAGGAATGGCTGATGGGCCCGGCGGTCGTCCTCGGGCCGACGCTTCTGATCCTCGCCTACATCTACCTGATGCTCAGCGACGACACGAATAAGACGCGCTAACAGAACGAACACCTGCTGACTGGGCGTGATCGGTGCGTGCACTGCTAGGACACCGCATGTAGGAAGACACAAGTGAGCCCCAATATCCCCTGTGATCTCGGGGCGACCGAGGACGACGCAGGGTGCGTGCCCAGCACGCCTCAAAAGGCAATACCAGGCAGCTTCGTGCTCATCCTGTTAGAGCCTCGACCCGGCCGAATGAGCTCGAGCTACGGCGCTCGCATGCCTAGCCCGACGGCACGGGCGACCCGCCCTGGCTGCGCACGCTCTCGATTGACGAGGCGGCCGCAGCCGGGTCGAGATAGCGGCCGCTGACGCCGTAGCGCGGATCGACCTGCCCGAGCGGGCGCATGTCGGTGCCGAGCTCGTAGTAGAGCGGCACGCCGGTGGGGATGTTGAGCTCGGCAATCTCGGAGTCGGGAATGCCGTCGAGGTGCTTGACGAGCGCACGCAGCGAGTTGCCGTGGGCGGCGACGAGCACGAGCTTGCCGGCACGGAGGTCGGGAACGATCGTGTCGTACCAGTACGGCAGGAACCGGACGAGGACATCCTTCAGGCACTCCGTGGCGGGAGCGCGTCCGGCGGGAGCTCCGCGTAGCGGGGTCGAGCGCCGGCGCGAGCTCGGAGCCCTCGGGAAGCGGCGGCGGCGGGACGTCGTACGACCGGCGCCAGAGCATGAACTGCTCGTCGCCGAACTCGAGCCTCGTCTCCTCCTTGCTCTTGCCCTGGAGCGCGCCGTAGTGGCGCTCGTTCAGCCGCCAGGAGCGCCGACCGGGATCCACGAGCGGCCCGCCGCCCGCAAGCGCGATCTCGGCGGTGCGGGTCGCGCGGACGCAGCACCGAGGTGTGGAGGACGTCGGGCAGAAGGCCCGAGGCAAGGAACAGCTCCCCCGCCCGCGCGGCCTCGCGCTCGCCTCTCTCGGAGAGCTCGACGTCGACCCAGCCGGTGAAGAGGCCCTTGTCGTTCCAGGTGCTCTCCCCGTGGCGAACCAGCACCAGGCGAGCTCGGTCGAACGAATGTGACGGCTGCGACACGCGGGCGGCTCCCTCGGATGCAGCGTATCGCGACGCCGGCGCCGTCGTGCCATTCAGCTCGAGCACCGGATCGAGGAGCTCCGAGAGATCGGCGATGACCCGATCGGCGCCCGCAGCCCGAAGGATGCCGGCACGGCCGCCACGATCCACTCCGATCGTCAGTTGAAGACCGGCGGCCCGGCCTGCTGCGATCCCGAGCCGGTCGGTCTCGAAGCCGGCGACCGAGCCGGGAGGGAGCCCGAGCTCCTTGCAGGCGGCGAGGATCAGGTCGGGCGCAGGACGGGGCTTGAGGTTTCCGGCGCCCATCGTGTTGCCGTCGATGCGGTGGGAGACCAGCGAGGCAAGGCCCGCGCTCGTGAGGATCGAGTCGGCATTCGCGCTCGCGGTGACGACGGCGCAGGCGAGCCCGGCCTCGTCGGCCGCCTCGAGGAAGCGCAGCGACCCGTCGAAGGCAGCAACGCCCTCGGCCGCGATCAGGCGCTGCAGCAGCTCGTTCTTGCGGTCGGCGAGCCCCTGAACGGAAAAGCCCTCGGGCGTGTCCACGAGTCGGATCCCTCGACTGGCAAGGAAGGCGAGGACGCCCTCGACGCGGGGCTTGCCGTGGATGTGCTCGCGGTAGTCGCGCGGCGTGAACATGGCGAGCGGGAACTGGGGCTCCCCGGTCCGTTCCGCCCAGCGGGTGAGGAACTCGTCGAACGTCTGCCTCCACGCCTCCTGGTGCACGTGCGCGCTGCCGACCAGGACACCGTCGAGGTCGAATACGCACGCGAGTACCTCGGAGGGCAGGTTGACCATGCGCCGCGAAGCGCGGGGGAGCGAGAGCCGGTGACGCAGGTGGACGTGCTCCTCGCGGGCGATCGCGTCGATCAGGCGTGCCGTCTCGTCGCGCTCGCGTCCGAGCCGTCCGAACTGCCCGGCGAGCTCACCGGGCGGGACGTGGAGGCTGGCTCCGCCGCGCTCGATCGCCTTGAGCCCGTCGTAGGCGAGGTCGAGTGCGACCCGCCAGTGGTTGCTGAGGGCGTCGAGATCGACCGGCTGCTTTGGCTCGGCGGCCATGCTGAAAGGATGAGCCTCCGGGCGCCTCGGGTGATCGGGGTTCCTACCAGCCGCGGCGCGGAAAACCCGCAGATCGAGGGCTAACTTCGAAGGGCATCCCGACGTAGTTCTCCGCGAGTGTGGTCGCGGCCGCGCGGGAGCCGACGACGTAGCGGAGCTGGGAAAGCTGCAGCCTCCGCTCGAACGCGTCGTCGGTGTCGCTCCGGTGCAGCATCGTCGTCATCCAGTAGGAGAAGTGCTCGGCCCGCCAGACCCGGCGGAGGCAGCGGTCGGTGTAGGAGTCGAGCCCGTCCCGGTCGCCGCGCTCGTACCAGGCGATCAGCGCCTCGGCCAGGATCCGCACGTCCGAGATCGCGAGGTTCAGGCCCTTCGCGCCGGTCGGAGGCACGATGTGCGCCGCGTCACCGGCGAGGAAGAGGCGGCCGTGCTGCATCGGCTCGACGACGAAGCTGCGCATCCCGGTGATCCCCTTCTCGAGGATCGGCCCCTCCTCGAGCGTCCAGCCTTCGACGCCGAGCCGTAGCTGGAGCTCCGCCCAGATCCGCTCGTCCGGCCAGTCCCGCGAGGTCCTCGTCGTGGACGGCACTGGACGTAGAGCCGCGAGAGCTCCGGCGAGCGAAGGCTGAGAAGCGCAAAGCCGCGCTCGTGGCTCGAGTAGACGAGCTCCCCGTTCGAAGGGGCGACCGCAGCCAGGATCCCCAGCCAGCCGTACGGATACTCGCGCTCGAAGCTGCGGAGTAGCCCCGGCGGGAATCGCCTGCCGGCAGACGCCGTGGAAGCCGTCACAGCCCGGCCACGAAGTCGCACTCGGAGCCCGGCGTCCGCCGCCTCATGCCGGAAGCGCAGGCGCGGCAGCGCTCCGTGTCGAGCTCCTCGACCGCAAGCGCCTCGGCCTCGAAGAGCAGCGGCAGCCCGGAGTCGATCCGGGCGGCGATCAGGTCCTTGACGACCTCCGTCTGCCCGTAGATCGTGATCGTGCGGTCCCCGCCAGCTCGCTCATGGGTACGCGGTGCCGCTCGCCTTCGAACTGCAGCTCGATGCCGTGGTGGACGATGCCCTCGGCACTCGAGCCGGGAGCCGACGCCTGCCTGATGGAGCAGCTCGACGGTTCCCTGTTCGAGCACGCCGGCCCGGATTCGATGCTCCACGTACTCGCGGCTGCGTCCTTCGAGCACGACCGACTCGATGCCCGCCTGCTCGAGCAGTCGCGCGAGGGTCAGGCCGGCGGGGCCCGCTCCCACGATCCCGACCTGAGTCCGGATCATCGCCGGCTCCGGACTCGGGGCGGCGCCGCCCGTGTTCGTCATCCCTCTTCGAGAACCTTCTGCGCGATCGCGAACGCGGAGTTCGCCGCGGGAACGCCGCAGTAGATCGCCGTCTGCAGCAGCACCTCCTTGATCTCCTCGAGGGTGAGCCCGTTCCTCGAGCGCCGCCCGGAGGTGGAGCGCGAGCTCCTCGTCGCGGCCGAGGGCGATCGAGCGCCGTGAGCGTGATCGCGCTTCGCATCCGGCGGTCGAGGCCGGGGCGATCCCAGATCTCGCCCCAGGCATAGCGCGTGATCAGGTCCTGGAAATCGGCAGTGAGGTCGGACGTGCGCTCGATCGCGCGGTCGACGTGCTCGTCGCCGAGCACCTCGCGCCGGTTCCTCATCCCCCGCTCGTGACGTTCGTCGAGTCATAGCCCCTCCCGGTAGCGGTCGATCGCGCGGTCGACGAACACTCCGGCCGACCCGAGGTAGGTCACCGGGTCGAGTGCCGCCTCGAGCTCGGCGGCGGCGAAGCCCGAGGGGCGGCGAGGCGATCAGCTCTGCCGCCGTCGTGCCGGCGAGGAGCTCTGCCGCCTCGCTCGCGGCCGAGCCGCTCCCCGAGCACGAAGAGAAGCCGCTCGCCCGTCACGGCGCAGCGGCTCGCATCGAGGTTCGCCCGCATCCGCGCCGGTATCGACCTCGAGGCCCTCCAGGCGTCTCGGCGATAGCCGATGCAGCGCCGCCGGTCGAGCTCCGAGCCCCGCCGAGAGGGCACCCCATTCCGCCTGCCAGGCGCCGATCGGGACGCTCGTGCTCCGTGACGAGGCTCTCGGTGAGAAGGCCGGCGGCGGCTCGTGCCTGACGTGCGCAGGCGCTCGGCAAGCACCGATCCGACGGGGTTGCGCTTGTGCGGCATCGTCGAGGACCCTCCCTTCCCTGCCGGCTCGCGCACCTCGGCGACCTCCGCCTGCGCGAGCAGCGCGACGTCGAGCCCGATCTTCGCGAGCACGCTCGCACACCTCGGCGAGTGCCTGCCCGAGCTCGGCGATTCGGCCTCGCGCCGCATGCCACGGAAGCAGCGGCTCGCGCAGGCCAAGCTCGGCGGCGAACGCGCTCGCCGACCGCAGGCCCATCGGCCCCCGAGCGCCGCCAGCGTTCCTGCCGCGCCGCCGAGCTGAGCCGCGAGCCTCGAGCGCTGCGATCTCTGCCAGCCGTTGCCGCGCGTCGAGCAGCGAGACGAGCCAGCCGGCCGCCTTGAGCCCGAACGTGGTGGGCACTGCCGGCTGGAGCAGCGTCCGCGCCACCATCGGCGTGTCGCGGTGCGTCGGCCGCCAGCCCGGCACACGCCGCGGCGGCGCGGTCGAGCGTCGGCCAGCAGCAGCGGAAGCGCGCGGGCGGCGACGAGCATGGCTGCGGTATCGACGATGTCCTGGCTCGTCGCGCCGCGGTGAACGAAGCCGGCGGCCGGTCGCCTCCCCGACCTCGGCGCGCAGCGCCCTGACGAGCGGCTCGGCCGGATTCCCCATCGCTCGTCCCTGCTCGGCGAGCTCCTCGATGTCGAAGCGATCGGAACGGCATGCCGCCGCGATGGCAGCGGCAGCACTCGGCCGGGATCACGCCGACGGCGGCCTCGGCGCTTGGCGAGTGCCCGCTCGGCGTCGAGCATCGCCTCCAGCCAGGCCTCATCCGAGACGGCTTGGCGGATCGCGGCGGGGACGAACAGCGCCGCGAAGGTCGTCAATGCGCGAAGAAGACGGTTGCGAGCGGGCCCTGCATGTGAATGTCGAAGCGTATTCCGTCGGCCGCCGCCACGCCCACGAGTGTCGAGCGCTCCTCGGCCGTCAGCCGGGCGAGGACCGGATCGGCCTCGTTCGCCTCCGGCTCGTCCGGGAAGTAGAGCCGCGTGAGCTGGTGGCGCAGGAGCCCGCGCGCGAAGACCGTCACCTCGAGGTGGGGCGCACCGGCGGCGGCTGCAGGCTTGGCGACGACGAAGGCGAACGCCCCGGCAGCGTTCGTTCCGCATCTTCCCCACCGCCGCCCCGACCGCGATCCCAGAGCTCGATCATGCCGTCGCGAGACCGGCTCTCCCTGACCGTCGAGGAGAGCTCCCACGACCGCGAGCGCCCGCGCGTCGTCCGGCAGGCACGAGCTCGTTGTCGAGCCCGCGGCACAGCCCGATCTCGTAGTAGGGGCCGACGGTCTGGGATGGTGTTGCGCCGCGGCTCACGGAGTCGTCCTCGATCGGCGTCACCCCGCGGCCGCCGTGGCCGAGGACGATGTCCCATTCGTACGAGAGCGCCCATTGCGGCTGAGTCGTCGGCAGGTCGAAGCGCGCAACCAGGAGCTCTCGCGAGCGGGGATCCCTGATCGAGTTGAAGATGGGATCGAACGGGAACAGCGGGTCCCCCGGGAAGTACATCTGCGTCACGAGCCGCTCGAGGAAGAGACGGCCGAAGACCGAGAAGTGGATGTGGGCCGGCCGCCAGGCGTTCTCGTGGTTCCCCCACGGGTACGAGCCCGGCTTGACGGTGATGAAGCGGTAGCGGCCCTCGGTCGTCGGTGAGGCACCTGCCGGCGCCTGTGAAGTTGGGGTCGAGCGGCGCCGGGTGCTGGTCGACGTCGTGGTGGTAGCGACCGGCCGCGTTCGCCTGCCACACCTCGACGAGCGCGCCTCGGAGTGGCCTTCCGTCCTCGTCCAGAAGGCGACCGGAGACGATGATCCGCTCCCCGATCGGCTCTCCCGGATGCTGAATCGTCAGGTCGCGCTCGCGCTCCTCGACGGTCCCTTCGCCGAAGACCGGCCCCTCGAGCGCATGCAGCTCCTCGGGCAGCGTCACGAGCGGCCGCGACGGGGCCCGCCACCTCGTCGACCGGTAGCCGGGATAGTCGATCTGGACCTCCGGGCCGAAGCTCGGGTCGTCGGGCAGGACGATCGTCGGGTCGATGCCCTCGGGCAAATCGCTCATGCTGCAACCTTCGGCCGGAGGGCTCTCAGCACGAGGAGCTCGTCAGCTGAGGGAGGCTCCGTCGCGGCGACGCTGTCGGCGACCTTCAACGCCCAGCCCGGTCGCTTCCTGCGCCTGCGCCACGGTGACGTTCGGATGTACCGCCACGAGGGTGAGCTCCCCGCCGTGCGGCTCGAGGACACCGAGATCGGTGACGACGACCTGGACCCGGTCGCCGACGCTCGTCGTGAAGTCGAGCTCCTCGACGAACGTCCGCGCGTTCTGGCGGAGCATCACGAACACACCCCGCGCCGCCGTTGCGATCTCGGGCGCGCCACCGCCCCCGGGAAGACGCACCTTCGGGTGGTCGTAGTCACCGATCACGGTGCTGTTCAGGTTCCCGTGACGGTCGATCTGCGCGGCGCCGAGGAAGCCGATGTCGATGCGGCCTCCCTGGAGCCAGTAGGCAAACATCTCCGGGACCGAGACGACCGCATCGGCCGTCTCGGCCAGCTCGCCGTCGCCGATCGAAAGCGGCAGCGCATCCGGCTTGGAGCCGATCGTGCCGCTCTCGTAGACGAGCACGAGGTTCGGAGCGTGAGTGCGCCGCGCCAGGTTTGCCGCCCGGCTCGGAAGACCGATGCCGACGAAGCACACGGTGCCGTCCTGCATCCGGCGCGCGCCCTCGACGGCCATCATCTCGTCGGGCGTGTACTCGTTCACGCGATCGCGTCCGCCCGAGCCAGGCTCTGCGTGGTACTCGCCGATATCGGCCGTGTCGAGCACGTGCCGCTGCATCCAGGCGACGGAACTGCTCCCGGTCGCGGCTGATCTCGTCCCAGCCCACGTAGAAGTCGTTGTCGCGGTCGTAGTAGCCGTGCGCGTACGACGGATGGGCACCGCCCGGGGCGACGGCAACGGCATCGACGACCCAGCCCGGAAGCACGATCGCGCCAGGCTTCGGCTCCAGCTCGTCCACGACCTCCTCGACCGTGACGAGCGAGCGGGCGGCGGCCAGGACGGCCTCTTTCTGGACGCCGAGAATGCCCCAGAGCTGGATGTTGCCGCTGACGGTCGGCCCGCTGGGCGTGCACGATCGCGACGTCGGGGCGGTGCGCAGGCACGGCGGCGAGCCGTCTCGCCCGTGAACGGGCACGCGATCGGGGCGACGCGCGTCCGGGCGGGAAGGTCGCCGCCCTCGTAGCCGCGCAGCACGCCGAAGGGAGGTTCGCCGCGCCGGCCGCGTACGCGGCCGCCATGCCGGCGTGGGAGTGCTCCTCGAGCTCGAGCGGGCCCGGCCAGTCGTGCTCGACCGCGTCTCGGAGCCGATGCAGCGAGCCGACGCCCGGGTTGCCGCCCCACGAGAAGACGAGCTTGCGGGCGCAGCCCATGCCGATCAGCTGGTCGTAGACGACGTCGGGCGTCATCCGGATCAGCGTCAAGTCGCGCCGGCCCTGCCGGATCACCTCGTGGCCCGCCGCGTGCGGGATCAGGTGCGTGAAGCCTTCGAGGGCGACGGTGTCGCCGTCGTGGACGAGCTCTTCGATCGCGTCTCGGAGCGAGACGAGCCTGCTCACGGTGAATCGAGCTCCTAGAAGGGGAACGGGTGGGTGCCGCTCTGAACGGTGATCCAGCGCAGCTCCGTGAACTCGTCGATCACGGCCTGGCCGCCGAACCGTCCCCAGCCGGAGTCCTTGACCCCTCCGAACGGCATCTGCGGCTCGTCGGCGACCGGCTGGTCGTTGACGTGGACGATGCCCGACTCGAGCTGCTGCGCAAGCGCGAAGCCGCGGTCGGCGTCGCTCGTGAGGATGCCCGCGCTGAGCCCGTAGGTCGTCGCGTTCGCGCGCGCGACCGCGGCCTCGGCGTCGTCGACGATCTCGACTGCGAGCACGGGCCCGAACGTCTCGTGCCGGGCGAAGTCCGAGTCCTCGGGGACGTCCGCGAGCAGCGTCGCCTGGTAGCAGGGCCCCTCGGCGGCGCCGCCGGCGAGGACGCGTGCGCCCTTCGAGACCGCCTCGTCGACCCGCGAGGAGACGAGCGCGAGCGCGTCCGCGTTGATCAGCGGGCCGATCACCGTGTCGTGCTCCTTCGGGTCGCCGACCTTCAGTGTCTTCGTCTTGGCGGCGAGACGCTCGACGAAGGCGTCGGCGATCGGGCGCTCGACGATGACCTTGCGGGCCGACATGCAGATCTGACCCTGATGCAGGAAGGCGCCGAACGCGGTCGCGTTGACCGCGTAGTCGAGGTCGGCGTCGGCCAGGACGATCACCGGGTTGTAGCCGCCGAGCTCCAGGACGACGCGCTTCAGGTTGCCGTCCGGCGGCCTCCGCGAGCTTGCGGCCGACGCCCGTCGAGCCGGTGAAGTTGAGGCGGCGGACGGCCGGATGCGAGACGAGCTCGTCGCCGATCGGCCCGGCAGCGCCGGGAGCATGCGTGACGACGTTGAGCACGCCGTCCGGGAGCCCCGCCTCGGCGAAGATCTCGGCCCAGAGCAGGCCGCCCGAGATCGGCGACCACTCGGACGGCTTCAGCACCACCGTGTTGCCGAGCGCGAGCGGTGCGGCGATGGAGCGCGCCGAGAGGATCAAGCGCGACGTTCCACGGGGCGATCGCGGCCACGACGCCGACCGGTCGCCGAAGGCCCATCGCCAGCGATCCGGGCGAGTCGGACGGGATCACGGTCCCGATCGGCGAGTACGCGAGCGCTGCGGCCTGACGCAGGAGGCCGGGGACGAAGTGCATCTGGAACATGCCGATGCCGAAGCTCGCGCCGGTCTCCCGCGCAAGCAGCTCGACGACCTCGTCGCTGCGGCGCTCGAGCACGTCGGCGGCCTTGAGGAAGATCCGCTGCCGCTCGGCAGGCAGCACGGCCGCCCAGCCGGGGAATGCCGCTGCGGCAGTCTCGATCGCCCTGCGGGCATCCGCGGCGGTGCCGGCGGCAGACGTTCGCGAAGAGCTCACCGGTGAACGGATCGCGGTCCTCGAACGTGGCCCCACCTTCGGCGTCTGTCCACGCCCCTCCGATGTGCTGCTTGTAGTCGCGCGTCTGGCTCATGCGTTCTCCTCTCGCAGGCCTCGACGGGGCCGCGGCCCCGAGGCCTCGCCGTGGGCGGTGTCACCGATTCTCTCGACGTTGTACCGGGTCGTCCTGGGCGTCGCACGGCTGGTGCCCGGTGCCCTCGCCTGCCTCCTTCACTCGAACGTGTCCCTCCTGGACGAACGCCGACTTCCTGGAAACGAAACCCGTCGAGGACGCTACGACCGTCGATGTCCACTTGTCAAGGCGCCGTTCCATCTAGTAGAACAGCGCCGTGGCGACCGCGACGGCAACGACGGCTGGGCATTCGCAGTCGATCGAGCGCGGCCTCGCGATCCTCTCGGCGTTCCGCTCGGGGCAGCCGCTGCTCGGCGTCAGCGAGCTGAGCAAGCTCGTCGGCCTCAGCCGAAGCACCACCCACCGGTACGTCTCGACGCTCGCGACCCTCGGCTACCTCCTGCAGGATCCTGTCACGAAGAAGTACCGGCTCGGCCCGCGAGTGCTCGACCTCGGCTTCTCGGCGATCAACTCGATGGAGCTGCGCGACGTCGCGGCGCCCCACCTGCGCCAGCTCTCCGACGATACGGGCTACACGGTGAACATGGCGATCCTCGACGAGCTCGACATCGTGTACGTCGAGCGCTGCCGCAGCTCGAGGATCGGCCAGCGGCAGATCGACCTCAACCTCCACATCGGCGCGCGGCTGCCGGCGTACTGCACCTCGCTCGGCAAGGTGCTGCTCGCCTTCCTGCCGCCCGACGAGCAGGCCGAGCGGCTCGACCGGATCGAGTTCAGCACCCGCGGGCCGAACACGCTGACGACGCGGGCCGCGCTCGCCGCCGAGCTGCAGCAGGTGCGGGCGAGCGGGTTCTCGATCAACAACGAGGAGCTCGCCTACGGCCTGCGGTCGATCGCCGCCCCGATCCTCTCTCGCGACGGGAGCGCAGCTGCCGCGATCAACCTCGCGGTGCACAGCACGATGGTGTCGATGAACGAGCTCGTCGCCGGCCTGAGCGACACGCTGCGCCGCGCCGCCGCCGACATCTCCGCCCGTCTCGGCTACCGGCCCTGACCTTTTCGCACCCGGATCGCGTATACAAGAGAGCGATGGCAGGCCGTTCCTCACCCCCGTATCGCGCCGATCATGTCGGCAGCCTCCTGCGGCCGCCCGAGCTGATGCAGGCTCGCGCCGACGAGGCAGCCGGGCGCCTCGAGCCGGGCGAGCTGCGCGCGCTCGAGGACGAGGCCGTCCGCGAGGTCGTCCGGCGACAGGAGGAGGTAGGCCTCCGCGCGGCGACCGACGGCGAGCTGCGGCGCGCCTCCTGGCACATGGACTTCATCTACCAGCTCGACGGCGTCAGCAAGCAGCCGGGCGAGATGAGCGTCGACGTTCCACGGCGAGGCAGGGCGACATCGAGTTCACGCCCGTCCGCGCTCCACGTCGACGGCCGGCTCGGCGTCTCCGAGACGATCTTCGGCGACGACTTTCGCTTCCTGCAGGCCGCGGTCACGACCGCGACGCCGAAGCTGACGATCCCGTCGCCGAGCATGGTGCACTACCGCGGCGGCCGCGCCTCGATCGACCCGGCCGTGTATCCCGACCTGGACGGGTTCTGGCGTCGACCTGACCGCCGCCTACGGCGAGGAGGTCCGGCGGCTCGGCGAGCTCGGCTGCACCTACCTGCAGTTCGACGACACGAGCCTTGCCTACCTGAACGACCCGGGCCAGCGCGAGTACGTCGCCTCGATCGGCGGCGACCCCGACCGCCAGCACGTCGAGTACATCCACCACATCAACGAGGCGCTCGCCGACCCGGCCGGCCGGGATGGCCGTGACGACCCACATGTGCCGCGGCAACTTCCGCTCCTCCTGGGTCGCCGAGGGCGGCTACGAGTTCGTCGCGGAGGCGCTGTTCTCGGAGCTCGAGGTCGACGGCTTCTTCATGGAATGGGACGACGAGCGCTCGGGCGGCTTCGAGCCGCTCCGGTTCGTGCCGAAGGGCAAGCAGGTCGTGCTCGGGCTCGTGACGACCAAGCACGGCGAGCTCGAGCGTAAGGACGACCTGAAGCGCCGGATCGAGGAGGCGACGGCGTTCATCGACCTCGACCAGCTGTGCCTCTCGCCCGCAGTGCGGCTTCTCCTCGACCGCGGAGGGGAACTCGCTCACGCGCGACGATGAGCTCGCGAAGCTCCGCCTCGTCGTCGAGGTC
>CAWEVP010000016.1:0-73369 GCA_963812555.1 uncultured Actinomycetota bacterium | reverse complement strand
CAAGTTTCGCAATGGAATCAGACGTCAGGGACTATCTTCGGTAGCAACGATCCTCCGGATGTCACTGGAACCGGCAGCAGCCGCAGCGGCGCTCCGAGTGTTCC
Organism: uncultured Actinomycetota bacterium; assembly: GCA_963812555.1. Taxonomy (GTDB): domain Bacteria; phylum Actinomycetota; class Thermoleophilia; order Gaiellales; family Gaiellaceae; genus PALSA-600. Next base: position 73,265 of record CAWEVP010000016.1, on the reverse strand, counting down.
TATCTCCGAAACCTTCAGCGGCACGTCGAACTGGTCGCTTGGCGCGATTTCTATTAATCCGACGACTGCGGACCTCGGCGTGACCACGAGCGTTAGCGCGGTCGCTCTCGGACAGAACTCCACTTACAACATCACTGTCACCAACAATGGATTATCTGCGGCGAATGCGGCCGTGCTGACCGACACACTGACGGCGGGAGTCACGCTGGTGTCCACGACTCCCAGCACCGGTACGACCTGCACCGGAACCGGACCGATCACCTGCACCCTGCCGGCTTCATTTGCCAGCGGTGCGACCGCCGCCGTTCCCCCCGTAGTGAAAGCGGCCACGGCCGGCTTTTATCCCAACACGGCATCAATCACAGATTCTGGAACGCCTCCCGATCCGGGAATCGATTCCTGCCACAGAACGTGCGAGTCGTACGTCCAGCCGTAGCCGAAGCCGTTCTCCTCGGCCAGCTGGAGCAGCTCGAGAAACCGCCCGTACGGCGGGTCGGGAAGGATCGTGACACCGAACTCGATCGCCATGGCCGGAGCCTATCGCGTGAGGTTCAGTGTTTCTTACGAGGTGAGCCAGGCGAGCGTCTTCGAGGCAAGCCGGTCGAGCGCCTGCACCGACAGCTCCAGATGCTCGGTCTTCGTGTCCTCGAGCTTCGTGTGCGAGAGCCCGCGCAGGCTCTGCACGAACAGCATCACGGTCGGGATCCCTGCCCGCGAGACCTCGGCCGCATCGTGGAGCGGCCCCGAGGGAAGCCGGTGGGAGGTTCCCGGAAACCTCCCGCACCGCCTCGTCGGCGAAGCCGATCAGCGTCTCGTCGAAGAGGATCGGCTCGATGCTCCAGATGCGCTCCCACGAGACCTCGAGGCTCTCCTCGGAGGCGAACCGCTCGGAAGCGGCCTTCGCTGCCGCGAGCATCGAGGCGAGCGTGCCGGCGTCGAGGTGGCGCTGGTCGAGGAGCTGCTCGGCGGTCTCGACGACCGAGGTGACGATCCCCGGCCGGCACACGACGCCGCCCGAGGTGCAGACCGCGCCGCCACCCGCGTCGGCGGCGATCGTGCGCAGCTCGAGTGCCAGCTTGGCTGCGCCCGCGAGCGCGTCGCGGCGCTTGTCCATCGGCGTCGAGCCCGGCGTGCGCCGCCTGGCCGCGCCAGGTGATGCGCGAGCGCTCGACGCCGAACGTCCCGAGCACGACGCCGAGCGGCAGCTCGAGCGACTCGAGCACCGGCCCCTGCTCGATGTGGAGCTCCAGGTAGGCGCCCGCCCCCTCGAGCTGCGAGCGGGCCTCGAGCGCGCGGTCGAGCTCGACGCCGTGCTCGCGGAGCGCGTCGGGCAGCGCGATGCCGTCGCGGTCTGTGAGCTTGCGGAGCTCGTCCTGGTCGCGCATCGACCCGGCCGCCGCCGAGGAGCCGAAGAGCGACCGGCCGAACCGCGCACCTTCCTCGTCGGCCCAGTTGACGAGGCGGACCGCGACCGGCGGCGTGCCCTCCGCGGCGATCCGGCGCAGCACCTCGGCGGCGGCGAGCACGTTGAGGCAGCCGTCGAGCCAGCCGCCGTTCGGCACCGAGTCCAGATGGCCGCCGAGAACGAGGGCCGGCGCCGCCCTCGCCGATCGTGAACCACTGGTTCCCGGCCGCGTCGATCTCCTCGCGGGCGCCGGTCGGCCGGCCAGCGTCTCGCGCAGCCAGGCCCGGGCCCGCTCCCAGGTGTCCGTCCAGGCGACGCGCTGGGCGCCCTTCTCGTCGCCCGGTCAGGCTGCGCGCAGCTCCTCGAGCTCGGCCACCGTGCGTGCCGGATCGAGCGCCATCGACGCGCGATCCTAGACCGTTCGGGAAGCCGTGCCGCGGCAGGAAACTCGCTGCAAGCACGTGTTTTTCGGGCCCGGCAACATCGCGGCGGCGAAATCTACCCCTTTTGAGTGATGGGAAGGGCGCCGCGAACGGCCGACGAATCTCATTGCACCGCACCAATCAGTGCGAAAGCGTCAATCCCCCCGGAGGTGGTTTTCTTGGTAGCTTCGCCGACTCTACGCTCACGCGCGGAAGGATCCCGGGCAGGCCGTCGTCGAGATGGCGCTCGTGCTTCCGATCCTGATGCTGATCATCCTCGGGATCTTCAAGTTCGGCGTCCTCTTCAACAACTACCTGCAGCTGACCGACGCCGCCCGGACCGGGGCGCGCCGGCTTGCGGTCGACCGCGGCCAGGGCACGACGAACACGCCCTGCGACGACGCGACGGGCGAGCTCGCGAATGCGGCCTCGTCGCTCGGCGGGACGATCACCATCAAGATCACCGAGGACAACGACACCGACACGTACACGAACACGGCGACGGGGGGCACCGCGGGAACAACGACCACCACCTGCCCGACGCTCGTGTCGGGAGCGCCAGGCCCACGTCGAGGCGACCTACCCGTGTGACCTGACGATCTTCGGGATCAACGTCGCCCCGGGCTGCACGCTCGACGCGAAGGCGACGGAGCGCGTCGAATGACGCGCCGCTCAGCGCGCACGGGCCGCGCGGTCTGCGCGCGAAGCTGCGCCGCGACGACGGCCAGTCGGTCGTCTTCATCGCGGTCTGCCTGGTGATCCTGCTCGGCTTCCTCGGCCTCGTCCTCGACGTCGGCAAGCTCTACATCGCCCAGCGGCAGCTCCAGACGGCCACTGACGCGGCGGCGCTCGCGGCCGCCCAGCTCCTTCCCGATGCGACCGCCGCCGAGACGACTGCCTGCCAGTACGGCGCGACCGACGGCACCGTCACCGGCGATCCGTGCAACGGCCAGGCACTCCCGGCAAGAACAACGAGGGACTGACGGCGTGACAGACAACGCTCACGCCGGAGTGCCTGTCGTTCGCGACGACGGGGATCAGCTGCATCGTCAGCGACTCGTGTCCGGCGAACACGCCAATGCCGCCGAATAACACAGTCGGCTGCAATGCGATCAAGGTGACCGAGACGGTATCGGTGCAGCCCGTGGCTGCTCGGGATCCTGAACGTGGGCGCCCAGACGGTGAGCTCGACCTCGACGGCGAGCATGGCGGGAGGTACGTCCACGCCGCTCGACGTGGTCATGATCGACGACTCGACCGGATCGATGCAGACGCGACGACTCGTGCGGCGGCACACCCACCGATGTGCCGAGCAGTGTCACGCTCACACAGGAGGACTGCGCGAAGGCCGGCATCAGAGCCCTCCTGACCAACCTCGAGCCGTGCCCGCCGAGCCTCGTCGACCTGCGATCCCGCAGGCGGCCACGGTGGCCGACAACATCCCGACGCGGCGACCGCCTCGACGAGGTCGCGCATGGTCCACGTTCCCGGGGCTCACCACGAGCACTCGACGGCACCGGTTCGCCAGGAGCTGAACTGCACCCAGGATCTCTACGTCGAGCAACGTCACCTACGCGGCCGACCGCGAACTACCAGATCGTCCCGTTCTCGAGCGACTACCGCTACTCGGACGTCGTCACCTCTGACCCGCTCGCGACGCTCTATCCGAGCTCGAAGCTCGTGCAGTCGGTGTACTGGGCCGGCGACAGCTGCCCGAACGGCGGCTACCCGATCAACACCGGCGGCCCGATCTCCTCGATCACGGGCGGCAACGCCGGCGACATCACCACGGCGAACAACAACTCGCCCGCGATCGCCGGTGGATCGGCGACCGCGGCGAACTCGGCGTCCACCGTCAACGCCGGGATTACCCAGGGCGCCTCCCAGGAAGCGCCGACAACCTCCCCGGGCGTCGTGGTCGGCACTGCGGCGAACGGGTCCGCGCCGACCAGCAACGCCACCACCATGCAGACGATCGGGGGTGGCCCGGGCGGCACATCCTCCGACCGCACCACGACAACCTCGACCACGTCCTCGATCACATTCTCCGCCCTACCGGCAAACACTGCCGCCGGCGACTTCCTGCTCGCGACGATCACCGGACAGGCTGCCGGGTTGACGGGCTCGAGCAACATCTGCGCGCCGGCCAACTGGACGGTCGTGAACCGGACCGTCGCGACCGGCACCTCGGGCACACCGCTCATCCAGGAGACGTTCTCGGGCTTCAAGGAGAACACGGGCGGAGTCGGGGCGTCGAACGTCTTCAGCTTCTACTCGGGCGCCTGCGGCGGAACGGCGATCACGCTGACTGCCTCCGGATCCATCGTGCGCTACCCGAACGTCACCGGCGTCGACACGGGAGGCTCAGCCGTGTCCTCGGCCTCCGGCGGCCCGACCAACTCGAGCGGGTCGGCGGGAAGCACCGCCTGGGCTAGCGGAGGCCCGGCCGGAGGGACCGACACCACGACGACGACGTGGAACGGCACCTCCAGCACTCCGCAATACGTCTCGCTGTCGGGTAACTGCGCTCCGGTCACGACGGTGAACGGAACCTGCAACAACGCAACTGCTCCGGGCGCGGGAACGATCACGGGAATCGGGTTCACCTTCACGACCGGCGCAACCAACTCCAGCACCAAGTACACGGTCACCCTGATCAAGAACCAGGCCGCAACGGGCGTCACCTGCACCGTTGGGTTCAGCTCGAGCACGTGCGGGGCTTCGAGCGGTTCGGTCTCGGTCGCCTCGGGTGACAAGCTCGAGCTGAGTGTGGTCATGACTACGGGATCGACCAACGTCAGCGGCAAGTCGTCAGAGACGGCAACCGAGACCGGGACGACCAACGAGTACGTATCCCTGTCCACGGCCTGCGTCAATACGTCATCGTCGACCTGCAACGTCACCTCGGCCGTGGCCGGAACGCTCTCCTCGGCCACCTTCACCTATAGCGCGAACGTCCCCACCAACGACAGCGCCACCGTCGCGCTCTACAAGAACGCCACGTCGACCGGCTCCACCTGCACGATCGCTGCCGGCGCCAGTAGCTGCAGCATCAGCAGCGCGACCGCTCTGGTCGGGACCGACAAGCTCGAGCTTCTGGTCACGACGACGGGAACCGCCGCGTTCACGGCCACGGCAACGACGGCGCTGGTGATCAACGGACTCACCGTGACCGCCCCAGGAGTGACCACCACGCAGGCCAACGACCTCGTCGTACGCTTGTACGGGACGGGCTCGACTGGGTTCTCGGCCGGCACGTTCGGCTTCACGCCCATCGCCAGCGGCTCGACCGCGCTCGGCGAGGTCGCGGCCACGCAGGCAACCGCGGGATCGACACCCGCGACGACGGCGACGACCGCGACGAGCTCCACAGCCGACAGCTGGGTCGCCCAGACGATCTCCCTGACCCCGGCGCCTCCAACGAGCATCACGATCACTGCGCCGTCCGGGTATTCGGGTGGAGGCAACAACCTGATGCTCGTCACGATCGCGGTGCAGTCGCTCGGAGCGAACGTGATCTGCGCCCCGACGACCGGCGGCGCCTGGACGGCGATCTCCGCGAAGCAGGGCGCCACAACGAGCCCCACCTGGTCGTCGGGCTCCGGCACCGGCCAGGTGACCGAGGAGTCCTTCTACACGATGGCGAGCTCACCCGGGGACGACCTTCACCTTTGCGAGCGCGTGCGGCTCCTCGGGCAATCCCGTTCCCGGCCGGCGCGAGCGAGGTCACGACCAACTACAGCGGCGTCGACTCGACGACGCCGCTCGACGGGGTCACAGCGGGCGCCACGACGGGTGCTTCATCGCCGCTGAGCCCAACCGCAAGCGTGACCCCGAGCTCGATCGACGACGAGGTCGTCGGGCTCTTTGCGACCGACTCGACAACGATCACGGCAACGGGCACAGGAGCGGTCAACCAGAACGGCGCCTTCACGAGTAGCGGGGTCAGCTTCGAACTCCAGTCGAGCCCGAGCGCGACCACCCCGCCGACCGCGACGAGCACTCCCACAGCCGCCGCCTGGACGGAGGAGACCGTCACGATCAAGGCCGCGCTGCCCTCGACGATTTCGTTTACAGCACGTTCAGCGGCTACTCGGCCGCATCGGCTGACTTTCTGCTCGCCTCGATCTCCGCACAAGGACTTGGCAGCGGCGGGATCTGCACCTCGGCCTCGAACTGGAACTTCCTCGCCAAGACGACGACTCGGCTCCGGGGCGTCGCCAGCTCACGCAGGAGACCTTCTATACGACGAGCGGCAGCGAGGAGCCGACGTTCACCTTCAGCGCGGTCATGAACAGCGCGGGGGTCTGCAGCGGCGGCTCATTGTCCGCGGCGGCGACCGGCGTCGAGACCCTCTACAGCGGCGCCGACGTGGTCGATCCCCCGATCGTGAGCGTGACACCCACGAACAACCCCGCCGGAACGGCCCTTACCGCGCCTCAGGTCACGACGACTACGGGCAACTCGGAGGTCGTGTCGTTCTTCACGACCGACGACGACTTCTCCGGCGGCTCGCAGCCGACCCGCAGACTCCGAACAGCGACTTCACGAATACCGGCGAGGTCAACACCGTGCAGGAGGCGGCCGGCGCGTCGACCCCGGCGACAGCCACCTCCGGCAACTCCGCCTTCTGGGCCGCCCAGGCGATCGCGCTGACCCCGCTCCTCTCATCGTCCATCACGGTCACGCCCCCGACCGGATACGTTGCGGGTAGCGGCGACCTCATGCTCGTCTCCATCGCCGCCCAGGGACTCTCGGGTGGAAGCATCTGCGCGCCCGACTCGACGTGGACGAAGATCCCGGTCGCTGCATCGACCTACACCACGACCTCCGGGACCCTCACCCAGGAGGCGTTCTGGACGAACTCCAGCACCGCCGCCTCCGACAGCTTCACCTTCTATCCGGGCTCAACGTGCTCGGGCACCCCGACGAACGTGGGAGCGAGCGCCGTCGCAACCGTCTACACGGGAATCGATCCGACGACCCCGATCGACAGCACCTACGCGGCCTCGGCGAGCGGGACTTCGTCTCCGCTCCACGCGGCGGCGATCACCCCGACCGTTGCGGGGGACGAGATCGTGGCCCTGTTCGGCACCAATGCGGCGACCCTTACGGGAACGAGCGCGAACGCCACCTCGACCGGCGGAGTGACGAGCAGCGGCGTCAACGACTCCCTGGATGCCGGGACGACGTCCTACACCCCTCCGGGCACGGTCACGAGCACCCCGACAGGGGATAACTGGACCGCAGAGACGGTCGCGCTCAAACCGCTCTCGGCGCACGGAATCACGATCGCGCGGCCGTCGAGCCCCGACCGCCAACGACTTTCTCCTCGTCGACGTGACCGCAAACGGCCTCCCGGCCGGCGACAGCATCTGCGCACCGAACGACGGCACGTGGACCCAGGAGAGCACGATGGCGACCCAGGGAACGATCAGCCAGGCGCTCTTCTACAGCGCCCGGACGAGCACCAGCGCCGAGAGCTACACGTTCACCTTCCGCACCGGCGCTGCCCGGCCGGCGGCTCGGCCGTCGGAGCCAATGCAACCGCGATCGCCGTGCGCTACGCGGGCGTGAACCCGGTCACGCCGATCGACAACAACGGCACCGACATCTATGCCAAAGCACAGGGATCGAGCGCCACGATCGCCCCGGCAGGCACAACGGCCAATCCACACGGGCGATGAGCAGGTCGCCTTCTACGGAACCGCCGCAACGAACATCACGACGACCGTGGACGCGAAGGCAACCGGCACGTCGACTCGCAACGGGCCACTGGGATCAGCTGCTCACCACCGCGGGCTCGGCGAAGACACCGTCGAGCGCGACCAGCTCGAGCTCCGCCAACTGGATCGGCCAGACGGTCGACCTCGAGGCAGCTTCGAGCTCCTGCAGCAGCTGCTACTACGGCGCTGAGGACCCGGGCGGCGTCGGCACCGACTACGGGCTGGCGATCCAGGCCGCCGAGACCGCACTCGACACGCAGGCAAGCGTGCCCGGCCGGGCGAACGCGCAGAAGGTGATCATCCTCCTGAGCGACGGCGACGCGAACCAGACCGACGGAGGCTTGACCAACAACCCCTGCCAGTACGGCATCTGGGCAGCCGAGCAGGCAGAGGCGACCCAGACCTCGAACACGGTCCCGGGCAACACCTGGTTCTTCGCGGTCGCCTACGGTGCCGACCACAGCGCGAACGGCAGCTGTACGGATGACAACTCAACGGGTGCGAACGGTGAGAACCTCTCGTCGGGCCTGAACGCACAGTGCGCGATGCAGCTCATGGCCGATAACAAGGTCACAAACCCGAGCACTTACACGACGGACGCCGCGGCGAAGGCGGCAATCTGCTCCAATAGCCTCGTCGCGCCAGCGACCCGACCCACAGGTTCTACAACCAGGCGGTGAACGCCTCGCTCGAGAGCGTCTTCCAGCAGATCGCAGAGCAGGCCACGAGCGCGCGGCTCGTCAGCAATAACGCGACCTAACCACAATCGAGAAGGCAGGAAGAGATGACCACCAAATCCATTGGCGCTTGGCTCACTGTGAGTCTGCTGGTGGCACTCGGCGTCGCAACCGGCGCAAGCGCGGTCGCTCCCCCTGACCCGTGCAGCCTCGTTCCGCCGGCCGCGATCGCCTCGGCATTCGGGCTGAAGGCGGCACCGGCATCGACGGCCTCGGTGACGCCCGACTCATCGACCTGCTCGTACAAGAACGGCCAGCTGACGATCGAGGTCGGCTCGAGCGCGCTCACGAACCCGGCGAGCCCGACGAAGACGACCAAGATCACGGGCCTCCCGCACGGCCTCTTCGACAGCTACGCCCACACCACGCAGAGCCAGATCGTCTTCTACGAGGGCAGTGCTGGGGACGGCACCTACGCCGTCGCTGAGGAACTTCGCCCGTGATCCCGAAGGCGAAGCTGATCAAGGTCGCGAAGGCGCTCAATACGGCGCTGACGGCCCAGGGCTAGTACCGAAGCCTTCCGCATCAGGCTCTCGTTCGCGCCGCCACGCCGCGCGTAAGATCACGCGCGTCGAGCACGAAGAGTGAGCGTGGGCAACGGAAGGGGTGAAGCCGTGTCGGTGCTGATCAAGGGCGGCCGCGTCGTGACCGCGGCGGACGATTACGTCGCGGACGTGTTCGTCGAGAACGAGCGTGTCTCGCTGATCGGCGAGAGCCTCGACCTCGCAGGCCGACCGCACGATCGACGCCCGCGGCAAGTACCTCCTGCCGGGCTGCGTCGACCCGCACACCCACCTCGACATGCCCTTCGGCGGCACGGTCGACGATCGACGACGTCGAATCGGGCCAGACCGCGGCCGCGTTCGGCGGCACGACCTGCCACGTCGACTTCTGCATCCAGGGCAAGGGCCAGACGTTCGCCGACGCGCTCTCGGACCTGGCACGCGAAGGCCGCCGGCAAGCAGCTGATCGACATGGGCTACCACATCGCCGTCACCGATCTTTCGGCAGAGGGGGCGCTCGAGGAGCTGGCGACGCTGCCCGACCAGGGCGTCACCTCCTACAAGCTCTTCATGGCCTACAAGGGCGCGCTGATGGTCGACGACGAGACGCTCTTCCGGACGATGGAGGTCGCGGCGAAGACGGGCGCGCTCGTGATGGTGCACGCCGAGAACGGCGACGCGATCGACGTGCTCGTGCGCCAGGCGCTCGCCGAGGGGCACACCGAGCCGCACTGGCACGCGCTGACGCGGCCGCCCGAGACCGAGGGCGAGGCGACGAACCGCGCGATCCAGCTCGCCCACGTCGCCGGTGCGCCGCTCTACGTCGTCCACGTCTCGTGCAAGGAGTCGGTCGAGCCGATCGCGATCGCGCGCGCCAAGGGCTGGAACGTGTTCGGCGAGACCTGCACCCAGTACTTCTTCGTCGACTACACCTTCCTCGAGCGGCCCGACTTCGAGGGCGCCAAGTACGTCTACACGCCGCCGCCGCGCGACAAGGCAAACCAGGAGGTGCTCTGGGACGCCGTCCGCACCGACGTGCTCTCGGCGATCTCCACCGACCACTGCGCGTTCAACGTGGGACGGGCAGAAGACGCTCGGGCGCGACGACTTCTCGAAGATCCCGAACGGCGGGCCGGGGATCGAGAACCGGCTCCAGATGATCCACCACTTCGGCGTCCGCGAGGGCCGGATCTCGCTGAACCGGATGGTCGAGCTGCTCGCGACGAACCCGGCGAAGCTCTTCGGGCTCTACCCGCGCAAGGGCACGCTCGCGGTCGGCTCCGACGCCGACATCGTCGTCTTCGACCCCGAGAAGCGCGTCACGATCTCGGCCGCGAACCACCACTCGCGCATCGACTACAACCTCTACGAGGGGACGGAGGTCGTCGGCTCGCCCGAGACCGTCCTGCTGCGCGGCAACGTCCTCGTCGAGAACGGCAAGCTCGTCGCCTCGCCCGGGATCGGGCGCTACGTCGCGCGGGCGAAGTTCGGCGAGGAGCTCGCCGGCACCGGTCGTACGGCCCTCTCGTAAGCAGGAGCTCCTCGCGGCTAGGTAAGCGCGGCAGCCAGTGCGGACTCGAGTTCCGGGTAGCGAAACGCGAGCCCGTCCAGCTTGCTCGAGACCGCCCGGCGGCCGTGGAGGAGCAGGTCGGCCTGCTCTCCGAGCGCGACCCGGATCGCGAGCGCGGGCGCCGGCAGGATCGCCGGACGGTGGAGGACGGCACCGAACGCCCGGGCCGCCTCTCGCTGGCGCAGCTGCTGCGGCGCGACCGCGTTGACCGGGCCGACCAACGATTGGTCGTCGATCGCCAGGCGATAGACCGCGACCAGATCGTCGAGGTGAATCCACGGGAACCACTGGCGCCCGTTGCCGAGGGGCCCGCCGACGAAGAGCCTGAACGGCAGCGCCATCAACCTGACCGCCTGCGCGCCGCGGCCGATCACGAGCGACGTACGAACCGCCACGTGCCTGGCCGGGCTTCCGGCCGCGGCCGCCTCCCATTCGACGCACACACCCGCAGAGGAACGAGCGGCCAGGCGGGCTCGTCTCGTCGACGGTCTCCTCGCCGCGATCGCCGTAGTAGTCGATCCCCGAAGCCGTGACGAACGCACGGGGCGGGCTCGACGCCGCCGAGATCGCCTCCGCGAGCCTCGTCGTCGTATCGACGCGGCTCGAGCGGATCGCCTCTTTACGGCGCGTTGTCCAGCGCGGCCCGCCGATCGAGACACCGGCGAGGTTCACGACCGCATCGGCTCCGTCGATCTCGCCGGCGGCTTCAGCCCAGGAGATCGCTCGGGCGCGAGACCGTGCTTCCGGCGCCCGCGACACTACGAGCGCGTCGTGACCGTCGGTGAGGAGCGAGGCCACGAGTGCGTCACCTATGAGGCCCGAGCCGCCCGCGACCACGACCTTCATGGCTTCGTCGCGCAGATCCCCGCCACGTATGTCACCTTCACGCCCGCGGGTAACCCCACTTCGAGAGCTTGCTCTCGAGCACTGTCACGAACTTGGCGGCCTGCGGCCATTCGCTCGGGCCATTCAGGAAGCCGTGGCGGACGGCGCTCGTCAGCTCGCTCTCACAGGTCCGGCTGTTGCCCAGCTGGTACTCGTCGGCGCACCAGGCGGCGACGACGCCGCGCACGTCCGCGCCTGTCTTCCCGCGCTGGCTCACGTAGGCCTCCACCAGCGGGCAGCGTCCTTCGCGGACCAGATCTTGGCGAAGCCAGGTCACGTTCTCGAGTTGCCCATCTGGATCGATCGTCCAAACCTGGATCGGCAGCCCCGAGCCTGCGAACGACGTGAACTCGTAGGCGAAACGGTCGTCGGCCGTCACGAGCTCCGCGTTGCCGTCGTAGCGAACCACCCGGTAGCCGGGATCGCCCCAGTCGTGGATCGACCGCCACGGTGCCGGCCGTCCCCGTTCACGAGCACGATCATCGACTCGAAGCAGCAGTGCGCCCCGCCCGGTGTAGAAGTCGACCACCACGTCGGGGGTACTGCCCTGCCATAGCGCCTGGAGCGAGAGCGTGTGGTGCGAGGCAAGCCCGCAGCGCTCCGAGGTGCAGATCTGCTCGTCGAAGACCTTCTTCCCCTGGTTCGTGACGACGAGGCGCAGGCGTCGGTACTGCGAGACGCCGTAGCTCGAGACGCGGCTCTGGCCCGTCAGCACGGCCGTGACCGTCCCCGCGTGCTTCTCGGTCGGAGACGGAAACCCACGGGCCTGGGCGGCGGCGGCCGCTGTGCGCCGGCGGCGGACGCGAGCTGCCGACCACGGCGGCGGCGGCCGGCCAGCGGTTCCGCCTCACCGGGTCTGCGGGAAGCCGAGGTCGACCTTCGAGCTCGCCGGGTCGGGCCAGCGCGAGGTGACGACCTTCGAGCGCGTGTAGAAGTCGATCCCCTCGGGGCCGTAGATGTGCCGGTCGCCGAAGAGGCTCGCCTTCCAGCCGCCGAAGGAGTAGTAGGCGACGGGCACCGGGATCGGGACGTTGATGCCGACCATCCCCGCCTGGACGTCGAACTGGAACTGCCGGGCGACGCCGCCGTCACGCGTGAAGATCGCGGTCCCGTTGCCGTAGGGGTTCTCGTTGATCAGCCTGACCGCCTCGTCGTAGGTGTCGACGCGGGTGACGCCGAGCACCGGGCCGAAGATCTCGTCGCGGTAGTTGTCCATCCCGGGCTTGACGTTGTCGATCAGCGACGGGCCGAGGAAGAAGCCGTCCCCGCCGGGCGCGCTCTCGCGGCCGTCGACGACGACGGTCGCGCCCTCGCCGGGCGCACGCTCGACGTAGGAGGCGACCTTGTCGCGATGCTCGCGCGTGACGAGCGGGCCCATCTCGGAGTCCGGCTCGAGGCCGTTCGCCGACCTTCACCTTGGGGATGCGCTCCTTGATCGCCTGCGACGAGCTCGTCGGCGACGCCGCCGACGGCGACGACCATCGAGACGGCCATGCAGCGCTCGCCGGCCGAGCCGTACCCGGCCGAGACGGCGGCGTCGGCCGCCATGTCGATGTCGGCGTCCGGGAGGACGATCATGTGGTTCTTCGCGCCGCCGAGCGCCTGGCAGCGCTTGCCGGCCGCGGTCGCCGTCTCGTAGACGTACTTGGCGATCGGCGTCGAGCCGACGAACGAGATCGCCGGCGACGTCGGGATGGGCGATGCAGCGAGTCGACCGCGACCTTGTCGCCGTGACGACGTTGAAGACGCCCTCCGGGCACCCCGGCCTCGGCGAGCAGCTCGGCCGTCGAGCATCGAGGCGGACGGGTCCTTCTCGGACGGCTTGAGGACGAAGGTGTTGCCGCAGGCGAGCGCGGGCGCCCACATCCACATCGGCACCATCGCGGGGAAGTTGAACGGCGTGATCCCGGCGACGACGCCGAGCGGCTGGCGGATCGAGTAGACGTCGATGCCGCCCGAGACCTGCTCGGAGTAGCCGCCCTTGAGCAGGGTCGGGCATCCCGCAGCAGAACTCGATCACCTCGAGCCCGCGCGCGACCTCGCCGAGGGCGTCGGAGAGCACCTTGCCGTGCTCGGCGGTGAGGAGCCGCGCGAGGTCCTCGCGGTGCGCGTCGAAGAGCTGGCGGATCCGGAAGAAGAGCTCCGAGCGGCGCGAGAGCGAGAGCGCGCGCCAGGCCGGGAACGCCTGCTTCGCGGCCTGGACGGCGGCGTCGATCTCCTCGGCCGAGGCGAAGTCGACCTGCGCCCGTCTCGGCGCCGGTGGCCGGGTCGAACACGCGGCCGGTGCGGCCCGACTCGCCGGCGCGGCGGCTGCCGCCGATCCAGTGGTTGATCGCCTTCACGGCCTGCGGCGCTTCGATCAGCTCGGTCATCTCTCCTCCTCCTCGTCGGGCCCAGCCTACCGCGCTCGTACCGCTTCGGGCTGCCGCTCGGGCCGCTCGCCTACGCTGAGCGACATGGACGAGATCCTGCTCGAGCTGGCCGAGGAGCCCGGGCTCTGGCTCCCGCCGGAGCCGAGGCTCTCGGTCGAGCGCGACGGGCGGCTTCGCGCTCGTCACCTACGGCCGCTCGGCGTGGGTGCACCGGCTCCGGCTGAGCCGACGCCCGAGGTCGCCCCGGCCGTGGAGTCGGTGCGGCGCTGCACTGCGTGAGCAGGGGCTGCGCCGAGGCGACCTGGTGGGTCGGGGAGCTCTCGACGCCTGCGGACCTCGCCGGACCGCCTGCGCGGAGCTCGGGCTCGAGCCCGGCGATCCGCCCGAGCTGACGACGCTGACGATCGCGGCGCGAGCCGGCCGGTGCCGCGACGGTCGAGGTGCGGCGGGCCGTCAGCCCTCGAGGATGCGCTCGTGCGATGGAGATCGACTGGGAGGCTTCGGCGTTCCCGAGGAGGAGCGAGCGGCGCGGCCGCAGGAGGCCGCTGCGGCCTGGCCGCTGATCCAGGCCGACGGCCGGCAGGTCACGTTCCTCGCCTACGTCGGGCGGAGCCGCCTGCGGGCTTCGGCCGGGCGGTCTTCACGCCGTGGGCGGCGATCCTCCTCGGCGGGGCGACGCTGCCGCAGGCGCGCGGCCACGGCGTCTACACCTCGATCGTGCACGCGCGCTGGCAGGAGGCGGTGGCGCGTGGCGTCCCGCGGATCACCGTCAGCGCCGGGCCGATGTCGGCGCCGATCCTCGAGCGGCTCGGCTTCGCGCCGATCGGCCGGGTCCGCCTCCTTCGCGAGCGCGTCTAACCGGGCGCGAACCGAGGCCGGGCCTCGAGCCGGAGGCGTCCCCACGACGGGTACCTCGAGACGAGCGGCGGCCGCCCGATACGATCCCGAGATGGCCACGATCGAGACCAACCCAGAGCTCGGGCAGCAGATCGTCGAGGACGCCAAGCGCTACGTCCTCTACTCCTGGTCGGTGCAGGACGCGATCAACCCGATCGCCGTCGCGGGCGCCGAGGGCCGCTACTTCTGGGACTACGACGGCAAGCGCTACCTCGACTTCGCCTCGCAGCTCGTGAACGTCTCGATCGGCTACGGCCACCCGAAGGTCGTCGCGGCGATCAAGGAGCAGGCGGAGACGCTCGCCACGATCGGCCCGCCGATGGCGACCGAGTCGCGCTCGCGGCTCGGCAAGCTCCTCGCCGAGGTGACGCCCGGGCGACCTCGGGTTCTCGTTCTTCACGAACGGCGGCACCGAGGCCAACGAGAACGCGATCAAGCTCGCCCGCTGGTACACGGGCCGCCACAAGATCATCGCCCGCTACCGCAGCTACCACGGCGCGACCGGGGGCTCGATCACGCTGACCGGCGACCCGCGCCGCTGGGCCGCCGAGCCCGGCATCCCGGGCGTCGTGCGCATGCTCGACCCGTACACCTACCGCTGCCCGGCCGGCCATCCCGATCCCGTGCCCGGTCTGCACCGGCGCGCCGCACCTCGAGGAGATCCTGATGTACGAGGGCCCCGAGACGGTCGCCGCGGTGATCCTCGAGACGGTCACGGGCACGAACGGGATCATCGTCCCGCCCGACGGCTACCTGCAGTCGATCCGGGAGGTCTGCGACCGCCACGGGATCCTGCTGATCGCCGACGAGGTGATGGCCGGCTTCGGCCGCACCGGCAAGTGGTTCGCCGTCGACAACTGGGACGTCGTCCCGGACATCCTCACCGTCGCGAAGGGGATCAACTCGGGCTACGTGCCCGCTGGGCGCGATGATCGTGCGTCCCGAGATCGCCGACTGGATCCGGCCCCGCTTCTTCGCCGGCGGGCTGACCTACTCGGGCCATCCGCTCGCGTGCGCCTCGGCCGTCGCCTCGATCGAGGCCTTCCAGGAGGAGGGGATCGTCGAGAACGCCGCCGCGATGGGAGACGTCTTCCGCGCCGAGCTCGGCCCGGCTCGCCGAGAAGCACCCCTCGGTCGGCGAGGTTCGCGGGCTCGGCTGCTTCTGGGGCCTCGAGCTCGTGAAGAACCGCGAGACGCGCGAGCCGCTCGTGCCGTTCAACGGCTCGGGCGAGGCGGCGAAGCCGGTCGCCGCGCTCTGGCCCGCCACGCGCTCGGGAAGGGCCTCTACCTGATGACGCACTGGAACGTCGTCATGGTCTGCCCGCCGCTGACGATCACCCGTGAGGAGCTCGACGAGGGGATCGCGATCCTCGACGAGGCGCTCTCGGTCGCCGACGAGTTCGTCGACTAGCCCGCGCTACCGCGACGCGTGCCAGGCCTCGAGCAGCTCGCTCGCGCTCGGGCGAAAGCCCCGCGGCGTGACGCGGCGGGCCGGTTGCGCCGACGCGCTCGGCCGGTGGCGGCTCGAGGCCGCTGGCAAGGCTCGAATCGTCTCGGAGACGGGACGGAGCACGAGCCCGGCCGCCAGGCGCCTTGCGGATGTCGATCACCGGGTGGCCGCCCTCGCCGGCGGGGATCCAGAGCGGCAGCTCGGTGAACGGCGCCACGTCGTTCGCCAGCAGGAACTCCTCGCTCACCCAGGTCAGCTCGGCGTCGCTTGCGGCGCTCTGCGATGCACTCGTCGAGGAGCGCACCCAGCGAAAGCGCTTCCGCAGGGCCCGACGGCGTTGAAGACGCCGCGCTCACGGCGCTCGACGAGGCGCAAGCACGAAGGCCGCGAGGTCGCGGGCGTCGATGAACCAGACGCGGGCTTCGGGCGGCGCCGGCGCCAGCACCTCGCCGCCTTGCGCGATCCGGTGAGGCCAGTAGCTGAAACGGCCCGTGTAGTCGTGCGGGCCGACGACGAGCCCTGGGCGGACGACGAGCGCGCGGCCCGGCACGCGCCGCCTCGACCGCCAGCTCGCAGAGCGCCTTCAGCCCGCCGTACTCGGCAGCGACGTCCTCGCTCGCCGGGTCGGCCGGGCGCCGTCGTCTCGGAGCTCTCGTCCAGGGACGGCGCGTCGTCGTAGACGGAGATCGTCGAGATGAACGCGTAGGTCTCGACCCGGTCCGCGAGCAGCTCGGCGGAGGCCCGCACGACCCGCGGCACGTATCCGCAGGTGTCGACGACCGCGTCGAAGCGGCGTGAGCCGAGGATGGTCGCGAGGTCGTGCTCGCGGTCAGCCGACGAGGTGCTCCGCCGCCGGGAAAGAGACCCGGGTTCGTGAGCCCGCGGGTGAGGAGGGTGACCTCGTGCCCGCGCTCGAGCGCGGCGGCGGCGAAATGCCTGCCGACGAACGCCGTTCCGCCGAGCACGAGCAGCCTCATGCACCGAGCCTAGAGACTCCGCCCGGGACGCCGCGCGGCGCGATTCCCCCGCATGGCAACGAAAGACCGGGCATCATGGGAGGTGGTGGACGGCGCGACCGAACAACCCGCGGCAGGCGCCGAGGAGCCAACAGTGGAACCGGCAGTGGAGGCGGCGGCCGAGAGCCGGCCGCCTGTTTCGGCGCCCGGAGGCGTACCCGCGCTGGTCACCTCGGCCGCACACGGTCAGCGCGTCCAGTTCGGGTTCTTCTATCTCGCCCTCGGGGTGGTGTTCGCGGCGGCGATCGCAGGTGTGGTGGTGCTCGCGATGCAGCCCGGAAAGCCCAAGCCGAAGCCGTGGGCCGCGTGGTCGCCCCCCTCGGGCAGCAGCACCAAGGTGAGCGGCGAGATCGCCGTGCATATCGGCGGCGAATACCATCTCGCGGCAACCGGCGGCCAGCTCGTCGCCGTGCTCTCCGGTTCGCCGGAGATCGCGCACGGCGTGAAGACGACACCGGTCTCGACGATCGCGATTCGAGCCTCCGCCACGGCGCAATGCTGCAGCCGCATCATCAGCTCGAGCGGGGCGGTGCAGGATCAGTTCTGCGGGCTCGGCGCCGAGTGCTCGATCCCGACCGGCAAGGCGACGACGACACGAGCGCGCCTGCTCAGGCGCGAGGCGCTCGAGATCGCCCTCTACACCTTCAAGTACGCCCCCGGCGTCAACAGCATGATCGCCTTCATGCCCCCGCCCCCGGGACAGGCGCCCTCGACCGTCCTGTACCTCGAGCGAAGCAACCTCAGCAAGCAGCTTTCCGAGCCGCTCGCGAAGACCCTGCCGCTGAAGACCCCGCCGCCGGCGACGAGCCTCGACGGCTCGGAGGCGGCAACGATCGACCGGCTGACCCTTCCGGACGAGTACAGCTTCCAGTACCAGGGCCTGACGGACGGCACCCAGGCGATCATCCTCACGCCTTCGGCCGCCTAAGAAGCTCTAACAAAATGACCTCGCGCTGACTGGGCGTGATGGGTGCGTGCACTGCTAGGACACCGCCTGTAGGAAGACACAAGTGAGCCCCAATATCCATTGCGATATTGGGGCGACTGAGGACAACGCAGGGCGCGTGCCCAGCGCGTCCAGGCGGCACGTGCTCATTCTGTTAGAGCTTCTAAGAGCTCATTGCAGAATGACGCTCGTCGATCGGGCGCGATGGGCGGTGCGAGGGAAGGACACTGTCTTTAGGAAACCCAGGGAGCCCCAATATCCTTGCGGGATTAGGGCGACTGAGGACGCAGCCTCGCGGCGCCCAGCGTGTCCGAGCGGCACCAGACTTCATTCTGCAATGGGCTCCATAAGAGCACTGAGAAGCTCTAAGACCTAGCGAAAGAGGTCGCGGTCGGCCGGGATCACGAGCTCCGTCGCCAGCCCGTCTCCCTCGATCGCCACGCCGCGAACGATCGACGACCGGGAGGCCGTCGGCCTTGCTCGTCCGGACGAGGTCGGCCGCGCGCGGCGATCTCGTCGGCGAGCGCGATCTGGGTCGAGCGCAGGAGCAGGCCGGCCCGGTCGGAGCGATCCGCGGAGGTCGCGGAGCGGCGCGAGCCCGGCGACGCCGATCGCGATGTCGGTCGTGCCCTTGCGAAACGGCCGGCCGAACGAGTCGGTGACGATCACGGCGACCTGGCGGCCCGTCGAGGC
Organism: uncultured Actinomycetota bacterium; assembly: GCA_963812555.1. Taxonomy (GTDB): domain Bacteria; phylum Actinomycetota; class Thermoleophilia; order Gaiellales; family Gaiellaceae; genus PALSA-600. Next base: position 54,643 of record CAWEVP010000016.1, on the reverse strand, counting down.
GGCGATCGTCGCCCGGATCCGCCGCGCGCTCGCGTCGGAGTCGAGCGGAAGCAGGATCACCGTGTCCGGCTCGGCGGCATTCGAGTGGTCGACGCCCGCCGAGGCGCAGACGAAGCCGTGGCGGGTCTCGGCGATCACGAGCCCGCCGCGGGAGCGGACGACGCGAACCGTCTCGGACAGGATCACCTCGAGCTGGCGCAGGTTGGTCTCGGGGCCGGCGAGCTCGCGCGCTCGCGCCGAGGGCTCGACCTCGTGCGAGGCTGATCACCCTTCCCTCCGCCTTCGAGACGGCCTTCTGCGCGATCACGACGACGTCGCCGTCGGCCAGGTCTGCCGCCGCCGCGATCATCGCGCCCAGGTCGTCGCCCTCGCCGATCTCCGGCAGCCCGTCGACGGGCAGGATCGCGATCACTCGGCGGTGCGCCCGGCGGGCGACGCCGGTGACCGTGATCCCGGCGTGCGCGCGGTAGCGCCTGTTGAGGTTGACGATCACCGCGGTCAGGCCTTCGAGCGTGCGGGCGCCCGCGAGCGGCCCGGCGTCGAGGGCGCGCCCGGCGACGACCTTCGCGACGAGCGCGAGCGCGAGCTCCTTTGCCGCCGCGTCGTCGCCGCAGACGAGCGCGTCCTCGTCGGGCGGGCCCTCGTCGAGGTTCGAGGCGGCGATCGAGTGGAGGCCGGCGACGACCGGGCCCTGCACGACCTCCTGGATCCGCTCGGCGAGCGAGAGCGCGTCGGGATCGGGCCGGACGCCGCCGGGGCCGAAGCGAGAGCGAGCCCGCGACCGAGAGCAGCGGCGTCGAGCCGAGCGCGGTCGGCGACCGCGCGGGCCGTCTCGAGCGCGCCGTCGGCCTTGACGGCGAGCACGGCGAGGTCGACGCCGCGGACGGCGTCCTCGTTCGTCGCGCCGGTCACCCCGGGCCCGAGCTCGGCGCCGCGGCCTCGCGCGCGCGGCCTCGTCGCGCGAGCCGATCACGATCTCGTCGCCGCCGACCGCGGCGAGCCGCGTGGCGAGCGCGCCGCCGAAGCTGCCGGTGCCGCCGAGGATCGCGACCTTCACGCGACCGCCGCCGGCGGCGTCGAGCACGGCGTGGACGAGCCGGCGGCGAGCCTCGTCGTCGACTCATGAGCGTCCTCGCGACGACCTCGCGGACGCCGGCGGGAAGCTCGGCGCCGGCGTCCGCCTCGTCGATGACGAGCGCGTCGATCAGGCCCGCGTAGCAGCCCGCGACGGCGGCGGGCCCGCTGCCGCCGGCGAGGCGCGCGAGCATCCGGTCGGCGGGCCCCTTGACCGCGCGCCCGCCGATCAGCGGGCTGACGGCGACACAGGGGACGCCGTCGCCGCGAGAGCGCCGACGCGGATCTCGCTCGACGGCCAGGATCGGGCCGATCGAGACGTACGGGTTGCTCGGGGCGATCACGATCACGTCGGCGCCTCTCGATCGCCTCGAGCACGCCCGGGGCGGGCCGCGCGTCCTGCGCGCCCGTGTAGTGGAGCGCGTCGACCTCGTCTGCGTGGCCGCGGGCGACGAACCACTCCTGGAAGGCGAAGGTGCCGGCGGGCGTCTCGACGAACGTGCGCAGCGGATCGTCGGTCGCGGGCAGGAGCGCGCAGCGGAGCCCGAGCCGCCGCGACGAGGCGAGCGGTCACCTCGGAGAGTGGCACGCCGGCGCGGAGGAGCTCGGTCCGCACGAGGTGCAGGCCGATGTCGCGGTCGCCGAGCCGGAACCAGGCCTCGCCGCCGAGGTCGGCGACCGACGCGAGCGCGTTCCACGATCTCGTCGGCCCGGCCCCAGCCCCGCTCCTCGTCGGCGAGCCCCGCGAGCGCGTAGAGGACGCTGTCGAGGTCGGGCGAGACGTGCAGCCCGAGCACCTCGATGTCGTCACCCGACGTTGCCGATGATGGAGACGTCGCTCTGGCTCGACGACCGCGATCAGCCCGCGGAGGAACCGCGCGCCGCCGACGCCGCCCGAGAGCACGGTCGCCTTCATGCGGCTGCCCCGATGCGCAGCGACGCGAGCACGCCGCGGGTGCGCGGGCCGAGCCGGCCTGCGAGCCGCTCGAGGTCGTCGACCGTGTCGACGTCGTCGATGAGATTCGGCGCCTCGACTCGGCGCGAGGGGCCGAGCGCGGCGAACCGCGCGGCGCTGCCCGGGCCGTAGACCGGCGCGAAGAGGTCGGGGCTGCGAAGGCCGAGCGCGTTCGTCGTCCCGTCGGCGGCCGGCGCGTAGGCGAGCCCGCCGTCCGGAACGGCGCCGGCGAGCGCGAGCAGGTCGCGGGCGGTCACGCAGGGAAGGTCGGCGTTGACGACGACCAGCGGCCCGCCCGCCGCGCTGCCGCGGCGAGCGCGGCGACCTCGAGCCCGGCGCGGACGGCAGCGCCCTGGCCGCCGCCGGGATCGAGCACGATCGCGGCCGCCGCCGGCGACCGAGGTCCGGCGGGCCGACGACGAAGGTCGGCCCGACGGCGGCGCACGCCGCGACGACGTCGGCGAGCATCGCGTGGGCGAGCGCCGCTGCGAGTGCCGGGCGGAAGCGGCACCGAGCCGGCTCTTGCCTTTCGCTCCGCGGAAGGGAACGACGAACGACGGCATGCGACGCTGGACACTACCGCCGGGATGGGCGCTGCCGGGGCGCCAGCGCCGCGCCAGGCGCCGGTCGGAGCTCAGGCGGCGTCTGCGAGCCGGCTGCGCGCGCTCGACCCATTCGCGCAGGTCGAACCAGTGCGAGGCGCGGAGCGCCTCGGCGACCGCGGGCTCGGTGTGCTCGGCGTAGAAGACGTGGCTGCGAGGTCGCAGCAGATCGCGACGGCGTCGAGGTCGATCGCCTCGATGCCGACGAGCGCGTCGCCGGGCAGCTGCGCCTCGCGCACGGTGTAGTGCTTGAACTGCAGCTCCGGCGCGAGCTCCATCAGCTGTGGCCAGTCGGGGCAGCTGCGCGAGCTCATCGTTCTACGGATTGGCGCAGGCGCCGCGATCTCCTGCATCGTCCAGCGGCCCTCGAGCAGCACCGCGCCCGTCTCGGTCCCGGCCGGGAAGACGAAGAAGTCGGCGGCGTCGTCGAGCGAGTGGAGCAGCCGGCCGCTCTGCGCTCTCGATCAGGGCGCAGCGGAGGTGGAAGTGGCCGTCGGCGAGCGGCAGCCGGTCGATCTCGAAGCGGAGCACCCGCTCGCCGGGGCCGCTCGCCGAGCCGAGCTCGGCCGTCGGCTGCGGTGAGCGCCGCCGAGCACGACCCCGGCGTCGTCGCGCAGCTCGAGCGAGACGAGCGGCGGGGCGATCGCCGCGCTCGCACACGATCACGAGCTCGACGACGGCCGCCTCGCCCGACGCGAACTGGGCGGCGCTCCGCCGTCGGCGTCGAGCAGCCGGGTCGGAGACGATCCGCGCCTCGCCGCTTCCCCATTCGCGCAGCCCCGCCGCGAGCTCGTCGGGCGCTCGATCGCCCGCGAGGAGCCGCCGGTACTCGGCGATCGCCTCGCGCGTCGGGCCGTCGAACACGACCGTCGCCCTGCCGCAGGAGCACGGCGCGGTCGCAGAGCCGCTCGACCGCCTGCGCGTCGTGCGAGACGAAGACGATCGTGCCGCCCCGGTTCTTGAACTCGTGGATCTTGCCGAAGCACTTGCGCTGGAACTCCTCGTCGCCGACCGCGAACACCTCGTCGAGGAGCAGCACGTCGGCCTGGATGTGGGCGGCGACCGAGAAGCCGAGCCGCATGTACATCCCCGACGAGTAGGTGCGTACCGGGCAGGTCGATCGCGCGCTCGAGCTCGGCGAAGGAGACGATCTCGTCCATCACCTCGCGGATGCGCGCGCGGGAGAGGCCGTGGATCGAGCCGTTCAGGTAGACGTTCTCGCGGCCGGTGAAGTCCGGGTGGAACCCGGCCCCGAGCTCGAGCAGCGAGCCGATCCGGCCGCCGACCGCGATCCGGCCCGAGGTGGGCCTGAAGATCCCGGAGAGGAGCCTGAGCAGCGTCGTCTTGCCCGGAGCCGTTGCGGCCGACGAGGCCGAGCGCCTCGCCGGGCTCGACCTCGAGCGAGACGTCGCGGAGCGCCCAGACCTCGTTCGTGGCGCTGCGCCGGCGCGCGACGACCGACGTCCTTCAGCGTGCGGTACGGGCGCTCGGAGACACGGAAGCGCTGCGAGACACGGATCGACGACGATCTTGCCCGGCCGTCGTCACCGCAGCCGCTCCAGGTCACGCTCGGCGTCCGCGCGAGCGCGCCGGTGACGATCCCGGCGAGCACGGCGACGAAGGCGGGGTCGGCGTTCGGCATCTCGATCCGCTCGAGCTGCATCCCGAGCTCGGCGGCACGTCTCCTGCGCCTCGATGTCGATGTCCCAGCGGATCTCCAGATGATCGGAGACGAACCCGACCGGGCAGACGAGCACGAGCGTCGATGCCGGCTGCGTGGAGCGCGGTCGAGGTGGTCGAGGATGTCGGGGCCGAGCCAGGGCTCGCCGGTCGGGGACTCGCTCTGGAACGAGAACGACCAGTCGGTCGACCCCGGCCGCGGCGGCCACGAGCGCGGCGGTCTCGAGCAGCTGGTCGCGGTAGGGGTCCCCCTGCGTCGAGGATCCGCGCCGGGAGCGAGTGGGCGGTGAAGACGACGTGCGCGTCGGTGCCGCGGATCCGGTCGGCGAGGAAGCCGACGAAGCCGGGATCGTCGTGCCAGCTCTCGACGAACGCGAGCGAGGCCGCGCCGTCGAGGGCCGCGCTCGAGCTGCTCGCGGTAGCCGGCGATCGAGAGCGCCGAGTAGTGCGGCGCGAGCACGAGCCCGACGACCGTGTCGGCACCGCCGCGAGCGCCTGCTCGTGCGGCCTCGTCGATGTGCGGCGTGCCAGTGCTTCATGCCGGTGAAGACCGGGAGGCCGAGTCGCCTCGGCGAGCTCGCGCGCGCGTCTCCTCGGTGATCGCGTTCAGCGGGTTCGACTCCTCGATCCCGAGCCGCCGGTAGCGGTCGACGAGATCCTCGAGCAGCTCGGGCGCGATCGGCCGGCCGCCGCGGATGTCCGCGTAGTACGCCGGCACGTCGTCGAGGCGCTCCGGCGACCCGTACGCCATCAGGACGACCGCGGCGCTCATGCCGAAAACGCTAGCCGACCCTGTCGCGGTCATCGGCGACGCTAGCTCGCGGCGTGGCTCGCGAAGCCCGCCAGGCCGCCATCGCCGAGCCCCCACCCACCCCGGGGCGCAGGGAAGACGGTAGCGGCGCGCAAGGTGTCCTTCGTCACGCCGGTGTGCCGGTCGTGGCAATGTCTGCGTCGGCGGCTCGGCCGGCGCTTCAGTCTACGGCGTGGACGAGCTCGCGAGCCGGCCGAGCACGGCCGGGTCGGTGCCGGGGAGCACGCCGTGCCCGAGGTTGAAGATGTGGCCCGGCCGCCCGCCGGCCCGGGCGAGGACGTCGAGCGCGGCCGCCTCGACCCGCTCCCAGGGGCCGAGCAGCACGGCCGGGTCGAGGTTTCCCTGCACGCCCGCTCGGCGCCCGCGAGCGCCCAGCCCTCGTCGAGCGGCAGCCGCCAGTCGAGCCCGATCACGTCGCCGCCCGCGGCGGCCATGCGCCGGGCAGCAGCGTCGCGGTGCCGGTGCCGAAGTGGATCGACGGCACGCCCGCCGTCCCGGAGCGCCGCCAGGACCCGCGCGCTGGCCGGGCGCCGCGAACTCGACGTAGTCGGCAGGGCGAGAGCGCGCCGACCCAGGAGTCGAAGAGCTGGACGACATCGGCGCCGGCCCGCGCCTGCGCGAGCGCGTAGGCGGAGAAGGTCGTCGGCGAGCTTCTCGAGCAGTGCGTGCCAGACCGCCGGCTCGCGGTACATCAGCGCCTTCGTGACGGCGAAGTCGCGCGACGGCCTGCCCTCGACGAGATAGCCGGCGACGGTGAACGGGCCGCCGCAGAAGCCGACGACCGCCTGCTCGGGCGTCGAGCTCGGCCGCGGACGGCCGCGATCGCCTCGAGGATCGGGCCGACCGCCTCCGCCGGGTCGGGAACCTGCAGCCGCTCGACTGCGGCGGCGGTGCGGATCGGCTCGCGCACGACCGGCCCGACTCCCTCGACGAGCTCGACGTCGACCCCCATCGGCGACGACCGGGGTCATGATGTCCGCGAACATCACCGCCGCGTCGACGCCGTGCCGCCGCACCGGCTGGAGCGTCACCTCGGCGGTCAGCTCGGCCGAGCGGTTGATCTCGAAGAACGCGTGGCGCTCCCGGAGCTCGCGGTACTCGGGAAGCGACCGGCCCGCCTGCCGCATGAACCACACCGGGCGTCCGCTCGACGGGCTCGCGCCGCGCGGCGCGCACGAGCAGCGGTTCCACGCGCCTAGACTAGCCGCCCATGGCGAAGGGCCCTCTTGGCCGTCCGCTTGGGGCGCATGGAAGCTCGACGAGCCGCAGGCCGGGCGCGCTCGGCGCTCGCTGACGGTCGAGCTCGAGAACACCGGCACGGTCGCCTGGGGGGAGACGGTCCTCCTCGCCTACCACTGGCTCGACACGCGCGACAACCCGATCGTCTGGGACGGCTACCGCATCGCCGCTTCCAGCGCGTCGCGCCGGGCGAGCGTCGACCGTCGAGGCGCGGGTCCGGGCGCCGATCCCGCCCGGGCCGCTACCGGTTCGCCCCCGACCTCGTGGTCGAGCACCGGGCCTGGTTCTCGCAGCTCGGGAGCGCCCTCGCGCTCGCCGAGGTCGAGGTGTTTCCCGCGCCGCGGAGCGCCCCAGGCGCGAGCTTCCCGCCTGGGTCGAGCCCGGCGGCCGGACTGGCAGGAGCGCGTCGCCGCCGCCCACGCCGAGGGCTACGGCGTCGTCGCCGGGAGCGTCGACTGGCTCGGTGGGCTCTCCAGGCGCCGCCCACACGAGCTCGAGCCCTACGAGCCCGGCCCGGGCCGGATCACCGGCTTCTCCCACCCGCTGCTCTGCCCCTCGGTCCTCGACGGGATCACGCTCGACCGCCTGCCCGACGTCGCCGGGCTGCCCGCGTACGCCGCGCCGCTCGACGAGCCGTGGATCTTCGACGGGCGGATCGTGCTGCGGGCCGATCCACGAGCCCGCGGGCAAGCCTGAGGCTACAGAGCTCGACCGCGATCCGGTCGTCGATCCGGTTGAACACGAACGCGCCGAGCGCGAGGGAGACGGCCGCGGCGACGACCAGGTAGACGACTCGGCGAGTCGCGGTACGCGGCCGAGCCAGATCGCCTCCCGGAGCGCGGCGATCGGCGGCGCGACGAAGTTACCCCACTGCAGCACGTCGAGCAGCTTGTGATGCGAGGCGGCCGACGGCGTCAGCGTGGCCGGGCTCCAGAGGATCGGGGTGACGAAGAACCACGGGACGAGGGCCGCGGTGAGGATGTGCTCGATGTCGCGGAAGAGCACGTTCAGCGCAGGCGACGACGAGCGAGACACCCGCGACGAAGCCGGCGTAGAGGAAAGCGAGCGGGATCACGAGCCAGACGGTGCCCGCGCGCCGCCGGCACGAAGACGAGCGAGAGCACGATCAGGATCGCGAGCATCACGGCGAACGTGATCGCCTGGGTGGCGACGACGGAGAAGGCGACGAGCTGGCGGGGGAACCGCACCTTCTTGATCAGCTCGGCGCTGTCGACCATCGAGCGAGACGACGCCTGGAGCGAGACCGCGAAGAACATCCAGCAGGCGATCCCGGAGAGCAGGTAGATCGGGTAGTGCGGGATCCCCGCGCTGCGGTTCAGGACGACGCCGAAGACGACGAGGTAGACCCCCATCAGAGCCAGCGGGTTGACGAGCGACCAGAGGATGCCGAGCGCCGAGGCGCGGTACTTGGCGTGGAAGTCGCGCCGGAAGAGGTTGGCGAAGAGCTCGCGGTAGCGGACGAGGTCGCCGTAGACCGCCATGCAAGCCAGTGTAGGCCCGACAGCAGGTGCAACTCCCCGGTGGCCACGCGTGAGGGCTCGCGTCCTGGCTCCAGCGCGGCGCCGGCCTCTTGCCCCACCTTCGGGACGAGGTAGGACGGACGGCGCGGGGCCTTGCTGCATCTCCCCTCGGTCCCATCCCAAACCCCCGCCCACCCTGGGGAGAAGGAACGACCCTACCGGGCGCGCAAGGTGTCCTTTGCCACAGCGGTGCGCCAGTTTCGTGGCGGTTGTGTGGCGGCTTGGTGGCGGTTTCTGTGGCGGTCGTGCGCCAGATCCGGGCCGGACAACGCAGCGCGCCAGGTACGGCTGAGGCCTGGAATCCAGCCGGGTTCCGCAGTAGCGTCCTCACAACGTGCTAACCGCCTTCCACTACCCTCAGCGGGCGTGAGCACCGCGGTCGCGATCGTCGCCCTGCCGGCTGCGTTCGCCGTGATCTGGGCGCTACTCCGCTCGCCGGTCGCCCGCCGGCTCGTCGCCGTGCCGTCAACGGAGCGCTGGCACGACTCGGCGACCCCGAGCCTCGGCGGGATCGGGATCTTCGTCGGGTTCACCGCCGGCCTGTGGATCACTGCCGCCGTCGGCGCCTACCATCCGGACGAGGCCTTCACGGGCGTGTACGCGGCTGTCTCGCTCGTGTTCGTGGCCGGTCTCGACCGACGACCTGTTCGGGCTCTCGCCCCTTGCCAAGCTCGCGGCGCAGGGCGGCGCGGCGGCGATCGTCCTCGCGACGGGGACCCACGTCCAACTCGTCCACAACGAGGTGATCGGCGATGCGATCGCGGTCGTCTGGCTGATCGGCGTCGCAAACGCCTTCAACCTGCTCGACAACATGGACGGCCTCGCGTCCTCGCTGGCCGCGATCGCGTTCACGTTCTTTGCGATCGACGCCGTCACCGTTCATCCGGACGACGCCGCGCTCGCTTTCGCGCTCGCCGGAGCGCTGGCCTGCATCGGGTTCCTGCCGTTCAACCTCAGGGCCGGCGGCTCCGCGCTCGCTTCATGGGCGACTCCGGCAGCCAGACCCTCGGCTTCGCGCTGGGCGCGCTCGGGCTCACCTCGAGCTGGCGGGTCGCCGGCACGACCGTCGCGACGCTCGTCCTGCCGGTGCTCGTGCTCGCCGTGCCGATCCTGGACACGACGCTCGTGACGGTCGCCCGGCTTCTCGACGGGCGGCCGATCTACCAGGGCGGCCGCGACCACAGCTCGCACCGGCTCGTGCGCTACGGGCTCTCCGAGACGGCACGCCGTCGCCCTCCTGGCACTGATCTCGCTCTGCATCGGCGGCTCGAGCCTCGCCTACACGGTGCTCGACAACGTCCGCTACACGATCGTCGGCGTCGTACTCACCTTCGCGCTGCTCGTCCAGTTCGCGAGCTTCCTCGCCGACGTCGACCGCCGCCCGCTGCAGTCGGCGAGCCGCTCGGGCTCGCGCAGGCCTTCGCGGTGCACTGGCGCCGGCTCGTCGAGGTGATGATCGACTTCGTCCTCATCACCGGCTCGTTCCTCGCCGCCTACGCGATCGAGTTCGGCTGGCCCGGGACGACCGACCAGCGCTTCATCCGCGACCTGACCCTCCCCGTCATCCTCGCCGCCCGCTACCTGGCGTTCATCCCCTTCGGGCTCTACCGGTCGGTCTGGCGCTACGCCGGCGCCCGCGACGCGGCCGAGCGCCGCCGTCGCGGTCGTCGTCTCCGAGCTCGTCGCGCTCTCGTTCATGGTCGCTGACGCAGGACATGCGCGACTTCCACCGCTCGTTCTTCATCATCGACGCGCTGATCTGCATGGTCGCGATCTCGGCCTCGAGGGTCGCCGAGCACACGATCGTGAGCGGCACCCGCTCCGTCGCGACCGGGCGGCGCGGCGGGCGCTGATCGTCGGCGCCGGCCGGAACGGGCGCAGCATGATGCGCGAGCTGCGCGAGACGCCGGGCGAGCGCGTCGTCGGCTTCGTCGACGACAACCCGCAGCTCCGCCGGCGCAGCGTGCACGGCATCAAGGTGCTCGGCACGACCCACGAGCTCGACCGCGTTCTCGCCCGCACGACACCCGACATCGTGCTCGTGACGATCCCGGACGCACCGCGAGAGACGCTCGACGCGATCATCGAGGCATGCGAGCAGGCAGGCGTCGCCGTGCCGGTTCGTCCGGCGCGAGGTCGACCTCGACCCGCGCGTGTTCCTCGGCGCAGCATCAGAATGACCGGTCGGTGACGACGGCCTCGGCAACGAACCCAACGGCTCACGTCCCGACACGCTCCGCGATCGACCGGCTGCTCGCGGCCCTCCCGATCATCGCGCTGGCACTGTCGCGGTCCTCGTCTTCTACGCGCGTCGAGGCGCACCTGCGAAAAACGCCCTGGGTGTTCACCGACGAGCTCGAATGGACGCAGCTCTCGCGCTCGATCGCGGCCACCGGCCACGCGGCGCGGCGCACCCAGCCGATCTACTTCAAGTCGCTCTACGCCTACGTGATCGCTCCGTTCTGGCTGGTTCCATACGACCACCGCCGGCTACGCGGCAGTCAAGTACGCGAACGCGGTCGCTCATGTGCCTCGCAGCCGATCCCCACCTACCTGCTCGCGCGGATGCTCGTCTCCCGCCGCAACGCGGTCATCGTGGCCGCTGCTCTCGATCTGCGCTCCCGGCCATGGCTACGTCACCTCGATCATCCCCGAGGTTCTCGCCTACCCCTACTTCGCCCTCTGCTCCTGGCTTGCGGTGTCGAGCCTTACGGTCGAAGCAACGCCTCGACATCGCCCTCGCAGCAGTTGCCCTGCTCGGCGGCTACTTCATCCGCCAGCAGCAGTTCGGCGTGCTGCCCGTCGGCCGGCGCACTGGCGGCCGCATTGCTCTGGTTCACGGGCCCGCGCGGCCGGGCCCTGCGCCGCAACTGGACCCGAGGCGACACGTTCGGCGGCGCGATCCTCTTCCTCGGCGTGCTCTTCCTGTTCAACCGCGTGGTGCTTCAGCACATCGGGCAGTGGCAGTTCACGACGCAGCACTACAAGAACCGCATGGTCGATCTCGGGCTCAGAGCCGGCCTCTCGTTCACGATCGGGCTCGGAGTCCTGCCCGTGATCGGCGGCCTTACCTCGCTTCGCCTGCCCGAGCGTCGCGGCGACCCGACCTACCGCGCCTACGTCGCGTGGACCGCCTCCGCAATCGCGCTCGTCTCGATCTACACCGCGGACAAGGCCGCGTTCCTCTCCACCCAGTTCTCGACGCTCTGGGAGGAGCGCGACCTGATCTACCTCTCGCCGCTGATGCTGCTCGGAACCGCCATGGTGCTCGAGTCGACGACGTCTCGACCGGCGGCTCTTCTGGAGCGCCGTCGGCTTCGTCACCGTGATGGTCGCTTTCAAGGCGATCCAGGTCGGGTACCCGTATTTCGAAGCGCCGGGATCGGCCATTCCCGCCGCGCTCAGCTTCTACCGGCACTGGACGCTCCACCAGGACCGTCTCGGCCTCTTCGCCGTCCTCGTCGTCTCGGTCGTGCTCCTGCTCGCCCGCCGCCGGCGCGGTGTCACCACGCTGACGGCGGTGCTGGCCCTGGCCTGGCTGCTCTCGGGTGAGATCCTGATGACCGCCGGCATCGACAACCTCGCCGATGCCTTCCGCACCAACCTTCCCGGCACGCTCAACTGGGTCGACAAGGCCACCGGCGGCAAGCCGACGACGTTCCTGGGGCAGGGAATCAGCGATCCCAACGGGGTTTCGCTGGCCGAGTTCTGGAACCACTCGATCGATCACGTCGACAGCCTGGACGCAACCGCGCCCGGGCCCGGCCCGACCTCGACCCCGAACATCGTGAAGCCCGACGGCCTGCTCGGGGGCTTCCCGAGCGACGCCTATGTCGCTCGCGGCCAACGGTGTCACCCTCGACGCCCCCGTCGTGGCGCAGCAAGACGGCCTCGTCCTCTACAGGCGGCGGGGGCCCGCCTGGCACCTCCTCGACACGGGTGAGGGCGTGTATCCGGATGGATGGTGCTCCGACTCGTGCTCGTACACCTACTTCAAGGCCGGCCAGACTGGACGCATGGAGGTCGTGATCTCGAGGTCCGGTTACGGCGGCCCGGCGCCCGCGGCCAAGGTCACCGTCGATGTCGGCACGGTGAGCATCGCTCCCGGCTTCGAGGCGGCGCTCGGCCGGGCCACGACCGTCCTGCATCGCACGGTTGCGAGCAAGCAGTCCATGACGCTGCTCATTCCGGTCAAGCGGAGCCCCGTGCGCGTCGAGATCCACGTCGACGATGCGACGCTCATCCCGCCCACGCCCACCGACTCGCGCTCGCTCGGGGTCGTGGTCGGGTTCAAGTTCGAGCCCGCCGCTCACAGAAAGTAGAGTTCGGACGTGCCCGATCGCGTGAAGGCGCTTGTGCGGCGCCTCGGCCGCACGCCGACAGGCAAGAACCTCATTCACGCCTCCGTCCTTCGCGATCCGGCCACGATGCGGTTCCCGAACGTCGAGGAATGGCCGGATCGGTTGGCCGGGTTCGAGGACCTCGCGTTTCTCTTCTCTTCCAATCAGCTGAACCACGGCGTCGCGTCGCTTCAGCTCGACGAGGCCGCCCTTCTGTTCCGGCTCGCCCGCAACTCATCCGGCGGGCCCTTCGCCGAGATCGGGCGGTTCAAAGGCGGGAGCACTTTCATCTTCGCCTCTGCGCTCCCCGCCGACGCCGAGCTCTGGTCGTACGACCTGCACGTGGCGTTGCGGCCCGACATGCCCGGAGACGCCCTTGACGCCGAGCTGAAGGCCGCGCTCGCGCGCTACGGCCTCGATCACAAGGTGCAGCTACTCGTTGCCGACTCGCGGACGGCGGCCCCGCCGCCGACTCCGCTCGAGCTGCTCTTCGTCGACGGCGACCACACCTACGAAGGCGCCTGGCTGGATTTCACCCGCTGGGGCGAGTTCGTTCGGCCCGGCGGCCACCTGCTGTTCCACGACGCCGTCGACACGGGCGGCTACGGCAACGTCTATCCCGGGATCACTCGAGTCGTTGCCGACGTCGGGCGCCACCCGGCCTGGGAGCAGCAAGCCGGAGCGGGCTCGATCGCCCATTTCATCCGCCGCGAGACGAGTTCTTAAGAGCCTCTACCTAGGGGGCAAACAACCGCTCGGGATGCTTGCGCACGAAGCGCACGATCCCCCGCCAGTGCCACAGCGTTCGCCGCGTCAGGAAACGGTGGTCGGTCTCGGCGTGATGGACGTGCTGGACGAGCGCCGCCGGGACATACCACCGTTCCCAGCCCGTCTGCATCGCCCGGTACTGGAGGTCGATGTCCTCGCCGTAGAGGCGGAAGCGCTCGTCGAAACCGCCGAGCTCCTCGAGCATCGCGCGTCGCAGCATCAGGAACCCGCCGAGCATCCAGTCGACCTGGACGGGCTCACCGGGCCGGGGCTCGTCGAGGTACAGGTGGCGACGCTGCCCGATCACGCGACGAAGCGGCGTGCGCCTGACGAGCGTGCCGCTCACCGTCGGGAAGCGGCGCCGCGACGGTTGAGGCCCTTCCGTCCGGGAACACCATCGCCGGGCCCGCGACGCCGCACCGCGGGTGCTCGGCCATGAAGGACCGGAGCGCCGCAACCGCGCCCGGCCTCGCGATCGCATCCGGGTTGGCGACGACGATCGCCTCACCGCTTGTGAGCCGTACCCCCAGGTTGACGTTGGCCGCAAACCCGAGCGGGTGGGGATTCTCGTACGCCTCGACCCCGGAGGGGACCGAGCCCGGGACGTTCGCGATCACAAGCAGCTCGTCGACCTGCGGCTCCAGCTCGGGCAGCGCCTCCGCGAGCTCCTGGGCGCTTCCATGCGAGACGACGATGGCCGACACCTTCACGCGAGCACCCGACGATAGACCTCGACGGTCCGGCGGGCCGTCTCGGCCCACGTGAACAGCTTTGCCCGCTCCAGACCGGCAGCCGAGAGACGCACGCCGTCCGCCAGCGCGAGGCGCGCTGCCGCGGCGATGTCGCCTCCCTCGATGTACACGACGGCATCGCCGCCGACCTCGCGTAGGGCAGGCTCGTCGGCGGCGACCACCGGGGTGCCGCACGCCATCGCCTCGAGCACCGGCAGGCCGAACCCCTCGAATCGCGACGGCAGAACGAGCATCGCTGCGTCCCGATAGAGCCCTGCCAGGGCCTCTTTCGATACGTAGCCGCGCAGGTCCGCTCCGCCCGCGCGCAGGCTCCCGGCCAGACCGGCGTCCCGCTCGGGGCCAACCACCACCAGCGGAAGCCCCACTGCCCGAGCGGCCTCGAGCGCGACCAGCGGATCCTTCCGGGCTTGCACCGCGCCGACGAAGAGAACGTAGCTGCGCGGTGGAGCACCCTGGCCCACGCCGTGACCGAAACTCGGGTCGACGCCGTTCGGGGTGACGGTCACGCTGCTTACGGGAATGCCGTAGCGGGCAACCACGTCACGCCTGGTGCGCTCCGAGACGACGAGGACGTGATCGGCACGTCGAACGGCGCGCGGCACGACCGCCCTGAAGGTGACGCGGTCTGCAAGCGACATCGTCGAGTCAGAGCCCGCGAACGAAAGATCGTGGACGGTGACGACGCTGCGGCCGTTCCACCCGAGCGGGAGGGCGTACTGAAAGTGCGCCAGCTCCGGCGCGAGCCGCCGTAGCAGCCGGGGAAACGACCAGGCCATCCGCAGCTCCTGGAGGCGCGAGGGAAGCTCGATCGGTTCGATCCCCGCGGGAACGAGCTCGGGATGACGCGTCACCGCGGCGAAGCGAAGCTCCGGCGCTGCTGCCGGCAGCTCGCGGAGGAGATTCGTGACGTAGGTCTCGTCGCCGGTGCGCTCCCGCCCGAGCACGTCCGCGTCGATCACGATCACCGGGCCCGCTCCGAACCTACGGCGTCCTCGTACACCTCGCGGGTCGCGCGTGCGACGTCGCCCCAGGTCGCGACGCGCCGGGGCTTGGGCGCGAAGGCACCTGCGATCCCCTCGCGGATCGACTCGACGTCGGTTGGCTCCACGTAGACCGCGGCGTCGGCTGCGATCTCGGCCATCGCGCTGTCGCGGCTCGTGACGACCGGGCAGCCGCATGCGAGGGCCTCGGCGACCGGGATCCCGAACCCCTCGTAGAGCGAGGCGTAGACGAGGCAGCGCGCGCCGCGATACAGGCGTGCGAGCTCCGCGTCGTCTACCTCTCCGAGCAGGACGACGTTTCGCGGTACCGCCGACCGAGCCCCAGCCGCTGGCACCCACCACCCTGAGCTCGCCGTCGACCGCCGCGGCGATCCGAGCGAGATTCTTGCGCGGCTCAAGGGTGCCGACCGAGAGCACATAATCCCCGCTCGCTCGTGGGCCCTCGGGCGTGAAGACATCCTCGACCGCGTTCGGCACGACCCGGATCTTGGCCTCCGGCACGCCGAGCAGGTCGACCAGCTCCCTGCGGGTGAACTCCGAGACCGCGATCAGCCGCCGCGCCGCCGCCACGACGCGCGGCACCGCGAAGCGCGAATACGTCCGGCTCCAACGGTTGAACCACTCGGGATGCCGGAGCACGGCGAGGTCGTGCACGGTCACGACGAGCGGCGTCCTGGACGAGAACGGCCCGCGAAAGGTCGGGCAGTGGAGCACATCCGCGTCCTTCACGGAGAGACGCGGGTACCAGACGGCGTCCGCAGCGAGCGTTCGGAGCCGCGTCGTGGCGGGGAACGACACCTCCTGAACGGGGACGTCGAGGTGGTCGAGGAGGCCTCTCAGGTAGCGCGCCGTGCCGGCGCGCGTCTGCAGGAGCGGCGTCGTGTCGATCGCTAGGCGAATCGCCGGTACCCCTCGAGGAAACGCTCGCCGGTTGCGTCCCAGGAGAACTGCGCAGCGTGCGCGAGCCCAAGCTCACGCAGCGGCTCGGCTCGGAGCAGCAGCTCGCGGACCGCCTCGGCGATCGCCTCCGGACGCTCGGGGTCGAACCTGACCGCCGCGTCCCCGCAGGCCTCGTCGAGGGAGGGATGCGAGGAGGCCGCAACCGGCGCGCCCGAGGCCATCGCCTCCGTGATCGGCATCCCGAACCCCTCGAAGCGAGACGGGTAGATGACAGCGGCCGCGCCGCGGTAGAGACGGGCGAGCTCATCGTCGTCGACCCTCCCGAGCCTGACGACACCCGGACGGTCGAGACTCGGCTGCTCGCCCCAGCCTGCACCGCCAACGACGAGGAGCTCGAGGCTCGGGTCGTCGAGCAGCCCGAAGCCGTCGACCAGAGTCCCGAGGTTCTTCCGCGGCTCGAGCGTCGCCACCGTGAGCAGGTACGGCAGCTCGCGCTCGGCCGCCGGGCCGTCGGGGCGGAACTCCGCGCCGATCCCCGGATGCGCCACGACGACTTGCTCGCGCGGATACTCCAGCGTCCGCGCGAAATCGTCGGCCGTGAAGGCGGAGTTGGCGAAGACGACACCGCAGGTGCGAGCCGCGTTCTCGTACTTGCGACGGTGCATCGACCGCGTCCGAGCGGTGACCCAGGCGGGAAAGTGCAAGGGCACGAGATCGTGGATCGTCGTCGCACGGAGGCCCGAGCGCTGCGGCGGATACATCCAGTCGGTGAAGTGGAGGACGTCCACGTCGCCGAGCCAGCGCTCCACCGGAGGCCAGCCGGCCCGGGACCACGCCGTGCGCCACGCGTGCGCGCCCGGCAGCGTCTTCAACCGCAGCTCGACCGGCATCCCCGAGAGAACCTCGGGAATCACCCGGCGGCCTGCGGGAGACGTGGGAGCGAAGGCGACGATTTCGTCGCCGGCCCGCTGCGCCGCGGCGGCGAGGCCCTGAAGCGACCCGCGAATGTAGTTGTTCACGCCCGTGCGCTCGTGGGACAGCGGCGAGACGTCGAAGGCGATCCTCACGGCTTGTAGGAGAACAGGACGAAGTGCGTCCCGAGCCGTCGGGTGTCGATCGAGCCGGGCTCGACGCCGGCCGGCTCGATCGTGCGCCCGACCGTGTAGCGAACGACGCAGCGCCCTCCGGCCGCCTGGAGCGGCACGGTCAGCTTTCGGGTGCCCGTCACCGGCACCGTCGTGTGCGCGATGATCCGGCCCGCTTCCGTGACGACGACGGTCTGCGGCCGGGTGAAGAGATGGGAATCGCCCTGGAGCTCGACGGTGAGCCGGCCGCCGGTGCATCGGACCCGCTGGTAGGTCACGGTCTTCCCGGACCAGGTGTCCGACGGGTAGAGGCCGCTGATGTGAGTGAGGATGATCACCGGCCCGTCGACCCGGTACAGATCGACGCCGACGGGATCCTCCTTCACGAGCTTGCCGGCAAGGTCGAGCGAGGTGTCCGTCAGGACATAGGTCGCGCTGATCGGGTGCCCGTCGTCGACGAGCTTTCCGTCCGGTGCACGCTCGACGGCGACCATTGGGAGCGGGTCCGGGCGACCGGCGTCGTTCACGTCGTAGACCGTGTGAACGCTACGGCTGAAGAACTCGTTCTCCCACAGCGGGTAGGCATCGCCGAGCGTTCCCGTCCAGAGCACCGAGACCGAGCCTTTCGGGCCCACCTCCCGATCGATCCAGTTCGGATGTGGCAGATGGGTCCCGGCCCAGAGGTCGCCGACCGTGGTCTTACGGATCCCGTGGCGGCCGTTCTCGACCACGAAGGAGGTGGCCACGAAGTAGACGGCCAGAAGCACCGGCAGGACGAGGGCGAAGCGCCGCGGCAGGAGCACGAACACCGCCGCGAGGACGATCGAGACGCCGAACGCCGCGTAGCGGACGTTGTCGAGCGTCACGAAATGATCCTGCGCCCACCACCAGGGCAGCAGTGCGAAGGTGTCCGAAAGGGCACTCGTCGTGATGAACCGCGCGAACGGGATGAAGACCGGCAGGACGCCCGCGAGCGCTGCCGCCGCGATCACGACGCGCCGCGAGGTCGGAACGACGGCGTCGGTCGCCAGGCCGAGCATCGCCACGAGCGCAAAAGGCGCGAGATAGAACATGTTCCGTTCCTCGATCCGGTCGACGAAGCCCTGCGAGGCGAACGCGGCGACCTCGACGAGCAAGAAGAAGGAGATGGCAAACGTGGCGACCGCAAAGGCACGCCCCGAAGGGGTCAACCGGCCGGGGGCAAGCCACATCGCCACGAGCGCCGCAAAGGGCACGATCCCGAGGTACAGGTCGAGCTCGGCGACGTGGTAGAGCAGGAAGTGGAGGATGCCGCTCACGGTGTAGTTGCTGGATGTCGCAGCCCGGTAGGCGCCGAGAAGCGTCAGGGGCGAGCGGCCCCGCGCGATCGTCCCGATGAGCGCCAGTGCCGCCGCCGCCGCGAGCGTCCCGTAGAGCGCGGCGTAGGAGCGCAGGGCGGCCCGGAGCCCGCGGCGCTCGAGCAACGCCAGCGCCACGGGTGCCACGGCTACCGCCGGTAGCAGGGCGACGGCCTGCGCTCGCGTCTCGAACGCCACGCCGCAGGCCACGAGCAAGCCGATCTGGCCCAGCACCGTGGGCCGCTCGAGCATCCTCACGAGCTGGAGCGCCACGAGCAGAAAGATCGGGTAGAAGGCGTTCTCGGTCATCAGCATGTCCGTGTAGAGCATCGAAGGCACGAGCACCGTCAACGCCGCGACGACCAGCGAAAGCCGGGCGGGAAGGAGTCTCCGGGCCAGGTGGTAGCCGGGCACCGCGGCGAGGGACATGAGCACGGTGTTGATCGCCTTCGCCGCCGAGTAGGCCGACGGAATCGAGCTGTAGATCCTCCAGGCGGGCGCGATCAGCGCCGGATAGACGAACCCGTAGCCGCTCGAGGGCACGCCTCTGATCAGAAACCGACCGTGCGCGGCGAAGTTCTTCGCGAGCTCGGAGTAGACGAGCTCGTCGATCATGATCCACGGCGCCACCGTGCGGCCGGAGATCGCGAGCCTCCCCGCGATCGAGGCCAGCACGATCGCGCCGAGCCAGAGCCAGGGGGGCACCACCCTGGCGAACGTTCGCACCATCGACCACGCCCTCACACGAGGCCCGCCTCACGTGCCAACCGGGCGAGCTCTGCCGGATCGTCGAAGCCGATCTCGGCCGCGCCTTCGGCGATGCGCCGCAGAACGGCGTTGGAGACCACCTCGCCGCCCGCAGCTTCCTCGAGTGCCGCGGCGTAGGCGTCTGCCGCACCCGAGAGCGCATGGTCGGTCTGCACGTAAAGCCGGGCGGCGGCGCCGAGCTCGGACGCACGGTCGCCGGCGAGCTCGAGCGCGCGGGCAATCGTCGGTACCTCGAACTCGTCAACCGGAATCTTGAGTGCGACACCGTCGGGAAGCTCGGAGAACCAGCCGACATCCGAGACGAGCATCGGCTTCCCGAGCGAGAGGCCGCGGATCACCGAGCCCGAGGTCTCGCCCATCGTCGGGGAGCGGAGGTTCACGAGCACGTCGCAGGCCGCCATCAGCGACCAGAACCGGTCCTCCGAGACGTAGCTCTCGCGCAGGAGGGCGTCCTGGCCGAGCCCCAGCCGCTCGAGGCGCCGGTCGAGGTCGAACCGCTCGGTTGCCTCGCCGACGAGGAGGAGCCGGGCGCCGGGCCGCCGCTGACGAAGCACCACGAAGGCCTCGAGGAGCTGCGGGATGCGCTTGTTCATGTTCAGGTGACCGAAGCAGCCGATCAGCGGCTCGCCCGCCAGCTCCGCCGGCTCGATCGTCTCGACGGGCCAGGCGGGATGCGGGATCCGCCAGAGCGGCCCCGCGTAGCCGGCCGCTCGGGCGCCCTCTTCGACGTAGTGCGAATGCACGATCAACCCCGAAGCGAGATCCAGGACGGAGCCCGTCAGCGGGAACCGCTCGGGCTGGGTCTCCCACGGAAGCGGCAGCAGGTTGTCGAGCACGCCGAGCCCGATCAGACGTCCGGCCACGCCGAGGTCGCGCTCCATCGCATCGAGGTAGCCGCGGCCGTCGCCGCGGCCGATCGTGACCCCGGCGATCAGATGGTGGAGGACGAGCTCGTGGAGGACGACGACACCGGGCCGAACCTTGCAGCGCATCGAGGATCCAGCCGTGAGCTTCCGGGTTGTTGCCGATGTGGTAGAGGCTGACGTCGGCCGGCGGCGTTCGCTTGCCGGGGGAGGCGACGACGACCTCAGCGACGCGCTCGCGGAGCGCCGGGAGCAGCAGCGTCGAGTAGTCGGCGATCCCCGACCGCGACGGCGGCATCGGCGAGTAATAGGCGACCTTCACGAGAGCAGCGCGTCGATGCAGGCATCCCACGTGATGCGCTCGGCGACTGCTTTGCCGGCCTCGCCGAGAGCCTTCGCCTGGGCGGGACTTGCGGCGAGGTAGGCGCAGGCTTTCGCGACCTCGGCCGGTTCCGGGGCAACGACGAGCCCGGTCACGTGGTCCTCGACGACCTCCAGTGGCCCACCGGCGTCGAGGGTCGTCACGACGGGCTTGGCCGCCAGGAAGGCCTCGTAGGGAACCATGCCGTAGTCCTCATCGAGCGGCGCGTAGTACACGGCGAGGCAGCTCGCGTAGAGGTCGGCGAGCCGGTCTCCGTCGACGCGTCCAGTGAACTCGATCCGGCCGTTCGCCTCGGCTGCGAGCTTCTCCAGGCGACCACGGTCGGGCCCGTCGCCGACGATGACGATGCGGAGCGACGGGTCGGCCTTTGCCGCGTCGATGAGCAGGTCGATGCGCTTGTAGCGGTCGAGCCGGTTCACGGAGAGCACGAACGGGTCGTAGGCGTCGGTCCGGTAGTTGAGGGTCTGAGGGGGCGGCGGCAGCACCTGGGCGTCGAAGCCCGAGTGGCGCTCGAGCCGGTCGGCCACGTTTTTCGAGATCGTGAAGATCTTGCGGGCCTCGGCGAAGGCGACCGCGTCGAAGCGCTCGACCCCGAGCCGCGTCGCACGGTCGACGGGCGACTCCGAGAACTGCCGAAACTCGCCGCGGTCGAGGTCGTAGGCTTGCCGGAACTGGTGCACGAGCCAGATCACCTTGTTGGGATGGCGGATCCCGTAGGAGGGAAACTTCGTCGCGATCGCGAGCTCGACAGGCCTGGCGGCGGTTCCCGTCAGGTCGAGGAGCCGCCAGATCAGCGCCTGGTCGAGCACGTGAGTGCCCGGTTCCCACCGAAACGGCACCGCGACGAGCTCGGCCTCGTGCCCGCTCAGGCTGCAGCTCGTCGACGAGTTGATCCGCGACAACCTCGGCCCCGCCGTAGACGAACGGAACCTGCGGCCTGCAGACGGCGATCCTCATTTGTGCTCGAGCCGGGCGATCCGCTCGTCGAGGTCGTCGATCAGCTTCAGGACGGCATCGTTGAACGCGCGCTGATCGGCGAAGGCGGGTTCGACGTACCAGCGCATGAACCGCCGGAGGAAGAGCTTGACCGGCCCGGCCTTGCCGACGAGCGGCCGTTCGGCCGAGATCGGCCAGAGCCGCTCGGCCTGGTCGCGGGTCGAGAGCCGAACCTGCACCGGCGTCACCTCGCCGGAGCGTGGCCCCGCCGCCCGCACCTCCTCCTTGAGGCGCGCGAACAGCGCGGCCACATCGGTCCGCTCCTCGGGCATCGCCTCAGTGTAAGCCGCCCTGGTTACGGCGAGGTAAGCAGGGCTGCGGGATTCGTGGGCGGACGGCCGGAAAGCGCGAGCCGGCAGGAGCGGCCGGCCGGGGCGTCAGCGGCCCGCCACGGTCTGGTACGGCCCTTCGGGGACGGGGCGACGAAGCAACGGTTGAGCGCCTCAAACGCCCCTGTCGCGACAGCGCGAGGCCGCCGGCTCAACGCGGCATAGCGGCGCTGAGGTCATTTACCTCCCAGGGGACACCAACTCGCCGCAGTTCGAAGCGGCCAACGACACCTGTGAGCCGAAGCTCTCCGGAGATTCTGCGGGCTCCAACTGATCGCCATCGTCGCCTCTCCGAGCGGTGGCACACCGGCACGGCGCCACGTGCCGCGCAGGAGGGACTCCGGCGTCGCTGCGAACGCCCGCGCGGCCTCACGTGCGATTCGCGCAGGTGCGATCCGCCCAAGTGGGGTCCAGGTGCGGACCCAGGTGCGGCCCACCCAGGTGCGGCCCACCCAGGTGCGGCCCGCTCGACTGCGGCCCGAACAGCGCAGAGGGTGTCGAGATCCCTGGACACCCAGACAGCCTGACGGCATCCTTGAGCTCAGATGCGGGAGCCGATCAAGACGCCGAACGCTCCCAGTTCGCCCTTGTACAGCCAGGGGGTCAAGGTCGGGGGCCACGTCCACGTATCGGGTCTCGTTGGCATCGATGTCAGGACCGGAGACCTCGCCGGCCCGACCATCCAGGAGCAGACGCGGCAGGCGCTGAGGAACTGCGAGGCGGTCCTGGACGAAGCCGGAGCAACAAGGGAAGACGTCGTCGAAGTCGGCGTGCTCCTGAGCAACCCGGCGGACTTCGCGGGCATGAACGAGGAGTACTCGACCTGGTTTCCGATCGAGCCGCCCACACGCTACGTCGCCAAGCTCGGTGTCGAAATCCCGGGCGTCCTCGTCTCGATCCGTATGACTGCGATCCTCGGCTAGCGGCGAACTCGGGGAGCAGGCCCGAACGCCGGCGACGCTTTCTTCCTTCGGCGTTCCCGGGCCTCATTGGCGACCACGCGCGGCAGCGGTTGACTCGCGCCTGGGGAGCACGGGTGGGAACAACAACCCCCTTCGTTCCCTCCCGTGCTCGAAGGTTTCCCTCGGGCTCTATAAAGAGCACGAATAAAAAAACTGAGCGTCGTTCCCGGCGCCCTCGGACAGGGACGCCCATCTTGATTCGTGCTCTTTAGTGGCGGTGCGCGTCTCCGGCGTGGCTGAACCACTCGACTCTCGTCGGCTGCGGAGCGTCCACCTCGTGGAGCGCGGGTCCGAGTGCGGATTCCATGAACGCCTGCTGGTCTGCTTGAGACTCCCAGACATCGACGACGATGACCAAACAATGTTCTGCGCCTCGATCCCAAATGCACGAGCCGGTGCCAGCGCACGAGCGGTGTCAGGTCTTGCATTCATGCATGTCGTGTCGGATTGCATGACGCGACCCGAATGCTCCGGCACCGACGTCCCGCGGATAGGCTGCGTGCAACGGAGCTCGAAATCGAGGCGCCGTTGTGATCTGCGATGAGGCCGCTCTTTCTAGCCGCAGTTCTGGTCGTGCTCACCTCGGCGGGAGCGTCGGCCGCAGCACCGCTCCCGAGTGGGTTCTTCAGCCTCTCGCGGGTGCATGTGAGGCCTCAGGGCCGCTCCCTCTCGTTCAGCGTCGCCCTCCAGCATGTTGCGGCCGACGATCGCCCGGTGCTCGCCTGGTCGCTCTCTTCCACCGGCGGGTCGTCGTGTGAGAACACCGGCTACCCCGGAGGCACCCGGTCCCGGGACGGTCTGGTGTTCTGGGATCAGGAGGGCCCGACCTTCGCCTGGAAGAACGGCGGCACGGGCCGCTGCGGGGGCCGGGTTTCGGCGATCGCCGAAAACCAGGACGAGCACTGCACTGCGACCGTCGCCGTCACTACGAAGGGCACGACCAGTGCGACCCCGAGCTGCGCCGTCGGGGGCTACGCGATCGGCTTCGCAACCCTGCCGATACCCGCGAGCGTCTTTCGGGCCTTCACGCGCGCCGAGGCTCAGCTCCGCCGGCCGCCGCGCAACCCGGTGCTCGCCGAGCACCAGCTCGAGCGGGATCTCCAGGAGCAGAAGGCGACTCTCTCAGTGTTTCCGCCCGTCTGGTTCTGCAGCTTCCAGGGTACGTTCACCCCGATCGTCGCCCTTCGCGCCGACCTCGAAGGCGGGGCAACCGCCGCCGCACGTCGGGACGCGCGAGCCGCCGCCCATGCCCTCACCTGCGCACCGACTCCCGTGCAGCGGGCATTCGCGAGCCTTGCCGCCTCGGGCAAGCCGGAGCTCACGCCACTCACGGCGACGCTGACGCACTACTTCCCGCCCGTATTCGGCCTCAACTACGACGACCTCGTCAACGAGTTTGCCGATGAGACCGTCGCTCTCGAGAGGGCGGAAGCGGCTACCGCAGCCGGCAACTCCGCCGCCGCGACCGGCGAGCTGGCCTCGGTCGCACGCTCCGCCCGAGCGATCAGCACGAGCCTCGACCGGTACCAGGCGAAGATCGTCAGCGTCGAAAACGCCCACGGCTAGAGCGCTGCCCAGCAGCGACCGCCCGTACAAACGGTGTCAGGTCTTGCATTCACGCACACCGTCTCGGGTCGCAGGACGTGGCACCCGTTCGACGATGTCGGATTGCAAGACCTGACACCCGCTGTGACGCGCCGCTAGACCGGACGCCTCGCTCGACCATGTCGGATCGCAAGACCTGACACCCCCGCGGAGAGCGCCCACGGCTGGACGGCTTGCTCGGCAGCGACCGCTTGTGCGAGCGGTGTCAGGTCTTGCATTCATGCAGCCCGTGTCGGATTGCAAGACCTGACACCCGCTGTGAGGGCCCTGGCTCCGGCCGGGGAGGGCGGGCTTGGCCGGAGGTGGCTGCAGAATCGGTGGCTCGAGGATCTCGCGGAGAGCTTCGGGAAGCGCGGGAGCAGACGACGCCAATCGCCAACAGCAGAAGACTGGAGGATTCATGCGCGACAGACTTCCCCTCATCCTGTCCGCCACTGCGCTTGCGGTGGCGGTGTTCGGCTCCACGGGGCTCGGAGAGGCCGCCTACAAGGCAGTCCTGCCGGCAAACAGCGTCGGCGCCGCGCAGCTGGAGAACAACGCGGTCACCTCGTCGAAGATCAGGCCGGGGGCCGTAACGAGCGTCCAGGTGAAGAACCACTCCCTGCAGGCGATCGACTTCGGTGCCGGCCAGCTCCTGGCCGGTCCCGCCGGGCCGGCCGGGCCCGCTGGCGCCGCCGGGCCGGCAGGTCCCGCCGGGCCGCAGGGCGTCAAGGGCACCCCCGGAACAGCAGGCACCCCCGGGCTCAGCGGCTACACCGTCGTGAACGGGTCGATCATGGATCCGGCAGGGACGGACACGGCGACGGATGCCACCTGCCCGACCGGCCAGAAAGCGCTGGGAGGAGCCGCGAACGTCCAGGGTGTGCCGACCGGCGTCTGGTTGTTCACCCAGGTGACCAACAGCTCCTTCGGCTCCACCTACCGGGTCTACGTCGACAACACAACCGGAGCCGCCCAGCAGATCAACGTCCAGGCGGTCTGCGCCACTGTCAGCTCGTAAGGCCGGCTCGGTCAGGGCGGGTGGCTCGTGAAGCTGCGAAGCCGGAAGGGTCGGCCGGGCCAAGCACCGATCCGCGGCGGCTCCTCGATCGCTTCCGGACGAACAGCCGAACGCCGGAGAAAGGCGCCCTCGAAAACGGGATGTCCCGAGCACCCGCCGTGCATTCCCGGCCGCCGCAGCGAGCGGGCTCGAGCTAGTCGGCGAGCCCCTTCGCGCGCAGCTCGTCGAGCGCGGCCTCCGTCTTCTTCCCGTCGAGGCCCATCTGGCGTAGGGCCTGGTCGCTCTTCGTGAACTGGATCTGGTCGTACTGAACGAGCTGGACCCGGTTGCCGCTCGGGTCGCGGAAGTCCAGCCGGTGCCCGGGCATGATCTCCACCCCCGCCTCCTCCAGGGCACGACGCGCCGCCTCCTTGTCGTCGACGACGAGCCCGAAATGCGGCTCCTCCTCACGCGAGCCGCGCTCGAACAGCGCCAGGAACTGGTCGCCCAGCTCGAGGAACGCGGCGTCCGGCTCGCTCCGGTCGACCGCCGTGGGTCGAAAGAGCGACGTGTAGAAGGCCACCGCCTCCTCCAGATCGTCCACCTGAAGCGCGACGTGGTTGATGCCGACGAGGCGCGGCTTCATCTCGGCCCGATTCTATGTGGCCTCCCGTCGCGGCTTCCCCCGCCGGCCGGGCGACCGCGTCTCCGCGAGCTTCGCCGGCGGCATCGTTTCGGGTCGAGCCTCTAGACTCCCGGCTATGGGAGGTGTGCTCTCGCGCTGGCTCAGTCGCCGCAAGGAGGCAACGGCGCAGCGCGAGCAAGAGAAGGCACAGATGAGCCCCGAGGAGCGCCGGTTCGTGGACGAGGGCATCGAGGGCCACCAGGCCGACGAGCTCGTCGAGGAGCACCTCGGGGGCGTCGACCCCGACCGCCTGCTCGGAGATCCGGGCGAGCGGGGCGAGAGCTGAGCTCCCGCACGGGCCGATCGCCACAGGTCTGATCAGACACAGGTCTGATCGGCGACAGGGCTGAGCGCCACAGCGCCGCAGCTCCGAGAGCGGGTCGCAGGCAGTCGCCCTCCCGCGTACGATCGCGGCGTGCCCCGTCGCAGGCAACGGCCCGTCGTCCCCCCGGGGACGGTCAAACGGCGCTTTCGGCCGAAGTTCCACTACGAGCTGATCGTCTGCGGCCTCCGCGGCCACGTGCTCGTCGGCACCGACGCGGAGCACATCCGGCCCCAGGACTCGATCTTCGCCCGGGAATACGCCGGAACCCGCTGGTATCGCTGCCTCCGCTGCGATGCCTGGGTTCCGCTTCCGCCGCCGATCAAGGTGAAGCGCAACCATCCGCCGGATATCGACGAGATCGAGCTGCCGACGCGCGGCCGCGCGTTACGCGACAAGGTCGTGCTGCGGCTGATCGCAGTCGATCGCGCGCTCCATTTCGTGATCCTCGCCTCGCTAGCCGCCCTCGCCTTCGTGCTCGCCTCGCATCGATCCGCGATCGATCGCCTGGTGCCCCGGCTGAACTCGATCTTCTTCGGCTCCCGGGGAACGACCGGCCCGGGGCACGGCTTCTTCCATGAG
Organism: uncultured Actinomycetota bacterium; assembly: GCA_963812555.1. Lineage (GTDB taxonomy): Bacteria > Actinomycetota > Thermoleophilia > Gaiellales > Gaiellaceae > PALSA-600. The sequence continues at coordinate 28,085 of CAWEVP010000016.1, read as the reverse complement.
GTCGAGCGGCTCCTGACACTGAATGTCACGACCTTCCGCCTGATCGGCGCCGCGGCGGCCGCCTACGCCCTGCTCGAAGGCGCCGAGGCCTACGGGCTCTGGCGGCAGCGCCGCTGGGCCGAGTACCTCACCTTCATCGCAACGACGCTCTTCGTGCCCTACGAGATCTACGAGCTCCTCGACAAGATCACCGTCATCCGGGTGGGCGCCTTCGCGATCAACATCGCGATCCTCGTCTACCTGCTCTTCGCGAAACGGCTCTTCGGGCTTCGGGGCGGCGCCGAAGCCGAGCACGCCGCACGGGAGATCGACTCGGGCTGGGAGGCCTTCGAGCAGCTGCACCCCGGGCGAGTTCGCAGACTGAGCCCAGCGGCGGCAACCGCAGCCGGAATGCGGGTGCGCGGAGCCGTGAGTGACCGAAGCGACCGGGATCTCGCATCGTGCGCGGGCGACTCGGAGGTGCCAGTTGCCGGTTTCGGCGATGCCGTGGCGCCGTACCGCATAGGCTTGCGGCATGCCGCCGAACATTCAACGCTTCCTGCCGATCATCCTGATCGCCTTCGTGCTCCTGATCGTGCTCCCGGCGATCTTCCGCAAGTCGTCGTCGAGCTCCCGGTGCGAGCTCCGGCACGCTCTCGACGGAGACGATCGGCGCGACGAACCTGGTCGACAAGGCCGAGCAGGCCTACCGGGCCGCCCACCACGGCTACAGCGCACACGTTGCCGACCTGCTCGAGCTCGAGCGGCCGCTGGGGCACGACCTCGGCGACGGCGTCGTCGTGAACCTCGACGTCAGCACCGACGGCAACACCTACTACGCGCACGTCACGAGCACCGTCCTCGGCCTCGTACGGGCGCGAAGTGGAGCGAAGGAGATCGAGTCGAGCTGCCTCGTCCTGAAGAGCGGCTCGGGGGTCGCCTGTCCGGCCGCCCCGAAGGCCTCGACGACAACCACCTCCACGACCTCCACGACAACCACGACCGGCTAGCGCGGGACCGGTTGCAGGCGCCCCTCGAGGGGTACCCTGTAGCCATGAGCCTTGCATTGGCGATTGTCGTCGTGGCATTGACCGCGATCAGCGCGATCGCGGTGCTGGCGCTCTTCGTCTGGGGAGCTGTCAAGGACGGGCAGGATCAGGCGGCGTCGGAGGCGCGGGTGAAGCAACTCGCGTTCGCGCGCGCGCGGATCGCCCGGCGCCGCCCAGGCCGCCGCAGTCGCTGACGCGACCCGGGCGGCTTCCCCGTCCGTACCATTGACGCATGCTCGTCGGGATGACGGTGCTCGGGTTGACCCCGCTGACCTGGGTGATCCTGGTCCCCGCAGTCGGATGCTGGCCGGCCGCCGGCTACCTCGTCTACCGCATCAACCGCTCCGCGAAGAGGCACGAGGAGCACGCCGACCACGAGCGGGAGCGGCTGCTGGCGGCCCACGCCCAATCGGTCGCGGCCGCGGGCGAGCCCGACGTTCCCGGCGCCTAGCGCGCGAGGCTCCATGCTCGGGATCGCGCTGCTGACGCTCGTCCCGGGCGAGCACGGAGGAAGCGAGTCTGCGACGCGCGAGCTCCTGCGGGCGCTGGCTCGCCGTGAGGCGATGCCCTACCGCGTCTTCCTTCCGCCCGCGGCAGCCGACGGCGCGGCCGAGGGGCTCCCGGCCGAGCGAGTGCCGGAGTACCGCCTCGCCCGCACGATCCCCGGCAGGCTCGCCGCGATGACGCTTGCCGCAGCCCGCCCCGGCCCGCTGCGACGAAGGCTCGGCGCGGCCGACGCCGTTCACTACCCGCTCACGATCAGGCTTCCGGCGCTGCCAGCCCCCGACGGCGATCACGCTGCACGACGTGCAGCACCTCGACCTCCCGCAGCTCTTCCCGAGGGCCGAGCGGGTGTTCAGGGCGCTTGCCTACCATCGCTCGGCGCGCTCGGCCCGGATCGTGATCGTCCCGAGCGAGTTCGTACGCGAACGGGCAGTCCACTTCCTCGGCCTCGACCCGGCCCGCGTGCGCGTGATCCACCACGGAATCGACCACGAGCGCCTCACCCCCGGGGACGAGCCGCGCGAGCCGTTCCTGCTCTACCCGGCGCGGCCGTGGCCGCACAAGAACCACGCGCGGCTCTACGAGGCCTTCTCGCTGCTTCGGCGCGAGCGGCCGGGCCTGCGCCTGGTGCTGACAGGCGGCGGGCACGAGGGAGCCGTACCGGCGGGCGTCGAGGTGCTCGGGAACGTGCCCGATGCCGAGCTCGTCTCGCTCTACCGCCGCGCCTCCGCACTCGTCTTCCCGTCGCTCTACGAGGGGTTCGGGCTGCCGCCGCTCGAGGCGATGGCCTGCGGCTGCCCCGTCGCCTGCTCCAACGCCGCCTCGCTGCCCGAGGTCTGCGGAGACGCGGCCCGGTACTTCGTCGCCCGACGATCCCGCCGAGATCGCCGCGCACGGTCGGCGACGCTCCTTGACGACCCGGCGCCCGTGGGCGGCACGCGGGATCGAGCGCGCGGCCAGCTTTCACCTGGGACCGCTCGGCCGAGGCGCACGAGGCCGTGTACCGCGAGCTCCTCGGCGGGACCGGCGCGTAGCTTGATCCGCCGCGTAGCCTGACGCACAGCGATGTGCGGGATCTGCGGACTTCTCGGCTCTGGAGCCCCCGACCCCCGCCTCGTGGAGGCGATGAACGCGGCGATCGTCCACCGGGGCCCCGACCACGGCGCGGTCGAGAGCTTCGGCCGCTGCGTCCTCGGCTACCGGCGCCTGTCGATCATCGATCTCGCGACCGGCGACCAGCCGGTGATCGACGAGACGGGCGATGTCGTCGCCGTCTTCAACGGCGAGATCTACAACTTCGCCGACGCTGCGGGCCGAGCTCGAGGCGAAGGGCCATCGCGATCCGCGGCACCGGCGACTCGCCGCTGATCCCGCACGCCTACGAGGAATGGGGTCTCGGCTTCGTCGAGCGGCTCGAGGGCATGTTCGCGATCGCGCTCTGGGACCGAGCGGCCGAGCGGCTCGTGCTCGCACGCGACCGGCTGGGCAAGAAGCCGCTCGTCTACGCACAGCTTCCCGACGGCTCGCTCGCCTTCGCCTCCGAGACGAAGGCGCTCCTGCGGCTGCCCGCGCTCCCGCGAACGCTCGACCTGACCCAGATCGACGCGTTCCTCGCGCTCCAGTACGCGCCGCGCTCGGGATTCGAGGCCGTGGAGAAGGTCCCGCCCGGCTCGTTCGCGGTCGCCGAGCACGGCCGGGTCCGGATCGAGCGCTACTGGCGGCCGGCGCCTGCTGCCGGCGTCGCGGCACCGACGAGGAATGGATCGAGCGTGTTCGCAGCGAGGTCGATGGCGGCCGTGCGTCGCCGGCTCGTCGCGGACGTGCCGCTCGGGGCGCTGCTCTCGGGCGGGCTCGACTCCTCGATCGTTGTCGCCGCGATGGCGGGTGCCTGCTCCGAGCCGGTGCGAACGTTCACGATCGGCTTCCCCGACCGCCGCTACGACGAGCGCGCGCACGCCCGAGCCGTCGCCGAGCGCTTCGGCACCCGGCACGAGGAGCTCGAGGTCGATCCCGGCCCGGAGCTGCTCGAACGCGTCGCAGCCGTCTTCGACGAGCCGCTCGGAGACGAGGCGGCCCTGCCGATGCTGCTCGTGTGCGACGCGACGAGGCAGAACGTCAAGGCCGCGCTCGTCGGCGACGGCGGCGACGAGGCATTCGGCGGGTACGAGCGCTACCGCGCGCATGCCCTTGGCGGGCCGGGTCCCGCGGCCGGCGGCCGCCGCGGGCGCCGCGGCACTGGGGCTGATCCCGGCCGCCCGGCGCTCGCCGCGCTCCACGCTCTTTCGGGCCCGCCGCTTCCTCGACGCGGCCGCCCAGCCTCCGCGCCGAGCGGTACGCCCGCCTCGTCGAGGTATTTCCCTTCGAGCTTCGCCGCCGGCTCTGGAGCGACGAGACCCGCGCCAACCCGGCGAGGGCGTTCCTTCCCGGCGGCACCGACCTGCGCATCGTCGACCTCGAGTCGTACCTTCCGGGCGACCTGCTGCCGAAGTCGGACCTCGCCTCGATGGCCGCCTCGCTGGAGCTCCGCTCCCCGTTCCTCGACCATCGCGTGATCGAGCTCGGCCTCGCTCTGCCGACCGGGCTCGCCCGGCGGCAAGACCGCCCTCAAACGTGCCTTCGCCGAGCTGCTGCCGCCACAGACCGCGGCCCGGCCGAAGCTCGGTTTCGGCGTCCCGCTCGACCGCTGGTTCCGGGAGGAGCTCAAGCGACGCCTCGGACGGAGCTCGTGCTCGGCGGGCGCTGACCGCGGGCTCTTTCGCCGCAGCGAGCTCGAGCGGCTGCTGCACGAGCACTCGGGCGGGCGCGCCGACCACGGGCACCGGCTGTGGTGCCTCTGCATGCTCGAGCTCTGGCAGCGCAAGCACGCGGGCGCCGGCGCCCAGGCGCTCGCTGCAGTCTAGGAGCTCGGCTAAACCCGGTTAGAACCCTCTCAGACGGCTGCAGCGAGCTCGTCCTCGCGCCGCACGTCGAGCCAGTAGCGATAGACCTCCTCGGTCCGCTCGGTGCAGCGCGCCTCCGGGAACCTGTCGATCGCGCGGCGCCGCGCCGCGACGCCCATCTCGGCCGCGCGGGCGGGATCGGCGGCGAGCGCGAGCATCGCCTCGGCGAGCGGCTCCGCCTCGCCCGGCGGGACGAGCAGGCCCGTCTCCCCTCGCGGACGAGATCGTCGAGGCCGCCGATAGACGCTGCGATCACGGGCCGCGCCCGCTCCATCGCCTCGAGGGCAACCATGCCGAACCCTTCGCCGAGAGACGGGACGACGACCGCGAGCGAGCCCTCGACGGCGCTCTGGACGGGGGTCACGTGGCCGAGGAAGCGAACCGCCCCGTTGAGGCCGAGCTCGCGCGCGAGGTCCTTGAGGCCGTGCTCGAGGACGCCGCGGCCGGCGATGTCGAGACGAGCGTCCGGCCGCGCATCGAGCACCGTGCGGAACGCCCTGAGCAGGACGACGTGGCCCTTGATCGGGATCAACCGGCCGATGCACAGGAACCGGGGCTCGGTTCCTGCGTACGGCTTCGGCTCGGCCCCGGTCGCGATGCCGTAGTGGACGATCTCGAAGTCGGGCTCGACGAACCCCTCGGTCTCGGACAGGTAGCGGGCAAGGCCTCGCGAGATCGCGATCTGCCGGTGCGCGAGCGCGCCGACCGTCCGGTCGCCGAGCGCGAAGATTCTCCCCTCGCGGAACTCGTTGAAGCCGTGCTTGGTGGAAAGGCGAATCGGGATGCCCGCGAGGGTGCCTGCCGTCTGTCCGTAGGCGTCGGCGTGCACGAGGTGCGTGTGGAGGATCGTAGGCCGCTTGTTGGCGAGGTAGGAGAGCACGCGAACGAAGGTGATCGGGTCGACGTCGGTTCGCATCTCGATCCCGTCGACCGGCACCCCGCCTGCCTCGAGTGCGCGCGCGAACTCCCACGCCCCCGGCTCCTGCTCGTGCAGCATCAGGAAGCGCACGTCCCAGCCGCGCGCCTTCAGCGCGGGCAGCAGCTGAAGCAGGTGCGCCTCGGAGCCCGAGATGCCGGCGACCTTCTGGACATGGAGGACGATCATGGGACGAAAGGGTACGTGCCACCGGCCGACATCTGGCGAGCCGGCTGCCGCCCGGCCGGCGCGTCGAGCGGCCCTCAGAGCTCAGACGAAGTCGAGGTCGCCGAGCTCGAAATGGGGGCTCGCCGGCGGGCGCAGGTCGGGGTCGAGTGACTTGCCGAGCACCGCGAGGCGCCTGTAGGTGGGCAGGAAGCCCGCGGCGAGGTACCGGCGGCGCTCGGCCGGAGGCGGTGCGGCGACGACGAAGGGGCCACCCGCCGCGTTCGCTGCATCACGGACGAGGTCACCCTCGACCGCCGCCACCACCCCGACGCGGCCCCGGCGCCCGGCCACCGCGTAGCCCTTGCCGCTCGAGCGTCCGGTAGCGCTTGGGCGCGTCTTCAAACCGCCAGTTCAGCCATCGGTCGTCGCGGAGCACGCGGGCTGACTCGCCGCGAAGCACGCGGGCTGACGCTGCGTCACGGTCGGAGTGGGCCGGGCCGGTCGCTACGTCCCGCTCGAATCGGCTGACCTCGGTGGCGTGGACCCGGCCGGATCTGAGCTTCGCGCGTGCCCAGAGCCGAAGCGGCGCGAGCGGCTTCCAGCCCAGGCGGCCGGTCAGGATGGGCGCCGAGGCCGCGTTCGGGACGATCAGGAGCATGCGGATGCCGAGCTCGCGGGCCCGGTCTTCGTTGTGGCTCTGCAGCTCGGCGAAGATCCCGCGGCCGCGGAACTCCGGGTCCGTGGCGAGGTGGATCGGCATCCCCACCTCGAGCTCGTCGCCGGCGACGAGCATCCGGACGAAGCTCATCACGACGAGCCCCACGACCCGGTCGTCTTCCTCGCCGAGCAGCACCGAGGCCTTGCGGACGGGGTTCTGCTCGTAGAACCAGGTGAGCTCCTCGACGGTCGGGGCGGAGCCCCAGACGCGCCCGAGCAGGTTGGCGGCGTCGGCGCGTCGTTCCGGGCCGTACTCGCCGATCCTCACCGCTGCCGCTGATCGGCAGGCTGAAGCATCACCACTTCAACGCCCACGCCTGCAAAGGTCACCGCGTCGAGGTGCCGAGCACCTGGTTGAACAGGCGCCGGGCGCGGGTGCCCGCCACGGTGTCCTTGAGCGCGATCAGGTCGCAGGCCCCGGAGAGGACGAGGTCGAACGTCCGCTCGGGGTAGGGCTCGACGTTGTACCGGCCGAGCCGGAACGGGTTCGTCTCGGGCCCGTTGGCACGCGAGATCGAGGTGAACGCGACCTCGTAGCCGGCCTGCTTGAGGATGCTCTCGTGCACGGGATGGAAGTGAGCCTCCGAGCCCTTGACGTAGGCGTAGGCCCTGACCGGGCGGCCGAGCTCCTCCTCGAGCTTCAGCTTCGACACGGCGATCTCGCGCACCGCCTCGTCCAGCGAGATCTCCGCCAGCGGCCGGTGCGCGATCCCGTGCGACTCGACGCGCACGCCCGGCGGCGTCGAGCTCCCTCATGAGGCCCCAGTCGAGCGTCCGGTTGCGCACGCCCCGCTCGACGAGCCTCGCCTCGTGCGGAAGCGGTGTCTCGTCCTCCATGTAGGCGACCGGCACGAAGATCACGGCCGGAAAGCCGCACTTCTGCAGCGCCGGGAGGGCGTTCTCGAGCGTGTCCCGGTAGCCGTCGTCGAAGGTGATCAGCACCGCCTTCTCGGGCAGCGGCGTGCCGAGCCCGTAATGGTCGAGCACGGCGTCCAGGTCGACGACGTTGTAGCCGAGCTCGCCGAGGCGAACGAGCTGCTCCTCGAAGAGCGCCACCGCAACCGTCGTCGGGTTGTCGGGCAGGTCGTTGACCTTGTGGTACATGAGGATGCTCAGGGTGCGCTCGTGCCTCCGGCTGCAGCCCGAGCACGGTCGAGGTCTCCCCGATCCCGCGGTAGAGGGCGTTCTTGACGGCCTGCTTCGCTTGCTGTGCGGTCACGGTCTCACAATCCTAGTGGCGCCCCGGGGGCCCAACCGCCGGGCGCGGGCATCGCGGAAGCCCTCGAGAACCGCGACGATGCCCTCTCGTCGCCGCCCGGAGCGAGAGGCCTGGCCGACGAGCGCGGCGACGATCACGAGCCGCCGGCGCCAGGTTCCGAACGGTCCCAGCGGCGCATGGCGCTCGGCGACGACGACAGAGTTCCGGCAGCCGTAGTAGAGCGTCGTCGGCGAGCTCTCACCGCCCGAGGCGGCGGACACCTTGTGGTGGACGACGCTCGCGGGCACGACGTAGTGGCTCAGGCCGGCCGCGCGGGCGCGAAGCGACCAGTCGGTGTCCTCGTTGTAGAGAAAGAGCTCCGGATCGAAGAGACCGACCCGCTCGAGCACGGTGCGCGGGACGAGGATCGCGGCGCCGCACGCCCTGTCGGTCTGGACCACCTCGTCGAAGCGTCCGTCGTCGTGCTCCCGGTAGCCGCGCTGGCGGCCGTTGTATCCCGACCGCGGGTCGTACGCAGCCCCGGCGAACCAGATCAGGTCGGGAGGGCTCGCGAAGAGGATCTTCGAGCCGAGCGACGCCGCGTCGGGCCTGCGGGCCGCCTCGTCGAGCAGCGCGACCACGAAGCCGGGGTCGACCTCGACGTCGTTGTTCAGGACGACGACGTGCTGCGCGCCCAGCTCGAGCGCGCGCGCGATCCCGATGTTGTTGCCCTCCGCGAAGCCGAGGTTCGCCTCGTTGCGAATCAGCTCGACCCGGGGGAACTCGCTTGCGACCGCCTCGGCGGAGCCGTCGGCGGAGGCATTGTCGACGACGATCACGAGGAGCGGCGGCACCTCGACCAGGGCGAGCGACCGGAGACAGGCGAGCGTGTCGTCACGCCGGTTCCAGTTGAGCACGACCACGGCGACGATCCCGCCCGGCACCTGCCCGATCATCCCGGTACCTGCTCGCTCATGGCGTCAAGCTACAACGCGCCCCGAACGGGGTCGGCGCCAAAATCGGTTCGCTCGGGTTCGGCTGGGGTCGCCTGCTCAGTGCAGGCGGCGGAGGTAGCCCCAGGGCGTCGACGAGGCCTGCCGGCCGCCAGAGCGCGAGCGCGCCGGCGTAGAGGGCGAGCCCGGCGACCGCTGCGGGCAGCGCCCCGACGACGAGCCGCGGCGCGCCGTAGAGGACGAGCGCCGGAACGCCGCAGGACGCGGCCGCGACGAGCAGGCCGCGCGACAGTGACGCGCAGCGCGTCGAGGGCCCACAGGAGCACGAGCAGGACCGCGGCGGTCGTCAGCGCGAGCCCGGCGGCGAGCCCCGCGAGCCCGAAGGCCGCGCGGCCCGCCCACTCGACGGGCACCTGCACGAGCAGCGCCGCGATCGCGAGCACCGGGCAGCCAGCGCGAGCGGGCGAGGACGAAGAGCAGCGGGAAGGCGACCGAGAGCGCGACCGAGACGACCATCCAGGGCGCGAGGTAGGCGACGAGCCGCCCGAGCTCGGCGCCGGTCGAGCCGCCGTAGCTCGAGCCGAGCACGAGCCGGCCGATCCGTGGCCCCGGCGAGCGCGAAGAAGCCGGCGGCCGCGGCGACGATCGCGAGCGAGAGCCACGAGGCCGAGATGATGTGACGGGCGGCGAGCGCCGGGGTGAGCTCGCCACGGGCGAGCGGCACCGACGAGATCAGCGCGACGGAGGTCGCCGTCACGCGCCACGAGGACCGAGGCGATCAGGTAGGCGTAGGAGAACGTCGTCGGCTTGCCGGAGCCGAGCCCGCTCGCGAAGCGCAGGCCGATCAGGTAGAGCCCCTGGAGCGCGAACGGGAGCGCCACACCCTCGACGAGCGAGCGCAGCCGGGGCCAGAGGCGCAGGTCGGGGAGCCCGACGACGCCCCGCGAGACGAGCACGGCGACGGAGACGCCCACCGAGACGCAGCCGTTCAGCGGCGAGGCCCCAGCCGAACGCGGCGACGCCGTGACCGACGAGGGCCGCGATCACCACCAGGCCGAGCACCGCCCCGGCGCCGTAGCCGAGCGCGGCCGTCCCGTAGTCGTCGAGCGCGGCGAGGGCGCTCGCCGCGACCCCGGCGAAGACCTGGGCGGCGGCCGCGGGGATGAGCCACGGGCAGCAGCTCGCGCCGCGCTCTCGCGGGCGTTCGCCTTGCTCGTCAGGAGCCCGGCGACGGCGTGCGGCGCCACGACGGCGACCGCGATTGCCGGGCATCAGCGGGATCGCGAGCGCGAGCGCCCACGAGGCCGTCTCGCGGCCGAGCACGCCCTCGTCGTGGGCCCGGGCGAGCCGCGGCAGGACGACGACGCGCAGGGCGCTCGCGACGAGGACGAGCGCGAGGTAGACGGCGTAGGCGGCGAAGAAGCCGTCCGTCTTCGGCACCGTGGCCGAACTTTCGCGAGAGGATCGCGCCCGGCGGCGGCGGCCGGTGCCGCTGACCGCGGCCGTGGAGAGCCCGGTGAGGACGCCGCTTCGGAGCGCGCTCCGGCGGCCTGAACGTTTACCCTGCATCGATGCCGCGCGACGATAGCGTCATCTGGTCGGACGGAGAGCTCGACGCCCTGCGCCGCGACCTGGGTGCCGCCTACGAGGGCCGGACCTGCCTCGTCACGGGCGCCGACGGGTTCATGGGCTCGCATCTCACCGACGCGCTCGTCGAGCTCGGCGCCGACGTGATCGCGTTCGTCCGCGCCACGTCCTCGGGCGCGCTCAACAACATCGGCGCCCGGCGCGACCAGCTCGGCCGCGTCGTCTTCGCCGACCTGACCGACAAGACCTCGATCGACTACCTGATCCGCGACCTGCAAGGACGGCGCCGACAAGCCCTACGTCTTCCACCTCGGCGCGCAGGCGCACGTGGGCGAGTCGTGGCACCGCCCGTACGAGACGATGATGGCGAACACCTTCGGGACGCTCAACCTGCTCCAGTCGATCGTCGACCACGGCCTCGAGCTCGAGAAGTTCGACACCGCCGGCACCTCGGAGGAGTACGGCAACGTCCGCGAGTCCGTGCAGCACCACCACGACTTCGACGAGCTCGGGAGCCTGATCCTCCACGAGCGCTCGCCGATCAACCCGAAGTCGATCTATGCGACCTCGAAGGTCGCGGCCGACTTCCTGACCATGAACTACTACGACGCCTACGGCGTGCCGGCCGTGGTGACGCGGATGTTCAACAACTACGGGCCGCGCCAGAACCCCCGCTACGTCACCGGCACGATCATCACGCAGGCGCTCCTCCGCGACACGATCGAGCTCGGCTCGCTCGACCCGCTTGCGCGACTTCTGCTTCTGCACCGACGGCGTCCGCGGACACCTCACCGTCGCGGCGCACGGGACGCCGGGCGACGTCTACGTGTACGGCCAGGGCGAGAACGTCTCGATGGAGCAGTGGGCGACGATGATCCTCCGGATCGGCGAGGAGGCAGGGCCACTGGCCGGCCGGCCGCGAGATCGTCACGACCGCGGCGCGCTTCCGGCCCGGCGCGAGCGAGGTGATGGCGCTGCGCGTCGGCTACGAGAAGCTCCAATCGGAGACCGGCTGGAAGCCGAACGTGTCCTGGGAAGAGGGCATCCGCCGCACGATCGCCTGGTTCGCCGAGCATCAGGACGAGCTGGATCGGCCGGGTCGACTGGCTGCGGTCGGCACGCGACGGCGACGGCCGACGCCACCGGTCACACCGCCGCCGGTCACACGACGAGCCCCTGACGCGCCGGTGCGCGCGCTCGTCACCGGAGGCGCCGGCTTCCTCGGCTCGTTCCTCGTCGAGCAGCTCCGCGCGCGCGGCGACGAGGTGATCGTCCCGCGGCGGGCCGAGTTCGATCTCACCCGCTGGGACGACGCCGAGCGGCTGTTCGCCGAGACTCGAGCCGGAGCTCGTCTTCCACCTTGCCGCCGAGGTCGGCGGGATCGGCGCGAACCGGTCGAACCCCGGCCGCTACTGGTTCGCGAACCTCACGATGGGCACGAACGTGCTCGAGCTGTCACGCCTCCACGGCGTCTCCAAGCTCCTGATCGCGGGCACCGTCTGCGCCTATCCCAAGTTCACGCCCGACGCCCTTCCACGAGGACGACCTCTGGAACGGCTACCCCGAAGAGACGAACGCGCCCTACGGCGTCGCGAAGAAGTCGATCCTCGTCGGCGGCCAGGCCTACCGCGAGCAGTACGGGCTCGACTCGGTCTACCTGCTGCCCGGCGAACCTCTACGGGCCGCGCGACAACTTCGACCTCGAGACCTCGCACGTCGTGCCGGCGCTGGTCCGCAAGATGCTCGCCGGAACGAGGCGAGGTCGATCCTGTGGGGCGACGGCTCGCCGACGCGCGAGTTCCTCTACGTCGAGGACGCAGCCCGCGCCTTCGTGCTCGCAGCCGACCGCTACTCGGGCGCCGAGCCGCTCAACATCGGGACGGGCGTCGAGATCTCGATCCGCCAGCTCGCCGAGACGATCGCCGAGCTGACCGGCTTCGACGGGCGAGATCGTCTGGGACACGTCGATGCCGAACGGGCAGCCGCGCCGGAGGCTCGACACGACCCGCGCCGAGGACGCTGCTCGGCTTCACGGCCGAGACGGCGCTGCGCGAGGGCCTCGAGCGGACGATCGCCTGGTACCGCGCCGGGAGCTCGGCCCGTGCACGGCGTAGAAGCTCCGACACCATGAGCACGAGGCCGCCGGGCGCGCGCACGCCCAGTCAGCCATGTCGTTTAGAGCCTCTCAGGCACCGCTAGGCTCCGCGGACGGTGCCCCCACCCGGGTCGCGCGCGCCGCGCACCGGGCCGGACGGGGGCTCGGGCGGCTCGACTGCTCACCGGCGCGGATCCCGCCGTGGGCGGTGCTCGGGCCGCTCGTCGTGGCTCGGCTGGCTCGTCGCCGGCTTCGTCGCCCACGCAGCGATCCACACGGGCCGTCTGTATTCGAGCTTCGGCGAGGGCACGACGAGCTATACGACAGCGTGGCTCCTCGCGCACGGCCACGTGCCCTATGGCTCGGGCGGTTACGCCTACGCGCTCCTGCTCGCACCGATCGCGCGGGTCGACGGGCGCGAGCATGCTCGCGGGCATCCCGGCGGCGATCGTCGTCAACCTCGTCGTCTTCGGCCCGGTCGCGCTCGTGCAGCGTCTACGGCCTCGCGAGGCTCGTCGCCGGGCGCCGCTTCGCCTATCTCGTCTCGGCGCTCTGGGTGCTCGCGCCGCTGCTCGCGATCCCGTACTTCCTGGGCGACTACCACCGCCGCTACGTCGGCGAGACGCTGCCCGCCGTGCTCGGGCTCACGACCGCGCCCGACCTGCCGGCGCTCGCCGCCGTGCTCGTGGCGGCGTACTTCACCGCGCGCGCCGCGGTCGGGGGCGACCGGCTCGACGGCCTCGCCGCCGGGCTCGCCGCAGGGCTCGCGCTCGCGATCAAGCCAGTCGATGCCGTCTTCCTGCCCGCTCCGTTCCTCGCGCTCGCCGTCGCCCGTCGCTGGCGGGCCGGCGGCTCCTGCTCGGGCTCGGCCTCCTGCCCTCGCTCGTCGGCCTCGTCGCTCTGGAAGGAGCGCGGCCTCGGCTACGTGCCGCTCTTCTCGAACGGCCTCGCCCACGACTTCCCGTTCGACTGGGCGCTCCTGAAGCACAACCTCGACAACTTCCGCGAGTTCGGCTGGAGCAAGCGCCTGGTCGAATGGGCCGTCCTCGCCGGCCTGGTCGGCCTCGGGCGCCGGTCGCTCGCGCTCGCAACGCTGGCCGGGAGCCTGGCTCGCCTCCTACGTGCTGCTCAAGGGCGCTTCGACCGCGGTCTTCGAGAACGGGGTCTTCTTCCGCCAGCTGGCCTCGGCCTTCCCGGCGGCGTTCCTGCTCACGGTCTCGCTGCCGCTGCTCGCTCCGGTCGCCGGCCGCATGCTCGCCGCGTCGGGCGGAGTGCCGGCCTGGCCTGGCACACCGCGGGCGCGAAAGGCTCGTCCTCGGGCTCGGCGCCGCGCTCGCCGTGCTCCCGCTCGTCGCCCTGCTCGCGGCTCTCGAGGGCAGACGGACGGCGCAGGCGGTCACGCTGCCGGGCGGTGTCCTCGTCCCGGCGGGGCGGTTCGACCTGACGGCGGCGAGCCGCGGCGGCCACGTCGTCTTGAGCTGGCCCGGCGAAGGCGTCGGGCGGCTCCCGCCTCCACTACGCGATCTTCCGTTCCCGCGAAGACCCGGTGGCGTGTGCCGTCCCTGCATGGCGGCGCCGTCTTCTGCGAGCAGAGCGCCACTCCCGTCGCGGTGACCGCGTCGACGACGTTCACCGACACGCCGCCCGCGGGGCGCTGGACCTACCGGGTCGCCGCGCATGGCCGCCGTGCCGCCGCCGGCGTTTCCGGCCGGCGTGCTGCTCGAGAGCCGGCCCGTCACGGTCGAGAACCCCTGAGGGCGTGACCTCGCGCTGCACGGCGCAGGGCGCGGGCCCAGCGCGTCAGGCGGCCCGTGCTCGCTGCGGGGTTCTGATGCCCGCTGATCGCCCGGGGGATCGCGCCCTCCCGCTCGCCGAGCCGGGCCTCGAGCAGGGCGAGCCGCTGGGCGAGCGTGGTGTTCTGGTCCGACAGCTTCGAGATCACCGTCGAGTAGTGCAGCAGCACCAGGATCACGAACAGGAGCCCGACGGCGAAGAGGACGGCCGGCGGATAGGTGGAGACCCCGAACCAGCGGGCGATCGTGTTCAGCCCGCCGCGCCAGGCAGAGAGGCCGACGAGGACCACCCCGGTCGCGAGCCAGAGCAGCGCGTACCGCTCGCGGAGCCGGCGGGAGCGGATCAGCTCGAAGACGACGAGCAGCAGCAGCACCGAGACGACCGTCGCGGCGATCGAGGTGCGGAGCGGCGTCATGCGTCGTCCAGCGGGGCGAGCTCGCGCCTGAAGAGGTCGATGAATACTGCGAGCAGCACCTTGACCATGTAGTAGACCGACCCGAGCGTGCCGATCGAGGAGCTGCCGTGCTCGCGCTCGCGCATCGTCACCGGCACCTCGCGGACCCGGATCCGGTGGCGGATCGCCATCACGAGGCCCTCGACCTCGGGGTAGTCGCGCGGCAGGTCGGCGGCGAAGAGCGCGATCGTGCGGCGGTTCATCGCCTGGAAGCCCGAGGTCGTGTCGGTCAGGCGCTCCCGGGCGATCAGCGAGACGACGCGCGCGAGCACGCGGATGCCGATGCGCCGCGCGGCCGACGAGCGGTAGCCGCCGACGGCCAGGAAGCGCGAGCCGATCGCGAGGTCGGCGTCGCCGGCGACGATCGGCGCGACGACGGCCGGAAGCTGGCCGGGATCGTGCTGGCCGTCGCCGTCGAGGCGCACGGCGAGCTCGTAGCCACGCTCCCACGCGTAGCGGAACCCCGTCTGCACCGCACCGCCGATCCCGAGGTTGAACGGCAGCTCGACCACGTGGGCGCCCGGCGTCGCGCGCGACCGAGACGGTCCGGTCGGTCGAGCCGTCGGAGACGACCACCACCTCGAGGCCCGGGTCGAGCGAGGCGAGCTCGGCGAGGAGGCGGCGGATGTTCCGCTCCTCGTTGAAGGCGGGCACGATCGCGACGCGGCTCACGGCCGCGAGCGGCGCGCCCGGCGGGACGGGCGGCGAGCGCCTCGCCGGCCAGCACGTCATCGCTGCCCGGCAGCACGTCGCTAGACATGCGCCGCCGACCTTCAGATCGAGAAGCTCGAGCAGCTGCCGCGCCCGGTGGCGGTAGGTGTGCTCGTCGAGGACGCGCTCGCGCGCCCGACGGCCCATCTCCTCGGCCTGGGCCGGGTCGTCGAGCAGGTCGCGGTAGGCCGCAACCGCGCTCTCGGCGTCGTCGACGACGATCAGCTCGGAGCCGGGCTCGAACCACCGCTCGATCCCGTCGTAGGGGTTCGCGACGATCGTCGCGCCGGAGGCCGCCAGCTCGAACGGCCGGCACGACGACGAGGCGTAGACGCGTCGCGTGCGAGCGGCGGGTGATGCAGAGGTTGATCCGCGCCGCCGAGATCGCGCGCGGGAAGGCCGGGAACGGCACGTCGCCGATCAGCCGGGCGGCGCCGGTGTCGCCGGCGAAGTCCTGGCCGCCGAGCGCAGAAGTCGACGTCGCGAGCAGTGACCGCGAGGGCTCGCCGATCGAGCGCCGCCATCCACTCGCGCCGGAACTTGTCGCCGTAGCCGTAGAAGAAGACGTCGGTGTCCTTCTCGACCGGAAGCGGCGTGAAGAAGTCGGGATCGGCGCCCCAGAAGACCGCCTCGGCCCGCCGCGCGCCGAGCTCGATCAGGCGTGCCGAGCCCACCCTCGGAGTTCGAGACGACGATGTCGTACTCCCCGGGATCGGCGCCGTGGTAGTAGTTGAAGCCCGTGTCCATGCCGCCGAACTCGGGCAGGCTCATCGGGCACGTCGCCGTCGTAGAAGAGCACCGGCACGTCGAAGCGGTCGCGCAGCGCGGTCGGGATCCCGCGGAAGTGCGCCATCGGCACGGTGAAGACGAGGACCGCGTCTGGCCGCTCGCGCTCGACGAGGTCGCTCGAGGTGACGGCGCCAGCGGGGGGTCACGAGGCGCCAGATCGTCTCGCGCGTGATCCGGTCGCCGAGCGAGTCGTCGGGCCGGTCCTCGCTCCGGCGCGGCAGCCGGTCTCCCTTCAGCCAGGCAAGGAGACCGCGGGCCTGGGCGTACGACTCGCCCTCGAGATAGGCGGGGTTCGGCGCGACCCGCCACCAGGGCGTCTCGATCGGCCGCCCGCGGTAGGACGTGACGACGAGCTCGACGCCCTCGTCGTGGAGCGCCTGCCAGAGCTGCCACCATGCGGGGGTGCAGCCGTAGCGGAAGTCGAGGTCGACCGCCGAGGCGACGCAGAGAAGCTTGGGCCCGCGCATCCCAGTAGTGTCGCAGCCGGCGGTTACGGCGCTGTTAGAAGCTCCCACGAATGCCGCTCGCCGCCGGGGCGGGCTCGGTGGGTGGGATCTCCATCAGGGAGCTTGCTACAGGTCGGCGTCGAGCTCCTCGAGGTCTGACGTTCCCGGCTGGATCGTCAAGCCGCCGAGGGCGAACCCGCCGTCCTTGACGCTTTCGGGCCGGTAGGTCGCGACGACCGTCGAGCGCGCCTGCGTGTAGCTGTGCGAGGCGCCGACCACAACTTCGAGCCGTGCGCTCGACCCGAGCCCGAACAGGTCGTCGAGTGCAAGCCGGCGCTCCTTCCAAGCCTCCAGGAGCTCGGGCGGCAGCAAGAGGGCGAAGCGCTCGTCGATCGCGTGAGCGTTCAGACGCACCACACGACTCCGCTTCACGAGCGGCAGCTCCCCATCGCCCCCAACTGGGATCCGGACCCGGATCCACGTCTCGGAGAGCTCTGCGCGCAAACCCCGGATCCGCAATGAGGCGGTCACGGTGACATCGACGAGAGGCCCGTCGGGAAGCCACGGCCGCTTGATGTTGAGGAGCTTCACGCGGTAGAGCCACGGGGTCGCACCGCTGCCGTCGCGCAACTTGCTGATCTCGTCGGACAGCTCGAACCTGGGTGTGATCGCCCGAGCCGTTATCCACCACGTCGCGAGGCCGGAGATGACCCCGACGGCGATGCCGACCACGACGCTGACCGCCATGCCCGATCATCTTCGCGGCCACCGTGCGTGTCAACGCTCCGGTACCCGGCCCGGCCGGGTACCGGAGATCGAAGCCGGAGAGGGCGGGAAAGGCCCGCTCCCGGGCCGGTTCCCGTTTGACGACCGCCCACGCGGGTCGCTAGGGTTTGGGGTGCATCGTCCCCGTGGCGGTGTGAGGCGATGAGGCCTAAGGACCCTTTGCATGGTCCTTGGGCCTCTTCGTCTTTAACGGGACAAATATTTCGTCTGTTCTTCCGGAACAAGGGCCGCGGCGAGGGTGGGCTCGTCGAAGTAGGAGATTGTCGAAGCGCATGAGGTCGCCCTCGACGGAAGGCCGATGAGGATGCGGGAGGTCTTGATGAGCAAGTACAAGCTCGAATACATCTGGCTCGACGGCTACGAGCCGATCCCGAACCTGCGCAGCAAGACGCAGGTGAAGGAGTTCGGCTCCTTCCCGTCCCTCGAGGAGCTCCCCCTGTGGGGCTTCGACGGCAGCTCGACGCGCCAGGCCGAGGGCGGGAGCTCGGACTGCATGCTCAAGCCGGTCGCTTCGTTTCCCGGACCCGGCGCGCGAGAACGGCGTGCTCGTCATGTGCGAGGTGCTGCTGCCGGACGGGACGCCGCACCCGAGCAACAGCCGCGCGACGATCCCGGACGATCCCGGACACCTGGTTCGGCTTCGAGCAGGAGTACTTCCTCTACCAGGACGGCCGGCCGCTCGGATTCCCGACCGACGGGCTTCCCGGCCCCGCAGGGCGAGTACTACACGGGCGTCGGCTACAAGAACGTCGGCGACATCGCCCGCGAGATCGTCGACGCCCACCTCGACCTGTGCCTCGAGGCCGGGCATCAACCACGAGGGCATCAACGCCGAGGTGGCGAAGGGCCAGTGGGAGTTCCAGATCTTCGGCAAGGGCTCGAAGCGGGCCGCCGACGAGGTGTGGATCGCCCGCTACCTGCTCCTGAGGCTCTGCGAGCGTTACTGCGTCGACGTCAACTTCCACCCCAAGCCGCTCGGGATGGAGTACGACTGGAACGGCTCCGGGATGCACACGAACTTCTCGACCGAAGTACATGCGCGAGATCGGCGGCGAGGAGTACTTCGAGGCGCTCATGGCCGCGTTCGACGAGTACAAGAGCGACCACATCGCCGTCTACGGCCCCGACAACCACATGCGGCTCACGGGCCTGCACGAGACCCAGGCGATCGACAAGTTCAACTACGGCGTCGCCAACCGCGGCGCCTCGATCCGGGTGCCGCACAGCTTCGTGAACAACGGCTACAAGGGCTACCTCGAAGACCGGCGCCCGAACTCGATGGGCGACCCCTACCAGATCGCCGGCCGCATCCTCGACACGATCATGACCGTGCCGACCGGCGCCGCGGCCGCGCCGGTGCTCGAGGCCGTCGCCGGCTGACCGCTCCCCGCCCACGGTATCGTCCAGAGCTCGGCCAATGCAGGGGCTCGGTGGCGTTGCCGCCGAGCCCCTTCTTCCGCCTGGGACCGGCTAGGGCCACTTTCGGCCGGGGAGACGAGCACGCCGCCCCAGGTCTCGGGATGGACGTCCTCGAGCGTCTCCGAGAAGGTCCACTGGTGGCCGGCGAGATCCTCGGCCGTGTACTGGCGCTCGCCGTACTCGAAGTCGGTCGGCTCCATGAGGATCCGGGCGCCGCCCTGGGCCGGGCGCGCTCGCAGTGGGCGCGGGCATCCTCGACCCGCACCATGACCGAGTGCGTCACCTCGCCTGCGCGCGGCGGGCGGCGCTCGTCCCGCACGTCGCCGACGATCACCGCGCCGTCGCCGATACGAAGCTGCGAGCGGTGGCTCTCACCGATCTGGACCTGCTCGGCGAACCCGAACGCGTCCGTCAGCCAGGCCACCGCTTCGCGGACATCCGGGTAGATCAGCACCGGGACCACGGTTGCGCTCGGAATCGAGCGGTTCGGCCTCAAAGCCTTGAGGCGTCCGTCCGGAGGGTGGTCAGGTCGTCGGCTTGCGCCCGAGCAACCGGGCGAAGTTGACGTCCCAGCCCCAGCCGAACACCTTCGGGACGAGCAGGCGCGGCTCGTTCGGGTTCCAGAGCCGGGACTTCGTGCGCTCGACGGTCGGCCGCCGCAGATCGTAGGGTGCGCCGAGGAACTTTCCCTGTCTTGCTCATTCCTCGATCGTACCTCTACCGCTGCGGCTCGGCCCGCGGCGGGTCGCCGCGGGGGAAGCGCGGGGTCGTCAAGCACGCGCCGGTCGGCGAGGATCGTCAGCGCCTCGTAGCCGCTCAGCCGGGCGGTCCACTCCGGGCCTGCCTCCCCCATCGCAAACGCTGCGGTCGCGTACGCGTCGGCGGTGCCGAGATCCGGGCCCGTGATCGTGACCGAGAGCACACCGGACGGCGCTTCGCCGGTGTGCGGGTCGCGCACGTGGTCGCCCCGGGCGTAGGTCGGCCGAGGTTGCCACCGCCCCGTTCTCGAGCGCTGACGACGGCCGCGAGCCGGTCGTGCTCGATCGGATGCTCGATGCCGATCCGCCAACCTGGATCAGGGAGTGGCTGTCCGGCCACCCGGATGTCACCGGCGGCATTGATCGCGTAGTTCCGCAGCCCCTCGGCCTCGAGCAGCTCGGCGCTCGCGGTCGACCGCATAGCCCTTGACGTAGCCCGACGGATCGAGCGTGCCGGTGGCCTCGACGTCGAAGTAGCCGTCGCGTCTCGCGGCGCAGATCCTCGCAGCGCTCGAGCACCGCCCGTACCTCGGGGTGGGCGCTCTCGACCGCCAGCTCGCCGGCGCTCGATCCGGCTGATCTCGCTGTCTTCACGGTAGGTGCTGAACGTCGCGTCGACCCAGCGAAGCCACTCGAACACCCGCTCGATCGGCCGACCGTCGCGTCTCGTCGCGCACGTCGACGTAGATGGGCACTCCCATCACGTGCTCCAGCCGGCGGAGACCCGGCTGGCGCGAAGGCGCCGGATCCGCCGTGCGCATCGGGGCCACGGCGCTCAGACCTTCGCCTTCGCGAGCGCCGACTGGAGCGATTCCTCGAATGCCTGGCTCGTGTACGACGCGCCCGAGACCATCTGGACGTTCGAGGCTCTGCGCCGACAGGAACTCGCTGCGGAGCTGGGGCAGCGCGTTCGACATGATGAACTGCGAGCGGCCGGTGTGGTAGGTGTAGGAGCCGCCGAGGTCGGTGTAGCGGCGGGTCACCTTCTTCGACCCCGGCGTCGTCGTGGTCTGCACGTGACGGTCACCTGCACGGTGCCCCAGCGGTCGGCCTGCTCGATCGGCGCCGACGAGCTTCGTCGTCACGACCTTCTTCTTCGCCGTCGTCGTCTGGGCGGCCCGGACGGCCGCGGCGGCATCGCCGCCGGTGTCGCCAGCGCGATCGACGGTCGCCACGGCAATGAACGTGCCTGCGCATGGAGCTCCTTTCGGTGGGGTCGTCAGAGGGCGAACTTCTCGACGTGGACGAACCGGCGGGGGACGCCCACGGCCCGCACGCTCTGCTCGAGCGCGGTCGCCATCGCGGGCGGGCCGCAGACGTACACCTCGCGCTCGGCCGCGTCGGGGACGAGCTCGAGCAGATGCGGCGGCGTGAGCAGGGCGCGTGCCCTCCTCGGTCTCGTGGTCGCCGGCGACGAGCTCGAGACGGAACCCGCGCGCGGTCGGCAAGCCGCTCGAGCTCGTCGTAGAGCACCGCGTCGTCGGCTCGCAGCACGCGGTAGACGACGACGACGTCCCCCGCCATCTCCTCGACGAGCGCCCTGATCGGCGTGATCCCGATCCCGCCCGCCACGAGCAGCGCCTTCTCGCCTGCGGCGGAGCGCGGAGGTGAAGACGCCGAGCGGGCCCTCGGCGACCACGCGCGTGCCCGGGCGGATCTCCGTCATCCGGCCGGTGAAGTCGCCGAGGCCCTTGACCGTGATCCGGAGCGAGCGCGCCGTCGGGCGCCTCCGAGAGCGAGAAGGGATGCGCCTCCCACCAGCCGCGGCGCGAGAGGAAGCGCCAGAGGAAGAACTGGCCCGCACGGGCGTGCAGGCGCTCGAGGCTCCGGCCGGTGATCCGCAGCGAGACGACTCCCGGGCCCTTCGTCGACCACCTCGGCGACGCGGAGCCGGAAGCGGAGCGCGTTCACGGCCGGGATCGCCGAGCCGGAACCAGAGCAGCAGCGCGAGCGTCGCGAGATAGAGGCTCGTCCAGTAGTCGGCGGCCGTCCGTGTCGAGGACGAGCTCGTTGCCGGTCGGGATCTGATGGAACCAGCCGAGCCCGATCGCCGCGTAGGCGCTGATGTGCACGGCGTACCAGGCGCGGTAGTCGAGCCGGCGCCGCACGATGACGATCGAGCTCAGGACGACGAGCGACGAACAGAGCGCGTGCCGATCGTCGCGACGATCATCCCCGGGTAGAAGCCGCCCCAGATCATGGTCGAGATCTCCTTCGCCCAGCTGAGATCCGATCGGTGTCGGCGTAGCCCCAGATCGAGAAGAAGACGTGCGCGAGGATCAGGTAGAGGCAGGCATGCCCGTTCCAGCGGTGCCAGACGGTGAGGCGGTCGAAGCCGACCTGCCGCTCGATCGCGGGGAGCCTCGAGAGCAGCAGCACCTGGACGAGGGCGAGATAGGCGCCGAGCAGGCCCGGTGATCCGGGCGATGCTCGTGAGGAGCTCGCCGGTCGAGTGCACCCCGTTGACGTTGCCGCCGTGGTACCAGAGCCAGACGATCACGATCGCGTTTGCGCCCAGGAAGAGCCACACGAGCCAGGCGGCGAGGCCGACCCGAACGACAGGGCGGCTCGGGCTCGAAGCATGCCGCCCGGTGCGGGCACTTCGGCGAAGAGCGTCGTCTCCACCGCCCGAGTGTTGCGAGCAACGATGAAGGAACGGTTAGAAACAGCGGTGAAACGGCTGTGAGGCCCGCTTCGTATACCCCATTCGAGGTACTGCAGTCAGCCGGCGGCGATCAGTAGGCGCCGCGCTTGGCCGCAACCGCCGGGATCGTCTTCACGAGGATCGTGATGTCGAGCCAGAGCGACCAGTTCTCGAGGTAGTAGAAGTCGAGCCGCACGAGGTCGTCGAAGGTGAGGTCGCTCCTGCCGGCGATCTGCCAGAGGCCCGTCATGCCCGGGAGCACGTTCGAGCGGCGGCGGTGCCACGGCTCGAGCCGGCGGTAGTCGCGGAGCGGCAGCGGCCGCGGGCCCGACGAGCGACATCTCGCCCCGCAGCACGTTGATCACGTTCGGGATCTCGTCGATCGAGAAGCGCCGCAGGACGCGGCCGACCTTCGTGACCCGCGGGTCGTCGCGGATCTTGAAGAGCGCGCCCGTCGCCTCGTTGACCGGCTCGAGTGCGGCCTGGCGCCCGGCGGCGCCGACGACCATCGTCCGGAACTTGAGCATCCGGAACGGCGCTCGCCGAGCCCGATCCGCTCGTCGGCGTAGAAGACCGCCGCCGCGCGAGCTGAGCGCGATCGACGGCGCGCGATCACGAGCCAGATCGGGGCGCCGACCACGATCACGATCAGCGAGACGGCGACGTCGAAGACGCGCTTGACGACCCAGTCGGTGCCGGCGAGGACCGGCGGGCGCAGCTCGAAGAGCGGCACGCCGTGGCCCGGCACGTACTCGCCCCGCTCGACCAGGAGCTCGGTCGTGCGCGGGGCGACCCGCACCTTGACCCCGCGGCGGTGCGCGGCCTCGACGACCTCGAGCAGCTCGGCCTCCGCGAGCCCGCCGTCGGCGACGATCAGCTCGTCGAGCTGCGTCGTCGCGCAGCGAGGCCTGCAGCCGCCGCGGCCGAGCGCGACGTAGCCGGCGAAGTCGTAGTCGATGCCGCTGCGGCCGGCCCCGAGCGTGGCCCGCAGGTGCGTCGACCTGCTCGGCGCTGCCGACGAGCAGGACGCGGCGCCTGACGCCGAGCGAGCGCATCACGGTGCCGGTGACGATCTCGTAGCTCCCGCGCAGGAGGCTGATCAGTGATCGCGACGGTCACCGCGCCGACGAGGTAGAGCCCGAAGGTCGTGAAGTGCTGGCTCGTGCCGATCGCGAAGGCGAGCGCGAGCGCCGCGACGAGCACGACCGAGGCGACGATCCGCCCCGCGCCCTCGCGCAGCTCTCGCGGGCCGTAGAGCCGGTTGCGCCAGAAGACGAGCAGCAGGAGCAGGGCGAGGAACGGCAAGCCAGTTGCTCTCCTGGTCCCAGAGCAGGTTCCAGAGGATCGGCTTGGGGTCGCGGACGAGCGAGCGAATCGCGATCGCGGCGTAGAGGCCGATCGTCGAGCCCCGAGAGGTCGATCGACGACGAGCGCCGCGATGCTCACGATCCGCCGCGCGAGGATCTCGAGCGGGTCTCCGGCGCAGAAGGTAGGGCCGGCCGGAGCGGACGTCCTCGACGGGCGGAAGCTTCTCGGCAGGCAGGGCCATCGCGTGAATTCTACGAGGTCTGGAGCGTGATCCTGCCTCGGATCGCCGGACCGTGCAGGTGAATGACGACTCCGGGGAGCGGTCCTGCGTTCCAGCGCCAGCGCGAGCGGCCTGCCCGCCGAGCTCCACACGCGCAGGCCGCTTGGCGGCCGGGACGAACAGCTGCACCTCGTGCGGCTGCCCGCTCAGTCGAGATCGCGCTGTCGTTCGTGGCGAGGAATCCGGCCCGGCCGGGATGGGTCAGCTCGTTCACTCCCCACCACGAGCCGGTGGCGGTCCGGAGGTCGAACGGAATCACCGAGCCGGCGCGGGCGTACAGCGGGAGCTGCAGGAGCGGTGTCTGTCGGGTGAAGCGGAGCCCCGCCGCCGAGCACGGTCTTCCCGGTGAAGAGGTCGACCCAGGAGCCGGGCGGCAGGTAGACGCTCGGCGTCGTTCCCGGGCCGGTCACGGGCGCCGCGAGCAGGTCGG
The DNA here is from genome assembly GCA_963812555.1 of uncultured Actinomycetota bacterium. Classification (GTDB taxonomy): domain Bacteria; phylum Actinomycetota; class Thermoleophilia; order Gaiellales; family Gaiellaceae; genus PALSA-600. The sequence goes on along the minus strand of CAWEVP010000016.1, from coordinate 4,161 downwards.
GCCCGACGAGGAGCTCGTACGCCGAGGTCCAGGCGCGCGGGTCGCCCGGATAGTCGAACCCGAGCGGCCGCAAGCACGGGCTGGTGCCGCTGCAAGAGCCCGTAGAGGTAGGGAAAGAGCTCGTAGTGGAGGATCGCAGCCGCTTTCAGCCCCTGCATCGCCTCGGCGCCGAGCGTCCACGGAGTCGAGTTCGGCCCTTCGCCGCCGACCTCCATGATCGGCGAGATCGCCGCCGAGCTCTGCCCAGCGCACGAAGAGCTCGGGCGTGTCGTTCGGGCGGGGCGTCGTACCCGCCGACGTCGGAGCCCCACGTGGAAAATCCGCTCATGGCGGCGGTCTGCGCGTCGACGACTGCCCGCTGGAGGCCCACGAACTCCTGGGGCTGGTCGCCGGCCCAGAGACCGGAGACGACCGCCTGCGACCCTACGTGCCGCGGCCCGGAAGATCGCCACCCCATCCGGCGGGAGCGCATTCATCACCGCCTTCGCGTAGAGCAGCGGATACTCGTCGTTGAGCGCGGGCGCGACGGTCTGGAGGTCGTTCTCGTCGCCCCGGTCGGCCTTGAACCCGTCGACGCCGAGCGCGACGAGGCGGCGCAGCCGGGCCTCGAACTCGGACACGGCGCCGGTCTTGCGCAGATCGAGGATCTGATGGCCGGCCGGCCCCAGCAGGCTCCCGGGCTCGTAGCCGTTCGCGCAGGTCTCCCGCGGCGAGACCCAGAGCATGAAGCGGACGCCGCGCGCGTGAACCTCGCGCGATCAGCTGCTTCGGATCGGGGATCCTCGAGGTGTCGAAGGTCAGGAGGCCGTTGCAGGGCTCCCACGGGTTGTCCAGCTCGACCCAGCCGAGCGGGATGCCTGCGCCCTGGAGCCGGGTCACGTCCTCGAGCACCTGGGCAGGCCCGGTGACGACGTCGCGCCACTTGATCAGCTCGAGGAGCGACGCCGGGGGCACGGCGGTAGCGCCGGTATCGGCCTCGTAGTCGGCGAGTGTCCGGGCAAACGAGCCGACGTACAGGTCCTCGTCGAGTGAGGCGCCCTCGACGCAGACCTCGGCGCGGTCGGTCAGCGGCGGGAACGCCACAGGCCGGGTCGCCGGTGCCGGCTTGGCAGCCGGAGCCGCCCGGCGAGCCGGGGAACGCCAGCCCGGCAACGTTCTGCGATGCCAGGCGGACGCCCCAGCCCGCCGAGCTCGCGAAGAACGGCACGGGCGCGTACGAGCAGGTCGCGCCGACCTTGACCGCGAGTATCTCTCCGCGAAGGTCGGGCCCGTTGCTTTGCTCGCCGCCGCCGAGGAAGTGCTCGCCCGGGCCGGCCGAGAACGCGTCGTAGACCTGCTGCACGCCGGCGCGGGGATGCAGCTCGAGCACGACCCGCGCGCCGTCGGCGCGCGGCGTGACCGTCACGGTCGCCGTCCTTCCCGGCTCGTTGGTCGCCACCTCGTAGGTGTCGCCGTGCGACGAGACGACCTTGGTCAACGAGTACTGGTCGCCGGAGCCGGCGAGCTGGTAGCGGAGCCGCGCGCCCGCGTCCTCGGCTCAAGACAGGCTTTCCGTCGCGCAGGATCGAGATCTGGAAATGGCTGCGGTCGATCTCGATCGCGAGGCCGCGGTTGGGACTGGACGCTCCGCAGCCGGCGATCGCCAGGAGGGCCACGGCCGCGATCAGCCCGCGCATACCTCGCTCCACGTCACCTCCTCGTCGCTTTCGAGCCGGTCGAGCCGGGCCGGCTGACGCCTCCGGGCAAGCGCGGCCAGCGTCGCGCCGAGGGCCAGTCGCGCGCTTCCCGTCCAGGAGCTCGTAATCGTGGAAGTGGACGTGCACGACCGCGAGGCAGCGCGGCCGCGCGAGCGACGCGGGCGGCGGCGCCGAGCGAATGCGTGGTCGGGAGCTCGAGAACGCGTCGGCCGTCGTCGAGCCGCACCCACGCCGGTTGGGCGAGCGCGGCGCGCGGCGAGCCCACGGCGCAGGTAGGCCGGGCGCCAGGCGGTCGCGGTGCAGTCGCTGTAGCCGAGGTCGGCGACGGCTTCCATCACCTCCGCGTCGATGTACCACCCGCCGCCGCAGAAGAGGCGCGGCTCGAGCCCCTGCTCGCGCAGCCAGGCTCCCTCGCGCCGGACGGCGTCGGCGGCCGTGCCGGCCGTCGGCCGGGCGTGCGTCGGCGACGTCCAGTGGATGTGGTGCCCGTACGGGCCGAGCGCGGCGGCCTCCCGCGCCCGCTCGACGAAGCGGTGCCGGCTTCACCCTCGGCGGGTGGGCGCATCAGCGAGGCGATCTCGAACCCGCCCGGCCGCGGCCGCAGGAGCGCCGAGTAGCGGCGCCAGACCTCGTCGTCGAGCGGTCTCTCGACGTGACAGGACACGACCGCGTAGCCTTGATTGCCGGGCATGGTGCGTGAGCTTGCGAACTCCTCGTCAGCGACTCGCCCGACTTGGCGGGTCGAGGGCATGAACGCGGCGATCGTACACGGCGCTGCCGACCGGGCTGGCGCAGACGGAAACAGGCCGGCGCCGAACACCGTCGCGTGACCTGGCTCCTCGCAAGGAGCGCCGGCGCACCTACGCGGTGGTCGTCGCCGTCTGCGCGCTTCCCCGGCTGGTCGTGCTCGTTCACGAGCGCGCGGCCGTGCTCACGAACTTCGAGAAGTCCGTCCTGCTCGCACAGATGTATCTGAAGACGGGAACGTTCGGCTACGTCCCGGGGCATCCCGTCTGCCTACACCCAGCCGCTCTACGGCTGGTTCCTGATCGTCGTCATCTGGATCGCGGGCTTCCACTGGTGGTCGATCGGCGTCGTCCAGATCCTCGTCGCGGTCGGGACGTCGATCGCCGTCTTCGAGATCGGGCGGCGCTTCCTCTCGAAGCGAATCGGCCTGCTGGCAGCCGTGATCGCGACCCTGCAGCCCTACCTCGTCTGGCACGACATCCACGGCAACCGCGAGATCCTCGACCAGCTGCTCGGCGCGGCCGTCTTCGGCTTGCGCTCCTGATCGCCTCACCGCCGCTCCCTCCTGATCGGCGCGGCGCTCGGAATCGTCTCGGGCGTCGCGATCCTCTCGAACACGCGGCTCGTGCTCCTCCCGTTCGTGCTCGCTGTCTTCCTGCTCTGGCGGAACGCCGGCTGGGCGATCGCTGCGATCGTGCCGGTGCTCGCCGGGGTGGCGATGTCGCCGTGGGTCGTCCGCAACAAGGTCGAGCTCGGATGCTGGGCGATCACGACCGACGCCCGCGCGCTCTGGAAGGCGAACAACCTCAACACCTACTCGACGCTCGCCGACGGGCTCTGGCTCGACCAGGTGCCCGACATCCCCCAGCGGCGAACGGCCAGCGTCCGCCTGAAATGGCTGACGGCGCAGGAGGCCGGTAACGCTACCAGAGCTACGGGAAGTGCTGAACGTGAACGAGTGCGCCGAGGAGGGCGCCTACGAGCACCTCGTGGCCCAGTTCTGGGAGCACCACCCCGGCGCGAAGGCGAAGCTGCAGGCCAGGCCACCGAGATGCTCTGGGACCCGCGCGTCGGGATCGAGGGCGCGCAGGAAAGCGGCGTCGACTCGTTGCGCGCCTGGGTCGAGCCGCTCTACACGTCCCGCTCTACCTGCTCGGCTCATCGGCCTCTTCTTCGTGCCGGCCGCGTTCCGCGCGCTCGCGCTGATCTTCGTCGCCTACGAGACGGTGGCGGCCTGGGTCTTCGCCGGGACGACTCGCTACCGCGTCGCCGTGGGACTTCGTGCTCGCACTGCTAGCCGCGGCCGCGCTCGACCGGGCCTTGACCGAGCTCGAGCGGCGCCGCGCCGGCAGCAGAGCCGCAGCGGCTGAGCGCCTCCGGCGCGCCTCGAGCAGTGCCCGCGCCCAGTGGGTGACCGAGTGGCGCTCCTCGACCCGTGCGCGCAGCTCCCGGCCGAGCGCGTTTCGATCGATGCCCTGGAGGCTGCGCAGCTTAGCGGCGAGCTGGGCGGGGTCGGCCCGGTCGAACCGGAGCTCGGGCGGCAAGATGTCGTCGAAGCCGGAGTTCGACGCCAGCACCGGCATGCCGGTCGCGGCGGCCTCGTAGACGACCTTGTCGAGCGCCCCCTCGCGCATGTTGTCGACGAGCACGTCCTTTCGCGCGAGCAGGGCAGGGACCTCCGCGAACGGAACGGCGCTCCGACGCTAGCAATCTGGTG
>CAWEVP010000015.1:0-157008 GCA_963812555.1 uncultured Actinomycetota bacterium | reverse complement strand
GTAGCGGGCGTCCCCGATCGCCAGCGGGTTCGAGCAGTACGGGCAATGCAACGGGCACTTGTAGGAGAGCTCCGCGATCAGCAGGAGCGGGTTAGGAGCTTGCATCGATCACCATCCCTCTGTTTGCAAGCGAGAGCAGGAGCTTCTCGACGTCCTCGTGAACGTCGGCACCATCGAACCTGGCACTCAACTCGTCGGCGATCGCCTCGATCGTCCGCTCACCGTCGCACAGCTCGAGCACGAGCACGGCGGTCTCGTTGAGGCCGAGGGCGCCCTCCGGGAAGAGCAGGACGTGGCGCTCTCGAACCCGATCCCAGTGGAGCCTGAAGCCGTTCGGCAGCCGGGGAACGTTGAGGGCGAGCGACTCGGTCACGTGCCCACCCCCGGCCGGGTGTCGCCACGATCGATCGCCTCGAGCTGCGCCCAGAGGAGATCGCACTTGAAGATCAGCGCCTCGACGGCCCGCTGCTGCTCGACCCGGCTGCGGCTGCGCTCCACGACCAGGTCGAGCGCGTATTGCGCGTCGCGCGGTGCCTGATGGAGCCTGGCCCGGAAGTACTCGAGGCCGGCCGGGTCGATCCACGGATAGTGAGCCTCCATCCCCTCGAGGCGCACCTTGATCGCCGCCGGCCCGAACAGCTCGGTGAGCGACGCCGCAACGGCCTCGATCCAGGGCTTCGTCCGGCAGAAGTAGACGTAGGCATCGACCGCGTAGCGAACACCGGGCAGGACGAGACGCTCGCTCCTCATCTCGTCTCGCTCGACGCCGAGCGCCTCACCGAGACGAAGCCACGACTCGATGCCGCCGCCACCGGTGGGGCTGTCGCCGTCGTGGTCGAGGATCCGCTGGATCCACTCCCGGCGGACGTCGCGCTCCGGGCAGTTCGAAAGGATCGCGGCGTCCTTCAACGGGATGCAGACCTGGTAGTAGTAGCGATTGGCCACCCAGCGCTGGAGCTCCTCCCGGGAAAGCTCTCCGGCGTTCATCCGCCGATGGAACGGATGGAGGTTGTGGTACCGGCCCCCCTGTGCCTGTAGCGCAGCGACGAAGTCGTCGCGTGTCCACGGCGCCTGGTCGTAGGCGAGCTCGACCGTGGCGCTCACAGCGTGATCTCCATGCCGTCGCTCGCAACGTCGATTCCGCGTGCGGAGACGAGTGAGCGCTCGGCGGAGTCGTCGAGCAAGATCGGGTTCGTATTGTTGACGTGCACGAGGATCGTTCTCGCGGCGAGGCTCTGGAGCTGCTCCAGGCTCCCGTCGGGGCCCGAGAGCGGCATGTGGCCCATCGCGAGGGCGTTTCGCTCGGCGAGCCCGAGGGCGACGAGCTCGTCATCCGTCCAGAAGGTCCCGTCGACGGCGACGCAGTCGCTCCGGTCGAACCGGTCGGTGACGGCCTGGTCGATTGCCTCGAGCGCCGGGGCATACGTGAGCACCCCGCCCGTCGAGCGATCGCGGATCGTCAGCCCCGACGAGACGAGGTCCGGGGTGTCGCGCTCGACGTAGAGAGGCGGATCGCCTCCGGTCGCGAACGACTCGACCTCGATGTCGCCTTCCAGCAGCACCTGGTCGCCCGGGTCGAGGCGCGTCCAGCGGATGCCGCAATAGCGCTCGAGCATGCGCAAGATCGGGTAACCGTCTGTGAGGGCATCGCGCACGGCCTCGCTCGAATAGATGTGGAGCGGAACGCTCGACTCGCGCATGAGCAGGAGGCCGGCGGTGTGATCGATCTCGGCGTCCGTCAGCAGGACGCCGGCAAACGGGGTCGCCCGCAGCCCGTCGACCGGCAGCTGCGGAAGCTCGCTCAGCTGCTGCCGAAGATCGGGCGACGCGTTGACGAGGTACCACGGGCCGTCCTCGGACCGGAACGCGAGCGACGATTGCGTCCGCGGAAGCGAATGCTCGTTACCGCTTCGCACCTCGACGCAGACTCGGCAGTGGCAGTTCCATTGAGGCGAGCCCCCACCTGCGGCAGACCCCAGAATCCGGACGATCACCGCGACGTGCTGCTCGTGAGCTCGAGGGAAGGTGAAGATGCGGAGCCCTGGACAGACTCTCGCCCGAGGGCTCCGCGAATCACCTAACTCCTACCGGTGATACCGATAGCAGGTGACTTCTGACGAGAGCTCGATGACCTCGAACTCAGGCGTGATCCACTTCATTGTAATCCTCCTTGCATTGGAGGGAACGTACTGCGACACGAACTCTAGAAGGCTTGCGCCAGAAATGCAAGTATTACACGAAAGAAGCAGATTTTCAAGGATATTTACCGTTGGGCCGTCCGGCGTAATTTGGCCGCAAAAGGAGGGAATTTCGTGAAGATCGAGGTCTCGAGCGCCGCTCCCGAGTCCGTGGAAACCGACCTCCTCGCGGTCGCGTACGCAGGCCGGCCCTCGCCGGCGATCGCTCGTCTCGACGCGCGAGCCCGGGGCCGGCTCGCCACCGTGACCGGCGAGGCGAGGCCCGATCCCGGCAGAACGACACTCCTCCATGTCGCGCCCGGCGAAGACCTACGGGCGGCACGCATCGTGCTCGTGGGCGTCGGCCGGGACGGTGAGCGCGACGAGGACGGCCTGCGTACCGCTGCCGCAGCCGTCGTACGGATCGGGAACGCGCTCGGGCGTCGCGTGGCGTGGGCCTTCGACGAGACCCTCGACCTCCCCCCCGACCTGCAGGTCAAGGCTGTCGTCGAGGGCGCCGTGATGGGGTCATACGACCCCGGACGCTTGAAGACCGGCGAGCGGCCTCCGCGCGTCGAGACCTTCGTCGTTGCCGGGGTGCCGTCGGGCCTGGAGGAGACGGCACGGCGGGCCGAGGTCGTCGCCCGCTGGACGAATGAGGCCCGTGAGCTCGTCGACGGGCCGCCCAACGAGGTCACACCTGTCGGGGTGGCCGAGGCGGCCGCTCGCCTGCTGGCGCCGCTCGGTGTGGCCGTCGAGGTTCTGGACGCGGCCGGGATCGACCGCGAAGGGCTCGGGGGGCTCGCCACCGTCGGCCGCGGCGGAGCCAACGAGCCCCGGCTGATCGTGCTTCGCTATGGAGCCGGGGAGCCGGCACTCGGTCTGGTCGGAAAGACTGTTACATTCGACTCTGGTGGCTATTTCCTCAAGAGCCAGGCCGACATCGTCAAGCAGAAAGCCGACATGGGCGGCGGCGCAGCGGTGCTCGCCACGATCGGCGCGATCGCCGAGCTCGAGCTGCCGCTGAGCGTGCTCGCCGTCCTCCCGGCGGCCGAGAACATGATCGACGCGGCGGCGTTCCGGCCCGGCGACATCGTGCGAACCGCGGCCGGGCTGACGGTCGAGGTGACGAACCCCGACGCCGAAGGCCGGATCATCCTGGCCGACGGGCTCTGGTATGCCCGGCGGCAAGGGGCACGGCGGCTCGTCGATGTCGCAACCCTGACCGGCGCCATGCGAGGGGCGCTCGGGGACATGTACACGGGCGTCTTTGCGAACGACGACGAGTGGCGCTCCCTGATCGTCGAGGCGGGCAATGCCGCCGGGGACTATGCGTGGCCGTGGCCGCTTCATCGCCGCTACGCGAGGCTCCTCGACTCGCAGGTCGCGGACATCCGGAACACCTCGGGGCGCAGCTTCGGGTACCCGATCATCGCGGCCTCATTCCTCGAGCGATTCGTGGACGGGGTGCCGTGGGCTCACCTCGATATCCACTCGACCGCGTTTCTCGACGAGGATCGCGACTACATCGCTCGCGGGGCGAGCGGCGCAGGCGTCAGGCTCCTGGTGGAGCTCGTGAGCCGGCTGAGCGAAGGGGCCGGCGGTAGCTGAGCTTGCTTGTTTAGAGACGAGCTCTTTAGGAACTCAGCTTGACCGTCGCGAGATTCTGCGGCGAGTTGCTCGGCAGCGAGCCCGACCACGAGGAGAGATCGGCCGGCTGCCCCGGCGCTGCGGGCTTCTGCGAGAACAGCGTCAGCTTTGCCTCCCAGAGCGAGACCGCCTGGCCTGCAACTCCCTTCGGCAACGTGATCGTGAAGCGCCCCGACCGATCGGGCCAGGTCTCGGCGACGGGTCGGACCGGCGCGCCGTTCTTCCCCGAGACACCGACGAGAGTGCCCGAGTAGACGGCGCCCGCGTACGACTTCGGGCGCGGGATCGCCATCGCGTAACCGTCGGGCGGCAGCTGGATGTCGAGCGTTGCGCTCTCGAGCCGCTTGAAATACACGAACTCCTGGGAGAGGAACTGGTAGACGACATCGCCGATCGAGACCCGCACGGTGAACGGGACGGGATTCCCCGGGGCCTCGGCCGAGGCGGTGAAGAGCGAGCTGTATCTCCCCTGCGAGTCGGTCAGGGTCGAGACGGTCCAGTAGTCGCGATCGAGCGTCCGGGTGCTGACCTGGGCGCCGGCGACCGGCTTGCCGTTCGCGTCGACGACCGTCCCCGTGAGCTGGTAGGTGAGGAGCCCGACGACCGGCGGCGGGCCGCCGGTCTGGTCGGCCAGCTGCCCGGACAGCACCGGGTCGCCCTGAGCGTTGCGGGACACCTTGAGCCCGTGGACCGCGTAGGCCACGTCGATCAGGCCGCTGGCCTTTGCCAGCGACGCCTGTTGGGCGCTCGTGAGCGGCTTTCCGGCAAGCTTGCCGCCCGTCGCGTCGGTGACCGTCGCGACGTGGCTGCCGAGCAGGGTGTGATCGAGGAGGTAGACGAACTGTCCCTTCGCGTTCGTGGGGGTGGGGATGTCGAACTGGTCGACGCGCACGCGCACCCCGGAGACCGGCTTGCCGCCGAGCTCCACCGTTCCCGTCACCGGCACCAGGTTGTCGGTGTCGGCATTCCAGCGGCCGACCGTGTAGGTAGGCGGCGTGACGATCCTGGCTCCCTCGAGAGCGTTGCCGCCGGCGCTCGCCGCCGGCAGCGACGATGCGGCCCAGACGACCACAGCGAGGACGAGCACCTGGGCTGTGCGCGTCCGGCGGCTACCCACCGGGCCCTGCCTTCGCGACGATGGCAAACGTCTGTGAGGGCAGTGCCAGCTCGGGAGGCTGGCCCGAGTCGACGACGTCGAAGTGCACCCACTCACCGGCCGCCGACTTTCCGTGCATCGTCGAGGCGATGTCGTAGCTGCCCTGGCTCGAGGCCGTGAACTCGAAGTAGCCGACCCCGCCGGCCGCGACTCCCGCCGAGTTCGTCTCGGCCCCGCCGAACACCGGCTTCGTCCCTGTCGGGCTCCCGACGACGGCAATCCCGTCGCGGCAGCTGCCGCTCTGATTCGAGAAGGTGACATACACCTTCCAGCCCTGGGGCACCCGGACGGTGGTCGTGCCGCGAGAGGTCCCATCGAGCGTCGGCCTGCACGAGGGTGCGCCCTGGGAAGCGACGAGCTGCAGGTCGACGGTGTGGGGCTGCGCCCCGGCCGCGAAGAACTCGGTGGGAGCGCGGAGGACGCCCGGCCCGGCTCCTTGCGGGCGGAGCGCCGGCCCGACCGACTGCTTGGTGTCGCCGTTCAGCGCGAAGATCTCCAGCTCCGAAGCCGTTCCGCCGTACGACGAGGTGGGGGTGCCGCCGACCGTGATCGCGACGTACTCCTTGCCGCCCGCCTCGTAGATCGACGCGCCGGATGCGATCTGGAATCCCGTCTGGAAGCTCCAGAGCAGATTGCCCGTGTAGGTGTCGTACGCCCGCAGTATGCCGTCACCGCCGCCGACGAACGCAAGGCCCGAGCTGGTGGTCGTCACTCCGCCGCGACCGGGCTCGGGGACGACCTCCTTCCAGACGACCTTGCCGCGGGCGGCGTTCACGGCGGTGACGCTCCCGTAGTCGTGCCAGTCCTTCGGCGTGTAGCCGAACGTGCTGCCGGCCGCGAGCCCGTTGTCGACGTCACCGCGAATCTTGTACTTGTTGACCTCGGTCGGATCCGCCTTTTCCTGCAGCACGACCGACGTCTCGGCCTGGCTGTTGATGACGTAGCCCGTCGTCGGGTCGAACGAGGAGGGCGAGTAGTTGAGACCGCCGAGCGAGGAGGGATACACGGTCACTGCCTTTCCCGGCACGAGCGCCGGGTGCTCGAGCTCGTTCAGGAGCTTGACGTGCTGGTAGATCGGCGCGCCGGTCCGGGCGTCGTACATCCACCAGGTGCCCTCCTTCGTCGCCACGGAGATGACGCGTCGCTCCCGCCCCTCGATCTTGATCGTGTAGACGAGCGCCGGCTGCGAGGTGCTATAGCCCCACTGGTCGCCTGGAATCTGCTGCTGCCACCATTTCTGGCGGCCGTTCGAGAGATCGAGCGCGATCAGCGAGTCGGTTCGGGGATCGGGCCCCGGGCGAACCTGCGGGTCGAAGATCGGCGACGGATTCGACGTCGTGATGTAGAGCGTGTTCGTCGTCGGGTCGATCGTCGCGGGGTTCCAGTTCGTTCCGCCGCCCGTATAGACGCCGAACGACCGCCATTCGGTCGAGTCGGGCGGAATGATCCAGTAGGGGCTCGACCAGGCCGCGGTGAGATTCGTGGTGTAGGCCATGACAAAGCCGCGTACGCCGTAGTCGGAGCCGGACGCCCCGATCACGAGCGTGTTGTCCCAGCAGATCGGTGCCTGGGTCTCCGAGTAGCTGTACTGGGCGCTCGCGCCGGGAACCGCGTCCGAGATCGGGACCTCCTTGACGAGCTTGCCCGTAGAGGCGTCGAGCGAGACGATCTGCATGTCGAGCGTCAACAGGAACACCTTGCCGTCGCAGTAGGCGACGCCGCGATTCGCGTTGACCCCGTAGTTGGCGAAGACGCCGGTGTTGCTCGGCTTCCACTCCCAGAGCTCCTTCCCGGTCCCGCCCTGGATCGCGAACACGTAGTCGTCCGAGGTCGTGACATAGATGACGCCGTTCACGACGATGGGGAAGCTCTGCTGGCCCTTCGGAACGGTGGGGTCGATCTGCCTGAAATCGATCGTCGCGACCCGGCCGAGCTCGTTCACGTTCTGCTTGGTGATCAGCGTCAGCGGCGAATGCCGTGTCTCCTCCGGCGAGTTGCCGTACATCCCCCAGTCTCCGGGGCCGAAGGCGGTCGCCTCTGCAGCTCCTCCGGTTGACGAAGGCGAAGCGGTCGGAGCCGTCGCGGTGATCGTCGGCGCCGTCGTCGGTATCTGCTTCCCCGAGCCCCCGGTGCTGCGGGAGAGGACGCCCGTGGCGAGCAACGCCACCAATGCCCCACCGGCGACTACCACCAGAACGATCGCTAGCCGTCTGCTACGAACGGGACCTTCTCCCAGTGGGACGACGTGACCGGGGGATCTTAGACGGTTTTGGCGATCGCTGCTAAGTCTGAGTAAATCTACTCTTTTTGTCCTCGTTTGACCCTGCTGCCGGCGGCGCGGCTCGGGTGCGCTCGAAGCCAGCGGTGCCGGCGCGAGGAGGCCGTGCGAGCGCCGCGTATGGTTCGCTGATGCCTGGGCGCCGAATGCTCACCGTGGTCGGCTGCCACGCGGGCGGGGAGATCGGGAACGTCGTCGTCGGCGGCGTGCTACCGCCGCCGGGTAGCGACCGTCTTCGAGCAGATGCAGGCGCTCCGCGCCGACGACTCCCTGCGCCGTCTCCTGCTGCGCGAGCCGCGCGGGAGCGTCGCCTCCCACGCCAACCTGATCGTGCCCTCGCAGAGGCCCGATTGCGCCGCCGGCTTCATCATCATGGAGCCGACCGAGTATCCGGCGATGTCGGGCTCGAACGCGATCTGCGTGACGACGGTGCTCCTCGAGACCGGGATGGTCGAGCTGCAGGAGCCCGAGACGACGCTTCGGCTCGAAGCTCCCGCCGGCGTTGATCCAGGTCACGGCGCGCTGCGCGAACGGCAAGTGCGAGAGCGTCGAGCTGACGAACGTCCCGTGCTTCCCGGCCGAGCTCGACGCGCCGCTCGAAGTCGAAGGGATGGGCACCCTCACGGTCGATGTCGCGTTCGGCGGCATGTGGTACGCGATCGCCGACGCGCGCGCCCTCGGCTTTGCCCTCGAGCCCGAGGAGGCAGCCGACCTCTCCCGGGCCGGCGAGGCGATCAGGCTCGCGGCGCGCGAGCAGCTTCCCTGCGTCCACCCCGCGAACCCCGCCCTCGCAGGCGTCAGCATCGTGCAGATCGCCGAGCCCTGGCGCGGCCTCGGCGAGGTATCGAAGAATGCCGTCGTCATCGCGCCCGGCCGCCTCGACCGCTCGCCGACCGGCACCGGCCTGAGCGCCCGGATGGCGACGCTTCACGCTCGCGGCCTGATGCGCACCGGCGACGGGATGAGCCATGCCTCGGTGCTCGGCACCACGTTCGAGGGCCGGATCGTCTCGGAGACCACAGTCGGCGATCGCCCGGCGATCGTGCCGGCGATCCGGGGGAGCGCCTGGATCACCGGGGTCACCCAGCTCGTCGTCGACCCGAGCGACCCGTTCCCGCAGGGATACCTCCTCACGGACACCTGGCCCGGGCTCCGACGTGCAGAGCTGACCTGCAGGGCTAGCAGGCCATCAGGGCTTTGCGCGCCTCGCCGCTCGCACGTGCACGAGGTAGGCGAGGAGTGCCAAGCCCGGGCAGAAGAAGACGAAGCAGGCCCAGGCGGTCGCGTGCTTGCTCCCGTGGCGGTCCGCGTGCAGGAAGACGGCCGCGCCCGCGACGGCGCCAAAGATGAACGCAGCCAGGAACTCGGCGTTCGACGGGTGGCCCATGCGCCTCAGCCGTCCCCGCCGCGCTTGACAGGGAACGAGCGCGGATGGTCAGATGCGCCTTCCTTCCTGTCGCGCCCACCGGAGGTGACGTGATGACCGACGTGCAGCATCCCGTGAGGCGGCCGCTGCCGCCGGGCGTCTCGGACGCCCAGCTCGAAGCGGCGCTCGACGCCTTCACCGAGGCGCTCGGCGCCGACAAGGTGCATACCGGCCCCTCGACGCTGCGGGAGTTTCGTGACCCGTTCGCCTTCCCGACCTGGGACGACTACCTCGCGCCGGCTGTGGTGATGCCGACGACGGTCGAGGAGGTGCAGGAGGTCGTGCGGGCTGCGAACAGATTCGGGGTGCCGCTCTGGACGCACGGGCAGGGCCGGAACAACGGCTACGGCGGGCCGGCGCCACGCGTGAGCGGCTCGGTGATCGTGAGCCTCCGCGAACATGAACCGCGTCCTCGAGATCGATCCCGACTGCGCCTATGCCGTCGTCGAGCCGGGCGTGCAGTGGTTCGACCTCTACGACGCGATCCGGGCGGGCGGCCACAAGCTGATGGTGTCCGTCACAGACCTCGGCTGGGGAAGCGTCGTCGGCAACTCGCTCGACAACGGCATCACCTATCTCCCTGTCGCCCAGGACATGGCGGCGGCCTGCGGCTTGGAGGTGGTGCTCGCAAACGGCGAGCTGCATGCGCACCGGCATGGGAGCGATGCCCGGCAACCGTTCCTGGCATGTCTACAAGCGCAGCCTCGGCCCGAGCCTCGACCAGCTCTTCACGCAGTCGAACTTCGGGATCGTCACGAAGATGGGGCTCTGGCTGATGCCGCAGCCCGAGTGCTACATGCCGCTGCGCCTGCGCGTCTGGAAGGAGGACGACCTCGGCCCTGTCGTCGACACGCTGCGCCTGCTCATGCTCGACCGGACGATCGAGAACGTGCCGCAGATCTGGAATACGATCGCGCACGCCTCCGTGCTCTCGACCCGCGCGCCGTGGTACCAGGGTGACGGGCCGATTCCGGACGACGTGATCGACCGCATGGCGCGCGAGCTCGAGATCGGACGCTGGACGATGCGGTTCGCCCTCTACGGCGACGAGCACGTCGTCGACCACCGGTTCCGGAAGGTGAAGGATGCGTTCGAGCAGATTCCCGGCGCGGAGGTCTGGGGCGAGAAGCACACGCCCGATGAGATGCACGACCTCGCGCATCCGTTCGACCGTGTCCAGGCGGGCGTCCCCAACCTGGACATCAACCAGATGACCGGCTGGTACGGAGGCGAGGAGGGCGGGCATATCGGCTTCTCGCCGGTTGCACGGCTCACCGGCAAGGATGCGATGGAGGTCCGGGACCTGATCCGCGGGCTCGTCGAGCAGCAAGGCGAAGCTCGACTACGCGGCCGTCCTCATCCCCACGAACGCACGCAGCTTCTGCAACGTGACGCTCGTCATCTTCGACACGAAGGACGAGGCGCAGAGCAGGCGCGCCTACGACACGGCGAAGCTGCTCGTCGAGCGACGCCGGGAAGCTCGGGTACGGCGAGTACCGCGCTCACCTCGACTTCATGGACCTCGCCGCCGACCAGTACAGCTTCGGCGACCATGCCTACCGCCGCTTCGTCGAGACGATCAAGGACGCCGTCGACCCGAACGGGATCCTCTCACCCGGGAAGCAGGGAATCTGGCCGGCGCGGACCGGGTGAGTGCGCTTGAGCGGCGGCTGAGGCGGCGGCCGGACGCTCGGAGCACACTCGATGTCGCGCGAGGCATTAGGCGACCGGGCAAGCACGAGCACCGGCAGCGCACCGAGCACCCCGACGATCACGATCACCGGCTTCCAGCCTGTCCACTCGTCGCGAGCGGCAGCGGGCCCGGGCACCGGCTCGACGGAGGCCGGGCGCAGCCCGCCGGTTTCCTCCATCCCGCCGATCGTGGCAGCGCTCCGGGCGCCCCCCCAGGCGGTCGGGCCGACCTGCCGGAGATCAGGAACGGCGCCGGCGGGCGAAGAGCCGCTTCGCGACGAAGGTCACGCCGCCGAGCGCGAACGACGCCGAGGTTGCAAGGGTCGCCGAGCGCTTGAGCTCGTCCCGAACTTCGGCGACCGAGGCCGCGAGCGCCGCTCGCTCCGCCGCCAGCTCGGCGCGGAGCTGCTCCGCCGTCCGCTCGTCACTTCTTGCAGGCTCCGCCACCTTCCAGGGCTCCCTTGACCAGGATCACGGCAGCGGCGCAGAGCCCGCCGACGAGCACGGCCAGGATGCCGGCGACGATGAGGATCGCGAGCCAGACGGACACGACCGTCGCGAGCGCGGCGGCAGCCGCCGCAAGCAGGAAGAGGATGAGGAGCGGCGCGACGAGCAGCGCGACCACGCCGAGCCCGGCGCCGATCCCGAGCGGATCGCCTTGCCCTGAGCTCGAGCATCTTGAGCGCGATCGCAAGCCGAACCGCACGCTCCCCGTGGGTCCGGATCTCCCTGACCGAGGCCAGCGGATTGCGGAGCATGTTCATGCGGTCTCGCACCATTGCCCCCATTCTGCTTGCCGCGGGCCTAGCGACGCAGCCGCTGCGATCGCGGCGACGACAGCTGCTTGTCGGTCGGGCTCTTGAGCGTTGACCTCCGAGCCGCGCGTGCCGCTCTTGCCGACGAAGAGCGTCGGGGTGCCGCTGATCTTGTCCGTGGTCGCGAGCGCGTCCACCTGCTTCTGCGCCGCCTTCACCGCAGACGAGCTGCGCGCGGTCAGGAGCGTGTGCACCTGGAGGCCCGGAACGCTGCTCGCGATGCTCGCGATCATCGCATCGGTCAGCCAGCCCGTGTTCTCCTCGCCCTGGTTGTCGTACAGCAGCTCGGTGAAGTTGAAGGCACGGTTCTGGCGGGCGGCGGCGAGCTCGGCGGCCTGCCCGCGAATCGAGTCGGGGCCGATGAAGGCCCACGGCTCCATCGTGATCTTCAGCTTCCCGGTCCGGACGTACGTCGTGATCAGGCTCGGCAGCACCTGGGTCTCGAACTGCTGGCAGTAGGGGCACTGGGGATCGATGAACTCGACCATCGTCACCGGCGCCGGCCGCCCGCCCGAGCGTCGTCGCGCTCTGCGGGATGCCCTTGAAGAGGGTGTTCACGTCGGCTGCCTCGGGCAGTCCCTCGGCGATCGAGCCGACTGCGGGCACGCCCTTGAGCGAGGTCGACGAGGACCACCGCCCGTGAGCTCCACCGCGACCACGACGATCACCGCGATCGCGACGACGACACCTGCGACCGCTGCGAGCACGCGCGGCGAGGCCTGACGGCCCCGGGCCCCTTTCGAGCGGACGGGGGGCGGCACGTTGGCGGTCGAGTCTCGCCGTTGCCTGCTGGACTTGCCGCTTGGCATCTCAGTCCAGGGTAGCCGCGCCGGCGTCCCCGGCAGCCGACGCGAGGCCCAGGAGCTCGATCAGGAGCACGAACCCCGTCAACGCCAGCACCGGAATCGTCATGTACCCGAACTTGTCGATCCATTTCACCGCGCAGCCGCCCGGGGCCGAGACGAGGCACGCCGTGCTCTGACCCACGACCCCGTTTTCTACCAGGATGTGGTAGATCGCGACTCCCGCGCCGATCACCGGGAAGAGCGATCAGGTAGCGCGCGAACTTGAAGTCGCCGCGGATCGCCGCGAACAGGGTGAGGATCGAGAGCGGGTACATGCAGATCCGCTGGTACCAGCAGAGCTCGCACGGGACGAAGTTCGCGATCTCCGAGAAGAAGAGGCTGCCGCCGGTCGCGATCGAGGAGACGAGCAAATGCCGCCCAGAGCTCGTACCCCCAGATCGCCGAGCGCACCGCCTCGAGCGGCGCCCGCAGGCCGGCCAGCGCGAGCGCCCCGAGTCCGAGCCCGAGCCCGGCGAGGACCTGCGCAGCGACGCCGAGCGCTGCGAGTACGACGATGGTGTGCTGGGTCACCTCGACAGCAGATCAGACTGCGGCCCTTCCGGCAAGGCGTCGGGGCGTCCTGCCCGGCGGCGGTTCGTCCGCAGGTGCTCTTAGGCTCGCTGTGTGAGCGGCGGGTTCGAGATCCTCTTCGAGGGGCAGACGCACGCGACGAGCGCTGACGGCGGAGATCGCGGTGCAGACGCTCGAGGAGTGGTCACTGCGCGCCCGTGGAGTGCCCGGGGCCGACATCTCTTCGATCGTCTCAGCGCCCTGCGGCGCGGGGAGAGCGCGGCGCCGCTCCAGCTCGGGCGGGCTGAGGCCCGGATCCTGGCCGATGTCTTCGAGGCCGCGAGATTCGAGGAGCTGCGGACGCTCCTTGCCCGCGCCCGCGCGGCGGCGATCGACGAGGGGCGCTAAGACGCTCTGACAAGATCCCACCCCATCGCGGAGGCGAGCCGGGTGCGTGGGCGGATGCGACGCACGCTGTTAGAAAACAGGAGCCCCGATAGCACCGCCGTCGGGACGACCGCGGACGACGCAGAGTGGGTGCCGAGGGCGTTTCCCGACCTCGTGCTCAGCTTGTTGTTGCCTCTACGAAGCTAGGAACTGACGTCGAACCGGGCCGAGAAGCTGACGCCGCCGCGCGCGGCCCGGAGCAGGTAGCTGCCCGGCCGGGATGGGTTTCCGAGCCCGACGGCGCGGGTCAGCTCGATCGTGAGCCGGCCGGGGCCGATCACATCGCACATGATCTGGGGCCGGGGTGCGAGGCCCACGGCCACCGCGTGGCCGGAGACGCTCAGGGACGGAGCGGCCTTCCCATCGACCAGGACCGAGGCACGGGGGATCCTCGCCGGAACCTGCTCGCTCGCCGGCAGCTCGAGCACGACTGGACCGGGACCCGGATACCCGCACTGCATCTCGTACCCGAGCTCGACCGTCACCACGACCGGCCTGGCGCCGGCTCGCGTCGACGAAAGCTCGACGGTGGCAGTGTGAGGAAGCGGGCTCTGGGCCGATGCCAGGCCCGCGGCGGCTCCCAGGCCGGCCGCCGCCGCCGCCAGCCCGGCTGCGAAGCCTCGTGAGAGAGCGAGAGGTCTTGCCGGCCGCCGCCGATCGTCACGAGCTCTCTGCCCCAGCATGCTGCCGAGCGTAGCGCCGGCGGCTGCGCTCCGGCAGGGGGGCGAGAGTGCAGCTCAGGCGACGCCGAATCGTGGCCGTCGATTAACCTGACTGCTCAACCTTCCACTTCAACCCTTCGATCACGAGGAGCGAGCGATGTCGAACGACGCGAACGACTGGAACGCAAAGATCATCGACGAGTTCAGGGCCAACGACGGCAAGGTTGGCGGCATCTTCGAGAACATGCACCTTCTGCTGCTCCACCACACCGGGGCGAAGACCGGCACCGAGCGGGTCAATCCCCTCGCCTACCAGCGCGTCGGCGACTCGCTCGCCGTGTTCGCCTCGAAAGGCGGGGCTCCGACAAATCCGGACTGGTACTACAACCTCGTTGCGCATCCCGATGCGAGCATCGAGATCGCGACGGAGACCTATCCCGTGAAGGCCCGGGTCGCGGAGGGCGAGGAGCGGGCCCGGATCTGGGAGGCTCAGAAGGCGGCGTTCCCGAACTTCGCCGAGTACGAGGAACAGGCGGAAGGGAGGACGATCCCCGTCGTCCTGCTCGATCGGGCCTGACCGGCCCGGTCCCTGCTCTAGAGCGTATTGCAGAATGACGCTCGTCGATCGGGCGCGATGGGTGACGCGAGGGAAGGACGCAGGGAGTCCCAATATCCTTGCGATATTGGGGCGATTGAGGACGCAGCCTCGCGGCGCCCAGCGCGGCCGAGCGACACCAGACTTCATTCTGCAATGAGCTCTTAGAGCCTAGCTTCGCCTTCGTAGCGGGCCTGCTCCTCGGCCGTTCGTTCGGCCGCGGGCTGGACCTCGAGGCGCTCGTCCGGGATCGGCTCGCCGCTCTCGATCGAAAGGCCGTAGGTGCCCGCCGCGAGGCGGGCTTCGGCACGCTCGACCGCCTGGAGCTCGGCGCGGAGATCGTCGGAGAGGCCCTCGTCCAGCTCGGCTCGTCAGCACGTCGCTACCGAGATCGGCGGAGTCGGCGTTGCTCAGCTCGTCGGTCTGGCTCGGCTCGATGGGCCCGTGCAGCGCGTGCTCGATGCGCTCGCGCTCGGCCTGCAGCAGTGCGCGTGCCTGGTCGGTGTCCATGCGTCGCAGGCTACCGGCGCGGCGCCCGCGAGATCGCCCACCCGCATCGAGACGGCCTGAGGGCTTGTCAGCGTCGAGCTCGAGCAGGTTCGCTCGCAGCGACTCGAGCTTCTCGACGATCTCGGCTGGCGAACTCGTCGAGCTTCTGCCTGCGGGAGCTCGACGAGCTCCGAGCTGCCGCTCGAGGATCGGGATCGCCGCCTTGATGATCGCCACGCGCTCGCCGTCGCTCGTCGTCTCGGCCCACTGGTCGCGGAGCGCTGCCCGCGCCTGGCCCGTCTCCGCGAGCGCCGTCAGCTCCTCGAGCGAGAGCCCGAGGAGGTCGCGGAGCCTGATCAGCTCGGCGAGCCGGTCGACGTCGCTCTCCGTGTAGAGCCTGTGGGCCCCCTTGCTCCGGGCCGCTCCGGGCCCGAGCAGGCCGAGCTCCTCGTAGTAGCGGATCGTCCGCGTGGTCACCCCGACGCGCTCGGCCACCTCGCCGATCCTGTAGGCTGCGCTCGGCGGCCGGCGCGGTCGTCACGAGCTCTCCGGGAGGCGCTGAGCTCGCGTGCGACGCCGCATGAGCCCCGAGCCGACCGCCTGGGCTCGACCGGCGCCAGGCCCTCGATCCCGCCGGCGGGAGCACGATCTCCTGGTGGTGATACTTGCCGCCGCGCAGGAGCGAGGCGAACGCCGCGATCAGGCAGGCGGCGATCGCGAACGACGAATGCGTAGACGAGCGCCGTGTGGAACGGCCCGGAGATCAGGTGCGGGAAGAAGCTCGCGGCCGGTGAGGCGCCTGCGCGTCGCCGGCGGGCAGCGAGTGCAGGACGTGCGGGCCGAGGAGCGTCTTGACCGGGTTGTAGCCGAGAAACGAGGCGAAGAGCGTCGATACCGGCGGCAGGTGCGCGATCCGGCTCGCGTCGGCGCCGGCACACCGTGGGCAAGCAGGCCGTTCTGCAGCGTCGAGGGCAGCCCCGACGAGAGCCCGACGATCATCAGCGAGAAGAAGACGCCGATCGAGAGCACGCTGGCCGAGCTCGTGAACGTGGCGAGCATCCCGGCGCCCGCGCCGCGCTGCGACGGCGGCAGGCTGTTCATCACGCCGGCGCTGTTCGGCGCGGTGAAGAGCCCCATCCCGATCCCGTTCAGCAGCAGGATGAGCGCGAACCAGACGTAGGAGAAGTTGACCGGCAGCACGATCAGGAGCCCGAAGCTGAGCGCGGCGATGAGCATCCCGCCGGTCGCGAAGGGCCGGGCGCCGAAGCGGTCGGAGAGATAGCCGGAGGCGGGCCCGGCGAGGAGCAGGCCCGCGATCAAGGGCAGCATGTAGATCCCAGCCCAGAGCGGGGTCTGCGAGAACGCGTAGCCGTGCTCGGGCAGCCAGATCCCCTGGAGCCAGATGATGAGGATGAACTGCAGCCCGCCGCGGCCCATCGCCGCGAGCAGGCCGGCGAGGTTGCCGGCGCTGAAGGCGCGGATCCGGAACAGGTCGAGGTGGAACATCGGCTCGTCGACCCGAGTCTCGATCACGCAGAAGATCCGCGAGCAGCACGAGCCCGCCGATCAGCATCGACAGGCACGAACGGCGCCGTCCAGCCCATCGTGTGGCCGCCGTAGGGCTGGATGCCGTAGGTGATCCCGACCATCACCGCCACGAGGCCGATCGCGAAGGTCGCATTGCCCCACCAGTCGATCCGGGCGGCCTTGCGGACGCCGAGCTCGCGCAGGCTTCGATACGACCAGACGGTCGCGAACAGCCCGACCGGGACCGAGACGAGGAACACGAGGCGCCACGCGACCGGCGCCAGGAGGCCGCCGAGGACGAGGCCGAGGAACGAGCCGACGACCATTGCGATGCTGTTCACGCCGAGCGCGAGCCCGCGCTCGTTCGGCGGGAACGCGTCGGTGAGGATCGCGCTCGAGTTCGCGAACACGAGCGCTCCGCCTACGCCCTGCCCGAGCCGCATCACGATCAGCCAGAGCGCCCCGGCGCTGCCGTGCAGCCAGGTCGACCGAGAGCAGGATCGAGAAGACGGTGAAGACCGCGAACCCGAGGTTGAACATCCGCACGCGGCCGTAGATGTCGCCGAGCCGGCCGAGGCTGACGAGCAGGACCGCCATCACGACGAGGAAGCCGAGGATCAGCCAGAGCAGGTAGCTCGTGTTCCCGGGCTGCAGCGGGTCGACGTGGATGCCGCGGAAGATGTCCGGCAGCGCGATCAGCAGGATCGACGAGTTGATCATCGCGACGAGCATCCCGAGCGTCGTGTTCGAGAGCGCGACCCACTTGTAGTCGAGCGTCCTCGAGCTTCCCCCTCCGTTCGGGCCGTCCCCCACGCTCCGCCCTGCCTGATCCGAGGCACGGATCCGAGGCGCGGATGTGGAGCTGGATCCGACCGATCCATCTACTCTTGACGTTAACGTCAACTTTATCAGGGTCGCCGGCTTCGCGACCCGTCGAACGACCTCGAGGGAGCCTCATGAAGATCCGTTGGTACGGCCAGTCCACCTTTCTGTTTCACCGGCGCCAAGCGCGTTGCGATCGATCCTTTCGGAGACATGAGCGAGCTCACTGCCGCGCGCGGGCTCGTCTTCGCTTACGCCCCGATCGACGGGCTGGATGCCGACCTGCTGCTCGTCACCCACGAGCACCTCGACCACAACGCGGTCGAGGCCGTCGGCGGCGATCCGGCGATCGCTGCGCTCGACGGCCGGCACGTTCGACTCGCCGGTCGGGGAGGTGGTCGGGATCGCCTCGGAGCACGACGGCTGCCGCGGGGACGCAGCGCGGGCCCGAACACGATCTATCGCTTCACGCTCGACGGCCTGCGCATCTGCCACCTCGGCGATCTCGGCCAGCCTGCCCTACGGCCCGAGCAACAGCAGGCGATCGGCGAGGTGGACGTCGCTGTTCGTGCCGGCCGGCGGGGGCCCGACGGTGGGCGGCGAGCAGGCGGCGGAGCTCGTGCGGGCCTTGCAGCCGCGGCTGGTGTGCCGATGCACTACCGAACGGACGCGGTCAACTTCCTGGAGCCTCCGGACGCGTTCCTCGAGGCGCTCGGGGCGCCGGTCGCGCGACTCGACGAGAACGAGCTCGATGTCGATGCGCACCTCGAGCCGGGCGGCGAGCCCCGGGTCGTGCTACCCGCAGCGCCTACCCGCTGAGCGTGGACTCAGCCGGCGGGAGCTTGCGGGGCCGGCGCGCGCTCGGCTGCGATGTGCGCGGCGAGCGCGCCCGCCGCGCCGGCTGCGAGCACGGCGACGGCACCGTGGCGGCGAGCGCCTCCTCGCCCCGCCGCGCCTCGAGTAAGAGCCCTCCCGGGCCCGACTCGGCGAGTGCGAGCAGGGCAGCGATCAGGACGACGTTGTACTCGTACCCGCCGTTCGCAGCCCAGGGGCCCTTGTTGAGATGAACGCGCTCGATCGCGGTCAGCATCGTGGCCGTCAGCGCCGTGGCCGCAAGCGGCGTCGCGAGCCCGGCCGCGAGCAAGGCCCCGCCGCCCGCTTCGGCCACTCCGCCCACGATCGCGTTCGTTCGGCCCGGACGGAGCCCGAGCTTCTCGAATCCCTCCGCCGTCGCGTCGAGCCCGCCCCCTCCAAACCACCCGAAGAGCTTCTGGGTGCCGTGGCCGATGAAGAAGAGCCCCATCGAAAGCCGAAGCAAGAACCGTCCTACCTTCATCGCTCGAATCCCCCTTCGCCTGCGCGCCGCTTTCCGGTTAGTTGATAGCACAACTACCACGGGGGAGTCGAAAGCAAACGCTCGGGCCCGCTCTTCGCGCGAACGACGGACCCTGAACCCGCGGGTCAGCTTGCGATCGAGCCGTCGGCCTGGAGGCGGCTCCGCCTGCACGTCGCGCGCCGACCGTCCGAGCCGCCAGATCGCGATCCCGACCACGAAGAGGCCGAGCTCGACGACGGTGATCATGAGCCGGTTCAGGATCGTCGCCCCGAGCGCAGAGGTCTTGCCCGTCACCGCGATCAGCAGCGCGTACATCGAGGCCTCGCGAACGCCGAGGCCCGAGGGCGCGAAGACCGCCAGCACCGCGACGATCGCGCCGATCGCAGCCGTGCCGCCGAGAAACGGGATCGTGGAGAGCGCCGGGGCGGCGCCCGAGCGCCGCGATCAGCCAGTACAGGCCAAGCCCGCCGAGCAGCCAGGTGCAGCAATAGAAGGCGAGCAGGGACGTCATCGTCGCGAACGGCAGCGGGTCGATCGAGGCGAGCCCGAAGGGCCTCAGCACGCGTCCGAACGTCGGGACGAACACCCGCGGATGCATCAAGACAGCACGCAGAGGATCGCGAAGGCCACGATCGGCAGGAGCGGCGCATCTACGCCGTGGACCCAGATCAGGCTGACGGCGAAGACGGCGACCCCGGAGATCGCCGAGAGGATCGCCTCGATCAGGATCGAGGCGAGGACGACGCCGGTGGCGGTCTCGCCGGTGAGCCGCCCGAGCGCCGCCACGCGGGCGGCCGGCGTCCACACCCCTCCCGGCACGTACTTCGCGAGCATCGACACCATCTCGGACTGGAGCGCGGCGCGGTAGGGCACCCGGATCGCCGAACGTGGCGAGGATGCGGATCCAGCCGAGGATGAAGACGAGGTAGTAGAGCGCCACGGCGAGAAGCGCGAGCGCGACGTCGCCGACCCGGGCGTCCTCGAGCCGAGGGCCCGGCCTTCGACCACTCGCCCCTGACGGCGAACGCCAGGCAGCCCGCGACGATCAGGGCGACGACCGCCTCGAGCGCGCCGAAGAGGTGGGGATGCCGGCGCAGCAAGTCACGCAGCCGGCGAAACCTGCTCGCCGGCGGGGACGCGATGAAGGAATGCGGCTGGCTCAGCTGGGGCGATGGTCGGCGGAGCGTCGGGACAGGCAGGCCGAACCATAGTAGGGAGCCGGCCTCGTGAGGTGCGGCGTGGAGCTCGCAAGGCAGCGCCCGGCCGCGGCGAGGCGGTCGCCAGGGCCGGGGGCAAGCTCGCACCGCCTGGCAGCCGGCGGCCGCGCGGCCAGGGAGTCACCGGGAGCCGCACGCCGCGTCGGTCCGGCGCTCGCGGCGAGCGCGTCTAGGCGGGCGGGCCGCTCCCGAGCTTGACGGTCGAGGTGTGTGGCTTCCCGGCTGGAGTCCTTCCAGCCGACCTGCGAGCTTGTCGCCCGGGTGCTGGGCGAGCAGAGCCCGCTCAAGTCTGTTTGCGAGCTGACGCTCTTGCCGCCGAGCGAGGTGAGCACGTCCCCGGCCGCAAGCCCCGCCTGAGCTGCCGACTGGCCGCTGACGACCTCCTCGATCGTCAGCCCGTCGGACGCTTCGGGCCGTCGGTACGGTCGACCCGCCGAAGCGCCCGAAGCCGCTGCCAGCTGCGCGCCGGCCGAGGCCAGCTCGACGCCGAGGAACGCGGTCGCGCCGATGTGAGCGGTCGTCGACGGGTGCCCGGCTTCGAGCTGCTTCGCGATCGACAGCGGCCACGTTGATCGGGATCGCGAAGGCCGCTCGTGCCGCTCGAGCTGAACCCGTAGCCGGCGGACCCGGCGGTGTTCATGCCGATCACCTCGCCCTTCGTGTCGACGAGCGGGCCGCCGGAGTCGCCCGACTGGATCGCCGCGTCGACCTGGAGCAGGCCCGAGAGCCTCTCGGTCGTGCCGCCGAGTTCGTCGCCGGCGGTGATCGAGGCGTTGAGACCGGTGATCGAGCCGCCGGCGCTCGCGGGTGTCCCACCCTTGCCACCCGCGTTTCCGATCCCGACCATCGCCTGGCCGACGGTCGCCTTGCGCGAGTCGCCGAGCTTCGCCGTCTGGAGGCCGGATGCGCCCTGGAGCTGCACCACGGCGACGTCGTGCGTCGGGTCGTAGCCGACGACCGTAGCGGTGTAGCGTCTTGCCGTTGCCGATGTCGGTCGCGGTCAGCTTCGTCGAGCCCTCGATCACATGGTTGTTCGTGAGCACGAGTCCGTTGGAGGTCAGGACGATGCCCGTGCCGGCCCCGGCGGCGCTCTGGTAGCCGAGGTTGGAGTCGATGTCGACGAGCGCGCCGTCCACCTTGGCCGCGATCGAGGCCGCGTTCGCCGAAGAAGTAGCGGCGGCGCCGCCGTTCACGTACGCGCCGCCGACCGGCGATTCCGAACGATCCCGCTCCGGATGAGCCCTGGCCGAACGATCCTTGCCCAGCAGAGCTCGGCCCGAAGGCTCCCTGGCCGGTCGAGCCCGGCCCGGCGGACGACGACCCGGAAGCGCCTTGCCCGAAGGAGCCCTGGCCGAACGAGCCCTCGCCCGTGGGCGAGGCCCCGAAGCCGCCGGATCCGGAGCGCCCGAAGAAGCCGGAGCCCGGAGCCCCGGCGGCATTCGAGCCGCCCCCGAAGCTGACTGTCGTCGTAGAGCCGCTCCAGAACTCGTGCCCGAGCGCGGCGCCGCCCGCAGCCGCGGCAAGGACGATCACGAAGGCCGCCGCAGCCATCGTGAGGACGGAGCGCTGCGCAACCGGGACCGCCGGCCCGCCATCAGCGCGGACGCCCGGCGCCGCGACGGGAGCCGCGACCGGTTCCACCTGGGTCGCAGGCGGTTCCACCGCCTGGGCCGGCTCCCTCGCCTGCTCGAACTCGTTTTCCGTCTCACTCATGGCGCTTCCTGCCTCCCTTTCCTGAACGCGATCGACGGCTCTCGTCGATTTCGCACCCCACATGGGAGCACGGAAAGGTCAACACAGGATTAAAACGAACTCCGAGACCGCGTGCTCGAGGCCTCATGAAGCCGCTCCTATCCGCTCCGCCCGCGACCCCGATCGAGTTCAGCTAGGATCCTCGCGTCGGCCTTCCTCGATGATCGAGGTCGCCGCACCGGCATCGATGCCGACCGTGTCGCTAGGTCAGGACACTCCCTCCAGTGCAGGGCGCGAGGCGACTGTCCGCCTCGATGAGCGACGAAGCTCGGGAGCACCGTTCCTCACCGGCGCTCCGGATCAGCTCGACCGACCTCGATCCGAAGGAGCTTCGCACATGCATCGCACACGCAACGCCAGACATCACCGACCTCCGAGCCGAGATCGCCCGAGCCTCGGGCTCGCCCGAGCCGCACGGCGAGCGACGCCTTCGAGCAGGAATGCCGCGCCTACCTCGACCGACCTGCGCTGGCCCGGCGGCGTCGAGTGCCCACGCTGCAGCGAGAGCACACGCGCCTCCTCTGGCTCGCGTCGCGCTCCAAGTGGCACTGCTACGAGCTGCCGCTACCAGTTCAGCGTCACCGCCGGAACGCTCTTCCACAGCTCGCACCTCCCGGTCTGGAAGTGGTTCGTCGCCGTCCATCTGATGCTCGCCTCGCCCAGCGGGCTCTCGGCCAACGAGCTTCGGCGGGTGATCGGCGGGAGCTACAAGACGGCCTGGTTCGCGGCGCACCGGATCCGGGCCGCGATGAGCGGCCACGGCGCGGACCTGCTCCGCGACCTCGTCGACGCCGAGCTCAAGCGAGGCAGGCGCCGCGATGCCGCCGCGCCCGGGCCGAGCTCGACCGGGCGAGCGAGAACGTCCTCGCCGCGATGCGCCGCCTCGTCGGTGCCCCGCACCACCAGCTGAGCCCCAAGTACCTCCCCGCCTACATCGACGAGCGCCGCTGGCGCTCGGCGCACAGCGAGCAACCCGCACGTGTTCCGCGACACGATCGACGCGCTCCTCAGCGGGCGAGGGACTCTCCTATGACGGCTTGTGGCTGCCGCCTGAGCCGGCCCGTGGGACATGCCTTTCCAGAGGCCAGGCTTCCGTTCCGGTGCAGCCGCCACGCGCTCGGGCTCCTCGAGGCACGGAGCTCGTCCGGCTCCGCCTCCCCGACCGGCCCGGAAGCCTGGCGGCCGTCGCGGCGCACCTCGCCTCCCACGGCGTCGACGTGCTGCGGCTCGAGGTCGTCGACCGCGACTCAGGCGCCGCGATCGACGACCTCCTGCTCTCCGGGCCGGCGCTCGACGCCGCCCTCGCCGAGCTCGGCCCCGAGGGCGACTCGTCCTCGCACGCCGCCCCGGCGTCGACCTCCGCGACCCGGCGCTCGCGATGGCAGACGGCCTGCGAGGCCGTCACCTCGGCGCCGAGCGAGCAGGAGGCGCACATGCGCGGCTCGTGCGGCGCCGCGCTCGGGCTCGTCTTCGCCGAGGCCGGCCTGCTCTGCGCTCAGACGGGAGGGCGGCATCCTCGCCGTCCTCGCCATCGAACGTCGAGGGCCTTCCCGCCGCGACCTCGCTCGGGGCGCCTCGCTGATCGCCTCCGCCCTCTGCGAGCGGCGAATGCCTGACCGCTGACGGGCGGATCCCGTGGGCGCCCGCGACGCATCCGCGAGCGGCTGCCGGCCGGCGCGGTCGCCGTCGTGCCGGCCGAGCCGCAGACGAATCTCGTCGCTCGCGCTCGTCCGCGAGGACCACGCCCCGTTCGCCTCGGCCGAGCTCGACCGGCTCGCCGCGCTGCATGCAGGGTCGCGGCCAGACGCTCCGCCTGCAGCGAGCACGCCCGCGCTCCCGGCCGCGCTCCTCCCGAGGCTCTGCGCCGATGACGCGCAGCCGGAGCCCTCGCGAACGCGGGTCCTGATCGCCGAGGACGAGACGATCATCCGCCTCGACCTGCGGGCGCTGCTCGAGGCCAACGGGTTCGAGGTCTGCGGCGAGGCCAGCGACGGGGTCGAGGCCGTCGAGCTGGCGGCGAGCGCTCGAGCCCGACCTGATCCTGATGGACGTCAAGATGCCGCGGCTCGACGGGATCGAGGCGGCACGGAAGATCCTCGAGCAGCGAGCCGTGCCGATCGTGATGCTCACGGCGTTCGGCCACGAGGACCTCGTCGCCCGCGCCGTCGACGTCGGGTGTCTTCGGCTACCTCTCGAAGCCGTTCCGCGAGCAGGACGTGGTCCCTGCGCTCGTCGCCGCCCAGGCCCGCCACGCCGAGTTCGCCGAGGTGAAGCTCCAGGCGCTCTCGCTCTACGAGGCACTCGAGGCCCGCAAGGCGATCGAGCGGGCGAAGGGGATCCTGATGGCGAAGGAGGGGATCACCGAGGAGGAGGCGTTCTCGCGGCTGCGGCGGGCAAGCCAGAACTCCGGGCGGCCGATGAAGGTGATCGCTGACGCCGTCGCGGCCACGCTCGGCTGAGAAGAGCTCGTCTCGAGCGGGCGATTCTGCGCCTTCGAAGCTCACCACGCGAGTTTTGCGATCGCCGTTGTCTCCGTGGCACCTATTGAAGTAGACTCGGCGACGGGTCGGGTCGTCTCGGGACCGGGACCTGGGTTGCGCGCAAGGCACCAGTTCGGGCGGCCCGATCCACTGATGTGAGCGCGGCTCGCCGGCGCCTCGGGGCGCCGGCGAGAGCGACTTCACGAAACGATCGCGGATCGAGGGGCCCGGAGCGCAGCGAGCGGATCCGTGGGCGCCCGGCCGGCTGCCGCAGCGGGAACTTCGCTCTCACGTACAGCCCACGGCCTGCCGACAAGGAGAAGTGATGGCGGAATCCCATCTCGGACCAATCACGCCCGAGCTCGTCCTCGTGTCTCCCGACCTGCGGGCCGCGCTCATGCGGGAGTTCGCCGAACGCGAGCGCGCCGACGCCGCCGTTCGCGACGACCCCGCCGGCCCTATGCCGGCGGGCAACCGGAACGGAGCGGGCCGCCGGAGGGACGCCAAGCATCCGGAACCACCGGCGGCATTCCCGATCGAGCGCCTCCCGGAGCTCGCGGCGCGGCGGGCCACTCCACCGCCGAGCGTCCCCGCGGCCAGACAGGGAGCGCAGCCCTCGCTGGTCGTCGGGACGGCGGCGTACCTCGTCCAGCGGGTCCTCGTGCTCGCGGGCCAGGCCGCGGCCGTGCTCGGGGCCGTCGTGGTTGCGATCGTCGCGCTCGAGCTGCTCACGCGCATCTAGCCGGCGAGCGCCGGTCCCGTTCTGGTCGTCGAGCAGACGAGTAGCAGCGCCGGCTCCCCGCTGGAACGAAAACGCCTCCGGGGAAGCCCTCGCTTTCGACGAGCTCACCCGGAGGCGTAGAAGTACGTGCGAGCGGCCGACTTGCGCCGCCGCAGCGAGTCGGAACTAGCCCGTCGTCTTCGGCGCGACGTGTGCGACGAACGTCGGCTGCGAGCTCGTGGTCGTGGTCGCCTGAACCGCGGCAACCTGCGTCTTGCAAGCGCCGAGCGTATCGCCCTGCGCGACGAACGCGCTGGCCGACTTCGAGTTGACCTTGATCGTTTTGCCGTTGTGGCAAATCTTCACGAGGTGGCCGTACTGGGCCGACGCGGAGCTCGGACCGCCCGCCTGCGACCGCGTCGCCGAGGCCCCGGAGCCCGATGCAATAGGCGCGGCCAGCAAGATCAGGAACGCCGCTGCCGCTCCACCGCGGCAAAGTCGAGAATACATTGAACCTCTTTTCATATTGAGCCCAGACCCCATTGGTTACCCCCAGGAAGAATCATTACCTGACTCATCATGGCACATTATTCGCGGAATACTCGATCTTTCTAAAGACCCGGGAGCTGTGCGCCAAACCGGTGCCCAGCGCCCGTAGTAACCCGTACCCACCTCATAAAGCAGCACCTGGAGGGCTAGAGACCGCTACCTACCGCCTGACTTCCCTGGTCAAGGGGTGAGGCTGGTGGGACGCGCCGACGGACATACTGAGGCACATGCGCTTCGACGTGCTCGATCTTCGTGCGGCCGCCTCCGGGCCTGACCTGGAGCGCTGGCGCGAGCTGGCGGCCAGGGCTGTCGAGCCGAATCCGTTCTTCGAGCCGGAATACGTGCTGCCCCTGGCCGAAGGGCTCGACCAGCAGTCCGAGGTCCAGCTGCTCGTGGTTCGAGACGGCGAGGAGTGGCAGGCCTGCATGCCGGTGCATCTCGCCTCGAGCTGGCACAAGATCCCGTTGAGCTCGCTCTCGACCTGGCGTGGCCATGTGCTCTACGGGACGCTCGGAACCCCTCTCGTCTCACCCGATCGGCCCGAGAGATCACTTTCGATGCTGCTCGAGGGGATCCGGAGCGCTGGTGCCGGGGCGCGGTTCGCGGGCCTCGACTGGGTTGCGGCCGACCGCGGCCTGAGCGTGCCGTTCGCGGAGGCCCTGGGCGAGCTGTCACCGGCGGCGCTCCGCTTCGAGCGCTTCGAGCGGGCGGCGCTGCGCCGCCGGCCCGAGCCAACCTACCTCGTCGAGACACTCGGCTCGAAGCGGCGGCGCGAGCTGCGCCGGCAACGGCGCAGCCTCGGTGAGGCGCTCGGAGAAGAGCTACAGGTGGTCGATTGCGCCGGTGAAGAGGCCGCATACGACCGGTTCGTCGCTCTCGAAGCAGCCGGCCGCAAAGCGGAGAAGGGGACGGTGCTCGCGGGCGACGCAGGGCACGTCCGGTTCTTCAAGGAGATGTGCCGCGGCTTCGCGGCCCTGGGGCGGCTCCAGCTGCTCGAACTGCGTGGCGCCGGTCAGGTCGTTGCCGCCAAATGCAACATCGTCGCTGGCGATACCATCTTCTTTTTCAAGATCGCCTATGACGAGTCGTGGTCCTCGTATTCGCCGGGCATCCTCCTCGAGGTGGACATGCTGACGATCTTCCATGCCGGATCGGATGCCGACTTCATGGACTCCTGCGCCGACCCGAACAACGCGATGATCAACCGGCTCTGGCCCGACCGCCGGGCGATCACGACCTATGCGATCCCCACGCGCGGCCTGGCGGGGCACGTGATCCGCCCCAGCCTTGCGGCGAGTCGGTTCGTTCGCAACCGAAAATACGAAAGGAGGCTGACATGACGCAAACGCTCGAGATCGACGAAGCAACCCTGGCATCGAACTTCGCCAAGAACCCGTTCAGTGTTCATCACTCCCTCGCCAATCACCCGCTGCTCACCGTCGAGGCAGTGGCGAAGCTCGCCGAGGAGCTCCCGGAGCGCAGCATCGAGCACAACAAGGGGACCGCGATCGGGATCGTCGCGGGGAGCGAGATCGAGGTCGTGAACGCCTCTCCAGGCGACATCGCCCGCAACATCGACACCAACGGCTGCTGGATGGTGCTCAAGAACATCGAGCAGGTGGCCGCCTACCACGGGCTGCTCGACGAGCTGCTCGACGAGGTCAACCCGCTTGTCCAGGGCCGCGAAGGCGGGATGAACCTGCGTGAGGGCTACGTGTTCCTCTCGGCGGCCAACTCCACCACTCCCGCCCATACAGACCACGAGCACAACTTCCTGCTCCAGATCCGCGGCTCGAAGCAGATGAACATCGGCCGCTTCCACGACCGGAAGATCGAGCAGCTCCAGGTCGAGAAGATGTTCGCCGGCGAGCGGAACATGGATCGGCTCCCGGACGAGCCCACTGCCTACGAGCTCAAGCCCGGCGACGGCGTCTACGTGCCGCCGAACGCGCCCCACTGGGTCGTCAACGGGCCGGAAGTCTCGGTATCGCTCTCGATCACCTTCCGCACGCCTGTGACCGAGCGCGGCGCCGTGGTGCACTCGATCAACCGGCGGCTCCGGAAGCTGCGGATCTCGCCGCGGCCCCCGGGTGAGCGCGTTGCGGTCGACAAGGCAAAGTTCGCGGCCCACCGCACGCTGAAGGCGTTGCGACGCGGGTGAGAACGGCCCGGCTCATTCGCCTGCGGGACCTCGACGAGCGCGACCTCGCCGGCTGGCGGGAGCTCGCGGAGCATGCGATCGAGCCGAATCCGTTCTTCGATCCCGATTTCGTGCTGCCCGCGGCCCGGGGGCTCGGGGAGTGGGACGACGTCGCGGTGGTCAGCGTTCAGGACGGCAGCGACTGGACTGCGTGCCTGCCGGTGCGGCGCTACCGCCGCTGGCATCGCCTGCCGCTCCCCTGCGTCTCGACGTGGCTTCATCCCTACTGCCTGCTCGGCACCCCGTTGATCGCCTCGGAACGGGCGAGCGAGGACCTGAACACGATCCTGAAGACAATCCGCGGGCTCGGAGGGGCATCGTTCTTCGCCCTCGAGTGGGTCCCGGCTGACGGCTCGATCGCAGAGGCTCTGGAGGAGCTCGTCGTCCCGATCCCGTTCGATCGCTTCTCGCGGGCCGTGCTCCGGCGTCGACCGGACGGCAACTACCTGGATGGGCACGTCAACGGCAAGGACCGGCGCGAGATCCTCCGCCGCCGGCGTGGGCTTACGAAGGAGCTCGGCGGCGAGCCGACGCTTTACAACCGAACCCACGAGCCGGGCGCAGTCGAAGCCTTCCTCACGCTCGAAGCGTCGGGCTGGAAGGGGACGCAGAGGACGGCGATCGCCTCGGACCCCTCCCATGTGGCGTTCTTCTCGGAGATGGTCACCTCGCTCGCAGAGCGGGATGCGGTCGAGCTGCTCTTCCTCGAGGCCGGCGGCAAGGCCGTCGCCGCTCGATGCTCGCTGATCGGAGGCGGGGCGAGCTTCTGCTTCAAGGTGGCCTACGACGAGCAGTTCAGCCGCTACGCGCCCGGGCGCGAGCTCGAGCTGCACCTGATCGACCAGTTTCACGCCGAGGGCAAGCTCGGGTGGATGGATTCGTGCGCGGACACGACGAACGAGCTGTACAACCGTCTCTGGCCCGACCGCCGCGAGCTCGTCACGATCGCCAACCCGATGCCCGGCGCCCTCGGGCTGCTCGCCCGCCCCGGCCTCCGCTCCCTCGTCGCGGTCAGGAACCGCACGCGGCGCAGGCGCGGGCAGACCGCTCTCCTATCCTTCGCCTAACGCCGTCGGAAGGGTCGCCTGGTGCTCCACTCACGATCAACCGTGGCTCTAGACTGCTTGTCAATGCGTGCGGGCGCGTCGACCGTTGTTTCGGCGCTTGCTCTGCGCCGGCTCCATGGAACGTGCCCTGAGCGCGCATTCGAGGTCACGGTCGGAGCCCGACGTTGAGCCAGGCCGAGCCTGAAGGCACCACCCCGGTGGTGGTGCTCGGCGTCGGCCTGAGCGCGCTCGGGACCGTGCGCAGCCTCGGCCGTGCCGGCCTGCGTCCGTACCTCGCCTGCCCGGACGGGGATCTCGCAGGACGTACGCGCTGGGCCCGCGGTCGCGTCCTCCACATCGGCGAGACAGAGGATCCAAAGGTGCTCGGCGAAGCGCTCGAGCGGCTCGGCCTCAAGGGCGCAGTCCTGATCCCGTGTACCGACGAATGGTCGGAGGCGGCCGCCAAGCTGTCGGCGTCGGCCGGGGGATCGTTTCCGACGAGCGCCCCCGACCCGGCCGTCGTCGACCTCTTCGTCGACAAGCTCCGGTTCGCGGAGACGGTGCAACGGCTCGATGTCCCCCACCCGCGAACGCTCGCGATCGACAACGAGAGCGATCTCGACCGGGTCGAGCTCGAGGGCATGTTCTTCAAGCCGCGGCATTCGCAGCTCTTCGCCCGCCGCTACCGCCGCAAGGCGCTGACCTTCACCGGCGAGGCCGAAGCGCGCACCGCGTTTCGCATGATCGCCGGGGTCGGGCCGGGCGCGGTGCTCCAGGAGTACATTCCGGGCCCGCCGACCGCGCATTACTTCATCGACGGCTTCGTCGACCGCAACGGGAAGATCGTGGCGCTGTTTGCGCGCCAGCGGCTCCGAATGTTCCCGCTCGACTTCGGCAACAGCACGATCATGGTGAGTGTCGAGCTGTCCGAGGTCGAAGGCGCGGTGGAGAGCCTCTCGCGGCTGCTGCCGGGCGTCGGGTACCACGGAATCTTCAGCGCCGAGTTCAAGCGCGACCCCCGCGATGGTCTCTTCAAGGTGCTCGAGGTCAACTCGCGTCCCTGGTGGTTCATCGAGTTCGCTGCGCTCTGCGGCGTCGACGTGAGCGTGCTCGCCTACCGCGACGCGCTCGGCCTCGACCTTCCCGAGCTCCGCGAGTACACGGTCGGGGAGAAGTGCGTCCTCTTCACGGAGGATCTCCGGGCCTTCCTGGCCCTGCGCCGGATGAGGCAGCTCTCGACGACCGCCTGGATCCGCTCGTGGCTCGGAGCCAGGTCCGCCGTCTTCGCGACGAACGATCCGCTTCCCGCGCTCACGCTCATCCTCGGCCTGACCCGCCGCGTACTGCGCCCAAGGAGCAGATGAGCGTCGTCGTGGGGCCGTGCCCGGCGGCGGCCGGAGGCGATCGCAGCAGCTCGGCCCGCCGGGGCTCACCGCGCCGGAGCACAGCACCCGCACGGGCCCTCGGTCCATACGTCCGGCGAGGATGAGCTCCAAGAAGCAGCTGACGGTGGTGGAGCTCGGCCAGAGCCGGTTCGAGGCGTGGACGCAGCTCGTTCGGGAATCGCCCCACGGGAGCGTCTACAGCCTGCCGGCCTACCTCGACGCGCTCTCGGCCGTCACCGGGGGGAGCTACGTCGTCCTCGGTGCCTACCGGGGCGAGGAGCTCGCCGGAGGGATCGCCGCGTTCGTGCGCTCCTCGCCCGCCGGTGCGTTCGTGGCACCCCGGCTCCTCCTCTTCTACAACGGCTTCGTCCTTCGGGACTACCGGACCAAGTACCCCTCCGACCGCTCGTCGCGCCAGGTGGAGATCGTCGGGGCACTCGCCGAGGCGCTCGAGCAGCGAGGCTACGGCCGGCTCGAAGTGCGTTCGCGTAGCACGCTCGCCGACGTCAGGCCGCTACTCGAGCGAGGGTGGAACGTGACGCCGTCCTACACCTACAGCGTGCCGCTGACCGACCTTCCGGCCCAGTGGGACCGGGTCGAGCAGAACCTCCGCCGGCTCGTGGAGCGGGCCCGCACCTCCGGGCTCACCGTGACCGTGAACGAGGACTTCGACAGCTTCTTTCGCCTTCACGAGGGGACCGCAGTCCGCAAGGGTGCGCCGCTCTACCTCGAAGCGGCCGCCTTCCGGCGCTACTACGAAGCGCTACGGGAGCAGGATCTCTGCCGGCTCTACCACGCGCGTATGCCCGACGGCCGGGTCGCCGCTTCGCAGCTCGTGCTCACCGGCCACCCGGTCACGCACACGGTCTCCGCGGCGGCCGACCCCGAGCTCCAGGCTTCCGGCGCCAACCCCTTCCTGCGCTGGAGCGCCTTCGAGGATCTTGCCGCGCTCGGGCACGAGGCGAATGACCTCACCGATGCGACCCTCGGCCCGGTCGCGCACTTCAAGAGCCAGCTCGGCAGCACTCTCGAGCTCTGCCTGGTCGCGACCCGGCCGATGACGCCGCTCTTCGGCGCCCAGTTCGCCGTCCACCAGACGGTGCAGCGGCTCCGGCGGGCACGCTCGCGCGACTGATGGCGCGGATCCGGATCGGGGCGGATGCCGTATGCGACATGCTGTCGCGCCTCGGCGTCAGACACGTCTTTGGGGTACCGGGGACTCAGTCGATCGACCTCTGGGAATCTCTGCGCCGGCTCGGCCCGAAGCCGATCGTCGCGACGAACGAGCTGGCCGCGTCGTTCATGGCCAACGGCTACGCCCGGGCGAGCGGCGGCCCCGGGGTCGTCGTCACGATCCCGGGGCCCGGGTTCACCTACGCGCTGACCGGGCTCGCAGAGGCGCTCCTCGACTCGGTTCCGCTCGTCCACATCGCCGGGGCGCCCGCGGCCCGCGCTGACGGCGGCTATGCCCTGCAGGCGATCCGCCAGGCGGAGATCGCCGCCCCGCTCGTGAAGCAGGTGATCACCGCTGCGTCGGCCGACGAGATCGGGCCCGGGCTCATCGAGGCCTTCGCAGTTGCAACTACCGGCGAGCCCGGGCCTGTGCTCGTCCAGGTTCCGGAAGCCGTGCTCGGCGGGCCGGCCCGGCCCGGCCCGGCCGATCCCCGCCCTACCGCCGACGAGGGCGGTGAGCCCACCGAGAGGCGAGCCTCACACGCAGAGGCCGGCGCGGTCGCCGACAGGCTCGCGCAGGCTCGGCGCCCGGTGCTGCTGTGCGGCCAGGGCGCATTCGGTGCCGCCGAGCTCGTCACGCGGCTCGCGGAGGCGCTGCCGGCGCCCGTGCTGACGACGACCTCCGGCCGCGGTGTCGTCTCCGAGCTTCACCCGAGCGCTCTGCCCTTCGACTCGCCGGGTGCGCCGACCTCGGCGATCAACGAGCTCCTCGACCAGGCCGATCTGATCGTGGCGATCGGGGTCAAGTTCTCGCACAACGGCTCGCTCGGCTTTGCCCTGCGCCTCCCGCAAGAGCGGCTCATCCGGGTCGACGCCTCCGGGGACGTGCTCGCCCGGGGCTACCCGGCGGCCGTCTCGGTCGAAGCGGACGCGGCGCAGCTCCTGGCAGCCGTCCACGAGCGCCTGGCTGCCCGCACGGCGAGCGAGTGGACGCCCGGCGAGGTTGCGGCTCACCGGACCCGGCTCGCCTCCGCTGCAGCCTCAGTCGGCGAGCCGCAGCTCGCGGGCGGGCCCGCGGCCGATGTCTTCAGGCACCTGCGGGAGGCGATGCCGGCGGCCTCGGTCGCGGTCGCCGACTCGGGCCTCCATCAGTACCTGCTGCGGCGCCACCTTTCCGTCCTCGCTCCCCGCACTCTGCTCGTCCCGGCGAACCTGCAGTCGATGGGATTCGGCCTCCCCGCGGCGATCGGTGCCGCAGTCGCAACCGGCAGCCCCGCGTTCGCAGTGATCGGCGACGGCGGCTTCGCCCTGGGCGGCCTCGAGCTCGCGACGGCGGTGCACGCGGGGATCCCGCT
This sequence comes from uncultured Actinomycetota bacterium, assembly GCA_963812555.1. GTDB lineage: Bacteria > Actinomycetota > Thermoleophilia > Gaiellales > Gaiellaceae > PALSA-600. The sequence goes on along the minus strand of CAWEVP010000015.1, from coordinate 124,703 downwards.
GGTCGTGCTGGTGCTCGTCGACGGGTCCTTTGGCCTGATCCGCCTGCAGCAGCTCCGCCGCACGGGCCACGAGAGCGGCGTCGACCTGCCCGCAATCGATGTCGGGCTCGTGGCGCAGGCCGTTGGCGCCGAGCATGTCCGGCTCGAGACCGACCGTCTGGGCTCTGTCTTCCCGGCCGCGGCCGCCTCGGGGAAGGTGACGGTGGTCGAGGTCCCCGTCGGCGACGGTCACCTGAAGCAGGCCCGCCGCCAGGGCCTGGCTCAGTCGGCTGCCGGAACCTTGCTCGGCCGGCAGACCGCCTCGCGGCTCAAGCGCATCGCCCGCGGCGGCCACGGCTGAGGATCGGGAACGGGTTCCTCAGACCTCATCGGAGCCGGGGCTCCGGTTACTGGTCGAGCTCGGCCTCGAACTCGTGGAGATCGGGTGAGAGCGGGTTGAGGTCGAGCGCCTGGTCGAGCGCCGCGACCTTGGCCGGGCCGGTGCTCGCTGCAGACAGGTCGAGCCAGAGGACCCAGTTGCCCGGGTCCTTTGCGATCGCCGTCGTAATGCTTTTCTGCGCGGGGCCGAGCTGGTGCAGCTGCAGCTGGGCCTCACCGAGCTCCTGCCAGCCGACCGACGACCAGGGGGCCCACCGGATCGCCCGCCGAGCGTAGGCGGCAGAGGTCCGCCAGTCGCCTGCGGTGGCGGCCGATTGGCTCCTGCCGGTGGCCGCGTTTCCGATCAGCGCGAAGCCGGACACCGCCGCGAGCACGACGACGGGCACAAGCCAGGCGGCACGGATCGAGCGGCCGGCCCTGGGCCGCGGCTCGGAGCTCTCGCGGCCGGCGAGCACGGCCGCCGCCCCGACGAGGATCGCGGCGAGGGTGACGCCGGCGAGCTCCCAGTCCCAGTCGACTCCCGCTCCCGCGATGTAGACGACGAGCGCACCCCCCGACGGCGGGCACCAGCGGATGGCGCCGGTTTCGGACCGCCGCGGCGGCAGGGATCGCCAGGAACGCAAGCACGAGCGCCAGCCCGAGCGGGCCCAGCTCGGCGAGCGTCTCGAGGTAGAGGCTGTGCGCGTCGACGAGGTCGATGTCGATCGGCCGGTGCTGCATCCAGTACTGACCGAAGGTCCCGGCTCCTCCGCCGAGCAGGGGATGGGCCTCGGCCTGATGCCACGCCACCGTCCAGATCGCCCAGCGCCCGTTTGACGAGAGGGTGAAGAGGCGCGAGTTCAGATTCGCCGGCTCGTCCGAGGTTGGAGCGGTGAACGAGTCGTAGGCGTGCTGCACCGCCGTGACGGGGTTGCCTTCGTGCACGATCCCGACCGCGACAGCGACGACGACGCAGGCGACGAGCGAGGCGACATAGGCGACCCTCACACCGCGAGGCGGGCGTGCCCGGGAGGCAGCGAGCTCGAGCAGGAGGAGCACGCCGGCCTGAGCGACTGCGACGACGAGCAGGACAACGGCCAGCCGGTGGCCGTCGTGGGCGGCATGAGCGAGCGAGGAGCCCGACTTGGTGAGCGAATCGGGTCGTGAAGAGAGGAGCACAGCGACGCCGGGAAGGGGCATCAGCGCCAGCAGCCAAACGGTGAGCTGCACCCGGCGGGGATCGAGCGCGAGCAGCGCCACGAGCCCGAGGCCGAGGGCAAGCCACGAGGCCCGGCTGAAGGTGTAGTAGAGCGTCGGCAGGAGCGCGACGAGCGAGACGGCGGCAGCCACCCGGAGCCAGCGGAGCGGGCTTCGCGTGATCACGCCGACCGCGAGGAAGACGCCCATCGCAGTGAACACACCGAGCCCGTTCCAGTATCCGATCGGTCCGCTCAGCCGGTAGTCGGCGGGCGGATAGCCGCTGAAGTGGTCCGGGAAGAGCCGCTCCGCGAGCGCGTAGGTGGAGATCGCCACGATCGCGGCGAACGCTCCAACGACGAGCGTGCTCACGGGCCGGCGCCCGGCAAGGACGAGGATCGCCGATACGCCCGCGACGAGCACGAGCGCACGCTCGCCTTCGAGCACCGACTGGGTGTGCGACGGCGACCAGATGATCGAGAGCCACGTCCAGGCGGCGATCGCAGCGATCGCTGCGAGGAACGCGAGCTCGAGACGGCTGCAGCCGCTCGACGGGCACGAAGAGCAGCGCCCCGATCGTCACTGCGAAGAGCCCGAAGGCGCTCCAGCCCCACGAGGAGGGGAAGAAGCCGCCGTTCGACGAGGCAAGCCCGGTGATCGAGGCGATGACGGTGCCGAAGAGGGCGACGGTCCCGAACTGCCGCTCGGCGAGGCGGCGGCCGGCTACGACGCGCCCGCGTGTGAGGGCGCTCACGACGCTGCCGCCGAGCCGTCGTCGGGTCGCTGCGAACGCAGGGAAGCGAGACCTTGCCGGGGTGGATGCTCGTTCATGGGTGGGTGCAGGTCGAGGCTTGCGAGACTGCCGCTCGAGAGGCCGGTCAACCTCGACGCCGTATCGGCCCGCCCGGAAAGCCGGCGCCGGTCTCGCGGAGCGAGACTCGTACGTCCGGCGGCGACCGTGGTGCGCCGGCCGGCCGTCTCGGCGATCGTTTGCATCGGTCCGATGGTAGACCCGGTCGCGGCGGCAAGCTCCTGCCGTGAGGGTCTTTAGAATTGGCCGATGGTCGAGGGTGCTCGAGTCCGCCTTGCGCGACGCTGACATACAGGCGCCGGGTCGGCGCGCCCGCATGGACGGCGAGATCACCCCCTCACACGACGGATGAGCACCCCCTCGATCACGGTTCTCACGGCGACCCACAACCGCGCCGGGACCCTGCCGCGGCTGTACGCGAGCCTCGAGCAGCAGACGTACACCGACTTCGAGTGGCTGGTGATCGACGACGGCTCGACCGACGGCACGGCCGCAGTGATCGAAGGCCTGGTCGGCGACGCGAGCTTTCCGATCCGCTACGTCCACAAGCCGAACGGCGGCAAGCACACGGCCGTCAACCTCGGTGTCCAGGAGGCAGCGGGAGCGATGTGCGCCGTGATCGACGACGACGACTGGTACCTCCCGAACGGCCTCGAGCGCCTGAAGTTCCACTGGGACTCGATCCCCGACCAGGACACCTTCGCCGAGGTCCAGGGACTCTGCATGTCCCCTCATGGCGACCTCATCGGGATGAGATATCCCGAGCCCGTGTTCGACACCGATTATCTCGAGCTGAACGAAGTCCTCGGCATCAAGGGCGACAGACGAGGCATGATCCGCACAGATGTCCTTCGCCGGTTTCCGTTTCCCGAGCAGTTCGGGGGGCGGTTCCTCGACGAGCGCATCGTCTGGAACCGCATAAGCGCGACCTACCGTACCCGCGGCGTCAACGAGTTCATCGGGTACGCCGATTACCTCGACACAGGGCTTTCGAGCATCCGGCAAGGCGGCCGTACGGACATGTCCGACCAGCAACTTCTCTACTACCAGGAGCTCATCGCGATGAAGCGGAAGCTTCCCGCCCGTTCTCAGTACAAGGCGTACGCCAGCCTGATCAGGAACGGCCTGCACCAGCACCGCTCGCTGCGGTCGCAGCTCCTCTCGACGCCGGGAGCGGCCTGGTGGCTCGCGGCGCTGCCGGTCGGTGCGCTCCTCTATCCGAGAGATCTCCGCCGTGCCTGACGCGACGGCCAAGCGGGTCCTCGTCACAGGCGTCCCGGTCGACAGGCTGACGAGCGCCGAGGCGCTGCATCGGATCGAGCGCCTCGTTGCCGAGCCCGAGCCCTCGCTGTGCGTGTTCGTCAACGCGCACACGATCAACGTCGCGTTCCGGGATCCGGCCTTCCGGGCCGTGCTCATGTCTGCCGCCCTCGTGTTGAACGACGGTGCGGGCCTCGCGATCGCCGGACGGCTCCTCGGCGACCCGTTCCCGGAGAACCTCAACGGCAGCGACCTCATGCCCCGCGTCCTTCACCTGGCCGCGGAGCACGGCTGGCGCGTCTACCTCCTCGGCGCCGAGGAGGGGGTTGCGGCACACGCGGCCCGGGTGATGCAGGCGGCGGAGCCGCGCCTCGAGATCTGCGGTACGCGAAACGGGCACTTCCCGGAAGCCGAGTCGGCTGCGGTCGCCGCGGGCATCCGCGAGACGAACGCCGACCTGCTCCTGGTCGCGATGGGGAACCCCAAACAGGAGCTCTGGCTTTCGCGCTGGCTCTCCGAGACGGGAGCCTCCGTCGGCTTCGGGGTCGGTGCCCTCTTCGACTTCCAGGCGGGGCGCGTCCGCCGGGCGCCCGGGTGGCTGAACCGCATCGGCATCGAATGGGTGTTCCGCCTGGTGCAGGAGCCGAGACGGCTCGCCGGCAGGTACCTGGTCGGAAACCCGGGCTTCCTCGCCCGCGTCGTGGCGGACGCCGCGAAACGGCGACGAACGTCCCGCGTCTAGCGACTACCCCGGGAAGGAGCTAGACCTTTCTCGGCAGCCCGAGGTGGAGCAGCAGCCGAAGCCGTACTTCGCGGCGGTAGTGCTCCGGCCGCCCACGGCTGCGGGCGAGCCGGGCGGAGTCGATCGCGATCCAGCTCGCTCGGAGCAGAAGCTCCGTGCCGAGGCCGAAATGCTTGCGGACGTACTTGTAGCCGCTCTCGAGGAAGAGGAGATAGTGCGTCGAGCCTGGAACCTCGGAGCCCTGACGGCCGGCGTGAACGGCGCTGACCGCCGGGGTGAAGAGCAGCCGCCAACCCCGCGACCGGGCCCGGGTCAGCCAGTCGGTCTCTTCCCAGTACATGAAGAACCGATCGTCGAGACCACCGATGTCCTCGACTGCCGCGCGGCGGAGGAAAAGGAGCGCGCCGGTCGCGTTGTCCACGATCCGCTCCTCCGAGTGATCCCACTCGAGCATCGCGTTCTCGGGTCCCTGAAGCCGCCTCGGGAGCAGGCGCCGCAGACCGATCGCGCTCTCGAAGAAGTCGAGCCTTCTGGGCCGGCGCCTGCAGTACTCGATCCCGCCCGCTTCGTCGACGAGGCGAACAGCGACGGCGCCCACGTCGCGGTCGCGGGCGAAGATCGCCGCGATGCTCTCGAACGGGCCGTCGATCGACACGATGTCCGGGTTCACGAGCAGGACGAGCTCCGAGGTGCCCTGCCTCAGGCCGTCGTTGACCGCAGCGGCGAACCCCAGGTTTCGCTTCTCGCTGAGCAGCTCGGCGCCGGGCGTCCGGCTGACCGCCTCGGCTGCGGAGGGGTCGTCGGGCGAGTTGTCGATCAGGATGATCCGTGAGCCGGCCGGGACGAACGTAGCGAGCGCCTTCAGGCAGCGGTCGATGATCGCCCCGCTGTGGTAGGCGACGAGCAGGACGTCGAGCCCCGCCGGGTTGCTCCCACCCGGCTGCGACGGGGACGAGGCGCTTGGCGCTGTGTCGGGAGAGGTCACTAGAGTCGCTCCGCGGCCTGCTCGGGGAGAGCCCGGCGAAGCCAGATCCCCGGCGCCGACATCTTCAGCCACGCCCGTAGCGGGCCGTCGGGCCCGGACACCGCCACTCGAGGGCGAAGGAGCGGCTCGTCCCGGCGAAGCGATTTCGTGAGCGTGCAGCCCGCGAGGTAGCCGGCGCGCTCCGCGAGCGCGGCGACCTGCGCGTCGGCGAGGCCGAACGGATAGGCGACGGTCTCGCACGCCCCGAAGCGCTCGGCCAAGAGCTCGCGCGACTCGACGAGCTCGCGGAGACAGCTCTCGGGGTCGATCTCGGTGAGGCGTGGATGCGTCATCGTGTGCGAGCCGATCTCCCAGCCCTCGCCCTGCAGGCGGAGCAGCTCGTCCTCCGGCAGGCACCGGAGCTCATCGCGGTAGGGGCTTTCGAGCCATTCGGTGATCCCCGGCCACTCGAGGAGCCGGCCTGCGTTCAGGAAGCCGCCGACGACGAAGATCGTGGCGGGGAAACCCAGCTTCGCCAGGATCGGTCGCGCCTCGAGCACCGAGAGGAACGCGTCGTCGAAGGTCACGACGAGCGTCCGGGCGGGAAGCGTCCCGTCCCGGCGTCGTCGCTCTGCCTCGACGAAGGTGAGGCCCACATAGCCCCGTGCCGCATAGCTCGCCACCTGCTGCTCGAGCTGCGCAGGCGATACGGCGAGCGGCGTTCTCCAGCCGGCGCTGACGGCGTGGTAGCAGAGGACAACCGGCGTGCTCGCTCGAGGCAAGAGCGACGACTCAGCTCGGCTTCGGCCGGAGCCCGGCGAAGCTTCTGTCGCCTCGCCGCGCGCGAGCGGGCTCCTGAAGCCGGTCGTTGCCCACAGGCTAATCGTATCCGCGCACCCCGGCCCGTCCCGAGAACCGTCTCGAGAACCGGCCTCGCACGCCTGTCCGTAGAGCTGCGAGCTCGTCGTAGATCCGGATCGCAGCGACGGCCACGGCATCCCAGCCGAAGGTCGATGTCGCCCAGTCGAGCAGCCCGCGACGGAAGTCGGTGTCGTGGTCGAGATGCTCGAGGAGCCGTTCGGCGAGCGAGGCGGCATCACCGGGCGGGGCGACAAAGGTCTCGTCGGGGACGAGCGCGGGCAGCTCGCCCACGTCGGTGACGACAACCGGGACGCCGCGGCCGAGCGCCAGCAGGCCCACCCCGCTCTGGCTCGCATCGAGGTACGGCAGCACCACGATCGAGGCGCGGGCGAAGAGCTCGTCGACCTCGGCCTCGGGGATGTAGCCACGCCGCAGCTCGATCCGCGGGTCGTCCGGGATCTGACGCGCCTCGCGGCCGTTTCCGGCGACGATCAGCCGCACCTCGGGTCGCTGCTCCCACACGAGCTTCATCGCCTCGACCAGGACCCGGACTCCCTTGTAGTACTCGAGCCTTCCGAACAGAAGGACGGCGACCTCGGCCGGGGCAGGCATCACCTCGTCCTGGGCCGCCATGCCGTGCGCCAGCACCCGGACGAGCCGCCTCGGCCCGAACGCCGACGCAAGGCGCTCGCCGTGAAGCAGGATCAGATCGGCACGACGGCGCCAGACCCACTGGAGGGCCTGATGGTGCCGGTCGAGGATGGCGCCGCCGAGGTGCGGCTCGGGGTCGTGGACCATCAGCGCGAGCGGTGAGCTACCGACGGCAAGCAGCATTCGCGGGTCGAGAATGTCGGACTGGGCGTGAACGACGTCGGCCCCGAAGCCCCTGGCCGCGCGCAGGGCATCCCAGGCGGCCCTGCTCGGAACGCCGTTTGAGCCCGGCATGACGATGACGGTCACTCCCGCTGCGACCATCTCGTCGACGAGCGCCCGCCGCTCGTCGGCATTCCCCTCGAACTCGGCCGTGTGATCCCTGCAGAGGACGGCAACCCGGGCCCCCGTCCGGCTCAATGCCACGGCAAACGGGGCCACGTACTTGAGGAACCAGTCACAGACGAGCAGGACGCGCTTTCCGGCGCCGCTCGGGCTCCCCGCCTGCTCGCGCCAACCCTCCTCACGAGGACCCTGCCGGCTCAAACCCTGCTGCCCAAACCCTGCTCGCTCAAACCCTGCTCGGCCGGCATCGCTTATGCATCTTGCAGGGCAACCTTGTTCCCCTTCCCGAGCCCGACCATCGAAAGCATCATCCGCGAGAGCTGGCTCGTCTCCGCCGGTTCGAAGACGAGCAGGAGGCCGACGTAGACGACAACCGCGATCACGCCGCTCCCGATCCCGGTCGCGAGATTCCGGCCCTCGAAGATGGTCAGGATCAGCCCGACGCCGCCCGCCGCATACGCGGCGAGCGTGGGACGGAAGATCGGACGGAAGAGCCGGACCGAAACGTGCCGGTAGGTGGCCCGGGCCAGCAGCACTGCATCGGCGACGGAGCCGATCACGAGGCCGACCGCGAGCCCGACCGGCCCGATGGGCTTGAGCAGTGCCAGGCCGACCACGAGCCAGATCACCGAATGCACCACGGTCGCGACCAGCACCCCGGCGGAGTCGCCGCTCGCGTACAGGTACCCGGCGGTTGCGACCGAGATCGGCCCGCCGATGACGAGGGCGGCACACGAGACCGACACCACAGGGCCGGCCTCGTGCCAGCGCGCGCCGAACACGGCGGGCACGAAGCCGGGCGCAGCCGCCGCCACCCCGGCGAGGATGAGGCCGCTTCCGATGGCGGTCGCCTTTGCGCCGCGCTCGATCAGCGACCGGGCGTCGGACCCGGCCTTGATCAGCTGTGAGGTGGCCGGGAACGAAACCCGCCACAGAACCTGGAACAGCGTGAACGGCAACTCGAGCAGGCGCCGCGCGAGCGTCCAGATCCCGAGCGCCGAGGTTCCCGCAACCAGGGCGACCCCGATGTTCAGCCCCTGGTCGCGAATCACCGTCACGAATGTATTGGCCTGGAACTGGAATCCGAACCGTAGGAGCGGGCGAATACGGGCCAGCGAGAGCGACGGCCGGAAGAAGAGATCGCGACGGACCATGAAGAGCAGCCAGACCGAGCTGACCGTGCGAACCACCGCGGCGGTCGCAAGCCCCCACACCCCGAGCCCGAGGGCGACCGCGGCAACCGAATATCCGTAGTAGGCGACGGCTTGGAGCACTTCGACACGTGCTAGCGTCCGGAAATCGAGGGAGCGCTCGAGCATGATCATTGCGGGCGTGACGAATGCGCCAAGCGGCAGGGATAAGGCCATTACGGCTGTTAGTTGCCCCGCGAGCCCGAAGAAGGGGAGGGCTACGAGTGCGATGACGCTGAAGAGTGAGATGCCGATGGCCAACTCGAGACCAAAGACGGAACGAAGCGTAGGTGCGTCGACGTCGACGGAGCTCCGAACGAGCGCGCTTCCGAGCCCGCCGTCCGAGAGCGCCCCCGCAAAGGAGAGGATCGCCGACCCGAACGCGATCAGCCCGAAGTCCCTTGGTGTCAGGAGGTGGGCGAGAACTGCATTCGCAACCACCGCCAGCGCAAGGAGGATGACGTTGCGGCCTGCGATGAGCGCAGCGCCCGAGAGCACGCGCTGCCGGATCGTCGCATGGGAGAGCTCGTCCTCCTTGACCGCGTCGTTCACAGGATCTGGTGCGCGTCCGGCATCCGGTTCACGCGCGGGATCCGGCGTGCCTGAGCCGCTCTTTTCGGAGTCGCTCATGCCGGCGCTCTACGGTGGTCGCTGACGGTGCCACGACGCAAAGTCGCCGCCGATCTCACCGGATTCGAAACGTTGGAGCGCAAGGCCAAGCGACAGACAGGAGCTGTATGAGGGGGGTAGTTCGCAAGGGTCCGGGTCGTACGGAAGAGCAGGGTCGCCTTAGCCGGCTGCACGGAGAGACGGCCCCGCTCCAGAAGAATCAGCACCAGCCTAGACGTGAGCTCCGACGAGCACGGAAGGTTACCCGTGTCGTCCTGTCCCGGGCCGGAGCAAAGCTGTACGTATGAGCTCGGATAGCGCCAAGGGCTGGAGCTTCGCCACGATCACGGATGCCGCACGGCTCGACGACATCATCGAGCCGTGGCGTGCTGCCGCGGTGCGTCTCGGCAACGCTTTCATGACGCCCGAATGGTTCCTGAGCTTCCTGGAGCACGCGCCGGGGACGAGCCCGTTCGTGGTCGTGATCGAAGAGGGCGGCGAGCCGCGCGGGCTCCTTCCTCTCGTCCACGACCGCGGAGCGCTCCGCTTCCCCGGAGCCGAGATCGGGGACTTCTACCAGCCCCTCCTGATCGACAGCGACAACGGCGCCGTCGTCGATCGCGCCGTCTCAGCGCTCGTCGACAGCGCCTCGATGTGGAAGGTCGCAGTGCTCGACAAGGTCGATCCGCTCGTGGCGAACCGGACGCGCGCGGCCCTGGCCGGCGGCTCGCACCGCGCGGTCGTCGGCGGGTGGCACAGCCTGCCGACGATCGAGCTCGGGACGCTCAGCTGGGAGGAGTACCTCCAGAGCCTCTCGAGCAACTTCAGGTCGGAGATCCGCCGCAAGGAACGGGCGCTCTCGCGCGACCACGAGGTCGAGTTCGTCGAAGTCAGGGCCGGGGACCAGCTCGAGAGCGCTCTCCAGGCGCACTACCTCCTGCACGACAAGCGCTGGGCCGACCATCCACGCGGGAGGAGCCCCGAGTGGGTGCGCCCGTTCCTCAGCTCGTTCGCGGCCCGGACCGCCGACCAGGGCTGGCTGCGGCTCTGGCGGCTGACGGTCGACGGCGACCCCGCAGCCTCCTGGTTCGGCTGGAACATCGGCGGCCGTTACAGCTACTACCAGGCCGGGCTGGACGTCACCAGGTCGCGCCTGAGTGCCGGCACGCTGCTCCTCGCCCGAACGATCCGCGCCTCGATCGACGAAGGCTGCTCGATCTACGACTTCCTGCTCGGCGACGAGTCGTACAAGCAGCGCTTCACGAACGACGGCCGCCAGGTGACGACGCTCGTCGCCGCACCCCGCTTCGCTCCCCACCTCCTGCTCGTCGCCGGCCGATGGAGGCTGCAGTTCGCCATGCAACGGCTACCGCCCGAGATGAAGCAGGCTCTCCGCTCACTGCTCCGGCGGCGGACGTGATCGACCAGGCCGAGACCCACGGCGGTGCCGGCCTCGCGCAGGTCGAGACGTTCCGCGCGTCGTTGCACGACCTCGTTCGCATCGAGGACGAGTGGATCGAGCTTGCCGGAAGGACAGAGGCTCCCCGCGTGGAGCTGGCCCGCCTGGTTCGCGGCCTGGCAGCGGCGCCTTCAACCCGGACGAGCCGCTCGTCGTCTACGGCGCCCGGGTCGGAGGCCGGCTCGCCGGCATCGGTGTGTTTCGACGTCGCGGCGGCCGGGTCCAGGCTGCCGGCGAACGTCCACTCGCCGTGGTTCAGTCTCCCTGCGGAAAGCCCCCGGCGCGGCACGCCGTGTTCGCAGCGATCCTGAACGACCGCCCCCAGGAGGTCGAGCTACGGCAGGTGCTGGCCGGCGGCGACGACGAGCAGGCGTTCCTCGAGGCGGCAACCGCCCGGGGATATCAGGGTCCTGCGACACGCACACCGATCACGTGCCGTACGTGACCGTCGGGGCCGACTGGCAGGCCTATGCACGCAACAGTCCCGGCCGGAAGCTCGTGCGGAACATCCAGCGCCATCGCAGGCGCCTCTCCGAGCTCGGCCCGGTCTCGTTCGAATGGGTGTCTCCGGAACCGGGCGCAGTCGACGAGCTCCTCGCCGACGGGCTCCGCGTCGAGGGCTCGGGCTGGAAGCAGCGGACGGGCTCGGCGATCTCCCTGATCCCGAACCTCGCCGCCTTCTATCTCGAGGCTGGCCCGCTGGGGGGCAAGCCAAGGGTGGATCCGGTTCGGGTTCCTGCGCCTCGAAGGCCGCGTGATCGCGTTCGACTACGGCTTCGAGAAGGACGGCATCATCTCCCTGCTCAAAGGCGGCTATGACGAGGGTTACGCGTCGACAGGCGCCGGGAATCCTGTTGCTTCACGACGAGATCATGCGGGCGTTCTCCGTTGCCGCCGGCGAGGTCGACCTGCTCGGCGAGTCCGAGCCCTACAAGCTCCGCTGGGCCGACGGGATCCGGTCCCGGGTCACGTTCGCGGCGTTCGCCCCCACCGTCGCCGGTCGCACGCCTACGCACTGAGGTGGTTCGAGCTGCGGACGCGCGGAGACGCGCGCAGCGAACGCTCCCGCCGTCAGTGCGCCGTAAACGCCGCCGGCTGCACCGTCGAGCACGACGACTGACTGACCGGTCGTCCGGGTCAGCGCTCGCGTTCTGCAGGCCGCTCGAACGCCTCGGTCGCGATCGCCGCGACGCGCGAGTCGCTTCCGCGGTCGAATCCGTAGCCGTACCCGTAGTCCTCGCCGATGGTCGCGCTCGTGTCGGTGAGGACGAAGCCGATGGTGGGCGCAGGCGAGGTGGCGAGGAGCCGGCGTGTCTCCGCCAGATCGCCTCGGCTGGCTCGCGTCGCCCGGACGACCGTCAGGATGCCGTCGACCTCCGCGCTCAACTCGAGCGCGTCTCCGACCACAAGCAGCGGGGCGGTGTCGATGATGACCAAGTCGGCCCGCTCCCTCAACGAGGCGAGGACGTCCTGGAGCGCGTCCGACGAGACGAGCGCGCCCGGGTCCGGCGGCCTGAAGGTCCCGAACGGGAGAACCTGGAGCCTCCCGTCGGCGCCCGGCGGCGGGTCGTACTGCTCCGCCGACTTGTAGGCGGAGAGCCGTGCCCGAACATCGAGGGTGCTCGTACCGACCTCGATCGTCGTCAGGGCGCGGTCGAGAGTGGCCTGGCCGAGCACCACATCGGTCACCCCCTGGCTCGACCGGGGCCCGAACAGCGTTCCGAGCGACGGCCGGCGCGCATCGAGGTCGCAGATGATCACGTGCCGGCCGCTTCGCGCGAATGCGATCCCGAGGTTCGCAACGGTCTCGGTCTTCCCGTCGCCCGAGCGTGCGCTCGTGACGAGCAGCGACCGCAGCTCCTGCTTGAGGCCGACGAAGGCGATGCTCGTACGGAGCGTCCGGAAGGCCTCGGCCTGGGCGCCGCCGTGGTCGCCGAGCATCGACAGCCCGGGCTGCAGCGTCTTCTTGCCGCGGAAGGTGTACGGCGGGATCCGGCCGATCAACGGGACCCCCAGCGCCGCCTCGATCAAGGCGGGCGTGCGGACGCGCGTATCGACTGCCTCGGCCGTGAACAGGAGCGCGAGCGCGATCAGGATTCCGAGCCCGAACCCGATCAGTGCCGACCGCTTCGGACGGGGCGCCACCTGGGTCGCCGAATCGGACGTCTTCACGAGCACCGTGTCCGAGGTCTGGAGCGCCTGCAGCGAGACGATCTGCGTCTGCCGCAGCGCAAGGGTCGTGTAGAGCGAGCTCTTCGTCTTACCGGCCGCGCGCAGGCTCGCAAGTCGCTTGGTCACGTCGCTGAGGGCGCTCTGGAGAGGCTCCGTCTGCAGCAGGTTGGTGTAGCGCACGAACGCTCGCGCATATGCCGTGGCAAGCGTGTTGGCGAGCGCGGGGCTCTCGTTCGTCGCGTTGAAGTCGAGCAGGTCGGCGTTGCTCTCGGGCGACACGCCGGTCTCCGCGAGGAACTGCCCCGAGGTCAGCTTGAGCTTCGACTGGGCCACGGCGATCTTTGCGACCTCCGGCGCCCGCGCGATGTTCGCCTGCGTGGTCGCGAAGCGGTCCGGCTGTTGCGACAGGCTCTGATCGGACTGAAGCCCGTTCAGGCTCTGGGCGAGGTTCAGGCTGCTGAAGAGCACCGTCGCCGTGCCGCTGTACTTCGCAGGCTGCCTTGCCGAGAGGACGTAGGCGACGACAGGCAGGGCAATCAGCGGGATGAGCACGATCCATAGCCTTCGGCGAAGGATCCCCAGGTAATGGACGAAGCTCGCGGAGGTGGTCCGCTGGGCGGCTGGCACAGCTGACATCCGGACACGGAGAATAGCCTTTACCGCAGTCGGCACTGCGAAGCAGCGAGAATCGAAGGGACACGATGCGAGCGATCCGGGCGAAAAGGCAGACGAGAACGTTGACGAGCGGCACTCGAGTGCACTCGTCATGAACGACCTTTCCCACTCAGGCGAGGGCACCCCCGGCGGCTCGCGGGCGCGTGTGCTCGCCCTCCAGGTCGGTAACCGGCCGGGCCCCAGAATCTGCCGCTCGCTCGAGGCGGCCGGCTTCACCGTCGTCGGGACGCACGAGCCGGGGCGCTTCAGGGGCCGGTCCCGCTACTGCCCCTCGCCCCTGCGGACACCGTCCCCGGAGCTGTCGCCCGACCTGTTTCTCGAAGCCGTCGAGCGGATCTGCCGCACGCACGGCATCGACGCGGTCCTGCCCGGCGACGACGAACGCTCGACCCGCCTCCTCGTGACGCGCTTGCCGCGACCCGGCGGCGCCGTCGTCGTCGGCCCGGACGCAGAGCAGTACAACCTCGTCTGCGACAAGGGGAACCTGCACGACACCGCCCGGGCCGCGGGGCTCGATACGCCGCGGGCAGCCACCGTGGGCCTGTCCGACCGCGGCGAGCCCGACTGGCCGCCCCTCCCGAGCGTCGTCAAGCCTCGATGGGCCCCGGCAGAGGGCCGCGGGATCCCGCTACGGCGTTCGGCCGTGTCGGTTTCGACCCCGGCCGAGCGAGACGCTGCGGTCGCCCTGATCCACGCGGCCGAGATCGACGCGCTGATCGAGGAGCGGATCGTCGGGAAGGCGTGGCGGATCCACTTCGTGACCGACGGGCGGCAGACCTTCGCGATCCCGGTGATCACCGTCCGCAGCTTCCCACCGGATGCCGGCGAGAGCTCGGTCCAGGTCGTGCCGTGGTCGTCACCGGCCGAGCTCTACGCCGCCACCGACAGGCTGATCGCCTACCTCGGTTACAAGGGACCGGGGTCGTTCCAGTTCCTCGAGCGCGACGGCCGCTTCTACCTTCACGACGTGAACCTCCGGCTGCCCTCGTCGGTCGGCCTCAGCATTGCCGCCGGGCTCGACATGCCCCGCCTCGCCGTCGAGGTCGCACTCGGGCTCGAGACGACGCTCTCCGGCCCGGTCCACTACGGCGCCCGTTACGTCGCACTCGAAGGCGAGCTCAAGTCGCTTCTCTTGCGAATCCGGTCCCGCGAGCCTCTTTCGAGTATCTGGGAGGTGGCAAGCGACATCGCGCTCGCAGCCGTCTCGCCCCGGCGTGTGCTGGACCAGTTCTCGGTCACCGACCCGCTGCCGACCCTTGCACTGGCCGCCCAGCTCTCCCGCGAGGCCCTCCGCTGGCAACGAGAAGGAGGCGGGCGCCGCCCGACGGTCGCGAGGAACGGCGGGAGCTGAGGGCCGCAGAACCTGACGGGCGCAGAAACAGATCTCGAACGCAGCCCGGCTCGACGGAGATTTCGGGTGGATGACGTCCGGCCCCCGAGCGGAAACGCTCCTGGAGCCACGAACTGCGTGCGCCCCACTTTCGGCTCAAAAACGAGCGTCTTCGCCTATGATCGGTAAGTGGCAGGGGGTCACGAAGCGGTCGTGCTCGGTATCGAGCCGAGCGTGAGCATCGACCGCGGGACCGGCGCTCGCGAGGTGGGCGGCTCGCGCGTCCGTTTCCGGTCGCTCGACGGGCTTCGCGGGATCGCCGCGCTCATCGTCGTCTTCCACCATTCGCTCCTGACCTCGCCGACGCTGGCGCGGGCATATGGTGGGCCGAAGCTGGGTCAGCTGCACGGGTTCGACTGGGCTCTGACCTATACGCCCCTCCATCTGGTGTGGGGCGGCCCCGAGGCGGTGTACGTCTTCTTCGTCCTCAGCGGTTTCGTGCTGACGCTGGCGACCGAGTCGGTCTCCTTCGGGTGGCTCTCCTACTACCCGCAACGCCTGCTGCGCCTGTATCTCCCGGTGCTCGGGGCCGTGATCTTCGCGTCGCTGACCGTGCTCGTCGTCGCCCGCGATCCTGTTGCCGGTGCCAGCTGGTGGCTGAATCACCACCAGGACTCGCTGTCTCTGAAAGCGGTCTTCTACGACATCACGCTCATCCGCTACACGACCTTCCTCGACAGCCCGTTGTGGTCGCTCAAGTGGGAGGTCTACTTCTCGGCGCTGCTGCCGCTCTACGTCCTCGTGGGGCGGCGGGTGCGCTGGCAGCCCTGGCTCCTGGCGATTCCGCTGGTCGCCCTGATCGCGGAAGGCGCGATCTCCGGCCATCTCGGGGCCCTCTACCTGCCGATGTTCGGGCTCGGCGTGCTGATGGCGCTGCACCGCGACGCGCTGACCGCCTTCGGGGCGCGCCTCAGCTCAGGAGCCGGTGTCTTGCTGGTCCTGCTCGCGGTCCTGTTGCTCACCGCGCAATGGTCGTTGCACAAGGTTTTCACCGGTGACGTCAATACGGCTCTCGTCGCCGTCGAGGCGGTTGGCGCCGGCCTGATCGTGCTGCTCGTCTGGAGCTGGGCCCCGGCACGCCGACTCGGACAGCGGTCCACTCTGCAGTGGCTCGGTACCCGTTCGTTCAGCCTCTACCTGGTGCACGAGCCAATCGTCGTCTCGGTCGCGTTTCTCCTCGGAGGCCGGGCGAATGCGCTGATCACCCTCGCGATCGCAGTCCCGGTCTCGCTCGTCGTAGCGCATTTCTTCTTCCTCTACGTCGAGGGCCCGAGTCACCGTCTTGCCCAACGCGTCGCCCGCGAGGTCCGCCGAGCGCCCCGGCCGGCGTCGGCGTAACCGTCCCGGCCGCTCAGGGCGATTGCCCCTCTGAGCCCGTCTCCGGCTACGTCGTCGGAGCGGTCGCGAGGAGGTTCTCGCTCGTGCCCGCGGGAACGGCAGAGCCGAGCGCCAGGCGCTCGCGCAGGAGCGCTGTGAATGCGAAGAGAGCCGCTACCCCGGGCGTCGAGCCGGGATCGATCACGTAGATCCCCACGACCGCGCTCGCCGCGAACGCGACCACCGAGGCGACGAGCGCCGCGCCGATCCAGCCGTCCGGCCTGTCGGCGCGCTGCCGGAGCCAGCGGACGCCGGTCAGGAATGCGATGCCGAGCAGGCCCACGTAGGCGAGGAAGCCGAGGATGCCCGTGCGTAAGAGGAGGCCGTAGTACTGGTTGTGGATGAAGTTGCGGGTGACGAGGTCGCCTGTCCCAGGCTCGGCGATCGTGGCTCCGTAGCTCGTCGACCAGCCGATCCCGAAGATCAGATGCCGTTCGATCACGGGGAGCGCCTTACTGTCCTCGTACTCGCGATCCGAAAGCGTCGTCTGCTGCAGCCCACTCGGGTTGCCGAGGCTCAGGATCCGCGTTCCGATCGCACCCGACCCGGCAAACGTGAGCACGAGCGCGATCAGGACTCCCGCGCCGACCAGGTAGCCGAGAGCCTTGCTGCGCTGCTTGCTCATGAACACGGCGGCGAGCAGCCCGACGACGGCACCCACCATCATGTTCCGGTTCAGGCTGATGAGAATGCCGAGCGAGCAGACGACCGTGAATGCAATCACGCGCCGGCGGTCGCGCTGAGGGCCCCAGAGGAGATAGGCGAGCGAGAAGATGAACGCGAAGTAGACGATTACGAGCCCCGGCGGCCTGACCCGGGTAAAGCCGCCGGGCTCCGGTACGACGAAGGTCTCGCCGCTGCTCTGGATGATCGTGTGCCCGGACAGTGCCAGCTGCACGATCTGGATCAGCACGATGAAGACGGCGAACCAGGCCATCATGTGGAGGAACCGTCTCGGGTTTGCCCGCAGTGCAGCCAGGGCGAGCCAGAAGGATGCGTAGAGAACCATCGGGCGGGCCGAGTCGATCGCATCGAACGTTGTGAGGCCCCGGAGTCGGGAAACCTCGATGCCGGAGAAGATCGCGAACAGCAGGACCCCCATCAGCACACCGGTTGCCCCGCCCAGCGTCCGGTGGTTGGAGAACGGGAGCAACGCCAGGCCGAAGAGCACGAACAGCTCTGCCGGATAGAAGTGCAGGGTGCTCGGAAACCAGTAGGCGGAGCTGAAGGTCGAAGCCGCCAGGACGACAAGGGAGTACGGCACCAGGGTCGTCGGCGCCAGCACGATGTAGAGCGCAGGCGCCACGATCGGCACCAGGTAGAGCTTCTGCCCGTCGGCAGCGGCCCATCCTGCGAACAGCGTCACCAGGCACCCGAGGAGGAACAGGAGGGCAGGGGCGAAGCGAATCGCGAACATCCGTGTTGCTTCGGATCGCGACCGCTGCTGGTAGGCGAGATTGCTGATCATGGTCGTGACAGCCTGCCAGGAGCGGCTGCGACCGGGCGAGGAGCGGCTGCGGGCGCGCGGTGCGCGGTCACGACGGACGGCCCGAGCAGGTGGCGGCGGGTCGCTGGTAGATCAGGTAGTTGCCCGGCCGGGAACGCACGAGCTCGTAGGAGTGCGAACGGAGCATCCGTACGAGCGGCCAGCTTGCCTCCGCGTGCAGCTCGGCCGCCGGCGTGCTCGTCGAGCCGAGCATCATCAGCACGACGATGTCGGGGAAGCCTTTCGAGCCGTAGTAATCGACCAGGTCCTGCTGGTAGGGAACGAGCTTGTCTTCCGGCAGGGAGAACGTCCACGTGCTGTTCGTGTCGGGGACGGCATCCGAGAGCAGGTAGCCGCCGGGGAAGTCGTTGAAGAACAGGATCGTGCAGCTCTGGCCCGGCCTGGCCAGGTCGCGCTCGAACCGGGTGAGGAAGGCTCGATTCGCGGGCGTCGTGACGAGCCCGGCGTAGGGCCCATGAGCAACCCGCGCCGTGAGTGCCGAGAACGGCCCGTCGCGGTAGATCGGCACGGTCTCGAACAGGAGCAGAAAGGCGAGGACGGCGATCGCCGGGAGCGCGGCGGTCACGTCGCCGAGCCCCCAGCCCCGCTCGACTCGAGCATCGTCGACCGCCCAGGCCAGGAAGATCGTGGCGACGACGGTCGCCGGCAGAAAGCCGACGGCGATCGCGAGACTGCCGTTGTTGCTCGCATACCCCGTCGTGGCGCCGCCGAGAAACGCGGGAAGCCACACCCCGACCAGGAGGACGACCGCGGCCCCTCGCTGCCTCACCAGGAAGAACAGCGGGAGCGCGAGGATGCCGAAGTGGGTGACGAACGTGAGCGAGTCCGAGTTCGAGAACGCGTGGACAAGCTGGTAGGGAAGCGCGAAGAGCGGGAGGATGAGGAGCGCCGGCACGACGAGGACGCGTCTCCACCGCAGCGCCGCCACCAGCAAGAGCAGGCCCGGCACGAGCAGGAGCGCCGATTTCTCGCCGGTCGCCAGGTGCACGACCTTCCCGACGCCCCCTCCCTGTCCGAAGTAGTCGGAGGCATGCCGGTAGTCGTCGTAGACCTTCCTCGGACCCGCCGAGACCGTAAGCGCCCCGAGGGCCACGACCGGAAGCCCGAGAGCGGCGAGACCGTAGCCCCGCACCTCGGCCCACAGCCCTCCGCGCGAGAGCGCGACCCTGAGCACGAGGTACGCGGCCACGGGAAGGAGCAACGGCGGGTAGGCGAACGCTGCGACCCCGTGTGCGAGTGCTCCCAGGAGCCTCGAGCTTCTGCCCGCTGTTTCGCTTCCCAGCGAGGAGAGACCGAGGAAGCATCCGGCCGTGAAGAGCCCGCCGCCGAGCGTGATGTAGCTCAGGTCGTGGATGCCGAGCGGCACGAACGCCACCGTCGTGAGCGCGATCAGGAGCGCCTGCCACGAGTCGATCAGCCGCCTGATCGAGGCGAAGACGGCGTAGCCGACTACGAGCGAGTAGAGGAACTGGGCGTGCCTCAGGAACAACACGATCCCCGTCAGGCCCCAGACCCTGTGGTAGGCCCAGACGAGGGGGTAGATGAGGATCGAGGCCGTCTGCTGCGAGAGCGTCGTCTCGTCGATGTAGGGGTGCGCGCCGAGGACGAGCCGGTAGGTGGTCGCCACGTAGTAGGACTCGTCGGTGAAGTCGATCGCGTAGAAGAGCCGCCAGTACGTGATGGCGACGACGATCGCCGCGCCGGCGACGATCACCAGACGGCCCAGGCGGCCGGCGGCCGGAAGCTCGGGCCCCCGAGCTCCACTTCCGGGCTCGAAGACGGCTCGGCGTAGCCCGTAGAAGACTCGGCGTAGCTCGAAGGACACTCGGCGCGGCCGCTCTCGCATGCCGGGGGCCGCGCTCACCGCGACGCCGGAGGCCTGGCTGCGCTCATCGCCGGCGGATCTCCTCGAGGAACTCCTCGTAGTCGCGGATGTAGTCGTCCGCGTCGTACGGATGCGATGCCAGCGCGAGCAGGACGGCGTCGCGCGAATAGCTCCACTGGGTGCCCCAGATCATCGGCGGGACGTGGATCCCGATCTCCGGCGTCGTCAATCGAATCTCATCCCTGGTCGATCCGTCGTCGACGAGGCACCGGACCGAGCCCGTGACGCACACGAGGAACTGCGAGCAGGCCCGGTGGGCGTGAGCCCCCCGCACCGACTCGCTCGGTACGCCGTACACGGTGAAGATCCGGCGGGGGACGAACGGCAGGCTGTCGAACTCGGCCGCCATGACGCTTCCGCGGAGGTCCCAGGCCGACACGAGCCGGTGGACCGTGACGCCGGGGACCTCGAGGGCTGGGGCACGGCGCTCGCCGGGGCGGCAGGCGGCTGCGCCGCAACGTCGTCGCCTCCGGAGTCGACGTAGGCGACGATCGTGGCCGGGTTCCCCCGCACGATCGCGTTTGCCGGAACACCCTGCGTGACCACGGAGCCCGGCTCCACGACCGCACGGCGGCCGATCTCGAGCCCGCCCAGCACGGTCACGTTTGCACCGACCCGTGCGAACTTGCGCACGACGATCTCGCCGTCGGCGTCGTCGTCGCCGAGGATCGAGCCGGGCCCGATGACGGCGCCTTCTTCGAGCCGAACGCGGCCGAGAGCCTGCGCGCCGGCCCGGACGGTCACGTTGTCCTCCAGCACCACCTGACCGCCCAGGATCGCTTGCTCATGGACGACGCAGTCACGGCCGATCACCGCACCCCGGCCCACGCGCGCGTGGGCATGAACCTGCGTGCCTCCGCCGATGCTCGCGGCCTCCGACACCGCGCTCGGATCGACGAATGCGCTCACCGCGTGCCGTATAGCATCGCGTGGGTCCTGCCGGTCACCTCGACGGTGGAGCGCTTCTCGACAACCGAGCTCTCCTCAGTCGCTGAGGGCTTGGCAGCAAGTGACCCGTTACGGCCCTGTTCGTGGCAGCCGACGTGCGAATCCACCCGACGAGCATCATCAGCCCCGGTGCGACGGTTGGCCGGGACGTCCACGTGGGGCCGTACACGGTGATCAACGCGAACGTCTCGATCGGTGACCGCGCCTTCGTCGATTCGCACAGCGTGATCGGCGCCCCGGTCGCCGACTACTACGAGAACGCCGAGGGGCACGAGCCCGCTCCCTGCACGATCGGCGCCGATTCGCGGATCAGAAGCCATTGCGTCGTCTATGAGGGAGTCGTGGCCGGGCCGGGATTCGAGTGTGGCCATCACGTCACGATCCGCGAGGGCGCACGCATCGGTGCGGGGGTGCGAATCGGGACTCTTTGCGATCTTCAACCCGAGGTGCAGATCGGAGACTATGCGCGGCTGCATAGTAACGTCTTCGTTGCGAGGGGAACGACGATCGAGGAGCTGGCGTGGCTCTTCCCCTACGTGCTCCTGATCGACGATCCGCACCCGCCCTCGGACTCGTGCACGGAGGGGCCGACCATTCGCCGGTTCGCCGTCCTGGGCGCGCGGAGCATCATTGGGCCCGGGGTCGAGATCGGGGAAGGCGCGCTCGTGGGAGCGGCGAGCTTCGTCCGCGATGACGTCGCCGCGAATACGGTCGTCGTCGGGACTCCGGCGCGGGTGATCGGGCCGACGGCGGACGTCCGCTGCCGCCACGGTCGGCTCGACCAGGTATATCCGTGGTGGAATCATTTTCGACGTGGATACCCCGACGGGGTGCTTCCGGACCCCGACTCGAGCCCCTGAGGCGGCCGTACGCGCCCGCCGGGGCGAGGTCCGGCGGACGCTAGCGGGGATGATCGCCGAAGCGCTCCAGCGACATCGGGATCACGCCGGGACGGCCCTTGCTGTTCTCGTAGGTTCGCCAGACGTAGGAGCCGACGAGCCCGAGCGCGATCAGGATCAACGACGTGACCACGAAGAGGGCGAGCATCAGCGGCGTGTAGCCCGGCACAGTGATCTCTCCCGCCGCCCAGGCGACCGCCACCACGGCGGCCCAGATCGTGCTGAGCGTGACCCCGAGCACCCCGACGGTGATGATCAACGTGATCGGGAGATCGGTGAACGAGAAGATGCTGTCGAGCAGGTACCGAACCTTGCGGCGAAAGCCCCACGCACTGACTCCGATCGGCCTCGGCTCGCGCACATAGCGAACCTCGCTCCGGCGGAAGCCCACCCAGTAGAGGAGCCCGATGAGGCTCGTATGGGACTCGTCGAGCCTGAGGAGCTCGCTTGCGACGTGGCGTGTGCAGCCGAAGATGTCGACTCCTCCTTCGGGGATCTCCGGCTCCACGAGGCGGCGGTAGAGCCACCAGAAGACCTTCGCCGGGACAAGGTCGCGCGCCGGGTCGGCGCGTGCCTCACGGACTCCGACCGTGATGTCGCACTCGCCCGACTCGAGAGCCAGGAAGAAGTCCCGGACGAGCGAGGCCGGCTCCTGGAGGTCGGCGGCCATCATCGCGATGTACCGACCTTCCGCGACCGCAAGCCCTGCCCTCACCGCGCTGAATGACCCGAAGTTGCGCGACAGCGAGATCAGCTGCGAGGAGAACCGTGCCTCCTCGAGGAGCAGACGCCTCAGGACGAGGAGCGAGGCGTCGGGCGAGCCGTCGACGACGAAGACGACCTCCAGGGGGCCGGGCAGCTCGCCGGCCAGCTCCGCGAGCCGCTCGACGAGGGCCCCGAGCGTCGGCTCGTTCTTGTAGACCGGAACGACAACCGAGTAGACCGGGCCTGAGCCCCCTTCACGTGCGAGCGGTGCCGTGGCGGCCGCGCCCTCGTCAGAGCTCACGGAGGGCCTCGCAGATCCGCTCGACCTCGTCGGCGGTGAGCTCCGGGAAGCATGGGATCGTGAGCACGTGCGCAGCCGCATGCTCGGTGGCGGGAAGCGTCACGCCGGCGTACTCCTCGGCCCAGGCCGGCTGCTTGTGGTCCGGCACCGGATAGTGGATATCGGTTGCGATCCCCCGCCCCTCGAGCACCACCCGCGCCCGCTCTCGATCGGCCGCGACGAAAACTGCCAGATGCGCGACGTACTCGCCGCCGGGTTCCGAACCGCCGAACGCCGACACGCCGGAGCTCGTGGGGCTTGCACCCGTGACGAAGCGCCCGGCTTCCGGCCGGAGCGCGCTGCCGTACTGCTCGACGAGCTCGCGGCGGCGGGAGTTCCATCCGTCGAGCTGCCTCAGCCGCGACCTGAGCACGGCCGCCTGCAGCTCGTCGAGGCGAGAGTTTCTCCCGCCGGTGGAAGCGACCTCGTATTTCCGCTCCCAGCCGTACTGGCTCAGCCGGCGCACCCGCTCCGCGAGCCCGCCGTCGTCCGTGACGACCGCCCCGCCGTCCCCGAGGGCTCCGAGGTTCTTCGTGGGATAGAAGCTGAACGCGGCCGCATCTGCGAAGGATCCGGCCCGGCGGCCGTCGCGTCTTGCGCCGGCCGCCTGGGCGCAGTCCTCGATCACGACGATCCCCCGCGCGCGGCACAGCTCGGCGATGCTCTCGACCGCTCCCATGAGGCCGTAGAGATGGGTGACGACGACGGCGCGTGTTCGGGCCGTCAGAGCCGCCTCGACCGCGGCGGCAGAGAGACTCAGCGAGCTCGAGTCGACGTCCGCGTAGCGAACGCCCACACCGATCTGGCGGGCGGCCGTTGCCGCGTATCCGCCGCAGTTGGCAGCGACGACCAGCTCGTCGCCCGGCTCGCAGCCGGCGGCGAGCATGAGCAGGACGAGAGCATCGGTCCCCGAGGCGACGCCGACACAGTGCGAAACCCCGACGAAGGCGGCGAGCTCTTGCTCGAACGCACGGTGCTCGGGGCCGTGGATGTAGTGGCCTCCGGCGAGGACCCGGTCGAAGACGGCGTCGAGCTCGGGCCGGGCGGCGCGCACCGCGCGGCCCGGGTCGCTGACCGGGATCCGAGCCTCGGATCTCGGTGTATCTGTGCTCAACGCAAGCAGCAGGCCTTCTTTTCGCAGCGGGAGAGCGAACGCATCGACGTGGGCCCCGGAGGCCTGGTCAAGCTACCTTCCGAAGCGGATGTCGGCGACTACCGTGGTGTGCGCGCGTGAGCAAGCGGCGACTCCGACGCGCTGACTCCGGAACGAGCGAGCTTACGAACGAGACCCGGCGTGACGGCCTCGTCGCGCTTTGGCCGGCGGTTCCTGCTGCTGGTTGCACCCGGCAAACCGGTTTGTCTGCGGGGCGATCGCTCCGGGGGCGTAGGTCGTGGTGCCGAACTGGATGTGGCTCATCACAGCCCACGGCAGGGGGGAGATGTCGGTGTCGTAGCTCGCGCCGTCGATCGTGTTCTCGACGGTGATCTTGAACGAGCTGCCCGAGTCGGCGTCGTAGGCTCCGTAGCGCTGGAGTGCGGTCGCGACCATCAGCTGGAACGGTGTGAGCTGGAACTGGCTCAGGTCGAGGCTCGGATCGAGCCGCATCATCTCGCCTTCGGGAATCCCACCGGAAACTCCTCCGTCGGAGCGAGTGGCCGGAGCGACGAAGGTCGGGGAGTTGATCGGGGTGTCGAACCGCAGCGCATGGTCGATCGCGCCCGACCGAACCTCCTCCGGCGTGATCAGGCCTGCGAGCATCGACAGATCGCTACCGGTGACCCCGGCACCGGCCGCATGGACACCGGAGCCGGTGTCGAGATCGAACGTGGCCTCCGCGTTGGCGGTCAGGGTCGAGGGATCGAAGGCGTCGAACTCGTATTCGCACCCGGTCGAGTCGTTGATCACGGCGAGCTGCGAGTCCGAGGTCGGATCGGGCTTGAAGGTCGACCGGTAGGGGATCGTGATCTGCTCACGGCTGTTCTCGATCGAGATCGTCACCATCGGCGTCGAGGAGGTCGTGTGGTAGACCGCGGGCGTCCAGGCGTCGTAGTCCACCCAGAGTCCGTAGTCCTCTCTCGTCGCAAGCTGCGACAACCAGTTCGAGCTGTTCGGGCTCACCTGAAAGACCGAGAGCGGCGTAGCCAGGAAGGACGCCGACGTGCGGGCGAAGAGCGCCGACTCCTCGGCGTTCTTCGTGGCCTCCAGGTTCGCGGCCGCCCGGTTGGCGGTCGACTCGTCCGCGCCGCGATCGAGCCCGAGAGCCGAGTGTGACACGGCCTGGGCCGACGGCAATGAAGCCCACAGGAGGGCGATGCAGATCCACGAGACACATGTTGCGAGCCGAGCGACCGACGTGCGGCCGGCCCCCCCAGGCCGTAGCTTGCGCGCCATCGCCAGATCCTAAGCGATGTCGAGCGGGGACCCGGCGTCTACCGTCGCGCGTCTCGGCGATCCGCGCCTCCCGACCGGCGTGAGGCGCCGGCCGCCGTGGGCGCGCTCGCAGCTCGAACTGAAACGAACGTCGGCGTCCCCGGCGCCGTCGCGTCGACCTCTGGCTCGCGTGAGGACAGTCTCCGGCGCAGGCCGCCGGCCCGGCCTTCGAACCGGCCAACCCGCGCGCCGGCTTCGGAAGCCCCCGGAAGTGAGCGCCTTTTCGGCTCGAGTTCCTATGATTCGCAGCGGCGCGC
The DNA here is from genome assembly GCA_963812555.1 of uncultured Actinomycetota bacterium. Lineage (GTDB taxonomy): Bacteria > Actinomycetota > Thermoleophilia > Gaiellales > Gaiellaceae > PALSA-600. The sequence continues at coordinate 99,671 of CAWEVP010000015.1, read as the reverse complement.
GCCGCCACCGACCGTTCATGCCCCGGATCCTCACCACGATCGCCAACATGGCGGAGACCTATCCGGCGCGGGAGCTGGAGGTCGTGAAGCTGAAGCGCGAGGGGCGCCTGAAGCTCCTTCGCGACCTGCTGCGGCTGGCGCCGGGCTATGACGCCGCGGTTCTCTTCGGTGCTGTCGGGTTCTCGACGGGTACGTCGATCTCCTCGCGGCCGGCGTGCTCGGGAGGCGCGGGCAGCCCGTGGTGCTCACGGAGTGCTACTGGGAGGCGTCCAGCCGCAGTGTCTCGCGGCTCCTGCGCCGAGCCGAGACGGAGCACCACGACGCGACGCCGCGCTCGTCCGGTGCGGTGGCGCGACGAGCGATCCGACTGCTCGATTCGCGTAACACCCACTACTGCGTCCTCTCGAGCCGCGAAGCCGCCGAGTTCCCCGGCTTCTGGGGCATCCCCGCCTCGCGGGTCCACTTCACGCCGTTCTGCTTCGGGATCGACGCGAGCGTCGAGCGCCCACCCGCCGGCTCGACCGTCTTTGCAGGAGGCGACTCGCTGCGCGACTACCGCGCGCTCCTCGCCGCGGCGCCGAGCCTCCCGGTGCCCGTCGTGATCGCCACGCGCCTCGGCGAGCCCGTGAACCGCGACAACGTCCGCCTGGGCCCACTGCCCTCGGCCGTATACGACGAGGAGCTGCTGTCGGCGCGGATCATCGTCGTGCCTCTCTGTGACGGCACGCGGCGGAGCGCGGGTCACCAGACCTACCTTTCGGCGATGGCGCTGGGGAAGCCCCTGATCGTGACCGACAGCCCCGGCGTCAGGGATTACGTGACCCACCGGGAGACCGGCCTGATCGTCCCCCCGAACGACCCCCAGCAGCTCGCAGAGGCGATCAGGTGGCTCCTGGACGACGCCAACGAGGCCGAGGTCCGCCGGATGTGCGCGCTCGCCCGGGCGACGGCGCTCGAGACCTACACGCTCGAGGCCTACCTCGGAAGGGTCCTGGACGTCCTGTCCAACGCGACCCCTGCCCCCGCGTAGCGGAAGGTCTCGGAAACGGGTTGAGCCCGGGACCCCTGCGGGCAAAGCCGCCTGGGTCCCGGGCTCGCCCCGCCGACCTGGAACTCAGTGCTCCTGGTTACAGCCGGCGAAGCTGTTTGTCTGCGGGGTGATCGCTCCAGCGGCAAAGGTGGTGCTGCCGAACTGGAGGTGGCTCATGACCGCTCCACGGAAGGGCGGAGATCGCCGTGTCGTAGTTGGCGCCGTCGATCGTGTTCTCGGCGTGATCTTGAACGAGCCGCCCGCAGTCGCCGTCGTAGGCGCCGTACTGCTGAAGCGCATTCGCGACCATCAGCTGGAAGGGCGTCAGGCCGAGCCCGCTCAGGTTCAGGCTCGGATCGAGCCGCATCATCTCTCCGTCGGGGATCCCGCCCGACATGCTGCCGTCGGACCGGTTGGCGGGAGCGACGAAGTTCGGCGCGTCGATCGGGGTGTCGTACCGGAGTGCGTGGTTGATCGAGCCGGAGTTGACGTCCTTGGCGGTGATCATCCCGCCGAGCTCGGAGATCTCGCTGCCCGTCACGCCGGCGTCGTCGGCATGAGCGCCGGTGCCGGTGTCGATGTTGAAGGTCGCCTCGGAGTGGGCCGTCATCGACGAGGGATCGAAGGCCTGGAACTCGTACTCGCAGCCGTTCGAGTCGTTGATGATCGCCGACCTGCGAGTCGCTCGCTCGGGTCGGGCTGGAAGCTCGACTGGTACGGGATCGGATCTGCTCACCGGTGTTCTTGAGCGTCACCGTGACCGTCGGCGTCGACGAGGTCGCGTGGTAGATCGGCGGCGTCCAGTCCTGGTAGTCGACCCAGAGGCCGTAGCCCTCGCTCCCGGCGAGTTGAGATAGCCAGTTCGCGCTGTTCGGATCGACAGTGAAGTTCGAGATCGGAGTATTGAAGAACGACGAGGCCGTCCAGAACGTCCCAGCCGGTGCCGGGTTCGGCGGCGGCGGGGTTGCGGTGGTCGTGGTCGTCACCGGGGTGGTTTGCACGACCGGAGGCGGAGTGACCTTCGGCGTCGTCGTCGTGACCTTCGGCGTCGTCGTCGTGGTCGGCGGCGGCGGCGGGGTAGGCGTCGTCGTCGTGGTCGGCGTCGTCGTCGTCGTGACCTTCGGCGTCGTCGTCGTCGTGACCTTCGGCGTCGTCGTGGTGGTCGGCGGCGGCGGGGCCGGCGTCGTCGTGGTCGTAGTCGTAGTCACTGTCTGCGTCGACTTGTGCTTGGGCGTCGTGACCGGCGGGTCCGTGTTCCGGTCCCCGATCGGCTTCGAGGTCACCTTCTTGATCGAGGCCTTGGAGGTCGCCTTCTTGATCGACGCATTCTTGGTGTAGTTGGCCGTCCACTGCGCGAGCTTCGTGCTCCACTCGACGCGGATCGCCGTTGTCGAACGTGACGCGGTTCGATGTGCAGCGAGCGTGATCTTGAGAGTGCGACTCGCCTTCTCGAGTCGCGCACCGGCGAACTGTGAGCCAGTCACAGTGCCGATGACGACGATGAGTGCGAGCGCCAGCTGTGTCTTCGTTTTCCAGGGCATGCCAAGTCCATCGGCAGCCCAAAGATCGATTCGACCCCCGGATGAGGGATCGGGCGCCTCCCCGATCGAGGTGCCGGTGGCGGCCTGTGCTAGCCGGTGCGCGCCCGTCGTACCTGGTGCGTCCCTGGGCTACTGCATACTGAATCGGGTCCTTGAGGGAGAGATGATGAGACGTAGCGCAGACCGAGGGGTAGATCCCGCCCGGCGACGGGTGCTGTCGCTTCTCCACGCCCCGTTCATGGAGGGCGGCGCGGAGAAGGTCGCCGTCGACCTCGCCCTGTCGCTCGACCGCACCAGGTTCGAGCCGTCGTTCTGCGCCCTCAAGACGACCACGCAGCCGACGCGGGAGGACGAGATCCGTGCCGCCGGCCTCCCCTACGCATCCCTCGATGCCCGGACGATCCGTACCCCGCGCGGGTTCGGCAGCCTGGTGAAGCTGCTCCGTCACGACCGGATCGACATCCTCCACGGCCACCTCTGGGACGCGAACGTGTGGGCGTGTCTCGCAGGCCCGATCGCGCGGACTCCGGTGGTCGTCGCCCACGAGCACACCTGGTCGTTCGAAGGCAAGCCGATGCGCGTCGCCATCGATCGCCATCTCATCTCGCGCCTCGCCTCGATCATCGTGTGCGTCTCGGAAGACGACCGGCGGAAGATGATCGAGATCGAGAAGATCCCAGGCGACCGCATCAGAGTGCTGCCGAACGGCATCCCGCCGCTGGCGCCCCCGGTCGGCACCGACGTTCGCGGTGACTCCGGGATCCCCGCCGACGCCAAGCTGGTCGGGATCGTCGCGGTGGCGCGACGGCAGAAGCGGCTCGACGTACTGCTCGAGGCGATCGCGCTGCTCACCTCCGAGATCCCCGACATCCATCTCGCCGTCGCCGGATTCGGCGGCTCGAGAGGACAGCTCCCGGCCCTCGAAGAGCGGGCGACCGCGCTCGGGATCCGGGACCGCGTTCATTTCCTCGGCCTCCGCCGCGACATCTCCGACGTGCTTGCCGCCGCCGACGTCGCGTGCCTCTCGTCGGACTACGAAGGGCAGCCACTCTCGGTGCTCGAGTACATGGCCGCGGGCAAGCCGATCGTCTGCACGAACGTCGGTGGGCTGCCGGAGATGATCAACGACGGGGTCGAGGGCCTGCTGGTTCCGCGCCGCGATCCGGAGGCCCTGGCCGGAGCGCTCAAGCGGCTGCTGCTCGATCGGACGGCTGCGGAGGCACTGGGTGCCGCTGCGCGCGCGCGGCAGCTACGCGAGTTCTCGCTCGAGGCTGCCGTGGGGCGTGTCGAGGCCTTGTACGACGAGCTCTGGGAGTGGACCGGGCGTCGCCGCGGCCGGTAGGCCGGGCCACTCGCGACCAGCTACTCGAGGTCAGCTCTGGTCGGCGGCCCGGCGGGCGTCCGAATCGCCGAAGAGGCCGAACCGGCGTCGGCCTGCCTTGCGCTTCAGCTTCTCGATCCGCGCCAGGAACTTGTCGGCGCGCTGGTCGTCCTGTGAGGGAACGATGGTCAGGATCGCCCGCGCGGTGTACTCGGCCACCTGGATCGCAACCGCTCGCTGAACCGCCGCCGGCGCAGAGGTCTGGTCCCGGATCGCCGGAAACTCGCCGTAGCCGTGCAGCCGGCGGGCCGGATCGAGCCGCCCGACGAGCTCTTCGGGCGTCGTCTTGCTCAAGGTCGTGCCGGCGCCCGCCGCCAGGAGCAGCTGGACGAGCTCGGTCAGCAGGAAGGTGCGGTCGGGGGCCGCGCCGCCGTCCACGACGGCCGCGGCGACATGCGAGCGCTCGAATCCGATGACGAGGCTCATGTCGGCGAGCGCCCCGCGTTCGAGGGAGCGCGAGCGATGCCGGGAGAGATCGATCCCGAGCTTCCGGGCGACGTCGACGGCCGGCTTGAGCGGCGGCGAAGACGGTCGGTCGAGAACGCCGAACGACGTGACCTCGACGGGAGCACCTGTGAGCAGGTGGGCGCAGACGGCCTCGGCGAGCGCGCTCCGAAACTGGTTTGCCGTGCAAACGAAGGCGACGTTGAACATCCCGGGGGAACGGTCCTCGACCGGGTGCAACGCAGACACGGCGCCTACCGCCGCCAAACGGCCTTCGCGCTCAGGTTGCATGATGAACAACGCCAGGCCGCGTCCACATCGTGAGCCGGCCTCGGCGTCGGGTTTCGATCCTACCGGTTGCCTCGGTGCAAGTGTTCGTCATACGACCGTCTTCGGCAGATACCGGCGCGGGCTTGAGAGGTTGACTGATAGATGAGCGATATGCGTTTCGAGCATCTGATCGTCCACCAGTTCGATCCGGCGGAAGAGATCGCCGGCGGCGTGCACGGGTTCATCGGGGACTTCATCCGCTTCGCTCCGGAAGGACACCACTTCCGCGTCGTCGGCGTCGACGGCACCGGCCGCTGGCGGCGCTGGAGGTGGCAGGACGCGGAGATCGGCGGCCGCGAGGTCTCGTTCCTTCCGCTTGCGAGCTTCAGCGCCGGCCGCCAGCAGCGGCTCGTGCCGCACACGCTGCGCCTCGCCGGGGGTCTCCTCGCACGCCGGCCTGCCGCCCGTGGCGCGTTCGTCCACGCCCATCGGGCCGAGACGGGCGCGATGCTCGCGTTGCTCTACCCGGGTAGCCCCCTGATCCAGTTCGTCCATACCGACTCGGCCGAGGGCCTCCGCCACCGGACCGAGACCTTCTGGAGGTTCCTTCCGGGCACCCACCTCGGGATCGAGCGGTTCGCGGCGCGCCGCGCCGCCCGGACCTGGGTGCTGAACGCGACTGCGGCCGAGCGGCTCTCGGCTGTCTCGGGGAACGTGCGGGCGGCGCGCAACTGGTACGACGACAGCCTCTTCTACCCCGCCCCGGCGCTGGAGCCGGGCCCCGTGCGGATCGGCTGGGTGGGGCGTATGGAGCCGCCGAAGGACCCCGTGAAGGCCGTCGACACCCTGGGAGCGCTCGCGCGGGCCGGGATCCCCTTCGAGGCCTGGTTTGCGGGGTCCGGCACGCTCGAGCGCGAGGTCGAGGCCCGCATCGCCGAGCATCGCCTCGGCGGCTCGGTGACCCTCCTCGGGACGCTTGCCCCCGCCGGGCTCGCCGAGCAGCTTCGGGAGACCGACGTCCTGCTCGTCTCCTCCCTCTGGGAGGGTCAGCCGCGGGCGGTGCTCGAGGCGCTCGGCTGTGGCGTCCCGGTCGTCTCCACCCCGGTCGGCGACGTTCCCGACATCCTGATCGAGGGCCGCTCCGGCTTCATCGCGGAGGACGCGACGAGCGGGGCTCTGGCGGAGCTCATCGTCAAGGCCGCGGAGCTACGCGACCGTCAGGCGATCGCGGCCACGATCGGGGCGTACCGCGCAACCGAGGTGGTCGGCGGCTACTTCGCCGAGCTCGAAGCACTGGCCGGGGCTCGTACCTAGAAGTTCTGCGGCCGGCTACCAGTGGCCGCCACGCTCGCCGCCGAACACGAGCGGGAACGTCTTCAAGATCAGCCGGATGTCGTGGGCGAGCGACCACGTCGTCACGTACAGGTAGTCGAGCCGCACCATCTCTTCGAACGGGATCGAGTTGCGGCCGGAGACCTGCCAGAGGCCGGTCATCCCCGGCTTGAGCATCAACCGGCGACGCGCCCAGGCATCGACGTGAACGTCCTCCTCGAGGATGAGCGGGCGCGGCCCGACGAGGCTCATGTCGCCCCGGATCACGTTCAGGAGCTGCGGGAACTCGTCCAGGGAGAACCGGCGCAGGAGCTGGCCCACGCGGGTCACGCGCGGGTCCTCGCGGATCTTGAACATCCGGGGATCGCCGCCGCGATTGGCATGGACGTTGAGATGTGCGATCTGATCCTTCTGCTGGTCGGCGTCGGCGCTCATCGTCCGGAACTTGAAGATCACGAACGTCTTCCCCTCCGCGCCCATCCGGTTCTGCCGGAACAAGACCGGCCCGGGCGAGTCGAGCTTGATCAGCGTGGCGACGATCGCGAACAGGGGCGTCAGGACGAGCGTGAGCGCGAGGCTGACGACAAGGTCGAACGAGCGCTTCAGGAACCGGGACTGAGCGGAGAGACGGAGCCGGGGCAGGCTGATCAGGGGGATCCCCGCGATCGTCTGGCTCATCAGGCTGCCGGGGATGATCTCGAAGAGCCGCGGGACGATGTCGACCCGCACGTTCAGGTCCTTCAGGAGCCTGATCAGCTGGAGCGTCTCCTCGTGCGAGTCGTTGGAGAACGCGATCATCACCCGCTCGATCGCGTATTCCTCGACGATCCTGGCTAGCTCGTCCGGGCGTCCGAGCATCGCGAGCGAATCGAGGTCCTCGCGCCGCTCCTTCGGCTGCTCGTCGACGAAGCCGATCAGCTCGAGGCGGTACTCGGGGTGATCGAGGAGCTTCCGGCCGAGGATCTGACCCACCGCTCCGGCGCCGACGATCACGGTGTTCTGGGCGAAGTTGGCGCTACGGCGGACGAGTCGCCGCGCGAACGCCCGTGTCGCCGGCTGCAGTGTCACGAGCCCCAGCCAGAAGGCCTCGATCAGGCCGACCGGCTTGCCGTTGCCCGAGGTGGCGCAGAAGAGGAAGAGGAGCCACGAGCCGATCGTCGCGATCAGAAGGAGCGCGGGCAGCTCGTCGAGCGTCGTGTGGCCGATGACCTGGTTGTCGCGCTGGTAGAGGCCGGCGCCGTGGAGGGCGATCATCCACAGTGGGAGGCTCAGGATCAGCGTGAGCAGCATGAAATGACCGCTCGTCTGATCGGGGACGAAGGCATGCGCGATGAAGTACGCGAGGAGGATCGCGACGATGTCCGCCTGGACGAGCGCGAGCCGCACGAGCCATTCGCTACGGCGACGGGGCACGCGCTCGACGGAGGCCGCGTGCTCCGCCGGCGCCGGCCTGCGCTCGACTGCGATCGCCGCTGGACCCGGCGACACGGCCGTGTCGGCAGGCTCGGGCCCACGCGCGCCGCCGACACCTTCCTTCACGTCCATACTCCCCCTACCCGATCGTCCCCGGGAGCCATCATACGTCCGCCCCGCCGAAGCGATCGATCCTCGAGCCTTGTGCGAGCCATGCTTTCCCAATCGGCCGCAAGGACGCGATCCTCAAGGGGCAGTCGCTTCCGCGCCGCTTCGAAGCTAGGAGATCGACGTGCCGAGCGGCGCTGCTAGGAGAAGAGCAGGTAGACCGCGTACGCGATGCCGGCGAGCCAGACGGCCTCTCCGACTGCGATCCCACCCACGAGAACGACGCCGTAGAGGGCGACCCGCCCCCGGGCCGGCGCCTGCACCGGGCTCTCGGCCGACTCGCCGGGCTCGAGGCCGCGAACCGCACCCGGCTCCTCGAAGGTTGCTGCAGCGCTCATGTCCCTCAGTGTCGCGGCGCGCAGCCCGGCTGCCTTCGACCTTCGGTCTAGTTCGAGCCGTCCCTCCGTAGCGCCGTCGGGCGCGGTCGCCGCCGCAGGCGCAACTGGTGAGGGGCGAGCCCGCGGCCCTGCGGCCGGGTCAGCGCCCCTGCCCGCTCAGGTGACGGTCAGCGGGGTGCCGATCGGCATCAAGCGGGCGAGCTGCTCGATGGCGGAGTTCTTCATCCGGATGCAGCCGTGGGAGACCCGCCCGGGGATGATGTTCGGCTCGTTCGTTCCGTGAACGCCGACGAACCCACCACCCGGCCAGTCGGTGAGCACGGCCGAGCGCGCGCTTGTCCCGAAGGCGATCGGCCCGTAGAACGGGTCGTTGAAGTCGGTGAGCTCGTCTCGGATGTAGTACTGGCCGGGAGGCGTGGGCCACTTCGCCTCGCCGACGCCCACCCGCGTCGAGAAGATCGTCACCCCGTTTTGCTTGAGGGTGGCGGTCATCGTCTCCAGGTCGACGTAGAGGTGCGTGAAGACCGTGTTCAGATGGCTGAGGTCGGTGCTCGGAACGTAACCCACCGAGTTGTTCGGGAGGATCGGCAGGCGTACCTGGTACCACGTCTCCGTCGGGCTCTTGTCGACCTCGCCGATCACGAGCACGAGGTTCGTCGTCCCGTCGCCGGTCATCGTCGAGAGCGTCGTCACCGCCTTCGAAGAGAGGCTCGGCGCCCTGCGCGCCACGACCGGCTGCTCCACGACCGCCCAGTGCGCAACGGCATCGTTGCCGAGGGCGAACGTCTTCGGGTAGCTCGACGCGGCCGGCTGCGCGGTCGTCGTCGTCGTCGTGGCAGGTGAGGTGGACGGGTGCGTCTTCGGGTGGGTGGACGTCGCCGGGGAGCTCGTCGTCGTCGTTCCGGCGGCCGACTTCGAGTGGCCACCGCAGCCCGTGAGAGCGAGCACCAGCAATGCGGTCGCGCCCAGGCCGGCTACCGCGGTTCGCAAGCGGCCGCCTGCGGGGGCGCTGCTCTGCTTGGACGCTGGAATCTCTGACACCGGAACCTTTGACACCGAAATCTCTGACACCGAAATCTCTGACACCGAAATCTCTGACACCGAAATCGCCGAGACGGAAGCCTCTGACGGGGAATCGCTCGACGACACGCTACCGCGGAGCCTCGAGGATACCTCCCGGTGTCGCAGGCACATGACGGCGGGCAAGAGTCGCTTCCGCATAGAGATCTTCGTCGGCATCACGGCGACGCGACTTGAGGCCCGAAAGGCCCGGGGCCGTGCCCGCGACCTGCCCCGATGAGCGCTCATCGAGCCGTGCGCCGCACGTCTAGGGCGTGCTGCGAGGCAACGGCTCTACCGGACGACGGCTCTACGGAGCGACGGCGCCGACCCGCGGGTCGTGGTGGGACGCGAGCCGGAACAGGAGCTCGTGGAGGGTCTTTCGCTGCTCCGCGTCGAGCGGCGCGAAGAACTCCTTCTCGATCGCCTTCGAGATCGCGCGCAGCTCGCCGAGTGCCTCCCGGCCCTCGGGCGTGAGCTTCACGAGGTGGCGGCGGCGATCGTCTGGATCCCGCTTGCGCAGGATCAGCCCCTTGAGCTCGAGCTCGTCGAGGAGCCCCACGAGCTGGCTGCGGTCGTAGCCGAGCGCGTCGGCGATGCTGCCCTGGGCGCCACAGACTCGCTCGTCGAGCAGCGAGAGGATCGCGTGGTGCTGTGGGGTGAAGTCGCTGCCTTCGAGCGCCTCGTAGGCCCTCGACTTGATCTCGAATCCGAGCCGCTTCAGCAGGTAGCTGGTGCTCGCGAGCATCTCCTTCGAAGGGCCCGCGGCCAGCGTTACCGCACCGACCGGCGCAGCAGATGTCGAAGTGGTTGCCATCTCGGGAGAAGTGTAGCGCGACAAAGCGTTGGTGCGTGCTATCGTTGTGATCCTCAACAATCTTGGGGGTACATAGATGGCTGTCACACCAATCTCGACGACGATCGGCAGGCGCCGCTGGAGCGCGCTTGCCCTGGTCGTCACCGCACAGTTCATGGTCGTCCTCGACGTCGCGATCGTCAACATCGCCCTGCCGTCGATCAAGTCCGATCTGCACTTCTCGCAGACGAGCCTCCAGTGGGTCGTCTCCGCCTATGCAATCGTGTTCGGCGGCGCGCTCCTCCTCGGCGGGCGCCTGGCCGACCTCCTCGGACGGCGCCGCATGTTCATCGCCGGCCTGACCCTGTTCGCTGCAAGCTCGCTGCTCTGCGGCATCTCGTGGTCGGCGGGCTCGTTGATCGCCTTCCGCGGCCTGCAGGGCCTCGGCGGTGCGCTCCTCGCCCCGGCGGCGCTTTCGCTGCTGATGACCACGTTCACCGAGGGCCGCGAGCGCAACCTCGCTCTCGGCATCTACGGAGCCGCCTCCGGAAGCGGAGCTGCCGTCGGCGTCCTGCTCGGCGGTTTCTTCACCTCGTACCTGAGCTGGTCGTGGATCTTCTTCATCAACGTTCCCGTGGGCATTGCCGCGATCGTCCTCGCGCCGTGTGCTCCTCAAGGAGAGCCGGGCAGAGCTGGCGCATCGGCACTTCGACGTTGCGGGTGCCGTGACGGTGACGGGCGGGCTGATGCTGCTCGTGTACGCGATGACCCGCGCTACGACCGACGGCTGGGGCTCGACCAGCACGGTCGGCCTCATCGCCGCGTCCGTCGCCCTGCTCGGCGCCTTCCTCGCAGTCGAGCTGCGCTCGAAGGCTCCCCTGCTGCCGCTTCGGATCTTCCGGCTACGGACGCTCGCAGCCGCGAACGTGACGATGGCGATCATCGGCGCTGTCGCGTTCTCCGAGTTCTTCCTGCTGACGCTCTACCTCCAGGATGTCCTCCACTACTCGCCGATCCAGAGCGGCGTTGCGTTCACCGGCTTTGCCCTGACGGTCGTGATCGTCTCGAACATCGCCCAGGTCGTCGTCGGGCGGCTCGGCGTGCGGTTCACGCTCACAACCGGCCTCATCGTCTCCGCGGTCTCGGTCGCCTACCTCACGAGCCTGCCCGTTCACGGCCACTACTTCTGGAACCTCTTCCCGGGCTTCGTCCTGGGCGGGGCAGGCATGGGGCTGTCGTTCGTGCCCGTGACGATCGCGAGCCTCACCGGGATCAACCGCGCGGAGGCGGGTATCGCCTCGGGCCTGATCAATACGAGCCGCCAGGTCGGCGGGGCGATCGGGCTCGCGGCGGCAAGCGCGATCGCAACCGTCTCCACGAGCCACTTCGCCGCTTCGCACTCGGCCTACGCCGCAACCAGCGCGACGGCGCTCGACCACGGGTTCCGGACCGCCCTCTACGTCCTCACCGGGCTCCTGATCGCCGGTGCGCTCGTCTCCGGCGGCCTGATCCGGCCGCCGCGCAGCGCCGAGTCCGAGGTCGAGGCGGCCCTCGAAGTCGCGCTCCGCGAAGCCGCGTAGCTCGAGGAAGACCTAACGCTGAAGCGGATGCCGGGGTGCCGTCCCGGGGGACCCAAGTCCTCGGGACGGCACCAGGTTGCCGGGCGGCGATGCTGCGGCGATCACCCTCGCCCGGCTCCGCTGCCCCCGGACACTCCTTACCCTCGGCAACCACCGGTCGATGACGGCAGGATGGGCAGCGTGCAGCGACTGCTGATCTGGGACTTCGACGGCACCCTCGCCTACCGCCACGACCCCGACCTCGCCTGGACGCGCCTCCTCGTCGAGACACTCGATGAGCACGCCCCCGGCCACGCGGTCACGCTCGACGCGATCCGGCCGTCGGTCAGGGACGGGTTCCCCTGGGACCTCGCCGACCCGCACCCGGAGCTGTGCGAGCCGGAGGCCTGGTGGTCGTTCGTCGAGGCGCTCCTGGCGAACGCCTACGAGCAGGCAGGGATCTCACCGGAGGAGGCCCGGATCCTCGCGACGCACGCGCACCGCCTCTACGTCGACCACACGGTCGGCTGGACGGTCGTCGACGGCGCCGCTGAGGTCCTCGGCGAGCTCTCGAGCCTTGGCTGGTCGCACGTGATCCTCTCCAATCACGCCCCGGAGCTCGAGTCGATCGTCGAGGGCCTCGGCCTCTTGCCGCACTTCGAGCGGGTGATCTCGAGCGCCGGGCTCGGCTACGAGAAGCCCCATCCGGAGGCGTTCGCAGCTGCGCTCGCAGGGCTCGCCCCGGGAGGGGAGGCCTGGATGATCGGTGACGGCTACAAGGCCGACATCGTGGGCGCCGAGGCGGTCGGGCTGCCGGCGATCCACGTGCGGCGAACGCATCCGGATGCCCGCCGGCCGGCGCGCGACCTCCGGGCCGCCGCCGAGATCATCAAGAACGTGTCGCCCGCGCCCGCCGTGCGCCCCGGCTGAGGGTCGCCCGGCGCCGGGCTCATCACTGCTCATCGCTGGGCCCATCCACGTCGGGCTCCTCCAGAATCGCTCTTCCGCCCGCGAGCCCTCCGCTCTGTCAAACTTCCGCCGGTACGCGCGGCGAAGCGCGTCCGCCGGGCAAAGAGGCTCGACCAGCTTCTGACGATCGCCTCTCTTGGGGATCACCTTCCTGGCCATGGCAAGCACACCCGTTCAACGAGCCCTTCCCTCACTCCTCGGAGCGGAATACGACACGGGCCCGTTCTTCGACGAGATGTTCGACGCGGCCGGCGAGCCGCGCCTTCACTACGGCGCGCTCTACCGGCACCTTGCCCGGCTCGGTGTCGAGGAGTTCGAGGAACGGCGTCGGGCCGTCGACGCATCGTTCCTGAACCAGGGGATCGGGTTCACCGTCTACGACCAGGAGGATCCCCTCGAGCGCATCTTCCCCTTCGACCTGATCCCGCGCGTGATCCCGGGCGCGGACTGGGACCGCCTGGAGCGAGGCCTCGTCCAGCGGGTGAAGGCGCTCGACCTCTTCCTGCACGACGTCTACCACGGCCAGCGGATCCTCGGCGACGGGGTGATCCCGCCCGAGCTCGTGCTCGGCGCCCGCCACTTCCGGCGCGAGATGATGGGCCTCGATCCCCCGGGCGGCGTGTACGCACACGTCGCCGGGATCGACGTGATCCGGGACGCGAACGGCTCCTACCTCGTGCTCGAGGACAACCTCCGCGCCCCGTCGGGAGCGAGCTACATGCTCGAGAACCGGCAGGCGATGAAGCGCACCTTCCCGGACCTGTTCGAACGCTGCGGTGTGCGCGCGATCGATCACTACCCGCAGGCGCTCCTCGCGGCCCTCCGGGCTGCTGCGCCGCCCGGAGCCGCCAACCCGAGCGTCGTCCTCCTCACGCCCGGGCGTGCACAACTCGGCGTACTTCGAGCATTCGTTCCTCGCCCGCCAGATGGGCGTCGAGCTCGTGGAGGGCGGCGACCTCGTCTGCCACGACGAGGTCGTCTACATGCGGACGACGCGCGGCCTCCAGCGCGTCGATGTCATCTACCGCCGGGTCGACGACGAGTTCCTCGACCCGCTCGCCTTCCGCAGCGAGTCGCTGCTGGGCGCGCCGGGACTGATGAACGCCTACCGGGCGGGGAACGTCACCCTCGCAAACGCCCTCGGCACCGGCGTCGCCGATGACAAGGCGGTGTACCGCTACGTGCCCGAGATGATCCGCTACTACCTCGGCGAGGAGCCGCTCCTCGAGAGCGTCCCCACCTACGTCGCGTTCGACGACGACGACCGGCGCTACATCCTCGCCCATCTGGACGAGCTCGTGGTCAAGCCGGTCGACGAGAGCGGCGGCTACGGCATGGTCGTCGGGCCCCTCGCCTCCGCGGGGGAGCTGCAGCGAGCTCCGGGCGAGAATCGAGGCCGCGCCGCGCAACTACGTCGCCCAGCCGGTCGTCGCCCTCAGCCGGCAGCCGATCTACATGGACACCCTGCGTCCCGCCCACATCGATCTTCGCCCCTTCGTGCTGCACGGCGAGCGCGTGTCGATCGTGCCGGGCGGGCTCACGCGGGCCGCACTCCGGCCCGGCTCGCTGATCGTGAACTCCTCGCAGGGCGGAGGCAGCAAGGACACCTGGGTGTTGCGTTGAGGGAATCAGTGTTGCGTCGAGAGAAATCGGTGTTGCGTCGAGGGGAATCAGTGTTGCGTCGAGAGAAATCGGGGTTCTTGCGGTGACAGGCCGTGCTCGACGGAGCCGATGGTGGGCCGATGCTGAGCCGCGTCGCGGAGAGCCTGTACTGGACCGCCCGCTACGTCGAGCGCGCCGAGCTCGCAAGCCGCATCGCCCACGTCAACTTCCACACCCTCCTCGACGCCGACCCGGCCGGCCACGAGCAGTCGTGGCGGCGCCTGCTTCAGTTGAGCGGTAGCGACGAGCTCTACCGCGAGCATCACGACGACTACGCCGCGCAGACGGTCAGCGCCTTCCTGCTCTGGGGCCCCGAGAACCCGAACGCTGTCACGGCATGCATCGCCCGCGCCAGGGAGAACGCGCGCGGGGTGCGCGACCAGATCTCGACCGAGATGTGGGAGGAGCTGAACCGGCTCCACCTGTTTCTCGGCACGAGCCGCCTGCAGGGCGTGCTCCACGCCCAGCATCAGCTGTTCGTGCGGGTGCGCGAAGGCTCGCATGCCTTCCAGGGCGTGATGCGGGCAACCCTCCCCCGCGGCGAGGCCTACGAGCTGCTCCGGCTCGGCGCCCACGTCGAGCGGGCCGACGTCACCTCCCGGATCCTCGCGGTCGAGTACCCGACCATGGCCGACCTACCCGTCGACTCGCTCGAGGAGACGGTGCGCCTGAGCGCGCTCCTCAAGCTCTGCGGCGCCTTCGAGGCCTTCCGCAGGGCCGAGAGCTCCTGGCTCCGCGCGCCCACGGTGCTCGAGTACCTGTTGCTCGACCAGGCCTGCCCCCGCACCGTGCTCTTCTGCCTCGAGGCCTGCCAGCGTTCGCTTCAGGCCATCGCCGCCGGCTCCGACCGGCCGGCTCGCGCCGTCGGCCGCCTGGTCTCCGAGCTCGCCTTCATCGACGCCTCCGAGCTCCAGGGAGAGCGGCTGGCGGTCCTGCTGGAGCGCGTCCTGCACGGGATCGCCGACGCGGGCGACGAGATCGCCTCGACCTTCTTCACGAGTCGCGCGCTCGTGCCCGGCGCCTACGCCCAGGCACAGCAGCAACAGCAGTGAGCCCTCCCGTCGCAACCGGGCGCTCGGCGCTCGAGCCACCGGAGGCCTCCCCGTGAGGCTGCGCGTCGAGCATACGACCACCTTCACCTACGACAATCCGATCGTCGAGGCCTCGACGGAGCTCCGGCTGCGCCCGCTCGACGTCGACGGCCAGCGGTGTGTCTCGTTTCGCCTCGACACCGAGCCACGAGGCGTGCGCGTCCACCAGTTCCGCGACCACCTGGGGAACGTCGTCGGGCATCTCGACGTGCTCGAGCCGCACGACCGGCTCACGGTCAGGGCCACGAGCGAGGTGCTCACCTCACCGTTCGTGGAGGCGACACCGCCGACCCCGCTCGAGCTCCACGACTACGTCAAGCCCACGGCGTACGCGACGCTGGACGAGCCGCTCGCGGTGGGCCTCTCGGGCTCTGGAGCAGAGCGCGCCCGCGAGCTGATGAGCCGCGTCGCCGACCGCCTCGTCTACGAGAAGGGAGCGACCTCGGTTCAGACACCGGCTCCCGAGGTGCTCGCGCTCGGACGCGGCGTGTGCCAGGACTTCGCGCACGTCCTCATCGCCGCCTGCCGTCTCGAGGCGATTCCCGCGCGCTACGTGAGCGGGTACCTGTATGACGCGGCTCTCGAAGAAGGGCACGGCGCCTCGCATGCCTGGGTCGACATCTACGACGCCGACCGGGGCTGGGTCTCGTTCGACCCGACCCACCGGCGCGAGCAGGACGACTACTACGTGCGAGTCGCGGTCGGGCGCGACTACGCCGACGTGCCGCCCACCCGAGGGATCTTCAAGGGGAACGCCGAGGAGACCCTCGCGGTGGAGGTCGCCGTGTCGGCGCTGTAGGAGCACGGAGCAGGAGCCGGCTCCGATCCGAGGCGGTAGGGTTGTCGCGCTGCCGGTGAGACGGGCGAGGATCGCAGAAGGACTGAGAAGACGCTCGCTGTGGGAGGGCTCGCTGTGGAGGAGCTCGGCTTCGAGGAACCTCACGCGGCTCGGGCTGGTCGGGCTCTTCTGCATCGCGGTGCTCGCCGCGGCCGGCTCGACGCGGCTCAAGCCGGCGCCGATCTCCGAGTCGATCTGGGAGCAGCTCGCCCGCAGGTGCGAGAAGCTTGCGCTGAAGGCGCAGCAGCCGTATCCCTGGCCGATCAAGCCGTTCCACGTACAGCACGCGGTTCGCGGCTACTTCGGCGACCCGCGCACGGTGATCGACAGCGGCGACGGTGGTGCGTACTCCTTCCACAACGGGATCGACATCTCGGCCTGGACCGGCAACCACGTCTACCCCGTCATCTCCGGCACCGTCGTCAAGTCGGGGGACGGGCGCGTCGTCGTCAGGACGAACGACGACCGCGAGTTCCAGTACATCCACGTCGACCCTCGCGTCGAGGTCGGAGCGCAGGTGATCGCGTCCCGGACCATCCTCGGCACCGTGCTCAGACGCTGGAACCACGTCCACCTGACCGAGATCCGCGAGAACTGCGCGGTCAATCCCCTCATGCCCGGCCATCTCGAGCCCTACCGCGACACGACCCGGCCGGTCGTGAGGCAGATCCTGTTCCAGGATCCGGCCCGGAGGCCGGAGGCGGCCGACGACCTTTCGGGCCGGGTGCGGATCCTGGCCGACGCCTACGACACCCCGCCGATCCCGAGCCCGTTCCCTTGGAACCGGCTTCCGGTCTCCCCGGCGCAGGTCACCTGGACTCTGAGCACGATCGGAGGGCGGGTGCTGATCGACAAGCCCGCGGCCGACTTCCGCTTCGGCGAGCCGTTTCGCAGCCAGTTCTGCTCGGTCTACGCTCCGGGAACCGAGCAGAACTTCGCAGCCGTGGCCGGCACCTTCCACTGGGGCAAGGCCGGCCGCTACCTCTTCATCCTCACGCCCGCAGCGCTGCTGAACACGGCTCGCTTCCCGCCGGGCCGCTACCGGGTCACCGTTGTCGCAGCGGACACGGCCGGAAACACCGGTAGCCGCTCGGCCTTGATCCGGATCCGACCCGGCCACGCACCGCCCGTGCCCGTCAGCCCCGACACTCGCTGTACCGCTCCGCCGGCGAAGGCCGTCTCGAGCGGGCCGGCCGCGGCCGTCACGGAGCGTGCGGTCGCGGCTGCCCAGGGCTGATGAGCTGCCCGAGCGCGAGCTGGACCTCCTGCCGGGTCTGGTCCGGCCGGGCGACGAGCGACGCATCCGGCAGGGTCGGTTCAATAGACGGTCAGGAAGGGGGGTCGGGCCGCAGCGTTGCTGCCGGGTCGATTTGGGTCTTCTTCCAGGCAAACGGCGAGGCGCGGCCCGTGTCTCCTCAGGCGGGGCCGCGCCGGCCGTGCCTCGGAACTACGTGTATATACTCCCTTCGTGGACGTGAGGCCCGCCGTCTCGACGTGTGTCTGTGGCTCGCTACGCATGGCGACCCGCCTCGTGACGCGCCATTACGACAAGGCACTGGCGCCGGCCGGCGTCTCGACGTGCGGCTACTCGCTCCTCGTGCGCCTCGGCGATGAAGGCCCGCTGGCACTGGGAGCGCTCGCCGCACGGCTCTCGATGGACCGCTCGACGCTCTCGCGGGAGATTGCGCCGCTGATCCGTGACGGCCTCGTAGAGGAGGATCCCGATGCGACCGACCGGCGCCGCCGGGTGCTCGCGCTGAGCGCGGCCGGCCACGAGCGGCTGCGCCTGGCCCATCCCCTCTGGGAGCAGGCTCAGGCCGAGCTGGTCGAGCGCTTCGGGATGGCGCGCGCAACCGGCCTCGTCGACGAGCTGAACGCGCTGGTCGGGGCCGAAGCGTGATCGAGCGGCTCTTCGGGAGGCCGCTCCACTACGGGTGGCTGATCGTGGTCGTCACCTTCGTGACCTTGATCACGACCGCGGGCTTCCGCGCAACTCCGGGCGTCCTGATCGTGCCGCTCCAGCACCAGTACGGGTGGTCGCGCGGGACGATCTCGGTCGGGGTCTCGCTGGGTCTCCTCATGTTCGGGCTGACTGCGCCGTTCTCGGCGGCGCTGATGGAGCGGTTCGGTGTCCGCAAGGTGATGCTCGTCGCGCTCGTCACGATCGCCGCCGGCTCGTCGTTGACCACGCTGATGACCGCCCCGTGGCAGTACGACCTGCTCTGGGGAGTCGTTGTCGGCGGGGCAACCGGAGCCGTCTCGGTGCCGCTCGCGGCCACGGTCGCCAACCGGTGGTTCGAGAGCCGTCGCGGGCTCGTCACCGGGATCCTCACCGCCAGCAACGCAAGCGGGCAGCTTGTCTTCCTGCCCGCGCTCGCATGGCTTGCGACCTCCTACGGGTGGCACTGGGCCGTGTTCTGCGTCGCGATCGTCGCGCTGGTGATCGTGTTCCCGTTCGTCGCGCTCGTCGTCCGCGACCGGCCCCAGTCGATCGGCCTCGAGCCGTTCGGGGCCACCAGGCCGGTGCCGGTGCCGGAACGCTCCCCGCATCCGTTCAAGCCGGCGGTCGAAGGGCTGCGGACCGGCCTCCAGGACCGGACCTTCTGGCTGCTCGCCTCCACGTTCTTCATCTGCGGCCTCTCGACCAACGGCCTGATCGGCGTCAACCTGATCCCGGCCGCCGTCGACCACCACATGACCGAGGTCGAGGGCGCCTCGCTCCTGGCGCTGATGGGCATCTTCGACGTGGTCGGGACGACGCTCTCGGGCTGGCTCACAGACCGGCTCGACCCGCGCTACCTCCTCGCCTGGTACTACGCCCTGCGCGGGCTGGCCGTGATCGCCCTTCCCCTTGCGTTCGGCTCGAACGTCGCTCTCGTCGCGTTCGCCGTCTTCTACGGGCTCGACTGGGTTGCGACCGTGCCTCCCACCGTGGCGATCACCGCCGACACGTTCGGCCGCGAGAAGGTGGGGATCGTCTTCGGCTGGGTGTTCGCCTCGCACCAGCTCGGAGCCGCTTTCGCGGCCTGGGCCGCAGGCGAGTCGCGCACGTGGCTCGGCACCTACAACTACGCCTTCGAGAGCGCCGGCGCTCTGTGCCTCCTCGCCGCCGGCCTGTCGCTCCGCATCAGCAGGCGCGAGCGCAACCCGGCGATCGCCGCCGCGCCCGCGCCTGCCTAGGCGAAACAGGGCGGCCGGGACGAGGGCGGCCGGCCCCCACGTCACTGCTCGGGTCGCGCGAAGATCGACTCGGGAATGAACGCGCCGACGACCCAGTTCGGCTGGTCGACGACCTCGTGGATCCGCAGGTCGACCGCGACGCTCGCGAGTGCGTAGGCCTCCTCGCGATCGAGCCCGTGGTCCGAGCGGAGGTGCTCGATGGTGGCACGGATCGCATCCCGCGCCGCCTCCATCAGGTCGGGCCCCACACCGGTGCAGACGTGGTAGGCGGACTGCTCCTGAGCCGGCGAGGTGCCGGCGGGCAGGCGGTACTGGGGCGCCTCGATCGAGAAGTCGCGCCTGATCGACAGCCGCAGCACCACGTCCATCGCGGTCTCGATCGCGGTCCCGCAGACCTCCCCGTCGCCCTGGGCCGCGTGGGTGTCGCCGAGCGAGAAGAGCGCACCCTCGACTGCGACCGGAAGATAGAGCCGGACTCCCGGGTTCAGGTATTTGATGTCCATGTTCCCCCCGAAGCGCGACGGGGGCACGATCGAGTGGAGCCCCGGCTCCGCCGGAGCGACGCCCACGGTGCCGGGGAACGGCTTGAACGGCAGCGTGACGGCAGGGGAGAAGTGGACGCGCCCGCTTTCCTGGTCGACCTTCGAGATCCGCAGCCACGGGTCCGGGTACTCGTCAGCGAGCAGCCCGAACCCGGGGATGATCGCCGTCCAGCCCCAGTCGACGGAATGGAACTCGAGCAGGTCGACCTGGAGAACGTCACCGGCCCGGGCACCTTTGACGAAGATCGGCCCGCTGACCGGGTTGATCCGCGAGAAGTCGAGGCCGGCGATCGCCTCGGGCCCGGAGCCCGAATCGATCTGGCCCCCCGACGCGTCGCCGACGTGGAGCAAGATCGCCTCGCCGGAGTCGACCTCGAGCGCGGGAGGGAACGCGTTGTCCCAGCCGTGGCTGACCGCGTCAGGCCGTAGCTCGTGGATCGAAGACGGGCTCACGATTCATTCTCGCGCCGCCGCCGGGCGCGAAAGGCAACGGTGATGTACGGCAGCTCGAAGGACTCGGGCAGCTCGCGCACGATCGCCTCGACGGCCGCCTCCATCGCCCGGCGCTCTTCCTCGCCGGCGGTCAGATACTTGGAGCGGCTCTGTACGAGCTCGCGCAGCGACTCCCGGGTCTGGGCCACCACGTGCCGGAACTCGGCGCGCTCCGTTTCCCCAAACCTCGGCCCGAGGCTCTCGATCGCTGCGCGCACGGTCGAGCCGGCGCCGTCCTGGAGCACCGCCCGGGTCAGCTCGGCGACCCAGGGCACCGACGGGTCGCGCACGTTCCAGACCGGGCCGAAGACCCCGCCCGGCCTGAGCACGCGCGCGATCTCGGCGCGCGCCTCCTCGGTATCGAACCAGTGGTAGCTCTGCGCCGCCACGACCGCATCGACGCTCGCAGCTCCCAGCGGGATCGACTCGGCCGAGCCGAGCAGCGGGCTCACTCGTTCGCCCGTGCCGGCCGCCTCGAGGATCGCGAGCATCTCCGGATCCGGCTCGACCGCCACCACGTCGTGTCCGAGCGAGGCGATCAGCCGGCTGAACTTCCCGGTTCCGGCGCCGAGGTCGACCACCCGCAGCGGCGAGTCTCCCAGGATCCAGCGGGCCGCCTCGACGGGATAGGACGGGCGCACGCGCTCATAGAGCTGCGCGGCGGGGCCGAACGACCGGCTCCTGGCAAGGAAGTGCTCGTCGGCCATCGCGACTAATCAGCTTCCTCGTTTCCGGGGCGCCGGCCCGTCTCGATCGCGCCCTCCCGGATCTCCCACACCGTTGTTGCGTACCGCGCGATCTCGGGCTCGTGCGTCGCGATCAAGCACGCAGTGCCCGCCCCGGCCGCTTCGACGAGCACCTGCCAGACACCGTCGCGCCAACCCGCGTCCTGGTGCGAGGTCGGCTCGTCTGCGAGCAGCACCGCCGGGCCCAGAGCGAGCGCGCGGGCAAGCGCCGTCCGCTGCTGCTGGCCGATCGAGGTCTCCTGGGGCGGCCGGGCCGCATGCTCGGCCAGTCCGAGCCGCTCGAGCAGAGCCTCGATCGAGGGCCGCAGCTCCTCCAGCCGCCCGGCAAGCCGCGCCGGATACTCGACGTTCTCGCGCACGCTCAGCTCGGGCAGCAGGCCGAAGCGCTGCGGTAGGAACGCCAGCACGCCCCAGGGGAGCTCGGCAGGAGGCGACCCACCCTGCGCAAAGCGAATCTCGCCCCGGTCGGGATCGTGGAGCCCTGCAAGCAGCGTCAGGATCGTCGTCTTGCCCGACCCGGAGCGGCCGACGAGAGCCCCGAGCTCGCCGCGGTGGAGCTCGAAGCTCGCCTCGTGCACCGCCTCGATCGTGTCCGGGCCGCGGCGGAAGCTCTTGCCGATCCCGGTGACGGACACTTCGACCTCGGCGCCGGCGGCGGCCGGTCGCGCCCTCCCGGCCGGACGAGGCGCCTGCCCCTCGCCGATGACCCGCCCTCGGTCGAGGCGGACGACATGGTCGGCAACGTCCATCACGTCGGGGTCGTGGGTGGCGATGATGAACGCGACTCCGCCGCCGGCGTGCGCGCGAATCGCTTCGAGGAGCGGCGCCGAGGAGCCGGCGTCGAGCTCGGCCGTGGGCTCGTCGGAAACGACAAGCGGTGTTCCCCTCGCGAGTGCGAGCGCGAATGCCGCCCGCGCCTGCTCGCCGCCCGAAAGCTCGGCGGGGTGCGACCCGAGCCGGTGGGCGAGCCCGAACCCGGCAAGCAGCTCCCCGACCTCCTCCCCCTCGGCCTGGTCGGCGACGGTGAGGTACGGCACGAAGTTCTCGGCCGGCTTCTGGCTGACGAAGGTAACGACCGTCCGGCGATGGCGCCGGGCCTCGCCCGGGCTCGCAAGCGCCAGGTCGCGGCCGGAGACGAGGAGGCTCCCGGAGCTCGGCCGGTCGAGCCCGGCGATCGCGCGCAGGAGCGTCGACTTGCCGCTGCCCGAGGCGCCGACGATCGCGGTGATGCGCCCCAGCTCGAACGTCGCGTCGACGTCGTGCAGAGCCTCGATCTCACCGGCGGGAGTGAGATAGGTCTTCGAGAGCCCGGTGCACGAGACGATCGGAGCCGCCTTGACCGCGGACACCTCAGGCAACGCGAAGCTCCTCGCTGACGTCGGCCCGGCCTGCAAGCCAGCTCGTGGCCACCCCGGCGACGATCGCCACGGCTGCGAGACACGCGGCGGCGACGAGTAGCGGCAGGGTCGGAAGCACGAAGATCGGCGCGGGCGCGTTCTGGGGCAGCGGGTCGAGGTGGCGCACCACCGGCCCGGCGACCGCAACCGCGAGCCCGCCGCCGACGAGCGCCCCGAAGGCAAGGATCGCCGCCACCTCGAGCGAGATCGAGAGGGCCTCGGCGCGCGCGGGCAGGCCCATGCGACGTGCCAGCGCCGAGGCGATCACCTGCGATTTCTGCCGCGCCTGGAGGTAGAGCAGCAGCCCGAGCAGGACGAGCACCGCAGCTGCGATCGCGATCGTGCGCATGAACGAGAACGTGCGCGTCACGAGAACGACGCTTGGATCGCTGAGGAACGTCTCGGTCGACTGTGGATAGAAGACGCCCATCCTGGAAGAGGCGAGCGCCTGCTCGACCGCCTGCGGCGGGCCTTTCCCCCACACGTAGGTCTGCGTCACGCCGAGCGCGTCGTAGAGCTTCACGCGGGAGGTGGCGGCGGCAAGCGCCCGGTAGGAGGTGATCACGAGCGGAATGCCCGGGCTCATCTCCGGGAAAGCGCTCACGGTCCCGAGGACACGCACCGGGAAGCGGTCGCCCTGGATGGAGAGCGCCCGCATCTTGCCCGAGTCCGAGGTGACGATCACGGGTAGCGGGCTGGACGGTGACGCTGCGAGCTTCCGGATCAGGCCCGCCGGGTTTGTCCCCCAGTCGGCCTCCCAGTGAAGCGTCGACTCGATGCTTCCCGGCTCGATGAGCATCACGTCGGCCTGGGTGCCGTCCGGCGTATCGATCGAGGCGGACTGGTTCGAGAACTCGACGCGTGTGATCGGGTACGGGAAGCGCGACGGGAGCGGCTCCCCTTGCTGGATCTCCGCCTGCGCGTCGCTGCCGGTGGCCATGTAGGCCTTCTCGACGGTCGTGTGCGCGAGCGAGGTCGCGAGAGCCTCGGCGTAGGAGAAGGCGCCGATCGAGACCGCGGTGACCACCGCAAGGAGCACCAGGAGGCCGCGGGCGGCCGCGAGGCGCCGCACCGCCAGGTAGACGGGCACGCCCGCCGAGCCTCGCAGCCCGGCCGACGAACGCCTCAGGGCCACGCGCGCGACCCGGGCAACGAGCCCGGCCACGGCTGCGACGAGCAGTAGGGGGAAGACGAACACGGCCAGGCTCGGGTGGGCCGTCCCTGCGGCGGCGTCGCCGCTCAGGCCCCCGCCGGAGGTGATCCGCTGGAAGAGGTAGAGCGCAACCGCGAGCAGCGGAAGCTCCCACGGGGCAAAGCGGAGCCAGCCGATCCGGCGGGCACCCGTCTCGTAGAGGCGCAGGAACGCGATGCACGCTGCCGCCACGAGGAGCAGGAGGCCGATCGCGACTGCGACTGCGGCGTGGGCGATTCCACTGCCGACCGTGGCGGGATCGGTGGAGCCGGCCGGCGCGAAGACGCCCGTCAGCCCGAACGTGAGCCCGAGCCCGGCAGCTCCTCCGGCGAGAGCCGGCAGGAATGCCTCGACGGCGGTCCTGCCGGCGAAGCCGAGCACGTGGGCGCCACGGGCGTAGGCGAGGGCCACCTCGGCTCGCCTCCGGCGGACGAGGAACACGCCCGAGGCCGCCGCCACTGCAAGTGCGATCGCCGTACCGGCATCGGCGAGGAGCGAGATCGGCACGGTGACTGCCGCGGCGTTCTGGTTGGCGAGGATCACAGCCGACGACAGCGACGTGACGAAGGTGCAGCCCCTCGGGCCCACCTCGACGCACCCGAGCGTCCGGCCGAGCGAGGTACCGCGGAGCTCGCCCCCGAGCAGGTCGAAGCCCGCCTCGAGCCGGCGTGCCCGGGCGAGCGTCATGCCGTGCGGATAGACGGGAAGCTCGACCAGATTCTCGAGTTGTCCCTCGCCGGCCTTCACCCCACCCGGCCCGGCGATCGCAAGCAAGAGGCGATAGAGCTCGGCATTGCTTGTGAGGACGAACGACGGCGGGGGCGCGTCGTTCGGGTCCTGCGGGTAGATCTGCTCGGTGAGGTTGATCCAGTAGGAGACCTGAGGCGAGGAGGAGAGCGCCCGGTAGATGCCCTTGATCCGAACGGAGACCGGGCGATGCCCGCTGGTGCCCGGATCGAACCGGAGCATGTCGCCCGCCTTCAGGTGCTCCGTCGTCGCGACGATGCTCGAGATCCAGACGCCCGCCCCCCTGACGCTCGAGAGCCGCTTGACGTGGTCGACCGCGCCGGTGCGGCTCATCAGCGCCACCGGCGTATCTCCCGGCAGGGTGTACTCGATCCCGGAGATGACCGTGAGCACGGGGTCCCCCACCCCGGGCAGGCGTGCGGCAAGCCCACGCACCGCTCGCGCCCGCGCAGCGTCTTCCTTCGCCAGCGAGTTCGCGGACTGGTGGAAGAGGGACGTGCCGCCCTGGATCTGGACGCCCGTCGCGAACGGCGTCAGCTCCGCCAGCCGGTTCTTCAGCGCCTCGCTTGCAGCCGCGGTGGTCACGAACGGCGAGGAGGACGCCGCCAGCGAGATCAGGAGCGCGGCGACGAAGACGGCGATCAAGACGCTTCGAAACGCGAGCAGCGCGACCGGCGCCTTGCGCCTCCTGGGCGTGAGGAGACCGGGCACGCCCTGAGGTTATTGAAGCCCGCGGAACGCCGCCCGAGGGTCCGTCAGGGCCCACCCAGGGGCGGTGACACCCACGGTTGCCGATGTTTCGGGGTTGCCCGAATCGGGAAAGCCCACCTCGAATCGGGGGCGCCGCTTGCGCTGCCGTCAGGGGGCCCGTGCTCAGCGCGGGTGTTAACGGCTCCCTGACAGGCCCATTACGTCGTGATCTTTCGCGCCCGGTATCCCTAGCTCTAGCTCACACGCCCACGACGAGATTCCTCACTGCTCCGAAATTTCTATAGCTACCCGGCTTTCCTGACCACCCAGATTTCCTGACTACCCGATGAACGAAACGAGAAAGGGGTCGAACGCCATGAGACCGCTACAGATCAAGGGCCGCAGGTGGCCCACCATTGTGCTGCTCGCACTCGCCGCGCTGGCTATCGGGGCGATCTTCGGCACCTCACGCAACAGCAGCGCCGCGATCACGGTCAAGCCGTCGAACCAGACCTACCCGACGATTGCGGGAACCGTTCAGGAGAACCAGACGCTCACGGCGGGCAACGGAACCTGGAGCGGCACCACGCCGATCACGTTCACCTACCAGTGGAATCGCTGCGACCAGAACGGCAAGAACTGCGCCGCGATCAACGGTGCCACGACGAACACCTACACCGTGAGCCACGCGGACATCGGCAACACGCTGCAGATCGCCGTGGTCGGTACGAACTCCGACGGGACCGACTCGCAGGCCTCCAACCCGACGGCAGTCGTCCTGGCGGCGGCATCGACACCACCACTACGACGACCACCACCACGACCACGCCGGCGACCGCAGGCTGCCCGAGCGGCACCGGGACGGTCCAGGTCGCCGATCTCAGCTCGCCGGCGCACCTGGCGATCGACCAGCAGACGGTCACGCCCGGCCTCGTGACGCTGTCGGCGACGAGCATCCAGCGTGCATTTCCGGGTCACCGCGTGTGGCGGCCGGCCCGTCCAGGGCGCACTGGTGTACGCGACGGCGGTGCCGTTCAACCAGTACTCGATCGCGCCCGAGGCGACGACGGCCTCCGACGGGACCGTCCTCCTGACGATGAACCAGAAGGCGGGCTTCCCCGCAGCGCGCAGGCAGCAGCTGCTCGTCGTCTTCGTCCGGGCCCGCAAGCAGGGCGAGGACCTGAACGGCGGCGATCTCGGCCCGCTCGCTCGTGTCGTTCCCGGTCTCGCTCAGGAAGTAGTCGAGCGCCAGGGCGCCCGGCGGGCTCGCCTGCCGGACGCCCGGCTCGGCTCGCGCTCAGGCTCGGACGCCGAAGTCGACCGTGACCACCGTCGCCGGGCCCCCGTCGTAGACACCCGCGGGCCGAGCCGACGGTGAGACCGAGACCCCGAGCTGGCGCCAGCTCGGGCTGAGCAGGTTCCTCGCGGTGCCCCGGGCTGTGCATCCAGCGCGAGACGATGCCGGAGGCATCGACGGAGCCGTGGTGAAGAGGATGTTCTCGCCGACCTCGTACAAGGCCGATTGCGCGGCCGGGTAGTACTAGGCGATCCGGCGTGCGAAGGCGACGCCGACCCGCCGTCGTGTGCCCGAAGTAGCCGTCGCTCAGCATCTGGCGGCTGTGAGCGGTGGCGGCGCTCGAGAGCGCCTCGTCGAGCGAAAGGCGGCGAAGCCCGTGGTCGGCGCGCACCAGGTTTATCTGCTTGAGCGTCTCGAGCTCGAGCGCGATCAGCACGTGGCGGCGTGCTGCAGGCTCCGGGCAGTGCTCTCCTGCCGAGGCGAGCGGCGCGGCGAGGAGTGCTGCGAGGACGATGGCGGCGGCCGCGGCGCGAAAGGAGACCCGCTTTGCGGTCGCCTCTGTCGAGGCGACCGCAAGACGGTTGACGCGTCCCGAGCTTTGCGTGGGGTTCGTCATCGCTGGAGCAAGAGCGGCAGAAGGGAAGCTCGACCTTCGATCTGCGCTCGGTGGTATCTAGTGCCGCGGTTTCCGTTACTTCGGTTCCGTGACCTTAGTTGCTCTCGTCGTGGTGGCTGAACCTGCGCCCTGGACTCCTTGTAGGGCGACCTGGAGACATGTTCCACGGACCTGTGGCTAGACCCTCCTAGACCATCGAACCCGAGTCCTCGCCCCGGCGTCGGCGAGCTCCGGCACGGGGCCGACGCCTCGCCCGGGGCCGACCGTCACAATCTGCTCAGCGCCCGGGGGCAGCGCGGCACAACGGGCGGCGCGGCCGGCACAGCCGGCCCGAGGGCGCTCCGCGGCGCATTCGCCTGGACCTCGGCCGCGGCGGCCGGCTTCCTGGCCTCGCTCGGGCTGATCGGCGCGGACGCCCTCTGGCTCGTCCCGACCGGCTCGGAGGTCGCTCACGGCAGGATCCCAGGCTCGGTGCCGTTCGCCACGGCCGCGACCACGGGCTGGAAGGACGTCCCGGCAGGCGGCGAGCTGCTCTTCTGGGCCGCCTACCACGCCCTCGGCGGCGGCCGCGGGCTCCTGGCGCTCCAGGTGCTCGCCGCCGCGATCGCGTTCGGGGCGCTCGCCCGCGGGCTCGGGCGCGAGGCCTCGACCGGAAGCGCACTCGTCGTCTGCCGCGATCACCCTCGTCGGCGCCCTGCCCGCGGTGCTGCTCGCGGGAGCCTCGACGTTCTCGCTCGCCCTCTTTCCGGTGCTCCTCGCGCTCCTCCAGGCCGAGGCGCGCGCGCCGAGCCGCCGGATCTGGCTCGCGGTGCCGCTCGCTCGCGCTGTGGGGCAACCTCCACGGGGGCGCGCTCTCGGGCTGGGCGCTCCTTGCCTGCTACCTCGTCTTCGAGCTCGGCCGCCGGCGGCCGGCCCGGGCGGTCGTCGCTTCTCGCCGGCCGCCACGGTCGCGCTCGGCGCCAATGCCGAGCTCTGGCACACGCCGACCTACTACCGGCATGTCTTCGGAAGCGTCCCCGCGCGAAGGACGGGTCCGGCCTCTGGTCGCCGCTGCACCTCGACTTCGTCGGCGTCCTGCTGCTCGTCGCCCTCGCCGCCCTCGCCGCGCTCGTCGTCGCGCGCGGCGCGTCCGGCCGCGGCTCTGGGAGCTCGTCGCGCTGGCCGGGCTCGCCGCCGGCGACCGTCCACGTGGAGCGCTCGGGCGACTGGCTGCTGTTCGTCGCCGCCTATCCGGCGGCCCGCGCGCTCAGGCTCGGCGCGCCCACAGCCGAGGCTGCTGCGCTCGCGGGCGCGCGCTCGCGCCTTCACCCTGCTCAGCCTGCTTCGCGATCCGATCCCCGCGCCGTCGCAGCGGATCGCCAGGCTCGCCGCGCAGACCGGCCGGCCGCTTCTCGCCGATGCCGTGCTCGGGCAGCAGGCCGCGATCGACGGCGGGCAGGTCTGGGTCGACGATCCGATCGACGCGTTCCGGCCGGCCCGATCAGCGTCTCTACCTGGACTGGCTCCAGGGCAAGCCGCAAGGGTCGCGCGGCCGTCGACCATGCGGGCTACGTGCTCGTCCAGACCGACTCGCCGGCGGGAAGAGTCGCCGCGGCCGATCCGCGGCTCGGCGCGTCGCCCATGCCGGGAACGGCGGCGCTCTATCGCGTGCGTCCGGCGTAGAGCTCGAACCTCGTCTGCGGAGCGTCCCTTTCCGGCGCCGGACGCGTACGGCGCTCCACAGCCGGGCGCGCGGGTCCCTCGATCAAGCGATCTTTGTAAGGAATCGTCGCCGAGCGCTTGAGATCGGGGCGGGGGCTGCCGAAGCAAAGGAGATGAATGAACCGGAGCCGCAGGCAGCGCTGGGGCAACACCAGGGGGAGACAGACACGCATGAAGCAGCCACGCATCCTCGTCATCGACGACGATCTCGCGCTCTGCGAGATCGTGCGGACGGCGCTCGAGCTCGAAGGGATCGAGGTCGACGAGGCCCATCACGTGATCGAGGCGGACAAGATCCTGCTCGAACGCGTGCCCGACGCGATCGTCCTCGACATCGGGCTGCCGGGAATCGACGGCCTCTTCTACTGCGCCCGGCTTCGCGAGAACCCGGCTCACGAAGCGGCTGCCGATCATCGCGATCAGCGGCTGCTCGAACGCGCGCGAGCAGGCCATCGGCGCCGGCGCGACCACCTTCGTCCACAAGCCCTTCGACCCGCTCGAGCTGCTCGCGCTTCTCGACCGCCTCGTCGGGGTCACGCCCCTCGAGCGGGCGTTCGGGCCGAACGTCTCCAACGAGACGGCGACCGAGCACGCCGTCGCCCTCGGCCGGCTGATCGAGGCTGGGCGCGCACGGCACGAGCTGGCGGACGAGTCCTACCGCCAGACGCTCTCGGCGATCGCAACCTCGCTCGAGCTGCGCGGGCTCGAGACCGGACGACACACCGAGCGCGTCGCCGGCTACGCGATGCGGCTCGACCGTCGAGGTCGCGCCGGCACTCACCGACGACCCGTCGCTCGAGTGGGGCTTCATGTTCCACGACGTCGGCAACATCGGCGTCCCCGATCGCGTGCTGTTCAAGAGAGGGCTCTCTCGCGGGCGAGGAGTGGGCGCTCCTGAAGCAGCATGCGGCGATCGGCGAGCAGCTCCTTGCCCAGGTGCCGCTCCTCGACGGCGAGGGCCGCCGGGTCGTCCGGTCGCATCATGAGCGCTGGGACGGAACCGGGTATCCGGACGGCCTCGCCGGCGAGGACATCCCGCTCGGCGCGCGGATCTTCGCCGTCGCCGACGCGCTCGACGCCATGACCGACCGCCGCGGCTACCGCCGCCAGATCCGCTGGGACGCCGCGCTCGCCCGCATCCGCAACGACGCCGGCAGCCAGTTCGACCCGGACGTCGTCGACGGCCTCACTGCCTGCGAGCCCGACCTGGTCGAGATCCGGAACCGCTTCGCCGCCGAGGGCACCGCGCCCGCCCGCGCAGCGCCCGAGCCGCGCCCCAGGCGGGCGCTGCGCCTCAACCCGGCGCCGGAGCTCTCGACCTGAGCCCTCGACCGAGCCTCTGAGAGCCGACCGGAGGAACACCCTCCGGCCGCACGAACGGAGCTGAGTGGAGCCCGCCGCGCAACTAACCACGCGGAGCCGCGCTCGTCGTAGCGTCGTGGATGAGGATGGTGCTCGCGGTGGGCGCCCTCGCCGTCGTGGCCTGCGCCGGAGCCCAACCGGCCCCGGCGCCAAGCAGCCTTCGCCCACGAACCGGGTCGCGCTGACGGCGATCGCGCGAGAAGCGGCGAAAGGCCACATCGGCCGCGGCCGACGCGAGCCGCGACCGCGCGGCCGTTACGCCGAGCAGCCCGGCTGCTCTCGAGGCTCCCGGCGGCGCGCGCGAGCCGCTCGCCTCGCAGCTCGCGCAGGTCGACGAGCTCGCGCCAGGCTCACCGCGCCCGCGCGCTCGCGATCTTCGGGCAGCTCGAGGTCAACGACACCTGGTTTGCCCACCACGGGCCCCCGGCCCCGCAGACCGACATCACCGACTCGGACGGGATCGTCTACCGCTACTTCGCCGGCCGAGGCTTCGAGCTCCATCCGCTCGCCGACTTCGGGGCGCTCAACGCCGCGGCGGCGAGCAAGGACGAGGCGCTCACGGCGAAGCTCGCGCTTGCGCTCGTCGCGCGCGGAGTGCCCCAGCCGAGCGGGGGCACGGGCTGGGAGTACTACTTCGACTATGCGGGCGGCCACGCGCCGTGGCTCTCCGGCTTCGCGCAGGCCGTCGCCGCGCAGGCGCTGGCGCGCGCGCCGCGACCGTCGACACGGCAGACGCAGCCGTCCTCGACGCGGCGGCCCGCGCGGCCTTCCGCACGATCCCCGGCCGGCTCGTGCGGCAGACCGGCTTCGGGCCGTGGATCCGCCTCTACAGCTTCAACCGCGCGGTCGTCCTGAACGCACAGCTCCAGTCGACGATCTCGCTTGCCGACTACGCAAGGTCGACCTCCGACGCGCAGGCCTCCACGCTTGCGGCCCGAGCATGAAGGAGGCGGCGGCAAAGCGCGCTCCCGAGCTTCAGCACGGGGTTCTGGTCGTTCTACGAGCTCCCGGCGGAGCCGTCGCCGCAGAGCTACCAGACCTACGTGATCCAGCTCCTCCAGAGCCTGTCGAAGAGCGACCCGCGGTTCGCGGCCGCCGCGACCGACATTCGGCGGCTTCGAGACGCAGCCGCCCGCGTTCAAGCTCGGCGACCTCCGGCGCCGGCTCCGTGCACTTCTGGGTCTCGAAGCCCTCGTCGGTCCGTGTCGCCGCGCTCGGGCGCGAGCGGAGCCTCGCGGTCTCGGGCGGCTGGCACACGCTCACCTGGGCGCTCCCCGCGAGAGCGGGCGTGTTTCCCGGTCACGATCCATGCAACCGACTGGGCCGGCAACTCGGCCTCGGTGGACGCTCTGCCGATCGTCCACGTCGTCTCGTCCGCGCGCAGGCGCAAGCCGCGAGCAAAGCCGGTCCGGAAGACGACGAGCGCGTTCACGGCCCGCAGCGTCTCGCTGCCTCCGCTCGCGGTCGGCGCCGGCCTCGACAATCCCTACGCAGGGCGCGCTCGCGGCCCAGCAGGGGCTCCACGCCGCGCGGATGACGCTCGTGTGGCCGGCAGGATCGAGCACACCCGACCCGGGCGCGGTCGCCGCGCTCGACCGTCTGCCCTGCGGGCACCGACCTCACGCTCGAGCTCTACCTGCCCTCGCTCCCGGCCGACGATGCGGGGCGCGCCGCCGTGGCCGCCTACGCGGGCGCGCTGGCCCAGCAGGTGCCGGCGCTCACAGGATCTCGTCGCTCGGCCCGGCACCGACGAGCGCCACCGCCGCGAGCCTACGAGGCGACGCTGGCCGGCGTCTACGACGCGGTCAAGACGACGGCCCCGCTCGTCCGCGTCGACGGCGCGCTTGACGGCGCCGCAGGCGCCGAAGACCGCGCTCGCCGCGCTTGCGGCGGCCTATCGCGCGAGCGCCCGCGCGACCCCGCTCATGGACGAGCTTGCCTTCGCGCCCGCACCTGCGGCCGGCAAGGGGCTCTGGCGCGCTCGGCTCGCTCTCCGGCGCTCGTCTCGGCGCTCGACACCGGCTTCGGCGGCACAGCCCAGCCGGGCGCCTCGCTGCCGCTGATCGTCGACCAGGTTCGGGGTTGCAGTCGCAGATCCCGCCGCGCAGACTCTCGCTCTACCAGTCGGCGGCCGTCGGAGCCACGGGCACGCCCGAGGCCGCGCAGGCCGCCGCCTACAAGGCGGCGCTGAAGACGGTCGCCTGCAGGCCGACCGTGGTCGAGCTGCTCTTCCAGCAGCTCGTCGACGGCACGGCCCTAGGGCGAGCAGTCCGGGCTCTTCTACGCAGACGGCACGGCGAAGACGAGCCTGCAGGCGGTGGCCGACGCAGCCGCCACCGCGCAGGGCCGCACCCGCGGCTGCAGCGCGGGCTCGACCGAGCCCGGCCCCCACGCCCGCACCGGCGCCGCCCACGACGACGACCACCACGACTACGACCCCGGCGAAGACGACGACCACGACGACGACAACGACCACGACCACGACGCCCGCCCCGGCACCGGCGATCGACGAAAGCGCGGTCTCGTTCCCGGCTCACGTCTCGCAGGCGACGCCGCCGAGCGTCCATCTCGGCTGCCTGACCGCATGCCTGTATCTCGTCGCGATGGATGCGGGCCTCGGATGGAGCCCCCGTCCTCGCGCGCCGAGGAGCGATCGCCCATGCGGGCTCGGCCACCGTCACGCTGCCGAAGGCGCCCGTCGCAGCGGGAAGCTACCGCTTTGCCGTCTGGATCGTCGGCACGGCCAACCCCGGCCCCGTCTCGGTGGCGCGCAGCTCAGCCGTCGAAGCGGGCTGACGCGCCGTCAGGAGGCGTCAGGCGGGCGTGTCGTCGATGCTCGCGTAGGCCCCGATCCGGGCCAGGAGCGGCGAGCTCGGCACGGAAGCGGCGCGGGCCGACGCGACGATCGACGGCTCCAGTTGCGGCTCGAGCTCGACGACAGGGATCTCGCCGGTGTCCTCGAGGTAGATGCCGGCTTCAAGGTCGACGCCGGCTTCAGGATCGCGGCCGGCTTCAAGATCCACGCCGGCGTCGATGCCGGCGCTGTCGATGGGCCCGTGTGATCTGTCAATGGGCCCGCGTGATTCCGGTGTGGCGTCGTCACCCGAAGGGACCCGTACCGCCTCGGAGACGGGCGGCTCGGGCTCCGTCCGCCCAAGCTCAGTTCAGCTCTGGCTCGTTCAGCTCTGGCTCGTTCAGCTTTGGCACGAGCTCCGACGCCGGTGGATCGTCCTGCCGCTCGGCGGCGGCTTCGTCAGCGAGTTGGTGGTCGCCGGCGGTGCGTACGCGACGCTCGTCGAGAGGCAGCTCTGCCGGTGCCCTGGCCGCAGCGGGAGCCTCGACGAGAGGCGCCGCCTGGGCAACGGGCGCCGGCGGGTCGGCGGGAGCTGGCGCGAGGCCCGCGACCGCGGGCGGGCTCGAACCATGCTCGAGGCGGGTGGGCCGGGCCCCCTCGGCCCGTGCGGGCTCGATCCTGGGTCGCCTGGGGATCGCAACCGGCCAGCTTCGGTGCTCCGGGATGCCGGCCGAGAGCAGCTCGCGCACGGTTGCCTCTCGGCCCGAGAGCCCACGCCCGAACGGCCACAGCGGCCTGCGAGACGGCGCTGCCGCAGCCCCGGCACCTCCAGGACCGGCCTGGGCCAGGGTCAGGAGCCACTCGACCGTGGCCGGGTTCGCGCGGAACTCGGTCTCGTCGTTGGGACCGCTCTTCGAGTCCGTGCGGAGCTGGGCGAGCGCAGCCTGCGACATGGCAGCCTGATCGGCGCCACGGTCTGCGACCTCGATGTCGGACGATCTCTCCAACCCGCAGGGGAACGTTTCCACGCCCTGCAACTGCTGTCAAGGCATCTGCCCACGGGAAGTCCGCGCGGAGCGGGATTGCTGATTGACCGCGAGGCCCGGCTAGTACTGGACGACGGTCAGCTCGGGTGCGGAGACAACGCTCTCGACGATCTCCTCGGTCTCCCAGGAGCCGTCGACGAGGCGCTTGCAGATCCGCGAGGTGACGAGCTTACGCTCCCCGTCTCGGTACTCGATCTTCTGCGTGGAGTGGTAGCGGCGGACGTCGTCCTCGAAGCTCTCGAGCCGCTCGCCGTCGGGATCGGTCTGAGGCTGGCGCCCATCGGCCACCGACGCGGCTCCCTGCCACTGGAGTCGCTGCTCGATCCGATCCTTGAGTGCCCGTGCGCCTGCGGTGTCCATGTCCTTGCACCCGCTATCGGCTCTTCGGCACAGACCCTTGAGCGATTCCTGCTCTTGAGCGATTCGTTCGCTCGAGCGATTCCTACGCTTGAGTGAATTCGTTCCGTTAGCGGCTCCCTCTCCCGAGCGATTCCTTCGCCGGCGAGGCGGGCGCCGCGAACGGGCCTCGGTGGACGATCCCCAGCCGTCAAACATTAGGGATCGCCCACCGAAGCCCGCAGCAGCGCTGCCGTTTCCAACCCGGTTGGCCCTACCGTGCTCGCCTGGCCCTGCTCGCCTGACCTGCTCGCCTGGCCCTGCTTGTCTACCCAGTTCGCCTACCCAGTTCGCCAGCGGCGGCACAAGAGCCTTCCTGGCCCGGCCGCACATTTATCTTGGACGACGGCGGCGGTGCCGCGGTTAGCGCTCGTCTATAAATGAGCGTCGTCCCGGGCGTTCTCGGTTCGTCCTCCAGCCCGGGCCACGCACGCTGAGGGGAGATGCTCATCTGAGGGACTGAGCCCGTTTGCGAGCGTGAGCGCGGATCAAGGGCTTCGCGGCTGGGACGGCCGTCTCTCGGAGAGGTTCTCAGCGGACTCTCAGGCCGATGTGCTCCACTGGTAGACGATGAGTCGACGTCTGAGCTCCATGGTCCGCGGAGGGCTACTCGTGGCAGCCGTCGCCGGATTCGCGCTGCCTGCGGCTGCCCTCGCGGCGGTCAGGCCTGCGGCGAGCATCAAGCCTTCAACGGATGCCGTCCCCGGGATCGTCGATATCGACACGAGCCTCGGATTGCAGCGGGGCGCGGCCGCCGGGACGGGCATCGTGCTCACGAGCACCGGCGAGATCCTCACGAACAACCATGTGATCCGCGGCGCGACGACGGTCAAGGTCACCGACATCGACAATGGGCACATCTATGGGGCGAAGGTGGTGGGCTACGACGTCTCGGCCGACGTGGCCGTCGTTCAGCTCGACCACGCCTCGAACCTGCAGACGGCCCCCGTCGCTGGGACGGCCCTGGGCAAGGTCGGGGACGCGGTCACGGCCTACGGCAACGCCGGCGGCGTCGGAGGCAAGCCGAGCGTGGCGACAGGGAAGATCGTCGGGCTCGACCGTGCGATCACCGCCAACGACGAGTCCGGGAACTCCGAGCGGCTGACCGGCCTGATCGAGACCAACGCCGCGCTCCAGCCCGGCGACTCGGGCGGGCCGATCGTGAACGCCGGCGGCACCGTGATCGGGATGGACACGGCAGCCTCGAGCTCCTTCCAGCTTCAGTTCCAGTCTTCGACGCCCCGCGGCTACTCGATTCCGATCCGCACGGCGATGGGGCTCGCGGCGCAGATCGTCGCCGGCCACGCGACCCAGGCGATCCATGTCGGCGCCACGGCGTTCATGGGTGTCTCCGTGCAGCCACAGCGCCCCGGCTTCTTCGGTGACGCGCAGGGCTCCGGACTGACGCTCGCGGGTGTCGTTCCCGGCTCGCCGGTCGAGAA
This sequence comes from uncultured Actinomycetota bacterium, assembly GCA_963812555.1. GTDB lineage: Bacteria > Actinomycetota > Thermoleophilia > Gaiellales > Gaiellaceae > PALSA-600. The sequence continues at coordinate 64,140 of CAWEVP010000015.1, read as the reverse complement.
GGCCGGCCTTCAGGCAGGCGACGTGGTGACGACGTTCGACGGACAGCCCGTCGACACACAATCCAGGCTCACCGCGCTCGTCGTGACGAAGACACCGGGCGAGGCCGTGAAGATCCGCTGGATCGATCAGTCCGGGACGGCCCATACCGCAACGATCCGGCTCGCCGCCGGGCCGCCGCAGTAGTCAGCGATCCCGGTCGACACGGTCCGCCGCGGGCCCGTTCGCCGGGTCAGCTCTGCATGAGCCCTGCGTTCGCCGGGCAATCAGTGCTGTTAGCTGGCCAATTGCGCGTTTAGCGCGGGAGCGAACGGGGTAGGTGCTCGGCCAAGGACGAGGTTGGGGGCTTCGCCGACCGGGCCCGGATCGAGGCCCACTCACAAGATCGAGAGGTCGCATGTCGTTGGCACGGCCAGATCATCAATATCGGGAAGCCTCGGCTCGCATCACCGGCAGGCCTCTCTTACGTCTCCCAAGGAGGGTCTTCGTGCGTTCGCTCATCGTCTTGCTCGTCGCGCTCGCGGCGGCCCCGTCGGCGCTCGCCGGCACCAAGGCCGCGTCGCTCTCGATAACCGCAGGCTCCTACCGTGTCCTGTACGGGCACACGACGACGATCTCGGGCCGCCTGCACGGGCCGAAGATCGCCGGCCAGAGAATCGTGATCGACGCTCACCGCTACGGCAGCTCCGCCCCGCTCCGGGCCGCTTCCGTCCGAACCTCGGCTGACGGCTCCTGGAGCATCCACATCAAGCCCGTGATCAGGACCACCTACCAGGCCCACCTGGGCAAGGTGACGAGCTCCCGGATCGCCGTCGGTGTTGCGCCCAATCTGAGCGTCAAGGAGCTTCCGAATGGGCGCCTCCGGATCGACGTGCGCGCCCAGCACGCCTTCACGGGCAAGCATCGTGGAGCTCCAGCAGCGCGGCTCGCACGACACCTGGAAGACCGTCGACCGCAAGCCTCTGAGCCCGGCCTCGATTGCCGTCATCGCCCCGTCGATCCCCACCTCGACCGTGCGGGTAGCGATGAGCGTCAACCAGGCAGGGGCCGGATACCTCGGTGCAGCGAGTCACGCGCTCGGCTACCGCAAGGTCGCGCTCTGGGTGATCCCGGAGGCCTACAAGGTGCTCTTCGGGCATTCGCTGACCCTTCACGGCCGCCTGTTGAACGCCGGCGCCCCCCAGCACATCACGATCTATGCGCGCCCCTACGGAACCCGGGTGTTCAAGGCGCTCGGAACGGTGACGACGACCAGGCAAGGCCGTTTCTCGCTCCTCGTCCAGCCGACGATCCAGACGACCTATCAGGCCCGGCTCGGCATTGCCCGCAAGAGCATTCCCGTCGCTCTCGGTGTCAGCCCGAACCTCACGGTGCGCACCCTGAAAGGAACAGGCACCAAGCTGCGGCGGCTCACGGTGCACGTCGCGACGTCGAGCTCGCTACGCGGCCGGATGGTCGAGCTGCAGGTGCGGGCCGGCGCCCAGAGCTGGCGCACGATCGCGAAGGCGCCCCTCGGGGCATCCTCGAATGCAACCTTCCACCTTGCGCCCACTCGCACGACCGTTCGGGTCGCGATGAGCGTAAACCAGGCCGGAGCGGGCTATCTCGGCGCCTTTAGCCACCCGCTTCTGGTCCCCGCGGTGTAACCGCGTCCCGGCGGGCCCGGAGTCACCCCGTCTCCGGGCCCGCTCCCGTTCCTTGCCGGGAGCGGGCCACCGCCGCGAGGCCTAGACCGCCTCCCCATTTGATTGCGCCGCAGTGACTGCGGCACGGTGACTACGGCACGGTGACTACGGCACATTGACTGGCGAGCGGAGCGAGCGCTTAAGCTCCCGCCGGTGCTGCCGCTCCGCGACAGGGCGCCGACCCGGAGCTTCCCGATCGTGACGATCGGGCTGATCGCCGCCAACTTCATTGTCTGGTGGCGGGAGCTCGAAACGACGCCCCTCCAGGTAGACCGGTACTCGTTCTACCCATGCTCGATCGCCGGGCCGTGCATCGGCATCGCCCGGAGGCATGTCGACCCCGTGGAGAGCGCGTTCACGGCGATGTTCCTGCACGCGAGCTGGGAGCACATCCTCGGCAACATGCTCTTCCTCTGGATCTTCGGGAACAACGTCGAAGACGTTCTCGGGCGGGCGCGCTTCCTCGGCTTCTACCTCGTCTCGGGCCTGGTCGCGACCGCGGGCCAGACGTTCGTGACGCTGCACTACGCATCGACCGCGGCTGCGAGCATCCCGAACCTCGGCGCGAGCGGCGCGATCGCGGGCGTTCTCGGCGCCTACTTCGTCCTGCTGCCGAGAGCACGGGTGCTGACGCTCGTCGTCGTGTTCCCGATCGAGGTGCCGGCCGTTCTCTTTCTCGGGATCTGGATCCTGCTGGAGCTCTGGCAGGCCGACTTCTCGCTCACCCATCCGTCGAGTGGCGGGGGAGTCGCGTTCTTCGCGCACATCACCGGTTTCGCCTTCGGGGCCTTGACCGTGCGGGCTCTGGCCCGCAGACCGCCCCTCGAGCCCACCTGAGCGACCTGAACGGCTGCTCTGCTCAGTCCCGCGGCGCGCCTCTCAGGGGCAGCGCCAGCCCCGAGGGCGACCGGACGGTGCGAGCTGCAGAAGGCGCCCGGCCGGAGCGGCGGGTGCACGGCCAGCGAGCGCGGAACCACGCCGGGCCCCCGGCGGATCTGCGACGAGCTGCCAGGGAGCCCCGCCGTTGCAGCTCCTCCCACCTCGATCAACCCAACCACGACGTTCCATCAACCCCCACCCCGCCTCGTTTTTCGATCGTCTTCGGGCTTCGCGCCCCCGTCTCGCCCAATCTGGCACGGCGGCCTCCGAAGGGCAGCGCACGGAGGGATAGAGCGTCTCGGCCGATGGTCTAGGTGTGGCCCCAAAAAGGGGGTTCGACCCCTCAAGTCGGGTGCCCTTTCGGCCGATAGGAGACGCGGGGAAAGCGAAGGGGAAAGGAACGGGAGTTGGACGGAGAAGGAGCTAGGGCGCTTAGCTGGCGCATCGAGCAACAGGAACACTGGCGTCAGGCCGACGCGGTCCTCGACGGCCGCCAGCCGTCGATCGACCCTGACCGCGACTCTCTCGAGAGCGTCACCGACGGTGTCCGGCTCTACCGGGCGCGCTCCACGCGCCACGGGATGGTCCAGCTTCGGAAGATCCTCGTCGACGGGCTCTGGGAGCTCGAGATGGTCGACGTCGGCGAGGTCGTCGAGGAGATCGCCGTCGAGCGCGACGAGACACCCGTGTACGAGGGCGCCCAGATCTACGACCTCGGCGCGTTCGCCGCGACGACCACGTCGGCTCCGGCGCCCTCGGTCTCGACACCCGAGCCCTACGAGCCTCCGGCGGTGCCGGAGCCGTACGAGCCCCCGCCGCTCACCGCACCGGCCCCTTACATCGAGGAGCCTGCCGCCTACGCTCCGGCCGCACACGCGGCGCCGGGTGCCGACCCGTACGGCGTCGATACGCACAGCGCCGATTGGCGCACGAGCGCACCGGGCCGCCCTGCCGAGTCTCCGGGCACGAGCGATGTGCTCGACTACCTCGATGCGCAGGAGCCCTACGTCGAGGCCCCCGCTGCTTACGTCCCGTCCGCAGCGCCCCACGTCGAGGTAGCCGGTCCCGGCTACGGCGATGTGGCCCAGCCGGGAAGCGGCCTGCCTGCGTCGGGCGGCGAGGGCCATTACGGCCCCTACATCCCGGGCCCAAGCTCCGACGAGCTCGCCGCCGTCGTCGACGAGCTCGCAGCGGTCGCCGAGCAGCTCACCCCCTTCCCCGACGAGCTCGCGGCCGTGGTCGACGAGCTCGCGTCGGTCGCCGACCAGCTCACTCCCGTGCCGGATGAGCTCTCGGCCGTAGTCGACGAGCTGGCGGCAGTACCCGACGACTATTCCTCGATGCCCGACGAGCTCGCTGCCGTCGTGCGGGAGCTCGCCGCCGTCCAGGAAGAGCTCGCCGCCGTCCAGCAGGAGCTTTCGGCGGTGCCGCGGAACCTCCCGGTCATCCCCACCGAAGTCGACGTCGCTCAATACGACCTCACCTCGGTACGGCGCGAGCTTGCCGCAGTTCGTGACGAGCTGGCGGTCCCGCGCGACCGGGCCGCCGACGGCCCGTCCGAGATCGCCCACGTCGCGTAGACCTTGAACCGGCATCACGCTTCGCCGCTCCGGCATTCCCGGCGGCGCGAGATCGAGACGCGATCCCCGGCTCCCGGACGGCAAAGGTGGGCGGTGGCTCTGTCGGCGCCGACTGAACCACCGCCCGTGACACCTGGGCCGACCCTTCCGGGCCACCGAGAGCTCGTACTTGCGCATCAGCACGAATGCCCTTACCCCGTACGTGTCCTCGCTCAGTCAACCTCAGGAGCAAGCCCGCACGGAACGGACGGGTGTCCTGGACTCGCTGGCAGATGGTCTAGCACCAGAGGCCCGCGGCGCCTCGTCCATGCCGGCCACGGCCCCACCGGGAGCTCTGCCGGCCCGCCCCCGGAGCGGCCGGCGAGCCGTGATTTTCATCATGACGTGGCCGAGATCCGATCGATCCGGCAGACTTGGGCCTGATGGCATCGACGAAGAAGCTCCGGTCGCGCGTGCTCATCGCCGACGATCATCGCCTGATCCTCGACGGCGTGCGCAGCGCGCTCGAAGAATCGGGCGAGTTCGAGGTCGTCGGCGAGGCGACGACCGGCAGCCAGGTGCTCTCGCTCGTGAAGCGCACGCACCCGGACATCGTCGTCCTCGACATCCGCATGCCGGGCATGGACGGCCTCGTCTGCCTCGACCAGATCAAGAAGCGCAACCCCGAGATCAAGGTGATCGTCCTCTCCGCCTCGTCCGACCAGAAGCTGATCGAGAACGTGCTCAAGCGCGGCGCAAGCGCCTACATCGTGAAGAGCGTCAACCCGATCGACCTCCCCTCTGCGATCCGGCAGGCGATCGACGAGACGGTCTACACGGCGATCGGCCTCCCCGACGACTCGGCCGGCACCGCTGCCCGCGCCGCCGGCCTCACCGCCCGCGAGCTCGCGATCCTCACCGCGCTCGCCCAGGGGAAGTCGAACTCGGCGATCGCGAAGGAGCTGTGGGTCGCCCCGCAGACCGTCAAGTTCCACCTGACGAACATCTACCGCAAGCTCGGCGTCGCCAACCGCACCGAGGCCGCCCGCTACGCCTACCAGCAGGGCCTCGTCGAGAGCCCGCTCTACGAGAGCGACGACTCGATCGGCTGAGCTCCGGTTCGCGGCTGAGCTCCGGTTCAGTCACAAGACTGCTGAACACAGAGCCGGTAGGAGGCAGAGCCTCTTCGTGCCAGAGCTTCTTCGTGGCGGAGCTTCTTCGTGGCAGAGCCTCTCTGCGGCACCGCTCGGGTCGCGGTGTGGGGCGCGGCCGCTCTCTCCTGCCAGGGCCCCTGCGGGACGACTTCTAGCCGATGCCGTGCAGGTTCTTCGAGATGTTCAGGAGCGCCGGGCCGAGGATGATCAGGAACATGGCCGGGAAGATCAGGAACACGAGCGGGAAGAGGATCTTGAGCGGCGCCTTCTGAGCGCGCTCCTCGACGACGGCCTTCTGACGGGCGCGCATCTCGACCGCCTGGTTGCGGAGGATCTGCCCGATCGAGACGCCGAGCCGCTCGCCCTGCACCATCGCCCTGACGAAGCCTCGCACCGACGGGGTGTCGCAGCGCCTCAACCAGTTCTCGAGCGCCTCCATCGTCGTCAGGCCGAGCGCCTGCTCCTGGATCGTGAGGCGAAGCTCCTCGCCGAGCGGGCCCGCCGAGCCGCTCCGAGGCCATCCGCAGCGCGCCGGTGAAGGCGATCCCGGCCTCGAGCGTCACGACCAGCAGGTCGATCATCGCGGGGAGCTGCTCGTCGATCCGCGCCAGCCGGAGCCGGGCGCGGCGGTGCACGTAGAAGTTCGGCGCCATCCAGCCGATCAGCACGGCGATGACCGTGAAGAGGAGCACGGCGCCGGGGCCTTTGCCCGAGACGCTGAAGAGCCAGATCGCAAGCACGCCGGCGGCAACCGCGGTGAGAACGCGGTAGCCGAGGAACCGCCGCGGCCCGACCCTGAAGAAGCCCGCCGCGACGAGCTCCTTCTGGATCTGGTCCTCGCGGACGTTGAGGATCTTCTGGGCGACGAAGTCGCCGAGCGACGAGGCGAGGCGGTCGAGGCTCTGCCGCGCCTGCGCTTCGCGGGTCGAGGTCGCCGGCAGTCCCACGTCGGCCCGGCCGGTGTAGCTGTAGGCCTCGATCGTCGAGAGGTACTCGGAGCGGCGGAGCCGCGGCTCGAGCACGGCGGAGGCGATCAGGGCCGCCGCGACGGCGAAGAGGACGATGGCGGCGATGGCGACGATGACCATGGGTCAGCCGATCCTGATGTCGACGATTTTTCCGATCATCCACGAGCCGAGCGCGACCATGCAGCAGGCGGCGACGAGCAGCGTGACCCCGATGGTGCCGTGGAAGAGCGGCTTCATGTAGCTCGTGCGACACGAGGGTGAGCACGCCGCCGAGGCAGATCGGGAGGCCGGTGAGCAGCCATCTCGACATGCGTCCCTGCGCGGTCAGCGTCCTGATCAGGCGCCGGAGCTCCATCCGTCCGCGCACGGTCTCGACGACGCGGTCGAGCACCTCGGCGGCGTTGGCGCCCATCTCGCGCTGGAGCCGGGCGATCAGGGCGACCTGGTCGAGGTCCTCGCTCTGCATCCGGTCGACCGCGATCTGGAAGGCGTCCTCGAGCAGGACGCCGAGCTGCTCCTCGGCAAGCACGCGCTGGAACTCGCTCTTCGAGGGCTCCGGGGCATCGGCAGCGACGACCGTCAAGGCACCGACGAGGCTGTGGCCGGCCCGGAGGCTCGAGGTGAGCACGTCCAGGTTGTCAGGGAGCTGCTCGGCGAAATGCCGGCGCTTGCTGGCGATCCGCCTCAGGATCAGCGAGCGGACGACGAACGGAGCTGCGAACGCGACGACGAACCCGGCCGGGCCGACGACGGTGAAGAAGACAAGCCCCACGAGCACCCCGAGGAGCGCGGTGAGGAGGATGACCTGGCTCGGGCCTGCCTGGATGCCGGCGAGGTCGAGGCTCATCGGCCATCCGCTGGTACCACCCGCGGTCGACCGCGCTCGCTCCGGCCCGGGAGAGGAAGGCTGCGTAGGCGAACGAGCCGCTCGCAGGCACCTCGTCCTCCTTCGGGCGTTGAACCGACACGAAGTCTCCGACACGGGAGACGAGCGGGTCCTGCGGCGTCCTCGCGATCGCGACGATCGCGCTCCCGATCAGGAGCGCAAAGACGACGATCACGCCGATCTCGGTGTCGCCCGACTGGATGAAGCTGTCGAACCCGGTCGGCTTGTACGGCGGCGCGGGCACGACGTGGAGCTTCGGCGCCGTGTAGTGGCTCGTCGCGGCGCCGGGGAAGCCCTTCACCGTGACCTTCACGGCCACGTCCGAGCCGAAGTCGGCCTGCGACTTGTACGAGATCAGGTACTCGCCCGAGAGCTGCCGGGCGAACTCGGCGACGATCGGCACGATCTTGCTCGAGCTCGTCGCCTCGACATAGTCGCCGCCCGTCGCGGAGGCCATCTTCTGGAGCACCGCCGGCTGGAACGCGGGCGAGAACAGCCCCACGGTGAAGACGCGCACGTGAGCTGCCGCGAGCGCATGAAGCACGACAGACGGCTTGGCGGTGCTGCCGACGCTCTGCCCGTCGGTGAGGATGATGATCGAGCCCGTCGGCACGCCGGCGGCCTTGATCAGCTTCAAGCCCTGCTGGAGCGCCTCGTAGTTCTTCGTGCCGAAGCCGAGCTTCGGGATGTGCGACAGCGTCTTGTCCACCTCGGAGGAGCTCGTCGTGAACGGCTGGACGACCTTGACCTTCGAGTTGAACGAGACGATCGCGACCGACTCGTCGGGGTTCGCGTTGTCGGCCAGGTGCCGGGCCGCCGCAAGAGCGCTCGCGATCGGCTTGCCGTGCATCGTCAGCGACTCGTCGATCTCGATCACGACGGCCGAGCGGCTCTTCGCCTCGCCCTGCTGGACGACGGTGAGGTCGCTGACGGGCCGGCCGCTCTCGGTGACCCTCACATCCGACGGCGAGACCTGTCGCGCGACGGGCAGCGAGAGCACGTACGAGCGCTGCGGGTAGATGCTGCCGCCCTCCGGCACGATCCGCGGGGTCGCGGCTGCCGAGGCGGTCCCGGCGATCAACAACGCTGCGCCGAGCGCCGCGAGGCCGAGCCGGAATGCGTGCTTCATCGCTTCTCGCCGGGTCGCATCGCAGGCGCCTCGTGGAAGATCCCGGCCGGCAGCGGCACGCCGCGCTTCTCGAACTTGTCGAGGAACGTCGGGCGGAGGCCGGTCGCGACGAGATTGCCGACGAACACGCGTTCCCCGGTGACCTGCTCGATCTTGTAGTGGAAGAGCTCCTGCAGCGTGATCACGTCGACTTCCATGCGCTGAACCTCGGTGATCGACGTCACGCGGCGGGCTCCGTCTTCGAGCCGCTCGATCTGGACGATGAGGTCGAGCGCGGCCGCGACCTGCTGGCGAATCGCCCGCAGCGGGATGTCGAAGCCGGCCATCAGCACCATCGTCTCGATACGCGCGAGCGCGTCGCGAGGGGTGTTCGCGTGAACGGTCGAGAGCGATCCTTCGTGGCCGGTGTTCATGGCCTGGAGCATGTCGAGCGCCTCGGCGCCGCGGACCTCTCCAACGACGATCCTGTCTGGCCGCATGCGGAGGCTGTTCTTCACGAGCTCGCGGATCCCGACTTCGCCTTCGCCCTCGATGTTCGGCGGGCGCGACTCGAGCCGCAGCACGTGGCGCTGATGCAGCGAGAGCTCGGCCGAGTCCTCGATCGTGATCACCCGGTCGGTGTCCGGGATCGCGCTCGAGAGGACGTTCAGGAGGGTCGTCTTACCGGTACCGGTACCGCCCGAGATGAGGATGTTCAGCTTGGCCTGGACGCACCGCTCGAGAAACTCGTTCGTCTCGGTGGTCATCGTCCCGAGCCGGATCATGTCGGCGAACCCGAGCCGGTCCTTCGAGAACTTGCGGATCGTGACGATCGGGCCCGAAAGCGACAGGGGCGGGATGATCGCGTTGATACGGCTGCCGTCGGGGAGCCGCGCATCGACCATCGCCGAGGACTCGTCGACACGGCGGCCGACCTGCGCGACGATCTTGTTCAGGATCCGCCGCAGGTGCGACTCGTCGTGGAACTTGACGTTCGTCGGATAGAGACGGCCCTGACGCTCGATCCAGATGTCGAACGGCCCGTTGACCATGATTTCGCTGACGGTCTCGTCGGCGAGGAGCCGCTCCAGCGGTCCGTGCCCGAGAATGTCGTCGGCGAGCTCGGTCGTGATCTGGTCGCGCTCGGAGCGCGAGAGCCCGCTCTCCTGCGAGAGATGGCGCCGGATGTCGGCGACGACACGCTCGCGAAGCGAGGTCGTGTCGACGCTGACGTTGAAAAGCTGCGGCCCGAGATCGGCGATCACGAGCATCTGGACGCTGCCCTTCAGCTCTGCAAACGGGTCCTCGTTGCCGGCCTCGCCGACGACGGCGTCGGCGCGGTTGGGTGCAAGCCTCTCGTGGAGATCCATGTCGCTCGCCTATGCCCTTCGTCCGAACATTCGCCTGAAGCCGCCGCTCGATGCGCGCACCGCGGGCTGGCCGAGCAGGAAGCTCGCCGCCAGGTTGCGGAACGCCACGGACGCCTCTGACTGCGGCTTCGCAACCATGATCGGCTTGCCTTCGTTGACGGCGCGCGGGATGTCGCGGTCGCTCGGCACGAAGATGTCTGGCTCGCGGCCGATGATCGCGATCACCTCGTCGTCGGAGATCCCGACGCGGCTGCGTGCGCGGTTGAGGACGAGCTTCACGTTCTCGCTCGGGAAGCCCATCAGGTCGAGCGTCTCGAGGCCGAGCTTCGTGTTCTTGAACGAGAGCGCATCGAGCATCCCGACCATGCAGACGGTCGTTGCGTTGTCGATGGTCGCGATCACCTCGGGGGTGAAGCCCGGGGGCGTGTCGACGACGACGTAGTCGAACATCTGGCGGAGGGTCGAGTAGACCTCGCGCAGGAACTCGACCGAGACGACGGCGGCGTGGTCGGGCCGGCTCGGCGCGATCAGGACCTTGACTCCCGACGAATGCGTCATCAGGAAGCCTTCGATCTTCTCCTCGTCGAGCGTGCCGCCCGTGCGGACGAGGTCGAAGATCGTCTGCTCGGGGGTGAGGCCCATCGTGAGCCCGACGTCCCCGAACTGGAGATCGAGGTCGACGAGCACGACGGTCTTGCCGAACTCGGCAAGCGCCACGGCGAGGTTCGTCGAGGTCAGGGTCTTGCCCGTGCCGCCCTTCGGCCCCAGGATGCAGACGAGCGGTGCCCTGCTGAACGTCGCCGCATCGGCGCCGCCTGCCTTGCGGGCAAGCGCCTTCTGCAGGGCGAACAGCACCTCGTCGGGGGTGACCGGGAGCATCACGACGTCGTCCGCGCCGGCGGCGAAGACCCGTCGAGTGAACCCGTTCGGCGTCCCGTAGGCGAGCACGAGGACCGGCCGCTTCGGCCGCTCCGTGACCGCGTTGTCGATCAGGGTCAGCACGTTCTCCGACTGTCCCGCACAGGCGATCAGGAGCAGATCGTTGGCGGTCTCGTGGAGCCTGACCCAGGCGTCGTCGACGCCGTCGACCATCGCGACCACGTCGACGTCCTCGCCGCGCGGAAGAGCGTGCTCGATGTCAGACCGGTTGATCCCGGTGTCGAGGACGACGAATGTCTTGATCGGTTCGGCCATACCGGCTACCCCGTGCTACTCGACTGTCCGAGCAATGACGCCAGAGTAACTCTTTCGGGCGGCGTCTTGGAGGCCCCGACCTGCGGCCGCAAAACGAGCCAGATGCGAGTGTTGTCCGCCGCGAAGGCGAACTTCGGCGCCTCCTGCGCTGTGACACGCAGAACGGCATCGGTCGAACCGGTGCCCGGAGCGACCATCACGTAGACGTCGGAAGCAAGCAGCGCCAGGATCGGCTGCGTCGCACCCGCACTGGAGCTGCTCGAGGCAGCCACAGGGGCGTTCGTGCCCACGTAGACGTCGACGAAGTCGCCCGACTCCGACCTGGCCGATGAGCCCGTGCTCAGCGTCGACCGAGACCGCGATCGCGCGCTGCGGGCCTGTGAGCTCGTAGGGAATCGAGGTTGCGTTCTCGGTTGTGAAGTCACCCTGGGTGAGCTGCTGGCCAGGGAAGATGTCGTTTGCCGCCAGACGGCCTTGGATTGCCGCCGGGTCGGAGATCGCGAATGCCTGCAGCTGGTCCTTCTGCACGCTCGTGACCTGGTAGAGACCCTGCTGGGCGATGTTCTTGCCCGAGGTCCCGCGAGGGATGAGCTTCGTAGCGACCAGCACGCGCTCGGGCTGCTTGCCCGAGTTCACGCTCGAACGGTACGAGTGCAGGTAGATGACGAGGAGGACGATTGCCAGTAGGGCAACCACGATTCCTGCGACTACCGCGTTCCCGCGATTCTTGAAAAGCCGTGCTATCCGCTCCTGCACTTCCACAACCCCCGTTTCAGTTTCCGGCTAGTTAGATGGGCTAAGACCAAATCCTTCACGGCCTGAGCCATCGTGTGAATGAGGGTGCTACCTGATACTTGGAACCTGAGTCAAACCTGTGGAGGGGGTTGCCCGGGCACGGCTCCCGGACAACCACCTCCCACAAGCCGAGGAGAACGAGACGCCCCTGGCGGGCTTGCATTTCCTGCCCCGCCCTGAGCCGTACTCGGCGCGCTCGCGACGACCGCTTGAGGCCGGCGCTTCTCGAGTGCTTGCCGAGTTCTCTCGTCTCCCTTAGACGCTGTTTCCGACCTTCGAGAACAGACCGGTGATGGTGCCGCCCAGGAAGATCAGGGCGAGGACAGCGATGACCGCGATCAGCGCCAGGATCAGCGCGTACTCGGCGAGGGTCTGGCCCTCTTCACGCTCGATGCCCACGAATGGGGTTCCGCCGAGGGCCAGCGCGAACCGCAGGCCGATCAGCTTCTGAAACTGGTTCATTATGTGTTCTCCTCAGTGGATTTCGCGTAACGGACGGTTGGTTCGACCGTCGCGCGAAGTTTCGACGGTCATGATGTAGTTCCTGTTGCGCCGTGACCGCGGAGCCCTTTTTTGGTGGACTCCTAGATCACGGTATGACGAGTTTCAGATCGATGCTCTCGCCATAGGGCTAGTCTTCTCCCACACCGCTAGTTCGGGACGCCGGGGGCGTTGCTCCATCCCCCAGGTGAGGGATGCCATGGGTCAAACCTCGATAAAACGGCTCGAGCTCGTTGTCTTCGAGCAGTTTTGAGGGTCACGCCGGCGCCCGGTCGTGACCGGCCACGCTACCTGCAAACGGCGAGGGCCCCCGGCGCGGCGTCGGCCGGGACCCCCCAGACCCCTGCGGCCGTTCGGTCTAGACACTGTTTCCGACCGACGAGAAGAGACTCGTGATCGTGCCGCCCAGGAAGATCAGGGCGAGGACGGCGACGACCGCGATCAGCGCCAGGATCAGTGCGTATTCGGCGAGGGTCTGACCCTCGTCCGACCCCACCCGAGCCAGCGAGCGCTCGTCGAGCATCGCGGCGAGGCGCACCCCAGCCGCCCTCTGCAGAAGGCTCATTTCGGTATCCCCCTCGTTCGTACCTGCTGGGGCGACTCACGATCGCCCCAGCTCCCGTTGTCCAGTTTGACACCTTCGGACACGATGCAACGTAGAACGGGCGGACCCGTCCGCCATCGCCAAAAGGGTTACTTTCGCGCCTTCGCACGTAGTTTTCGGTCGTCCGGCGCGGCTTTCCGCACAACAAAGCGGCGCCGGGACCAAAGATCACTCGATCGAGGGACTGGTCGCTCGCTGCCCGCTCGCGGCGGGGGCCTTCCGCCGTGCCGCGTACCCTCTGTGTCCCGTGCAGGAGCCACGTCTGACCTCCGGGCTGCGCGGCCGGCTCGAGCGAAACGTCTTCCTCGTGGTCGTGCTGGCGGTCTGCGTGACGATCCACCTGTACGTCATCCGCGACGAGGTGGCACAGGACGGCTGGTACAGCCTCCTCGGCGGGCGGACGGTGATCCACTCGGGCCTTCCCCACCACGACACGTGGACGCTGTACTCGCTCGGGAAGAAGTGGGTCGACGAGCAGTGGCTCGGGCACGTGATCCTCTACGGCCTCTGGGCCGCAGGGGGCTGGAGCCTCGCCCTGATCGGCGTCGTCGGGTTCTTTGCCTCCGCCTTCGCAGTACTCGCCTTCACCGCACGCAGGCTCGGTGCGTCCGACCGGGCGGTTGCGGCGACGGTGATCGCCACCTACCTCACCGGGATCGACAACAGCGCCCTACGGGCCCAGATCCCCGCCTACCTCCTCTTCGCCCTCGTCCTCTCGCTCCTCGTCACGGACACGCGCACCTCTTCGAGGCGGGTGTATCTGGTGTTCCCGCTCCTCGTCCTGTGGGCAAACATTCACGGCTCGGTGGTGCTCGGCGCGGGCCTCGTCGCGCTCCGGGGGCTCACGGTCGCGGGCGCGGGGCTCCGCAGCGCCCGCTCCCGCCCCGGCACGTGGGCTCCGCGAGCGGCGGCCCTGATCGCGATTCCGTGGCTGTGTGCGCTCGTGACGCCCTACGGGCTTTCGATCATCCACTACTACCGAACGACGGTCGGGAACTCGGCGCTCAAGAACGCGGCCACCGAATGGGGCCCGACGACCCTGCGCGACCAGCCGCTCTTCGTCGTGCTGCTGCTCGTCGTCCTCTGGTTCGTCGCGCGCTCGAGGACCGGCACGACGGCGTTCGAGAAGCTGATCCTCCTCGGCACCGGGTTCCTGGGCCTGTACGCGATCCGCTACGGGATCTGGTTCACCCTGGCGGCGGCGGTCAGCTTGCCTGCCACGGTCGATGCGCTCTGGCGGCCCACGACCGCCGAGCGTCGCGAGCGGCTGAACGTTGCCCTCGTCGCGGCCGCTGCAGCCGTGATCGCCCTGTCCGTGGCGACGACCGCCTCACGGAGCAACCGGTACTTCGAGCAGGGCTTCCCGCGCAAAGCCGAGCGGACGGTCGCGGCGGCGGAGCGCGCCGACCCGGGGCTGAAGATCTTCGCGAACGAGCGCTACTCGGATTGGCTCATGTTCGAAGATCCGGCGCTCGAGGGGCATGTCGCCTACGACGTTCGCTTCGAGCTCCTCACGGCCTCGCAGCTCTCACGGCTCGTCGACTACCGGGTTCAGGTGGGCGTGAACTGGCGGCGGGCCGTCCGCGGGTACGGCCTCCTCGTGCTCGATCCGCAGGAGGACAAGGCCAACATCAAGCTGCTGAAGCACACCCCCGGCGTGAAGGTGCTCTTCCACGACAAGCACGTCGTGGTGCTCAAGCGCCCGGTTTAGAAGCTCCCACAAATGAGCAGGGGGTCGCCGGAACGAGCCGGCCATTTCAGCCGGAAGCCGTTGGTCCTGCGGAACTGAGCCGATCCCGAACTGAGCCGATTCAGTCGAGCGCTGGACCAGCTCAGCGGGATCAAGGTCGCCGGAAGCTCGGGCCGCGACCGCGAAGCGTTCGCGGCCCGAGCTGGAGGACGATCCGAGAGCGCCGGGAACGACGCTCGATCTTGATTCGTGCTCTTCAGAAGCACCCGCGGGGAGCGGGGCCCGCCGGCGTGCCGCTCCGAGCTCCGCGAGGAGCGTCACCAGCGCGATCACGACGAGCGCCACGACGATGTGGCGCTCGCGAACCTCCCGCGGGGTCCCCTTGGCCGCGTAGAGCGCGAGCGGCACGAGCCACGGCCACGAGAGCCGCCGCCAGACGGACGCGAGCGGCAGGACGAGCAGCTCGAGGTAGTGCAGCCAGACGATCGGCGAGAGCAGGATCGAGGCGGCAACTGCAAGCGGGAACGAGCGGCGGCGGCACGCGAGGACGAGGACGGCCAGCCCCGACGCCGTAGCCGGCGAGCTTCGAGACGTGAAGGCCGGCTGCGCCCGATTGGAGCAGCAGACCCGGCACGTTGTAGCTCTCGTGCGTGAACGTGTCGCCGAGGTGGTCGAGCAGCCGCACGTAGGCCGAGAGGCTCGTGAACGGCAAGACGAGCAGGAACGAGGCGGCCGACAGCCCGGCGCCGAGGGCCGCGGCCCGGTAACGGCCGCGGAAGGCGAGCCAGAAGAGGAGCGGCCAGAGGATGAGCTTCAGCGCCACCGCCAGGCCGACCGCGAGCCCGGGGGCGTAGCTGTGGTCGCGGTAGCGCCAGGCAACCGCACCGAGCAACGCCAGGACCGATCGGTCAGGTTCCCGTTCTGGAGGGCGTTGATCGTGGGCGGCCACAGGGCGACGAGGCCGTAGAGGCGCCAGTCGGTGACGCCCATCACGCGGAGCGTCGCCGCCACCGCAACGCCCTGCACGAGCACGAATACCGCGGAGGCGGCTCCGATCGGAAGCACGGTGAACGGCATCGCAAGCACTGCAGCCGGGATGGGGAAGATCTGGTTGACCCCGCTCGAGAGGTTGGCGTGAGGCGACGGGAACGGGTTCTCGCCGTGGAGCACCTGCTTGGCCTCGGGGTAGAGCTCGGCGCGGAAGTCGATGCCGAGGGTGCCGTTGTGCGCGTCGTGGGCGACCCAGAAGATGGTGGCGGCAACCGGGACGACGCCGAGCAGAGCGATCGGAAGCAGACGTTTCAGCGCGGCCCACACGCCCGCCATCCTGGCAGGGGCGGCTGTCGGCCGAGGACTCGGGGAAGCCCTAGATCGGCTTCAGCCCGTCGAGCCCGAGGTTGACGAGCAGGACGGGAAGCGGCAGAAAGCCCACGAGGAGAGCTACCCGGGTGAGCCTCGCTGCGAGCGGCGAGCTTCCGAGCGCCTCGAGGCTCCAGAGCGCCAGCAAGACCGCGCCGATCTGGAGCCGGCCGGCGCTGAAGTACTGGCCGTAGCTCTGGTCGTTCAGGAAGACGACATTCGCCACCAGGCTGGCCGCCAGGGCGATCAGGACGCCGTCGTGCCGGTCGCGGCGCAGCGCCAGCAGGCAGGCGACGAGGAGCACCGTGCCCCCGAGCCCGACGCTGAAGTCGGCGAGCGCGTCGCGGCCGCTCGAGAAGATGAGCCCCTGGTAGGGCCAGGTTCCGAGCGGGAAGGCCGGCAGCGAGGGCGCGTTCGAGATCTGTGCGGGAAGCCACAGGCGTGTGGTCGTCCACCACGCGAGGTACGGGACGATCGAGCCGGCGACGAGAAGTGCGACGTCGCGTCGCCGATCGGCGCCGAGCGGACGCGAGCCGCCGAGCCCCGCGGCGCCGAGGGCGAGCGGAACGAGCAGCGTGATCTCGCGGTCGAGCCCCGCGAGCGCAAAGGCGACCGCCGCCCAGAGCAGGCGCCGGCTGCGGCCGGACTCGCTCACGAGCCAGAGACCGGCGGCAACGAGCGCAAACGCGATCGGCTCGCCGAGGTCCATCGACGAGGCCTCGGCGATTCCCGGGAAGAAGAGGTAGAGGCAGGCGAGCCAGGGCGAGCGCCCCTTGCGGGCCAGGAAGGCCGCCACGATCACTGCGCCGGCGACGACGGAGAGGACGTTCACCGCGATCAGCGCATAGGGGACCGCTGCGGGCCGACCGAGCGCCAGCAGGCGCGAGACGAGCGGGTAGACGATGTGGGTGTAGCGGTAGGCGGGCCTGTCGGCGTAGTGCCACGCGTTGCGCGGGTCGAGCGCGATGAAGAGGTAGTACTGGCCGTCGTAGCCGCCGTGCGAGGTCGCCTGGGCGTAGCGGTCGATCGTGTGGCTGGCGTGGCTCTGGCCGAGCGTCTTCGCCGAGACGAACGCGAAGGTCTGGGCGCCGTAGCGCAGGATCGCGAAGGCGTCGTACGCTCCGTAGACGAGCAGCCCGAGCAGTCCGACAGCCGCCGGGCCGCTGGGCCGGAGGCGCGTCCCTACTCGCCCCAGGACGGTGTCCCGCCGAGGCCGCCGCCGTCGTCGAGGCCGCCGTCGTGGGCAGCGTCCTCGTGGGCGGTGCCGAAACCGCCGACCTCGTGGCCGTCGCTGCGGCGCTCACCTTCACCGGTGCGCGCCCGATGCTCGGCAAGTGCGTGCTGGATCGCGTCGGCGATCACGATGTCGGGCTCGGTTCCGCTGACGATCAGCCGGTGCGGAAGGGTGTAGGGCGCCATCGCGATCGACGTCGTCGACGCTCGCCTCGAGCCGGTTGGAGAGGCGCGCGTTCGCCTTCGTCGCGGCGAGCATGTGGATCGAGGAGCGCGGGCTCGCGCCGAGCACGACTCCCGGGGCCTCACGCGTGTAGCGGATGAGGTCGACGATGAAGTTTCCGACCTCGTCCGGGACGACGGTCGCATCGAGGTCGTCCTGCGCCGCCTGCAGCCGGGCGGGGCCGAGCAGCGGCTGCACGTCGCCGAGGACGTCGGGTGCCAGGCCGCGGTGGGGCAGCTTGAGGATCCTGCGCTCGGTGTCGACCGAGCTGTAGTCGAGGTGGAGCTTGAACAGGAACCGGTCGAGCTGCGATTCGGGCAGCGGGAAGATGCCTGCCTGCTCGTAGGGGTTCTGCGTCGCGATGACCATGAAGGGCGTCGGCAGCCAGTGCGTCCGGTCGTCGACCGTGACGTGGCGCTCCTGCATCGCCTCGAGCAGCGAGGACTGGGTGCGCGGCGGGGTGCGGTTGATCTCGTCGGCGAGCAGCACGTTCGTGAAGACGGCGCCCTGCCGGAAGATCGTCTCGCCATGGCGGGTCACGTAGCGGCCGACGATCTCCTCCGGCGCGGTGTCGGGCGTGAACTGGACGCGCTTGAAGTCGACCCCGAGGACGCGTGCGACGGCACCCACGAGTAGCGTCTTTGCGATTCCCGGCGGGCCTTCGAGCAGCACGTGGCCGCCGGCGATCGACGCAACGAGCAGCATGTCGAGCGGCTCTTCGTAGCCGACGACGACGTGGTCGAGCTCGCGATGGACCATCCCGCGAAGCTCGAGGACGATGTTGCGGGCCTCTTCGACGACGCGCGAATCCGTCGCAACGGGCTCGAGGGGCATCAGCGTCCGCCCCCTTGCCGGTACGCCTCTTGCCCATCCGACCCACGATGTGCCTGCAAAGCCATCACATCGGATCATGCCATGAAAGTTGGCTTCCTTCCCGAATTCCGACGCGCGCGGCCTCGCCGGCGGCCAGTTCGAGCACGCTCTTGGCGCCGAGCTTCCACGAGATCCGGTACGGCCTGATCGCAGGCACGACGCCCCGCACGCGGAGCTTCTTGTCGAGATAGACCGCGTCCATGGGGAACCTCATGAAGAACGTGTGGATCGACGAGGTCTTGGTGATCAGCAGCCCCTCGCCGGCGGGAAGCCCCGCTCGGCCGAGCAGGCCTTTCGAGCGGGCGCGCAGGCTCGTGGCGACCTCGCACCGCTCGCACACGACGTGGCCGTCCTCGTCGACGAGCGTGCCCGATGACGGCAGCGGGCTAGACAAGGGCCGGATGATGGAGGGCGATGATCGCGACGGCGCCGCCGAGCGCCAGGCACGGCCCGTAGGCGATCGCCGTCTTCAGGCCGGCGCGGCTGAAGCCGAGCAGGGCGAGCGAGACGATGCCCCCGACGACGATCCCGATTGCGAGCGCGTCGAACGCGGACCAGCCGAGGAGCGCCCCGAGCATGCCGGCGAGCTTCACGTCGCCCATCCCGAGCCCGCCGCGCAGGACGACCGACACGGCGAAGAACGCGAAGAACGCGACCGCGCAGGCGAGCAGGACCTCGCCGAGGTGGGAACGCTCGAAGCCGGCGCGCAGAACGACCGCGGCGACCGTGGTCGGTACCGTGATCACGTTCGGGAGCCGCCGCGTGGCCAGGTCGATCCCGGCGAGCACCACCAGCACCACCTGCGCGAGCGCGAACACCGCTGCGTTCCCTCCCGCCCCGAGGTGGACGAAGGTCGCCACGGCGAGCGCCACCGCGATCGGGCCCGCCCACCAGGTCGTCCGGTCGCGCCCGAGGCTGTGCCAGCTCCAGTCGGCGGTCGTTGCGCGCGTTATGGCCATCGCGCCCGAGAGTAACTCCCGCCCCCGCCGGAGCCGGATCGGCCGGAGCTCGTCTTGCCGCCTACGCGGCCGGCGGTGGACGCCACGTCTGGAGCGTGGCGGTGATCCTGGTCGGCCCGCCCGGGCGGCTCTCGAGAGTGAGCGTGCCGCCGAGGAGCTCGACGCGCTCCTTCATCCCGACGAGGCCGAACCGGCCGGGATTGGCGGACTTCGCCTCGAACCCGCATCCGTCGTCTTCGATCTCGAGCCTGACCGTGTCGGGCGTGCCGGTGAGCCGGACGGATACGTGCTCGGCACCGGAATGCTTGGCGACGTTCGCGAGCGCGGCCCGCGTGACGGACTGAAGCGCAATCCGCTGCGAGTCGGTCTCGGCGCGCGGATGGCCCGAGGTGACGAGCTCGACGACCGCGGGCGAGCGGCGTTCGAACTCGCCGATCTCGAGCTCGATCGCCTCGATCAGGGGAATGCTCTCGATCGCGCCGTCCTCGAGCGCGCTGATCAGTGAGCGAAGCTCGTTTTCGACGCGGCCAAGCTCGGCGCTGATCTGGTCCATGCCGCTGTCGATCGACGCGTGATGCTCGGGCGGCACCACGTCGTGCATGCGCCGGCGAAGGTCGCCGAGCCCGAAGCCGACGACCGTGAGGTTCTGCATCGGCCCGTCGTGGACGTCGAGGGCGAGTCGCAGGAGACGGCGCTTCACGGCCTCCAGGCTCGTGTCGACCTCATCCGTCCCGGTCGAGCTCTTGCGCGCCGCCGGCGACTTGGCCGGCATCCGTCTGGGCAGGCTTCCGCCAAGCCCCTCCCCTACGTGCGGACGCTCTCGCGCTCATACGGCGGCACCTTCCATCTCTCCCCTTCGCCCACCAGGGCGAATCCCCGGCTGCAAAGGCTACGTCGTGGTTGTCG
Organism: uncultured Actinomycetota bacterium; assembly: GCA_963812555.1. Lineage (GTDB taxonomy): Bacteria > Actinomycetota > Thermoleophilia > Gaiellales > Gaiellaceae > PALSA-600. The sequence continues at coordinate 44,196 of CAWEVP010000015.1, read as the reverse complement.
GCAAATCAAGACGATTCCATGAGCCTGAGCTCACGTCTCAGTCTCGGCGGTTGCCGTCCCCACGCGCCTCCCTCGATCGAGTGATTGGTGGGTACTTGGGCAGCTGCGCGGGCCCTCTCGGATCGCTTCGCTCGTCCCGTGCGGCGCTGCGAACCGGCATGGAGCACGAGGAATGAGCCGCCGGGAAGCCGCTCCGGGTGGTGAGCGGGGGCCGCCGCCGAGTCGTCGGCGTGCCTCGCACTCGTTCCTCGCGGCCGGGTCGCCGCAGTACTTGCGCCCCCGTCCGGCTGGCAGTCGCAGGGCCTGGCAGCTCTTTCACCGCTCCCCCCGCCGCTGTCCTTAAACCCGATGTCCACCTCCGCCCGCCGGCCCAGCGCGCAGGGGCAACCCCTCGCGCACACAAGGCTCGCCGCCAAGCTCGAGCCCCTCGCTGCCTCGCGGTGCAGCGGCGATTCCCCCTGCTCAGATCACCATCCGCAACGTAAACGAGGCCTAGACCCAACCATAACCACCCAACCAGCCTCCCCCCACCCAAAAAGACCCCGATCTCCCCGCATTGGCACAAAGTTGGCACACGTTTAACCCGGTGTCTGACCCCGGGGTTAAGCGCCGGACGGAGCGGCGCGGGCGCGGGGTGCGTGCGTTCAGGCGGCGGGACGGGGCCCGCGCGGATCGCCCTCGATCATCCCGTGCGGCTCTCCGTAGGCGGCAAGGAGCGCGAGGAACGGTGACGCGGGGAAGTCCTCGGGGCCGTGGACGCCGATGCCGGCCCAATCGCCGGCGGCGAGGAGCTCGAGGGCGATCACCGGGTTGAGCGCGGTCTGGAGCACCACGGCCTGCCGGCCGTACTCGCGCATCGTTCGCTCGTGATCGGCGACGTGGTAGAGGTAGACCGCCCTGGGGCTCCCGTCGCGGCCGGTTCCCGTCACGAGCGTCCCGGCGCAGGTCTTGCCGCTCATGCGGTCGCCCAGGGTGGCCGGATCCGGGAGCGCGGCGGCAACGACGTCTCGCGGCGAGACCTTTACGCCGCCGACGTCGATCGGGACCGCCGAGTCGAGCCCGACCTTGTTGAGCGTGCGGAGCACGGAGATGAACTCCTCGCCGAGCCCGTACTTGAACGTGACGCGACGGCAGTCGATCGCGCGCGGGATGAGGACGACCTCCTCGTGCTCGACGTTCACGCACTCGACGACGCCGATCCCCTCGGGGAACTCGAAGAGCTCGGGCTCCGAGAACGGCTCGGTGGTGAAGAAGCCGCGGCCCCGCTCCCAGATGAGCGGCGGGTTCAGGCATTCCTCGATCGTCGTCCAGACCGAGAAGGTCGGGGCGAAGGCATGACCCTCGACGGAGAGGTTCGCGCCGTCGCGCACGGCCACCTCGTCGATCTCCGAGAAGAGCTCGTCGGCGGCGTAGCGCGCGAAGACGTTCGGAGAGCCCGGGCTCGACGCCGATCCCGAGCACCGCCAGCGCGCCGGCGTCGCGCCAGCGCTGCGTCCTCGGCGAACTGGCGCTCGCCGAGGAGCACGCCGGCCTCCTCGTAGGGCCGCTCCGGGTGCCGCTCCGAGAGCGTCATCGCCAGGTCGAGGTAGGTGCACCCCGCCTCGAGCGCCGCCGCGAAGAGCTGCGGGTTGAAGCGCGGGTCGGTGGCGTTCAGCACCGCGTCGGCGCGGCTGTCACGCAGCAGCGCGACGATCGAGGCCGTGTCCGACGCGTCCACCTGTGCGGCTGTGAAGCGGCCGTCGTCGAGGCCGGCGACCGCGTGCTCTCGATCGGGCCGGGTCGAGATCGGCGATCGTGAGGCTGTCGAAGAAGTCGCGGCGCGCGCGCGACCGTGCACGACCGCGGCGCCCACTCCCCCGGCGCCGATGACGGCGACTCTCAAACCGGGACGATGAGGACCGGCACCGGCGAGCGCTGCACGAGGTCGAGGACGACCGAGCCGAGGAAGGCCGCCGTCAGCGGGCCCCGCGACTGAGAGCCGACGACGATCATCCCCGCGCCGACCTCGCCGGCGACGGCGACGATCGCCTCGCCCGGCTTGCCCGAGACATGCTGGACGGTGGCAGGGATACCCGCGGCCTCGAGCGCCGCGAGCGCCTTGTCGGTCTGCTCGCCGGCGACCTGCTCGAGCGCCTGCTTGTAGTCGCGGACGTCGCCGCCGCCGAGCGGGCTGATGTAGTAGGCGAAGACGACGACGACGGGCGCCCCGCCGGCGTGCGCCAGCTCGATCGTCTTCGCGAGCGCCGCCTCCGAGTGCTCGGAGCCGTCGAAGCCGAGGACGATCGGCGCCTTTGCACCGGTGCTCATAGCCGCAGCTCCGCCGGCGGCAGCTCGGCCTTCCGCCGGAAGAACGCCGGCTCGAATCGCCACTGGAGCAGCATCAACACGACCCCGAGCAGCATCAGGCCGACCGTGATCACGAGCGGCGGGCCCACCCCGAACCAGGAGGTCCCGGCGGTCGAGTTGGCCGGCTTCGCCAGACTGATCCCCGACTTGACCAGCACGTAGAAGAGGCTGATCCCGCCGAGGAGCGGCATCACGCCCGCAAGGAAGATCCCTTTCACCGTCTTCATGTTGCGGCGGAAGTACCACGCGCAGGCGAAGCCGTTGAGCCCGTAGTAGAAGGCGATCAGCAGGCCGAGCGCGAGGATCGAGTCGTAGAGGATGTTCTGGCTCACGATCGTCAGGAAGACGTACCAGACGATCGAGATGATCCCCATCCAGAGCGTGGAGGTGCTCGGAGTCAGATAACGCGGATGGATCCGGCGAAGTACTTCGGCAGGGCGCCGTGGCTCGCCATCGAGAGCGTCGTCCGGGACGTCGGCAGGATCGTCGTCTGGCAGGAGGCCGACGCCGAGGTGAGCACGGCGATGATCAGGAGCTTGTCCCAGCCGGGCCCGAGTACGCCCTTGCCGAGGGCGCTCAGCACGTCGTCGGAGTTCTTGACCAGGAAGCCGCTGCCGTGGAACGCCTGGGCCGCGATCGAGACGACGACGTAGATCCCGACGAGGATGAACGTGCTCGCGACCGCTGCGATACCAGGGGTGCGCTCGGCATCCTCGGTCTCCTCGTTGACCGAGACGAGGCTGTCCCAGCCCCAGTAGATGAAGATCGCCGCGAGGACGCCGGAGATCAGGGCGTTCGTCGAGGAGATCGCGGTCGGGTCGAGCCAGGAGAGGGACGGGCGGATCGAGCCGGTCGGGTGGCCGGTGTAGACCTTGATCAGCGCGACGGCCGAGAAGATGACGAGGATCGAGATCTCGGCTCCCAGCAGGAACCACTGCGACTTGGCCGACACCTCGATCCCGACGTAACAGATCCAGGTCATGCCGGCGATCCAGACGACACCCGACGAACGTCACCCAGAACGTGCTCGCGGCGAGATGGTTCGCGTTGAAGAGCAGGAAGGTGTAGAGGCCCGCGATCTGGGCGAGGTTCGCCATAACGACGACGTCGGCGATGAAGAGCGCCCACCCGCCGAGCCAGCCCGTGACCGGGCCGAACGCCTTCGCGCCCCACGAGAAGATCGTCCCGCAGTCGGGGTCGGCGCGGTTCAAGTAGTAGTACGACGTCGCAACGAGCAGCATCGGGATGAACGACACCCACATCACGGCCGGCGACCCGAGGCCGACGGCGGCGACGACGAGGCCGAGCGACGCGGCGAGGCTGTAGCCGGGGGCGGTCGAGGAGACGCCGATCACGACGCTCGAGACGAAGCCGAGCGCGCCGACCTTGAGGCCCTTCTCTCCGGGCTCGTGCGTCGACGGGGCCGCCGGAGGCGTCGATCACGAGACGCCCCACCTCGAGACACCCTCGCCGGTTCCGTCCGCCGTGTCCGATCGGGAGACTCTCTGCCATGCCTCGGTGAGCACATCGCCGAGGATGCCGGCGATCCTGTCGAACTCGTCGGGCCCGGCGATGAGCGGCGGGGAGATCTGGATCACCGGATCGCCCCGGTCGTCGGCGCGGCAGATCAGGCCCTTCTCGAGGAAGCGGTTGGAGATGAACCCGCGCAGCAGCGTCTCCGATTCGGCCTGGGTGAAGGTCTCGCGCGTCTCCTTGTCCTTGACGAGCTCGATCGCCCAGAAGTACCCGGCGCCGCGAAGGTCGCCTGCGATCGGCAGGTCCAGGAGCGGCTCGAGAGCGACCCGGAAGCGCTCTTCGTTCTGCCGGACGTTCTCGACGATCCGCTCGCGCTTCATCACCTCGAGGTTGGCGAGGGCGATCGCCGCCTGAACCGGGTGGCCGCCGAAGGTGATGCCGTGCGTGAAGGCTACGCCCTCTTCGAGGAACGGCGCGGCGACGGCATCGGTGGCGATCACCGCGCCGATCGCTGCATACGCGGACGAAAGTCCCTTCGCGCACGTGACCAGGTCGGGCCGGATGTCATAGCGCGCCGACCCGAACCACTCGCCGAGGCGGCCGAAGCCGGTGATCACCTCGTCGGCGCAGAGCAGGATCCCGTAGCGATCGCAGAGCTCGCGGACGCCGCGGAAGTAGCCGGCGGGCGGGGTGAAGGCCCCGCCGGAGTTCTGGACGGGTTCCATGATCACGAGCGCGACCGTCTCGGGGCCGGCCTGCCTGATCGCCGAGTCGAGGTCCTCGAGAAGGAATGCAGTGAACTGCTCCTCGGTCTCGTCGGCAGGCCGATGGTAGCGGTTGGTGTTCCGGACGTGGACGACGTCGGGGACGAGCGGCTCGAAGGGCGTGCGCAGGGCGGGGACGCCGTTGATCGAGAGCGCGCCGAGGGTGGTGCCGTGGTAGGCGAGGCGGCGCGAAATGGCCTTCCAGCGGCGCTCGCCGCGGGCAGAGTGGTAGGAGCGGGCGAGCTTCCAGGCCGATTCGACAGCCTCGGAGCCGCCGGAGACGAAGAAGACGCGGTTGAGGTCGCCCGGGGCGAGGTGCGCGAGCTCGGCGGCGAGCTCGATCGCGCGCGGGTGAGCGTACGACCAGTTCGTGTAGAAGGGCAGCTCCTTCATCTGGGCGTGCGCGGCGCGGCCGAGCTCGTCACCGTGGGAGTAGCCGATCTGGACGGCGAAGAGCCCGGCGAGCGCATCGAGGTAGCGCTTGCCGTCGGAGTCTTCGAGGTAGCAGCCCTCGCCGCGGACGATGATCGGCGCCTCGTATCCGCCCATGCGGGTGAAGTGCAGCCAGAGGTGGTCCTGGGCAAGCCGGCGCAGGTCGGGCTCGGCGCTCACCGGGCAAGCATCGCAGCATTCGCGTCGCCTGTCCCGCCCACCGTCGCGAGGCCCGGGCAACCCTCCGCCGCGCCGCCCATCGCCGTCTCGAAACCCCGAGCCCACCTCCGCCCGCCGGCCCAGCGCGCAGGGGCAACCCCTCGCGCACACAAGGCTCGCCGCCAAGCTCGAGCCCCTCGCTGCCTCGCGGTGCAGCGGCGATTCCCCCTGCTCAGATCACCATCCGCAACGTAAACGAGGCCTAGACCCAACCATAACCACCCAACCAGCCGCCCCCCACCCAAAAAGACCCCGATCTCCCCGCATTGGCACGAAGTTGGCACACGTTTAACCCGGTGTCTGACCCCGGGGTTAAGCGCCGGGCGGAGCGGCGCGGCCGGCCGGGCTAGGCGTCGATGCCGAGCTCGTCGAGCGACTCGTGGAGCTCCGCGGCGTCGTTGTAGACCCGGAAGGCGCCCGCGGTGAGGAGCTCGTCGCTGCCGTAGCCGCCGCTCATGAGGCCGATCGAGAGCATCCGGGCGCGGCGGGCCGCGAGGAGATCCCAGACCGCGTCGCCGACGACGTAGCAGTCGTCCTGCTCGACCCCGAGCGCCGCCGCGCAAGCGAGGAACAGATCCGGCTCGGGCTTGGCGCGGGCGACGTCGCCGCGCTCGATCACGACCAGGTCGTCCGCGACACCGAGCGCCTCGAGCGACTCGTCGATCTCGGGCCGGCGGCCCGAGGTGGCGATCCCGTGGGTGACCCCGCGCCGGCGAAGATCCGCGAGCAGCTCGACCGCGCCGGGGAGCGGCCGCCGCTCGGGCAGCAGCTCGCGGAAGATCTCGCCGTGCCGTGTCTGGAGCGCCTCGACCTCGTCCGGCGCAAGCTCGCGACCGACCTCTCGCGCGACCGCGCGGGTGAAGAGCCCACCGCTCATCCCGATCCGCCGGTGGATGCGCCAGCCGTCGATCGGCATCCCCTGCTCGGCGAGCGCCCGCTGCCACGCGAACACGTGCGCGTAGACGGTGTCGACGAGCGTCCCGTCGAGATCGAAGATCAGCGCGCTCGGCATCGAAGCCTCATCGAAGCGCCCGCATCGCGATCAACCGAGGCTGGCCATGACGTGCTTGATCTGCGTGTAGTCCTCGAGCGAGTACATGGAGAGATCCTTCCCGTAGCCCGACTGCTTGTAGCCGCCGTGCGGCATCTCGGAGACGAGCGGGATGTGATCGTTGATCCACACCGTCCCGAACTGCAGCGCCCGCGCCGCCGACAGGGCCCGGCCCACATCGCGCGTCCAGACCGAGGCGGCAAGGCCATACGGGACGTCGTTCGCCCACGCGATCGCCTCGGCGTCGTCGGAGAACCGCTGCACCGTCACCACGGGCCCGAAGACCTCGCGCTGCACGATCTCGTCGCGCTGGCCGACGTCGGCGACGACCGTAGGCGCGACGAAGAACCCGCGGTCACCGGGCGAGCCGCCACCGGTGAGGACCGTCGCCTTCGCACGCTCCAGGAAGCCGAAGACCCGCTCCTGCTGCGACTTCGAGATCACCGGCCCCATGTCGATGTCGGCTCCGCCCGCCGGGTCGCCGACCCGCAGCGACTCGACGGCCGGCACGAGCGCCTCGATCAGCCCGTCGTACACCTTCGGCCCCGCCAGGACCCGCGAGGCCGCGGTGCAGTCCTGCCCCGAGTTCCAGTATCCGCCGATCTTGACCGCCTCGGCAACCGCCGCGGGATCGGCGTCGTCGAAGACGATCACCGGCGCCTTCCCGCCGAGCTCCAGATGCACGCGCTTCAGCGTGTCGGCAGCCGTGCGCGCGATCGTCTTCCCGGTCTCCACGTCGCCCGTCAGCGACACGAGCCGCACGTCGGGGTGCGTCACGAGCCGTTCTCCCACCGGGACGCCGTCGCCCGTCACCACGTTCAGCACCCCTGCCGGAAGCACGTCGGCGGCAAGCTCGGCGAAGCGAAGGAGCGAGAGCGGCGTCTGCTCGGACGGCTTCAGCACCTGCGTGTTACCGGCCGCCAGTGCCGGCCCGAGCTTCCATACCGCCATCATCAGCGGGTAGTTCCAGGGAGCGATCCCGGCAACCACGCCGAGCGGCTCGCGCCGGATCATCGACGTGTACCCGCGCATGTACTCGCCCGTGCTCTTACCCTCGAGCAGCCGGGCGGCGCCCGCGAAGAAGCGCATGTGGTCGACCATGATCGGCAGCTCGTCGCGCGCATAGGAGAGCGGCTTGCCCACGTTCTCCGATTCGATCGCCGCCAGCTCGTCGGCGTTCTCCTCCAGCACCCGCGCCAGGCCGAGCAGCAGCTCGGAGCGCTCACCCGGCGTCGAGTCGAGCCACGCCGGCAGCGCCGCCTTCGCGGCCTCGACCGCAGCGTCGACGTCGGCGGCCGAGCAGCGCGGCACCGACGCGATCGTCTCCTCCGTCGCCGGGTTGATCACGTCCATCGTCTCGCCCGAGGCGGCAGCTCCCCACTCGCCGCCGATGAAGATGCCCCTGGTTGTCTGTCATGCGCGCGACTCTACTCCGCGCCCTGCAACGAGGCGAGGGCTATTCGGTCCGCAGGATCCCGGCTCTCGCGGGTGAGCCTCTGGGCGAGCGCGACGGGGATGATCGTCACGAGCAGGACGAGCGTCACGACCACGTTCACCTCGGGCAGCGTCTGCCCGAGCCGGATGTTCCCGAAGATCCACAGCGGCAGCGTGTTCTGGGCGCCGGCGGTGAACGTGGTGACGATCACCTCGTCGAACGAGAGCGCAAAGGCAAGCAGCCCGCCCGAGATGAGCGCCGTGGAGATCGTGGGGAACGTGACGTACCGGAAGGTCTGCCAGCCGCTCGCGCCGAGGTCGGACGACGCCTCGGTGAGCGAGCCGGGCGTGCGCCGCAGCCGCGCGAGCACGTTGTTGTAGACGACCACGACGCAGAAGCTCGCATGCCCGATCACGATCGTCCAGAGGCCGAAGTTCACCTTCCAGAAGACGAAGTACGAGTTGAGCGCCATGCCGGTGATGATCCCGGGCAGCGCGATCGGGAGCACGAACAGGAACGAGATCGCCTCGCGCCCGAAGAACCGGAACCGGTGCACGCCGAAGGCAGCCGCCGAGCCGAGTAGAAGCGCCACCCCGGTCGCGAGCGCGCCCGCCTTGAGCGACAGCTTGAGCGCCGTCTGCATGTCGGGGTCGTGGATCGCCGGCCCGAACCACTTGAGCGTGAAGCCGGCGATCGGCCAGCTCTGCACGTTCGAGCTGTTGAACGCGTACACGCAGATGATCACGATCGGGATCCACAGGAAGAGCAGCACGAGCGCCGCCCACACACCAGAGCGCCAGTCGACGGGTCTCCATCAGCGTCCCCATTACAGGCCTCGAAGGCGCCCGACCGCTTGGCGAGCGCCAGGTAGATGCCCATGACGACGAGCGGGACGACGGCAAACGCGGCCGCGAACGGGACGTTGTTCGACACCCCCACGCTGTCGTAGACGACGTTCCCGATGAAGTCCGAGGACGCGCCGCCGATGAGCGTGGGCGTGATGTAGTCGCCGAGGGTCAGCGAGAACGTGAAGATCGATCCGGCGATCACCCCGGGCAGCGCCAGCGGCATGATCACCGACCGCAGCGTCCGGGGCCCTTCGCGCCCAGGTCGCGCGATGCCTCGATCATCGAGTGCGGGATCCGCTCGAGCGCCGCGTAGACGGGCACGATCATGAACGGCAGCCAGATGTAGGAGAAGACCACCCACACGGCCACGTTCGAGTAGGCGATGTTCGCCGCCGGCAGACCGAGCTTCTGAGCGACCAGTTGAGGAGCCCGTCGTGGTCGAGGATCAGCCGCCAGGCGTAGACGCGCAGCAGGTAGCTCGACCAGAGCGGCAGCAGGACCATCACGAACATCACGCCGCGCAGCCGGCGGCTCGCCACACGGGCCATGAAGTAGGCGAACGGGAACGCGATCAGCGCGTCGGTGACGGTCACCGCGGCCGCGATCCCGATCGTGCGCAGCGCGATCGAGTGGTAGGCGCTACCCGACCAGAGCGTGCGGAAGTTGCCGAACGTCCAGTGGTGGATCAGCTCGCCGGTGAACTCGTTGACCGTCCAGAACGCCGAGATGAAGAGGACGGCGAGCGCGGCGATGTAGAAGAACAGGAACGCCGCGAGCGGCGGCGAGAGCAGGGCAAGCGCCCGCAGCCACGGCCGGCGATAGCCGAGGGCGGAGAGCCGGCGGGAGCGCGTCTTTCGACGCCCTCCCGCCGGAGGAGCAGACGCTGCGGAGGCCATGCGGTTGGGCTAGGGGCCGCTTACCCCTTCAGCTGCGTCCAGGCTTGCTGCCAGGCCGTATAGGGCATGCAGTCGTTCTTGCCGTTCCCACAGGCCGAGATCGGCGTCTTCCAGAAGTAGATCTGCTTGAAGTACGAGAGCGGTGCGTTGGCGTGGTACTCGGCGCACGAGCCCTTCGAGAGCTTGTCCATCACGGCGCAGGCCTTCGTGTTGACGGGCGTCTCGCCGAAGTAGATCGCCTGCTCGGCCTGCACCTTCGGGGTCGACACATAGGCGAGCCACTTGTAGGCGCACGCGAGGTTCTTCGTGTGCGACGAGACCATCCACGTGTCGAGCCACCCCGTTGCGCCTTCCTTCGGGATCAGGTCCTTGACGGGCGCGCCGGCCGCCTGCAGCGTGTTCGTCTGGTACGGCCACGACGCGCCGATCACCGCGTCGCCGTTCTTGAACAGGTCGATCTCGTCGGAGGCGAGCGCCCAGTACTTCTTGATCAGCGGCTTCTGCTGCTTCAGCAGGTTGATCGCCGCGTTGAACTGGGTCTGGTCGAGCTCGTACGGATCCTTGATCCCGAGGCTCGGCTGGGTCTTCATCAGGTACAGCGCCACGTCGGCGATCTGGATCGGGTTGTCGGGAACCGTGATCTCGCCCTTGTACTTGGGGCTGTAGATCGAGGCCCACGAGGTCGGGGCCGGCACGACCTTCTTGGTGTTGTAGAGGAGCGTGTTCGGGCCCCACTGCAGCGAGATGCCGTAGTGCTTCCCCTTCACGGTGTTGTTCGGGGGCGACTGGAACGCCTTGCCGAAATTCTTGAAGTCGGGGATCTTGCTCGGGTCGACCGGCTGCACGTCGCCGCCGTAGATCAAACGGAGGCTTGCGTCACCGGAGGCCGAGACCATGTCGTACTGGTCGCCGCCGCCGGAGCGCATCAGCGCCACCATCTCGTCGGACGACCCGGCGTACTTCTGGTTGATGGTGCAGCCCGACTGCTTCTCGAACGGCTTCACCCATTGCGGTTGCAGGTATCCCTCCCACGCGATCATGTTCAGCGTGCCGCCGGTGGTCTTGCTCACACCGGCCGCCGGAATCGCGAGCGCGACCGCAAAGACCGCGATCAACGCCAACGTGCGCTTGCTCATCTCTCCTCCTCCTTCACGGTTGTCCCATCTCCCGCCAGCTGAAATGCGTCCTCGTCACGCCAGGCGAGCCTCACCTGCTCCCCACGCGCATGCGGTAGCCGGTCGTTCTGCTGAACGACCGTCAGCCGCTCCCCTCCCGCGGTCTCGACGAGGTACCGCGTGAATGCACCGACGAACACGACGTCCGAGATCGTGGCCGGCTCGCCCTGATCGGCAAACGAGATCCGCTCCGGACGCACGCACAGCCGGCGACCGCCCCGCTCGACGATGTTGGACGTGCCCACGAACCCGGCCACGAACTCGGTGGCCGGGCGGCCGTAGACCTCGGCGGGGGTGCCCATCTGCTCGATCCGGCCCTCGTTGAACACGGCCAGCCGGTCGCTCATCGTGAGCGCCTCCTCCTGGTCGTGCGTGACGTAGATGAACGTCATCCCGAGCTCCTGCTGCAGGGCCTTCAGGAAGAGCTGCATCTCCTGGCGAAGCTTCAGGTCGAGCGCCCCGAGCGGCTCGTCCAGCGAGCAGCACGCGCGGGGTGTTCACGATCGACCGCGCGAGCGCGACCCGCTGGCGCTGGCCGCCCGAGAGCTGCACGGGCTTGCGGTCGCCGAAGCCGTCCAGGCGCACGGTCCTCAAGACGTCTGCGACCTTGGCGTCGCGTTCCCCGCGCCGCACGCCGCGCACCCGGAGCCCGTAGCCCACGTTCTCGGCCACGGTCATGTGCGGGAAGAGCGCGTAGTCCTGGAAGACGGTGTTGACGTCGCGTGCGTTCGGCGGCCGGTTCGTGATGTCCTCGCCGGCGAGGCTGATCGTGCCGGCGTCGGGCCGTTCGAACCCGGCGATCAGGCGCAGCGTCGTCGTCTTGCCCGAGCCGCTCGGGCCGAGGAGCGTGAAGAACGTCCCGGCTCCGACCTCCAGATCGATGCCTGCGACCGCCTCGACCGTGCCGTAGGCCTTGCGGACGCCCGCGACGCGAACGTCGGCGGCGCCCGGGGCGCTACTCGCCGGGGCCGCTGCTGCTGCCAAGTGCCCGTTCCAGGATGGTCAGGCCGCGCTCGAGCTCCTCGTCGGACACGACGAACGGGACGTGCAGCCGGATGACGTTGCCGTCGAGGCCGCAGGTCAGCAGCACGAGGCCCTCCTCGCGCGCGGCTGCGAGCACGGCCGAGGCGCGGGCCGGCGACCGCTCGGGCAGCTCGAGCGCAAGCATCGGGCCGAGCCCGCGGACGTCGGCTCCCTCGGGCGCGATCCGCTCGAGGCGCGCCCGCACGACCTCGCCGAGCCGGCGGGCGCGCGGCAGGAGCTCCGGCAGCACGTCGAGGGTTGCGTTGGCGGCCGCACAGGCGGCGGGGTTGCCGCCGAAGGTGCCCCCGAGCCCGCCTGGAGCGGGCGAGTCCATCAACTCGGCGCGACCCGTCACCGAGGCGAGCGGCAGCCCGCCGCCGAGCGACTTGCCGGCCACGACCAGGTCGGGCTGCACGTCGTAATGCGACATCGCCCAGACTTCACCCGTGCGCCCGATCCCCGACTGCACCTCGTCGTCGACGTAGAGGATCCCGTGCCGGTCGAGGAGCTCCTGCAACCGGGCGGGGAAGTCGGGCGGCATCGGCACGAACCCGCCCTCGCCCTGCACCGGCTCGAGCACCGCGCACGCAACGCTGGCCGGGTCGACCTCCGCCCGCAGCAGCCGCTCGAGCGCGGCGATCGCGTCGTCGCTCGTGATCCCGCGGTAGAGGTACGGCGCGGGCACCCGGTACACCTCGGGCGCGAACGGGCCGAAGCCGGCCTTGTAGCCAACCTTCTCCGTCATCGTCAGCGTCAGGAGCGTGCGCCCGTGGAAGCCACGCTCGAACACGATCACGGCGGGCCGGCCGGTTGCGTGGCGGGCGATCTTGACCGCGTTCTCGATCGCCTCGGCGCCCGAGTTCAGCAGGATCGACTTCTGAGCCTCACCACGGCAGGGGGAGATCTCGGCGAGCCGCCGGCACACCTCCACGTAGGGCTCGTAAGTGCCGACCATGAAGCACTGGTGGAGGTAGCGGTCGACCTGCGCGTGGATCGCCTCGAGCACCCGGGCGTGCCCGTGCCCCAGGTTGACGCAGCCGATCCCGCCGGCGAAGTCGAGGTACTCGCGCCCTTCTGCGTCCCAGATCCGGGCGCCCTCGGCGCGCCCGACGACGAGCGCCGGCGTCGAGATCCCCCGCGCCACGTACTGCTCGCGCGCCCCCGCGATCCGCTCGAGCTCGGTGCGTTCCTGAAGGGCCACCGCGTCGGAATCTATACCGCCCGCGCGCCGGTCACATCTGGGCCGGCGTTAAATGGAAACGGCGTGCGCGCCTCGAGGGTGCGCACGCCGTTTCGAGAGACGTGACTAGAGCACGCTGACGTTGCGAGCCTGGGGGCCCTTCGGACCCTCCTCGGTCTCGAACTCGACGTTCGCGCCTTCGGCGAGGGTCTTGAAGCCCTCACCGCCGATCGCACTGAAGTGGACGAAGACGTCCTTGCCACCGTCGCTCGGGGTAATGAAGCCATACCCCTTCGCGTCGTTGAACCACTTCACGGTTCCGGTTGCCATGGGAAAAACACCTCCTCTGCCTAAGTCAAGAACGGGCAGACGCGCGAACTGCGCAACCGAACCTCGCTCATGTACGGGCGGGAGAATACCAGGGAAACACCGTTGTCAAGCACTAATTTTCGGCAACTCGATTGCGTCGCGACGTGCCCCGCGCGAGTACGCTCGCTCACACTCCTAGCCCTCGCGCGATGATCGACCTCCACACCCATATCCTCCCGGGCCTCGATGACGGTCCCGACACGCTGGAAGAGTCCGTGGAGCTTGCCCGCGCGTTCGTTGCCGAGGGGGTGACGATCGTGGCGGGCACCCCTCATGTGCGGTACGACCACGCCACGTCGGTGGAGGCGATGGAGGCCGCCCGGGCCCGGCTGCGGGCTGCGCTCGAGGCCGGCGGGATCCCGCTCGATGTTCGCGGCGGCGGCGAGGTCGCGATCGACGAGCTCGAGCTCCTGAACGATCACGCACTCGCCGGCTTCGGGCTTGCCGGCAACCCCGGGCTCGTGCTGCTCGAGTTCCCGTACTACGGCTGGCCGCTCCCGCTCGAGACGATCGTCTACGGCCTCCGCGAACGCGGAATCGTGCCAGTTCTGGCTCATCCCGAGCGCAACGCCGAGGTCGCCGAGAACCCGGAGCGGTTGCGGCCGGTCGTGCAGGCGGGCGCCTACGTGCAGCTCACCGCAAGCTCGCTCGACGGAAGCGCAGGCTCGGCGCTCGCCCGCTGCGCCAAGCGCCTCCTCGAAACCGGGCTGGCGCACATCCTCGCCTCCGACTGGCACGGCAAGACGGTTCGGCGTTCCGGGCTGCGCGCAGGAGCGGCAGCTGCGGGCGACCCGGCCCTGGCGGTCTGGCTGACCGAAACGGTGCCCCGAGCCCTGATCGAGGGTTCGCCGCCTCCGCCGCGGCCGAGCGTCGCAGTGCCGCCGCGTCGCCGGCTCTGGCACCGCGGCTGAGCAAAAAGCGCTGCACGGCCGCACCGGCGCTCCTCACCGGCGCGCGGCCCGGCGCCGGCGGGGTGCCAAGGTTCCATCCTTCGGGTGGGTGGGTACCTCGCTCTTTGGCGATGAGCGGCGACCAGATCGATCGTTACAGTCAGTACGTCTTCGATCGCGCAGTGAGCTCAAACTGTTTGCCCAAGCCGAGAATCCAGGGATCCCGGCGCGCAGAGAGGGCTTCGAACGGTTAGGCTGCAGGGCACCTGGGGTCATGGAAGGCCAGGTGGAGAGAATAGGAGCGGACAGGGCAACGCCGGCCCTGAGAGATGCCGGCGAAGGGTAAGGCCGAGGGTTGGGGGTACTACGGGGATGGATGTGGTCTCGCGGCAAGAGGTAGCGTCGCTCAGCACTCGCCTGAGCACACTCCGGCGGCGAGCCTGGGTCCCCTGTGATCGCCCTGTCCCGGCGCGGCATCGCGCGCCTGCGCTCCCGGCTCCAGCCCGGGCCCAAGACACGTCCCTCGAAGGCACCGCTCGACGGGGAACGGGGGCGTAGCGGGATGGCGATCAGTAGCGACCGGCCCGGGTTCGCCGGCGATCCGGCCCCAGCCCTGCCCGTGAGCGTCGACTTCGAGCGTCCGCCGCTCGACCTCGACGAGCGCACGCAGCGGCTCATCGACAGCCGCCGCTCCGGAAGCACGAGGCGCCGCGGCTGGATCGTCCGCCGCTGGCTCGCAGCAGCCGATCTCCTCGGTGTGACACTCGCGTTCGCCCTCGCCGAGGCGATCTTCCACGGCTCGCAGATCTCGGGACGGTACGGATCGGGCGCGGAGGTAGGCCTGTTCGCGCTCTCGCTTCCGGCCTGGCTCGTGCTCGGCAAGCTCTACGGGCTCTACGACCAGGACGAGGCCCGAACCGACCATTCGACGGCCGACGAGGTGTTCTCGGTCTTCAACATGCTGGCCGTCGGCTCCTTCGGCTTCTATGCGATCGCCTACGTGCTCCCCGGGCTCACGCTCGTCCCGATCGGGAAGATCCTCACCTTCCTCGTCTTCGCCATTCCGCTCGTGGTGCTGGCGCGCTCTGCCGCCAGGTCTCGCTGCCGCCGCACCGACGCCTACATCCAGAACACGCTGATCATCGGCGCCGGGCACATCGGCCAGCGGGTCGCGTGGAAGCTCCTCCAGCACCGGGAGTACGGCGTCAACGTGGTCGGCTTCGTCGACGACAACCCGCGCGAGCGCGAGGAGCGCCTGGGTGACCTGACGATTCTCGGCGACTCGACGGAGATTTCGAGGATCGTGAGCGACTACGACGTCGAGCGCGTGGTCGTAGCGTTCTCGAGGGACGGGCACGCGGAGACGCTCGAGCTGATTCGGGATCTCAACCGGCTCGATGTCCAGGTCGACATCGTCCCGCGGCTCTTCGAGGTCATAGGGCCGCACGCCACGATCCATGCGGCCGAGGGCCTACCGCTGATCGGCCTGACACCGGCCCACCTGAGCAGGTCAGCGCGTGCGCTCAAACGAATGGTCGACCTCACAGGCTCCATTTTCGGCCTCCTGCTCTTCGCGCCTCTCTTCGTGGTGACTGCGATCGCGATCAAGCTCGACTCGCCTGGCCCGGTCTTCTTCCGCCAGTGGCGCGTCGGGCAGGGCGACCGGCGGTTCCAGATCCTGAAGCTCCGCACGATGAGCGCCGATGCCGATACGCGCAAGGACGAGATCGCCCATCTCAACAAGCACATCGGAGCCGACGAGCGAATGTTCAAGGTGAGCAACGACCCGCGCGTCACGCGCGTGGGCAAGCTCCTGCGGCGCTGGTCGCTCGACGAGCTCCCGCAGCTGATCAACGTGCTCATCGGCGAGATGAGCCTGGTGGGGCCGCGGCCGCTGATCCCCGAGGAGCACACCTACGTCGACGGCTGGGCGCTTCGCCGGCTCGACCTGAAGCCGGGGCTGACCGGGCTCTGGCAGGTGCTCGGCCGCGACGACATCCCCTTCGGCGAGATGGTCGAGCCTCGACTACCAGTACGTGACGACCTGGTCTTTGGGAGGCGACATCAAGCTGCTGATGATGACCTTTGCGGTCATCACCCGCTCCGACGGTTAGCCCTAAGCGCTAACGCGCAGGAAGGCCGCGCACGCCGGGCGGCTCTGGTTTCCGGCCGGGTCGGTGGCGACGACGCAGAAGTGCAGGTTGCGGCTTCGGAGCTTGGCCGGGACGAGCCAGCGCACCTTGACGTGGCGCGTCCCGATCTGGAAGGCAGACGGCGAGGTGAGAGTCGCGAGGAGCGCGTTGCCCTCGTAGATACGAACGGTTGCCTTGCTGTTGCCGCTGTCGTCGAAGACGTCGAAGTTGAGGGCGGCCGGCTTGCCCAGCTTGGCGTCCGCCGGATGGGCGGTGACAAGCGGCGGCGTGATGTCGGGCGAGTCCAGGGCTCCCGCGGCCTCGAGGGCGTTCACCGCCGTCGTCGCCGATTGCGTCAGGTCGTCGGGTGTTCCCCCGGAGACTGAGATCGACTGCAGCACGTGCTCCTCGGCTGCGGTCGAGCGGCCGCCGTCGTAGATCCCGAAGCCCGACGGCATCACGACGAGCAAGGGGCCCACGTACCAGAGTGCGAGCTCGAGCCCCAGAAAATGGGCGTAGTCGGCGGGGTCTCCGAAGAGCGAGGGAATCGCGCCGAGGTCGCTGACGTCGAAGATCAGGGCGACCTTGATGCGGCTTCCGTGCTGGTACACAGCGGCGGTTGCCTGCTCGAGCGCGGCGCTCGCGCCCGCCGAGGGCGCCTGGTAGGGAAGGAACACGTTCTGGACCAGCAGGTAGTCGCTGGCCGGGTCGCCGTCGGCACGGGCGGGCGGCGCCGCCGTCACCAGCGCGGCGAGCGCCACGACCGTGGCGAGCGCCGCCGCCAGGAGGGGGCGTCCGGCGCGCGCGCCGCGGGGAGGGGCGATCTCGTTGCCCCTCGCCCGCGGCGCCTCGAAAGCGTCGCGTCGAATCACTCGCTGCAGGTCGTGGGCTGGGGCTGGTCGATGCGCAGCGCCGTGGTCGGCGTGCCACCCGGAACCGCGAAGCTCACGATGACGACGGCGGGCGTGGTGCCCGGGTTCTTGACGATGAACGCGTTCGCCGCCGTCTCGTAGAACGACTGGCCCGCGCTGAACGTCTGCGACGAGCAGTCGGTCGCGTACCGGACGACCTGGCCGGAGACGACGGTGGCGGTGACATAGCCCGGGTGGCTGTGCCAGCCCGAGGATGCGCCCGGGGCGAACGTGGTCTGCTGGGTGACCACCTCGGGCGTGTCGAGGAAGCCGACGGGCATCATCCCGAACCGCGCCGAGATCTGCGGGTGCAGGTTCAGCCACTCGCCGAGGTTCGTCACGCCCGCGTTGCGGAGGCGGGTCAGAAACTCGGGGAGCTGGTCGGCGGTGTACTGCGTGGTCCCCCAGGTGACGGGGGTCGTGGCTGCTGTGAGCCCGGTGTTGTAGGCCAGGTTGGCCTGCAGCGAGCCGAGCGAGAGGACGGTTGAGGATTGGCCCTGGCTGGGTGTCGCGAGCGCGGCCGACGTCCAGATCGCCGCACCGCCCAGCAGGAGAATGACGACAAACTTCTTCATCGGGTTCCTCCGATTTTCGACAGTGAGATCCAGCTCGTCCGGCGCCTGCGGCCGGGACCGGGATGGGCGTCTCGTCGTTTCGAGATCACGGATCGATCGTGTTCTCGGGGCCGCGATGCGTCCAGGGGGCCTCCACCCGCTTGCCGGGGAGGCCCGCCTCTCTCTCGATCCGGGGATTTCCCTTACGCTGGCCGATCCAGCCGTACCGCCTCACCGCCGAGGAGCTGCGCGATCTCTGCGCCCGGATCGCGGCTGCGGCCGACGGCGAGCGGCGCCGGATCGAGGGCGCGCTCCACGACGGCATCCAGCAGGACCTGATCGCCCTCTCGGTGCATCTGCAGCTCGCGCGCCGACTGGCCGCCACCGACCCCACGGCAGCGCCGGCCGTGCTCGACGAGGTCGCCACGCAGGTTCGCGAGGCACTCGACCGAGTGCGCGCGCTTGCCAACGAGATCTATCCCTCGGTACTCGAGGCGGCGGGTCTTCCCGCTGCGCTTCGGGGGCTGGCCTCGATCGCCGCAATCGGTGTCTCGGTGGAGGCCGCGGGGGTCGCCCGGTACCCGTCCGAGCTCGAGGCTGCCCTCTACTTCTTCTGCCGCGCGGTACTCGAGAGCGTTGCCGAGGCTGCGCAGGCCGATGCCCGCGTGGCGGTCCGGGTCGAGGAGGACGAGCACGCCCTCCGGGTCACCATCGACGTCGGGACGGTCGGCTTCGACCTCGCAGGTGACCGCCTCGGGCCACCGCTTGATCGGATCCACGTCCTCGGGGGCGACGTCGTGTCCGAGCCGGGGACGAGCCGGGTCATCGTAATGCTGCCCCTCTAGCCTGACCAGCGAGCGCGTAGGGCCGACTCCTGGTCGGAGCCGCACCGGCCGCCGTCTCGCCCCATCCCAGGTCGCAAAGGGAATGAGTCAGGGACTAGGGGAGCCGCGCGCTTCGAGAGGAGCCGACGGGTGCTTTCTCGAGCGCTTCATAATCTGGTGCATGGGGGGAAAGCGCGGACCGGATCGTGCCTGGCTGGCGGGGCTCGGCTCGCGGGGGAGCGTGGTGTCGCGTGTTCGTAAGCAGAAGCCCGGCCGGGGGTCCGCTCGCCGGCGCAGACCCGGCTTTGTGGTCGATATCACGCTTGCGAGCGGAGCCGAGTTGCGCGATCGGCTGCTCGCCCAGGGGCTCTCGCCGGATGAGGTCGTCTTCAAGTACTTCTGGCCCAGGTATGCGCCGCCCGCGGATTCGGGAATCCGGTCGTTCGTGAAATCCGAGCACCTCGGCCAGCAGTTCGACCGGCTGATCGCGATGCACCATGAGGTGCCGTCCGCGGTTCCGATGCCCATCGGGACGGTCAGGAACGTCGATGCCGAGCTGATCGGCTATCTGCTCGAGCGCGTCGAAGGGGAGACGTTGCAGACCCTGATCGACCTCGGCGCTCTCGACGAAGCGCGAAGAGTGCTGGACGCTGTCGAGGGCATCGTCGCGAGGCTCCACGCGAAGGGGACGCCGCACGGTGATCTGAACCCCACGAATATCATCGCCGCCGACGACGGCAGGGCGCTCCTCATCGACCCGGTGGCCAACCCTGGGCCGGGAACGAGGCTCGAGGACGAGCTCTGCCTGCGACAGCTCCGGGAGCTAGTCGCAGGCTGAACCGCCGGGGCTTCGTGGCGCAGCGGGAACCCGAGCTGAAGGACGATCCGAGAGCGCCGGGAACGACGCTCATTTTTCGTGCTCTAAAGAAGCTCTAACAAAATGACCTCGCGCTGACTGGGCGTGATGGGTGCGTGCACTGCTAGGACACCGCCTGTAGGAAGACACAAGTGAGCCCCAATATCCTTGCGATATTGGGGCGACTGAGGACAACGCAGGGCGCGTGCCCAGCGCGTCCAGGCGGCACGTGCTCATTCTGTTAGAGCTTCTAAGCCCTTCCTGCCCGATCATCAGAGTCGGATGCGGGAGAGACGGTACGAGAGCATCCCGGCGAGGAGCGTGCCGGAGAGGACGAGTGTCGCGAGCGCATTCACGCCCGGGTCGAGGCCGACTCGAAGCTTGGCCCAGATGAGGACGGGAAGAGTCTGGTCTGCACCGATCGTGAACGACGTGATCACGAATTCGTCCAGAGAAAGCGACATCGAGATGAGCGCGGCACCGATGATCGCGGGGCGGATGAGCGGCAGGGTGACGTCACGAAACGCGCGGGACGGCGATGCGCCGCTATCGCGTGCGGCTTCGAGCAACGTGAAATCGAACGACTCGAGGCGCGCCCTGAGGATCAGGAACACGAATGGGAACGCGATCAGGATGTGGCCGATGGCCGCCGTCTTGAGGCTCAGGTCGATGCCGAGCGCGTTGAGGAAGACCGCAAGCGCGATCGCGATCACGAGGACAGGCAGGATCGAGGGTAGGAGCACGGCGTAGGTGACCACCGCTTGCGTTCGCCGACCGAAGCGAGCGACCCCGAACGCGGCAGCCGTTCCGAGGATCCCGGCGACGATCGCAGTCAAGCCGGCCAGCTTGAGGCTGTTCTCGAGCGCTCCCACGAACAGCGGATCGGAGAGAACTTCGCGGTACCAGCCGAATGTCAGGCCGGTAATCGGGAAGCTCAGGGTTGGCGACCTATTGAAGGAGAAGATGACGATCAGCACGATCGGCAGGAAGAGGAAGAGCAGGACGGAGACGACGAAGACGCCGGCAAGGGATTTGCCGAGGTTCCGCCGCCGCCGGGGCCGCGCCGGGACGGTGGCCGTCACCGGGCCGCCAGTTTCATGCCCTTGCCGATCGCCCCGAACACCAGGAGCACCGCAAGGAGCGTGGTGAGCGCGAGCGCGGCACCCAGGGGCCAGTTGTAGGCGACGCCGAACTGGTCCGCGATCACATTGCCGATCATGATTCCGTTCGTCCCTCCCACGAGCTCGGGAGTGACGTAGTCCCCTGCCGCGAGTACGAAGGCGAACGCGAACGCGATTCTGATCCCGGTCACGGTCAACGGAAGCAGCACGGTTCGGAAGACTGCGACCGGGCCTGCCCCGAGATCGCGTGCGGCCTCGAGCGCGTCTCGTGGGACGTTTTGTAGTGCCCCGTACAGCGGCAGGACGCCGAACGGAAGCAGGAAGTTCAGGAGCGTGATGAAGACGGCGAACCGGCTGAACAGCAGGAAATGGAGGGGTTCCCGGATGACTCCGAGCCAGATCAGGAATGTGTTGATCAGCCCCTCGTCGCCGAGGATCGTGCGCCAGGCATAGATCCGGACGAGGTATCCGCCAAAGATCGAGGCGAGCATGAGGAAGAGCAGCAGCTCGCGCTGACGCGGGAAGACGAAGGTCGCGATGTAGGCGAAGCAGTAGGCGAGTGCGACTACCGCGATGGCGACGACGAGCCCCAGCAGGACCGTCCGCAGGATGATGTCTCGGTAGAGGGCTCCGGACCCGGCGGCGCGGTAGTTGACGAACTTGAAAGCCGGAGTGATTTCGAGCGTCGCTTGGTCGACCGTGTAGAAGCTGTAGGCGACCAGGAGCCCGAGTGGAGCGAGGAAGAAGAACGCGTAGAACGCGCCGGCGGGTCCCAGCAACACCGGCACACCAAGCCTCGCGGCGAGGCCGTGCCGGCCGGAAGCTCTCCGGCCGGCACGCGCCTCGTGATCCGTTGAAGACAAGGTCGACTGCTCCCGTTGCGCCGTCTTTGGGTCGTTAGCCGACCTTCACCTCTTCCCAGGATTTCACCCAGGCGTCCTTGCCAACGATCGCTCCCTCGTTCTCCTCCGGCGGCAGGATCGTCTTCACGATGTCGCCTGTGAGCGGAGCGTTCTTGACCAGTGAGTACGGGTAGCCCTTCGAGATCGAACCGGAGGGAAGCATGTTGACTGCCTTCGCGACCGTGCATCCCGACTGGAGCGAGTCTGCGACCTGCGCGTTTGCCTGGGGCGAGGTCATATAGGAGATGTAGGCGCGCGCGGTGTCCGGGTTCGGGGACTGGCTCGCGATGAAGTAGCTGTCCGACCAGTAGTAGGTCCCGTCGTCGGCCGGATCGCCGTAGGCGAGCGTGACGCCCTTCGCTTTCGCGAAGCCCGCGACGGCCTGCCAGGAGTTGAGGGCGATTGAGGCGTCACCGCGGACGAGCAGGTCGGTCTGGTCGCCGAAGGCTGCGGTCATCGAGACGACGTTCTTCTTGATTCCCTTCCATGCGTCGCGAACCTTGTCGAGTTGGGGCTGGGTGAGTTCGTTGTGATTTCCGTTCTTTCCGAACCCGAGCGACTTCGCGACCAGCCACTGGTTGCCGTACGGCTCGTCGATCGTCGTCAGGGAGTTGGCGTATTTCGGATCGGCGAAGTCGGTGTACTTGGGCGGCAATCCCTTGAACTTCTTCGGGTTGTAGACGCACGGCTCGGAGCCCCAGATGAGGGGGAAGCCGTAGATCTTCCCGCCGGAGGTGATCCAAGGCGCCGTCTGGAGCCCGGCGAAGAGCCCCTTGAAGGTCGGTGTCGCAAGGTCGAGCGGCTGAACGAAGCCGAGCTGCATTTCACGCGGTGCTGAGTCTTTCGGGATCGTCATCACGTCGAACTCGTGGGTTCCACCGGTGCGGAGCTTCGTCAGCAGCGTGTCGTTGTCGGCGATGTAGCTGACCTTCATCGTGATCTTGTTCTTCGTCAGGAACGGCTTCGCGATCTTCGAGGCGTCTTCCCCGTCGACACCGACGAACACGAGCTGCCCTCCCACCGCGGCCGAGGCGCTGGATGCGCCCAATCCCCCGAGCAAGCTGATCCCACCGGAGGCGGCTAGAAGCGTGCCGCTCGCGCGGGCCAAGAACATGCGCCGCGTGAAGCGATCGAGATCGCGCCTCGCGAGCTCACGCACATACGACTCGTCCATCATCTCCCTTTCTCTGGGTGTGCATTCACGGTCAATCTGCCGGCGCCCAACGAGGCCGCACGCTGTACCCCATGCGGTCGAACACCCGCCGCGCCGAGCTCTGGACGCCGTGAAAGACCGACGCCGAGTCGAGCCGAGTCGGCTGCCTCGCCTCGAGCACGACGCGGCCGTCGATCACAACGGTGTGGACAGTCGCGGAACGGGCGCTGTAGACGAGCTGCAAGATCGGGTCGGTCAGGGGGAACGCCTCGGGGACGTCGTTTGCCCGCACGACGATGTCGGCCCGCTTGCCCACCTCGATCGAGCCGATTCGATCGGCCAGGCCAACGGCCTTCGCACCGTTGATCGTTGCCATCGCGAGCGCATCCTCGGCGACGAGTGCCGCTCGGTCGCCGAGCTTCTCGCGGGCGGTGAGCACGGCGAGGTATCCCTGAAGTCCGAGGTCGAATCGGACGCCCCAGTTGGACGAGTCAGAGCCGAGGGCGACATTCACACCGCGGTGGTAGAGCTCGGCATGCCGGCCGTGGATCGTCCCACCGACCCCCCACATCATCGAGGCCCCGGGACACCAGGCGATCGAGACGCCGCTACGGACGATCGGCTCCACCTCGTCGTCACGAAGGATGTTCATGTGCGAGAAGACGCAGTTGTCGCCCGCGACCCCGATTTCCTCGAGATGAACGAGCGGGTGGCATCCCCATCGTTGATCGTCGGTCGCCGCGTCGACCTGGTAATAGGACTGGTGCTGGTTGAGGACGGTGCCCCCCGCGTCGGCGGCATTCTTCGCAGCAAGCTCGAGCTCGTCGGAGGCCGATCCCATCCCCTGAATGGCAATGTGTCCTCTGACGAGCGCGTCAGGATCCCGGTTACGCGCCAGCTCGGTGCCCAGCAGGCCAAGCGCCCGGTCGAGTGAGGCCGGGACGCGATCGAGCGCCAACGCGTTGTAGCCCTCACCGTTGTCGGTGACATCCCAGAGGAACGGGTCGGCGACGAGCCCTCGCATTCCGAGAGCCTCGGCGCCGTCAGCCACTGCAGAGGGCGACAGCGCCGTACCGGCCTCGAGAAAGCACGTTGTCCCGTTCCCGATCATCTCCAGACAGGCAAGGAGCGCTGCGGCGTGCTCTGCCTCGTCGTCGACCGCATTCAGAAACGGCACCCAGAACTGCGGCTCGACCTCATCGAAGGTGATCGTGTCCCCAAAGGCGCCGCGTGCGAGATGGAACGTCACATGCGTGTGACACTCGACGAAGCCGGGATGTACGACCCCACCTGCGGCATCGATCAGACGTTTTGGCCTGAATCGATCGAGGATGTCCGCGGTGGACCCGACGCCCACGATGTCGCGGCCGGCTACGGAAACAGCACCGTCCGCAAAGACCGTGCGGCCCTCGTCCATCGTGACGACGTAGCCGTGTGCGATCACCAAATCCACGTCTCTGGGCGAACCGTGCCCGCCCTGCACCGACGTGGAAGTGTCGTTCATATCGAACGAAAGCTAGACATACCGGAAGGGAGTGTCAATCGAGCCCGGCCGGAGCTCGTGCCCCGGCCGGGCCGTCGCCGCCCGTTTAGCTCGGGCAGCTCGCGAGATAGAGGTACTTGTCGGTGACCGGGTTCGACAGGTCGGCCTTCGTGATGAACCGCAGCGGAGCCGGGGTGTAGTACGGCTTTGCCTGTCCGACGGGGTGCTTCGAGGCTCCCGCCCCACGGAGGTAGGTGATCAGGCTCTTCATCGCCGTGTAGCCCTCGATATAGGGGGCCTGCGTATAGAGGGCCTGAATCGACCCGTCCTTGAGGCTCCGGACGAGGTCGGGCTCGGCGTCGAAGGAGATGAGCTTCACTTTCCCTCGCTTTCCGGCTGTGCGCAGGGCAGCAGCGGCGCCCTGACCCATCGGCCCATCCGTTGCGTAGATCGCTCCCAGGTTCGGGTGAGCCGAAAGCACCCCGGAGACGACCTGGGCGGCCTTGTTCGTGTCGGCCGCCGCGTACTGCACCGGCAGCACGGTGATGCCCGGGTATTTCGCTTTCAGCACCTTCTCCATGTAGGAGTAGCGCGGCGTCTCGAATGGATCGCCGGCCCCGAAGGCGATGACCTGCAGCTCGCCCTTTCCGTGCATGAGCTTCGCGATGCTCGCCGCGAGCACCGGTCCTGAGTGCGTGACGTCGGTATAGACCTCCGAATAGGCCGCGTCCTTCGAAAGGAACGCATCGGTCAGCGCGACCGGGATGCCCTGCTTCATGAGGCCCGTGACCGGGTTGAGGAACGCCGTCGGCGAGAACGGCGACAGGATCACCCCGTCCGGCTTCGTCGACGCGACCGCTCCGAGAGCGGTGATCTCCTGGGCGACACTCGGTTGAACTGGGCCCTGCCACGAGAACGTCACGTTCCCGCCCATCTGCTTGATCGCCGCTTCCGCACCGCACTTCATCGAGATGAAGTAGGGATCCGTCACCTGAGCGACGACACCGGTGATCCGAAGCGGCGCCGGGCTCGCACCGATCGACCCGGCGGCCCAGACCCCCGCCGAGACCACAACGCCGAGCACGATCGCGGACGCTCCGAGCTTCCGTCTGGCTCTCTTCCATGTCTCTTGCATTTCATCGACCTCCGAGTCGCGATTGCCACACTGGCGCGGGAAGTTGCGCCCGTTCTCAGACCCGCCGGTGCCGCCTCCTGTCGGCATAGACCGCCGCGATCAGGACGATCCCGACCGCGACCTGCTGGTAGAAAGGCGTGAGACCGTCGGCGACGAGTCCCGTCTGCAGGATGACTGCGAGCAGAGCGCCGAACACCGATCCGGGAACCGAAGCCCGCCCGCCGAAGAGGCTCGTGCCGCCGATCACCGCACCCGCGACGGCCGCCAGCGCGTCGTTCGTGTGCCCGGCGACGTTGGTCGTCGCGAAACGGCCGAGATCGAGGATCGACGCCAGCCCGCAAAGCGCGCCGGCGAGCACGTAGACGGCGATCGTATGACGCGCCACGCGCACACCGGCGCGCTCGGCGCTCGTCTCGGAAGATCCGATCGCGAGCGTGTGAAGCCCAAAGCGGGTGTACCTCATGACCGCCCAGAGCACCACGACCAGGGCTCCGACCATCAGCGCCGGCACCGGCACGTCCGCCACGTTCTTCGCGCCGAAGTTGTCCTGGAGCCAGAGGGGCTGGTAGGCGAGATCGGCTCCCTGCGTGATGATGAACGCGATCCCGCTCCCGATCCCGGTCGTGCCGAGCGTCGCGATGAACGAGTTCACCTCGAGCCGGGTCACGACGAGGCCGTTGACGAGCCCGAACGCGGCACCGACCGCAACGCAGGTGGGTAGGCCGAGCCCGAGCGCGAGCAGCAGGTGCGGATAGTTGCCCTCCTCGACCTGGGAGGCCGTCCCGCCCAGATGCTGGATCACCTCGCCGCCGACGACCGACGACACGACGAGGTTGGCGCCGAGCGAGATGTCGATCTGCCCCGCCGCAAGCTCGAACGTGGCCGCGGCCGCCAGCAAGATGATCTGGGAGGCGTTGAACCCGATGTTTTGCAGGCTGATCAGCCCGAAGAACGTGTGGTCGACCGAGAGGAATCCGAAGACCAGCACGAGGACCACGTCGACGAGGGCGATGACGAGCGCCGTCTGGCCTAGCAGCTTCAGCGGGAACCCACCGGTTGCAGTCCGCGGGACGACGCTCATCGCTCGATGTCCCCCACCATCGCGTGGACGACGTCGGTGATCGTCAGCTCCTGCGCGGGCGCCTCGAGCACTACCTGACCCCGGCGCAGCACGGCGGCCGTGTCTGCGATCTCGAGCATGCGAGGGATGTCGTGCGAGATCACGAATACGCCGAGACCCTTCGCGGCAACCTGCTTGATCGTCGCGCACACCGTGTCGGACTGCTTTGCGCTGAGCGCAGCGGTCGGCTCGTCCATGAGAATCGCGAGCCGGCTCCACATCACGGCCCGGGCGACCGCCACCGCCTGACGCTGCCCGCCCGACAACTGCTGCACGGGTATCAGCACCGACGGCAGATCGATCCCGAGCTCGTGGATTGCCGCTGCGGTCGACGTGCCCATCCGGCGCCGGGCGAGGACTCCGAACGCGTGGCGCCAACCGGCGTAGAGCTCCTCGTGCCCGAGGTAGACGTTTTCGGTGACGGAGAGGTCGGGCGCGAGCGCGAGGTCCTGGTGGATCACGTCGATGCCGCGCGAGTGGGCATCCCTGATCGAGCGGAGCTTCACCGGCGTTCCTTCGATCAGCACCTCGCCGCTATCTGGCGTGTACATGCCGCAGAGCACCCGCAGGAGCGTCGACTTCCCGGCTCCGTTGTCGCCAAAGAGGGCCGTGACCTTCCCCTTCGGTACCGCGATCGTCGCGCCTCGGAGCGCATCCACGTGCCCGAAGCTTTTCCTTACGTCGACGCAGGCGATCGTCGGCTCTTCGCCCGTAGAGGGGCCGCCGGCGGCGTCGTGAGAGCGGTCGGCGGGCGTGTGCAAAGCCGTCCGAAGACTAGTGAGGCCTGTGCCAGGGTGTCAAGCGAACCGAACGAATGCCGGTCTATCGGACGCCCCGCCGGCCGTCAGTCGAGGTGCCAGATCTCCGGCACGGTGAAGAAGCGCCCCTCCGAATCGACCGAGCGGGACATCAGCGAGCGGATGTGGAGGTTCCAGCGCCCGCTCACGTCGGTGCGCTCCAGCTTCGCCATCGCCTGCTCGAACGAGGGCTCACATTCGGCATAGGCGATCACCTCGAGGCCGCGGCGAAAGAGCGAGTAGTTCGAGAACCCGGACTCTTTCAGCGCTTCCAGGAGCTCCGGCCAGGCCTCGGCGTGGCGACGCTCGTACTCATCCTCCATACCCGGCGTGAGGTCGAACGTGTAGCAAAGCCTCTCCATCGTCGGTTCCGTCCTCTCAGGTGTCGAGTAGTCGAAGGAGGTTGCCGCCCATGACCGCGGCGGTCTCCGACCTGGTGCACCCGATGAGCAGTCGGTCATCGAGTGTCTGTGCAAAGGAGACATGGTCGAGCGCCGGTGAGAAGTCCGAGCCCCAGAGGAGCCGCTCCGGACCGAACGACTCCAGCAACGCCTCGACGAATGGGGCTGCGGCCGCATGGGGAAACTCGTGCCCGGGATCGCTGATCGCGTAGGGCGCCGAGAACTTGACCGCGACGTGAGGCCGGCTCGCAAGCGCGATCAGGGACGCCAGCTCGGCCCGTGCCTCGTCCAGCTGCAACGGTGCCTGCCGGCGGCCGGGAAGACCCAGGTGGCTGAAGAGGACACGACAGCTGTCGAGCTCGTCGGCGAGGCGCGTCAGGGCCGCGGTCGCTCCCGGGACGGCGTTGAGGCTGATCACGGCCCGCTGCCGCCGCAGCTCGGCCTTGACGGCAGCAGGCCACCGCGCAATCGCGCTGCCTTCGCGCTCGCCGGGCGCATATGCCGCGATCCCGACCGCACCGCGAAGGCTCCATTCCCGAAGCTCCTCGGGTGTGGGTGCGGCGGCGGCGCGCACGAAGACGACCGGTGTGATCCAGGCGCGTTCTGCCGCGAGCCCAAGCACGTAGTCGTTGTTGCCGGCGTAGCGCGCCTCACCCTCGTATCCGACGACCAGCGCCCGAACGATGCCGTGGTGGGCGCGAAGACGCTCGTAGGCGCCGACCTCATCCTCACCGGCCGGCGGCCTGCCGGTGATCCCGGCAAACCCGGTCGAGAAGAGGTGAACGTGTGCGTCGGCGAAGCTCACCTACCGGCGAGCTCCACCGGCTGCCCGCCGGCGTCGGACGACTCGACGATCGCCTCGGCGAGGCGGATGCCGTGCGCCGCCTCTGCGAGCGTGACCGCGACGGGCTCGAGACCGTCGCGCAGGCACGAGCAGAAGTACGCGATCTCGGCGTCGAGCGCACCGGGGTGAGCCTCCGGCGTCAGTTCGTGATCCACGTTCTCGATCGCCGCTCCGAGCACCGTGACGGTCGGCTCCAGGTCGAGGAAGACGGCGCCGCGGTCCCCGTATACCTCGAGCCGGTCGACCGGGCTCGCCTCGTCCGACACGAGCCAGTTGGCCCGGAGCGACCAGACGCTGCCGTCGCTCGCCTCGACGGTTGCGAAGAGCAGGCCCGGCCTGCCGTCCTCGAAACGGCCGCGAGCCTGCGCGCTGACCCGGACAGCACGTGCACCCGAAAGCCAGATCGCCAGGTCGATGTCGTGGACCATCGTCATCAGCGCGGGATGCACGTCGGGAAAGAGCCGGGCATGGCCGCGGCCTCGGTTACGAACGGCCGAGATGCCGAGCAGCCTCCCGACCGCGCCCGCTCCGAGCCGCCCGCGAAGCTCCACGTAGGGCGCTGCGAACCGCAGGATGTGCGCAGGCATCACGAACCCGGACGAGGCCGCGGCTGCGAGCTCGAGCGCGGCGGCATCCTCGGCGGAGATCGCGACCGGCTTCTCGAGGAGCACCGAGACGCCCCGCCGAAGCGCCTCCACCGTGGGCTCCTGATGGTTGCTCCCCGAGGTGACCACGGAGACGCCGTCGGGCCGGCAGGCGTCCAGAAGCTCGGCGGCGCCCTCGAACCAGCGGTCGATCCCGAAACGCCCGGCAAGTGCCTGCGCCCGCCCCAGGTCACGGTCGGCGATCCCGACCACCTCGACGTCCCGCAAGCGCGCATACGCCTTGAGATGCCGCTCGCCGAACGCGCCCGCGCCGATCACCCCCACTCGCACCGACCGCTCCATCAGTGCGAGTCGAAATCGCTTCCGGCAGCCTCCAGCCTCGGACGTCCGCGGGGGTACTGGTGGATTCCCACCACGCGTACCGGGCCGTCGAGTGCCCGGTATTGATGCGGCTGGTCGGCCGGGAACGTCATCAGGTCGCCCTGCTCTAGCTCCTCAGACTCGTCTCCAACCAGGATCTGCAACCGGCCTTCGACCACGAGGGCGTGCTCGATCACGCCGGCGCCGTGGCTGTCGGAGTCGCGGCGGGCGCCGTCCTCCATTGCCGTTGTGTAGAGCTCGATCTCGCCGTCGATCTCCCACCCGGCGACGAGCTGGGAGATGTAGCCGGGCTGCTCGAAGGCGATGGAGCTCTCATCCCTGCGCACGACACGCACACCGGTTCCGCCGTCGTGGTCGGTGAACAGGAACCCGAGCGGAATCTCGAGCGCCCGCGCGAGCGCCCAGAGGGTCTCGAGCGAGGGATTGCCGTTGTGGCGCTCGATCTCGGAGATCGTCGACTTCGAGACGTTCGCCGCCCGGGCGAGCGCGGACACCGAGATGCCGCGCCGAAGCCGCCACTTCTGCACGTTGACAGCGACAGATTGGAGCGCCGACACGCGTGTCCTCAGGCCGGTTGCGGGAGGGACGACTCGGTCATTCGAGGTGCGCGATGCACTCGATCTCCACCAGGTAGCCGCCGGCAAGCGCGACTCCGACCGTGCTGCGCCCCGGCCGATGGCTTCCCATCATCTCTTCGTAGGCGGCGTTGAACTCGGCGAACCCGTCCGTATCGACGAGGAAGCACGTCGTCTTGACGATGCTTTCGAGCGAGCCGCCCGCGCTTCGGAGGACTGCCTCCAGGTTGCGAATCGCCTGCTTCGTCTGCTCGGACAGGCCTTCGCGGACCGTACCCGTGGCGGGATCGATCCCCACCTGGCCGGAGAGAAAGAGGGTCGAGCCGACCCGCGCGCCTTGCGAGTATGCGCCTCCGGGCTTCGGCGCCTCGGTCGTGGAGAGGAATTCGGGCATTACGGCTGCTCCATTCAGTCGTCTGGGAAGAGGTCACAGTACTGCGTCGCGATCCGTGCGTACATCCGTGCGGCCTGGTGGACGCTCTCGAGGTCGACGTACTCGTTCGGCCCGTGACAGTTGGTAAGGAGCCCGGGGCCGAACGACGGAATCGTGGGGATCCCGGCCGCCTCGAACCAGGGCGCGTCGGTGGCACCGGGAAAAACAAGGAGCGGCGGTGAGGCTCCGAGAACCTCGGCCGAGGCTGACCTGACTGCCTCCACGAGCGCATGGTCGGCGGCGATCTCGGCCGGTGGAACCCACGTCAAGCCGGGCTCGAACACCACCTCGGCCTCCAGCCCAGGATGCTCGAGACGCTGTTCCTCGAGCCAGCGCTCGAGCGATGCCCGCACGGAGTCGAGCGTCATACCGGGAAGAGTCCTGAGGTCGCAGCCGAACTCGGCGAGCCCCGGCACGACGCCGAAATAGACTCCGCCGGAGACGAGAACGCCCGGGTTGAGCGTTGGGCCCGACCCGTCGAGCGCATGCGAGACGAACTCGAGGTCGAGCCCGCTCTCGAGCGAAAGCAGAAGCTCGGCCATCAGCCGCGAGGCGTTGACCGACTCCATCCGGTCGGAGAGCGACGAGTGCATCTGGGTCCCGTGCACGCGCACTCGAAAACAGCAGACCCCGCGTGAGACGAGGTGGATGCCCTGCCAGTCCCGCTCCCACCCGCTCGGCTCCCCCACGAGGCACGCGTCCACCCCTTGAAGCAGCGGCGCAAGAAACTTCGAACCGTGGACGCCGCCGTCTTCCTCGTCGGCGACGAACGCCAGCACGAGGTCGCCGCGCAGCTCGGGCATGCCCGGCGCGCGCAAGGCGGCGGCCGCGAAGGCCATCGCCGCCACCGCCGCCTTCATGTCGCTCGAGCCGAGGCCGTAGAGGCGCCCGTCCCGGATCTCGGGAACCAAGGGGTCGGTGCGCCACGCCGGTCGCGCATCGCCGACCGGCTTCGTGTCGACGTGGCCGTTCAGGAGCAGTGTCCGTCCGCCGCCGCTGCCGGGCACCCGCACCAGGAGATTCGGGCGGTTCGGATCGGCGGAGATCACCTCGCCGTCCCCCAGCCCGAGCTCGGCGAGCTTCGCGCGCAGGAACGCGACGATCTCGCGCTCGTCCGCGTACGGAGGGATCTGGCTGTCAATGCTGACGAGGTCGGCAACGAGCGCGACGAGCTCGTCCCGGCGCTCGTCGAGGAATGCGTCGACCGCAGTGCCCGCCTCGGTTGTCGCGCTCACGCGGGCCCACCGCCGAGCGTCTCGACGCACGGGCCGCGAGCCTCGGCCACATGCCTTCGGGGCTCCGAGACGACCACGACGCAGAAGCTCATATCGTTCGATTCATTGGTCGCATGTTCGGTTGCCAAGACAGTACCCGCTCGCTTCTGCCGCTCGCAAGCACCGGATCCAGGGCTCGCTTCGTTCTCTCTATCGGCAGATCGTTCTGTACTCTGACCCCTCCACGAGGAGGCCATCGATGTCGTCACGCATCCCCGTGCAGGCAAAAACCACAGCTCCGACGCCCGCCCCGAGCGGGCCTGATGCCAGGCCGATGGTCGCTTCAGCAGGCGCAGGCCACACGGTCACGATCGAGCGCGTCACGCGCCGATTCAACGACGTCGTGGCCGTCGACGACGTGTCACTGCAGGTGTCCGCAGGCGAGTTCCTCTCGATACTCGGACCGAGCGGCTGCGGTAAGACCACCCTGTTGCGGATCATCGCCGGGCTCGATTTCGCCGACGCCGGGCGAGTCCTCATCGACGACCACGACGTCACGGACACCCCGGCACACAAGCGGCCCACGAACCTGGTCTTCCAGCGGGGCGCCCTCTTCCCCCACAAGACCGTCTTCCAGAACATCGCCTACCCGCTCGAACGCCGGCGTGTGCCGAAGCACGAGGTCCGCGACCGCGTCAGCGAGGCGCTCGAGCTCGTCCGGCTCGGCGGCCTCGAAGAGCGACGCCCGAGTCAGGTCTCGGGAGGACAGGCACAGCGCGTCGCGCTGGCCCGCGCCCTGATTTCGAAGCCCGCCGTCCTCCTGCTCGACGAGCCGCTCGCCGCACTCGACCTGGCGCTACGCAAGGAGATGCAGCTCGAGCTTCGACGCCTGCAAGAACGCCTCGGGACGACGTTCATCTACGTCACCCACGACCAGGAGGAAGCCCTCACGATGTCGAGCCGCATCGTGATCATGCGCGACGGCTCGATCGTGCAGACGGGCTCGCCACGAGACATCTACGAGAACCCGACGAGCGTCTTCGCCTCGACGTTCATCGGGGAGAGCAACGTGCTTCCAGGGGAGGTTCGCGCGTGCGGGGACGGCGTCGTTGCAGTTCGGGTCGGCACGCACGAGCTGCGGGCGCGCGACGATCGCACGCTCGAGCCCGGCACCCTCGTCGCACTCTCGACTCGGCCCGAGCGGATCACCCTGCCGGCCGCCGGCGATGCCGTCGAGGGACGCAACCGGCTCAGCGGAACGGTTGCCGAGGTGATCTTCCTCGGCAACCGGGTCAGGGTGCGCGTCCAGTGCGACGAGACGATGCTCTGGGTGGAAGAGCCCCCCGGCCGTGCAGCGTTCGAGCAGCTGCAGGAAGGGGCGCCCATCGAGCTCGTGTGGCTGATCGACGATTGCCGCCTGATCCTGCAAGAGAGCGCGCCCGTCGAGGACGGTACGGCCACGCCGGGCGCCCCTTCTGCCCCGGGCTGAGACGCGTTGAAGCGCGCCGTGCCTGGAACTGCGAACCAGCATCGATCGCCGACCGGCCGGAGCGTGATCGTGACGGGCGCCTCCCGCGGGCTCGGCGCGATGATCGCCGCGACGCTCGCGGCCGCCGGCTGGGAGGTGTTCGGCGCGATGCGCAACCCGGCAGGGCGCGAGCACCTCGACGAGCTGCTCCGCCGGCGAGGTGTCGACCCGCGATCGATTCGGGTCGTGGGCCTCGATGTCCTCGATCGGGAGAGCATCCGCACCGCCGTTACCGATGTCCTCGACCAGACCGCGGGCCGCCTCGATGCGGTCGTCGCGGGCGCCGGGATCACGGTCGTCGGCGCCTTCGAGGAAGTGACGTACGAGGCTGCGAGCCGCGTAATGGAGACGAACTTCTTCGGTGCCGCCGAAACGGTGCGAGCGGCTCTGCCCTCGCTGCGCCTCTCGGGCGGACGTGTCGTCGTGATTTCCAGCGACAGCGGCTTCTATGGCGGCCCGTGCCTCTCGGCGTACACGGCCTCGAAACATGCGCTTGAAGGCTGGGCGGAATCACTCGCCTACGAGATCGGCCCGCTCGGCGTGGGGCTCTCGATCATCGAGCCCGGCGTATTTCGCAGCGACCTTTGGAACAGCCCTGTCACCTACGAGCCGGCCGGTCCATACGCGACGCTCGGTCGCGCTTTCGAGCAGACGTGGCGAAAAGCAGGCAAAGGCGCGCGCTCCCCCGAGCCAGTCGGAGAGGCCGTTCTGCACGCCCTCGAGTCAAGACGGCCGAAGCTCCGTTACCTCGTCGGCCGTGACGCCCGGCGACACGCCGCACTCAAGCGATTCCTGCCGTCGCCCCTCCTCCGCGCGTACACGCAGCACGCCTCGAGATCCGGAACCTAGCCGCCTCGACCGTCACCTCCGGTCGATCCAGCTCGTGCGCTAGCCGCCTGCGGCGAGGTAGAGGATCACCGCCTTCACCCGCTTGTGCACCGTCGGCTCGAAGCCGATCCCGAGCTTGAGGAAGATCGAGTGGATCACGTTCTCGACCGAGCGCTCGGCCAGGTAGAGCTGCTTGGCGATGGCCGCGTTGTTCTTGCCCTCGGCCATCTCGCGCAGCACGTCGCGCTCGCGCGAGGTGAGGCTGTGGAGCGGCGAGGCCTCGACGCGGGCCTTCTCGGTGACGAGGCTCTCGACGACCTTCGGGTCGATCACCGAGCCGCCGGCGGCCACCTCGTTGATTGCGTTCACGAGCTGGCCCAGGTCGTCGACGCGCTCCTTGAGCAGGTAGCCGCGCCCCGCGGTGCCGTCCTCGAGCAGCGCGAGCGCATAGCCGGGCTCGGCGTACTGGCTCAGGACGACGACGCCCACGTCGGGATGCGTCTCGCGCAGCCGCCGTGCGGCCTGGATGCCCTCGTCGACGCGCAGGGGCGGCATGCGGATGTCGGTGACGACGACGTCCGGGCTCTCGGCGTCGACGGCGGCGAGGAGCGAGTCCAGGTCCTCGCACACGGCGGCGATCTCGATGCCCGGTTCGGTCGCAAGCAGCCGCCGCACGCCCTCACGGACGAGGTAGTGGTCATCTGCGAGCACGATCCGGATCGCCACGCTGTCGCCATAGGATGACGCAGTGGACGAGCTCGTGCTGATCGTCGACGACAACGAGCGCAACCTGAAGCTCACCCGCGACGTGCTCGAGCACGCGGGGATGCGAACCCTGTCGGCCACGACGGCCGCCGAGGCCCTCGAGCTCGCGTTCGAGCACCGCCCCGGGCTGGTGCTGATGGACCTGCGCCTGCCCGATCTCGACGGCGCCGAGGCGGCCCGGCGGCTCGCAGCCGACGAGCGCACCGCCCGTATCCCGGTGGCGGCGCTCAGTGCCCAGCCGGCCGAGGTGGGCGGCTGGCCCGGCGAGGGCAGCTTCGTCGCCTACATCGAGAAGCCCATCGACGTGCTCGCGTTCCCCGCCCAGGTGCGGGAGCTTCTGCACTCAGGCCCCGGCAGGTGAAAACCCTCTCCGGAAACAGGGTGCAGGCCCCCTAGACGCCGAAAAGCGCCCATGACACGATCGGCTCTCGGTCGTCGAGATGAGAGGAGTCGCGGCGTGAAGCGCACGCTATTCATCGGATGCGCGCTGGCGTTGGTCGTGGGAGCTCTGGCCGGGTGCGGCGGATCGAGCAAGCCCTCGGCAGCGGACGCGCAAATGCAGAAAGAGGCCTCGCTGTATGAGATCGAGGGGATCGAGAAGACCTTCCACGAGGCCGCAACCACGCACAACGTGAACATGATGATGAGCCTGTTCGCACCGGGCGCCGTGTTCAACGTCGGCACCGAGACCTACACGGGCAAGGCGCAGATAAGGCAGTTCTTCGCCACGGCAAACGCCGCCTTCATGCCCCAGAACCACTGGGAGGCCGACACGCCCTCGTACCTGATCAAGGCCACGGTGAACGGCGACAAGGGCACGCTCTACTTCCAGTGCCACTACATCGACGTCAAGACCGGGAAGGTGATGGCGATCGTGGGCGTCGACCACCAGGTGCAGAAGATCAACGGGAAGTGGCTGATCGTCGACTCGGCCGCCGGGCACGCGTCGCTCAGCACCGCGGCCTGAGCTGATGGCGCGGCCCGAGGCCGAAGTTCTTCGGGCGCCACCCGCCGGCCGCCGGTGGGTGGCGCTCGTCGGCTCCGACAACCGGCTCGCGCGCGTCGTCGCGCGCGCTCCGGCGAAGGTGCGAACCAAGCTCCTCGTGGCGTTCCTCGCGATCGCCGCCCTGCTCCTGCTCGTGGGCGTGCTGGGGGTGCGCTTCCTGGGCCAGGCGAACGCACGCGTGCAGAACCTGGGCACGCTGCAGCTGCGCTCGTCGACCTATCAGACGCTGCAAACGCAGTCGGGGATGCTGCGGCAGCTGCTGGCGTTGCGGATCGGGGGCGACTCGGGCCCCGCCACGCTCACCGGCGCGACGAGCTCGCTCGGGGGGAAGCGCTGGGCGCTCGTCGACGCGTCGATTCGCTTCGCTCTCTCCCAGCTCGGCCCCTCGACGAGCGAGGTGACCTACGGCTTCGTACCGCCGCCCGCCGACGAGCTGATGCTGAAGCAGATCCGGCGCGATTACCACGCCTTCGACGCCGACCTGTCGAAGGTGGCGACGCTCGACAACGCCGGCGTCACGGGGCACCGGGTGACTCCCCCGCTCCAGGCAGCGATCACAGCAGACCAGGACCTGTACCAGGTCACGAACCAGCTGGCCTTCCGGACCACCAACCAGACCCAGGCCCTGATCGCGGCGAACCGCGGCGCGTACACGTCGTCGCGCGACCTCTTCATCGGGGTCGGAGCGGCCAGCGTCCTCCTTGCGGCGGGGCTCGGCTTCGTGCTCTCGTGGTCGCTGATCGCGCCGATCCAGCGCACCGAGGCGCGGCTCGCCGAGATCGCGGCCGGCGACTTCTCGGGCCGCCTCGATGTGCCGAACCGCGACGAGCTCGGCTCGCTGGGGGCGAACGTGAACCGGATGAACGACGAGCTGCGGCGCCTCTACGGCGAGCTCGAGACGGCGAGCCGGCACAAGAGCGAGTTCCTGGCCAACATGTCGCACGAGCTGCGGACGCCGCTGAACGCGATCATCGGCTTCTCGCAGCTCCTGCGGCAGAAGCTCTTCGGCCAGATCAACGAGAAGCAGGACGAGTACCTCGCAGACATCCTCTCGTCGGGTAACCACCTGCTGTCGCTGATCAACGACGTGCTCGACCTGTCGAAGGTCGAGGCCGGCCAGGTGAACCTCGAGCTCACGTCGTTCTCGCTGCGGGAGGCGCTCGAGCACGGCGTCGTGATGGTGCGCGAGCGCGCGATGGGAAGCGGCGTGCTTGTCTCGCTCGCGCTCGCCCCCGAGGCCGACGTCGTCCGCGGCGACGAGCGCCGGGTGCGCCAGGTCGTCTTCAACTTGCTCTCGAACGCGGTCAAGTTCACGCCCGAGGGCGGCGAGATCACGGTCGCGACCGCTCACGCCGACGGGGCGGTGCAGGTGTCGGTGGCCGACACGGGGCCGGGCATCGCGCCGGAGGATCAGGAGCGGATCTTCGAGGAGTTCCAGCAGACCGACATCGGCACGCAGCAGCGCGAGGGCACCGGGCTTGGACTTGCCCTGTCTAAACGGTTAGTGGAGCTGCACGGCGGTCGCATCTGGGTCGAGAGCGAGCCTGGAAAGGGCAGCCGGTTCGTGTTCACCCTGCCCGACGAGGAGGTTTGACGTGGCCGGTGAGCAGGTGCTCGTGGTGGAGGACAACGAGAAGAACATGAAGCTCTTCCGCGACGTGCTGCAGGTGAGCGGCTACGGCACGCTCGAGGCGAGAAGCGGCGAGGAGGCGCTCGAGCTGGCCGCCGCCCATGCCCCGGCGCTCGTGCTG
Organism: uncultured Actinomycetota bacterium; assembly: GCA_963812555.1. Lineage (GTDB taxonomy): Bacteria > Actinomycetota > Thermoleophilia > Gaiellales > Gaiellaceae > PALSA-600. Next base: position 6,773 of record CAWEVP010000015.1, on the reverse strand, counting down.
ATGGACGTGCAGCTGCCGGGTATCGACGGCATCGAAGCCCTCGCACGCCTGCGGCTCGACGAGCGCACCGCGTCGATTCCCGTGCTCGCCCTGACCGCGCAGGCGATGCACGGCGACCGCGAGCGGTTCCTCGAGGCGGGCTTCGACGGCTACCTCTCGAAGCCGGTCGATGTGGTCGAGCTGCTGCGCACCGTTGCGGAGCACTGCGCCCGGGAGGGTCGCCGGGATGGTTGAGCGCCCGGCCAGGATCCTCGTGGTCGACGACGTCCCCCAGAACGTGCGGCTGCTGCAGGCGGTGCTCGCTCCGCAGGGCTACGAGGTCGTGACCGCCACAGACGGCCTGGAGGCGCTCGAGGCGGTCGGCTCGGAGCAGCCCGACCTGGTGCTGCTCGACGTGATGATGCCGGGCCTCGACGGGTACGCGGTTTGCCGCCGGCTGCGCGAGAACGACGAGACGGCGGTGCTGCCGGTGATCATGGTCACCTCGAGCATCGGCGAGGAGAAGCGCCGGGCGATCGAGGCGGGCGCCGACGACTTCATCCCCAAGCCGTTCAACCAGGACGAGCTGCTGACCCGGGTGCGGTCGCTGCTGCGGATCAAGCGCTACCACGACACGATCAAGGCGCAGGCGGCCGAGCTGACCGAGCTGAACCACACCCTCGAGGAGCGCGTGAGGGGGCAGGTGGCCGAGCTGGGCAGGCTCCGGAGGCTGCGCAGGTTCCTCTCGCCTCAGCTCGCCGATGCGGTCGTGACCTCGGGCGACGAGTCGATCCTGCAGAGCCACCGCAGGCAGGTGACGATGTTCTTCGCCGATCTTCGCGGCTGGACGAGCTTCGTCGACGCGGTCGAGCCGGAGGAGCTGATGCGGGTGCTGCACGAGTTCCACGACGTGATCGGCCGCCTGGTGAAGCGGTTCGACGCCACCGTGGGCTTTCTCGAGGGCGACGGCGTCCAGCTCTTCTTCAACGACCCGATCGCAATCCCCGACGCGCCACTGCAAGCGGTGCGGCTGGGCTGCGCGTTACGTGAGGAGATGGCCGAGCTGACCGCGCTCTGGCGCAAGCGCGGCTACGACCTCGACTTCGGCGCCGGCCTGGCGCTCGGCTATGCCACCTGCGGCGAGGTGGGCTTCGAGGGCCGCTCCGACTATGCCGCGATCGGCGCCGTCACCAACCTGGCCTCACGGCTGGCCGATGAGGCCCGCGGCGGGCAGATCCTCATCACCCAGCGCCTGTATGCGGAGGTCGAGGACGCGGTCGAGGTGGAGCCCGTGGGCGAGTTTACGCTCAAGGGCTTCCAGCGGCCCGTGCCAGCGTTCAACCTGCTCGCGGCTCGTGAACGGGCAGCAGAGGCCTTCTAGCGTTCCCAGACCTGACTTTAAGTTGGCGCGAAAACGCGATCGGCCATGGTGGCGCTCTCGACCTGAGCAAGACTCCCAGGCCGGGACCCCGAGCGGTCCGAGTCACATCCTCAGTCGGCGCCGAGACGGGTCCTTCTAGGGCTCGGCGGAGCTAGAGATCAGGAGTCGAGCTCACCGTCCGCGCGGCAGCGGAGCCTTTACGGAACGCTAGCGGTGACCCCGCTGGGTTGAGCGAAGGTCGTGAGCGGGTGTTTCATGCAGGCCACGTCGCCGATACCCAGTCGCAGGTTCTCCCTGCGCACCATGCCTGCCACGGGTTTTGGTTAGGTCGAGTAGTAGGGGTACACGCCGGCGTCAACGTTCATGTCGGCGGTCGCGAAGCCGTGCTGGCTGTAGCCGGCTGGTGGGGCGCCGCAGGTGAGGCCGACGCCCTGGACGAACTCTGCCGGCGTCGCTCCTGCGTAGTGTGGGTCGCTCAAGGCCTGGCCGTCGTCGAGGTTCACGAAGGTGCCGGGCTGAAGAGGGACGCCGCTGTCGCTGCTATTCCCTGCGACGGTGCAGTACGCACCTCGTGGCCCTGCGCTCACAGTGTTCGACGGCGGCGTATAGAGATAAAGGAGGGCGTTAGCCATCAGTTGCGCGCCGTTGGTGTTGGCTTTCCAGAAGTCGACGCGGGCATCAGTCGAGGGCGGGAAGAGGTTAAGACCGACGACGCGTCCCTTGTAGGCGACGAGGGGATTTCCACCTGTCCAATGCGCGACTTGTGTTGCGCCTGATGTCAGCGAGACGACGTTCTGGTAGCTGCTTGTTCCGCCGTCGAAGGAGCTCACACCGTTCAGGAGCGAACTTCCAGGAACATCTGGCACGAGCGTCTCCTCAGTGCCCTGGGTTTGTCCGCCCGGGGTGAAAGGCAAGTAGTTTCCGCTGAGCAACCGGCCTTGGACACCGAGATACGGATCGTTGTAGAGCGCGAACGTGGCGATGACGACGGTTCCGCCTCCGTCGACATAGTCGGCAAGGTTGTTGCCGAGCGCGGCCGAATCGGAGAAGAGGTCGTTGGTGTAGACCAGCACTCCCGAGTATCCCTGCAGGGTCGCGACGGAGGGTGTGCCTGCGCCGCAGTTGAGCATGTCGACCGTGGAGAAATCGCCGGTCCCGGTCAGCTTCGAGTGAACATCCGAAACGTTCGCGGCGATGTTGTCTGAGTAGCACACGGCAACCGACGGAAGGCTCGCCGAGGCGGCCGGTAGCAGCCACAGCATTGCAGCCAACGAGACAGCAGCAACGGCAAGAAACGGTCGGACGAACTTCGAGAGTGCGGTCGGTATATGCATGTCGCCCGTATCGGCAGCGACCATCACTCACTTGAGGCACAGCCATCCAGACAGTCCCCGACGAGCGAATCGGTCGAACGCGAGAGATACTCGTCCGCGCCGAGCAACTTGCTCGTGCCAGAGAGGCCATCAAGGAGCAGCGGGGATGATCGCCGGCAAATCGGCCAGGAATGCGGTGGTTGCCGCTTAGGCCGGTCCGCCGATTGGGTGTCGGTTCAGTTCCTCGGCGTAGCGCAGATTGGCGTATTCGGTCGCTTCTTGAGGCTTGTATCCGAGCGTTTCGGACGCGAACGTGTACCACTCGCGCCAGCTATGAAGCTCTTTGTCAGCCATGCCATCGTTCTAGCTCTCAGGCGACCCGGGGGTGTTACGGTCGGGTTAGAGCCTGTGATAGCCGGGTGAGCACCAAAGGTCAACTCCTGTTAGCCCTCACTCTTCGGCCGCCTTCCACGCCTGGCTGACGCTGCCCTGCTTCCGCGATCTTCTTGACGAACTCGTCCGAGAGGACACCTAGCTCAGTTTGGCTGCTTCTGCCGCGTGCTACAGGATGTGCATTCCCACATGACTATCCCCCCGCCTGGCCGTACCGGTTCGGACCCATACAGCTTTGCTTCCACAGTTTTGTGGATCGTCTGTTCCTCGCAGGTTTCGCAGTACAGCTCTTTATACGCCACTGATTCCCGCTCCCTCCACTTTCAGTTCGATCATACGCTGGTGTGTGGGTGAGGAGATAACGCGTGATCATCACTCCCGGTCGAAAGCGAGAACGCAAAGCGAGCATTGGGCTAAACCAGCCTGGACTTCGTGTCGATAGAGCTGAAGCGGGGAGGTCTGGCAGTCGGGGATTAGGGGAACCGCCAGCGCTCCTCCCCGCCTCGTTAGCTTCGCTCGGCGACTAAACATCTCCTGCGCTCAGCGACTTAGCTCGGAGGGCCGGAGTCGGCCGACGTTTGAGACGCTGTGGTGCGCATGCCCCTGGCATAGATCAACATGACGCTCCGGCACTGCTGCACCTGGGCCTCCGTCGGCTCGCCACCGTTCGGGGCTAGGGAGAGGCCTCCTCCTCGGGCCGCTGGACTCGGAGGGACTGACCCCAAAGTCACGCTCCCGAGAGCTGCGGTGCCCTGCATTTCTGAGCGTACCCGGCGTAGGTGAACCTCGTCCCGCCCATCGCGGTGGTGGGGCGGGCATATGGGGGATCGGATTGGCTCCGGTAAGGTCGATGGTGAATCATCGTGGAGCATCAGACGCTTCGGGCGTCGGTTCGGAATGGCCTACCTCATCGTTGGGGAATGGTCTTGGCAGTAATCTGGATACTGGGGTTGGGTTCGCTGGGGGCGGTGCTTGTGTTGCAGCAGCGTTTGGATCAGCGCCGGCAGGGCCAGACCGCCGTCGCTCTCCTGCGTAAGCAGGTGAGCGAGCTAACACCGATGGCGTTCGGATCGAACCAGGGTCAGACACGGAAACAAGTTCAGGCGCAACTGACAGTGGCCGAGAAGCAGATCACGGGGACGGCCGCTTCCCTGACCGGCTTCGGAGGTGACGGTCGAGACTCGAGGTTCGTGATGGCGAAGACGCCGGCCTTGTTTGCTCTCCTCCGTCGCGTGAACGCGCTTGAGAGCTCAGGCAGGCTACGAGCTGCAGGGGTGCTGATGAATGGCGCCTCGAGGCCGGGCCGGCCCGAGGCAGTTCTGACGACCGGCTTTACCGAGATCACGGGTTCGTACAACCGTGAGGCGGGAAGAGCGCGGCTCTTGGCCGTGCTTGGCGCGATCATCGGGACCGTGTTGATGTTGGTCGCGTTCTCGCTTGCGCTGCGACGCGCAGCAAGACTCGCGCGTGACAAGGAACAGATCCTCGAGCAGAGCCGCCAGGACGCGCTCACCGACCAGCTCACCGGCCTCGCGAATCGACGGCGACTGTTCACCGACATGGACACGCTCCTTCAGACGCCGAGATCTGGAGAGAAACTCGTGTTGGGGATGTTCGATCTCAACGGTTTCAAGGCCTACAACGACACCTTCGGCCACCCCGCCGGTGACGCGCTCCTCGCCCGTCTCGCCTCGAACCTCCGGGCGGCGATCGAGGGAGACGGCACCGCCTACCGGCTGGGCGGCGACGAGTTCTGCGTCATCGCCCGCGGCAATAACGCAGAACTGGCGCTCGCGAGAGCTCAGGAATCACTGAGCGAGCACAGCGACACGTTCGCGATTACCTGCTCAGCAGGAACGGTGCTGATCACGCCAGACGAGATGTCCCTCGAGGACGCACTCGGGCAGGCCGACCAGCGCCTCTACAAAAACAAACGCTCCTCCCGGACAGTTGACGACCTCCAGGCACGCGACATGCTCGTCCGCGTTCTCTCCGAAGGAGACGAGGTACTTGCCAGTCCTGTCAGCAACGTGGTCCGACTCGCAACAGCCGTCGCACAGCAACTGCGCCTCTCCGAAAAGGAGGTCGCGCTCACGCGCCTCACCGCGGAGCTCCACGACATCGGAAAGACAGCAATCCCGGAAACGATCTTGAACAAACCCGGCCCGCTCGACGACGAGGAATGGACATTCATGCGACGCCACACCCTCATCGGGGAACGGATCCTGAGCGCCGCACCAACACTCGCCCGGATCGCGCCGCTCGTGCGCTCAACCCACGAACGCTCCGACGGATCCGGCTACCCAGACGGACTAAGCGAAGACCAGATCCCGCTCAGCGCCCGCATCGTCGCAGTCGCCGACGCCTACGACGCCATGACCGCAGGACGCCCCTACGCACCAGCCGTCACCCGCGAGCAAGCAACCGCCGAGCTCCGCCGTTGCGCAGGCACCCAATTCGATCCCAGCGTAATCGACGCCTTCATCGCCGTCCTCCAAGCAGCCAAAGACAAGAGCGCGAGTTCACCCCACGACCAAACACCGATCGCAGCGTGAACGCAAGGTCAGCAACCGCGTCAACCACAGGACATTCACGGGCATCGTCAAGCGAGGCGGGGTTGGGTTGCGGGCCGGGCGATTTCTTAGGTCTGCGACCCGGGGAACTCGACCGTCGCGTCGGCTCTGTCGGCGGACCTCACTTCGCGTTCCCACCCGTGGTCAGCTCGCGCCAGTTGTCCGCCGAGACCTCGACGTCGAAGCGCTTCGCAGCGGCGAGGATTCGCTTCCATGCTCGATCCCGCTCTGCGTCGGTAACGCCCTCCACCTCGTCGAACCGCGCGATCGCGTTCCGGACGTGCGTCGCGTCGTTCAACGGCTCCTTCCGCTCCTTCGGAAAGGCGAAGGCTCCTTCCGGAAGGTCGTTCTTCTGGGCTGTGCTCATAGCCGCACTCTTGCTCCTCGAGGTCTGCGACGATCCCGCGCTTGTTTCTGCGGCGCGCGCCTTCTTTAGATTCTTCTTTGCCGCTTGCTTTTGCTTGTCAGTCGCCATTGGTGTCCTCCTGAGGTCGTAGGAATCTCCGATTCGGCTCCTACCCGTTCCGCGAGGCACGAACACGCGGACGGGCCGCGGTGGTGCCCACTGGCCGAAGCTGTTCGCTCCCTAGCGCCTTGGAGGGGCGTGCTGCGCAGCCGCGTCGAGACAGGGGCGGCTATAACCCTCGGTGGATTGGATTCTTAGCCTTCGAACTTGTACCGGGGGTGCGGCGGGGCGCGGGATGATCGCGCGGGTGAGCGGGGGCCAGCCCGTGGATTGGTAGTTCTCCGCAACGTCTAGGTGGTGGTTGCGGTCGCGCGCGTCGCGATTTCGTCCGATCCTTACCGGATGGCGTTAACAGTTTGTCCCCGGCATTCTGCGGACGCTTTGGTTTCGCGGTCGCTGGACTCGGCATGGACCCCGCCGGGTCGTACCGTGGTCGACAGGGCGGAGCGGCTGGCGCGCAGCGGTACCTGGGAGTGGGATCTCGAGTCCGACGAGCTGATCTGGTCGGAGAACATGTATCGGCTGCTCGATGTCCAGCCGGGCGAGGTGACGCCTTCCCCGCAGTACGTCTTGTCACGGATGCATGCAGCTGACCGTGACCGGGTTGCACGGGAGCTCGACGCAGCGCGGCGAGAAGGCCGGTTGCCGAACGTGACATATCGGGTTGT
>CAWEVP010000014.1:0-170925 GCA_963812555.1 uncultured Actinomycetota bacterium | reverse complement strand
CTTGGTGCGCGTCCTCGCCGAAGAAGCGGGTTTCGTAGAGTCTCTCTGGTACCGATGCCGCTCGGGATGTCGGCTAGTTCGAGTAGTAGGGGTAGGTGTTCGCGTCGACGTTCATGTCGCCGTGGCGTACCCGTGTTGGGTAAGCCGGCGGGGACGGGTCCGCAGGTCAGCCCGAGGCCGTTGACGAGCTCGCCGCTGTTGCGCCGAAGTAGTGGGGGTCGCTCGAGGCCTGGCCGTCGTCGAGGTTGACAACGTGTCTGTCACTAGGGGTGCCCCGCTGTCACGTGTTGCCAGCGACGGTGCAGTACGCCCCGCGCGTGCGGTACCAGGAGCCGACACGGGTGTCGGGCTCACCAATGTCGCGAGGATTGGTCCCAGGAGACATCGTTGAAAGGGCCGGCATCCGAAGCGGCGCTGGAGGTGGTTCCGTTCGCGTAGTCATTGGCTTGGTCGGTGCCCAGCGCCACTGCGCTGTGCTGGTGCTAAACAAGAGAATCGCGTACCGCTGACCTGTGGTCACCGGCACGGCGCTGCTCAAGGGAATGTCGAAGGTCTGTATGAGGAGGTGACGTTCGACGTAGCGAGGGCGCCGGTCGCAAGCACCTGTGTGCCGTTGGGGCTTCCCTGGATTCACTCCGGTCAGTTCCACCGTCAGTGGCGCCGGGGGGTCGAGCCGGAGTTCGCCATTCTACGGCGATTCCGAGAGGCTTCTGGTGACCCGGCGGTGAACGTTGACCATGGTCTGGACGCTGTCGGCATAGAAAGAAGATGTAGTCGCTGTGAGATTCGACGATCAACAGACGGCGTTGCCGATGCAGCCGCCGTGAAGCACGCAAATGCAGCAAGCGAACAAATCGCCGCTACAGCAAAAACATGGTCGGATCCGTGAATTGTTGTGTCATGCCGTGGCATCAGCACTCCATCACTCACTTGAGGATGTGATCGCCAACACAGACCGAGCCCCCTCAAGAGAGCCAGGACGACGATAAGCTCTCCCGTAGGGGCACAGACACATGGCGAGCCCGTCGAAGCCCTGCGGGAGCGGTGACAGCCAGAGAGTTCGTCGGAGCGAACGGAACGACTCGCACGGAAGAAATCCTCAAGGAGTCGATGCCGCGCTGAAGGCGACCCTCTGTTAAAAATGTGGGCCGCTGCGGGAACACATGTACCGACCTCAACGAGAAATGAGGCTCGCATGAACGCACGATCCCTCCTTGCGGAAGTACTCGGGACGGCGCTGCTCGTGTTCCTCGGTGTCGGCACTGCCACGCTCAGCTTCGGGTTCAAGATCACCGGGACGAGCACATCGGCGGGAGTCGTGGCCACCGCCCTCGCTTTCGGCCTCGTACTGATGGCGATGGTCTATGCAATCGGGCCGATCTCCGGCTGCCACATCAATCCGGCCGTGACGATCGGGTTCCTCGTAGCGCGGAGAATCTCGCTTTCCGACGCCGCGGGCTACTGGCTAGCTCAGTTCGTTGGTGCCATCGCGGGGGCAGCGGCCCTCTACGGAGTGGTCCACGGAGCCTCGAGCTACACGAGAAGCATGGGCCTCGGGACCGACGGCTACGGAAGCCACTCCATGGTCGGACTGAACGCGGGCGGAGCCATCGGCACCGAGGTGATCCTGACGTTCGTGTTCGTCCTCGTCATCCTGGCAGTCACACGGCGGGCCAGCAACGCCACAGTCGCCGGACTCGTTATCGGGCTCACGCTCGCCCTCGTCCACATCATCGGCATTCCGCTCGACGGAACATCGGTGAACCCGGCCGCAGCATCGGGCCCGGCGCTATTTGTTCGAGGCGACTCATTGAGCCAGCTCTGGGTCTTCATCCTCGCCCCGCTCATCGGCGGCGCGCTCGCAGCGTCGCCTACCGGGTCCTTCTATCCTGACCGGCGAAGAGGAGGCCGCGGTGGAGCCGGCACCCGAGGTGCAAGCTGCCTGACCGCCGCCACGTTCGGCGTCCAAGTCCCAGTGGCAAGCACCTTCACCCATATTTGGATGAGGCCGCGTTTGCTGGACCAACAGTACGAACCCGCATCTGTTCCGCGACACGATCATGCCCCTGTCGAAGGTGACGACCTCACGTTCGTGGAAGTTGACGGCAAAGTAGGGGACGATGGAAATTGGGATCTGCATGTTCGTTGGAGCCCTGATTGTGGCGTCCGGACTGATCCTTGTTCCCGATCATTGAGCGGTCTCGGATCTCGCCTCATTACGTACTACGCGCGCGATAGCTGACCGCCGTGGCGGACGCAACACATTCACCGCGCATCCGGATCTCATCGGCATCGTGCTCGCTGGATCGCGAGCTTGGTCGGCGCGTCCTGGATGCCGTCCAGACAACACGTGTTACACAACGGTGGATTAGGCGAGCAACTCCTCCATGCGTCGGGCGATCGCAGGTCCCGTGCTTGAAGGCGCTTCCAGAGCCATCTCCCAGGATCCAAATGCTTGGGTGATCTGGGTGTTGAACCATGCGCTGTCCCGCTTGCACCATCACGTCGCTGGGAATCTCGGCATCTAAGATTGTCGTCTGACACGTTTCCGTGCCGACTAGCGGCGCGTGAGCGATCGCAGGAAACCGCTTGGATAGATAATCGCGCACCACCGTTTCTTGGTTTGGATCGGGCGTCGTTCTCCAGTGTCCGGATCCAACTCTGGGCCGGCTGAGTCGGAGCCCAGCTTGAATCCACGTCCGTAGAGGTCGCCATGACCGGTCATTGATCCCCCAGGCTCACCCCAGGCGGGCACCCCTGGCGTCTGCCATGACAAGGGGACACCAAAGTAGAAAAGGTCCTGCTGGATGACGTCCCCCTGATCAGGTCCCTGGGAATAGCTTTACTGCCCACGCCCCACAGGCCCAGACCACGCGGTCGCCGCTTAGCAACTGACCGTCGACCTTTACGCCACCAGCGACAGGCCGAGCGCAGCCGCCAACGAAGCGGGCGCCGGATATGAGAGCGAGCTCGCAGAGCGCGCGGACAGAGCGTGTCGACTGAAGTACACACGCTTCCGGCTCGTACAGGAGATATTTGAGGTCCACGGTCCCAAGATCCGGAAAGAGGTGTTCGGCTTCATCTTCTTGGATTCTTTCGAACGGGATCCCCTCTCGCCCAAGTACCTCTTGACTGTCTGCTTCCCATCTGTCGTCCTCGTGCGCGAACCACGCGAAGCCCGTCTTAGACATGAGGTCGACGCCGGCCTCTTGCTCGATCTCGCGCCAGAGCGCGCGCGCTTCCCATGCGGATCGTGTATCGGCCTCTTCCTTTCCGTGCGCGAACCGAATGATGCGCGAGTTAGTTCCTGAAGCGGCACGGGCGTGTCCGAACGAGTATTGGTCGACAAGGACGGTGCGCCACCCATTCTTTGCCAATCGTTGAGCGAGCGCCGCCCCGAGCACACCGGCCCCCACCACCACACGCTTGCTTCATCCGCGGTTCCGACCGCAGTACGACCGAACGCCATTCATCCTCCACTCGCATCAACGCCAGCTGGAGCTTTCACCTGGACCGCCTGTTTCGCCTTGCTGCGGCGGCGCGCATCAGCGCAGATTCCACCAAAGGGTTCAAAGGTGCCCGACAAGCGCAAAGAAAATCATAGGCCCGCTCAAGGGTCAGAAAATGGGCAATGTTGGCTCGCGAGGCGACCATGGGCGATCTCTTCCCAGGCAGCGACAAATGGTCTTCATGATTCGAACCCACGCCGCACTGCATCCGATCGAGTCAGTACCGGCCGGTGTGCGGTGCCTTCCGGAGTAATCGCAGAAGAGTTTTGGCTCCCTGGGTGAAGTCGCCTGGGCAGAGAAGAGCCGCCCTCGCGGCGGCTCTCTCTTGACGCGGAAGCCATAGCTTCTCGACGAAACAGGAAACCTCTCGCACCCTTGTTTGAACGAGAAAGCTCTCGGCCTGAACGCCGAACAAAAAACCTTACCAATACCGGAAAAGGACCGACCGAGTTCATAGGCCTGTCGACCCCCCTACCTTCGGCTAGGCCTGCCCAGACTGTGACCGAGCAACGAGAGGTCGCCCGGATTCCTCCCCGACGACCGGCAGCTAGGACCGGGACCGAAGCGGGAGCGGCTCACGGTCTCTAGCAGACGCCCGAATCGGTGGACAGGTGAGAGCGGCTTGGCGTACCGACAGGGTGGGCCGCCGCTCTCCTAACGGGACTCCGCCAAAGGCGGCTGACACTCTCACGGTAGTACCCGGGGAGGTTCGTTCGAACCCGGTGTCGGAAAAGAGACGAAGAGCGGGTATCGCTCGTATGTCGTGGAGCGGTAGTGAATCTGGCGTGGCCCGCGGCAAGCACTGAACGCGCTCGACTGTTTCGAGCGTCAGGGCCAATGTCGTGAACACCCTTGTGGGTGGCCTCCGCCAGCCAAGCTATGGGCTGGCTCCCCCCAACGTTGCCTGGGCGGAGACGGAGTCGAGAAGGGCGTGGCCTGGAGCGTCGAGCGCATCATCTGCCATTCCCGGCGCCGAATCGCACGATTGAAACGGGGGCGACAACCGCCTGGAAGGACTCGGGGCTCTCGGGCATCGACAGGCGCAGAGGTTAGAGGGTTCGAATCGAGCTTGTCAGATCGTGGAAACGAGGGTTGGGTAGTGGCCCAGGGACTACAAAGGTAGGTGTCTAGAACACGTCCGACGTGTTCTGTGCCCGGTGCGGCAAGCCACTTGACGTCGAGTAGATGGACTTCTCTCGGGCATGCGTGGGCTGAGGACAGAGAGGGTGAGACCGTCGAAGGGTCGTGGCTCTCAGTTGGTCTCGTCCATCCCGGGTGCTGGGACGAAGCAAAGGGACGGCTCAAGCTCGCGTTGCCGTACAGAACTGGAACTGGGCGCCCACCCGTCTAGCCGGTCGAGCCGCGGCCGTGACGGCCGCCGTTAGCATCACCGTTGTGAGCTCGCCGGCTCGATTCCGCCACCTTTGACGATGCACTCGTACCGCATCGCCCCGGCGCTCAACTTGACACAAAGCTTGACGCGGAAGCGCGGGCGACAGATGTGTGGTCGCCGAGATGGCTTGAATGCTAAAGCCGACGCGCGGATTCGAACCGCGGACCCCTTCATTACGAGTCAGGTACCCACCGGCTCTAGTCGAACTACAACGGCTTTCTTGGGCTGAGCGAAGCGCTAACAACCAGGGAGGAGGCCCGGTCCGGCCGCGCGAGACTTGACGCGAAGCTGACGCACACCACCCGGAGCCTTCAAAAATCGGCCTATCAAGGTTGCCCGAGGTCGGCGGCCCTCGACCCCAACTGAGCTGACGTCGATTCAGACCCAGTTCCTCGAGCCGGTGGCGCTTTCATCCCCCGGCTGCCCTAACCCTCCGCTGACCTGATCACCACGTACAGGCTTTGGCAACCGGCTTCGACGTACCGGCGCTCGGTGCTTGAAGCAAAAGAGAGTTTACGCCGCCTCGAGGGCGCTCTCCCGCTGGGCTATGTGCCCGGGAGGGTTTAGATTAGCCATTTCTCATATGGGTGCCGACGAACGTGGGACATGATTGCTCGCGCGGGCGTGCAGGTGCGAGCAATCCTTATGTCGGCTTCGTTGCTCCTTTCGCCTGCTGTTCGGCGAGGGGGCTAACGCGGACTTACGTCTGAGGTCGCTTCATCTCGAAGAACGCGCTTGAGGACCTTTCCTGACGACCCAAGAGGGAGTTCACCCACGAAACGTATGTGGCGTGGCTTCTTGTAGCCGGCGAGCCGCGACTTGCACCAGTCGATGAGCTCGTCGCTTGATGCGTGATCGGGCGATGTCGGAACGACAAAGGCAAACACGCTTTCTCCCCACTTATCGTCCGGGAGGCCAATCACGGCGGCTTGCCGAACGCTCGGATGTTCGCTGAGGACACGTTCCACTTCGGCTGGGTAGACGTTGAAACCGCCAGTGATGATCAGATCGCGCTTGCGATCTTGGAATGTCACGACTTGATCAGGGCTAATCGATGCGATGTCTCCGCTTACGTACCAGCCGTCTGGCGTGAGTGCCTCGTCTGTTGCTTGTTTGTCCCGCCAGTAGCGCGCCATGAGGTGCGCACATTTGATTTGCAGTTCGCCCAGAATCTCGGGGAGCCCCTCGTTTCCGTGTTCGTCGACGGTGCGTACATCGACGCTGTGCGCTGGTCGGCCCGCACTTGAGAGCAACCTGTCGCCTAGGTCGTCAGCGTAGGCGTCTGGAGTGAGCAGTGTGATGGGGTGTGGCGCTTCGCAGGAGCCGTAGATCTGGGTGAGCTTGGGTCCGAAGGTCTCGATGGCTCGTCGAAAGAGCGTGGCCGTCGTCGGCGCGCCACCAAAGGTGATCTGGTCGAGAGTCCCGACTGCCTCCTGGACGTTTTGATCTCCCTCAACGAGGCGCTGGAGCATTGTCGGCACCAAGAACGTGTGGGTGACGTGTTCCGTTTTGATTAGTTCGGCGACTTCGTTGGCTTCGAACCGCCGAGCGACGAGATTTGTACCGCCAGCGGCGATTATGGCAATGATTTTCGATCCGCTGCCGTGGGTGAGCGGCGCGACGTGTAAGAAGACGGAGTTTGACGTCAAGGTGAGTTCGGCTGACATCATGTTGACCATTGAGAGAACGCGGCGGCCGTGTGTGTGGAGGGCACCTTTCGGTCGACCAGAGGTGCCGCTTGTGTAGAGCACATAGTTCGGGGCGGCCGTAGTCACGCTGGGTGCGCTCAGGTGGGGGCTTTCTTGAGCTAGAGCGTGCTCATATGATCCGGCCGATGCTGAGCGTTCTTCGTCGCCGACCAGGAGTATGCGTCGGACTGTCTTCGGGACGGCGCCGAGGCGTTCGAGCAGCTGCTCCGTCGTCACGAGTACCGCCGCTTTGGAGTGGTCGAGGATGTAGCCGGCTTCATCGCCGCTGAGGCGATCCCCGATCCCGACACGGACGATGCCGGCGCGAGTGCAGGCTACGTCGAACTCGATGAGATTCCGCACAGTTTGGAACGAACGACGCTGCGGCATTGCCCTGCTCGGTCTCCGATAAAAGGATGTTCGCGAGCTGGCTGCTGCGCGCGTCGAGGGCTCGGTAGGTGATCCGCCTGGTGCCGTCGATGATCGCGATTCGGGGTCGTAGGCGGTAAGAGCACGATCGTAGATTCGTTGCGCCGAGATCGCGCCATGCGCGGGACCTCTCAGCCATCGTTGCTGTGGTGGGCGCGCTCCCAGATTGCACGCGCGATTGGATGTCGTTGTTCGTCAACCACGTGGGCGAACAATCCGGCGGTACGCGCTACGAGGGCGAAGCCGCGCACCTCCTCGGGTTCGTATCCCAGGTCACCGAGCACCGCCCCTACCGCTCCGGCCGCGTTTGGTAGGAGCGGCCGTTCGGGTCTTCGGCTGACTATCGACGCGATCGCTTCGAATGCGGCGACGTACGACCCAGCTAGGCCATTTAGGCGTGCAACGTTGATCAACGCATCGACCCTCGGGTCAAGCTTCGCGTGAAGGTTGTGTCCAAACCCGGGGATACGACCGGCTTCCCGAGTCATCGCTTGTACGTGGTTTTCTGCGACCTTGCTGAGCTCGGAGCTGTTTGCTGCCTCTTCGAGGATGTTCTTGAGCATTTGAGCGGTCTGTTCTGCGACGCCGAGGAAGCGCGAGCCTGTCGCGAGAAGCCCGGCCGCCACAGCGCCTTGGATTGCTTCGGGTGCGGCGTCGAGAACTACGCGTCTCGCCAGGGAACTCGGCGTGATCCCGTGTTCCATCAGCGTTACCAGGATGGCGTCACCGACCGTCGACCCGCTCCGGGGAAGGTCGCACGCCGTCGAGATCGAGGAGGAGCATCTCGGTGAAACCGATCTTTCCGATCAGCTCGTCTGCGAGGTCGTACCCCTTACAAGGATCCGATCATCGATCGTTTCCGAGATTGGTTTGAGATCGTCCACGCTCACCCGTGTCTTGCTCAGTGCGATGGTTCAGCGCCCGAAGCGATCGCGTCGCAGACGGCCTGTAGAAAGCGTGCGCCGTCTGCTCCGTCGAGGGCTCGGTGGTCGCCGACGAAACTTAAGGGTGAAGACACGACCTGAGGCCGTCGAGCGAAGGCGGCCGACGCCGACCGCGGCGACTTGAGGAGGGGTGAGTAGCGGGGTCACTGCGTCAGCGTTGAGAGGACCCGACGTTCGAGACGGTGATGGTGGCGGCTTCGAGTTCGGGCTGATCGAGCCGGTGCTCGAGGACGGCTGCTACCAGGTCTTTTCGCCTCATGGCGAGTTCTGCCAAAGAAAGGGCGTCAGCGCCGCGAATGACGGGAGCGATAACCCCATCAGGCTGATCGATAGCGTAGGCGAGGTTAACCGTGGCGTACTGGTAAACGACACCGTCGACGAGCAAGGCGTTCACCTTCGGCACGGCTAGTGCGGCCTGCGCGATCGCGCTGACGATCGCGTCGGCGAGAGTTCCGACCGCCGGCGCGGAGGTGTTGGTGTCGGGAAACGAGATGTCGCGGTGAATCGCGAATTGGGGTATCGCAGTTGCGGCGGTCAGCCTTTGCGCAATGATCGCCAGGCGACGTCCAGAAAGTGGCTGAGCGCGTCGGTCTCCTTCGGGCAGAACATGCAACGGCCGTGGCTGCGACTGATGGATAGGTGATGGGCCGTCGGCTCGACTGGGTCGAAGGCCGCGGATTTCTCCGGGTGTGTCGTGGGTTGGTGCGTCTGAGGCGGGTGTCTCGCTTTTGGGCGGCGTGCCGTCACCTGATTCAGAAGCCAGGCCGACTGTGTCGGTCAGCTCGTCCTCGTTCGCGGCGATTCTTGCGAGAGTGGTGCCGCTGGCCACGGTCTCGCCCTCGTTGAAGTGAGTGATCGCGAGGATTCCGTTGGCGGGTGCCTCAACCTGCATCGTGGCCTTGTCGGTTTCGACCTTGAGCAGCGGCTCGCCTTCAACGACGTGTTCGCCAGGTTTCTTGAGCCAGGCGACGATCGTCATGGGTGCGTCGTCGAGTCCGAGTCGGGGCATTACGACGTCGCTCATCGAGTCGCCTCGGTGCCGATGAGATTGCGAAGCGCATAGAGAAGTGACGCTTTCGACGGCAAGACTTCCTGCTCGAGTTCTTTCGCGTAAGGCACGGGGCTGTGGCGGGCGCCGACGCGGACGACGGGCGCACGAAGGACATCACCAGCTTCTTCCGTCGTCACCGCGGAGAGAGTCGCAGTGATCCCTCCAAGCAGCGGATCGTCGCAGAAGCAAACGACTCTTCCGGTCGATCGGGCGGAGTCGCGGATCGTGGAAATGTCGAGTGGCGAGACGGTTCGAAGATCGACCACCTCGACGTTACGTCCCTCCTGCTCGAGCTCGGCGGCCGCCTCGAGTGCGAGCTCGACTCCGAATCCGAGCGTCAAGACCGTCGCGTCGCTCCCGGAGCGCACGACCGCAGCACATGGCCGTTCTAGGGGTGGCCTCTGCTGTTCTAACGTTCCCGTCCGTCGGTAGAGCCGCATGTCCTCGGCGAACACGACCGGGTCGTGTTGGCGGAGCGCCCAGCGCATCAGGTCGTAGGCATCTTGTGCGGTCGCTGGTACACAAACAGCGAGGCCGGGAACGTTCGCCAGCATCGCGTATTGCGTCATCGAGTGCTGGGCCGCGAACGAACCAAGTGACCCTTGCCCTACGCGGACGACGAGCGGGACGCGTACTTGTCCACCGCTCATGTAACGGAGCTTGGCCGCGTTGTTGATTAGCTGGTCGAGGCCGAGATACAGGAATCCTGAGAAGTCGACCTCGACGACCGTTCTGAGCCCATTGATCGCGGCACCGATGCCGGCGCCCATGGTCGCCGCTTCGGAGATCGGCGTGTCGCGGACCCGTTCATTGCCGAAACTTTCGACGAGCCCGCGGGTCACTCCCCATGGGAAGCCGACGCGTATGTCTTGACCGAGAAGCGTGATGCTCTCGTCGTCGAGCATTGCGTCATGCAAGGCGAGCCGGATCGCCTCTGCGTACGTTGTATCGCTTGTCACGGTCAGCCCCATACGTCTTCCATTGCGGCGTCTGGGCTTGGTGGCGACGAAGCCCGAGCGAACGCTAGAGCCTCTGTGATCCGTTCTCGTGCGTTCCTGTCAAGGTCATGACGTTCCTGTTCAGAGATTCCGGCGCGTGCGGCGTGGAGCTCGAGTGGGTCGCGTTCCTGGGCTGAGCTGACTTCGTCTTCTGACCGGTACAGACCGTGAGGGGGGTCGCCTCGCGAGTGGCCCATGAAACGGTAGGTGTGTCCCTCGATGAGTGCCGGGCCCTCGTAGCGGGCGGTGTCAACGATGCTTGCCGCAGCTTCGCGCACTGCGAGAACGTCTTGTCCGTCGACGCTTGTTGCGGCGGCGAGCCCGAATGCTTTGGCGCGTGCGACGAGCCCGTCTCCGCCGGTCGCGGTCGAGGAGCGCACGCTGATCGCGAAGCCATTGTTTTCGCAGACAAAAACGACCGGCAGCCGCCAGATGGCAGCGAGGTTCATGCTCTCGTAGAGGACGCCCTGATTGATTCCGCCGTCTCCGAAAAAGACAACGCAGACGTGTGGGGCTTCTGCTTTGCGCATGGCGAGAGCAGCGCCAACCGCGAGCGGGATGGATGAGCCGACGACTGCGAGTGAACCGAGGAAGCCGCATGAGAGATCGGTGATGTGCATGGATCCGCCCTTGCCGCGGCAGAGGCCGTCGGCTTTCCCGAAGAGCTCAGCCATCAGGCGATTCGGGTCGACTCCCTTGGCGAGCGCATGGCCGTGGCCACGATGGTGACTGAGTACCTTGTCGCCTGGCTCAAGTGCGTCGATTACGCCGACCGCGAGAGCCTCTTGGCCTATCGAAGAGTGAATAGAGCCAAGAATGTCGCCTTGTTCGTAGGCGCGATAGGCGGCTTGCTCGAACTGCCGGATTAGTGCCATCTTTGCGTACAGGGTGGCGTCGGTCTCCTGGGCACTTGTTTGTGTGGTCTGCTCCATGTTTCGTTCGGGCAACGTTTAGGCGACCATTGAGTTCGACATCGCCTCGGTGAACGCGCGGAAGCCCTTCCAGAGGATGTAGGTATCGATGGAGCAGGCGAGGAATGAGCAGCCGCGGGTTGCCCACATCGGACCCTCTTCGGGGTCGTAGGGCATGATCCCTGACCACTGGTGCGGGAGCTCTGCGGCCGCGGCTATCACCTTTTCGACAGCCTCAAGTACGAGTGGGTGTTCCGATTGTGCTGAGACGCCAAGCGCGGCTGTGAGGTCGCCTCTGGCGACGAACGCGACGTCCAACCCCGCATCCATGATCTCCTCGATGTGGTCCACCCCTTCGGCGTCCTCGATGAGACCGACGAGAAGAAGTTCTCGGTTGCACTCGGCGGCATGGGTCGCAAAATCTGGCCGGAGCGCACCGTATCTGGCCGCTCGGGTTACGGTGCATGTGCCGCGGTTTCCGTCAGGGGGGTACCACATTGCTTGCTGGGCGCGTCGGACGTCATCGGCGCTGCGGACAAAGGGAAGAACGATTCCCTGAGCGCCAGTTTCGAGCGCTCGGAGGATGGCCTTTTCGTCGTTTTCGTGGACTCGGATCAACGCGGCGATACCGAAGGCTTCGGCTGCCCGAACCATGTTTTCGATGGTTGACGGATCTCGTGACGAATGCTCGGTGTCACAAATGACGAAGTCGAAGCCGGCGGCGCCCGCGATCTCGACGACGGCGGGATCACCAAGATGAATGAACGTCCCTAAAACTGCCTCTCCGGCTTCGAGTCTGTCGCGAAGTGCGCTCTGTTTCATAGATGGCTCCTTTCGTTCATTTGGCTAGACGGCCTGCCCTCGCGGCCGAACGAGAAGCTCGTTGATTTCGACGTGCTCGGGTTGTTCGAGGCAATAGACCACGAGCTCGGCGATGTCTTCAGGCAGGAGCGCGACTGGCAGCGGGCCCGAGAAGAATGGGGTGCGTACGGCGCCGGGTTCAAGCAGGGTCACTTTGATGGTCCCTGCGAGCTCGCTGCGCAACCCTTCGCCGAGAGCGTTCACCGCGAATTTTGTCGCCGAGTACATGTCGTTACCCGGTACCGCGATCCTGCCAGCGACTGACGACGCAAGGATGATGTGGCCGCGCCCAGCCTCGAGCATAGGCTTCAGCGCGTGGTGCACAGTGAGTGCAAGCCCGTAGACGTTTGTGAGCAACATCGAGCGCCAATCGGAGGGGTCGCCGGACGCCACCGAGCCCCCGCCCCCGATGCCGGCATTCGCGAACACCGCGTCGATCCGACCAAACCTCTCGCACGCGGCCTGGACGAGTTCGACGACTTCGACCTCCGAGGTCACGTCCGTCTTGCGAGTCAACGCGTGCTCCGGACCCAGCTCTCGTGCCAGCTGCTCAAGTGCTTCCTCGCGGCGTGCTCCAAGTACGACGTTCGCCCCACGCTGAACAAGCAATCGAGCGGTGGCGGCTCCGATGCCCGAGTTTGCGCCGGTAATGAGGACTGTTTTATCGCGCATTCTTGAACCTTGTGAGTCTCTCGGGGCAATACCGCGTCAAGGCCTATCGCCGCCCTTGAAGGGTTTGGAGGCCGTCGCTGACCAACGTCAGTCCGAAAAGCGAAAAGGCGATAGCAAGCCCCGGGAAGACGGACATCCACCAGTCGCCGTTGCGCAGGTACTGCGCTCCGACGTAAATCATCGATCCCCATTCGGCCGTTGGAGGAACTATTCCGACGCCGACAAAGGCGAGGCCGGCAGTAAGAAGGATTGCGTATCCCGCATTTTGGGCCGCAGCTGGGTATACGGAGCCCATTGCGTTGGGGAGCATGTGGCGAATGATGATGCGTCCCCTTGCCACACCGAGCACGCGCGCCGCGTCGGTGTACTCGGCTACGCGGAGTACGAGAACGCGCGCACGGACAAGCCGAATATATGTTGGTGCCTGCACAAAGACAATGACCGCGATGACAACCGCAATGTCGACGGTTTGGCTGGTGACGCTATGGCTCACGATCCCAACGATCGCGAGTGCGATGATCAATGCCGGAAACGCCTGCAAGCTATCTACGAAACGCATGACGACGACGTCAAGCCATCCCCGGACGTAGCCGACAAACGCACCGATGGCAACTCCGAGTGTCACGGAAAAGAGCGTGACGAGGAGCGCAACAAGGAAGTCGATGCGGGTTCCCCAGATCATTCGAGAAAGGATGTCGCGCCCGAAATTGTCTGTGCCGAGCAAATGAGCAAGCGAAGGTCCTTGATACACGGCGTTAGTGTCAAGTTGGTTGGGACCGTAGGGCGAGATAAGCGAGCTCAAAGCCGCAGCGGCGGTAAAGGCTAGGAGGATAGCCGTACCGACGGTCAAGCCGGCGTTCTGTTTGACAAAGAGTCGAAACTTGTTGTTCCGTCTCTGGAGTGTTGCGGTTAGCGGGGCGGCTATCACTTTAGGAGAGACGGATACGAGGGTCGAGAAGCGCGTAGATCACATCGAGGGCGAGATAAGCGATGCTAACAAGGAGCGCAATAACGAGGATAACGCCCTGGACGGCGGTATAGTCGGAGTTTTGGATTGCGGATACCGAATATTGCCCGATGCCTGGCCAGTTATAGACAACCTCAACCAACACATCGCCGCCCATGAGATAGACAAAGACGATTCCGACCATTGTTACAACCGGCAAGAGAGCATTTCTCAGCCCTCGCCGAAAAAGGATTCGGAACCTGGGAACGCCGTAGGCGCGGGCGGTGCGAATATAGTTTTCTCGGAGGACGTCGAGCATCGCTGCGCGCGTTTGGCGAGCGATTGGTGCGGAGTACGCGATCGCCAGCGTGCAGACGGGAAGGATCGACTGTTTAAACGCGGCGACAAAGACGGAGAAGCGTCCCTCGAGGAGGGCATCGAGCTCGTAGGAGCCGGTGATCTTGTGGGGAGGAATGATGAGCGGGGAAAGCTGTCCAAGTGGAGAGGGAGCGATGTGCCAGTGAACGTAAAGCAGCTCGATCAGCACCAGGCCTAGATAAAAGTCAGGCATCGCCACGAACACGGTTGTCACGATGCGTGAAAGATGGTCAGGCAGACGTGTGTGGGAGGCGGCGCCGAGGACGCCAAGCGGGATCGCGATGAGCACCGCAAGAATCGTGGCGGGGATGACGAGGTCAAGGGTGGCCGGGAGTCGATTGAGGAGGTCGGTGCGTACGGGCTGTCCTGTGTATGCGGAGTTGCCGAGGCTGCCCCGGCCCAGTTCCTTTAGATAGTCGAGGTATTGGACGGGCCACGGCTTGTCGAGCCCGAGCTGGTGCGTGATGCTCTTGAGGAGGGTGGGATCGGCAAAGCCGCCTGCGTAGAGCAACGCGGGATTACCAGGCACCGCGCGTACGAGAACAAAGGTGCCGATCGTTACCAGGAACAGCATCGGCAAGAGGAAACCGACACGACGGGCAAGGTAGGAAGCCAAGTTATGCCTGGATGGGTGGGGTTGAGCGAGGGGAGGGGGTCACCGCGGTGCGCGGTGACCCCCAGCTCGCGTGACGTCGGCAGCGGGTAGTTGGCAACAGGCTGGATTTCTAGACTTTGCTGAGTTGCTCGTATCTCGTCAGGCCGTCGGCGTAGAGCGCGAAGCCCTTGACGTTGTCGCGTAGCGCGATTTGGAAATAGGGGAGACACGCAACGGCCCATGGCGCCGCATCGACAAATGGCTTCTGGGCCTTTTCAATGATTGAGAGACGCTTGGCTTGGTCATGCTCGTAGGCGCCTGCGGCTAGGGCCTGATCGAGTGCCGGGCTCACGAACTTTCCAAAGTTATGGAAGCCTTTGGAGCCGAAGAAGAGCCCGAGCGTGTAATAGGAGTCCGGGACAACTGAGAACGTCGTTTCGAGCCAGAGCGGGGTCGTCACCTTGTTCGGTGGTAGCAGACCCGCATAGGCAGATGCAGTCAGCGGCTTGAGCGTGATATTGACCCCGATTTCCTTCCAGGCGCTTTGCACAATAACGGCGATCTCTGAGAGGTTCGGAACATCACTCCCGAATGGCAGCGGGAATGAGAGATTGGTTACGCCCGCGGCCTTGAGAAGGGCCTTTGCTTTCGCGGGATTGTAGTGGTACGGGTAGTAGGTCGACGCGCCGGGGAACGAACGCGGAACGTAGCCGGTTGCCGCGTCGGCTTGGCCGAGATAGACGGTCTTGATGATTTCGTCGACGGGCATCGCGTAGTTAAGCGCTTGCCTCACGCGTGGGTCGTCGAGTGGTTTCTGGGTCAGGTTGAATCCGATGTAAGCGTAGTTCGAGAACGGCTGGGAGATTAGAGTCACTCCAGGCGCATTCTTCAAGCCGTCTGCATCCTTGTAGGTCAGGTTTTCCGCAATGTCGACGGCCCCTTGCTGAATTGCCGCGGCGCGGTCGGAGGCGGAGTTGATTATCTGCAGCACGACCGTCGTCAGCTTCGGCTCGCCCACTGGATAGTTGCTCTTCGCAACCAGGGTCATGGCCTGACCGTGCGTGTAGTTCTGTACGTAGTAAGGGCCGTATCCAGCGGAGTTCGTCTGAAGCCATGTGTTCGGGTAGGGGTCACTCGCTGACGCATGGGTTTTGATGGTTTTTGAGTCCATGATGCTCTCGATCCAGATGTAAAGAACCTGGAGGGTGAGCGGTGTTGGTTGTGCGGCATGAACCTGAAAGGTGTACTTGTCCAAGACGGTGAGCGCCTTGGTGACCGGAGCTGTGACAGCTCCCGTTCCAAGTAGGAATGCGCCGGCGCCGCCACCGTGGAACATGTTGTTGAACGACCAAACGACGTCGGCGGTCGTAAGCTCGTTGCCTGCTTGCGAAAGAAGGCCTTTGCGGAGATGGAACGTATACGTCTTGCCGTCCTTAGAAACGGTGTATGACTCGGCAAGGAGGGGTTTGAGTACATTGGCGTTGGAAACGGGGAGGCCTTTTGGTCCCTTCTTTGTGCCGAAGTCGACGAGACTTGAGTAGATCGCACGGATCGGCTCTTGGCTCGTTGGTTGTTGCGCGAAGCCAGGGTTCAAGGTTGGGATGTCACCTGGATAGGCGATCAGAAGGGTGTCCGTCGACGCGGACGCGGCGCGTGTCGTTCCGACCTTCGCACTGGCTGCCTTTGCTCCCAACGATGCCAATGCGGATCCGGCGACGAGGGTCCCAGCCGAGTACTCGGGCAAATTGGCGTCGCGTCATGGGACGTTTGAACGCTCCTGCGACTGGCTCTGGGGGGTCGTTCTGGTGGGGCTCCATCGTGCCTTGCTCCTCTCCTTGTCCATGAGGTGATGGGCTGCTGGGTTGAACCAAGTGCTGGCGGCTCATGCGAGCTTCGCCAGCGCCGAGCGATCACTCACAAAGCCGTCGTCCGTCTGAGCGCCGCACGCGGGCTTGCTCACAACGGTCGTTCGCCTTGTCGCACTGGCGGCAAGAAAAGCGAACCGGACGCAGTGTGGCTGGCGCCCGCCGGACGAGGGTGAGATCCGATACTCAGCAAATGGACGGTCTGTCCGGCTCGTGATAACGTGACTCTAACGGACGGTGTTCGTGCTGTCCAGTGGCGTAATAGCTTCGGTGATGTTCGTCTGGTCATCAGCACTTTGTGTGGTATTAGGGGTGGCGGAGATGGAGGCCTAGCGATGGAGAAACAGGTCGCGGGACCGGAGACGAGCACGGCCACGTCCGCTCATATGCTCGGAAGGGTGTCGGCGATACTGACGTGTCTCGCGTCAGCGACTGAGCTGACGCCGGCCGAGGTAGCCGAGGCAACCAACGAGCCACGAAGCAGCGTCTACCGACTCCTCGGCAACCTCAGAAGCATCGGCTTTGTCGAGCCAGGTGTCCGTCGGGGAAGCTACCGCCTTGGGCTAAGGCTGTTCAGTCTCGGCAACGCCGTGGCTGCCCGTTTCGACGAGACCTCCGCTGCGCTGCCAGTCATGACTCGGCTTCAGGTGGCGACTGAGCAGACGATCTATCTCTGCGTGCGACAAGGGTATGAAGGGCTCTGCGTGGCGCGCCTAGACGGCCGCCTCGTGCAGTTTCTTCACATGCGGATCGGAGGCTTGCTCCCACTACATACGGGTGCGGCTCAACGCACACTCCTCGCCTACCAGGATCGGGCTTTCTGGGCCGAGTACGTAGACGCGTTCCCATCTCTGACGGTGCATGCGAGCGACAAGGCGACCACAGCCGCAGATCTTCCTGACCTCCTTGAGGGCATTCGGCTCGCCGGATATGCAGTAAGCGACGGAGACACCGCGGAGGGCATAGCGGCCGTCGGCGCCCCGATATTTGATCACTCAGGCTCGATCAGAGCGTCGCTTTCGATCTCGGGCCTACGGCCCGCAATCCTGGGGGATCATCTGGATACCAATCGCGACCTGATCATCGAGGCGGCTCGGGAGATCTCAACGACCCTCGGCTACGACTCGGCAGACTCGACGCCCATCTTTCCAATATGAGCGAGCTTCTTCAGGTCAACGACCTCCGAACGACATTTCAGAGCCAAGGCCGGCGTCGTTCAGGCCGTCGACGGAGTGTCCTTCACGATCCGTGAGGG
This sequence comes from uncultured Actinomycetota bacterium, assembly GCA_963812555.1. Classification (GTDB taxonomy): domain Bacteria; phylum Actinomycetota; class Thermoleophilia; order Gaiellales; family Gaiellaceae; genus PALSA-600. Next base: position 153,430 of record CAWEVP010000014.1, on the reverse strand, counting down.
AGAGACTCTCGGTCTCGTCGGCGAGTCGGGCTCCGGGAAGAGCGTTACGGCCCATTCGATCATGAGGCTCGTGGAACCTCCGGGGAGGATCGACCCGAGGAGCCATGTCCTCTGGTGCGGAAACAACCTTCTTTCGTACTCGGAGCGCGAGATGCGCAAGGTCAGGGGCGGCGAAATTGCGATGGTGTTCCAGGAGCCGATGACCTCGCTCAACCCGCTCTATCCGATCGGTAAGCAACTTGAGGAGGTTCTATGCCTCCATGAACGTTTGTCGAGGCGTGCGGCTCGCGCGCGCGCGTGTGAGTTGCTGGGCCTCGTCGGTATCCCGGACCCGGCTGAGAGGGCACACGACTATCCGCATCATCTCTCGGGTGGAATGCGGCAGCGAGTGATGATCGCGATGGCTCTCTCGTGCAACCCGCGTCTCCTGATCGCTGATGAGCCTACGACGGCGCTCGATGTCACCATCCAGGCTCAGATCCTCGATCTCATCCGGACATTGACGCGGGAGCGCGGCACCGCTGTGATCCTGATCACCCACGACTTTGGTGTGGTTGCGGAGATGGCCTCGGACGTCGCGGTCATGTACGCCGGAAAAATCGTTGAGCGTGCAGGCGTGCGCACGATTTTCCGCGAACCAAAGCATCCGTATACCCAAGCCCTCCTCCGGTCGATCCCGCGTCTCGGCATGGATCGAAGTCAGCCTCTCGCGGTCATTCCGGGGGCAGTTCCTAGTCAGTTGGCGGAATCCGTTGGTTGTAGCTTCGCGCCCCGGTGTTCGCATGCCTTTGACCGTTGCCTCGCAGAGCGTCCAGCACTTGTGCCGATCGGGGCGCAAGAAGTGTCATGTTGGCTCCACGTGGGGCCAAACCCAGACCCCTTGCGGGTGCCGGTGAGCGATGCAACCAGTCCTTGATGTAGAAAGTCTTGTCGTCGATTTCGTTCGTCATCGCGGTCTCGTCCGACGACGTACTCTCCATGTTCGCGCCGTCGATGATGTGTCGTTCTCGGTGGCTCCGGGTGAGACGCTAGGGCTGGTCGGTGAATCCGGTTCTGGCAAGTCGACCCTCGGCCGTGCCCTCGTAAGCCTGGTAGAGCCAACGTCGGGGACGATCTTAGTCTCAGGGCAGAGACTGAACTCACGGGGGCGCGGGGAACGCGTGTCCAAGACACGCGACGTACAGATCGTCTTTCAGGACCCAGTCGCGTCGCTGGACCCCCGAATGACCGTTCGAGGAATCATCGAGGAGGGGCTGACTGCGGACAAATCGGTCTCACCCCGAGAACGTGCTACACGCGTGGACGCGATTCTCGACGCAATCGGCTTACCGCGTGATGCAGCCGGTCGGTACCCTCGCGAGTTCTCCGGAGGACAACGGCAACGCATCGCGATCGCTCGCGCCCTTGTCGTGCGTCCGAAGGTGATTGTCGCAGACGAGCCAGTCTCCGCCCTCGATGTCTCGATTCAATCTCAGGTTCTGAACCTTTTCGCCGATCTGCGTCGTGAGTTCGGGCTCGCTTACATCTTCATCGCGCACAACCTCGCCGTCGTGAGTTACATCAGCGACAGAGTTGGCGTCATGTATCTGGGGAGAATCGTCGAACTCGCGCCTGCCGATGAGTTGGTCAGAAACGCTCTGCATCCCTACACGGTTGCTCTTATGTCCGCCATCCCAGCCCCGGATCCCGACGCAGGGCGAGAACGCATCGTCCTGAGTGGTGAGATCCCGAGCCCGCTCGCCCCTCCAGGCGGCTGTGCGTTTCACACCCGTTGCCCGATCGCCCAGCCGGTTTGCGCGACCAATCGTCCAGCTCTCGTTGAGCATAGAGCCGGACATATGGCTGCGTGTCACTTCCCCGGCGAGCTGCAGACGAGCATCGGTGGCCTGGCGAACCTCGCCGCCCGACCGAGCTGACAGTTCGCTACGACGGGATCACGCCGGTGCGCATCTGCTCGCGCAACGCGGTCGTCCGTTCGCTATCAATTCGAATATCCAGGGTGTCCCAATCTCTCTCGTCGACAACAACTCCATAGTTGCGAAGGGCGAAATCGATCGTGATGTACTCATTGATTACATCCTGGAGGATGAGGTCGGGATCGCGCTCTAGAGGTTCGCCGTAGCCGGCTCCGCCCATCGAGAGGATGGAGATCGTTTCCCCAGTGTGCAAGGGCTCGTTCGCGACGCACACGCCGAGGCTCGTAGGGCTAGGCGTCTCCTTTCCTCGCAAAATGTCCTGAGTTGGAGCAGGGTGCCCTCCGAAGAGCCCCGGAGCTTCGAACACGCCTCGATCACCAGTCACAGTGAGTCTTGCATCACCCGCAGTCAGACGGATCGTCTTGTCGCACCCCAGACCGCCTTGATGTCGCCCGGCGCCACACGTGTTCGCCCTCAGCTCGTCGCACTCAATGAGAATCGGCGCGGTGCGCTCCAAAATCTCTGCCGGAATGCTTGTCGTACTCGCGTCCAGGAAGCTCTGCATCGCATGCGGGCCATCCCACTCACAGCCTGCACCGATCCCGCCCGCTGACCAGACGTAACAGACATAGCCCTCCTGCGTCTTGGGATCGCGGCCACCCCAGAAGGTGTTCAACAAATTGTACGAGCCCGCGATTGTTCGTTCGGGAGCAATATGCGAGAAGGCACACAGCGCGCAGGTGCAGATCTTCTCGTACGCGGTTGCGCCAAAACCACCCACAGGCTTGGGTGGCAAGGCATTTACGACCGAGTTTTGCGGGGCAATGACTTCTATGGCCCGAAGAATGCCAAAGCTGAACGGAACCTCCGAAAAGATTGCCTTAGCCGAGATAAAGACCGCTGAGATGGCTGAGCTCCACGTGCAGTTGATCGAGCAATCCGCGGCCGGGTCCGTCCCAGTGAAGTCATAGGTGAGCTGGTCACCACGCACTCGCAACGTAAGATGAATCTTTACTGGTCGCCCAGTATTGAAGTCTTGATCGATGTAGTCAGTCCACTCGTAATCGCCGTCAGCGAGTTTGGCAACTTCGGCACGAAGCAGTTTTTCGGACAACTCGATGATCTCTTCCATCGAGTCGCGAACTGTCGCGACCCCGTATTTCGCAGCGATCTCGAGGAATCTATCGCGCCCTGTATAGCAGGCGGCTAGCTGCGCGTTGAGGTCGCCTTGTGCGTCTCTCGGAACGCGCACATTGGCGAGGATGATGCGCAGCAGGTCTTGATTAATCGCGCCGTCGCGGACGATGCATACCGCCGGCAGGCGAAGGCCCTCTTGGAAGCACTCGGTCGCGAGCTGTGCAGCGAAGCTTCCAGGAACCATGCCTCCAACATCGGTCCAATGCGCTGTTGACGCTACGTATGCCCTGATTGCCCCATCGAGGAAGATCGGAAGGACTAGCCGGACGTCGTTGAGATGGGTTCCGCCCGTATAGGGGTCGTTCATGAGGTAAACGTCGCCATCGCGCATCGCGTCCACCCCAACCGCATTAATGACTTCGGTCACGGTGAACTGTGCCGTCCCGACATGGACGGGAAGGTCTTGTTCGCCCTGTGCTACGAGCTCTCCCGCGGCGTTGTACAGGGTGCCGCTGAAGTCGCGGCCTTCGGAGATCGCCAGTGAGAAGGATGCAAGTTCGACAGCGAGGGCCATTTCGTTCACAAGCGAAACGTAGGCGTTGCGCAAGACCTCAAACGTGATCGGGTCTACGTCTGCTTCTCGCGACGGCTGACGAGGGTCGTGACGGAAGACGCGTGCCGTTTCGGTGACGTTCATTCTCCAACCTCGATTATGAGATTTCCGAATTGATCTGTCGTGGCTGTCATTTCGGGGAATACGACGGTTGTGCTGTCCATTTGCTCAACTATCGCTGGCCCGGCGATCGTTGCATTTGAGGTGAGAGTGTGACGGGCATAGACGGGCGTTTCTACCATTCCACCTACTTCCCCAAAATACACGGAGCGGTGGTGATTGGGTTGGTTTATCGCTTCTGTGTGTTCGGCTTCAGGTTGATTGAGCGGAGCTTTCGTCAGCTCGAGTCGGGCGAACACCCGAAGATTGACCCATTCGATAGGGCTCGACGGGTCGGAGTGCTTGAAACGTCGCTGATGTTCGCGGTGGAAATCGGCAATGACATCCTCGAGTGCACTCGCACTTAAGTGGTCAGCTGGGACCGTGGCGTTGATTGTGTGGGTCTGCCCGGCGTAAGAAAGGTCTGCGAAGCGCTGAAGCGCGACGTTCGCTGGTGAGACGCCGTCGAGGTCAAAGCGGCGTAATACCCGAGTCTCGAGTTCTTGGAAGACCGCCTCGAAGGCCTCGACATCAACTTCGCTGCCCGGCGTAAGTACGCTGCGGCTTGCGTCTTCGACGCGATCAGCGACGAGCATGCCGTAGGCGGAGAAGACGCCGGGAATCGGTGGCACGATGACTCGGGGGATGTGAAGTTCGCGTGCGATCTCGGCTGCGTACATGGGTCCGCCTCCGCCAAAGGCGCAGAGTGCGAAGTCTCGCGGGTCGTGGCCTCGCTCGATGCTCACAAATCGGATAGCTCGCATCATGCTGTCAGTCAGAATCCGGATCATTCCGTGGGCTGCGTCGAGTGTGTTTAGCGCGAGAGGTCCGGCAACCTGCTCCTCGATCGCCGTTTGGGAAAGGGCCGGTTGAATCTTCATCCGCCCACCGACGAAGTTCGTTGCGCCTAACCGCCCAAGAACGAGCTGCGCGTCCGTGCTAGTGGGCACGGTGCCCCCTTGCCCGTAGCAGACGGGGCCGGGCCGGGCACCTGAGCTCATTGGGCCCATCCGAAGCTTGCCCCCCTCGTCAATCCAGGCTTGTGTACCGCCGCCAGCGCCGATGGAGACGATGTCGATCGCCGGAAAGAGCACCGGCAGCCCGAACTCGACCGTCGTCCGACTTGACCAGCGCGCGCGGCCCTGCCATACGACCGATACGTCCGCCGTTGTGCCACCGATGTCTAGGCCGACCATGTTCGAGATTCCTGTCTGCGCGGCGAGATGCTCCATGGCGACGGCTCCGGCGGCTGGCCCAGACATCACGGTTCGCGCCGGAACATCTCGAACAGAACGCATTGACGCGAGTCCGCCGTTGGACTGCATCACGAGCACTTCTTGTCCAAAGCCGCGCTTGTGCATTGAGCCGTGAAGATTGGCGGGATAGCGGTCGACGACGGGCGCAACGTAGACGTTCGCCGCGGTCGTCGCAGTCCGTTCGAATTCTGAAATTCCGGCAATACCTCAGAAGACGTAGCTATGAACGCCTCAGGAAGTTCCCGAGCGAGGGCGGCCTTTACGTATTGCTCGTGCGCGTCGTCTCGATATGAGTGGAGGAATATCACCGCGACCGCTTCGATGTTTCGCTTCTTGAGGATCGCGGCGATCCGCGCAATATCAGCGTCGTTCGGCGGGATAAGAACCTCGCCGTCCGCGGAGAGACGCTCCCGTACCTCAAATCGGTTGAACCGCTCGACGATAGGCCGGGGCGGTCGCCAGCGAAGGTCATAGAGATCCCCTTTATTCGTCCGCCGGATCTCCAGAAGATCACGGAAGCCATGCGTAGTTACGATCGCGGTACGGGCGCCAGTCTTTTCGACCAACGTGTTCGTCGCGATAGTCGTCCCGTGGGCGAAGCGGGTGATAAGACTCAGGTCGATCCCGAGTTCTTCAAGACCGTCAAGTATTCCGTCGGAGGGGGGATCCGTAGTTGGAACCTTTGCCTCTTGAAAGGTGCCGTCAGGGTGTAACGCAAACAGGTCGGTGAAGGTCCCGCCGATATCTGCACCCACTAGGAGTTGCATGTGGCGGCCTTCCGTTGAAACGGCAGGCGCCGCTTGCCGAACAATCCACCTGATGCCCGCCCAGGTGCAGTCTGGAAGCCGCCGCACCTGCGAAGCGGGGCGCCTTCGTCATCACATCCCGCTAGACGAGTATGGGCTGACGACGTCAAAGGAAACGATCTCCGCTCAGTGGACACGGTGTCCGCACAATGATACGTTGGAGCCTAGTCGATACCCTCTCGAGTGTCCAGTCGAACCAGGAGCAATGCGGAACGATGAGCAACGCGGTACTTGTCGAGCTCGGCGCGAAGGTCAGTAATTGGGGGCGTTGGGGAGAGGACGACGAAGTCGGAACGCCTAACACGATTACCCCCGACAAGATTGTCAGGGCAGCGAGACTCGCTCGGACCGGACGCGTCTTCTCGCTCGCTCTCCCACTTGACTCATCAGGTCCGCAGTTTGGGACAGCAGGCCGCTTCAACCCCATTCGAACGATGCTCGCCAGCGGCACAGATGTCCAGTCTGACGCGGAGAAGCCTCCTGACATGCCTGCTGAGTTTGGTTACGCCGACGATATCGTGACCATGCCGCTTCAGTGCGCCACGCACTGGGACGGCCTTGGTCACGTCTTCCACGAAAAGCGGATGTACAACAATCGTCCTGCCTCCCTGGTGACAAGCCGAGGCGCGGAGCGGAACGGAGTTCACCACCTGAGCGGAAGGGTTGCCAGTCGTGGGATCCTGCTCGATTTGCCACGGCTCCGAGGCGTGCCGGCGCTTGCACCGGGTGACGCTGTCGAGTCAGACGAGCTAGAGAAAGCGGCGGCGGCTGCCGGAGTGCAAGTGGAGCCCGGCGACATCCTCCTCGTCCGAACCGGGTTCATGTCGACCTATCTCGCGAAGAAGGACTGGCGAGGGTACACGGACGACGACTGCCCCGGCCTTTCGTACCGAACGGCGGAGTGGCTACGCGAACGAGATGTTGCCGCGGTGGCGACGGATACCTTCCGAGTTGAAGTCAAGCCGTTCGGACTCGAGGGCGTTCGGTCTCCGCTACACATTCTCGCGCTCGTCCATATGGGGCTTCTGCTGGGTGAGCTCTTCTATCTCGAAGAACTCGCCGAGGCGTGCGCAGTGACCTCCACGTGGGAGTTTTTCTTCGTCGCACCACCGCTCCCGTTCACACGCGCGGTGGGTACTCCCACCAACCCCTACGCAATCCTCTAGCGGTTCGAAGGGTCGACCAGCGTTTAGTGTCCGCCTAAATCGGGAGTGGTGAAGGTGGCCGCCAAGTCGGGGATCGATCTCGCGACGCGAACGATCGGACAGCTGGTCTCCGACGGCGCTGCGGTCTTTGGCGCGAAACCCCACCTCACAGTGGGCGAAGACACCTACACCTTCGTTGACGTTCTGGCTCGCTCCGCAGGTACGGCGCATGCCTTTCGCGCTCTTGGCATTCGTAAAGGTGACCGCGTGCTCGTATCGATGGGCACCTCCGCCGATTTCGTCTTCGTCTGGCTCGGGCTCATGCATCTGGGCGCAATCATGGTTCCGATCAACCCGGTTACCCCCCCGAGCGCAGTCGAGCGGCTTGTGAGATTTTCCCGACCTAAGGCTTTGGTCGGAGACCGAGGAACGATGGCCGGACTTCGTATAGCGAGCGAGGATCGGGGTCTCGGCTCCGACTTCTTGCTGAGCGGTCACGATCTTCAAGGGGTTGCGGCTGACTTGCCCCGTTCGCGAGTGGCGTCCGGAGACGTGGCCGTGATGATTTCCACGTCCGGCACGACGTCGATGCCGAAGCTAGTCATGCAGTCACACCGCTCGTGTGTCCTGGCGGGCGAAGGGTTTCCGTCGTGGGTTGGTCTTTCGTCGACGGACACCATGCTCACCGCGCTCCCTCTCTTCCACATGAACGCCGAGGTTTACTCGTTTCTTGGTTCGCTTACGATCGGTGCGTCGCTCGTTCTCGTCGAACGATTCTCCGTAAGTCGTTTCTGGGAGGAGACGCGTCGTCACGAGGCGACGCAGTTCAACGCTATCGGCGCGATGCTCGAAATGCTCATGAAGGCCACGGCGACTCAGAACGACGCCAACAACCCTGTGCGGCTCTGCTACGCGGCGCCCGCACCCAACCCAGACCGCCAGCGCGAGTTCGAGAAACGCTTCGGTCTGAAGATCACAGCAGGCTACGGAATGTCGGAGTCTCCGTACGGCACTGTTTGGTCTGACGGCGATCGGCCACTCGGGTCGCTTGGGTTCCCGAGACAGCATCCCCGTCTCGGGGTGATCAACGAGGCAATCGTGATGGTCAACGGGCGCAGCGCGTCCGTTGGGGAAGTGGGCGAGTTGACCCTTCGGAACCCCACGATCATGGAGGGCTACTACCGGATGCCCGAGGAGACGGCCCTCGCGCTCCGCAAGGGTTGGCTGTGGACCGGAGATCTCGTTCGTCTCGAGCCAGATGGCTCCTTCGATTTTGTGGGACGAAGCAAGGAAATGATTCGCCGCCGGGGCGAGAACATAGGGCCGGCGGAAGTTGAGGAGGCACTAGTTGCCCACCCGGCGATTCGACTGGCAGCAGTTGTTGGAGTCCCAGCCGAGCTGAGCGAAGAAGACACGAAAGCCTTCCTCGTGACTAACCAAACGCTTGACCTCTCTGAACTGCGCTCCTGGTGCCTAGCCAGGCTCGCACCATTCAAGGTCCCTGACTATGTCGAGTTCATCGACGAGCTTCCGCTTACGCCAACGGGCCGTTTCGAAAAACACCGGCTACCAACGGGGAAGACGGGTCGCGAAGTTGCCCTCGGCTCGCGTGTGCCTGCGAGCAACACCACCACAAAGCCGAAGAAACCAACGTGATGACGCCGATGGCCCCGCTTCGTCTGCGTCTGGAACACAATTGACAAACGGGACAACCCGGCGACTGAGCGTGGGTGTCCGATGTGTTCCGAAAAGTTCGAACGAAAGCGGCCCACCGCAGGTGCGCGAGCTCGCCTGCGGAACGCAGGCCCGCAGACTCCGGCCATTGCTGAGTGCGCCATGACACGGTTTGACAATGAGTCGTTGGCCGCAGTTGCCCGACGTGCACGTTGGCTTGTGGTCAAGACCGTAGCGGCGAGTAACGCAGGCCACATAGGTGGGCCACTTTCCGCCATCGACCTGCTCGTCGGTCTCTACTTCAGAGCCATGAGCATTCGCCCCGAGGATCCAGATTGGCCTGACCGCGACCGATTCATCCTCTCAAAGGGGCACGCCTCAATCGGCCTCTACACGGTGATGGCGCTCCGTGGTTACTTCGACGTTGAGGAACTTTCGACTTTCGACAAAGGAGATTCCAGGCTTCAAGGCCATCCGGACATGACCAAGCTTCCCGGACTCGACGCCTCAACTGGGTCGCTCGGGCAGGGGCTGTCGGTCGGCGCCGGACTCGCTCTCGGAGCGAGATTGAAAGAGGCGCCATCGCACACGTGGGTCATGCTCGGCGACGGAGAAATCCAAGAAGGAATGGTCTGGGAAGCCGTCCACATTGCCGCGCGTTACCAACTAACCACGCTCACGGCGATCATCGACTGCAACGGGCTTCAGCAATACGGTTGGGAACCTAAGCCTGATGATCGCGCTGACCGGGCTGAGCCATGGGCGAGTTCGAACATCGTTGAAATGTTCACCGCGTTTGGCTGGCAAACGATCGAGTTCGATGGTCACGACTTTGAGGCAATCGATTGGGCGTATACGCAAGCGCAGCATCCGGCAAACAAGAAGCCAACTCCCTTGGTCGCTCGAACTGTGAAGGGCAAGGGGGTGTCATTCATGGAGGGTTCATACCGGTGGCACACAGCGGTGCCCTCCGAGGAACAGCTCCAAGCCGCACGGGATGAACTTGGGGTTCCCGACACGGACGGCGAGCGGGCATGACCGCGATGCGGGATGCCTGGGCGGACGCACTTGTCGAGCTTGCGCGAACTGACCCGCGCATCATCGTGGTCGACGGTGACTTGGCCAACTCAACCAAAGCCGACAAGTTTGCTCTCGCCCATCCTGACCGGTTCTTTCAAATGGGAATCGCGGAGCAGAATCTTGTCGGCGTTGCATCCGGCTTGGCGGCATGGGGCTATGTCCCGTGGCTATCGTCGTTCGCGGTCTTCTTCACCCATCGCGCGCTTGACCCCATCCGCATGCTCGTCGCTCAGACGCGGGCTAACGTCAAGATTGCAGGAAGCTACTCAGGGCTTCTCACTGGTCTGACAGGAAAGACACACCAGGACGTACAAGACATCGCAATCATGCGAGCGATGCCGTCCATGACCGTAATCGCCCCGGCTGACACCGCCGAATGCAAGGAATGCGTCGAATGGGCCACTACCCACGACGGGCCCGTCTACCTTCGCCTCGCGCGTGACGAGTGTTCTGAGGTGACCGAGACCGACGGCGCGATCACCAATGCCGTGAAGGTTCTTCGCCGAGGTTCGGATCTCGCGTTCGTCTCAACCGGAGTCCAGACGGCACGCACTTTGGAGGCCGCCTCGCTTCTGTCGGCGATGGGCATTGAAGCCGCGCTGATACACGTCCCGTTTCTAAAACCGCTGGATGAGGACGGGCTTCTTCACGCCCTAGCCGACCACAAACTCATCGTTACGGTTGAGGAACACTCAATGATCGGGGGTCTCGGGGGCCTCGTCGCGGAAACCGTTGCGCAGAGCGCAAATCTCGCACGTGTGCACCGCATCGGGCTGGCCGATACCTGGGGAGAGTCCGCACCAAACGAGTTTCTGTTGGATAAGTACGGTCTCTCAGCTGGGCGGGTAGCCGAAGCCGTGTTCCGAATCTTGGTCGGCTCCACAGTCGTGCCCAGTTTCGGATGAGGTCTGCGACTCGCTCGCCAAGATGTGAAGTTCGGAACTTTTGCGTTCGATTCCGAGCCCTCCGCCCGGTCTCGAGCACAGACGCAAGCGCGACCGAATGACACGACGACAGAGCACGACGACGCTCTTGGTCAGTTTTTGGTCACCACCCAAGTCCCATGTGGCCTGACCGAACCCAAAGCCTCAGCCTCGAACTGCATAACCACGCGGTTCCGTGCGGCTAGACACGGTTGGACAACGGGTTCCCTCCGCGTGTGAAGCGGGCGCTCTCCCGCTGAGCTATGCGCCCGGGAACCTTAGATTAGCCATTTCTTGGCTTGTTGCTTCGACTCCCACGTCGTCGCTGCGTGGAGGTGGCATCGCTGGTGGCTGCCTCGTCTCGAAACGTTCGTCCGCCTCGAACGGAGGCGCGTAGGGTTCAACCGTGGGCTCGAGCTCGATTCGCCGATTCGGCAGAAGGGCGTTGATGAAGACGATCAGCGCCACGCACAATGGGCTCTATCGGTCGAGTGGAGGCCGGATCGGAGGCCGGATGGCGGGAATGCCCGTGCTGCTGCTCGTCACGAAGGGGCGGAGATCGGCGAAGTTACGCACCACTCCGCTTCTCTACCTCCGCGACGGCGATGCCTTCGTCGTCGTCGGCTCGAACGGCGGGAGCGATTACGTCCCGTCCTGGTGTCTCAACCTTCGCGCCAACCCTGAGGCTGCGATCGAGGTCGGAAACGAGCGCACGCTCGTCAGCGCCCACGAGGCTTCCCCCGACGAACGCGCGAGGCTCTGGCCCGAGTTCACATCCCGCTACTCCGGGTACGCGCGATACGCCACACGTACGGCCCGCGAGATCCCCGTCGTGATCATGCAGCCACGGTAGGCACTCGACGACCCGTGGAGCCGATCACTCGCTCGCCGCGTGTGAGACGCGCGGGCGCTTGACCTCACCGGCAAGCAGCTCCCGAAGAGTCCACAGCGCCGGCTCGCGCGCGTCACCGCCCAGCGCAACGAGGCAGCCCGCGACCATCGCGGCATCGTCGATCGTCGGGCTTGCAGCCTCGCCGAGCCAGCGGGCGAGCCAGCGCGCAGCCATCCGTCGCGACCGCCCACGATCTTTCGACGCGACGAGGGCCGTGAGCTCGAGAGCGTCGACCAGCGTCAACGATCCCATCTCGCGGGCCGCAGCCTCTGCCGCAACGAGGTTGCCGCGCTCGATCGCGCGCTGAAAGATTGCATGTGGATGTCCGTGGTCGCCCAGCAGTAAGCCTCCGTGCTGGGGCCGAACGGACTGCGCACCATAGCCGGTGGGTGCGACGTGCTCGGAGAGCGCGAGCGACGTCGAGAGAAAAAAGCCGCGGCACCTGCGAGGGATCCTTAGGGCTGCTTCCTCCCGGATCTGACCCGGTTCGAAATCTCGCAGCGCCGCGGGCGAGAGCAAGTCTAGCGGCACCCTCAGGCGCCCAGGCCCGCATTGCAGTTGGCGGCGCTGCCTCAGGCGCCGGCGAGGATCGCCCGGCCGACGACGGCTGCCTCGGCGCCGGCCTCGGCCAGCGCCGCGACGTCGCCGGGCGAGCGGACGCCGCCGGCTGCGAGCACGGCGAGGCCCGAGGCGGCCACCGACGCGACGAGCTCGAGGTCGGGGCCCGCGAGCGTCCCGTCCCGGTCGATCGCGGTGCAGAGGACGCGGATCACGCCCGCCCGCGAGGCAGAGCTCGACGGCACGCCGCGGCCGTGAGGCCCGAGGTCTCCGTCCAGCCGGCGCTCCGCACGAGCCCGTCCTTGACGTCGAGCGCGACCACGAGCCGCGTCGCCGAGCGCGTCGCGCCCAGCGGCGCCGGATCGGGGAACGCCGCCGTGCCGACGATCACGCGGTCGGCGCCGCCTCGAGCAGCGCCTCGGCGTCGGCGAGCGAGCTGATCCCGCCCGAGGCCTGGAGCGGGCACCGGTGCGACCGCCGCGGCGACGAGCGCGCACGAGCTCGGGCCGGGCGCGGCCGGCGCGGGCGCCGTCGAGGTCGACGAGATGGATCCGCGTGCGCGCCTGCGGCGGCGAAGCGGCGCGCGAGGTCGATCGGGTCGCCGGCCTCGCTCGACGACGTCGTCGTAGTCTCCCCGGTGGAGCCGGACGCGCCTCGGTCGCCGAGCACGTCGACGGCAGGGATCACCTCGATCGGGCAGTCTGAGCCAGGCTTCGAGATCAGCACATCTAATCGTCAGACGCCATGTTAACGTGCTAACATGAGACAGACGATGGCGGAGCAGGGACGACATTCATGGCGGACGAAGGAGCTGCGAGAGCTTTCGGAGGCGATCCTCGCGCTGGAGTCGCGGGACGAGGTGGAGCGCTTCCTGCGGGATCTCTGCACGATCGCGGAGCTCGAGGCGATGGCGCACCGGTGGGCGGTGGCGCAGCTCGTCGACCGCGGCCTGCCGTACCTGGAGGTCGCGCAGCGGACGCACGCCTCGACGACGACGGTGACGCGGGTCGCGCACTGGCTGCGCCACGGCGAGGGCGGCTACCGCTTGGCGCTCGACCGGCGGAAGGAGACGACGTCGACCGCCTGACGATCGCCGTCCCGGTCAAGGGGCGGCTGCGGGAGCCGTCGGTCTCGCTGCTCGAGGACGCCGGGCTCGGCCCGGAGCAGCCCGGCGAGCGGGCGCTCGCGTTCCCGTGCCGGAACGCGCCGGTCGACGTCCTGCTCGTGCGCGCCGCCGACATCCCCGAGTACGTGCAGGACGGCGTCGTCGACTGCGGGATCACCGGGCAGGATCTCGTTCGCGAGCGGGGAGCGCGCGTGGAGGAGCTGCTCGAGCTCGGGTACGGGTCGTGCCGGCTCGAGGCCGCCGTGCCCGAGGAGTCGCGGTACCAGTCGGTCGAGGATCTCGCGGGCGCGACGATCGCGACCGTCTATCCCAGGCTGACGCGCGAGCTGCTGCCGGTCGAGGTCGAGCTCGTCGACGTGACCGGCTCGGTCGAGATCGCGCCGCGGCTCGGGCTCGCCGACGGGATCGTCGACCTCGTCTCCTCCGGCAACACGCTGCGCACGAACGGGCTTCGCTCGCTGGGCGCGCTCTTCTCGTCGCAGGCGGTCCTGATCGGCAGGCCCGGGTGCGGACACGAGCCGGCTCGTCTCGATGATGCGCGCCGTCGTCGAGGCGCGCGCGCACCGCTACCTGATGCTGAACACGACCGAGGCGGGGCTCGACGAGGTCTGCCGCGATCATCGGCTCGCGCTCGCCGAGCGTGCTGCCGCTGGCCGAGCCGGGCATGGTCGCCGTGCACGCGCTCGTCCCCTCGGCGGAGGTCTGGCGGCTGCTGCCCGAGCTCGAGGCCGCCGGCGCCTCGTCGATCCTCGTCGTCCCGGTCGAGCGGATGACGCGATGAGCCCGCCGCGTCGAGCCAGGTGCGGGCTTGAGCATCGTCGAGGAGATCAAGCGAGAGGGGGAGGCGGCCGTGCGGCGCTGGGCGCTCGAGCTCGACGGGGTCGAGCCTGCGCGCGCGGTCGCCGAGCCCGGCGCTGCTTCCGCGCGAGGCGCTGCTCGCCCTCGCCGACCGCGTCCGCCGCTGGCACGAGGCAGCAGCGGCCCGGCCGACATCTCGCTCGAGATCGAGCCGGGCGTCGTGCTCGAACGGCGCTGGGTGCCGCTCCAGACGGTCGGCATCTACGTGCCGCGCAACCTCGTCTCGACGCTCGTCATGTGCGCCGTCCCCGCGCAGGCGGCCGGCGTCGAGCACATCGTCGTCTGCACGCCGCCGGCCGGCGCGGGGCTCGTCGCCGCCGCCGCCGAGGCGCTCGGGATCGACGAGGTCTGGGCGCTCGGCGGCCCGCAGGCGATCGGCTGGCTCGCCTACGTCCGCAAGGTCGACAAGATCGTCGGCCCGGGAACGCGTACGTGAACGAGGCCAAGCTCGAGGTGCAGCGCGACGTCGCGATCGACCTGCCCGGCGGCCCGTCCGAGGTGGTCGTCGTCGCCGCCGGGCGACGTCGACCGGCGCATCGTCGAGCTCGAGCTCGCCGCCCAGGCCGAGCACGGCCCCGACACCGTCTGCCGCGTCGTCGAGACGCTCGAGGAGGCCGAGGCGCTCGCGCCCGAGCACCTCGTGCTGCTCGGCGACGCCGAGGCGCTCGCGCGGCCGAGGTCCGGAACGCCGGCGCGGTCTTCGTCGGCGCCTCGTCGCCCGTTGCGGCGGGCGACTACGCGACCGGCGGGAACCACGTCCTGCCGACGAGCGGCTGGGCGCGCTCGGTCGGCGGGCTCGGGCTCGAGACGTTCCTCAAGCCGATCACGACGCAGCGGCATCACCGCCGACGGGCTCGCCCGCCTGCGCCCGACGGTCGAGGCGCTCGCCGCGGCCGAGGGGATGCCGGCGCACGCCGCGGCGGTGCGGCGATGAGAGCGCTCGCGCCCGAGTTCCGCGCCTACACCTGGGCGCCGCCCAGCGACGAGGTCGCCCGGCTCGCCGGCATCGACCCCTCGCAGGTCGTCCGCTACGACCAGAACACCCCGCCGCTGCCGCTGCCGACGCACGCCGGCCCGGCGCGATCGCGCGCGGCGCTCGCCTCGGTCAACGAGCTACCCGCTCGGGCGGCTACCCGGAGCTGCGCCGCGCGATCGCCGACTACGACGGGCGTCGAGCCCGAGAACGTCGTGCTCGGCGCCGGCGCCGACGACCTGATCCTCCTCTGCGCGCGCGCCTTCGCCGGGCCCGGCGACACGATCGCGATCCCCGACGCGCCCACCTATCCGCTCTACCGGCATCGCCGCCCAGCTCGCGGGCGCCGAGGTCGGGGACGACGAGCCCGTGCTGTCACCTTCACGTGCCGCCCGAACAGCCCCGACGGCGCCGCTGCGCGCCGCTTCCCGACGCCCGGCCGCTCGTCTGCGACGAGGCCTACTTCGAGTACTGTCGGCGAGACGGCGGTCCCGCTGCTCGACGAGGGCGTCATCGTGCTGCGCACGCTTCTCGAAGGCCTTTGCGCTCGCCGGCGCCCGCGTCGGCTACGCGCTCGCCGCGCGCGACATCGCCGCCGAGCTGAACGCGCGCCAGGCGCCCGCGCCCGGTCTCGACGCTCTCGGCCGCGCTCGCGCGTCGCCGCGCTCGCCTCGCCGCCCGACGTACAGCCCGGTGCTCGAGGAGCGCGAGCGGCTCGCCTCGGCGCTGCGGCGCGATCGGGTTGCCGCCGCTTCCGTCCAGCGCGAACTTCCTCTTCGTCCCGGTCGAGGACGGCCGCGCGCTCGGCGAGGCGCTGCTTCGCCAGGGGCTCGTCGTGCGCGCCTACGACGACGGGATCCGGATCACGATCCGCGACCAGGCGCGACGACGACCTGATCGTCGAGGCGCTCGCCCGGCTCCTCGACCGGCCCGCGCCCGGTTGCCGCCGCCGGCCGGGCGCCGCGCGCGCCACCTGCGCGCGACGGCCGAGACGCGGATCGCGGTTCGGCTCGGGCTCGACGGCGCCAGCCGGGTCAGCGTCCAGACCGGCGCCGGCATCTACGACCACTTCCTCGAGCAGCTCGCCTTCCACGCGGGCCTCGACCTCGTCGTCGAGGGCTCGGGCGACCTCGAGACCGGCGATCATCACACCGTCGAGGACACCGCGCTCGCGTTCGGCGAGGCGCTCGACCAGGCGCTCGGCGACCGGCGCGGGATCGCCCGCTACGGCGATGCGGTCGTGCCGATGGACGATGCGCTCGCCCGGGCCGCCGTCGACCTCGGCGGCCGCCCGTTCGCCGAGCTCGCGATCGAGCCCGAGCCCGGCCTGGCCGGCGCACTTCTTCGGCAGCCTCGCGCAGGCGGCGCGGATGGCGATCCACGTCGAGGCGTCGGGCCGCGACGCCCACCACGTCGCCGAGGCCGCCTACAAGGCCGTCGGCCGGGCGCTGAAGACCGCGCTCCGCGTCGAGTCGACCGGGATCCCGTCGACGAAGGGAACGCTGTGAAGGTCGCCGTCTGCGACTACCGCGCCGGGAACATCCGCTCGGTCGAGATCGCCCTGCGCCGGCTCGGCGCCGAGCTCGTCGACGACGTCGCGCGGCGCCGACCTGGCCGTGCTTCCGGGTGTCGGCTCGGCCCGCTCGGCGATGGACGAGCTGCGCCGCCAGGGCCTCGACGAGGTGCTGCGCGCGCGCGTCGCCGACGGCCGCGCCGTGCTCGGCATCTGCCTCGGGCCTCCAGCTCGCGCTCGACTGGTCGGAGGAGGACGGCGGCGTCGACGGGCTCGGGATCCTGCCCGGCCGCTCGGTGCGCCTGCAGAGCGAGCGCGTGCCGCGGATGGGCTGGGCCGAGGTCGACGGCGTCGCCTACTACTTCGCCCACTCCTACGCGGCCGAGACGCCGTGCGCGACCGCCTGGTCGGAGGGCATCGTCGCCGAGGCCCGCTCGGGCTCGTTCCTCGGCGTGCAGTTCCACCCGGAGAAGAGCGGCGCCGCCGGCGCGCGCTACCTCGACCGGGTGCTGGCGGAGGTGAGGGAGCGATTCCTCTCCCGCGCCTGATCCCGTGCCTCGACGTCGCCGCCGGCCGCGTCGTCAAGGGCATCAAGTTCCAGGAGCTGCGCGACGTCGGCGATCCGGTCGAGCTCGGCGCCGCCTACTCCGACCGGGGCGCCGACGAGCTCGTCTTCCTCGACGTGAAGGCGACCCTCGAGGAGCGCGACACGCTCGTCGGCGTGGTGCGCCGCGTCGCCGAGCAGCTCGCGATCCCGTTCACGGTCGGCGGCGGCATCCGCTCGGTCGCCGATGCCGACGCGCTCCTCTCGCGCGGGCGCCGACAAGGTCTCGGTCAACTCCGCCGCGCTCGCGAGCCCGTCCCTGATCACCGCGCTCGCCGAGAAGCTCGGCTCGCAGGCCGTCGTCGTCGCGATCGACACCGAGGGCGGGCGGGTGCGCACGCGCGCCGGCACGACCGACACGGCGCGCGGCACGGTCGAGTGGGCGATCGAGGCCGAGCGAGCGCGGGGCGGGGGAGATCCTGCTGACCTCGATCGACTCCGACGGCACGCGCGAGGGCTACGACCTCGAGATCACCGCGGCAGGTCGCCGACGCGGTGTCGGTTCCGGTGATCGCCTCGGGCGGCGCCGGCGGAGGCCCGGCACGTCGCCGAGGCGCTCGAGGTCGCGCAGGCAGCGCTGCTCGCCTCGATCCTGCACGAGGACCCCGAGCGGCTCACCTCGCTTCGGGCAGGAGCTGCGCGAGCTGGGGGTGGAGCTCCGCGATGCCGCCTGAGGGGGAGCTGCGCGCCGCGATCGTCCAGGACGCCGATTCCGGGCGCGTGCTGATGCTCGCCTGGATGGACGCGCGAGGCCGAGCGGCGCACGCGCGAGAGCGGCGAGGCCTGGTTCTGGAGCCGCTCGCGGAGGAGTACTGGCGCAAGGGGCGACCTCCGGGAACACGCTCGCGGTCGGCGAGCTTCGCGACGACTGCGACGGCGACGCGCTGCTGATGCGCGTGCGCCCGGCCGGGCCCGCCTGCCACACGGGCTCGCTCTCGTGCTTTGCGCCCGACGCTGTGGCGCACGATCTCCGAGCGGGTCAAGGACCGCCCCGAGGGCTCGTACACGGCACGAAGCTGCTCGACGAGGGCATCCCGGCGGTCGCCCGCAAGGTCGGCGAGGAGGCGGTCGAGGTCGTGACGGCGGCGCTGGCCGAGACCGACGAGCGGGTCGTCTCCGAGGCCGCCGACCTGTCTACCACCTGTACGTCCTGCTCGCCGCGCGCGGGATCGACCTCGCCGCGGTCGAGGACGAGCTCGCCACCCGCGCTCGCTGAAACACCGCCTCGGGCGTCGAGGCGCCCCTGGAATGTGCGTCCCCGGAGCTGCGCCCTAGGAAATGCGCGCTAGGAGAACGGTCGTGTGACCATGTCGACGACGACGAGCAGGAGCATCGCGACGTCGGCGCGGGCGATCAGCAGGATCTTCGAGACCGCGGCCTCGACTCGGGGGAGTGCGCCCCGTGGGCCTCGACGATCGCGGCGACCTTCTTCGACATCGGCGCTAGCACGCCGACGCCGGTCACGAACGTCGAGAGGAAGCCGAGCAGGCCGAAGACGACCCAGAAGTGGTTGTAGCCGAGGCCGCCGTTCTCGATCATCGCGACTCCCATCACGACGACGACGATCCCCGACGGCGCGAAGATGCGCTCTCCGACGAACGCCGCCTGACGTGCGATCGCAACGAGCGCCTCGCCGTCGTCCTGCCGCTCGGCCTGATCCCGAGGATCGTCAGCAACATGCCGCCGCCGATCCAGATCACGACGAAGGTCGACGTGGACGGTCAGGAAGAACGTGAACCAGTCGGTCGTCGAGACGAAGACGGCTGCAACGACGAGGAACGCGAGCCCGATCAGTGCGGTCGGAAGCTGCGAGGAGCGATTGGAGGTGCTTAGGTTCGACACTGGTTCATGGTCGACATCGCGGGCCAGCCTAACCGCTGGCGCGACCCCGGCCAACCTGGTGCCTTCAAGCGTTACCGGTCGGCGCCGACCTCGGTCGCCGCGGCGAGCTCCCGGACGACCTCGACGATGTCGCGGTTCGCGTTCCAGACGCGAAGCTGTGCTTCGGCGCCGTTGCCGCGCGCGAGGATCTCTGCGATGCCCTCGAGCTCGCGCTCGCAGCCGAGCTCGCGCGCGTGCGGCTCCAGGTCGCGGAGCGTGCGGCGGACGAGCTGGCCCGATCGGCACGCGGTTGCGGCGGCCCGGTGACCAGATCCATCACCGGCGCCGAAAGCCCGTGCCGGGCCGCGAGCCACTTGTTCTCGGTCGTCAGGATCCGGTGGAAGCTCGGCACCGGCGCTGCCGGACTCGACGTGCTCGGCGAGCATCTTCACGAGCGCCTGGAAGTACGCGGCGAGCGCGACCGCGTCCTCGACCCGCGTGACCGCGTCGCAGATCCGGAGCTCGACCGTGCCGAGCCTCGGGTGCGGGCGGATGTCCCACCAGATGTGGGTGTAGTCGGCGATGCAGCCGGTGCGCTCGAGCTGGCCGACGACCTCGGCGAACGCCTCGTAGCTCTCGAACCGCGGCGGCACCCCGGAGCGCGGGAACGCCGAGAAGACCATCTGCCGCGACGAGTGCAGGCCGGTCGGCTCGCCGCGCCAGAACGGCGAGCTCGCCGAGAGCGCGAGGAACTCCGGCAGATGCATGATCAGCCCGTTCACGACCTGGATCGCCTTGTCGGGGTCGTCGACCGCAGCATGGATGTGCATCCCGAAGATCAGCTCGCGCCGGGCGATGTACTGCAGCTGGTCGACGAGCAGCCGGTAGCGATCCTTCGCCGTGATCCGCTGGCGCTCGAAGAGGCTGAACGGGTGCGTTCCCGCCGAGGCGAAGCGGCAGCCGTCGCGGCCGGCGACCTCGCGACGTAGCGGCGCAGGCGCTCGCAGCTGCTCGCCGACCTCGGCGGCCGAGTGGCACACGGGGTCGTGATCTCGATCACCGACTGCATCAGCTCGGGGTTGATCCGCGCGCTGAACTCGCCGCCTGCGACCGCGGCGAGCACCGAGTCGATGTGCTGCACGAGGTCCCAGGTCTCCGGGTCGAGGAGCATGTACTCCTCCTCGACGCCGAGGGTGTACCGGGCGTCGAGCCGAAGCGGTGGTCGAGCACGCTCGCGGCGTCGACAGCGGCGCGTGCGCACCGCGCCCGGTCGTCACGCGAGCTCCTCGATCACGGCCTCGGCCTCGATCTCGACCAGCCAGCGCGGGTCGAGCAGGGCTGTCGACGATCCCGGTCGTCGCCGGCCTCGCGCCGACGAACGCCTCGCCGTGGGCGCGGCCGACCGCGTCGATGTCGGCGGCGTCGGTGACGTAGATCCGCGTGCGCACGACGTCGTCGAGCGTGGCGCCCGCCTGCTCGAGGGCGCGCGCTCGATGATCCCGAGGCAGATCCGCGCCTGCTCGTAGGCATCGGCGGGTGGATCGGCGTCGTCGGGCATGATCGGCGCCGTCCCGGAGACCCACACCGACCGTCCGACCCGGACGGCGCGCGAGTAGCCCACGCGATCCTCGAATGCGGCGCCGGACGAGATCAGCTGCCGGGCCATGACGGTAGTGTCGATGTGTGGAGGCGCTTCGGCAAGTCGACGGCTGGCCGTGCCGAAATGCTGCCGTCGCGGTCGTGTACCCGGATGGCGCCGGGTCGACACACGGCGACGCGGAGCAGGCCTTCGACTGGGCCTCGGTGACGAAGCTCGCGACGGCGGTCGCGGTGCTCGTCGCCGTCGAGGAGGGCATCGTCGACGCTCGACGAGCCGGCCGGCCCGCCCGGCTCGACGGTGCGGCACCTGCTCGCGCATGCCTCGGGGCTGCCGTTCGACGGCAGACGCCCCGCTCGCGCGCCTCGCCGAGCGCCGGATCTACTCGAACGCGGGCTTCGAGGCGCTCGCTCGACACGTCGGGGCGCGCCGGCGATGCCGTTCGCGGCGTACTTCGAGGCCGTCTGGGGCTTCCCGCTCGCCGGCTCGCCGGCCCACGGGCGTGGCTGCGCCGCTCACCGCGCTCGTCGAGGTCGCGCTGCGAGCTCTCGATCGCCGCGGCGGATCTCGCCGGGAGACGCTCGAGGTCGCGCGGACGACTGCAGTTCCCCGGCCTGGCCGGCGTCCTGCCGGGCTTCGGCCGCTTCGAACCGAACGACTGGGGGCTCGGCTTCGAGCTTCGCGACGGCAAGCGCCCGCACTGGACGGGGACGGCAACAGTCGCCGCGACCTTCGGCCACTTCGGCCGCGCCGGCGGGTTCCTCTGGGTCGACCCCGAGCCGGGCATCGCGCTCGCCTGCCTCACCGACCTCGACTTCGGCGACTGGGCCAAGGAGGCCTGGCCGCGGCTCGCCGACGCCGTCCTCGCAGAGCTGTGACCGATCTACGCTGCGGTGATGGCGAGTCCACGACGGCTGGCGGGTCTGCCCTCGCTGCGCCGCACGCGCTCGAGCCTCGCGAGCGTGGCGTCACCTCGCCTGCCCTGCCTGCGGCGCGAGCCTACTGGGCCAACTCGCTCACCCGCGGTCCAGGGCGTCCTCGAGCGGGACGGCCGTGTCGCTTCTCGTCAGGCGGCAAGCACGAGCCCCGGAATGGCTTCTGGGACCTCCCTGGCGGGTTCCTCGAAGAGGGCGAGGAGCCCGCTCGACGGGCCTACGCCGCGAGTTCCGCGAGGAGACGGGCCTCGCATGTCGACGCCGATCGAGTTCCTCGGCGGCTTCGATCGACCGGTACGAGCACCAGTTCGTGCTCAGCCTCGAGCTGGGTCGTCGAGGGCCGAGGGCGAGCCCGTCGCCGCCGACGATGCCGAGGAGCTCGCCTGGTTCCAGCCCCGACGAGCTCCCCGAGGAGATGGCGTTCGCCTAGCAAGGACCCGTGCTCGAGCACTGGATCGACGCGGATGCGAGAAGAAGCGGTACGGCGACGGCTTGAGAGCTCGACGCCTGTCGCCGCCTTCGCTACTCCTCGTCGCTGAGGCCGAGCGCCCGCTCGAGAGCGCTCTTCGGCAGCGCGCCGAGCGCCTGAGCCTGCGGCTCGCCGTTCTCGAACAGCATCATCAGCGGGATCGAGGAGACGCCGTAGCGCTGCGCCAGCCCCTGCTCCTGGTCGATGTTCACCTTCACGAGCTTCACGTCGCGCTCGTCGGCGATCCGGTCGAGCACCGGGGCGACGGCGTGGCACGGGCCGCACCACTCCGCCCAGAAGTCGACGATCACCTTGCCTTCGGAGCCGAGCACCTCGTTCTCGAAGGTCGTCTCGGTCGCTTCAACTGCCATTGAGATTCCTTTCGTCGCGGTTACGCCTCATTTATAACGGCTCCCGGAGGCGGCATTCTTCCCCCTCCGTAGAATCGAGGATGTGTTCGACCCGCTTCCCGCCGCAGCCCGACTCCGAACGCGCTCGAGCTCGACGTGCTCGCAGCTCTGGGAGCGCGAGCAGACCTTCGAGCGCGCTGCGCGAGCAGAATCGCGGCGGCCCGAAGTGGTCGTTCATCGACGGCCCGGTCACCGCGAACAAGAAGCTCGCGGTCCACACGGCGTGGGGGCGGACGCTCAAGGACGTCTTCCAGCGCTACAAGGCGCTGCGCGGCTTCGACCAGCGCTACCAGAACGGCTTCGACTGCCAGGGGCTGTGGATCGAGGTCGGCGTGGAGCGCGCAGCTCGGCTTCAACTCGAAGCGCGAGATCGAGGAGTTCGGCCTCGAGGAGTTCGCCGCGCCGCTGCCGCGAGGTCGTCGTCAAGTCGGCCGAGGAGCTCACCCGCGGGCTGCATCCGCCTCGGCCAGTGGATGGACTGGGGCAACGACTACTTCACCTTCAGCGACACGAACATCGAGTACATCTGGCGGTTCCTGAAGATCGTCAACGAGCGCGGCTGGCTCTACCTCGGCCACCGCGCGACCGCCTGGTGCCCGCGCTGCGGCACCTCGCTCTCCCAGCACGAGCTGACCCAGTCGGGCGTCTACCAGGAGAAGAGCGACCCGTCGCTCTTCGTGCGCTTCCCGCTGCTCGACCGGCCGGGCGAGTCGGTCGTGATCTGGACGACGACGCCGTGGACGCTGCCGGCGAACGTCGCCGCGGCCGTCAATCCCGAGGGCGAGTACGGCCTGCGCGAGAACGGCGAGTGGGTGCTCGCCTCGCGCTTCCCCGACGACACGTTCGTGCGCCGCGTGCCCGGGCTCGGAGCTCGTCGGGCTGCGCTACGAGGGGCCGTTCGACAACCTCGCGCCGGGCGCGGGCGTCGAGCATCGGGTCGTCCCGTGGGACGAGGTCTCGCTCGAGGAGGGCACCGGGATCGTCCATATCGCGACCGGCTGCGGCCCCGAGGACTTCGAGCTCGGCCGCTCGCTCGGGCTGCCGATGCTCACGCCCGGTCGACGAGGCGGGCCACTTCTACGACGACTACGGCTGGCTGCACGGGCTCTCGACGGTCGAGGCCGCCGACCAGATCGTCGGCGACCTCTCCGAGCGCGGCTTCCTCGTCGAGGCCGGCACGTACCTGCACGACTACGCGCACTGCTGGCGCTGCGACACGCCGATCATCTACCGCCTCTCCGACGACTGGTTCATCTCGGTCGAGGGCGTGCGGCCCCGGCTGCTCGAGGAGAACGCGAAGGTCGAGTGGGTGCCCGAGTACATGGGCAAGCGGATGGACGACTGGCTGCGCAACATGGGCGACTGGAACATCTCGCGCCGCCGCTACTACGGGCTGCCGCTGCCGTTCTACCGCTGCGACTGCGGCCATCTGACCGTGATCGGGTCGAAGGCGGAGCTCGCGGAGCGGGCGCTCGAGGGCCTCGACCAGCTGCGAGGAGCTGCGCCGCCCCTGGATCGACCGGGTGCCGATCCGCTGCGAGGCCTGCGGCGAGCGCGTCGAGCGGGTGGTCGAGGTCGGCGACGTCTGGCTCGACGCGGGCATCGTCCCGTTCTCGACGCTCGGCTGGCAGAACCCGGAGTGGAAGTCGAGCAGGGCTACGCGACCGGCGCGGCGGCCGGGCCTGACGAAGGCCGACCTGCCCGATCACGCCTACTGGGAGAAGTGGTTCCCGGCCGACTGGGTGACGGAGATGCGCGAGCAGATCCGGCTCTGGTTCTACTCGCAGTTCTTCATGTCGGTCGTGCTCGTCGACCGCTCGCCGTACAAGCGCGTGCTCGGCTACGAGAAGATGCTCGACGAGCACGGCCGCGAGATGCACGGCTCGTGGGGGAACATGATCGACGCCGAGGACGCGTTCGAGCGCATGGGCGCCGACGTGATGCGCTGGCAGTACTGCGCGCAGCCGCCCGACCGCAACCTGCTCTTCGGCTTCGGGCCCGGCGCACGAGATCAAGCGCAAGCTCCTGACGCTTCTGGAACTGTGACCAAGTTCCTCGTCGACTACGGCGAACATCGAGGGCTTCGAGCCGGTCGCTCGCCGACCTCGAGCTCGGGCCTCGCCGGCGTCGAGCGCGACCGCTCGACCGCTGGATCGTCGCGCGGACGCACGAGCTCGTGCGCGAGGCCGAGGAGGCCTACGAGGCGACGCTCACCGTGAACGTGATCCGGGCCTTCGAGGCGTTCGTCGACGACCTCTCCAACTGGTACATCCGCCGCTCGCGCCGGCGGTTCTACGGCGACGACGAGGCGGCGTTCCGGACGCTCTGGTACGCGCTCGTCCAGTCGCTGCGGGTGATCGCGCCGGTGATGCCGTTCCTCACCGACCACCTGTGGCGGAACCTCGTCCCGGGACGCGAGGCCTCGGTGCACCTCGCCGGCTGGCCCGAGGTCGCGCGAGCCGGACCGGCGCTGCTCGCCGAGATCGCCGAGGTGCGGCGCGGTCGTCGAGCTCGGCCGGCAGGCGCGCTCGACGCTCGGGCCTGAAGCTGCGCCAGCCGCTCGCGCGGATGATCGTCGCGGGCGCGCCGCTCGTCGGCGGCGCACGCCGGCGAGATCGCGCGACGAGCTGCGGGTGAAGGCGGTCGAGTTCGGCGAGGTCGAGGCGTCGGAGCTGCGGGTGAAGCCGAACCTGCCGCGTGCTCGGGCCGAAGCTCGGCGCCGACGCTGCCGCGAGGTCGCGGCCGCGCTCGCCGAGGGCCGTTCACCGAGCTCGAGGGCGGCCGCTTCCAGGTCGACGGCTACGTCCTCGAGCCCGAGGAGGTGCTCGTCGAGCGGCTCGGCCGCGAGGGCTGGGTCGTCGCCACCGACGGCACGATCACGGTCGCGCTCGACACGACGCTCGACGACGAGCTTCGCCTCGAGGCGCGCGTCAACGACCTGATCCGCGCGGTGCAGGTGCTGCGCAAGGAGTCGGGCCTCGAGATCATCGACCGGATCCGGCTCTGGATCCCCGACGAGGAGCTGCTCGCCTTCGCCGACCGGATCGCCGAGGAGACGCTCGCGGTCTCGGTCGAGCTCGGGCCCGAGCTTCGGCTCGAAAAGGCCTGAGCTCAGCCCTGGGCGTCGGCGAGCGCGAGCTCGCGGCGCAGCTCGACCGGCAGCCGGAACTCGATGTCCTCCTGGAGGAAGCGGTGCTCCTCGATGTCGGTGACGCCGCGCTCGCGGAACCAGGCGCAGACGCGCTGGACGAGCTTCTCGGGCGCCGAGGCGCCGGAGGTGATCCCGACGATCGTGATCTCCGTCGATCCAGGCCTCGTCGATCTCGGTCTCGTCGTCGATCAGGTAGCGACGGCACGCCGCCGCGCGCGCGCCGTCTCGACGAGCCGGTTCGAGTTGGACGAGTTCCGCGAGCCGATCACGAGCAGCAGGTCGATCTGGTCGAGCATCTCCTTGACCGCCCACTGGCGGTTGGAGGTCGCGTAACAGATGTCCTCGCGCTGCGGCGCCCGGATCGTGGGGAACCGCTCGCGGAGCGCGGCGATCACCTCGCCGGTCTCGTCGACCGAGAGCGTCGTCTGGGTGACGTAGGCGAGCTTCGCGTCGGGCGGCGAGGTCGAGCGGCGGCGACGTCGTCGCGCGACTCGACGAGCACGATCGGCCGGGGATCTCGCCCATCGTCCCGACGACCTCCTCGTGCCCGGCGTGCCCGATCAGGATCACCGTGTAGCCCTCGGCCGCGTAGCGCCGCGCCTGCACGTGCACCTTCGTCACGAGCGGGCAGGTCGCGTCGATCGTGCGCAGCCGCCGCGCCTCGGCGTTCGCGTGCACCGACGGCGCGACGCCGTGGGCCGAGAGCACCATCGTCTCGCCCTCCGGCACGTCGGCCTCGTCGTCGACGAAGATCGCTCCGCGCCGCTCGAGCTCCTGCGACGACGTGCAGGTTGTGGACGATCTGCTTGCGGACGTAGACCGGCGCGCCGTACAGCTCGAGCGCCTTCTCGACCGTCTCGACCGCTCGCTCGACTCCGGCGCAATAGCCCCGCGGCGAAGCGAGGAGGACCTTTTCGACCATCTCCGAGGAGTGTAGAGGCACCGGGTTGAGAAGAAGAACGAGAAAGCCCGCCGCTCGGGGGGTCGGCGCGACGGGCTCTCTCGATAATGCTCCCCGCTTCGGTGACAAGCACCCGCAGCGGTTCGCATCGCCCAGTGCACTTACAACGCTAACGCGCGTCTGCCCGCCAGGTCCAATGGGCCGCCCGACCCATCTTTGTAAATCATAAAAGTCCGATTTGCAGGCATAAAAACATCATTGAGTGATGAGAATGAAATAATGACGATCCGGTAACGGCTGCCCGCGTCCCACCCGGGCTCACGATTCGGGTGGGCAAGAGATGACGGGGATCCGTTTGGCGGCCTCAGAATCGAGCGGAAACCGAGCTCGACGAGCCAATCGGCTCAGGTTGCGAGGCAGATCTGCCGAGACTCCGATCAGATCCCCAGCCGTCTCACCGAGAGGCGCCCTTCCAGGGAGAGGTTGAAACCTGGGAGGGCGCGCTCCCGAACGAACGGCAGAGTTCGTGGCCGAAGTTCTTCGGTGACGGGATCACGCCGCTGCCGCGCGAGGATCGTCCGGTGTGCGACGGGCGAAGACGGGCACTCGACAGGGGGTTCTCGATCTGGGAGTTCAGACGCATCGACGACGAAGCGGGGATCTCTGCGGAGGTCGAGGATTACGCAACTGTGTTCGATGATCGTGGTGAGTGGCTCGACGAGGGATCACCCCACGACCGAGTCCCTCGAACACACCTAGAGATCCGCTTGGAACGTTCGGAGGAGACGGTCAAGCTGGCGTTGAGACTGCTAGCTAGGTGGATGAAACCCTCCACGACCGTGGCCGCAGGCATTCATCGAGACCACCGCGTGGCCTCCTTCGCCCAACAGAACCGGCCGAAATCGACTCAAGGTGCGGCGGTGTAGTACGGGTACGTGTTCGGGTCGACGTTCATGGACTCGGTCGCGAAGCCGGCGCGAACGGATCCGGTCGGGGGCGGGTCACAGGTGAGGCCCTCACCCTGGATGAAGCTGGCCGGGCTCGCGCCTTCGTAGTGCCAGTCGGTCCAGGCCTGACCGTCGTCGAGGTTCACGAACGTACCTGGCATGAGCAAGCCGTCAGAATCACTCGTGTTGCCAGCAACCGTGCAGTAGGCGCCTCTCGGGGCTGAGAGGCTCAACGCCGGCGGGCTGGGCGGTGGCGTCGGAACCATGTAGCTCGCGAAGGAGAAGTCGTCGAATAGGTCAGACCAGACTCCTGCGTAGTAGTCGAAGCCGTCCCCGTTCGCGTAGCTGTTTGTCGCCAGATCCCAGACATAGGCGCCGGAGCCCGGGTAGCTGAGAACAAGCGCGTAGGACACCCCAGCAGTCAATGTCGGTACGACCGTGAGTGGAACCGTGACGAGCACCTGAGAGCCAGTCACCTCGGTCTCGGGAACTGATCCGCTGCCGATGACCTCGGAGAGATCCGGCTGTCCGTTGGTGACCTCGGTGACCTCGACGACCAGCGGGTCGCTGGGCGCGAAATCGCGGATCTCGAAAGCGACGTCGGTCATCGTTCCCGTGACGGCCGGGGTGAACGTCTCGCCCGTATCTTCGTCGTATCCGACGATGAAACCGCCTCCCCACGAGGGAAGGTTCGACTGGTCGACGACACCGGTCGTCGCCTGCGCAGCCGGAACCGAGCACGCCGCTACGAAACAGATCATCGTCACTCCGGAGAGGCGAAGGTTGAGAGCAGCGAGGCGTTTGGCCATACCGTCGCTATCGGCAGGGCCCACCACTACTTGAGGAACGCGCCTCCGGCCGCTCGCAGTCAGGGCGACCCAACCTCACGACTTCGGGCGGCTCAGCTTAGAACACGGCACGCCACACCCTGGTCAATCGCGGTGCCGTCGCTACTTAACCATGGTGATGAGGGCGACCCGGCGCTCAGGCTTGTGTGCGGTTCGACCAGGCGGCTCTTTGCCACCAGTCCTGGTGGCCGTAGTAGCCGAGCTGGTAGCCGAGCGACAAGAGTGGCCCGACCAGCTTGCCGCCCTTGAGCGCGTAGAGCTTGCCGACGCCTTTCTTGGAGCGGACGAACAGCAGCCAGCGCCCGTCAGGCGAGAACCGGGGCGATTCGTCCGCGTAGTTCTTCGGCGGCGAGGTGAGCCGTCGAACGGTGCCTTTCAGGCTGACGCTCCAGAGTGCCCAGTGCGTGGCCCAGAAGTCGGGATTCTTGCTCGATGGTTGTTCCTGCGCGACGAGTGACTCCTGGTCGGGCGCGCAGGCAAGCGCACCCCATGACTCGTCCACCGACCCGGCGAGTCTTCGCGTCTGCCAGCCGGGAGGATCAGCGACCAGGAGACTCTTCTGGTCGGTCGCGACGCGGTCGCCTCCCGCCGTCACCACGAGCTGGCCGCCGCACCAGCTCAGGTAGTTGGTGTCTGTGAGCATGAACGCGACCCGGCGTGTCTCACCGCCGGAGACCGAGACGGCTCGGAGCCAGAGGCCGTCTGCTGCGATCGAACCCGACCCTCCAGGGTCGATCGCGAAGAACAACCAGCGGCCGTCACCCGACCAGCGCTGCAGCCAGATCGGCCCTGGCGAGTCGCTGTCGATCACCTTCGAATACTCGCTCAACGAGTACACGAGATGCGACTTGCCGGTGCGCTTGTCGGTGATCCAGATCGACTGCTTCGCGTTCTTGCCACGGCCACTCACCCGTACAGCCGCAGACAGACGGCCATCCGGAGAAACAAGCGCGCCCGATGCCGACGGGAGGCGACGCAGCCGCGCGCCGTTCACCGAGACCACCCAGCCCCGCCCATACTCGACCCGCAGGCCTCCATCGATGAACCGCACCGGCGCCTCAACCCCGTGGGAGACGAGCACACGGTCACGGCACGTCGACATATCGACCAGATGGAGCGCCCCACCGCGCACCAGGGCTATCGAGCCGAGCCCAGTCTGAGGTCGACAGGCAAAGACAGTCGCAATGGTGGTGATCGCAATCACATCCCCATTCTTGCCTAGCCGGAAATCCCAGTTGCTGCTTCATGCGTCTGAGCGCTGTCTCGGCGTAGAGGGCCGCGCTGACCAGCATGTCTGTCCAGGTTGTCGCGGTCGATGATGATCTGTTCGATCGCACGTGCTCGCCCCGGCCATCGCGCGGGCCAACGCGAAGCTGGAGAAGGCGGGTCTAGCGCTCCTCCCCAGCGGCAGGCCACCCGAGCGCCGCCCTCGCGTTGGAGGTTTACACCAAGGCCCTCGATCGCAAGCGCGACACCGGGGCCAAGCTCGACGCCCTCATGCAACGCCCCGAATGGGCACGAATGGGCACAAACGCACCTGAGGCCGTCCCTGACCCGTCGGTGCCTGAAGGGGCAGGGTCGGCTGAATCACTGTTGTATAGGCAAACTCAGGCACTACGGGACGTAGCTCAGCCTGGTTAGAGCGCCTGCTTTGGGAGTACGGCCGAGCCGCTCCCTTGATGTCCTGAGAAACCGCATCGTTGAGCCGTTTCAGCGCACCAAGCGCCGGGGCGGCTCAACGTGCGAATAGGGGCGGATTCGGGCGGATTCGGCCCGATTTGGGCCAAGGTGCCCAATGAACGGGAGTCCTCGCAAGGCTTGGGTATCGGTCGAACCCGTAGCGGTCGATACTGGGTGCGTGGACACACAAGTGCATGACGACCCTGGTGAGCCTTCAACCGGCGCTCCTTCTTCCCGAAGCAGGACGGCCGCGATGGTCTGGCTGGGGATCAGCTCTTTGGGGGCCTTCGCCGCCGTTGCCCTCGTCCTCGCAAGCGTGGTGGCGACGTACCCGCTCTATCCACAGTGGGTCGTCATCGCAGTCTTTGTCGCGATCTTCCCGGTCCAGTTCCGAACCGTGTTTGCGGGGCGCGATCTCATGGGACGGGCGAGGTTCAAGAAAGAGTCGGGACGATTCTTTTGGCCCTGGCCGGTGCCCCGTTGGCTAGCCCAGGCGATCCTCGCCGCCTACGCAGCCGAGGCGGCTCTCGTACTTCTCTCCCTCCCCACAATGTTCGGAGGAGGGAACCCCGAGAGGCATGGGCGCGGCTACTACCTTGATGATCACGGCGCCCTGACTCAGGTGTCTGAGTCGCGCTACTACGCACAGGAGATCGCCCAAGATCGGGGATTCCTCGGAGTCGCCTCGCTCTTCTTCGGACTCGGGGCGGGATTCAACCTCAAGCTCCTGAAGAAGTCCGATCGATACGGATGACGTCGAGATCAGCCTCGGGGAACTAAGCCCCACTTCTGCGGATCGATATCCGGCAGCTTGCGTCTTCCGGCGACGCGCTCGCCGGAAGACAGAACACGGTTCCATCAAGCTCCCATGTCGAAGGTGTCGCTCACAGCCAACACTCGACCGTCAAGGTCACGCATCGAGCCGAGAACGTAGACGACGATCGGGTGCTCACCGAGAGTGGCAATGTCCTCGCGTGCGGGTGACGGGAGGTTCAGCTCGTGACTCTCGCCCGGGACAACGCTCGGCTCGGCCCACCCGCGCGTCTCGTCGCTGCCGTCTTGTCTGAACCGGAGTGTCAGCTCGACATCGAACGCCGGTCCGTTTCCCACATTTCGGATTAGCAACATGCCGACCTTGCCACCAAGAACCATCGCGTCGAACGCAAGTCTCGGTCTGATAGCTCGGGCCTCAACAAGGGCAGCGTCGGCGCGCGAGAGACGGGCCTCTCCAACGAGCTGCCTCGTCACGTAGACGAGACCAACGGTCGCCCCGACCAACCCCAACGTCGTTACTACGTTCACCCAATCGCTCATAGATGGCGAGTTTGGCAACGGTGGCGGACCGCGAATGAGGTCGCCCTCACGCCCTCGTCGAGTTTCCTGTGCTTGAGCTAGACGGTCGGTGGGCTCGGGCGGCGCGCGGTGTGCCAGATTGTCGTCACGCCCCTGTTCCATTCGCTGCGGGCGTGGCTGAGTTGGCTGGTCATGGAGGCGAGGGTGGCGGGGTTGGGGTCGCCGGTCCAGGTGACGATCGCGCCCATCGCATTCTTCAAGTCGTTGGCGCCACTGAACGCATTTAGCTCCGCATCGCCGAGAGCGCCCGAGAGATCGCTGGTGGTGAAGTCGGCGCGGATCTCGTCGATGTCGTCGTGAGCGGTCTGCGCCTCGATCGCAAGCTGGTCGATGTTGCTCTGGGTTGCATCCTGGGCTGCAGCGCCGATGTCGTCCTCGACGTTCTTGACGTTCGCTCGGACACGGTAAGCGTCGGCTGCGTGGGCCAGGATGTAGTTGCGGGCGTCGGCTTCGTCCTTCGGTACCCCCGGCGTCGTCTGGCCGGACGTGGCCGCAGTGCCGGGGTCGGTCGAGGAGTGATGACGATGGCCTACGGCCGCGCCCACGATGATCACGACGGAGACGAACCCGACGACGGTGAGGCCGACCGTCCCTGCGCGGCTACTTCGACGCTTCGGTCGGGAGACAGACGTCGAACCTGTTGCGGCTCTGGGGCCGGGGGCAGCGCTTGTACCGGCGTGGTGCTCGTACATCGCGATGTTCTGCCGGACCGCGTAGAGGAGCCGCTCCGAAGCCTGCGCGTCCTTATGGGTGGTCGCTAGGGGCTGCGCGTCTTCCGAGGCTTTCTGGACGGCGCGGAGCTCGTGGAGATTGCGGTTTCCGAGCGCTCGCTCGCGGGCGAGTTCGAGCATCTTGATCGCATCGGTGATTTCGCCGCGGCCGAGTCGTATCTCCGCGAGGCTCAGGCACGCCTTGACATCGCCGCCGCCCACAGGGTCCCCCTAACAGTCCGGCCCGGGGCCGAGGAGGGGCGCTCGCATCGCTCCGATGAAGCTGAAAGACATCGTCGGCGCTCTCATCTAGCTCTGGTTATATCCAGTAGACCCGAGGGTTGGCAATCGCAAGCCTGGGCAGCGTGCCGCTGCCGCTCCACCAGGCTTTCGGACTCGCCGTCAGGGACGCCCGACAACAACGAGGCGTCTCGCAGGAGGAACTCGGCCGGCGTTCCGGTCTTCACCGCGCCCATGTCGGCGAGATCGAACGGGGCGAAACCAACGCGACCCTTGAGTCAGTCGAGGCGATCGCCCTCGCCCTCGACCTCAAAGCCTCCGAGCTGATCCTCGACGCCGAGACCCGCCAGACCTAACGACCTTCGAGAGCCACCAGCGCGCGACGCGCTCTCCGGCGATTCAAATTCAGTGGACGCTCGGGCAGGCCAAGACATCGAGTTCGGCGTCGCCGCGGTTTAGAGGGCTTTACAGCGCGGCGAAGGACCACGGATCAGCCGTGTCGACCCCGATCCTCAGGCGATCCAGGGCTGTGACGCAAAGAGGCAGCGGCAACGTAAGACCAGGGTGACCACTGCGAGGGAGCGAGTGAAGGACGAAGAATGGATGGCCCGCGTTCGGGCGTACGTCGAGAAGAGCACCCGCGAGCAAGGCGTCCCGCTCAAGGTCATCGATCCTGCGACGCTCCGCTATGTCGCGGCGATCCTCAACGGCGCCGACCCCGCAACGCTGCGCAAGCCCGGTCGAGCGTAAGCACGCTCGCACAGCCTTGCGTCCTCCCGCTTGAGCGCGAGAATGACTCGACGTGAAAGTCGGAGATCGCGTGATTGTCGGTGGCGGATACGACCAGCAACCCGAGTGGCTGGCGGCGAACGCTGACGGCTACGTGGGTCTCGTCAGTGCGTTCATTCCCGGCCAAAACCAACAGCCCGCAGCAGTGATCGCGCTAGATGAGGAACTGATACTGCCGTCGGGAGCGGGAGCCGTGAGTGGTTCGGAGGTGAGAGGTCGCTACCTCGTGCTCGAACTCGGTCATGTCGGCACGGACTGGACGACGCCGACGCCTCGCGTTCACGTGGAGCTGTGTGACTTTCAACCTGAGCACCTACCTAGCGACAAGCGCCGCCGCGGCGCGTGGGTAGAGTCTCACGCGACTTGGTGGCCTTCACGGGCTCGGGGTGTATAGCCGCACGCTGGCCCAAGCCACCGCGGTACCGCCGACTATGGCGCGGACGGTCGCCATGTGCGGCAATTCACGGCTACCCATCCCTCATCCCCCCAACCTGGCAGGTTGTGGGTAAGTAGACACAGCGCACCGATTCGCAAGTGCTGGAACTGACCTCTAATGGGGTCATTCGCAATGACTCGATACGTCTTTTTGCCGTCAAGGGTGTAGGTGCGTGGGCAACCCTGTGCGTTGAGGCAACGGACCCACCAGACTGCCGAGCCTATCGCCTCAGATCGCGACCATTGGGTCCAGCGAATATGGCCTTCGTCCGTCCCGCGGCCAGTGCCATCCAGGCCGCCTGCAATAGCGGATCCATCGCCATTTGACCATGTCGCGAGACGTATTTGACCGAAGAGCGTGGGTAGCGGCTTCGAGTTCGTCCCCCATGCCGCAGCAGCGCAAGCGAGCACAGCGGTAAGGACGAGTCCGCAGGCTGCGGCAAATCTCCAGCGCGGCACAGCGTCAGCCTAGACGGCTTGCCAGTCCGGAGTTCCTACGTGACTTGTCACGCGTCCTTCCGACTCGCTGGCGCAAGCCTTAGTGCCTCCGTCTGATCGCTGGGATCAGCACGTAATGCCGACGCCAGTCCGGCTCGATCTCATCGAGGATCTCACCGAGCCGCCTGTGGGCCTCTGCGTTGATCCGATCGAAATCCTCGGGAAACCTTCTTGTCCTTGCGGAGGTGATGTCGATCGCCTCCCAGTAGTCGCGCGGGCGCGCATCGAATCGGTACCGAAGTCCCTCAAGCACTCGTTCTCGGAGGCCGAGAGGCACACGAGGAGCTTCACCCTCTTTCGGCGGCGGATCGACACGAAGGAAGTACTGAACTCGCGGCATAGGCGAACTCAGATAGTCGCACCACCCGAGCGCCGACGCGCTCACGCGTCCTTCCGACACGCTGGCGCAACCGAAGCCTGTCTCGCGGGAATCAATTGAGGTACGGAACATGTGCGCCGAGCAGCTCGTCGGTCAGCTGACCCAGCACCACGCTCAGCGCGTGAGAGGTCGGCCCCTCAACATCCGGAAAGTCCATGTGGATCTGTCGCCTCCCTTCGATGTACTCAGCTTTGTCAGCGGCCACATACGCGTAGAGCCATCGATGCACCACCCACCCACTGCCGCGTCGCTCCAAGGTGATGTCCCACACGACGCCCTCCGTGTCGGGGAGTTCCGCGTCGATCGAACCGCTGATGACAACGCCTTCGAAACTCCCGTTAGCCCGATGCGTTGACGGAGGGATTTCATCGCTTACTCGAATCGCGCGCCGGGCTAGGTTGTCGAAGAAGTCGACCTCGTACTCGATAGCGTTCGCGGTCCGATCAGGGAAGACGCCGCGTAGCTCGACGACCTTGTGGACGAGCCTGGCTTGAAGGGCTGCCACCGCACGAAGAACCTCCGTAACCAGCTGCTCGTCGCTCGTCACGGCCCGAGCCTATTGGAACTCAAATCGGCGTGTCCTCCGACACGCTGGGGCACGCCGCCGTCCTGTGCCCTGGTGAATGATTCGACGGTGGAGTTAGTGGACGCTGAGCGGGCCTTAGAGTGGATTCGCGCCGCTGCCGGTGGCGGGAACGAGTGGGTCGGCTTCGATGTTGCCGGGTGGGATGCGAGCGTCTGGATCCTCCACGCGATGTACGAAACCGATCGGCTCCCGGAGTCTCTGACCTATGACGACGAGCGCAAAATCGAGCTGGCGGCTGGGCTGATCGAGGACCCGCCAGAGCTTGCCGGTGTCTTGGATGGCGCAGTCCTGATCGGCGGCGGGTTGGGCCCTTCTGCGGCTCCTGGCCAGGGCTGGCGGCGGCTGAGATGGCAGGAACTCGCAGAGCGCCTTGGCAGCGACCCGATCGACGAGCCGCCGGGCTATCAGTCGTTTCCAATCAAGAGTTGGCCAGTGAGTATCCGGCCTCCTTCTGAAGGTTGCCTCGACCGAGAGCAACTCGAAAGCCTGAGTGACGATCTCGCCGCTGTGACCGATCCCGAGGCGACCTGCGACATATTCGTCGCGCGGCTACCGTCAGGCAAGGTCAACGATC
Organism: uncultured Actinomycetota bacterium; assembly: GCA_963812555.1. Classification (GTDB taxonomy): domain Bacteria; phylum Actinomycetota; class Thermoleophilia; order Gaiellales; family Gaiellaceae; genus PALSA-600. The sequence goes on along the minus strand of CAWEVP010000014.1, from coordinate 117,934 downwards.
ACGAAGACCCGCTTCTTGTCTACCGTGGCGCACTATCCGAGATCCTGGCGCTCTACGACCGAAGCGATGCCGGGCCAACGAACATCTGGCCGAGCGACCGTTCGTGGTTTGTTTACACCGACTGGGATCTGTGGGGAACGAAGGTAAGCGGATCCCGCGGACTGATCCAGACCCTCGCTGACGACAGCGACCTAGAGACCTACCTCATCGAGGTCTACGACAAGCCTTGACCGGCGACAGTCGCTAACACCGGGGCACGCTTGCGACCAGTCACCCCGGGCGCCCGGGATCAGCCGGTTGAGAGTGCCGCCGCTTGCGCGAGCTCGTCGACCCGGTTGTTGTTCGGATAACGCTTGGTGTGGCCCTTGATCCACGTGAAGGTTACGGCTCGCGGTTCGTCCCATACCAAACCGAATAGCCGCTCCCAGAGGTCTCGGTTCTTGACCTGGCCGTTCGATCCCTTCCAGGAGCCATCGCGCAACCACCGCTCGTGCCACTTCTCGTTGAAGCACTTCTCGACGTAGGCGCTGTCAGTGAAGACATGAATGACTCCAGTCAGTGTCTGGAGCGCCGCAAGCGCGACACCGGGGCCAAGCTCGACGCCCTCATGCAAGGCCCCGAATGGGCACGAATGGGCACAAACGCACCTGAGGCCGTCCCTGACCCGTCGGTGCCTGAAGGGGCAGGGTCGGCTGAATCACTGTTGTATAGGCAAACTCAGGCACTACGGGACGTAGCTCAGCCTGGTTAGAGCGCCTGCTTTGGGAGCAGGAGGCCCCCGGTTCGAATCCGGGCGTCCCGACTCGTCGGCGCCGCGCGCTCACCCGCCGCGGCGCGGAGCGCTCGGATTCGTACGGCAGTGGGTGTCGATTGCCAACGCCGGCGCAACGACGATCGCGTAGGAGACGACGGTGATCACGATCACGGCGGGGGATCTCCGTCCATGCCGGCCCGTAGGCGGGAGAGGTCAGTCAGTGCGGGGCGTGGGTCTCGCTGTCGTAGTAGTCCACCTCGGAGCCGAGCTTGAAGTACTTCCGTAAGCCGCCGCCCCCTGGTGGTCGCTCGGCAACGCCGAGCTTGTTCGAGTCGGGATAGATCACGGCGTCGAGCTCGCCGTTCGTGCTCACGGCGAGAAACCGCACCGGCTCGGAGCTGCGGTTCACCAGCTGATGGGCGCCGCTCTGGCCACGAAGAAAGGAGATGGCGTCGCCCTCGCTCAGGTCCCGCCAACCCTCCTGGGTGCGAAGGCTCGGACGTCCCGTGAGGACGACGAGCAGCTCCTCCTCCCCGAGGTGGAAATGAAATGGGTAGGCGGCTTGCCCGGGCGCGATCTCCCACACGCTGAGACCGAGGCGTTCGGTGCCGAGCTGGTAGCCGACGCGGGCGCGGCGCGCCCGAAATCCTTCCCGATCTCGTGGCTCGTCGAACTCCGGCTGGAAGATGTTGGGCACTAACCGCCCTGTTCGGCCAACGCAGCTGATGCCCTCCCGGCCGCGGACACAACGCGGGTCAGTCGCCGGGACGGCGAGGGGCCGGCGAAGCTTGATTGGGCCGGGCCGTCAGTTCGGCTCGAGGCACGCAAGGTTGGCCGAGAGACCGGCCACATCACCGTACGAGATCAGGAACGTGCGTCCGGCTCGGTCGCAGGCCACGTAGTCGCCCGACACACGAATCGGTGCCGGATAGTTGCCGAACGCCCCCGCCGGGAACGTGCGGTCGACAAGGTGGAACGCCGAGCCGGTCGGATGAGCGAAGGCGAAGAAGTAGTACTGCGTCTCGGCCGAAGGATGGGTGGCGCAGAAGCTGTCCTTCGTGAATGACTCGACGTATCGACTCAGCGATTCCAGGCAGCCCTTGTAGCCCGTGCCGAAGGTCTGGCGAAGAAGCGCTTCGAAGTTCCAGAGCGTTCGCCCTGCCGCAGTAAGCCCTGCCGGCGGCCCCGCCGCCGGTGCCGCTGCAACCCCGCCTGCGAGCGTGAAGGTGCAGGCCCCGAGGACCGCAATGACGAGGAGCAGCCGTGCGGCCTTGATCATCGGCTCCGACGCACGCCGGTTGCGAAAGCTGCCGCCGAGGTTGCTCTGAAAGATCGCCGGCGGCGCTCCATCGACCCAGAGGCTACTGCCCAAGCTGCCCTTCCTCGATCATCCCCAGGGACGGCCGGGCCCGGGATCGCCGAGGTTCGGTGCCCGGCCGGCACCACTCCACCGATACTGCTCGGCAGGCAACGAGGGCCGGCGGCATCCGCAAGGCGACCGGGAGAGATCCGTTGCCCCCGGCAGAGCGACCGGAGCGTCCGGCTAGTCGTGCACTTCGTAGAGCGCCCGGTGCTCGGGGCAGGCGATCAGCTTGACCCCGTCCTGGTCCGCGACGATCAGCCAGCCCTGAAGGTGCATCTCGGTTGGAGGCGGGGCGATCTTGCCGCAGCTCGGGCAGCCGGCGAGCAACACCGCGAGGCCGTTTCGCCTGTCGATGTGCGTGCGCCTGTCGGCGCCTTTGCGCATGTCGTTGTCACCGTGCTGATCGACGCCGTCGCGGCGATCGATGCCGCTGTCATTCATGCGTTGACTATCGGCGCGCGGCGCCATTTGCTTGAGGCGCCTGGTGCTCGAGCCGCCGACAGCTCCGGGCGGGGATAGGCGTAAGATCGCCCTCATGGTCTACCTGCTCAGGCGTGCCGTCAGGCTCGCAGTGCGCTACTGGAAAACTCGTAAGGCGAGATAGCGACCGGCCCATCCCGGAGTGCCTTGCCGGGGTGGGCGTTCAGCTCGAAACGGCGTTCAGCTCGAGCTCGGGTCCCGTAGCGCGTCGAGCTCATCTTCCTGCTCGACGAGCTGCTCCCGTGCGAGAGCAAGCGACTTGCCGAGTGCCGCCACCTCACCGTAGGTGCGCTGAAGCTCGCCTAGCGCAAGCTCGAGCGACTCGAGGACGTGCTCGGCAAGTGAGCCCTTGCCGACGCTTGCCCGCAGCGCTGGGAGGTCCGGCATCGTGACGGCGTCATCGACGATCAAGCGAGTGCGGACGCCTTTAGCCTTGCGCGTTTTCTTCGCGTTCTTCTTCTCAGCGACGGCTCCGGTGCTTCTCGCAGATTTCTTCTTCGCCACCTTCAGGTGATCGGCACGACGCGCCTCTGAGTTGAGCTTGTCCACACGAGGGTTTCGCTTTGGTGTCACCTATCTGGCCGGCCGGGTTCCCCCGACTAGACTGCGCGCGTCGATGGCTCGTTTTGCGCTTGCCGGAATCGCGATTGGCCTCGCCGTGGCGACGGCGGGATGCGGCGGAGGCACGAAGACCTACTCGATCGCCGGTACCAAGACTTGCCTCCTCCAGCGCGGGGCCAAGGTCGGTGGCAAGCTCGACTTCGTCGCCCAGACGGCCACGGGTGGAGCGTTCATCAGCCGTCTCGCCGACAACGCCGTGACCATCGTGTTCGGTGAGACACAAACGGACGGCAAGCAGCTCCAGCTCGCCTACCAGCGGTTCGCGTTACCGAACGTCCGCACCAATCTCGCCGACCTTCTGCGCCGCTACAACAACGCCGTCACCCTCTGGCATCTGAATCCGAGCGATAGCGACCTCGCGCTCGTCGTCGGCTGCCTTCACTGACGAGTCTGCCGCCCGGGCTAGGCTACGGACTGCCTCGCGGGTGTAGCTCAATGGTAGAGCTCCAGCCTTCCAAGCTGATCATGCGGGTTCGATTCCCGCCACCCGCTTCTCTCGCCAGACCGCGCCGCACACGACCACTCTCCATCGGTGCGACTGCCTCTACGCCCCGGCTTCGTCGCGGCCGTTCTTCGCCGCGCTGGGCTCACCAGCAATGGGCTCCGCTAGCGCCGCCCTCGGGTGCGACGAGCCGGACGATGCCGGCTCGCCCACACCGCGAATGAAAGATGTCGGAGTGGGGGCACACGGGGGAGAACCGGAGTTCTCCCCCGTGCCTGATGGCCCCGGGTGGAGTCGAACCACCGCGCGCAGCTTCGAAGGCTGCCGCTCTGTCCGCTGAGCTACGGGGCCTTGCCGATCAGCCGTGCCAAAGGGTGGCGGACGGGACTCGAACCCGCGACCACCGGGACCACAACCCGGGGCTCTACCAACTGAGCTACCGCCACCGCGCGCCGCACATCGTATCCGTGTGCGGACGGCGCGTTTCGCCTGACGGTCGTCAGACCGCGAGCGGGACGATTTCGAACCGGTCGACGTCGATCAGACCACGGTCGGTGATCTTCAGCGACGGGATCACCGAGAGCGACAGGAACGCCAGCATTTGCACGGGCTGGCGGTGGGTGACCCCGAGCGCTCTGAGTGCGTCTCCCGACCTCCCGGCTGGCCGCCAGCACCTCTGCAAGCGGCCGGTCGGAGAGCAGCCCTGCTACCGGTAGGGGCAGCTCGGCCTCGACGCCCTCGCCGGTGACGACGATCCCGCCGCCGAGCTCGCGAAGCCGTTCGGCTGCGCGGAGCATCGCCTCGTCGTCGACGCCGACGACGATCAGGTTGTGGCCGTCGTGGGCCACCGTCGAGCCGAAAGCGCCACGCTCGAGTCCGAATCCGTGAACGAAGCCGAGGCCGACGCGCCCCGTCTCCCGGTGGCGCTCGAAGACCGCCACCTTCGCAAGGTCACGGGACGGATCGGCGACCGCGAAGCCCTCGCTGACTGCAGGCTGATCGAGTAGGGAGGTCGTGATGATCTGGTCCGGGACGAGCCCGATCACGCGGGCCATTCCGCCCTGCCAGGGGATACGCAGGTCGTCGAGGCCGATCGGGGCGACGTGCACAGTTCCCCTCGCCCAGGCGGGCACGGCGACCGGAGCGATCTCACCGACAGGCCGCCCGCGCTTCAGCACCCGCTCGGGCATGAACGACTCGAGGTCCGGAAGCAAGTTGATGTCTGCCTGGTAGCCGGGTGCGATCGCGCCGAGATGGCGTGAGCCCGTGATAGACGGCCGGATTGATCGAGCGCCATCACGAGGGCATCGACGGGCGGGAGGCCGAGTGCGACCGCGTCACGCACGATCGCGTTGATGTGCCCGTCCTCGGCGATGTGCTCGGGCTCGCGATCGTCGGTGCAGAACGCGATCCGGTGCGGACCGTACTCGAGCGCGAGCGGAAGCAGCGCCTCGCAGGTTGCGTGCGCCCGAGGCCTCGCGAATCAGGAGCCACATCCCGGCGCGGAGCCGCTCGCGCCCCTCGTCGGCGGTTGCCGCCTCGTGATCAGACCGGATCCCCGCTGCGGCGTAGGCGTTCAGGGGCTTTCCGGCGAGGCCCGGCGCGTGGCCGTCGACATGGCTCGCAAGCGCAAGCTTGGCGAGCTCCGGCTCCGAGCTCGCAACGACGCCCGGGAAGTTCATCATCTCGGCCAGCCCGAGCATGCGCCGGCGGCGGAGCAGACCTTCGAGATCGCCGGTGGTCAGCTCGTCGCCGGGGCGACTCGAACCGTGAGGCCGGAACGCACGAGGACGCCATGAAGTACATCTCGAGCGGCAGGGCGGCAGAGGCGTCGAGGAGCCAGTGGACGCCGTCGGTGCCGAGAACGTTCGCGATCTCGTGCGGGTCGGCCACGATCGTCGTCGTCCCGAGCGGCAGCAAGAGCCGCGAGAACTCGTCGAGCAGGAGCTTGGTCGACTCGATGTGGACGTGCGAGTCGATGAAGCCGGGCACGAGGTAGCGGCCGGCCGCGTCGATCGTCTCGCGCCCCTCGTAGGAGCCGAGTCCGGCAACGGTCCCGTCGACGATCGCGACATCGGACTCGAGCCACTCGCGCGTGAAGACGCAGAGGACGCGGCCGCCTCGAATCGACGAGGTCCGCGGGCTCGTCGCCACGCGCGACGGCGAGCCGGCGGGACAGGTCCGTTTCGCGCGGCGCCACGACGCCGATCATGCCCGAAGATCCGGTTCCGAAGCTAAACGGGTGCCGGCTCTGAGACGGGCGTGTCGCTCTCGCCGAAGTCGTACTTGAGGACGAGCCGGCGCGCCGCCAGGACTTCGTCGACGCGCTGAACCGGACGGTTGTGGGGCGCGGCATGAGAGAGCTCCGGGTCCTCGGCGGCCTCGCGCGCGATCGCCAGCATCGCCTCGCAGAAGGCATCGAGCGTCTCGCGCGTCTCGGTCTCGGTCGGCTCGATCATCAGGGCCTCCGGCACGATCAGCGGGAAGTAGATCGTCGGTGGATGGAAGCCGTAGTCCATCAGGCGCTTGGCGACGTCGAGGGCAGAGACGCCGTACTCGCTCTTCAGCCTCTGCGCCGAGAGCACGAACTCGTGCATGCACAGCCGCTCGAAGGGAAGCACGTAGGCGTCCTTCAGCTTCGAAAGCACGTAGTTGGCGTTGAGCACCGCCAGCTCGGACATCTCGCGGAGCTCCGGGCCGTACATGCGGAGGTAGGCGTAGGCGCGAACGAAGACACCGAACGGGCCGGCGTGCCCGCGCACGCGGCCGATCGACTTCGGCCTGTCGTAGTCGAGTGCGAAGACCTCGCCGTCGCGGACGATGCCCGGAACGGGCAGGAACGGCTCGAGCCGGCTCGAGACGGCCACCGGGCCTGCGCCCGGCCCGCCGCCGCCGTGCGGCTGCGAGAACGTCTTGTGCAGGTTCATGTGGACGATGTCGAAGCCCATGTCCCCGGGGCGGGAGATACCGCAGATCGCGTTCAGGTTCGCGCCGTCGAAGTACATGAGCGCGCCTGCTTCGTGGAAGATCCGGGCGATCTCCTCGATGTTCTCGTCGAACAGCCCGAGCGTCGAGGGGTTCGTGATCATCAGCCCGGCCGTCCTCGGGCCGACCTTCGACCGCAGGTCGTTCGACGTCGATGTTCCCGCGGGCGTCGGTGCGGACGTCGACGAGCTCGAATCCCCCCATCGCCACGCTCGCCGGGTTGGTGCCGTGTGCGGTATCGGGGATCACGACCTCGCGCCGCTCGGACTCGCCGCGGTCGTCGAAGTACGCGCGCATCAGCATCAATCCGGTCAGCTCGCCCTGGCTGCCGGCGGCAGGTTGCAGCGAGACGGCGTCGAGGCCGCAGACCTCCTTCAGGATCTCCTGGAGTCGCCACATCAGCTCGAGCGCGCCCTGCGCAGAGGACTCCTCCTGCAGGGGATGGAGGTCGCGAAAGCCCGGCAGCCCCACGAGCCGCTCGTTCACGCGCGGGTTGTATTTCATCGTGCACGACCCGAGCGGGTAGAAGCCCGGTGTCGATGCCGAAGTTGCGCGTGCTGAGCTCGGTGAAGTGCCGCATCACCTCGGGCTCGCTCACCTCGGGAAGGCGCGGAGGGCTCGAACGGCGAAGGCCCTCCGGAACTGCGACCCGGCCGAGGCCGTGCCGCGGCAGGCTGGAGGCACGCCGGCCCGACTGAGAGCGCTCGTAGATCAGCTTCACGAGCGGTCCCGCCTCATCGGTTCAGCACCTCGGCGAGCCGATCGATCTCCTCGACCGTCCGCTTCTCGGTCACGCAGACGAGCAGCGTGTCCTCGAGCCCGGGATAGTCGCGGCCGAGGGCGTATCCCGGGTGGACCCCCTGGGCTTTGGCCTCGCGCACGACCTCTCGTGCGTCGCGTCCGACCTTGACTGCGAGCTCCTTGAAGTTCGCCTGCTCCGGGAACGCGAGCGGCAGCTCGAGGCGGTCCTTCGCGTACTCGGCGAGGCTCATGCAGGTCTCGCCGATCTCCACCAGGCCGGCGGGCCCGAGCCAGGTCAGGTAGACGAGCCCCGCGATCGTGAGCAGCGTCTGGTTGGTCGTGATGTTGGAGGTGGCCTTCTCGCGCCTGATGTGCTGCTCTCGGGTCTGCAAGGTGAGGACGAATGCGCGTGCGCCCGCGGCATCGACCGTCTCGCCGACGATCCGTCCCGGCATCCGCCGGGTCAGGTCGGAGCGGCAGGCGATGAAGCCGTAGTGGGGGCCACCGAACGACTGGTAGTTCCCGGCAGGCTGCCCTTCGCCGATCACGATCGCGCACCCGTAGTTGCCGGGCGCCTCGAGCACGCCCAGCGACAGCGGATCGACGTGCGCCACCGGTAGCGCGCCCTGCTCGGCGGCCGCCGCCGCGAGCTCCGGCGCCGCCTCCAGGCAGCCGAAGAAGTTGGGCTGCTGGAAGATCACGCAGGCCGCACCCTCGGCGGCCGCGCGCAGCTCGTCGGGATCGGTCACGCCGCCCCGGTGTGGAACCTCGACGACCTCGAGGCCGAACCCCGGCGCATAGGTCTTCACCACCTGGCGTACCTGCGGGCTCACGGATTCGCAGACGACGACCTTTGTTCGCCCGGTCGCCTGCTTCGCGAGGAAGCAGGCGTCGGCGGCCACAGTGGTCCCGTCGTAGCCGGAGGCGTTCGAGACGTCCATGCCGGTCAGCTCGCAGATCGCCGTCTGGTACTCGAAGATCGCCTGCAGGATGCCCTGGCTCATCTCCGCCTGATACGGGGTGTAGGCGGTCAGGAGCTCACCGCGCTGCAGCACCGCGTCGACGACCGCCGGCACGTAGTGGTCGTAGACGCCGGCACCGAGAAACGAGAGCTCGGCCCCCGTGTGAACGTTCCGCGAGGCGAGCTGCTCGAGATGCGCGACGACCTCGGGCTCCGACAGCGCGGGCTCCAGAGCAAGCCGTCCCGCGAACCGAACGCCTTCCGGAAGCTCACGGAAGAGCTCGTCGACCGAGGCGACGCCGATCGCCTGCAACATCGTCGAGCGGTCGTCCTCGGTCAGTGAGAGGAAGGGATGCGTCACCGTTCTGGTTGTACCGAATCCAGCGCTTGCCGGCCGCAGTGGCCGGCGGGAGCGTGGCGCTTCAGCCGCGGGGAAGGACGTAGAACGCGATCGCGGCATAGTCGCATCCGGCCGCAACGAGGGTCAGCACGTGGAACACCTCGTGGTAGCCGAACACGAGCGGGATCGGATCGGGGCGCTTGCGCGCGTAGGCGACGGCGCCGACCGTGTAGGCGAGCCCGCCCAGGAAGACGAGCGCGAGAGCCGGATCGGGCAGCTTCAAGAGCTGCGAGACGGCCGCGATCCCGACCCAGCCGAGTGCGACCGCGATCGCCGCCGAGACGCGCTTCGGCACCCCAGGCCAGCAGAGCTTGAGCCCGATCGCGATCGCGACCCCGGTCCAGACGATCGCGAGCACCGGGATCGCCCAGTTCCGCGAGAGCACGAGCAGCCCGAAGGGCGTGTAGGTCCCGGCGATCAGCAGATAGATGCCGGCGTGGTCGAGGCGTGCAAGCCACGACCGGACCCGCGGCGTCCAGGTGGGGCGATGGTAGAGAGCGCTGGCGCCGAAGCACCCGATCAGGCAGGTCGAGAAGACGATCGCCGAGATGCGCGCCTTGCCCGGCTCTGCCGTGAGGACGAGCGGGAACGCGAGCACGACGGCGAGATAGAAGCCCACCTCGTGGAACACGCCGCGCAAGAGAGGCTTGACCCGAGCCGGGACTGCCGTCGTCATGCCTGGACCCTAGACCTTCCGAGGTGCCCGGCCGCCCGCGGGCCGCGGCGTTCTCAGCTGACTCCCAGCCTGCTCACAGGTTGTGCTCCAGCTGCGCGGGCACCGTCCCGGGTACCAGTTATCGATCCGGCCGGGCGCCGGCGAAGGGAGACGACATGAGTAGCGACGACGAAGCGAACGGCGGGTTGACGCGGAGGCGCCTTCTCCGCGACGCCGGCCTGCTCGGCGGGGCGATCGCCGCAGGCGGGACACTCGGCGCCGGCCGTGCGCTTGCCGGGTTCAGTAGCACTGCGGCGGTCGCTGCGGGGGCGGCTGCGTTCAGCCTCACGCCCGAGCAAGAGGAGGGCCCGTACTACGTCGCGATCGAGAAGATCCGCAAGGACATCACCCTCGGCCGCCCGGGCGTTCCGCTCACACTCCGCACGACGATCGTGAACTCGAAGACCGGCAAGCCGATCGAGAACGCGGCCTGCGACATCTGGCATTGCGACGCGAGCGGCGTCTACTCGGACGAGTCGGTCGAGAACACGGTCGGCCAGACCTGGCTGAGGGGCGTTCAGTTCACCGACGAGAATGGCCTCGCCGAGTTCACCACCATCTACCCGGGCCATTACGCGGGCCGTGCCACTCACATCCATCTGAAGGTGCACATAGGCGGGTCGAGAAGCGGCACGAACTACAAGGGCGGCCACGTTTCGCATACAGGCCAGCTCTTCTTCAGCGATGCGATCAGCACCCAGGTGTACGGGGTTGCCGCCTACTCGTCCGATACGGCCGCGCGAGTTCTCGACCCGGCCGACGGCGTCTACACCGACCAGGGCGGTGCCAAGTCGGTGCTGAAGCTGACGCGCCTCGGGAGCGCGGTCTCGGACGGGTACCTCGGCACGATCACGCTCGGCGTCAACCCGAGCGCGACGCCCGCGGGAGTCGGAGTAGGTGGGGGGCAGGGGCCGGGCGGTGGCGGTCCTCCGCCGGCTAGCGGTTAGGCGCCGGTCGCGGGTCGCCTCCCGTCCGCAGCCAAGATGGGCGGGGTGGATGAAGGCCTGCTGCTTCTCGTCGTCGGCGCGATCCTGGCGGCCAGTGTCGTGCTCGCCCTCGGGGCGGCGCGCACAGGGCTGCCGGTGCTCGTTGCGTTCCTTGGGCTCGGAATGCTGCTCGGCTCGGACGGGCCCGGGGGGATCGCCTTCGACGACGCGAGGCTCGCGCGGGAGGCGGGCACGGTTGGGCTGTCGCTGATCCTCTACGAAGGCGGCCTGCAGACCTCGTGGCGGCGGCTTCGAGAGGTCGTGGTGCCCGCGACGCTCCTCAGCACGGTCGGCGTGTGCGTCAGCGCGGTCGTTACGGGCCTTCTCGTCTCGACGACGATCCAGGGCACCACGCTCGGCCGGCCGGCAAAGCGTCTCGGCCTCGGCTCGGACGAGATGCGCCCGGGAGGATTCGAACCTCCGTCCATCGGCTTAGAAGGCCGCCGCTCTGTCCCCTGAGCTACGGGCGCGAGTCTCAAGGGTAACGGCTCGCGCTAGCGGCGCTGATACCCTGCTGGGGTATATGGAAACGACGATTCCCGAGACCGCGAGCCGAGTCCGGCTGGACGTGGACGGAATGACCTGCGCCTCGTGCGTTGCGGCTGTGGAGCGGAGCCTCAACCGGCTCGACGGGGTGGAAGCGAGCGTCAACCTGGCGACCGAGCAAGCAACCGTCGACATCTCCGGCCCCCTCGAAGTGGAGCGCTTGATCGGAGCGGTGGAATCGATCGGGTACGGCGCGCGGCTCGCTAAAGGTCCCGCGGGGCACCGGCACGAAGACGCCGCTCTCTCGTGGCGGCTTATCCTCGCGGTCGCCCTCACGAGTTCCCGTGGTCGTGCTCGCGATGGCGCCCGGGGCGCGATTCGGCGGCTGGGAGTGGGTGGCGCTCGGGCTCTCGGCGCCCGTCGTTTTCGTCGCGGGGAGCCAGCTGCACCGCACCGGGTTCGCGGGCGTGCGGCGCGGCAGCGCCAACATGGACACGCTCGTCTCGATCGGCTCGCTCTCGGCCTGGACGTGGTCGACGGTCGTGCTCGCCGCCGGGCTCCATACGGGCACCTATTTCGAAGTCGGGGCCGTCGTCACGACCCTTGTCCTCCTCGGCCGGGCACTCGAGGCGGGGGCCCGTCGCCGTTCGTCCCAGGCGATCCGGCTTCTCGCCGGGCTGAGTGCCAAGGAGGCTCGGGTGCTGCGCGGCGGCCACGAGGAGCTCGTGCCGATTGCAGAGCTCGGTATCGGGGAGCTCTTCGTCGTCGGGCCCGGCGAGAAGGTCGCGACCGACGGCGAGGTGGTCGAAGGCTCAACCTCGATCGACGGCTCGATGCTGACCGGCGAGCCGGCCTCGGTGGCGGCCGGGATCGGTGACGCGGTCACCGGAGGGACCGTCGAGCCTCGACGGCCGTATCGTCGCCCGCGCGACGCGCGTCGGGTCGGAGACCGTCCTTGCCAGGATCGCCCGGCTCGTGGACGAGGCCCAGTCCGGGAAGGCGAGCGCTCAGCGACTCGCCGATCGTGTCTCGGCCGTGTTCGTACCGGTCGTGATCGCGCTCTCGCTCCTCACGCTCGGCGGCCGGCTCGCGTTCGGAAGCGGGGCGGGAGCCGCGTTCACGGCCGCGGTCTCGGTGCTCATCATCGCCTGCCCCTGCGCCCTGGGGCTCGCGACTCCGACTGCGTTGATGGTGGCCTCGGGGCGGGGCGCTCAGCTCGGCGTGCTGGTTCGCGGGCCACAGGTGCTCGAGCAGACGCGACGTGTCGACACGATCGTCCTCGACAAGACCGGCACGATCACCGAGGGCGTCGCTCGAGCTCGACGGCGTCGAGCTCCTCGACGGTGCTCCTCCCGAGGCCGAGTGCTTCGGCTCGCGGGGGCGGTCGAGGCGGCCTCGGAGCATCCGGTCGGGCGGCCGTGGCGCAGGCGGCTCGGGCCGAGCTTGGCCCGCTGCCGGCCGTGACCGGGTTCCGAAATCGCCCCGGTGCCGGAGTGACCGGCGTCGTCGACGGCATCGAGGTCTCGATCGGGCGGGCCGGCACCCGGATCGAGGTCGCATGGGGCGGCGTGGCTCGGGCCGCGCTCACCCTCCGCGACCGGGTCAAGCCCTCGAGCGCCGAGGCCGTCCGCGAGCTCAAGGCTCTCGGTCTCTCCTCGCTGCTCCTCACCGGCGACGACGAGGTTCGCCGCTCGGGCGGTCGCCGAGGAGGTGGGCATCGCGCACGTCCTGGCGGGTGTCTCACCCGAGGGGAAGGCGGCAGAGATCGATCGCCTCAGCCGGGAGGGCCGCGTGGTGGCGATGGTCGGCGACGGCATCAACGACGCCGCCGCGCTTGCGCGCGCCGACCTCGGCCTCGCGCTCGGGACCGGCACCGACATCGCGATCGAGGCGGCCGACGTGACGCTCGTCTCGGGCGATCTGCTCGAGCCGCCGTCGATGCGATCGCGACTCGCGCGGGCGACGCTACGGACGATCGAGTGGAATCTCGGCTGGGCCTTCGCCTACAACCTTGCGGCGATTCCGCTTGCTGATCGCGGGAGTCGTGACCCCGATCGTCGCCGCCGCGGCGATGGCGGCCTCGAGCCTGCTCGTCGTCGGGAACTCGCTGCGGCTCAGGTCGCTTCAGGAGCGTGCGGTGCATGAGCGCCGGCGCGAGCGGCCGAGCTCCCGGGTACAGCGCGGGCAAGGAGGCGCTGGTCAAGCGGCTCCACCGCATCGAGGGGCAGGTTCGCGGCGTCGAGCGCATGGTCGCCGAGGACCGCTACTGCATCGACATCCTCACCCAGATCTCCGCCGATCGACACCGCACTCGAGTCGCTCGCGCTGGAGCTGCTCGACCGCCACGTCGAGCATTGCGTCGCGGGGGCGTTCGCCTCCGGGGACGAGGCCGAGATCGAGGCGAAGCGCCAGGAGCTCGTCGCCGCCGTTCGCCGCTTCGCGAAGACGCGCTGACCCGGGAGCGTGCGGCCGAGGCGGGCGGCAGTCAGGCTTTCGATCCCAGGCAACCGCGGTCGAAAAACGCTTGTGGGCAGGTTCGCGGCAGGCGGTGTAGACGACGCGGAAGTGTCACGGCGGCGGCCTCCGCAGCGGAGCGTTACGATCATCGGTGCCTGCGGGCGTGGCGGAACTGGTAGACGCGCCGGGTTTAGGTCCCGGTGGGCCTCGGCCCTTGGAGGTTCGATTCCTCTCGCCCGCACTGACCTCGAAGCGCTGGCCGCGATCGCGCCAGCGGCACGGGCTCTAGGGAAGGAACGTCGCGTACTCCGCGAGCGGCTTGCGCTCCTTCGCCGGCGGGCGCGGTGGCCGGCCGGCCGAGGTGGATCAGGGCGACGAACTCCTCGTCGTCCTCGAGCCCGACCGCGGCGCGGCCGGCCGGGGTCTCGAAGAGCGCCGGCGTGCGCCAGTACGAGGCGAGCCCGCGCGCGTGCGCGGCGAGGAGGACGATGTAGACGGCGCAGGCGGTCGGCGAGCAGGTCCTCCCGCGTTCTGGTGCTCGTCGCCGGTCAGCTTGGCGCTCGCGACGACGAGCGTCGGGGCGCGGCCGAGCTTCTCCTCCTCCGAGCGCTCGCCGGCGGCGACGAGCCGCGCGAACGTCTCGGGGCCGATCACGCGGAAGCGCCACGGCTCGGTCAGGTGATGGTTCGGCGCGAAGCGCGCGAGCTCGAGCAGCTCCTCGACGGTCTCGCGGTCGACCGGGCTCGCGGCTCGTAGGCCTTGTGGGTGCGGCGTGCCGCGGATCGCTGCTTCGATCTCCATCGACCGGCGAACGTAGTACGACGGTCGGACGCGCAAAGAGCGGCAGACCGATTCACTCTGATTCAATGACTCCGCCTATGGAGGCCCAGCTCGAGCAGCTCGACGGCGACCGCGTTCGCCTGACGGTCGAGGTGCCGGCCGGCGAGGTCCACCACGCCGTCGAGCACGCGACGCACGACCTCGCGGACCGCGTCAAGGTTCCCGGGTTCCGCGCCGGGAAGGTGCCGGAGCAGGTGCTCGTCTCACGGATCGGCAAGGAGCGCCTCTACTCGGAGGCGGTCGAGTCGCACATCGGCAGCTGGTTCTGGAGCGCCGCGCGCACGAACCGCCTGCGGCCCGACCGAGCAGCCCCGACTACGACTACGAGCTGCCGACGACGGCCGACGAGAGCTGGACGCTTCAAGGCCGAGTTCCCGGTTCAGGGCGCCGCGAGCCGGCCGACTGGACGAAGCTCGAGGTGCGCGAAGCTCGAGCTCGAGGTCCCCGACGAGGTCGTCGAGAGCCAGCTCTCGGTGCTCCAGTCGATGGTCGCGCCGCCTCAGCCCGGTCGAGGGCCGGCCGGCCCGCCACGGCGACGTGGCCGTCGTCGACATGCTCTCCGAGGACGGGCCCTCGGCAGCGCGACTACGTCGTCGAGCTCGGCGCCGGACGCCTCGTCGACGAGCTCGAGGACGGGATCCGCGGCCTCTCGCCCGGCGAGAGCGAGGAGATCGCATGGGAGCTCGACGACGGCTCGACGCGCGGCGCGACGATCACGCTCAAGGAGCTCCACGAGAAGGTGCTGCCGCCGCTCGACGACGACGCTCGCCCAGCGCCGCGTCCGAGTTCGACACGCTCGAGGAGCTGCGCGCCGACATCGTCGGGCGCATCCGCGACCTGCTCGAGCGAGGAGGCCGAGAGCCGGTTCCGCGTCGCCGCCGTCGACGAGCTCCTCAAGGCCTCCGAAGGTCGAGCCCGCCGGGCTCGTCGTCGAGTGCGCACGCGACGAGCTGATCAACGCGCTTCCTGCGCCAGCTCGAGTCACGCAGGGCATCGACGCCGGCGCCTACCTGCAGGATGATGGGGATGTCGGGCGCCGAGCTCGAGCAGCGCGCTCCGCGTCGAGGCCGCGCACTCGATCGGCCGCGAGCTCGTGCTCGAAGGCGTCGCCGACAAGCTCGGAATCGAGGTCTCCGACGACGACGTTCGCGCCGACCTGCGCGACGAAGGTGAGAGCGACGAGGACATCGAGGAGTTCATGGAGGCAGGCGGCGCCGACCGGATCCGCCACGACCTGCGCCTGCGCGACGCGCGGCCGACCGGATCGCGGCCGAGGTGAAGCCGATCTCGCCCGAGCTCGCCGAGGCGCGCGAGAGCATCTGGACGCCCGGCAAGGAAGAGGACGTGTCCGCCGGAGAAGAAGACTGTGGACCCCCGGTCGACAAGGAGTGAGCGTATGAGATGCGTCGACCGTGGGCACGTCCCTTCGGGGGCCCGCATGAGCCCTTGATCCCGATGGTGGTCGAGCAGACCTCGCGCGGCGAGCGCGCCTTCGACATCTACTCGCGCCTGCTCGCCGAGCGCATCGTCTTCCTCGGGACGCCGGTCGACGACCAGATCGCGAACCTCACGATCGCCCAGCTGCTCCATCTCGAGTCCGACGATCCCGACAAGGACATCTTCCTCTACATCAACTCGCCGGGCGGCTCGGTGTACGCCGGCCTCGCGATCTACGACACGATGCAGTTCATCAAGCCCGACGTGCAGACGATCTGCGTCGGCATCGCGATGAGCATGGGCTCGCTGCTTCTCGCGGGCGGCGCGAAAGGAAAGCGGATGTCGCTGCCGAACTCGCGAATCCTGATCCATCAGGTGTCCGGCGGGTTCCAGGGGCAGGGCACCGACATCGAGATCCAGGCGAAGGAGGTGATCGGCCTCAAGCGCCGCCTGGAGGAGATCTACGCCGAGTCACACCGGCAAGAGCATCGAGGATGTTTCCCGCGACATGGAACGAGACTTCTTCATGAGCCCCGAGGAAGCCGTCGAGTACGGCATCATCGACAGCGTGATCACGCATCGCGACGTGGCGCGCGCGGAGGCGGCAGCCTAAGCCGGCGCTGCCGTCTGCCGAGAGAGGAGCGACATGGCGCGTCCGAGCGACGGAAACGAACAGCTTCTCTGCAGCTTCTGCGGCAAGTCGCAGCGGCAGGTCAAGAAGCTGATCGCCGGCCCCGGCGTCTACATCTGCGACGAGTGCATCGATCTCTGCAACGAGATCATCGACGAGGAGCTCACGACTCCCTCGACGCTCGACCTCGACAACCTGCCGCGCCCGAAGGAGATCTACACGCAGCTGAACGACTACGTCGTCTCGCAGGAAGAGGCGAAGCGCACGCTCGTCGGTCGCCGTCTACAACCACTACAAGCGCGTGCAGATGGGCGCCGAGGAGGGCGACGTCGAGCTGCAGAAGTCGAACATCCTGCTGCTCGGCCCGACCGGCTGCGGCAAGACGCACCTCGCCCAGACGCTCGCGCGGATCCTGAACGTCCCGTTCGCGATCGCCGACGCGACCGCGCTCACCGAGGCCGGCTACGTCGGCGAGGACGTCGAGAACATCCTGCTGAAGCTGATCCAGGCGGCCGACTTCGACATCAAGAAGGCCGAGACCGGGATCATCTACATCGACGAGGTCGACAAGATCGCGCGCAAGGCCGACAACCCCTCGATCACGCGCGACGTCTCGGGCGAGGGCGTGCAGCAGGCGCTCCTGAAGATCCTCGAGGGCACGGTCGCCTCGGTGCCGCCGCAGGGCGGGCGCAAGCACCCGCACCAGGAGTTCCTCTCGATCGACACGACGAACGTGCTCTTCATCTGCGGCGGCGCGTTCGCCGGCCTCGACAAGATCATCGCCAAGCGCGTCGGCAAGAACGCGATCGGCTTCGGCCGCGACATCTCGTCGAAGCGCGACTCCGACAGCGCCGAGCTGCTCGCGCAGGTGATGCCCGAGGATCTGCTCAACTTCGGCCTGATCCCCGAGTTCATCGGCCGGCTGCCGGTGCTCTCGGCAGTGCATCAGCTGAAGCGCGAGGACCTCGTCCAGATCCTCACCGAGCCGAAGAACGCGCTCGTCAAGCAGTACCAGCGGTTCTTCAACTACGACCACATCGACCTCCACTTCACCGAGGACGCGCTGTGGTCGGTGGCCGACAAGGCGCTGACGCGCGAGACCGGTGCCCGCGGCCTGCGCTCGATCATCGAGAACGCGCTGCTCGACGTGATGTTCGAGCTTCCGTCGCGCAAGGACGTGACCAAGTGCGTGATCACGAAGGAGACGATCGAGAAGAACCTCAAGCCGACGCTCGTCACCTCGGCCGGCGCGCGCACGAGCAGCTCGAGCAGCCCGAGGAGCTCGCCGAAGAGACCTGCCTGTAGCGCTCCCGCCGGGCCCGATCGAGGGCCCGCGTAGGATGGTCGGTCCGATGGAGACGCGGTACGACCCGCACGGCGTCGAGCGGCGCTGGCAGCAGACGTGGGAGGCAGAGGGCCTCTACAAGGCAGGCGCAGGCGCGCGCGTCCGACGAGACGTTCGTGATCTGCGTGCCGCCGCCGAACGTCACCGGCGAGCTGCACATGGGCCATGCGCTGAACGGCTCGATGCAGGACTGCCTGATCCGCTGGCACCGCATGCGCGGGTTCGACACGCTCTGGCAGCCCGGCTACGACCACGCGGGGATCTCGACCCAGAACGTGGTCGAGAAGCAGCTGATCGCCGAGGGCACGACGCGGCAGGAGATCGGCCGCGAGGCGTTCCTCGAGCGCACCTGGGCCTGGCTCGAGACCACCGGCCGCACGATCATGGGGCAGTTCCGCCAGCTCGGCTGCTCGCTCGACTACTCGCGCGAGCGGTTCACGATGGACGACGGCTACGTCGAGTCGGTGATGACCTACTTCGTGCGGCTCTGGGACGCGGGCTGGATCTACCGCGCGAACCGGATCGTCAACTGGTGCCCCTACCACCAGACCGCGCTCTCCGATCTCGAGGTCGAGCATGTCGAGATGGACGATGCGCTCACCTACGTGCGCTACCCGTTCGCCGACGGCTCGGGCTCGATCACGGTTGCGACGGTTCGCCCGGCGACGATCCTCGGCGACGTCGCCGTGGCCGTGAACCCCGCCGACCCGCGGCACAGCGACTGCGATCGGCAAGGAGGTGATCGTCCCCGTCGTCGGCCGGCGCGTGCCGGTGATCGCCGACGAGCGCGTCGATGCTCGACTTCGGCTCCGGCGCCCTCAAGATCACCCCGGGCCACGACCCGCTCGACTTCGAGCTCGGTCGCGACCACGGCCTCGAGACGATCACGGTGATCGGGCCCGACGGCCGGATGACCGCCGAGGGGTTCGAGGGCCTCGTCACAGGAAGACGCGAACGCGCGCGTCGTCGAGTGGCTGCGCGAGCACGACCAGCTCGAGAAGCGCGAGAGCCTGCGACCACTGCGGTCGCAACCTGCGAGCGCTGCCACTCGCGGATCGAGCCGCTCGTCTCGCCGCAGTGGTGGTGCCGGATGGACGAGCTCGGCCGCCCGGCGATCGAGGCGCTTGAACGAGCGGCGCGTGCGGTACCACCCCGAGAGCCAGCATCGCTTCGCGATCGAGTCGCTCGAGCATGCGCCGGACTGGTGCGTCTCGCGCCAGCTCTGGTGGGGTCACCAGATCCCGATCTGGACGTGTCCCGACGGCCACCGCACCTGCGCCTGGCCGCCGCCGCAGCGCCTGCGCCGAGTGCGGCGCGGGCGAGCTCGTGCGCGAGACCGACGTGCTCGACACGTGGTTCTCCTCGGCGCTCTGGCCGCTCGCGACCCTCGGCTGGCCGAGCGCGACCGCCCGAGCTCGAGCGCTACTACCCGGGCAACGTCAGCGTCACCGCCCGCGAGATCATCCGCCTCTGGGAGAACCGGATGATCTTCTCGGGCCTCTTCCTGCTCGGCGAGATCCCGTTCACCGACGTGATCATCAACTCGACCGTGCTCGCCGTCGACGGGCGCCGGATGTCGAAGAGCCTCGGCACCGGCATCGACCCGCTCGAGGCGGTCGGCAAGCACGGCGCCGACGCGACCCGCTACGGCCTGCTGAAGATCTCCTCGACGCAGGACGTCCGCTTCAGCTGGGGCGACGATCGAGGAGGGGGCCAAGCTCGCGAACAAGCTCTGGAACGTCGCCCGGCTGATCCTGCAGAAGTCCGAGGCGGTGACCCCGGAGCTCCGCGCCCAGTCGCTCGAGGAGCGCTGGATCGTCGGCCGCATCGACGAGACGAGGGCCGAGCTCGAGGAGCTCCTGCCGCGCTTCGACTTCGCGCACGCCGTCGACGCGCTCTACCACCTGACCTTCGACGACTTCTGCGACTGGTACGCCGAGGCGATCAAGCCGCGGCTCTACGCCGACGACGCCTCGGCCGTCTCGACGGCCCTGGCGGCGCTCGAACGGCTGCTCGCCCTGCTGCACCCGGTGATGCCGCACGTGACCGAGGAGATCTGGGCGCAGTTCCACGAGAGCCGGCTGATCGTCTCCCCGTGGCCGCTCGCCGGGCCGGTCGACCAGCAGGCCGCCGGAGACGATGAGCCGCGTGCAGGACGCAGCAGCGACCTTCCGCCGCAGCGGCGCCCTCGTCGCCCTCGAAGGGAGCCGAGAAGCGGATCTTCGACGCCGTGGTCAAGCCCGAGCGAGTGGTCGTGAAGGATCCGGCGCGCCGCCGAGGCCGAGCGCGAGCGGCTGCGAAAGGAGATCGGCCGCGGCGAGTCGATGCTCGCCAACGAGCGCTTCGTCTCGAGCGCACCCGCCGACGTCGTCGAAGCCGAGCGTCAGAAGCTCGAGCGCTACCGGCGCGAGCTCGACGCTCTCGGCTGAGCCAGGAGCGCGCACATGGACAACGTCGCGTGGATGAAGGGGCTCTCGCCGTGGCCCGAGGAGTTCGGGCTTGGCCGGATGCAGCGGCTCCTCGCCGATCTTGGCGACCCGCAGCTCGCGTTCCCGTCCGTCCATGTCGTCGGCACGAACGGGAAGACCTCGACGACGCTCATGACCGCGGCGCTCCTGCAGGCTGCCGGGCACCGGGTCGGCGCCTACGTCTCGCCCCACGTTCGCGCGCTGGTCGGAGCGGATCCAGATCGACGGTGCCGACGCCGATCTCGACGCGGCCCTCGCGCCGCGTTCGGCCGCACGCGGCCGGCGCGACGCAGTTCGAGGTGCTCACCGCCGCTGCGTTCGCGGAGTTTGCCGCGCAGGGCGTCGATGCCGCCGTGGTCGAGGCGGGGCTCGGCGGCCGCTATGACGCAACCAACGTCATCGGCGCCCGGGTCGTCGTGCTCACGAACGTCGTCGCTCGAGCACACCGACGTGCTCGGAGATACGCGCGAGGCGATCGCCGGCCGAGAAGCTCGCCGTCGTCTCACCCGGGGCTCGCGTCGTCGTCGGCGAGCCCGAATGGGCCGAGCCGGCGCGAGTCGCCGGGGCCGGGCTGGTCGAGGTCGTGAGCGGCTCCAACCTCGCGCTCGCCGTAGCGGCCGCCGAGGCCTTCCTGGACGAGCCCGTCGATCCCGCCGCGGCAGAGGCGGTGCGCGTACCCGGGCGGCTCGAGCGCCGGGGCGAGCGGCCGCTCGAGATCTGGGACGGCGCTCACAACCTGGCCGGGATCGGCTACCTGCTCGCCCGGCTTCCGAGCCGCTCGTACACGCTCGTCGCCTCGATCCTCAGGGACAAGGACGCCGAGTCGATGCTGAGGGCGCTCGCGCCGCTCGGAACGCACGCTCGTCGCGACCGCCTCGCCGAACCCGCGGGCGCTCCGGCAGCGAGCTCGCCGAGCTCGGCCGCGCCGGTCTTCGCACGGGTCGAGGCCGTCGCCGAATCCCGCAGCCGCGGTAGCACGCGCGCGGGAGCTCGCAGGGCCCGACGGCGCCGTGCTTGTGACAGGATCGCTCTACTTGCTCGCGGCGCTATCGCTCGATGCGTAGAACCCGTACCATTTCGGGGCCCCGTGGACGTACCAGTGTGTACCTGTTCGCAGCCGCCCTTCTCGCCGTCTACGTGGGGCTTGCGTTCGCTGCAGGCTGGCTACTAGGAAGGTTTTTCCTCTGACTCAGGGAACCACCAACACAATGCGCACGGGCAGTCTCGACGCACTGGGCACGCACCGTGCGTCCGGTCAGTGCGGGTCCCGATCACACCCTGTCGGCGCGAGAGCATTCCGTTCGTGACTTTGAGCCTCTTCAGCGGTGTGCACGACTTCTTCCACTCCGGGACGTGGGCCGCCGTGCGGATCATCCTGGTCGCCTTCGTCGTCCTCTTCTGGTTCGCGACGGTCTACTGGGTCTGGAAGGACGCCCACCGGCGGATCGACGACCTGCGGCTCGTGGGGTTCGCAACGCTGTTCGGCGCCGTGCCGTTGCTCGGGCCGATGATCTACATGCTCTTCCGGCCGCCCGAGTACCTGGAGGACGTGCGCGAGCGCGAGCTCGAGATCCGAGCGATCGAAAGCCGGCTCGGCGGCCCCGACATGTCGTGCTCGGTGTGCGGCTGCGAGATCGAGCCGGACTTCCTCGTCTGCCCGGTCTGCACGACGAAGCTCCGCTCTGCCTGCACGACCTGCACCAGCCGCTCGAGCCCGCCTGGCAGGTGTGCCCGTACTGCGAGGCGCCGATCGTGGACCGTCCCGTCACGCTCGCACCGCGGGCTCCTCGACGGACCCGCACGTCGGGCACTCGAACCTAGGGTAAGCTCCCCGCCCGCATGGCGCTCGAACGGACCCTCATCCTCGCGAAGCCCGACGCCGTCGAGCGGAACCTCGCCGGCGAGATCGTCGCGCGCTTCGAGCGGCGCGGACTCAAGCTGCGCGCGGCGCAGGCTGCTGGTGGCGAGCCGCGAGCTCGGCGCGACCCACTACGCCGAGCATGAGGCAAAGCCGTTCTTCGGTGAGCTCGTCGACTTCATCACCTCGGGCCCCACGCTCGCGTTCGTCCTCGAGGGCGAGGGCGCGATCGCGACCGCCCGCAAGACGATCGGGGTAACCAACCCCGCGGACGCCGATCCGGGCTCGCTCAGGGGCGAGTTCGGGCTTGCGATGCCGAACAACCTCGTCCACGGCTCCGACTCACCCGAGTCGGCCGAGCGCGAGATCGGGCTGTGGTTTCCCGATGGGCTGGTCTGACGACGCAGCTCGCAATCGAGACGCCTGGACGAAGGTCAACACCGAGTACACCCGGGAGCAAGCGCCCCGGAAGTGGGCTCAGGAAGAGCTCACCTGGGGAGTCTGGAACATCCCGGACTCCGAGCTCGGCGCCCCGCTCGGTGAGGTAGCAGGCCTCGACGTCGTCGAGCTCGGGTGTGGGACGGCCTACCTCTCCGCCGTGCTAGCAAGGCTCGGTGCGAGGCCGGTGGGGGTTGACATCACCCCGGCCCAGCTCGACACTGCGCGCCTGTGCATGGAGGAGACGGGGATCGTGTTCCCGCTCGTCGAAGCAGACGCGGGCGAGACAGGGTTGCCGGCCGGAAGCTTCGACATCGCCGTCTCCGAGTACGGGGCCTCGATCTGGATCGACCCGGAGCGCTTCGTAGCGGAGTCGGCGCGGCTCCTCCGACCGGGTGGCCGCCTCGTCTTCGTCTGCTGCTCGACGCTGCTCCAGCTGTGCTCGGCCGACGACGAGCGCGTCGGCCAACGGCTCGTCCGGACGCAATTCGGGCTAGGCCGCCTCGACTGGGGAATCGAGGGCGTCGAGTTCCACCTGCCGGCCGGCGAGCGGATCGACCTCCTTCGCGCGTACGGGTTCGAGATCGAGCGGCTGATCGAGATCCAGGCGCCGGCAGACGCCGAGACCCACGGCTACTACTCGATGGCCCCGGCCGAGTGGGGCCGAAAGTGGCCGGCCGAGGAGCTCTGGGTCACACGGAAGAGGTGATCGTCCTCGCCTCGACCTCGCCTCAGCGCCGGGCGATCCTCACCCAGCTCGGGGTGCGGTTCGAGGTCGTGCCGCCCGACTACGAGGAGCAGCCGGGCGGGGATCCTCTGGAGCACGCCGTCGGAAAGGCACGATCGGTGTCTGCCGCGGGCGGCCCCGTGCTCGGGGTCGACACGATCGTCTCGTGCGAGGGCGAGGTGCTCGGAAAGCCCCGCGACGCGGGCGACGCCGAGCGCATGCTGGAGCTCCTGGCCGGCCGGACGCACGAGGTCGTCTCCGGGCTCTGCCTCCGGACCAAGGCATGGGAGGAGATCGCCCTCGAGACGACGCGGGTCACGGTCCGCGACCTGACGCCCCGGGACCTCGGGCATTACCTGCGAAGCGGCGAGTGGGAGGGACGCGCCGGCGGCTACGCGATCCAGGGACTGGGAGCCTCGCTCATCGAGCGGATCGAAGGCGACTACCTGAACGTCGTCGGGTTGCCGGCTGCCCTGCTCGTGCGGCTGCTCGTCGCGCGCTTCCCCGGCGCCTACGGGTTCGGCTGACCTCCGCACGCCCGAAGGAGATCGCTACAGCTACACGGCGAGAAGCGCGACGCCCGCAAAGACGACGACCGATCCCGCCATCCGTCCGCGCGAGACGTGTTCGGAGAGATAGGGCCGAGCCAGGAGCGTCGCGATCACGATCGAGGACGAGCGAACGGCGAGCACCGGCGCGGCGCCGCCGTGGCGAAGCGCCACCAGGCCCATGACGAACGAGCCGAACGACGCCAGCGAAGCCGCAAACGTTCGAGGCCCCACCTCCCGCCACATTGCGGCGAAACCGATGACCGGCGGGTAGACCAGGCACGGCCCGATCAGGACGAGCACGTAGTACGAGAACGCGCCGGCATGCTGGATGCCTGTCCGGTCGACGATCGTGTAGGCGGCGATCGCGGCTGCGGTCGTGACCACGACGAGGAGCGCGCGTGCATCGGCATTTCCCTCCGGGCCGCGCACGAGGACGACGCCACCCGCAACGAGCAGCACGCCGAGCACCTCCGTCGCCGAGGCGCCGTGTCCGAGCAGGACAACCGCCGCGCCCAGGGTCAGCACGGGCGCGAGGCCACGCGTCAACGGGTAGACGAACGAGATGTCGGCGAGCCGGTAGCCGTACGCCAGCCCCAGGGCGTAGATCGCCTCCAGCACGGTGGAGGCGAGCGCGTACGGCCACACCGACGTGTCGGCGCTCCACCAGATCGCGGCCAGCGGAGCGCCGATCACGACCGAGAGCAGGAACGTGGCCGCGGTGGCCGCCTGGATGTCTCGCGAGCGTCCTAGCAGGAGATTCCAGGCCGCGTGCAAGGCCGCGGAGCCAAGCGCGAGCGCCAGCGCGGGTAGAGTGAGTCTCGCGTCCACGATGGGCATCTTCAACCAACTCACGGGATTCGGTGGACGGGACATGGCCGTCGACCTCGGCACGGCCAATACGCTCGTATTCGTACGAGGCCGCGGGATCGTCCTGAGCGAGCCCTCGGTGGTCGCAATCGACCAGTCCACGGGCGATGTGCACGCAGTCGGCCTCGAAGCCAAGCGCATGCTCGGGCGGACGCCGGGCACGATCAGCGCCATCCGCCCGCTGAAGGACGGCGTGATCGCCGACTTCGACGTCACCGAGCAGATGCTCCGCCATTTCATCCAGAAGGTGCACCAGCATCGCTTCGCCCATCCGCGCGTTGTCGTGTGTGTCCCCTCTGGGGTCACAGGCGTCGAAAAGCGCGCCGTGGAGGAGGCGACTCTCTCTGCCGGCGCGCGCCAGGCCTACCTGATCGAAGAGCCGATGGCGGCCGCGATCGGCGCCGGCCTCCCGGTGGCCGAGCCGACCGGGAACATGATCGTCGACATCGGCGGAGGCACCACCGAGGTCGCCGTCATCTCCCTCGGGGGGATCGTCGTCTCGCAGTCCCTCCGCGTCGGGGGCGACGAGATGGACGAGGCGATCATCAACCACATCAAGCGCGAGTACAAGCTGCTGATCGGCCAGCAGACCGCCGAGGAGATCAAGCTCGAGGTCGGCTCCGCCTACCAGCTGAAGGAAGAGGTGCAGGCAGAGGTTCGCGGTCGCGACATGCTCACTGGGCTGCCAAAGACGGTGATCCTCTCGAGCGAAGAGGTCAGGCACGCGCTCGAGGAGCCGATCTCCCAGATCATCGACGCGATCAAGTCGACGCTCGACAAGACCCCACCGGAGCTCGCCGCCGACATCATGGACCGAGGGATCGTCCTCGCCGGAGGCGGCGCCCTGCTCCAGGGGCTCGACCAGCGGCTGCGCATGGAGACGCACATGCCGACGCATCTCGCCGAATCGCCGCTCACCTGTGTCGCTGTCGGCTCCGGCCGCAGCCTCGAAGAGTTCGAAGCGATGCGAAACAGCGCCAGAGCCCGCGCACGCTCCCGCTCGCGTAACGGGCGCGGCCGCTATTAACCCGGGGAAGAACCTCCGGTTCTCCCCCGTGGGCCCCCTCTCCGACATCTTTCGGGCGCGCCTCGGCCTGTTGTCTGTTGTCCGGCTCCTCGGAACGGGACCGGCTCTCGTCCGTTAGCGGTTGTGGCCGCGCCCGCCAGGTCGGTCGCGGCGGCGAACACCGCCCCCGGCTTCGCCCGGGCGAGCACGTTCGGTTCTCCGCCGTGGGCCCCTCTCCGGCATCTTTCGGGCGCGCCTCGGCCTGTTGTCTGTTGTCCGGCTCCTCGGAACGGGGCCGGCTCTCGTCCGATAGCCGCTGTGCCGCGACCGCCATGTCGGTCGCGGCGGTGAACACCACTTGGCGTGAAGTGGGGATTACGTCGGAATCTGTTCGGGGTCGGACTCGTTCTTAACGACCATGCTCGTCGAGGTGTGGTCCGACATCGTCTGTCCCTGGTGTTATCTGGGGAAGCGGCGGCTCGAGGCGGCTCTTGGGCGGTTCGAGCATGGGGACGAGGTGGAGGTTGTGTGGCGGAGCTTCGAGCTCGACCCTGCTGCCCCGCGGCATCGGGCGCTTGGGCCGAAGGAGCATCTGGAACAGAAATACGGGATGAGCGGGGAGCAGGTCGAGGCCTCGTGGGCGCGCCTCACCGGGCTTGCCGCCGCCGAAGGGCTCGAGTACCACCTCGACCGCACCCAGGGTGGCTCGAGCTTCGACGCGCACCGCGTGCTCCAGCTCGCCGCCGGGCACGAGCTCCAGGGAGCGGTGAAGGAGCGGTTCCTTCGCGGCTACTTCACCGAAGGCGCCGCGATCGGCGAGCCCGAGGTGATCGAGGCACTGGCCGTCGAGGCGGGATTGCCGCAGCCAGAGGTCGCGGACGTCCTCGCCACCGACCGTTTCGCACAGGCCGTTCGCGAGGATGAAGACCGGGCACGCCTGCACGGCATCAGCGGCGTCCCGTTCTTCGCACTCGATAACCGCTTCGGAGTCTCCGGCGCGCAGAGCACCGACGTCCTGGTAGAAGCCCTAGAAGCCGCCTGGGCAAGCCGGCCCGACTCGCCCTCCTGACCAGCAGCGGTTTGAACACCTCCGCGCCAAGGGTTTGACTTTGCCTTCCTTCTTCCGTCTCAGCGCCCGCCCGGGCGGGCGCTGAGCACCCCGCATTCTGCGGAGAGCTGACGGTCTCGTTGCGAGTTGCCGGACGGGAATCGTTCGCCCGCGGTGGCCGCGAAAGATGTTGGAGAGGGGGCTCGTGGGGGAGAACCGAAGGTGCTCCCCCACGCTTTTGTCGGAGAGGGGGCCCGTGGAGAACCGAAGGTGCTCCCCCACGTCTTTCGCCTCAGCGCCCGACCGGGCGGGCGCTGAGCACCGTCGTTCTGCGGAGAGTTAACGGTCTCGTTGCGAGTTGCCGGACGGGAATCGTTCGCCCGCGGTGGCCGCGAAAGATGTCGGAGAGGGGGCTCGTGGGGGAGAACCGAAGGTGCTCCCCCACGCTTTTGTCGGAGAGGGGGCCCGTGGAGAACCGAAGGTGCTCCCCCACGCTTTTGTCGGAGAGGGGGCCCGTGGAGAACCGAAGGTGCTCCCCCACGCTTTTGTCGGAGAGGGGGCTCGTGGGGGAGAACCGAAGGTGCTCCCCCACGCCGTGGGCGCTAGACTTTTCGCGCTCGTGCCACGCAACCGGAACGTCCGTGTTGCGGTCCTGGGCTCTTCCGTCCAGCGTGCCGCTCCATCCGGCCCCTCCTCGACCCGCTCGAGCCCTCTCAGGCGCCGGTTCGTCGTGGTGGGCCTCGTTGTCGTTTCCCTTGCGCTCCTGACGGTGTCGTTCCGCTCGTCTGCGCTCAACCCGGTCGAGAGCGCTGCCGCCTCGGCACTGCGACCCTTCGAAGTGGCCGCAAACCGTGTCGCACGGCCATTTCGCGACGCCGCTGGCTGGACGCACGGCCTCTTCAAGGCCAAGGCGCGCGAGCGCCAGCTTGCCGCCGAGAACGCGAAGCTGCGGCGCAGGAACGCCGCCCTCACGGGGGCTCAGGAGGAGAACGCCGACCTCCACAAGCTGCTCCAGTACGTCCGCTCGCCAAGCTTCCCGAAGGACTACGACGAGGTCGGCGCGCAGGTGCTGACCAGCCCGTCTGCGCTCGATCAGTCGGTCACGATCTCGGCCGGCTCCAACCAGGGAATCGCGCTCGAAGACGTCGTCGTCACCGATCAGGGCCTCGTCGGGACGATCTCGAAGGTGTTCGCGACGGAGTCGCGCGTGACCTTGATCACCGATCCGACGAGCGCCGTCCGGGCCGTCGACGAGTCGAATCTCGCGGCGGTCGGAATCCTGGAGCACGGCAGCGGGGGCTCGTCGCTGATCCTCGACCGGGTCGGAAAGGACAAGAACGTCACCTTTGGGGACACGATCATCACGGCCGGCTCGCCGTCGGGCAGCAAGCTCGCCTCGCTCTTTCCGCGGAACATCCAGATCGGGACGGTGTCGAGCGTCGGCCAGACCGACACCGACATCTACAAGAACATCCAGGTGGAGCCCTTCGTCGATCTCTCCTCGCTCGAGTCCGTGCTCGTCTTGCTTCCGAAGGGCAACCTCGTGGCGAACGGCAAGCCGGCGAGCCCGGGCCACAGGACCGTGAAGAAGGGGAAGGCGTGACGTTCGACGCGATCAAGGCGGCTGTTCTGCTCTTCATCGCGGTTCTCGTTCAGGTATCGATCCTCGCCTTCTACTCGCCACTCGGCGGCACGGCCGACCTCGTGCTCGTGTGCCTGATCGCGGTGGCGCTCCTTCGCGGCTCCGTCTTCGGCGCGCTTGCCGGGTTTGCCGCCGGGCTCCTGATCGACACCGCCAATCTGGGGACGCTCGGGTTCACCTCGCTCCTGCTCACGCTGGCAGGCTTCTGGACCGGGCGCTACGGCGAGACAACCGCCCAGGACAAGGCACACGCCCCGTTCACGTCGATCGCGGTGATCACGATTCTCTACAGCTTTGGCACGCTTGCCCTCAACTTCGTGATCGGGCAGCCGTCCCCGGCGGGCTCGTACCTGTCCGGCCTCCCGGCGACCGTGCTGCTCAATCTGCTCCTGACCTGGCCCGTCTATGTCTTCGCGCGCCGGCTCTTCTCGCCGCTCGACGGGCTCGACCGGGTCCACGAGGTGCGCCTCCTTGGCTGAGCAGCGCCGGTCGCGGCGGTTCCTTCCCGGAGACCCGCGTGTCGAGGAGCCCTACCGTCTGACGCCGCAGCTGGCGCTTCGGGTCGCCGTGCTCGGTTTCGTCGCCCTCGCCGTGTTCGCCGTGCTGTTCCTGCGCCTCTGGGCGCTCCAGGTGCTGTCCGGGTCCAAGTACCGCGCGGAGGCGAACGACAACCGGGTCCGGACGGTTCAGATCGAGGCGCCGCGCGGGCAGGTCGTCGATCGCAACGGCCACGTCCTCGTGACGAACGTCCTCGGGACGAGCCTCGAGGTGTGGCCGGCCGACCTGCCGGCGAACACGAAGGCACGCCGGAAGGAGCTGGCGGCCCTCTCGCTCGTCGCCTCCATGCCCGTGGCGAAGATCAGGGCGGCGATCAAGCCGTTCGCGAAGGATCCGCTCCAGCCGGTGATCCTCCGCCGCGGCATCCATTCGGACCAGATCGACTACCTGGACGAGCACCAGCTCGAGTTCCCCGGGGTCCACCTCGTCAACAGCTACCTGCGGAGCTACCCGTTCCAATCGCTTGCCGCTCAGGTTCTCGGGTACGTCGGGCCGATCAGCCAGGCAGAGCTGAAGACGGCCGAGCAGGAGGGCTACCAGCCGCAGGACGTGATGGGGCAGGCCGGGGTGGAGCAGACCTACGACCGCTACCTGCGAGGCAAGGACGGGAGCCAGACCTTCACCGTCAACTCGCTCGGCGAGCCGACGAGCGCACCGATCCCCTCGGTGCTTCCGCAGCCTGGGAACACGCTTCGGCTCACCATCGACATCGGCCTGCAGCGTGCGGCCGAGCGTGCGCTCACGGCCGGGATCCAGACGGCGCACAAGACCGGCCAGGCGTTCGCCGACGGCGGCGCGATCGTTGCGCTCGACCCGACGAACGGCGCCGTGCTGGCCCTTGCGTCGAACCCGACCTACGAGCCGTCGGTGTACGTGAGCCGCAACCCGTCCAAGCTCGCACCGCTCCAGAACCCGACCATCGCTGCGAAGGACAACTATCCCGGCATCGACCGGGCGATCGACGGCTTCTACCCGCCGGGCTCCGTCTGGAAGCCCGTGACGGCCCTCGCTGCGATGGAAGAGGGGATCCTCTCCCCGACCGAGTCGCTCGACTGCACTCCGAGCCTGACGTACTACCAGCAGCTCTTCAAGAACTGGGACCCGTACGTGAACCAGCCGATGGAGCTGACCCAGGCGCTCGCGGAGTCCTGCGACACCTACTTCTACCGTGTCGGCGAGAAGTTCTACAGCCTCTCCTCGAGCCGCGGCCCGACGCTGCAGCTCTGGGCCTCGCGCTTCGGCTTCGGGTCGAAGACCGGCATCGACATCGGTCCCGAGAACCCCGGGCTGGTGCCGACGCCGGACTGGCGCAGGAAGACGTTTACCGCTGCGATCGACCGGATCTGGAAGCCCGGCTACGAGGTTCAGCTCGCGATCGGCCAGGGCGATCTCGAGGTCACCCCGATTCAGATGGCGCGGTTCTACGCGATGATCGCGAACGGCGGCCAGATGGTGACGCCGCACATCGCGCAGGACGTCGAGGAGCCCTCGGGCGATTCCGGCCAGCCGCCGCAGGTCCTGCGAGAGCTTGCGACGCAGCAGTCGACCCCGAGCGGCGTCGACCCGGCGGCGCTCTCAGCAGTGCAGGAAGGCCTCTACGCGGGCACCCATTCCGTGTACGGCACCTCGTACGGGGTGTTCGGCCAGTTCCCGGTGTCGATCTCCGGCAAGACCGGGACGGCGGAGAAGGAAGTCCAGCTTCCCGGTTACCCGAACCCGGTCAAGCTGAGCCAGTCGTGGTGGTGCGGCTACGGCCCCACCGACTCGCCCTCGATCGTGGTCTGCGCGGTGATCGAGAACGGCGGCGAGGGTGGCTCGGCGGCGGCCCCTGCTGCCTTGCAAGTCTTCGAGGCGTACTTCCACAAGCACGGGATCACGACCTACCACATCAGCGACTGAGCGCCTACCGACCGTGACGACCCGACCATGACCATCGAAGCAGTCGATCCCCGCGCCCGAGGCCTGCGATCCCGCCGGCGTGAGGAGGCCGTCGGGTCGTTCGGCGTCGTCGGCCGGCTCGACTGGGTGCTCCTGGCCGCGACGTGCGGCACCGTCCTGTACGGGCTGATCGCGATCGGCGGGATCACCCGGCACGACCCAGGCGGCAGCGCCACGAGCCGCCAGGCGCTCTACGTCGCCGCCGGCGGGATCCTCTTCGTCTCGGCGATCCTGATCGACCCGAGGTTCTACCGCCGTTTCGCCACGACGATCTACGTCGCGCTGATCGGCGTCATGGGCTTCGTGCTCGTGTTCGGTGCGGCGACGCGAGGGTCGAAACGGTGGATCAGCATCGGCTTCTTCACGTTCCAGCCCTCGGAGTTCGGCAAGGTGCTGCTGACTCTGACGCTCGCGGCCTTCCTGGCCGATCGCTCGAAGCAGATCGGCTCGGTGACGGTGGCGCTCAGGACGATCGCCCTTGCGGCCGTCCCGATCGTGCTCATCTTCGCCCAGCCCGACGCGGGGACGGCCCTCGTCTACGTGGCGGTACTGGCCGCAGTGCTCTTCGTCGCCGGGGTTCGCTGGCTTCACCTCGCCCTCGTCGGGGCGGTGGCGCTGACGACGATCCTCGGGGTGCTCTGGTTCCTGCCCGCTGCCGGTGTGAACGTTCTCAAGCCCTACCAGGCCCAGCGTTTGACGAGCTTCACGAACCCGTCGAACGATCCGACCGACTCGAGCGCCTACAACCTCGCCCAGTCGAAGATCGCCGTCGGGGCCGGCGGGCTGCGCGGACGCGGCATCGTCGGGGCGACACAGACGAGGCTCGACTACCTGCCCGCCAACGACACCGACTTCGCGTTCGCCTCCCTGGCCGAGCAGCGCGGTTTCTTCGGCGCCTCGATCCTGCTCCTGCTCTACCTGGTGATCGTCTGGCGCGGGCTCAAGGTCGTTACCGCCTCGAGCGACCTCTTCGGGGCGATCGTCGCGGCCGGGATCGTGTTCGCGTTCGTCTTCCAGGTGTTCGTGAACGTGGGGATGACGATCGGGATCGCCCCGATCACGGGGATCCCGCTTCCGTTCGTCTCGGTGGGCGGCTCCTCGGTCATCAGCAACCTGGCCGGGCTCGGGATCCTCCAGGGGATCTACGCGCGCCGCCGTCGGCGGCTGTGATCAAGGCGGGCCCTGCCCCGCTTGCGCTCTGGCGGGCAATCAAGGAGGTCCGGGGTGCCTCCACCGACACGAAGCCGATCCGGGTCGACGGCGATCGCGCGCTCGTGGCGCTGCTCGCGAAGGAGCTCCGGGCCGAGGGCGACCCGACGAGGGTCGTCGAGGGACACTCGGCGCCCGGAGCGGCGGCGGCGCTCGTCTGGATCGGGGCCGCCGACGAGTCGGCTCTGCGCGAGGCAGATCGCGCCCACACGCCGATCGTCGGCGTGACAGCCGGCGAGAGCCTCCCCTACGTCCTCGATACCGACCTCGTGCGCCTTCCGCCGGGCAAGGGCCTTCCCGTCGAGGAGATCGCCCGGGCTCTCGCCCGAGTCCTCGGCGACGAAGGCGCCTTGCTGGCGGGCAAGCTGCCCGTGCTGCGCGATCCCGTCGTCGACGAGCTGATCTCGTCGGCAGCGCGCAAGAACGGCATTCTCGGCGCAGCGGTGTTCGTTCCCGGCGTCGATCTGCCGATCCTCACCTTCAACGAGCTTCGCCTCGTCCTGCGGATCGCGCTCGCCTACGGGCGCGAGATCGACGCCGCGCTCTGGCCGGAGGTCCTCGGGATCGTCGGGGCTGCGTTCGGCTGGCGGCGCGTCGCACGCGAGTTGCTCGACCTGGTTCCCGTGGCCGGGTGGGCGATCAAGGCTGGCATCGCCTTCACAGGCACGAAGGCGATCGGCGAGGCGGCCCGGCTTCGCTTCGGTGCTGCCTCCTGAGACACCGTCCGTCCGACCTCGGTCCTACGCTTTTCCGCAATCGGAAGGAGGGGACCGCATGGCGTTGACGTCCAACCGCGAGGCGCATGAGCTCCTGTTGATCGAGGAGGCTGATGCGTGGTTCGAATACGCAGATACGACCAAGGACCAGCGGGGCAGCCGTTACGCCGAGATCGAGCCGTGGGCCTGGGCCCGCTTGCAGCAACGGCTGCGCGCAGTTCGTGCGCGCCGCGCGAGGCTGGCCCCGGTGATCGAGGCAGCCTGAGCTTCGCTTGCTACCCTTCCTGTAGGCGAATGCAGCTCTCAAATGTGCCTCTGTCTTTTCTACCCGCCCCCGGCGCGCGCCCGCAGGCCATGAGGCTGCGCGTCCTCACGATGAAGGAGTCCCTCTTTGCCACTTCCATGGTTCCGTCGCCAGAAGGCGACGGCGGAGCCGGCGCCGTCCCAGGCTGCCGTTCCGACTGCCGAACCTGAACTTCCGTCCATCCCTGAGCCGCCCGGCGAGACGCCGGCGCTCGAGGGCCAGCGAACACAACCGAAGAAGCGCCGTCGCGGAAGCCGCGGCGGCCGCGGTCGTAAGAAACCGGCGGTAGGCGCCGCGACCGAACAGGCCGCCGCGGCCGCCGGCGCCGCCCCCGCTCCGGCCTCGAGATCGTCCCGTAAGGAAGCGGATTCCGAGCCGAAGACCGGCGGAGGGCGCGAGCGTTCACGGCCGCCCAGGCGCACGCCGCAACGTAGGGCCCCGCTGCCCCAGGCAAAGCGCGAGCTCATGATCTCGGTCGACCCGGGCGAGAAGCGCGTTGCCGTCGTCGAGGACGACGTGGTCGCCGAGGTCTACCTCGAGCGGCCGGAGCAGCGTTCGATCGCCGGCAACATCTATCTCGGCACGGTCGACAACGTCCTGCCCGGGATGGAGGCGGCGTTCGTCGAGATCGGCCTCGAGAAGAACGGCTTCCTCTACGTCGACGAGATCGTCGGCCCCGAGCTCGAAGGCCGTCGAGGGGCCCGCAAGATCCAGGACCTGATCCAGCGCGGCCAGACCGTGCTCGTGCAGGCGGTCAAGGATCCGATGAAGACGAAGGGCGCCCGGCTGACGACCGAGATCTCGCTCCCAGGGCGTTTCGTCGTCTATGTCCCGCACGGCGACGGGCTCGGCGTCTCGCGCCGGCTCGACGACGACGAGCGCAACCGACTGAAGGGGATCGTCAAGGAGATCGCACCGGCCACCGGCGGCGTGATCGTGCGCACCGCGGCCGAGGGCGCCTCGGCCGAGGACGTCGCACGCGACCTCGACTTCCTGCGCCGCCTCTGGTCGACGATCGAGGCGAGCGCGAACAAGGCCCAGGCCCCGGCGCTCGTCTACCAGGAGGCCGAGCTGCCGCTGCGCGTCACGCGCGATCTCTTCACCGGTGATTTCGAGCGCCTCTACGTCGACCACGACAGGACGTACAAGCGGATCGTCGGCTACCTCAAGAAGACCTCGCCGCACATGGTCGATCGCGTCACGCGCTACAAGGAGCGCGAGCCGCTGCTCGAGGCCTTCGGCGTCGAACAGGAGATCCAGTCGACCTTGAACCGCCGTGTCGATTTGCCGTCGGGCGGCTACCTGATCTTCGATTACGCCGAGGCGTTCACGGTGATCGACGTCAACACCGGGCGCTTCGTCGGCTCGCGCTCGAAGCGCAACGGCGCCGGGCGGCTCGAGGACACGATCACCAAGAACAACCTCGAGGCGGTGAAGGAGGTCGTACGCCAGCTGCGGCTGCGCGATGTCGGTGGAATCATCGTCATCGACTTCATCGACATGGCGAACCCGAAGAACCGCCAGCAGGTCGAGGATGCGCTACGGCAGGAGCTCGAGCGCGACCGCACGAAGACCTACGTCGTCGAGATCTCTCCGCTCGGCCTCGTCGAGATGACCCGCCAGAACGTCACCGACGGGCCCGCGCGAGGTCATGACGCGCAAGTGCCCCACCTGCGGCGGCGACGGCATCATCGTCTCCGACGAGACGGCAGCGGTGAGCCGTCGAGCGCCGGATCCGCGCTCTCGTCACCCCGGGGTCACGGTCGAAGGCGCTCAAGGTCGAGCTCAACGCGAAGATTGCCGCACTGATCGCGGGCTCCGACGGGGCCCGGCTCGCCGAGCTCGAGGAGCTGACGAAGCGCCGCTTCTTCTTCGTCGGGATCGAGAACGTCCATCTCGACCACGTTCGGCTGCTCGAGCAGGGCACCGTCGAGAAGCTCACGCCCGGTCGCGCCGGTCTCGGCGGGCGAAGAGCTCGAGGTGAAGCTCGGCGAGCTCGGCCTGTACGACGCTCGCACCGGCGTCGGCAGGGTCGAGGGCTTCGAGATCGTGGTTGCCGACGCGGCGAAGCTGGTGGGCAAGAAGGTTCGCGTCCGCGTTACCGCCGTGATGGAGGGTCTTGCGTACGCCGTCCTCGTCGGGGGGCCGAAGCAGGGCCAGCCGATCACGGCCGAGGCCGAGGCCGAGCGCCCCACCCGTGCCCGGCGCGCCACCAAGGAGACAGGCGATGTCGAGCGAGGATGAGGCCGAGCTCGAAGCCGACGACGCCGAGCCCGACGAAGCCGAGGCTGATGCAGACGAGCCCGCAGTCGCGCCGGCCAGGCGCACCAGGGCGAAGCCGGCCGCGCCCGCCGCTGCGGCGCCCTCAACCGGCAGAGCCCCGCGGGCCCGGAAGCCGGCGGCCGTAGCCGACGCGGCGCCCGACGGCGACTCCGGCACGGATGCCGATGGCGCCGAGGGCGGCGAGCCCTCGGTCGCCGCACCGAAGAAGCGGACCCGCCGCGGCACGAGAGGCGGCCGGAACCGGAAGCGTCCGGCCGTGGCCGGCGCGATCGGAGAGGCCGCGGCGACCTCGTCGAACGGAACGGAGCCGGTCATAGCGGAGCCGGTCATTGCGGAGCCGGCCGTAACGGAGCCGGCCGCCCAGGTTGCGCGGGCTGGCATCGAGGACGACGCTGCAGTCGAACGCGACTCGGGAGTCGAAAGCGACCGTGGGTTCGAAGACGATGCCGCCGAGCTGGCCGAGAGGCCGGAATCCGGGCTCGATTCGGGGTCGGATGCGGATTCACGCGGCCCGCAGATCCACGTTCCGGGCCGGGACCTCGGCCAGAACGGCGACGAGCCCGGCGCCGAGGAGACAGCCGACGGCGAGACGCCGCGGCGCAAGACGCGCCGAGGCTCGCGCGGCGGGAAGAATCGCCGGCGCAAGCCCGCCACGGCTGCAACCGAGACCGAGGCGGTCGCATCGTCGGT
The DNA here is from genome assembly GCA_963812555.1 of uncultured Actinomycetota bacterium. Taxonomy (GTDB): domain Bacteria; phylum Actinomycetota; class Thermoleophilia; order Gaiellales; family Gaiellaceae; genus PALSA-600. Next base: position 81,987 of record CAWEVP010000014.1, on the reverse strand, counting down.
CTCGACGCCCGCAGTTGAGGCGCCCGCCGGCCCGAGCGGTGACGAGTGGGAATACACGCCGATGAGCGAGTGGGACAAGGACTAAAGAGCACGAATCAAGCTGGGCGTCCCTGTCCGGGGCTCTCGGAGCGAGCGGGTGGGACGGCCGGCTCGGAGGCCAGGCTGGTTGCCTGTCCGAGAGGCGGCCGTTTCAGCCGCGAAGCCCTTGATCCTGCGGAACTGAGCTGATCTCGAACTGGGCCGATCTCGAACTGGGCCGATTCAGTCGAGCGCTAGACCAGCTCAGCGGGATCGAGGTCGCCGGAAGCTCCGGTCCCGGGCGAAGCGTTCGTGGCCCGAGCTGGAAGACGATCCGAGAGCGCCGGGAACGACGCTCATTTTGATTCGTCGTTCTGCAATGCTCTAACACGCTCCAACAGGATGACCTCGCGCTGACTGGACGCAGGTGGACACGCACCCTGCGTCCCATCAGCGCGCGCACCCAGCTCCCCGGCGACGAGTGGCATGGAGTTAGAGCTTCCAACTCAGGACAAGGCTCTGAGGCCCCGGAACCGCTACACTTGGCCACGCCGCGGGCCTAACGCCCGCGTTTTCCACGTCATGGACTACGCAATCATCAAGCTCGGCAACAAGCAGCATCGCGTTCGCGACGGCGAGACGCTCGTCGTCGACCGCCTGCCGACCGAGGAGGGCAAGAGCTTCGAGCCCGTCGTGCTGCTCGGCGACACCAAGGTGACCGCCACGGTGCTTGCGCACGGACGCGGGCCCAAGATCCTGATCGGGAAGTACCGGAAGCGCACCGGCTACAAGCGGCACAACGGCTTCCGGGCCGCGACCTCGCAGGTCGAGATCGCCCTCGGCGCCGGCGGCGCCCGCAAGGCAGCACCGAAAGCCGCGTCCGGCCAAGCAGGCAGTTGAGCCGAAGCAGGCAGTTGAGCCGAAGACAGGCAGCGGCGCCGAAGCCGGAAGCACCAGAGCCGACGGCTCCCGCTCTCGAGGTGGTCGAGACCGCCCCGGTGAGCGAGGCTTCCGTTGCCAAGCCCGAGCCGGCTTCGGCGAGCGGAGCGCTCCCGGCCGGGTTCGAGGGAATGACGGTTGCTCAGATCACGGCAGGGGCGAAGGAGTGGGGCAAGGCAGAGCTCGAGGCCGCCCTCGCCCACGAACAGGCTGGCGCCGCTCGCAAGGGCGCCCTCGCGGCGCTCCAGTCGGCGCTCGCCAAGGAGGCTGGCTAATGGCACATAAGAAGGGTCTCGGCTCGTCGAAGAACGGGCGCGACTCGAACCCACAGTTCCTCGGCGTCAAGATCTTCGGAGGCCAGGACGTTCGTACCGGCCAGATCATCGTGCGGCAGCGCGGGACGAAGTTCAGGCCCGGGCCGGGAACGAGGATCGGGAAGGACGACACGATCTTCGCAGTCCGTGACGGCAAGGCCGAGTTCCGCCGGAGCGGCGAGCGCCGCTCGATCGCGGTCGTCGACGCCGAAGCCTGAGCTCGGCGCTCGTCGTGCGGCGAGCGTCTGCCAGCGTCACACTCTTAGCGGTGTTCAACGATCGCGCCCACATCCATGTCAAGGCAGGCCGCGGCGGCGACGGCGGCCTGTCGTTCCGGCGCGAGAAATACGTGCCGAAAGGCGGCCCCGACGGCGGCGACGGCGGTGACGGCGGTGACGTCGTCGCGGTAGCCGATGCCGACCTTCGCGACCTCTCGGCGCTGCAGCGGCGGCGTCTGGTGGCGGCAGGCAAGGGCGTGAACGGCCGCGGCACGCGCAAACACGGCGCCGCGGGCGCAGACGTCGAGCTCCACGTCCCGGTCGGCACGCAGATCTTCTCGGGCGACGACATGGTCGCCGATCTTGCCCGGGCCGAGGCGCGCATCGTGCTCGCACAAGGGGGAAAGGGCGGCCGGGGAAACGCCCGCTTCGTCAGCTCCATCCGGCAGGTTCCGCGCTTCGCCGAGGTCGGCCTGCCCGGAGACGAACGAGATGTCGAGCTGCACCTGAAGCTGCTTGCCGACGCGGCTCTCGTCGGGCTCCCGAACGCCGGCAAGTCGTCGCTTCTGACCTGGCTCTCGAACGCGCGGCCGAAGGTCGCCGAGTACCCGTTCACGACGCTCGAGCCGGTGCTCGGGACGGTCGAGTCGCCCGACGGGCGCCAGCTCGTCGTGGCCGACGTGCCGGGCCTGATCGAGGGCGCGAGCGAAGGGATCGGCCTCGGCCACGAGTTTCTCGCGCATCTGGAGCGCGCCCGGAGCCTCGTGCACGTGATCGACGCCTCGAAGCCGCCCGACGAGCAGTGGCGCGCGATCGACAGCGAGCTCGCGCCTACGGCGCCGGGCTCGACGCGCTGCCGCAGCTCGTGGTGCTGAACAAGATCGACCTCGAGCCCGACCCGGAGTTCACGATCGACGACGCGCGGATCACCGCCGTCTTCCGCCTCTCCTGCGCGACCGGAGCCGGGATCCCCGAGCTCCGCAGCGCGCTCTTCCGCCTCGTTCCCGAGCCGCCTCGTGTCGAGCCGGCGCGCAGCCGGGCGACGCTGCCGATCGCCGACTTCCTCGTCTACCGCCCGCAGCCGAAGGCCCGCCCCTGGAGCCTCTTTCGCACCGAGGACGGGTTCCGGGTCACGGGGACGCCGCCCTCCGAGGAGGTGCTCGAGCGGGCGCTCCGCGAGGCGGGCGCGCGCAAGGGTGCCGAGGTCCAGCTCGGAGACGACTCGTTCGAGTACGTGCCGTGATCGCGCTCTACGGCGGCGCGTTCGACCCCCCGCACAACGGGCATGTCGCGCTGCTCGCGGCCGCCCGGCAGGCCTTCGAGATCGAGCGAATGCGTCGTCGCGGTCACCGCGGCGCCCCCGCACAAGCAGGTCGAGACCCCGTCGGTCATCCGCATCGAGCTCGCAAAGGCGGCGTTTCCCGGACGAGACTGTCGTGCTCGACGCCCTACGGGCGCACGATCGACCTCCTGCGGGCGCACCCGGAGTGGGAGGGGTCGATCTTCCTGATCGGCGCCGACGAGTTCGTCGACTTCCCGACCTGGAAGGAGCCCGACGCCGTCCTCGAGCTCGTGCGGATCGGCGTCGCCACCAGGCCCGGCTTCCCGCCCGACCGGATCCGCGGCGCCCAGCGGAAGCTGAAGCGCGCCGGACCGCGTCGAGCTCTTCGACATGGAGCCCGTCGACATCGCCTCGCGCGACCTGCGGGCCCGGCTCGACCGCGGCGACGACGTCCACGAGCTCGTCCCCGAGGCCGTCTGGGCCCTGATCGAGCTCGGCGGGCTCTACGGCCGCGCTACACAGAGCCCGCTTGACGTACACTGAACCCGCTTGACGTCGATCGAACAGGCGCGCCGGATCGCAGGTCTGGCGCAGGAGAAGCTGGCGCGGGACGTCGTCATCCTCGACATGAAGCCGGTGTGCAGCTACACCGACTACTTCGTCGTCTGCACGGGAGCGAACCCGCGCCAGACGAAGGGCATCTGGGACGAGGTGCATGCCAGGCTGAAGAACGACAGCGGCCTGCTGCCGACCTCGGCCGCCGGCGAACGAGAGGCGACCTGGATCGTCGCCGACTACCTCGACGTCGTCCTGCACGTCTTCACGCCCGAGGCACGCGAGTTCTACCGGCTCGAGGACCTCTGGGGCGACGTGCCACAGGAGACGCTCGAGGCCGCCTCGGCCTAGACTGAGCCGAGCGCGGGTCGGGGCTAGACACTGAGCGCCGAGGGCCCATAGCTCAGCTGGGAGAGCGTCTGGCTGGCAGCCAGAAGGTCGGCGGTTCGAGCCCGCCTGGGTCCATAAAGAGCGCGGGGGAGCGCCTTCGGTTCTCCCCCGCGGGCCCCCTCTCCTACACCTTTTGACCTTTGCTTTCGCGGGCTCGTGTCGTCCGGCGGATCGCCATGAGGACGGCGCTCCGGATAGGCGGCTGTGGCCGCGACCGCCAGGTCGGTCGCGGTGGCGGACGGACGGCAGGTCCTTTGGGAGTTAGCGCTGGGCGGCGAGGCCGTCTACGATCACGTTCAGCATGAACTCGAAGCGCTCGTCCTCGTCGGGGGAGACGCGCGTGAGCGGGCCTGCCAGCGTCGACGAGGTTCGGGAAGCGGTCGGCCGGCAGCGACTCGAGGTAGCTGCGGAACTCGCCGATGTAGCGGAGGAACTCGTCGAAGCCGACCCCGGTCTGGGCGAAGAGGCTGTCCTCGTACGCCGACGGCACCGACGACCAGGCCGATCAGATCGCCGGCGTAGGCGACCACCTGGTCCGAGAGGTCCGACTGCGCGGAGCACGGCGAGCATCATCTCCATCTGCCCGAGCGCGTTCGCGCCCGGAGGGGATGCGGCCGAGCGTGGCCCGCGCGATGTCGCTGTGGGCGGCGAACGCGGCGTGCGAGCACGGCGGATCAGATCCTTGATCTGCTCCTGCCAGGGGCGCTCGTCGGGCAGGTCGGAGACGTCGATCTCGCCCAGCACCTGGTCGAGCATCAGCTCGACCAGCACGTCCTTGGACTCGACGTAGGCGTAGAGCGAGGCGGCGCCGCCCCGAGCTCGTCGGCGACCCGGCGCAACGTCACCGCCGTCGAGCCCGTCGCGTCGAGCACGCGGATCGCCGCCTCGACGATCGCCGCGCGGTCGAGCGCCCGCCGCCTGGTCGGGCGCGCTCGGCGCTGGGGCGGCGCGGGCGGCTCGGGCAGGGAGCTCGGACACGCGCGGATCCTAGCGGCTGCTGTTTGATATACGTTAGCGAACAGTGTTCGGAACGATGAACGAACTCGAAGCGAGGCTCGACGACTGCGTAACCCGGCCATCCCGCGCCGCTGGTGGATCCTCGGCGTCGTCCTCGCCGCCGAGTGCATGGATCTCCTCGACGGAACGGTCGTCAACGTCGCGCTGCCGTCGATCCGCCGCCACCTGCACTCCTCCGATGCCGCCCTGCAGTGGATCGCCGGCGGCTACGCGCTCGCGCTCGCGATCGGGCTGATCCTCGGCGCTCGGCTTGGGCGACCGGTTCGGAAGGCGGCGCATCTTCGTGATCGGGGCGGCCGGGTTCACGCTCTGCTCGCTCGGCTTGCGGCCTCTCGACCTCGACGCGAATGCTCGTCGGGCTTCCGTCTCGCCCAGGGTGCCTTCGGTGCGCTGCTGATCCCGCAGGGGCTCGGGATCATGCGCGCGGTCTTCCCGAAGGACGAGCTGCCGAAGGCGTTCGCGCTCTTCGGGCCGGTGATCGGTGGCGCGGCGGTCCTCGGCCCGATCATCGGCGGGCTGCTCGTCAGCGTGCACTCGCTCGGCGGCTGGCGCCTCGTGTTCTTCGTCAACCTGCCACTCGGGACCGCCGCCGCCGTCGGCGCCGCCATGCTCATGCCCGAGTCGCGCGCGCCGCATCGCCCGCAGATCGACCTGCTCGGCTCGGTGCTCGTCGGCGGCGCGATGCTCGCGCTCATCTACCCGCTGATCCAGGGCCGCCAGGCGGGCTGGCCGGCCTGGACGTTCGCGTCGCTCGTCGGCGGCGTCGTGCTATTCGTCGTCTTCGCCTTGCAGCAGGCTCGCCGGGCCCGCGTGCGCTTGGACGGGCTGATCGAGCCGAGCATCTTTCGCAACCGCGGCTACACCTCGGGCACGCTCGTCCTGCTCGTCTTCTTCACTCGGCATGATCGGCTTCATGTTCGCGCTGACGCTTGTTCCTGCAGATCGGCCAGGGCTTCTCGCGCGCTCCACGCCGGGCTGACCTTCGCGCCGTGGTCGCTCGGGCTCGCCGTCGGCGCCGGCCTCAGCGGCGGCTGCCTCGCGCCGCGCTTCGGACGTCACGTTCTCGAGGCTCGGCGGCCTCGTCAGCCTCGCTCGGGACAGCTCCTGGTCGCGCTCGAGGCACGCTCGGGGCTCGTCAGCACCTGGGACATCCTCCCGGGCCTCTCGATCGCGGGCCTCGGCATGGGCCTGATCGTCGCGCCGCTCTTCGACATCATCATCGCCGCCGTACAGCGACCGCGAGCTCGGCTCGGCCTCGGGCGTGCTGAACGCCGTCCAGCAGCTCGCCGGCGCCATCGGCGTCGCGCTCCTCGGGACGATCTTCTTCGACGCCATCGGGCCGGGGCACTTCCACCGCGCCCTCGAGCGCACGATCTGGACCGACGTCGCCCTGATCGCCGGCGCCATCGCGCTCATGCCGTTCATGCCCCTCCGGGCTAGGGCCGAAGGCGAGGCCCCCGTCGAGTCGCCAACGGAAGCACCTGCTGGCCACCACGGCACCGTCGGTTAGAACCGCAGCGGTTAGGAAACCCTTCGGCTACGAAAACGAAGAAGGCCCTTCCGGGCCTCCTTCGCTCACGGTCATCTTTTCGACTAGTTTGTGATGTGGATCACGTCGGCCGAGGTGTTGGAGTCGCCCCCACCGATGTTGGTTGTTGCGACATAACCCTGTGCGCCGACGTAGATACCGGTGCCGCCGACCACGGGAAGCTTGTTCGTGTGGGCCGAGAAGTTGAGCGGGCCCGAGGCCTCGATGTCACCACCGGGGAAGAAGGCGGTTGCGGTGCACTGCGCCTCGCCGCCCGTCGCAGTGATCGAGACGATCGTGCAGTCGACCTGGAGGTGACCGAACAGGCTGCCCTTCTTCGTTCCCGCCCACTTGTAGTAGTTGCCGGTGCTGATGAATCCCTCACCAGGCTTGGGAGGCGCGTTGCCCGTGAAGGCGCCACCTGTCCCGATATCCGCCGTGTCCATCTCGAACAGACTGATGTTCTGAGGTGTAGGCGTGGCCGACGCCGAACCCAGCCCGGCCGTCAACACGAGCCCGATTGCACAGAGAAACGCCACTCCCAATCGTTTAGCGACCATCCACCGATCCTCTCCTAGAAAGTTGCGGGCACCACAAACAGCGCGTGAGTCTAGTCCGGGCATTCGCAAACGGCCATACGCCGTTCGACGTACGTCGGCCGCCGTTTTGGACTTGGCTCTAGGCCTGACGGCGCCCTGTCGCCGTACGATTACACGCGATGATTCTCAGGCAGCACTACCTCGGGTGCCTTGCGCACGCCTCGTACTTGATCGCAGACGAGGTGCGAGGGGTCGCGGCAGTCGTCGATCCCCAGCGCGACGTCGACGACTACCTCGAACGAGGCCGACGAGCTCGGCTGCCGGATCGAGCACGTGATCCTCACCCACCTCCATGCCGACTTCGTGGCAGGGCATCTGGAGCTCCGCGATCGTGCCGGCGCTCGCATCTACCTCGGGGCGCGGGCCGTTGCGGACTATGAGTTCACCCCTCTGGCTGACGGAGCCGTGATCGAGCTCGGCCAAATCCGGCTCGAGGCGCTCGAGACGCCCGGGCACTCACCCGAGTCGATCTCGATCCTCGTCTACGACGGGCCGGCCGAGCAGCCGCACGCCGTGCTCACGGGCGACACACTCTTTATCGGAGACGTCGGCCGTCCCGATCTGCGTGCGTCGCTGGGGTGGAGCGCCGAGGAGCTCGGGGCGCTCCTGTACGACTCGGTCACGACGAAGCTGCTGCCCCTACCGGACGAGACGCTCGTCTACCCGGGGCACGGCGCCGGGTCGCTCTGCGGCAAGCATCTGAGTAGCGAGACGATCTCGACGATCGGGGTCCAGCGACGTTACAACTACGCGCTCGCAGCCGATGAGCCGCGACGAGTTCATCAGCGTCGTCACGGCAGATCAGCCTGACACTCCCGCCTACTTCACCTACGACGCCGTGCTCAACTCGCAAGAGCGTCCGACGCTCGAGGCGGCCCTGGCGGTCGAGCTGAAGCCGCTGACGATCGAGGAGGCGCTCGCCCTCGAGTCGGCGGGCGCACAGCTTCTCGACGCTCGCGCGAGCGTCGACTTCGCTGGGGCGCACCTCACCGGCAGCCTCAACATCGGCCTCGACGGCAGCTACGCCACCTGGGCCGGGACGCTGCTCGACCCCGGGCTCCCGATCGTGATCGTGGTCGAGCCGGGGCGCGAGGAGGAGGCGGCGGTCCGGCTGGGCCGGATCGGGTTCGACAACGTCGCGGGATATCTCGAGGGCGGCATGCTGGCGCTTGCCGACCACCCGGAGCTGGTGCAGCGTCTCGACCGGATCACGGCGGCGACGCTCGCCGAGCAGCTCGCGGAGCCCGACCCGCCGTTCGTACTGGACGTGCGCGCCGAGTCGGAGCGCGAGGCGGGGGTTATTCCCGGCAGCCTCAACATCCCGCTTGGCCGGCTTCCGCGAGCGCCTCTCCGAGCTGCCGCGCGACCGTGAGATCGTCGTCCACTGCTCGGGCGGCTACCGCTCGTCGATCGCCGCGAGCTTCCTGCTGCAGCATGGCTTCGAGCGCGTCTCCGATCTCGTCGGCGGCTTTGCCGCCGGCTTCACGCACTCGTAAGCTCGACCAGCTTCAGCAGCGTGTTCCAGTTGCGAGCGGTGCCGGCGACGCCGAGCTGCCGCTCGAAATAGGCGAGCGTCAGCTTCGAACGGCCGGAGCCGCCGGGGTACAAGAGGTAGATAGTGCTTCCGGCGACCTCGAACTCGTCGCCGGGCGAGCGGCGTGGGTCGAGCGTTTCGACCGCCGCCGCCGAGGGTGGGGCCGAGAGGAAGAGCACATGCAGCTCGAGGCAGGGGCCCGCCCGAAAAACGGGTTTGCCGCCGCCACCGCTGCCAGCTCCGAAGGCCCTCGCAGCAGTACCCGGACGGCGGTCCCGAAGCGCTCGGCGATCGCCTGCTCGAGCGCTGTCGAGACGAGCGCCGGGTCGCTTTCCGCGCTCCGGAAGACAACGTTGCCACTTTGGATGTACGACGCGACTTCCTCGTGCCCGAGCTCGTTGAAGAGCCCGCACAGTTCTCGCATCGGGATCGTGTTTCGCCCCCCGACGTTGATTCCGCGCAGGAGCGCCGCGAACGTCGCTCCCGCCGGCACAGGCCGGGCCTCGCTCACGCTCGGCTCCAGCTCCTGACCGCGCCCCAGAAGGATGAGCGCCGTCTGACGCATGTCTCCAGCTGTCTGGCCCGGAGCTCGAGCAGCGGCACCAGATGTGCGGTGAAGCTGAACGGGTCTGCGAGCGCTGCTCCTCCGGCGAGCGGAATGCCGCCACCACCTTTCCGTCGACCTCGGCAACGATCTGGCGCCCCTTCGGCACCGGCCTTCCTTCAAGCTCGGCGAGCCGCTCGAGGGCCCCATCGTCTCCGACGCGGCAGAGACGAAGCACCATGTCTCTTCGGGCGTCGTCGTGCTCTCGTCGGACGCGCGAGCTTGGCGCGCGTGTCGAGTGCGCTCCTCGAGCTCGTGCCGGCGGTCGTCCGGACCTGCTGCAAGAAATCCGGGTGCATCATCTCTGCCTCCTCGTCGTTCGCGGCCGCGACTCGATCCCGCTGTCGCCGGCCCCGGGATCCCTCATAACCCGTGTTACGATATTACTGGTTACGTAACCCCTAAAGCAAGGTAGGGGGTTAGGATCGTTGTCAGTGAGACGGAGTTGTCCGACGCGGAACTGATTCGTGATTTCGTGAATACGAAGGACTTCCTCGAGGACGGCGAGGGCCTTGCAGGCCCAGCAGAGCTCGACGTGTGGCTACGGGAGGCCGGCCTGTTCCGTGGCGAGCGAGCGCGCGACGCCGGCCGATCTCGCGCGGGCGCTCGAGCTTCGCGAGGCGCTGCGGCAGATCCTGCTTGCGAACACCGGGGTCGAGGTCGACACGCACGAGCACTTCGACGTCCTCGACAGGGTGGCCAGGCGGGCGCAGATCGAGCTCTGCTTCGAGGAGTGCGCCGGCGAGCTCTCGCCCGCTGCGGGTGGGTCGCCGCGCGCTCGGCCGGATTGTGATCGCGCGTTCACGGGGCGATGGGGACGGCTCCTGGGCCCGGTTGAAGGCTTGCCGCGCCTCCGACTGCGAGTGGGCCTTCATCGACAACGCCAGCAACCAGTCGCGCGCGTGGTGCTCGATGCGGTCGTGCGGCAACCGTGAGAAGGCCCGTCAGTTCCGCGAACGTCAGCGCGTTTCGCGGGTCGAGAGCTCGAGCTCCGGATAGAGGCCGCCCGTCGCCGGGTCGTGGGGATACGGCCCGAGGTCGTTGAAGCCCGGGCTTCGGCGGAGCGCATGACCGGCTGACATTCCTGGGTCGTATCGAGCCGAAGCCGTTCGTGGCCCAGGTCGCGGGAGAGGCCGATTGCATCGAGGTGCACTGCGATGCAGTCGGCTGCTTCCGACTCGACGAATGCGACTCCGTCCGGAGAAATCGAGGTCGAACGGGGGGCGAGTGGGGTCCTCGCGGAGCAACGCCCGAAGCGGCTCGACCGGCGGGTCCCGGTCGATCCGGATCGCCGGCACGGGCGAGGTCGTAACGCGCGTCGAGGTGCCATCTGTGACTGAACTGTTTCATTTCGGCCGCCGCTCGCCTGCTACGTTGTCCAATAAGACAACAAGGAGGTAAGCAAATGTTCGACCAGCTGAATGCCGAGCTTCTGGACCTGACGTTGAGCGTCAAGGGGCGAAGGGCTACCGCCTATGCATTTCTCCTCTCCTGCTGCAGTTGCTCGTGCTGCTGCGGATCACGCACGGACGACGACTGATTGGGCGCCTGGCCTCAGCGGGCGCTTCTCGCCCCGTGGTACCGCCTGGCTCACGACGGCGATCGCCTCCTGCTCGAGCACGGCCGCACCGTCGTTGTCATCGAAGGAAGCGCGGTTCGCTCTCTCCTTCCGGCCCTGCTGCCGCTGCTCGACGGGACACGGACGCTCGACGATCTCGCCGCGGAGCTGGGCGAACCGGCGCGGCCAGCCGTAGAACGGTCGATCGAGCTGCTTGCCGAGCACGACCTCGTCGTCGAAGGGCCACGACTTGAGGGGGAGGGGGCGAACGCGCTCTCGGGCCTGTACGGGCTACCGCCCGCATTGGTGGCGGCGCGGCTCGAGGAGGCGAGCGTCGGGCTGATCGGCGGCTCGCCTGTCGGGGCCCACGCGGCCAGGCTCCTTGTCCGGGCCGGGGTGGTCGACCTCAGGCGCCTCACTCTGGATGACCCGCTCGAGGTCGACCTTGCTCTGGTCACCCCGTCGCCCGATGAGGTCTCGCTGCTCGGCGACTGGAATCGCCGCGCGCTCGAGAGCCGGACGTGCTGGATCGGCGCGCGCCCGTTCGACGGCATCTCCTGGCCGATCGGCCCGCTCGTGGTTCCGGGCGAATCGTCCTGCTACCAGTGCCTACAGCTCCGACTGGCTTCCCAGCTCGACTATGGGCGCGAGGTGCCACTGCTCGACCGCCGGCCGGCCGTCGCGGCCGGCGGTCCGGCCCTCGAGCTCCTTGTGGTGGGGGTGCTCGCGCAGATCGCTCTCGGCTGGGCGATCGGCCGGGATCGCTCCCTTCCCGGTGTTCTTCACGTTGTCGAAGCCCGGCCGAGCCTCACGCTCGACAGGCATCGCGTGCTCCGGGTCCCTCGGTGTGAGGCTTGCTCCCAGCTCGAGCGTCGTGCTCCCCGGCTCCCATGGCACGAGGCCGACGCGGCAGCCGTGCTCGAGAAACCGGAGGTCGCCGCGTGATCGGCTCGCTCACACCGAGGCTCCGGCCGGCAGTATCCGCGTACACGGGGATCATTCGGAGCGTCGAGGAGTGCCTCGGCTCGGTCACCGAACCGCCGTTCTTCCAGGCGGCGTGTGAGGTGGGAGCGGGCGACTGGCTCCTGGGTAGCGGACTCGACCATCTCTCCGGGCTTGGAGGGATCGGGCGAACCCGCGAGGCAGCCGCCGGTGCGGCAGTCGGCGAAGCGCTCGAGCGGTACTCGGCCACCTACGTGCCGGTACACACGCTGGTGTTTGCATCCGCAACCGAGCTCGGTGAAGCGGCAGTCGCCCCCGCGCGATTTGCGCTCTTCTCGGAGCGTCAGTACGGGCAGCCCGATTTCGGTTACCGCCGATTCACCGAGCACACTCGCACGTACTGGGTCGAGGGTCGCGAGCTCCCTGGAGGCGTACCTGCGTACCTCCCCGCGGAGCTTGTCTTTCTCGGGCCCGTCCCTGTGCAGGGGGTTCTTCCCATCGGATATGCCACGAGCAGCGGTCTTGCCTGCGGCGAGGAGCTGGAACGGACCCTCGAGGGTGGGCTCCTCGAGTTGCTCGAGCGCGACGCGTTCATGATCGTCTGGACGAATCGGCTCTCGCTTCCGCTCCTCGGCGGTCGAGGCTGCGCGACCATCGAGGGCGACGACCTGAGCTTCTCGTCGACGGGGCTCGGCTACGCCGCGGTCGACCTCTCGGTGTTCCACGACATTCCGACGGTACTCGGGGTCGTTCGAGCCCCCCGGGGGTGTCCCGGGGCGGTCGGGGTCGGTGCAGCCGCCGCACCGGCAATCGAGTCAGCGCGTTGGAAGGCGCTCGCCGAGGCATTCGCTGCGAGGACGGCCGGCGCAAAGCTTTCGCTCCTCGATCCAGGCGCCGGCGCCCGGCGCGGACTCCGGTCGTTCGAGGATCACATCCGGCACTACGCACGTCATGAGGCTGCGGAAGCGACCGGCTTCCTTGACGGGAGTGCACTCCGGACCGAAGCCGGTTCGGTGAGGAGGCTCGAAGGGAACACCGCTGCCGACCGGATCTCTGCGCTCTGTCGGCGAATCGAGGCGGCTGGGGCGACGGCGTACGCGATCGACGTCACAGCTCCGGATGTGGCCGAGTTGGGACTCACGGTGAGCCGGGTGATCGCGCCGGAGCTGTGTGCTCTCGACGTCGCGCACGACGCGCGCTTTCTCGGCGGCAGGCGGCTCTACGAAGCGGCGATGAAAGCCGGCCTCTCGAGTCGCTTCTTACGAGAAGAGGACATCAACCCCGATCCCCATCCGTTCCCATGAGCCCGACGAAACCGACCGCCAACTTCGCCTCACTCGTCTACGGGCCTGAAGGCGTTGCAGCCGACGATCCGGCCGAGACCTTTCACGAGGCATCGCGTCTCTACCCAAACGTGGCGCCGGCGCGTCTGGAGGTGCTCGCGGAGCTCGAATCGCGAGGGGAGCTCGCGGGAACGGTCGCCCGTGCCGGCCGGGTCCACGATCACAGGCCCTCGGTCGAGCTGCCGGCTCCGATTCCGTTGCGAGGCACCCTCGAGGATGCGCTCCGGCGACGTCGCTCGAGTCGAGCCGGGGTCTCGAGGCCGCTCCGACTCCGGGAGCTCGCGACTCTGCTCGTCTCGTCCTACTCGGCGGCCTCGACACCGCAGCTGCTCCGGCCCGTGCCCTCGGCGGGTGCCCTCTATCCACTCGAGCTCTACACGGCAGCAGTCACGGTCAGCGGCCTCGACCGGGGCGTCTACCACTTTCATCCGTTCCGGCGGCGACTGTCCCTACTCGGCCCGCTCGCCTGGCACGCCCTGCGTGACTCCGTGGTCGATCCCGGCGTTATCGACCACGCAGCCGCCGTGGTCGTCCTCACCGCCATGTTCTGGCGCTCGCGGTTCAAGTACGGCCAGCGCGGATACCGGTTCGCTCTGCTCGAGGCCGGACACGTCATCCAGAACGTCGTCGTCGCGGCGGCCGAGCTCGACATTCCGGCGTTGCCGCTCGGCGGCTTCTACGACCGAAAGCTCGATGCGCTTGTCGGGGCGGACGGGCTCGACGAGGCGACCGTCTATGCGGTGGTGCTCGGAGGTGCGAGATGAATCGCGCCGCCCTGCTGACCGCTCGGGTGTCGGCACCGGTTCGCCTCGTGCTCGAAACCGCTGCCCTGATCGCCTTGCTCGTGGTCGCAGCGCCGGCGAGCCCCGGCGCGACCAACGATGCGCTGGCGGCACCGGTGGCGTCCCTGGCCTATCTCTTCGCGGCCGTAGCGCTCCTCGCCAGGTGGTTCTCTGACGGGAAGAGCACCTCGAGCGCCGCCCGGCGCCGAGCTGCGGTCAGGTGCGCGGTGATCGGCGCGCTGGCGGCAAACGAGGAGCTCCTCTGGCGTCGAGTCGTCCTCTGCGAGCTCCTCCGCTGGGGCGTCGCCGCCGCATGGGGTGGAAGCTCGGTGGCATTTGCGCTCGGGCATCGAAGCCGACCCGGGCTGCATGTCGCCACCGGTGCGCTGTTCGGAGGCCTCTACCTCGCGACCGGAGCTCTCGCCGTCTGCGTCTGTGCGCACTGGTCGTACAACCTCCTCGTCGACCGCGCGCTTGCGCAAGCGGGACGAACCTGATCGGCGCCGGATGATCGCAGCGGAGCTCGCTTACGCATCGAAACGGCTTGGCCGGAGCCTGGCTCTCGACGGGGTGTCCTTCACCGTCCCCGAGGGTGCGGTCGTCGCGCTCCTGGGCCCGAACGGGGCCGGCAAATCGACGGCGATCGCGCTCCTTCTCGGGTTGCGGCGTCCGGACTCCGGCACGGCCCGCCTGTTCGGTCGGGATCCGATCGATCCCGCAGCACGGACCCGGCTCGGCGCCATGCCACAGGAGCTCGCCTTTCCGGCGACGCTCCGGGTGAGCGAAATCGTCGAGCTCGTCCGCTCCCACTACGCCCGGCCGCTGCCTGCGCCGCTCCTCTACGCGCGGTTCGGGCTGGGGCGGCTGGCCGGCAGGCAGGTCGGCGGCCTCTCGGGCGGGGAGCGGCGCCGCCTCGGAGTCACGCTTGCCTTCGCCGGGAACCCGTCTCTCGTCGTGCTCGACGAGCCGACAGCCGGGCTGGACCACCGCTCGCGGCGGGCTGTTTGGGACGCAATCCGTTCTCGAGCCGACCAGGGCGGCGCAGTGCTCCTCTCGACCCATCACCTCGAAGAGGCCGATGCCCTCTCCGACCGGATCGTTCGGATCGCGCGGGGGAGGGTCGTCGACCAAGGAACATCTGCCGAGCTCAAAGCTGCTGCCGGGCGCACGATCGTGCGGTTCCGCGCCGAGGCCGGCCTGGAGATCGAAGGTGCCGAACGGACCGGAGCCTTCCTTTCGCTCGGCACGGGCGATGCTGCAACAACCATCAGCAGGCTGGCGGCGATGGGCGTCTCGCTCGCCGACCTCGAGGTGCGCCCGCCCACCCTCGAGGAGGCATTCAGCCGCACCGGTGGGCTCGAGCGCAGAGATTCGAGGGATGGCGCTCGACTGCCGAACGGGTCCGAATCGCTGGACGGGCTCGAATCGCTAGACGGGTCCGAATCGCTGGACGGGAGCGAACGGGCGGAGCGGGTCGGACATCCAACCGACGCTGAGCTCCGAGCGGAAACGGGGCTCCCGGACAGCGGCACGTTCTTGGACGCCGCCTCGTTCCCGAATGCGACTCGGCCGTCAGGCAGCGTGGGGACGGACCGATCGTGAGGGTCGAGCCGTTCAGCGAAGCTAGGTCAGGTACCAGGCGCACGGGGGCCCTGGTCCATGCCCACGCACGGGCCACTACGGTCGAGTTGAGCCGGTATCCCGCTTATCTCGTGCCGACACTGATCGTCCCGTCGGTCTTCTTTCTCTTCTTCGTCGTGCCCGGCACGACGCAGGCAGCGACCGCTCGAATGGCCACCTTCGCGGGGTTCGCGGCTATCGGCGTCGCGTTCTTCCAGTTCGGCGTCGGGATCGCCGTCGACCGCGCCTCACCGTGGGAGCTCTACCTGCGAACCCTGCCGGTCGGGCCGCTCGTGAGGCTCTCGGCGCGACTTGCCTCGGCGCTCCTCTTCTCGCTGACTGCGGCGGCGGTCCTCGTCGCGGTCGCGGTGGGCGTAACCAACGCGGCGCTCCCGCCGCTCGGCTGGATCGAGCTTTCCTTCGGGCTGCTCGCGGGCACGCTGCCCTTCGCGCTCCTCGGGATCGCACTCGGTTACTGGGCGCCGGTCAAGGGCGCGCTGCCGCTCGCGAACCTGGTCTACCTCGTGCTCTCGTACGCCGGAGGGCTCTGGCTTCGCCCGGGCGAGCTGCCACGGCCGGTCGGAGCGATTTCGGGGCTCCTGCCGACCCGCGCGCTTGCCGATTCTCTGGTCGCGATCGCCCTTCGCAAGCCGGTTGCGTGGTCTGCCTGGGGTGCGCTCGCCTGCTTCGCCGTGATCTTTGCGGCCGCCGCTGCCGCCGGCTACAAACGAGACGAGGGACGGCGGTTCAAATGAGCCTCTCTCGGACCAGACAACCCCCGGCCTGTGTCGTACACTAAACCGCTCGTGGCTCTGTGGGAAATCGTGTTCATGCTGGTGATCCTGAAGATCCCGGTGGCCTATGTCGGTTGGGTGATCTGGTGGGCCGTGAAAGCCGTGCCGGAGGTTGGCACGGAAGGCGGCACCGAAGGCGTCAACTGGACGCCGTGGCGGCGCCCGCCCTCGAACCCCTCGGCGCGCCCCCACCGTGGCGGGCCCGTCCGGTCCCCGGCACGCTCGGGGAGAACTGCCGCACGGCGCACCGGTCGTGTGGGAGGATTGAACGCGTTGAGCGACCAGGCACGAAGGGAGCAGTGAAGTGGAAGCGGGGAGTCACGTAAGCGGGTCCAGCTCGAAGGACACAGTCGGTGCGGCGCTGATCGTGCTCGGCCTTGTCGCCGCCGCCGTCGACATCTTCTTCAGGCCCTTCCTCTTCACACCCATCGCCGCGCTTCTGATGCTGATCGGAATCGGCATCAGCCACAAGCATCGGCGCTTCGGAGCGACAGCCGCAATCGTGATCGCGATCTGCTTCATCGTCGGCGCGGCCGCCGCGGTGTGGAGCTCGCGCGCGCTCTACTAGCGCCGCGGGACCGTATCCGACGGCGGGACCGGGAGCAGGACGAGCCCGGAAGGGCAGTCGCGGTTCGAGCGCCTCGAGCAAATCGAGAAGTGAGTGGTTCTAAGAGCTCATTGCCGAATGAAGTCTGGTGTCGCTCGGACACGCTGGGCGCCGCGAGGCGGCGTCCTCGGTCGTCCCGAGATCGCCCGGATATTGGGACTCCCCGCGTCCTTCCCTCGCGTCGCCCAGCGCGCCCGATCGACGAGCGTCATTCTGCAACGAGCTCTAAACCGTTCGCGAAGCCTGCCGACAATGAAGAAGATGTCCAACGTGCGGCCGACCGCCTCTCGACGATTCGCGACCACAAACCTGCTCCCGCCGCAGGAACAAGGCCGCTGCTACAAAAGAAGTCACAGTCATGCATGACGTCGACGGCGTGAACGCCGGTTACGCGCGTCTGCTGCTCGAGGACTACCTCGATAACCCCGAGTCCGTTTCCGCCGAGTGGCGCGCATTGTTCGAGAACGGCGATTCCGCCGCTCTCCAGGGCCTGCCCGGACTGAGCCGCCTGCTCAGCAAGCTCGGGAGCGCCGCCCGCCCGGCAACCCAGGAGACAAACGGGCACGGAATCCAAAACGGGCACGGGAGTCTCGAAAACGGGCACGGCTCGGCACGCGAAGACGAGACCGGACATTCGGCACCTGTAACACGGGTCGTCGAGCCGCCCGCCGCGGCCGTCGAACCGGCTTCTCCGCCCGCGGCCGCCCAGGCAGCGGTTGCCGAGACCGGGCGGCCTGCCCCGAGCGTCGACAACGCCGGCCCCTCGTCCGGGCCGGCGCCGGACGCGGCGCAGGTCGACCGCGAGCTCATCGGCGGCGTCGCCGCGGCGATGGCGCTCGTCAAGGCTCACCGCATGCATGGGCACCTCGCAGCCAGGCTCGATCCGCTCGGCTCCGAGCCGATCGGCGACCCTGCGCTCGACCCGCTTCGGCTCGAGCCGAAGCTCACGCCAGAGCTTCAGGCGCGGATCCCCACCTCGGTGCTTCGCGTCCACGTCGGCGGCGAAACACTCGAAGAGGCCTTGCCGCACCTCCAGGAGACCTACTGCGGCGCGATGGCCTACGAGATGGAGCACATCTCCGAGCACGAGCAGCGCGTCTGGTTGCGGAAGGCGATCGAGTCCGGGCGCTTCCGCGGGCCGCTCGACACCGAGCAGCGGCTCGCGCTCTACAAGCGACTCTGCGACACCGAGGGCATGGAGCGTTACCTCCGCCGAGCGTTCCTGGGACAGAAGCAGTTCTCACTTGAGGGCCTCGAGGTTCTGATCCCGATGCTCGACGAGTCGATCGAGTTGGCCGCCACCTCCGGCGCCCGCGAGGTCGTGATCGGCATGGCCCACAGGGGCCGGCTGAACGTCCTTGCGCACACGATCGGGATCCAGTACGAGCAGATCCTCCGGGAGTTCGAAGGCGAGCGCGCCGTCGACGTCGTCGCCGCCGACGCCGAAGGCGGGACCGGCGATGTCAAGTACCACCTTGGAGCCGAAGGTATCCGCGCCACCGCCAACGGGCAGATCGCGGTCACGCTGGCAGCCAACCCGAGCCATCTCGAAGCCGTCGATCCCGTCGTCGAGGGCATGACGCGAGCTGTGCAAACCGATCGCTCCTCGCGCGACGGCGCCCACGACCCCGCCGCCGCGATGCCGATCCTCCTGCACGGCGATGCGGCTTTCGCCGGCCAGGGCGTCGTCGCCGAGTCGTTCAACCTCTACGCGCTCGAGGGCTACTCCACCGGCGGCACCTTGCATCTGATCACCAATAACCAGGTCGGCTTCACGACCGACCCGGCCCAGGGCCGGTCGACTCGCTACTCCTCCGACCTCGCGAAGGGGTTCGACACCCCGATCGTCCACGTCAACGCTGACGACCCCGAGGCGGCCATGGCCGCGGTCCGTCTAGCGCTTGCCTATCGGGCGCGCTTCGGCCACGACGTCGTCATCGACCTGGTCGGATACCGCCGCTTCGGCCACAACGAGCAGGACGAGCCCACGTACACCCAGCCGCTGATGGCCCAGCAGATCGCGAGCCACCCGACGGTGCGCGAGCTCTACGGCGCCCGCCTGGTCGAGGAAGGCGTCCTCACGGCCGAGGAGGCCGAGGAGCTGGCAAAGGCGGTCGAGACGAGGCTCCGCGATGCCCACGATCGGCTCCGCGCCTCCTTCGGCCACGACGTCCCGGCGAAATCACACGAGGAGCCCGTCCCGCGCGAGGGGGCTGTCTCGGTCGAGACCCGGGTGGGTGGGAAGCGGCTGCGGCGGCTCACCAAGCAGCTCATCCGCACGTCGGAGGGCTTCACGATCAACCCGAAGCTCGGGAAGCAACTCGAGCGCCGCCGCACCGCGATCGACGAGGGCGGCATCGACTGGGGCCACGCCGAGTCGCTCGCCTTCGCCTCGCTGCTCCTCGACGGGATCCCGATCCGCCTCACCGGGCAGGACACCGAGCGCGGCACCTTCTCTCACCGCCACCTCGTGCTCCACGACGCAGTGACCGGCGAGATCGAAGTGCCGATGCAGCGGCTCGACGACGCCCAAGCCTCGTTCGAGGTCTACAACTCCCCGCTTTCCGAGTACGCCTGCGTCGGGTTCGAGTACGGCTACTCGACCGCCGCGCCCGATGCGCTCGTGCTCTGGGAAGCCCAGTTCGGCGACTTCGCGAACGGCGCCCAGACGATCATCGACCAGTTCATCTCGAGCGGCCTCGCGAAATGGAAGCAGACCTCACGCCTCACGCTCCTGCTGCCGCACGGGTACGAGGGCAGCGGCCCAGAGCATTCGAGCGCCCGCCTGGAGCGTTTCCTGCAGCTCACCGCGCAGGAGAACATCCGCATTGCGAACTGCACGACCGCGGCTCAGTACTTCCATCTGCTCCGCCGCCAGGCCCTCGACCCGAACGCCCGGCCGCTCGTCGTCATGACCCCGAAGGGGCTCCTGAGGCTGAAGCAGGCCACGTCGGACCTGTCCGACCTCACCCACGGGACCTTCCAGCCGATCCTCGACGCCGTCGGCGTCGAGGACAAGTCGGAGATCCGGCGGCTCGTCTTCTGCAGCGGGAAGATCTACTACGACATCGTCGAGAACGACGCCGCCGAGAGCGCCGAGGGAATCGCCGTTGCCCGGATCGAGCAGCTCTACCCGTTCCCGGTCGCCGCGACGCGCGAGTTGATCCGCTCCTATCCCCGGCTCGACGAGATCGTCTGGGCGCAGGAGGAGCCGCAGAACATGGGCGCCTGGCGAACGATCCGCCACCGGCTCGAGGAAGCAGCCGCAGGGGTGCCCGTGCGCTACGAGGGACGAGCCTGGCGCGCCAGCACCGCCGAGGGCTACCCGACGACGCACAAGATCGAGCAGGACCGGATCGCGCTCGCCGTCCTGACTCGCTAGCTCGCGTCAGCGGCGATTCTTGACGGCTCGCCTGGCGAGCCCGGGGCCGTGCTTGCGCGCGAGCGAGACGAGCTGACGCCGCTGCTTCGACGGCAGCCGGCGCCACAGGTCCACGGCAACGAGGGCCATCCCGAAAGCACGCTTGGCGGCTTTCATCCGCGAGCTCGAACCTTCCACGGCCTCCATTGTCACTGCGGTCCTCCCAGTTGTAAACCCACGTGGGCGAGTTAGACTTGCCTTTGCATGGCGTTCGACCAGGAGGAAGCAATGCCCGTCGACACGACGTCGCTCTTCGCATCGGTCATCCAGGAGCATCTCGAGCTACGCCGCCGCAACGCTGCGCTCGAGCACGAGATGCCGCTCGAGAAGTACATGCCAGACGATCCGTTTCAGAACCATCCGCTCTTCAAGACCGAAGAGCAGGCGAGAGTCGAGGACACGATGGACGGCACCCAGTCGATCGTCGATGAACCGACCTCGCTGCAATGGCCCACCGTTGAGCCGGCTCCGATCCCGGAGGAGACGGAGGAGGCGGCAGCAGACGACGAGGCGGATCCCGTATCCGACGAAGGCCTCTGGTCTCGCTCGCGCGACTTCGACTGGGGCGACTGACCCCGCGACCGTCCCGGCCCCGGGCCCCCGATCGGGCCTGGGGTCAGAGCCGCTTGGCTCGGTACGCTGGGTAACGATGCCGGAGCTGAAGACGTGGGACGAATACGCGCCGACGGGCGACCAGCCCTCGGCGATCAAGACGCTCTCGGAAGGGCTCCAGGCCGGCGAGCGCTATCAGACGCTGCTCGGCGCGACCGGCACCGGCAAGACGGCAACGATGGCCTGGATCATCGAGAAGGTCGGCCGTCCCGCGCTCGTGATCGCCCACAACAAGACGCTCGCGGCGCAGCTCTGCAACGAGTTTCGCGAGTTCTTCCCGACGAACGCGGTCGAGTACTTCGTCTCCTACTACGACTACTACCAACCCGAGGCGTACGTCCCTCAGGCCGACCTCTACATCGAGAAGGACAGCTCCCGAAACGACGACATCGACCGGTTGCGACACGCCGCCACCTCGAACCTGCTCACGCGCCGCGACGTCGTCATCGTCGCGTCTGTTTCGTGCATCTACGGCCTCGGGTCGCCCGAGGAGTACGAGAAGAAGGTCGTGTTCCTGAATGTCGGCGAAGAGCAGGATCGCGACGAGGTCCTGCGCAAGCTCGTCGACATCCAGTACGCGCGCAACGACACCGTGCTCGGCCGCGGCCGCTTCCGGGTCAAGGGGGACGTGCTCGAGATCCAGCCCGCGTATTCGGAGACGGCGCACCGGATCTCGTTCTTCGGCGACGAGATCGAGGCGATCACCCATTTCGACCCGTTGACCGGGGAGGTCCTCTCGCGCCTCGACTCGATCACGGTCTTTCCGGCGACCCAGTACGTCACCTCGAAGCCCACGGTCGACCGCGCCGTGGTCGAGATCCGCGAGGAGCTCGCGGCGCAGGTGAAGCAGTTCGAGGCTGACGGGCGGATGCTCGAGGCCCACCGGATCCGGCAGCGGACCGAGTACGACCTCGAGATGATGCAGGAGCTCGGGTTCTGCAACGGGATCGAGAACTACTCGCGGATCCTCGACGGCCGTCCCGCCGGCTCAGCGCCGCACACCCTCCTCGACTACTTCCCCTCCGACTACATCGTCTTCGTCGACGAGTCGCACCAGACCGTCCCGCAGATCGGCGGGATGTACGAGGGCGACCGCTCGCGCAAGCAGACGCTCGTCGACTTCGGCTTCCGGCTGCCGTCGGCGCTCGACAATCGCCCGCTGCGCTTCGACGAGTTCCTGGCAAAGGTGCCGCAGCTCGTGATGGTCTCGGCGACACCCGGTGCGTGGGAGCTCCGCAACTCGACCAGGGTCGCCGAGCAGCTGATCCGGCCAACCGGCATCGTCGACCCTGAGATCGAGCTGCGGCCGACGCGCAACCAGATCGACGACCTCCTCGGCGAGATCCGACGGCGCGAGGAGCAGAACGAGCGCACGCTCGTGACGACGCTGACGAAGAAGATGGCCGAGGACCTCACCGACTACCTGCTCGAGGCGGGCGTCCGGGCCCGGTACCTGCACTCCGAGATCGACACGCTCGAGCGGATCCAGATCATTCGCGACCTTCGGCTCGGCGAGTACGACGTGCTCGTCGGCGTCAACCTCCTGCGCGAGGGTCTCGACCTGCCCGAGGTCTCGCTCGTCGCGATCCTCGACGCCGACAAGGAGGGCTTCCTGCGCGGCCAGACCGCGCTGATCCAGACGATCGGCCGGGCCGCGCGCAACGTCAACGGGCGAGTGCTCATGTACGCCGACAAGCACACGGAGGCGATCAAGTTCGCACTCGACGAGACCGATCGCCGGCGCGCCAAGCAGCTCGCCTACAACGAGGAGCACGGGATCACGCCCGCCTCGATCTCGAAGGGCGTCTCGGATATCGCCGAGTTCCTGACCCTCGACGCGCCCAACGTCCCCAAGCGCACGCGCCGTGGCCAGAAGGTCGAGGGGATGAGTCGCGACGAGCTCGAGAAGCTCGTGATCACGCTCGAGGAGGAGATGAAGACCGCCGCCGACGAGCTCCGCTTCGAGTACGCGGCCAAGCTCCGCGACGAGGTCAAGGAGCTCCGCCGCGAGCTCGCTCGCCGCCGAGGTGACCGCGTGAGCTCGGCCAGGCGCAGAGCCGGTGCTACAACGGATCAGATGGCGAACAGGCGAGCCCGTGAGCGGGCGAGATGCTAGGAAGAATCATCGGGCTGATCGTCGTCGGGCTCGATCGTCGGAGGCCTCGGCCGCCTCGTTCGCCCCGGGCCGGACCCGATCCCGATCTGGTTGACGATCGCGATCGGCCTCGCCGCCGCGATCGTCGCCGGGATCCTGATCAGCGGCATCCTCGGCTTCATCCTCGCCGTCGTGATCGCGGCGCTGCTCGTCGGCGCGTTGGGCGCCGGCTACCGCACCCGCTCCGGCCACTAACCGGCCTCTACGCGCTCCGAGGGAACGAGCGCGTGCCGGTGAGCTGCCAGCCCTCGTCGCGCCACACGTGCGTCTCGACCGTGAGCGACCTCTCGTCGGCGCGATGGACGAGCACGCCCCTGCACCTCGTAGCGGCGACCGGGCCGCGGCCGTCCGAGCCCCGGGGCGGTCACGAGCACGCAGGTGCGAGAGCCGTCGTCGAGCACCTCGAACTCGCGCCGGTCGAGCACCGTCGCCTGGTGGATGTGGCCGCTCACGATCAGATCCGCTCCCGCGGCCGCAAGCCGGCCGAGGACGGCGCTTCTCCGGGCGCGAGCGGCAGCTTGCGGAGCCGCCAGGGCGCTCCCGGCCAGCTGGTGGTGGATCGCGACGACGCGGAGCGCGCCCGGCTTGGCACCTGCGAGCAGCGCCGCCGCCCGGTCGAGCGCCTCCGAGCCGACCCGGCCGCGCTGATAGCCCCAGGGATTCACCGAGTTCATGCCGACGACCTCGAGGGTGGGTGAGGAGTACGAGGCTTCGGTCGTCTGCCAGTGCCGTTTGAACTCGCGCCACGGATGGGTAATTCGACCGGGTGAGAACGGTGGGATGTCGTGATTGCCGGGGATCACGAGGAGCGGCGCCTCGAGGCCCTTCAGATACCGCGGCCGCGACGTCGTGCTCGGCGGGCTTGCCCGTGGTGGGTGAGGTCGCCGCTCACGACCACGAGCTCCGGCTCGACCCGGCCGATCAGAGCCCGAATTCCCTGCTCAAGAGCGGGATCGTCAAGGCCGCTCCCCGCTCCGAAATGGAGGTCGGAAACGTGGAGGATGCACGATGACACCGTCGAAGCAGGCTACAGTGAGCGGTATGAAGTACGAGGGCGGCAACGAGATCTTCGATGACGTCTATCTCGGGGTCCGCGCAGGCGGCGCGCTCCGGAAGAAACGGCGCGGCGAGCCGCTCACCGCCGAGGAGGCTGAGGCGCTCGGGCGCTGGCAGCGCCTCTCACCGTGGCGCAAGGGCTTCGCGATCGGCGGCTTCACCGCCGGGACGTTCGGCCTCGGATTCACCCTCGGCGGCCTCGTCTTCGGCCGCTGGCGCAAGGCCTGAGGGGCGCACCCCGCGGCGGGTATCGCCTGATGACGGGCCACTGCGGTCCGGCGTTGCCCATCTGACCCGGTACGTAAGGCCCCCGGCATCCGACCGTCCGGGCGGGCGGGCGTTCCGAGTTGCGACGGGTCGTCGGTGGGGCTGCGGTTTCGGGCCTGGGCGAACGTCCGTTCGCCCGGTACAATGGTGCTCTCGATGGCGGCCGACGAGCTCGTAGTCCACGGTGCCCGGGAGCACAACCTCAAGGACATCACCGTCCGGCTGCCGCGGAACTCGCTGATCTGCATCACCGGGCTCTCGGGCTCGGGCAAGTCGAGCCTTGCGTTCGACACGATCTACGCCGAAGGGCAGCGGCGCTACGTCGAGTCGCTCTCGGCCTACGCGCGGCAGTTCCTCCAGATGATGGAGAAGCCGGACGTCGACTCGATCGACGGCCTCTCGCCGGCGATCTCGATCGACCAGAAGACGACCTCGCGCAACCCGCGCTCGACGGTCGGCACCGTCACCGAGATCTACGACTACCTGCGGCTGCTCTACGCGCGCGTCGGCAGGCCGCACTGCCCGATCTGCGGCCGGCCGATCGCGGGGCAGGCGATCGACTCGATCGTCGAGCAGATCCTGGCGCTGCCCGAGGGGACGCGCTTCACGGTCAACGCGCCGGTCGTCCGCGACCGCAAGGGCGAGTACCGCGACCTCTTCGAGAGCCTCCGCAACGAGGGCTTCACCCGCGTCAAGGTCGACGGCGAGCAGTACCAGCTCGAGGAGCCGCCGACGCTCGACAAGAAGTTCAAGCACACGATCGAGGTGGTCGTCGACCGGCTCGTGATGAAGGACGACCTGCGGCTCCGGCTCACGCAGTCGGTCGAGACGGCGGTCGCGCTCGGCCGAGGGGCTCGTCACGGTCGACCTCGTCGGCCTACCGTCCGGTGAGGAGCGCGAAGGCGAGCTTCGTGTCGGCGAGTCGCGCACCTACTCGGAGCGCTTCGCCTGCCCCGAGCACGGCGTCTCGCTGCCCGAGCTCCAGCCGCGGATCTTCTCCTTCAACGCGCCGCACGGCGCCTGCCCGCGCTGCACCGGGCTCGGCGCCCAGCAGGAGATCGACCCCGACCTGCTCGTCCCCGACCCGAGCCTCTCGATCGACGAGGGTGCGCTCGTGCCCTGGGCGGTCGGCGAGCTCGAGCTTCTACGAGTCGGTGATCCAGGCGATCGCCGACCGCTACGAGATCCCGACCGACGTGCCGTGGCAGGAGCTCGACCGAGCGCGCAGCAGGCCTACTTCCTCGACGGAACCGGCGGCGACAAGGTCTACGTCACCTATCGCAACCGGATGGGGCGGCGGCGCGCGTACACGATCGCCTTCGAGGGGATCGTCACCTCGCTGCAGCGCCGCTACCGCGAGACCGACAGCTCCATCGCAGCGCGAGCGGATCGAGGAGTACATGTCGTTCCGGCCCTGCCCGGTCTGCAAGGGCGCGCGGCTGAAGCCCGAGGTGCTCGCGGTCACGGTCGGCGAGCGCAACATCCACGAGTTCACGCAGCTCTCGGTCTCCGCGGCGCTGCGGTTCCTCGACGAGCTCGACCTGAGCCCCGACCGAGGAGCTGATCGGCGCCCGGATCGTGAAGGAGATCCGCGAGCGCCTGACCTTCCTCGACAACGTCGGCGTCGGCTACCTCGCGCTCGACCGCGCGTCGGCCACGCTCTCGGGCGGCGAGGCGCAGCGGCTGCGGCTCGCGACCCAGATCGGCTCGCAGCTCGTCGGCGTTCTCTACATCCTCGACGAGCCCTCGATCGGGCTCCACCAGCGCGACAACGACCGGCTGATCGGGACGCTCGAGCGGCTCCGCGACCTCGGCAACACCGTCGTCGTGGTCGAGCACGACGAGCAGATGATGCGGAGCTCGGACTGGCTCGTCGACATGGGCCCGGGTGCCGGCGAGCACGGGGGCCACGTCGTTGCCGAGGGCCCGGCCGCGAAGGTCGAGCGCAACCGCAAGTCGGTCACCGGGCAGTTCCTCTCCGGCGCGCGCGAGATCGCGGTGCCCGGAGCGGCGGCAGGCGGACAACGGCTGGTTCACGGTGCGCGGCGCGTCCCAGCACAACCTCAAGGACATCGACGTCGAGTTCCCGATCGGGCGCTTCGTGGCGGTCACCGGCGTCTCGGGCTCGGGCAAGTCGACGCTCGTGAACGAGATCGTCTACAAGTCGCTCGCGAACCGGCTCCAGCGGGTGCGCGTGAAGCCGGGCGAGCACGACACGGTCGAGGGCATCGAGGCGTTCGACAAGGTGATCGAGATCGACCAGCGGCCGATCGGCCGCACGCCGCGGTCGAACCCGGCGACCTACACCGACCTCTTCACGCACATCCGCGAGCTCTACTCGCTCACGCCGGATGCGAAGGTGCGCGGCTACAAGCCGGGGCGGTTCTCGTTCAACGTCAAGGGCGGCCGCTGCGAGACCTGCAAGGGCGACGGGCAGATCAAGATCGAGATGCACTTCCTGCCCGACGTCTACGTCCCCTGCGAGACCTGCAAGGGCCGGCGCTACAACCGCGAGACGCTCGAGGTTCGGTTCAAGGGCAAGACGATCGCCGACATCCTCGAGATGTCGGTCGAGGAGGCGCTCCGGTTCTTCGCCAAGATCCCGAAGATCCGCCGCCGGCTGCAGACCCTGCACGACGTCGGGCTCGACTACATGACGCTCGGCCAGCCGGCGACGACGCTCTCGGGCGGCGAGGCGCAGCGGGTCAAGCTCGCCGCCGAGCTCTGCAAGGTCGCGACGGGGCGCACGCTCTACATCCTCGACGAGCCGACGACCGGCCTCCATTTCGCCGACATCGAGAAGCTGCTCGAGGTGCTGCAGCGGCTCGTCGACACCGGCAACACGGTGCTCGTGATCGAGCACAACCTCGACGTGATCAAGCAGTCCGACTGGATCGTCGACCTCGGCCCCGAGGGCGGCGAGGCAGGCGGCGAGGTGATCGCGACCGGCACGCCCGAGGACGTCGCTGCAGGAGGACGCGCTCCTACACCGGCAGCTTCCTGCGACCGTTGCTCGAACGCCGCGCCGTCGCCGCCGCGTAGCCTCCAGTTCGACTCGTCATGTCGCGACACCAGAAGCGCCTTATCTACGTCGGGCTCACGGCCTGATCCTCGTCCTCTTCGCTGCGGCGTGATCTGCGGGCTACTCGGGCCGGCACAACACCGATCTGCAAGCGACGGCAAGCCGCCGCGCCAGCAGCAGGACACCGGGATCGGGCAGATCGAGTACCTCTGCCAAAACGGCCAGATCGTCACCGGTGACCGGTCGCCGCTGTCCTGCTTGCGCTCGCGGCGCTGGCGGTGGCGCTGTTCGCGGGCGGGATGGTCGCCTACGTCTTCGACTTTCGCCAGTCAGCAGGTTTGCCCGGGCGACAAGCGCGTGGCTCAACAAGTGCAGCGACGGCATGGGCGCTGTCACCTACCTCTGCCACCACTGCCGCACCGTGACGCAGGGCTTCACGACATGAGGCGGCACGCATCGCTCGCGCGGTCGAGCGCCCGGCCTAGGCTGACCCGGTGCGCGAGTGGTGGCTCCGGACGGTGCTCGTCTTCCAGTCGCCCCGGCGCCGTGTTCGTGGCCCTGCGGTCGGACGATCCCGACGACGCTCGCCGCGCGGTCGGAGCCGGTGCTCCTGATCGTCCTGCTTGCCGGGATCGCGTTCGTCCTCTCGACCCGGACGGCAGCGCACCTGATGGACGACAGCGACTACGACGGGCTGCTCGTCGCCGTCTGGGCGTTCCTTGCGGGCGGCCTCTACGGCGGCGTCGCCTACTGGGTGCTCGGTGGTGTCCTCCACTGGTCGTCGGTCATCCTCGGCTCCGAGGGACGTTCCGCCGCGCCCGGCAGGTGCTCGCCTTCGCCGCCGTCCCGGTCGCGCTCTCGCTCGTGCTGTGGCCGGTGAAGCTCGCGCTCTACGGGAGCGCGCTCTTCCACGCCGGCGGCTCCGACGCCGGCACCGGGGGGCAGGTCTTCGCCTGGCTCTGGGTCGCCTTCGTGCTCTGGGCGGCGCCGCTGCTCGTGATCGGCGTCCGCTCCGTGCACGGCTGGACCTGGGCGCGGGCCGCCCTCGCGGCCGCCGCCGCCGCTCGCCCTCTGCGCGCTCGCCGCGCTGTAGTCCTCTAGGCGAAGAAGTTCGCGGGCCGGTTCGCGCGCTTCGAGCGCCGCCTCGAAGCGCGCGAGCTCCTCGTCCGGGATCGAGTAGGTGTGCTGCTCCTCCGGGAACGAGCCGTCCCGCACGTCGGCGACGTAGCTCTCGAGCGCGCTGCGGATCTCGTCGGCGAGCTCCGCGTAGCGCTTGACGAAGCGCGGCGTCGGCCCGCCGTACATCCCGAGCAGGTCGTGCCAGACGAGCACTTGGCCGTCGCAGCCGGCGCCGGCGCCGATCCCGATCGTCGGCACGTCGAGCGCCGCGGTGATCCGGGCGGCGACCGGAGCCGGCACCGCCTCGAGCACGAGCGCGAAGCAGCCGGCGTCCTGGAGCGCCAGGGCGTCGTCGTAGAGCCGGAGCGCCGCCTCGGCCGTTCGTCCCTGCGCGCGGAAGCCGCCGAGCTTGGTCGCCGACTGCGGCGTCAGGCCGATGTGCGCCATCACGCCGATGTTCGACTCGGCGATCGCCCGCACGCGCGAGACCATCCGCCCGGCGCCCTTCGAGCTTGACCACGTCGGCACCGCCCTCCTTGACCATCCGGATCGCGCTCGCCGACCGCCTGCTCGTCGGAGATCTCGTACGTGCCGAACGGCAGGTCGCCGATCACGAGCGGCCGGCGGGCGCTGCGGGTCACGGCCCGGGTCAGGAAGATCAGCTCGTCGAGGGTGACCGGCACGGTCGACTCGTGGCCGAGCATCACCATCGCGGCCGTGTCGCCGACGAGGACGAGCTCGATCCCCGCCTCGTCGGCGAGCAGCGCCGAGGGGGCGTCGTAGGCGGTGACCATCGTGATCCGGTCGCCGCGCCGCTTCATCTCCGCGAGCTCGGGGAGCGCGAGCTTGCCCGGGGCGGGGGCCGACGGGCCCGGGCTGCGGCGGTGCTCACGGGCTGCTCACGAGGGCGCTGCGTCCTTCCAGGAGGACGTTGTCGATCAGGCGGGTCGAGCCCACGCGCGCAGCGACCGCGAGGGTCGGCCCGTCGAGGTCGGCGACCGCGACGTAATCCGGCTCGATCCCGGCCTCGGCGAGCAGCGTGCGCGCGCGCTCCGGGTCGCGCGTCGCGAGCGCCCGGGGGATCGCGAGCGCGCGCACGCGCTCGTCGGGGGAGAGGCGGGCGTTGCGGGACGAGAGCGCGAGGCCGTCGGAGTCTCGCACGGTCGGGACGACGCGGATCTCGAGCTCGAGGTTCGAGGTCGCGGACGAGCTGCTTCACGACCGCGACCTGCTGGGCGTCCTTGCGGCCGAAGTACGCGATTTCGGGACGGACGATCGTGAAGAGCTTCAGGCAGGCGGTTGCGACGCCGCGGAAATGCCCGGGCCGCGCCTCGCCCTCGAGGCCGGTCGCGGCCCCCTCGGGCTCGACCCAGGTCGCGAAGCCCGCCGGGTAGAACTCCTCGACGCTCGGGGCGAAGATCAGGTCGACGCCGGCCGCGGCGGCGCGCCCCTCGTCGGCCGCGAGGTCGCGCGGATAGGCGTCGAGGTCGCTCTGCTCGGCGAACTGCGCGGGGTTCACGAACACGCGCGCGACGACGACGTCGCACTCGGCCCGGGCGGCCTCGAAGAGGGCGACGTGGCCGGCGTGCAGCGCGCCCATGGTCGGGACGAGGCCCACCGGCGATCCCGCCCGCGCAGGGGCTCGAGCGCATGCCGCAGCTCGGCGATCGTGTCGAACGTCTTCATCTGTCGGCTCCAGTTCCGCGTGCGGATACCGGGCAATGCGAAGCTAGCCGAGCCTGAGCCGTTCCGTCCGACCCGGAGCGCAGCGATCTCCACGAGATGCGCTCGCCGACGCCCGCTGGTAATCTGAGCCTCGCGATGCCGATCTACGAGTACGTCTGCATGAGCTGCGAGTCCCACTTCGAGGAGCTCGTCCGCGACGACGAGACCCCTGCCTGCCCCGACTGCGGGTCGAAGAAGGCGAAGAAGCAGTTCTCCGTGTTCGCGGCTCACGGCGTCAGCCAGCAGCCGAGCTTCGGCGGCGCCTCCGGTGGCGGAGGTTGCTGCGGTGGGAGCTGTGGCTGCGGCGGCCACTGAGCGCTGACCTCCGAGCACCGACGATCCCTGGTGACTCGGCGATCCGGGAGCTCGCGAGCTCTCCGCGTTCGCCGAGCTCGTCGCGGCCTGCACGCGGTGCCCGCTCGCCGCGACGCGCACGCAGGTCGTGTTCGGCTCGGGCTCGCCCGACCGCCGACCTGATGTTCGTCGGCGAGGCGCCCGGCTTCCACGAGGACAAGCAGGGCATGCCCTTCGTCGGCTCGGCCGGCCAGCTGCTCGGCAAGCTGCTCGCCGGGATCGGCCTCACCCGCGACGAGGTCTACATCGCAACGTGCTCAAGTGCCGCCCGCCCGGCAACCGCGACCCGCAGCCCGAGGAGATCGCCGCCTGCGAGAGCCACCTCTTCCGCCAGATCGAGCTGATCCGGCCGAAGGTCGTCGGCACGCTCGGCAACTTCGCCACCAAGCTCCTCTCCGGGAAGCCCGACGGGATCACCAAGGTGCACGGCCGTCGAGCAGGAGGTCGTGCTCGGCGGCTCGCGCGTGCTCCTCTTCCCGATCTTCCACCCTGCGGCCGCCCTCTACACGCCGCGGATGCTCGACGTCCTCAAGGCGGACTTCCAGCGGCTGCCCGAGCTGCTCGGGCGCCCGCCGAGAGGCCCGGTCAGGCCGTCCCGCCAAGCGGCGCCGCCGCACGCGCCCGAGGCCCGAGCCCGGAGCCCCGCTCCGGAAGCCGCGGTCCAGCTCGGCCTCTTCTGAGCCTCTGCCGGCATGCGACGCTCAGCCCGGAACGTGGCGGCGCTATCGTTGAAGGTGCTAGGTGGCGGATCGAGCAGCGAGCTCGTCAGCGGGCTCGGAGGCAGGAGACCGAGGCGGCTCGCGGCGCGGCTCGCGGCGGAGCTGCTCGCCCGGCGACGTGCGTCGACGGTCGCGGGCGAGCTCGGCGCCGGGCAAGACGACCTTCGTCCGCGGCGCCTGCCGGGCGCTCGGCGTCACGGCGCCCGTGACGAGCCCGACCTTCACGATCGGGCACCGCTACGAGGGCCGCGTCCCGGTCGCCCATCTCGACCTCTACCGCATCGCCGCGATCGGCGCCGAGCAGTGGGCCGATCTCGAGCCGTACTTCGATGGCACGATTTCCTTTGTCGAGTGGCCCGAGCACGCGGGCGGCTGGCTCCCGCGGGCCGCGCCGCGGTCGTGACACTCGCCCACCTCGACGAGCACCACCGCCGACAGCATCAGGATCGACAGTGAAGACGATCTTCGCCTTTGACACCGCAACCACGCCGGCCGTCGTGCGCGCTCGTGCGTCGACGGCGAGCCGCTCGGGGAGCAGCTCGTCGAGGCGCGCTCGGTGCTCGTCGCGGCGGAGCAGCTGACGCGCGCGACGCCGGTCTCGGCGCCGGCGAGATCTCGACGCGCCTCGTCGTCGGCACCGGCCCGGGCAGCTTCACCTCGATCCGGATCGGGCTCGCGACCGCGCGCGGCCTCGCGCTCGCGCTCGACATCCCCGCCGCCGGCGTCTCGACGCTGCTCGCCTTCGACGGCGGCCGGCCGGTGATCGACGCCCGTCGCGGCGAGGTCTTCATCGACGGGCCCGGTCGTGGCGCGTCCCGAGGATCTCGAGGTCGCCGGGGCAGCGGCTGGTCGGCGACGGTGCGATCCGCTACCGCGAGCTCTTCGAGGCGGCCGGCGCCGAGGTCCCGCCCGACGACGACCCGGCCCACATCGCCCTCGGCGCGGCGCTTCTGGTCGAGCACGCGGCCGGTCGCTTCGGCCCGGCCGAGGCGATCGAGCCGCTCTACCTTCGCGCTCCCGACGCGGTGGCCGTGCGCGATGACCGCGATCGCGCATCGACATCCGCAGGCTCGGGCTCGCCGACCTGAACGCGATCGAGGCGATCGAGCAGCGCGCCTACCGCACGCCGTGGTCGCGCTCGATGTTCGCGTCGGAGCTCGGCAAAGCCGACGCTCGATCTGCCTGGGCGCCTTCGAGGGCGACGAGCTCGATCGGCTACGTCGTCAACTCCCGCTACGTCGATGCCTGGCACATCATGAACGTGGCGTCGACCCCGACCACCAGCATCGCGGGATCGCGACGCGCCTGCTCGAGCGCCTCTTCGAGGTGACGCGCGACGATCAGCGCCGGGGCTACACGCTCGAGGTGCGCGTCTCGAACCTCGTCGCGATCGAGCTCTACGAGAAGCTCGGCTTCGAGCGCCAGGGGATCCGCCGCGGCTACTACACCGACAACCGCGAGGACGCCCTGATCATGTGGCGCGATCCCGACCGGCCGACTGCGGCCCGCGACTCGATCCCCGCGCAGTCCTCGTGTGTGGGATGCCACAAGGAGGCTCCGAAGCGCGCAGCCTCGTGGCGTGCGACACCAGCTGGTTTGCGGCCTGCGTACCCGGATTGCGCGTGGGCAGGCTCTGGGGCGGGGCGCTGTGATCCTCGGGCATCGAGACCTCGTGCGACGAGACGGCGGCGGCGGTCGTCACGCGGCGCGGGCGAGATCCGGTCGAGCATCGTCAGCTCGCAGGCCGAGCTCCACGCGGCCTACGGCGGCGTTGTGCCGGAGATCGCCTCGCGGCGGCACCTCGAGCTCGTCACCCCGGTGATCCGGCGAGGCGCTCGCGCGCGCCGGTGCGACGCTCGACGACGATCGAGCTCGTCGCGGTCACCGCCGGGCCCGGGCCTGATCGGGGCGCTGCTCGTCGGCCTCGCCGCGGCGAAGGCGCTCGCCTGGGCGCCGGGGCCTGCCGCTCGCCCCGGTCAACCATCTGCACGGCCACGTCGCCTCGCTCTACCTGCAGCCCGCTCGACCTCGAGCCGCCGTTCACCTGCCTGCTCGCAAGCGGCGGGCACACGCTCCTCCTCGACGTGCGGCGACCGGAGCTGGGAGGGGGTCGACCGTGCTCGGCCGCACGCTCGACGACGCCGCCGGCGAGGCCTTCGACAAGGGCGCGCGCCTGCTCGGGCTCCCATATCCGGGCGGCGCCGAGATCGACCGGCTCGCCCGCGAAGGCGACCCGCACGCCTACGACTTTCCCGTCGCCCGCGTCCCCGGCCTCGACTTCTCCTTCTCCGGCCTGAAGACCTCGCTCCTCTACGCGGTGCGCGACCTCGCACCCGCCGAGCTCGAGGCTCGCCGGGCCGACCTGGCCGCGAGCTACCAGCGCGCGATCGTGCGCGCGCTCGTCGAGCGGATCGAGGCGCGCCGGCGGGCGCACGCTCGCGATCGTCGGCGGTGTCGCCGCCAACTCGCGAGCTGCAGGGCGGCCCTTCCCGACGCCGTCGCCGCACCGCTCGCGCTCTGCACCGACAACGCGGCGATGATCGCGTCGGCGGCCCGTTACACGGCCCCCGTCCCGGCCGGGGAGTACCTTGCGCTCGATGCGTTTGCTTCGGCGTCCTGAGTTTCGCCTCCTCGTCCTGATCGCGATCGCGGCGGGCGCGTGGCTCACCGTCGCGCTCCGAGACAGGGCGCCGGCTCCGGTCGACGCCCAGGCCGTCTCGGCCGGCCTCGTGGCGCGGCCTCGTCGGGGGCGTCGCACCCGCCGTCGTCGCTCGCCGGCCAGATGATCGTCGTGCTCCGCACACCCTCGGTCGCCGAGCGGCTCGCGCAGCGCGAGGTTCGCGACGGAGGCCGCGGAGCGCCGGCTGGACGCGCCGAGGCATTCGCGGCCCAGCAGCAGGTGCTCACCCAGCTCGCAGCGGCACGGGCTGAGCGTCCGACCCGAGTACAGCTTCGCGCGCGTGCTCGACGGCTTCTCGGCCATGCTCGACCCGCGCGCCGTCGCGCTGCTCGCAGCACCTGCCCGCGGTCGCGGGCGTCTATCCCGGTGCGCGCCGCATACCCGGCGGCCGTCTCCGGCCACGTCCGCTCGGCAACCGCGAGCCGGTGAGACGGTCTCGCCCGGCGTCGGGCTCCCGGGCTTCGACGGCTCGGGGATCTCGATCGCGCTTCTCGACACGGGCGTCGACCGCTCCCAGCCCTACCTCGACGGCCGGGTCGAGCCCGGGATCGACATCGTCGGCGGGACGCCGACCGCCGCGCCGCAACGCGATCCCGCAGCGACCGGTCGCTCGATCGAGCGGCACGGCACCGAGCTCGCCGGGATCCTCGTCGGCTCGGGCGGCCCGGACGGCATCCACGGCGTCGCGCCCGGTGCGACCGTCCTGCCGATCCGGGTCGCCGGCTGGCAGCCGGGCGCGAACGGCAGCGACGCGATCTACGCGCGCTCCGACCAGCTGATCGCCGGGCTCGAGCGCGCCGTCGACCCGAACGACGACGGCGACACCCACGACGCCGTGCGGATCGCGCTGCTCGGCGTGGCGGAGCCCTTCGCCTCCTTCGCCGACAGCCCCGAGGCGCTAGGCGATCGCAGGGCGCGCGCGATCTCGACGTCCTCGTCGTCGCACCGGCCGGTAACGACGGCGTCGCCGGGCCGCTCTTCGGTTCGGTCGGGGGCCCCGCGCGGCTCGCCCGCCGCACTCGCGGTCGGCGCAACCGACAGCCGCGCCGTGAGCACCTCCGTCCGCGCGTGTCTTCACCCAGGGGCTCTCGGTCGTCGCGCGACGACGAGCTGCCGCTGCTCGACTCCGGCCCGTCGGGCAGCTCGGTCGAGCCTTGCCGCTCGCCGCTCCCGGCGGCAGTGCCTCGCTGAAGGGCAAGGCGGAGCTCGTGCAGGCGGGCGCAAACCCGCGTCGCGACGGTCGAGCCGCGCCGTCGCCGACGGGGCAGCCGCGGTGCTGCTCTACGGACGCGAGCTGCCGAGCGGCTCGCTCGGCGATCCCGGCGTCCCGGTCGTGCAGGTGCCCGCGCGCCTCGGCGCGACAGCTCCTCGCCTCACTTGCCGCAGGGTGCTCGATCGAGGTCGCGTTCGGGCACACGACGCACGATCGCCAACCCGGCGCCGGGCCGCGTGACCACGTTCTCCTCGCGCGGCCTCACCTTCGGCGGCGCCCTGGCGCCGCAGCTCGCGGCCGCCGGGGGTCGACGTCGCCACCTCGGACCCTGGAGTCGCAGCCGACGGCGAGCCGGCCTTCGCCGCCGTGACCGGAACGAGCGTCGCCGCAGCGGCGGTGGCCGGCGCCGCCGCGCTGCTCGCCCAGGCGCACCCGGGCCTCTCGGCGGCCGACCTCGCGAGCCTGCTCGCCGGCTCGGCCCGCCGCGCTGGCGGCGGCGCCGACCGCCGGCGGCGGCGGCGTCGTCGACGTCGGGCGCGAGCGCCGTCGGCGAGATCGCCGCCTCGCCAGACCACGCTCGGCTTCGGGCCCTGGACCGGCCCCCGCTGGCACCGCAGCCGAGCGCGTCGTGCTCCACAACGTCTCGAGCCGGCGGCTCTCGGTGCGAATCGTGCTCGAGCTCGACGGCTCGTCGCCGCCAAGCCCGTCGACGGTCGTGATCGCGCGCCGGCGGCGACTGCGACGGTGACGAGATCACCGCCGCGCGAGCCGGCGCCCGGCTCTCGACATCGTCACCGGCACCGTCACCGCTCGCCCGGTCGGCGGGCAGGCGCTCCGGATCCCCTGGGTGGTCACCTTCCGGCTCCCGGCGGGGCCGCTCCTCGGGGCGGCGGCGCGTCACGCCCGACGGCGTTCGCGCCCTCCGACACGAAGCCCGCGACGCTCAGCGTCGTCGTCGGCCGCATCGCCCGTCGGAAGCGCGCGGTCGCAGATCGAGCCGGCAGCCCGGCTCGACGTGCTCCTCTACAGCGCCGGCGGCGCGTTCCTCGGCGCGCTCGATCACGTCGTCGACCTGCTCCCGGGCACGTACTCGTTCGGGCTCACCGGACGCAGCCCGGGCGGGACGCCGCTCGCGCCGGGGAGCTACCAGCTCCGGATCGTCGCCTGGCCTGCAGCTCGGGGGCAAGCCGACGAGGGCGCAGGTCGGCTTCCGGATACAGTAGGCGCGAGAAAGCGAGCTCCGCTGGTCCAGCACGCGAATCCACCGACGGAAAGCCCCTTCCGGATCGCGCAGACAGCAGCTCCGGAACGTCGCCGACGAGCTTCGGGATCGAGCGACGACCTCGTCGGGATCCTCGGTGAGTGCAAGAAGGCGGTCGAGGTGTCGATCCCGACCACGATGGACGACGGCTCGGTCGAGGTCTTCACCGGCTGGCGCGTCACCCACAACGTCGCGCGCGGCCCGTCGAAGGGCGGCATCCGCTACCACCCCGGCGGTCACCCTCGACGAGATGAAGGCGCTCGCGATGTGGATGACCTGGAAGTGCTCGCTGATGAACCTGCCCGTTCGGCGGGGCGAAGGGCGGGGTCGTCTGCGATCCCGACGGCGATGTCGGCCGGCGAGCTCGAGCGGATGACGCGCCGCTACACCTCCGAGATCGTCAACGAGATCGGGCCGGAGAAGGACATCGCGGCCCCCGACGTCGGCACGAGCCCGGCCGTGATGGCCTGGATCTTCGACACGTTCTCGATGAACCAGGGCTACTCGGTGCTGAGCGTCGTGACCGGCAAGCCGCTCGCGGTCGGCGGCTCGCTCGGCCGCGAGGAGGCGACCGGCCGCGGCGTCTTCTTCTGCCTCGCAGGAGACGCTCGCGCGCCAGGGCAGGTCGCTCGACGGGCTCGAGGTCGCGATCCAGGGCTTCGGAAACGTCGGCTCGCTCGTCGCCAGGTTCGCCGCCGAGGGCGGCGCGAAGGTGGTCGCGATCTCCGACTCCGCGTGGCGGCGCTTCACAACCCGAAGGGGCATCGACGTCGCCGCGGCGATCGCGCACAAGCAGGCCGGCGGCCGCGTCTCGGAGCTCGCGGGCGGCGAGCCGATCTCGAACGACGAGCTGCTCGCGCTCCCGTGCGACGTGCTCGCGCCGTGCGCGCTCGAGCTCGTGCTGACCGAGGAGAACGCCGACCGGGTTCGAGGCGAAGATCGTCCTCGAGGGAGCGAACGGCCCGACGACGCCGGCCGCCGACGCGATCCTCGAGGGAAACGGCGTGCTCGTCGTGCCGGACGTCCTCGCGAACGCCGGCGGCGTCGTCGTCTCCTACTTCGAGTGGGTGCAGGGCCTGCAGGAGCTCTTCTGGACGGAGAGCGAGGTGAACGCGCGGCTGCAGGGGATCGTCGGCGGCGCCTTCGCCGAGACCTGGGCGCTGCACGATGCAGCGGGCGCTGCCCGCTCCGAATGGCCGCCTACGGGATCGCCGTGCAGCGGGTCGCCGAGGCGAGCGACGATCCGCGGCCTCTATCCCTGATGCGACCGTCGAGCGGAGCTGCGTACGGTCACCCTGGTCGTCGCCCGCGACTGCCACCTGTGCGAGCGTGCGCGGCAAGAGCTCGAGCCGTCTCGCCGCCGAGCTCGGGCTTCGCGGTCGAGGAGATCGACATCACCGGCGACCCCGAGCTCGAGCAGCGCTACCGGGAGTGGATCCCGGTGGTCGAGCTCGACGGCGAGCGGGTCTCGGTCTATCGCGTCGAGCCCGGCGAGCTGCGCTCGCAAGCTCGAGCTTCGACCTGAGTCATGACCTGAGTTTGTGACGAGGTGAACCGCATCGTGAAGCGGTCAGGCAGAATCTTCGTTCATGTTGCAAATCCCCGGCGACGGCACAAATCCGCTGAGAGCCGTCCCGGCGAGAACCGCGTCGGCGTGGGTGTCGCCGCGAGGCTCTCGCGGTATCTCCAGGTTCTGACCCAGGCCAAGAAGATGGGCAAGGACCGCATCTCCTCGCAGGAGATCGCCGACTACACGAACATCAACGCGACGCAGATCCGGCGCGACCTCTCGACCTTCGGCAAGTTCGGCAAGCGCGGCGTCGGCTACTCGATCGACGGGCTCCTCGCCGAGATCCGCAAGATCCTGCGCACCCAGGGGCAGCACAACATCGCGCTCGTCGGCGCAGGCAGGCTCGGGCAGGCGATCGCCGGCTCGCCGATCTTCGGCGAGCACGGGATCACGATCGCCGCTGTCTTCGACACCGACGAGGACGAAGGTCGGGCGGCCGATCGGCTCCGTCGAGGTCAGCCCCTACAGCCGCCTGAAGGATCTCGTGCGCGACAAGAACATCGTGGTCGGCGTCCTCGCCGTGCCGGCCTCGGCCGCCCAGCGAGTCGCCGACGACCTGGTCGAGGCCGGCGTCCGGATCATCTTCAACTACTCCGAGGCGCTGCTCGACATCACGCCCGAGGTCACGGTGCACACCTCGAACCCGGCCGTCGAGCTGCTCCACGCGCTCTACTTCCACCTCAACTGAAACCTGAGGGCCCAGGGGATGAGCTCTAGCCGCACGCGGCGAGGCCTGTCCGGGACGCTCGCATGAGGATCCTGCTCTGGCACGGATACCTGCTCGGCGGCACGGGCTCGAACGTCTACACGCGCGCGCTCGCGCGCGAGTGGAGCCGCGCCGGGCCACGAGGTCGTCGTCGTCTCGCAGGAGCCTGACCCGGGCCGCTACGACATCGGCGGCGCGGCCACGGTGCGTCCCGAGCTTCCAGGCGGGCTGCTGCCGGTGTTCGTGCTCGACCGCTACGAGGGGCTCGAGCCCCGCCTCCTCCAGGACTTCACCGCCGGCGAGCGGCGGCGCCTACGTCGAGGCGAACGCCGCTGCGCTGCGCGAGCTGCTCCCCGCCGACCTCGTCTTCACGAACCACGTGCTGATGGGCGGCGCCGTCGGGGCGGCCCTCGGGGGCCCGTTCCGCGTCAAGGCGCACGGCTCGGAGCTCGAGTACTCGATGCGCGGCCGCCCGAGCTCGAGCGCTGGGGGCGGGAGTCGCTCGCAGCGGCCGAAGCCGTCTACGTCGGCTCGCAGCACATCCGCGAGGTGCTCGAGGACGTCGTCGGCCACGTCGAGCGCCGGTGCTCGAGGTGCCGCCCGGAGTCGACATCGACGAGTTCGTGCCGCAGCCGCGTGACGAGGCGCTCGCCGAGCTGCTCGAGGAGGCGGCCGCCGACCCGCCGAACCCTGGCAACCGCGAGGAGCGCCTGCCCGACGAGGGCAACGCCGCGCCGCTTGGCCGCCTTCCTCGCCGGCGATCGGCCGACCGTCGTCTACTTCGGCAAGCTGATCGCGAACAAGGGCGTGCAGCTGCTGCTCGAGGCGCTCCGCTCGCTCGACGCGCGCGCGGTGATCGTCGGCTTCGGCGACTACCGCAGCGAGCTCGAGCGCCTTGCCGGGGAGCTGCCGGCCGGGCAGGTGCTCTTCACGGGGCCGCTCGAGCACCGGCACCTCGTCCATCTGCTCCCGCTCGCCGACGCCGCGGTCGTCCCGTCGATCTTCCCGGAGGCGTTCGGGATGGTCGCCGCCGAGGCCGCCGCATGCGGCTGCCTGCCGCTCGTCGCCCGTCACAGCGGCCTCGCCGAGATCGCCGCCGGGCTCGAGGCCGCCTACCCCGAGCCCTACCGGCAGCTCGCCGCGTTCGCGCCCGGCGACGCCGCCGACCTGCGCGAGAAGCTCGCCGAGCTCCTCGACCTGAGTTTGTCCGAGCGAGATGCGCTTCGGGCCTCGGCCCGCCGCACCGTCGAGGAGCGCTGGTCGTGGGCGAGCGTCGCGACACGCCTCCTCGCGCCCGTCGCGTAGCCTTCCGGGCCGATGGGCGAGGAACAGCGTCTCTCGGCCGAGGACCAGCTCGCAGCCGCCCGCGCCGCCTTCGAGGGCGGCACCGACGCCACCGTTGCGGTCGAGGAGGAGTTCGCGCTGCTCGACGCGGAGACGCTCGACCTCGTCAACCGGTTCGAGGAGGTCAAGGCGGCCGGTGCGGGCACCGAGCTCGAGCCGCATCTCGTCGGCGAGCTGATCGCCTCCGAGGCCGAGGTCCGAACCGGCAAGTGCGCCGACTTCGCCGAGGCGGCGGCGACGATGGCCGACGCGGCGCTCGCAGCTGCAGGGCGCTCGCGCGCGAGCTCGGGCTGCTGCTCGGCGCCACGGGCGCGCATCCCTGGAGCCGCTGGCAGGACCAGCGGATCATCGACACGCCCCACTACCGCCGCAACGACGAGCTCCTGCGCTACGTCGTCTGGCGGAACAACACCTTCGGGCTTCATGTTCACGTCGGCATCCAGGGCGGCGACCGCGCGATCGCCGTCTGCAACGCGATGCGTCGGTTCCTGCCCGAGCTGCTCGCGCTCTCGGCCAGCTCGCCCTTCGTCGAGTCGGTCGACAGCGGCCTGCACTCGGCGCGCACGCAGATCTTCACGCGCACGTTCCCGCGCTGCGGGATCCCCGATGCCTACGACGGCTGGCAGGGCTTCGAGGACTACGTCTCGTTCCTCTACCGCACCCGTTCGATCGACGAGCACACCCAGCTCTGGTGGAGCGTCCGCCCGCACCTCGCCTACCCGACGGTCGAGATCCGGATCTGCGACGCCCAGCCCGACCTCGGCGAGGCCCAGAGCCTCGCGGCGCTCGCCTACTCGCTCGCCCTGCGCTCGGCGCGCGCCTTCGACGAGGGCGAGCCTGTCCCGGATCTTCCCCGCCGGCTGCTCGAGGAGAACCTCTGGCGGGCGATCCGCTGGGGCCTCTCCGGCGAGCTGCTCGACTTCGACCGCGGCGAGCCGATCCCGGCGCGTGCGCGGATCGAGCAGCTGATCGAGTGGGTCGCGCCGGTCGCCGAGGAGACGGGCGCCGCGCCGTTTCTCGCCGTCCCGCAGGCGAACGCGGCCGAGCGGCAGCAGGCCCGCTGGCACGCTGGGGCTACGCTAGAGGAGATCTATGCCGAACAGGTGAGGGCCGGTGAGCGAATTGGCTGACGAAGAGCACGAGACGCACGACGACCAGGACGAGCAGCACGGGGCGGAGCCCGAGCTCGCCGAGGCACAGGCCACCGTCGAGGCGATGCTCGGCGCGATCCGCCAGGCGAAGGTCAGCGAGCTCATCCTCTCGACCGTCTCGACGCTCGCCTCGGTCGCCTACGGCAAGCTCGAGGCGAAAGAGCTCGACGAGGCCCGGCTCGCGATCGACGCGATCGGCGCGCTCCTGCCGCTCCTGAACGGCGAGGTCGACGACGGGATCCGTCGCGACTTCGAGCAGGCGCTCACGAATCTGCGGCTCGCTTACGCCGACGCCGTCGCGCCCCGGCCCTAAGCGCTCGTTCGGCCTGCGCTGCGGGCTCTCCGCCTCGCCCCCCGACGGCCGTTCGACGCGTCCCGCCGCCACAGGATCACAGGTTGCGCGCACACAAGTAGAATCCCGCGCGCGCCGAAGTCCGTCGGCGCTTGACCTTTGTGAGGGAGCGAATCGAATGAATTGGTTCATGCATCACTCTGTGCTCGTCGGCCTTGTCGGTGCAGGCGCGGCAGTGGCGTACGGGCTCTGGCTGACTGCATGGCTCCTCAAGCAGCCGGCAGGCAACGAGCGCATGCGCGAGATCGCGCGCGCGATCCAGGAAGGCGCGATCGCCTACCTCAAGCGCCAGTACACGACGATCGCGATCGTCGCGATCGTCCCGTTCTTGCTGCTCGGCTTCTACGACAAGCTCGGCTGGGGACCGGCGTTCGGGTTCCTGATCGGCGCGTCCCTGTCGGCCGCCGCCGGCTTCATCGGCATGAACGTCTCCGTCCGCTCGAACGTCAGGACTGCCGAAGCGGGACGGGACGGGCTCAAGCCCGCGCTCCGCGTCGCCTTCCGCGCGGGCTCGGTCACCGGGCTGCTCGTCGTCGGGCTCGGCCTCGCCGGCGTCGCCGGCTACTACTGGTTCCTCACCGCCGGCGCTCAACCACACGCCCGTCTCGGCGATCCACGACCTCGTCGGGCTCGCCTTCGGCGGCTCGCTGATCTCGGTGTTCGCCCGGCTCGGCGGCGGCATCTTCACGAAGGCCGCCGACGTCGGCGCCGACCTGGTCGGCAAGATCGAGGCGGGCATCCCCGAGGACGACCCGCGCAACCCGGCCGTGATCGCCGACAACGTCGGCGACAACGTCGGCGACTGCGCCGGCATGGCCGCCGACCTGTTCGAGACCTACGCCGTCACCGCCGTCGCCGTGATGCTGCTCGGCACGGTCGCGGGCCTCTCCGACGCGCGGCTCTACCTCTACCCGCTCGCGCTCGGCGGCGTCTCGGCCGTCGCGTCGGTCATCGGCACGTTCTTCGCCTGGCTCGGCCGCGGCGAAAACGGAGTCATCAACGCGCTCTACCGGTCGGTGCTCGTCGCGACGGCCCTCTCGGCTGCAGGGTTCATCCCGGTCACGATCGCCTTCGACAAGGGCGCCTACAGCTTCAAGGACCTCTACATCTCCGCCATCGTCGGGCTCGTCGTCACCTTCCTGCTCGTCGCGATCACCGAGTTCTACACCGGCACCCGCTGGGAGCCGGTCAAGAAGATCGCGAAGGCCTCCCAGACCGGCCACGCGACGAACATCATCGAAGGGCTCGCCGTCGGCATGCAGGCGACCGCGGCGCCGGTGATCGTGATCGCCGCCGGCATCCTCGTCGCCCATCACTTCGCCGGCCTCTACGGCATCGGCGTCGCCGTGATGGCGCAGCTCTCGATGACGGGCCTGATCGTCGCGCTCGACGCCTTCGGCCCGGTCACCGACAACGCCGGCGGGATCGCCGAGATGGCCGACCTGCCCGACTCCGTCCGCGGCGTCACCGACCCGCTCGACGCGGTCGGCAACACCACGAAGGCCGTCACGAAGGGCTACGCGATCGGCTCCGCCGCGCTGGCCGCGCTCGTGCTGTTCGACTCCTACACCACCGGGCTGAAGCAGAACGGGCTCGCGACGACGTTCAGCCTCTCCGACTCGTGGGTCGTCGCCGGCCTCTTCATCGGCGGCCTGATGCCGTTCCTCTTCGCCTCGCTCGCGATGCAGGCGGTCGGTCGCGTCGGCGGCGAGGTCGTCCAGGAGGTGCGGCGCCAGTTCCGCGAGCACCCCGGGATCATGGACGGCACCGAACGGCCCGAGTACGGGCCCGCGATCAGCATCGTCACCGGCTCCGCGATCAAGTCGATGCTCCTGCCGGCGCTGATCCCGATCGGCTTCCCGATCGTCGTCGGGCTGATCAACGTCCGCATGCTCGGCGGGCTCCTCGTCGGCACGATCGTCACCGGCCTCTTCCTCGCGATCTCGATGACCGCCGGCGGCGGCGCCTGGGACAACGCGAAGAAGATGATCGAAGACGGCCTCTACGGCGGCAAGGGCTCCGACGCGCACGCCGCCTCGGTCACCGGCGACACGGTCGGCGATCCCTACAAGGACACCGCCGGCCCGGCGATCAACCCGATGATCAAGATCACGAACATCGTCGCGATCCTGATCATCCCTCTGATCGTGAGCGTCCATAAATGAGGGAAACCTGACGTGACCATGAGGGGAAACCTGACGGTTTCCCTCAGAGCTCCCCTTCCCTTTCTTGGGCGACTCTTGTCGATGGGGCGTTCTCCGTTAGGTACTCAGCGGTCTGCTTTACGAGGGCCCCGGCAAGGCCGGGGCCCTCGCCACGTCAAAGGCTGTACGGGCGCAGTTGCGCCCGTTGCGAGGGGCGCTCACGGTTAGGCCCACGCAAGGCCCGGTCGCTGCCCTCGGCTTCGCCTCGAGTAGCTCTGCATTCGTGGGGGGAAACCTGGCGGTTTCCCCCACGAGCCCCCTTTCCCTGATCCGAACCACTCGTCTGCCTCGGTTCGCGGCGCGGTCATGGGCACAGGTTGTACTCACGGGGTCGCGAGCAAAGCCCGCGACCCCGCCACGTCAAGGGCCGTACGGGCGCGGTCGTGCGTGGTGCCTAGGGCGCTTGAGGTCATGGAGCACGCACGGCCTGGTCGCTACCCTCGGCTTCGCCTCGAGTAGCTCCGCGGCTGGATTGTTGTCTCGGATCGCTTCTGGGCAGTAGTGCTGTTGACGTGGCTGCTCTCGAACCGTCCGCACTGGAAGCCGAGTAGATTCCGGTGTGCCCCGGCGGCGGCGGCAATCGCACGGGCTGGAGCGGGTGCTCGGGTACGCCGGCTCTGTTTGCGACCGCGTACGGGAACGTCGGCTCGTCGATCTACTACGCGCTCGGCGTCACCGCGGCGATCTCGCTCGGGCTGACGCCGCTCGTCTTCGTCGTCTCCGGGCTGATCTTCGCCTGCACGGCGGCGACCTACGCGGAGGGGACGGTGCTCTTCCCGGAGGCGGGTGGCTCGTCGAGCTTTGCCCGGCACGCGTTCAACGAGCTCGTCTCGTTCGGGGCCGCGTGGGCGCAGATGCTCAACTACGTGATCACGGTCGCGATCTCGGCGTTCTTCGTGCCGCACTACCTCTCGATCTTCTGGGCGCCGCTGAAGACGAACCCGTGGGACGTGATCGGCGGGATCGTCGTCGTGATCGTGCTCGTCGGGATCAACATCGTCGGGGTCAAGGAGGCGGCGGCGCTCAACGTCGTCCTCGCGGTGGTCGACTTCGCGACCCAGCTGCTGCTCGTGGTCCTCGGCTTCGTCCTCATCTTCAGCCCGCACGTGCTCAAGGCGAACATCCACTTCGGCACCGCGCCGACCTGGTCGAACTTCGCGCTCGCGATCCCGGTGGCGATGATCGCCTACACCGGCATCGAGACCG
This sequence comes from uncultured Actinomycetota bacterium, assembly GCA_963812555.1. GTDB lineage: Bacteria > Actinomycetota > Thermoleophilia > Gaiellales > Gaiellaceae > PALSA-600. Next base: position 37,206 of record CAWEVP010000014.1, on the reverse strand, counting down.
TCTCGAACCTCGCCGAGGAGGCACGCGACCCGCGGCGCACGATCCCGGCGTCGATCCGCCTCGTCGCGATCGCCGTCTTCGCGATCTACTTCACGCTGCCGCTGGTCGCGCTCTCGGCGCTCCCCGTCCACCAGGACGCCGCCGGGCAGTACGTGACGCGGCTCGGCCAGGATCCGCCGCACGGGTTCAAGAACGACCCGGTGCTCGGCCTCGTCGAGAACCTCCACCTCCACGGCTTCGTGCTCTCGGCCGCGAAGATCTACGTGGGCGTTCTCGCGGCCACGATCCTCTTCATCGCCACGAACGCCGGCGTGATCGGCGCCTCCCGGATCACCTACTCGATGTCGACCCACCGGCAGCTGCCCGAGGTGTTCCGCCGGCTCCACCCGAAGTTCAAGACGCCGTGGCTCTCGCTGCTCGTCTTCGCGGGCGTCTTCTCGATCCTCTTCATGCTGCCCGGGCAACGTCGACTTCATCGGCCGGATGTACGCGTTCGGGGCGATGCTCTCGTTCACGATCGCCCACGCCGCCGTGATCCAGCTGCGCCGCAAGCCGCCGCCGGTCGAGATGCCCTACCGCGTCAGGCCGAGCCTCAAGATGCGCGGAGTCAGCTGGCCGCTCTTCGCGGTGCTTCGGCGGGCTCGGCACCGGGCCTCGCGTGGCTCGTCGTCGTCGTCCAGGACGCCCCGACCCGCTACGCCGGGCTCGCCTGGCTCGCCGCCGGCTTCGTCTTCTACTTCGTCTATCGCCGCCGCCTCGGGATGCCCCTACGCGCGAGACGGTGCTCGCCCCGCTGCAGCTCGGGCCCGCGGTCGCGCTCGAGTACCGGTCGATCCTCGTGCCGATCGTGTCCGGCCGCGAATCGCACGAGTCCGATCGACCTCGCGGCGCGCCTCGCCGCCGAGCGCGGCGCCACGATCGTCGCGCTCCGCGTGATCGTCGTGCCGCTCGACGTGCCCGCTCGACGTCGACCTCGCGGACGAGGAAGCGAAGGCCGACGCGCTCCTCGACGAGGCGCGCGTCGCGGCCGCCACCTACGGGCGTGCGGACGATCGACCGCGTCAGCCGCGCCCGCAACGCCGGCAGGGCGATCGTCGAGGAGGCGACCCGCCGCCAGTCAGAGATCATCGTCCTCGGCGCGCCGCGAGGGCGCCACCGCGACGCTCTTCGGCAAGACCGTCGACTACGTCCTCAAGAACGCGCCGTGCCGCGTGATGGTCGCGGCCGGCAAGAAAGCCGGCATGAAGGTGCATCGAGCGGCCTCTCCGTGCTGCTCGCGCTCGTGACGATCGCGCTCGGGCTCGGCGCTCCTCGTTGCCACGCCGTCGAGGGCGGGGGCGAGATCGGCATCGTCGTCGGCGTCCCCTTCACGGCCGCCGGCGCCGGCCGGCTCTACCTGGCACGAAGGCGAAGTGGCTCGCAAGCTCCCGGGGCTCCGTCGCGAGCTCGGCGCGCGCTCGCTCTTCTCGGTCGCCTACGGCGAGATCGCCTCCTCGATCTACTTCGCGCTCGGGATCATCGCGCTCCACGCGCTCGGCTTCACCCCGCTCGTCCTGCTCGGTGTCGGCGCTGCTCTTCCTGCTCGTCGCCCTCTCCTACGCGGAGGCGACCTCGGCGCTGCCCGGAGACCGGAGGCGCCGCGACCTTCGTGCGCCGCGCCTCCAACGACCTCGTCGGGTTCCTGACCGGCTGGGCGCTCTTCCTCGACTACCTGATCGTGATCGCGCTCTCGGCGCTGTTCGTGCCCGCACTACCTCGCCGGCGCGCTTCCAGATCTCGGCGCTCGACCACAACCCGTGGGACGTCGTGGTCGGGGTCGGAGTGATCTTCGTCGTCGGCGGGATCCGGCTCCTTCGCCGGCCGTCGCTCTACACGCTCGGGATCGTCGTCCCGGCGCTCGACCTGCTCACCCAGCTCGTGCTGATCGGCTTCGGCTTCGCGCTGCTCTTCTCGCCGCACGCGCTGACCCACGGCACGTCGCTCGGGCATGCGCCGACCGTTCGGCTCGCTCGCCTTCGCGATCCCGCTCGCGATGCTCGCCTTCACCGGGCTCGAGACGGTCGCGAACCTTGCCGAGGAGGCGCGGCGGCCCGGTGTCGACCTTCCCCGCTCGCTCTTCGTCGCGATCGGCACCGTCGTCACCACCTACGTCGCGATCGCGGTCGTCGCGCTCTCGGCCTTCCCGGGGCCCGCACACGGCGCTCGGGACCACGCTGGCTGCGCTCGCCGCTCGTCGGCGTCGCCCAGCAGATCCGGGCGCACATCGTCGCTCGGGGCTCGGCGACACGATCCGCTTCTTCGTCGGCGCGAGCGGCGCCCTGATCCTCGCTCGCGTCCGTCACCACGTCGATCTCGGGCTTCTCGCGCCTCGCCTACTCGCTCGGCGAGCACGGCCAGCTTCCGCGCGTGTTCGGCCGGCTGCACCGGCGAACCCTGGTCTCGCCTCAGGCGATCGTCAGCGCAGCGCTCGTCTCGAGCGGGATCGTGATCGCGACGTCGTTCATCAAGCACGACGTCGCGTTCCTCGCGAGCGTCTTCTCCTTCGGCGTCCTGCTCGCGTTCACCGCGACGCAGATCGCCGTGATCAAGCTGCGCGTCGACGAGCCCGACCTGCCGCGCCCCTACCGCGCCCCGCTCAACATCACGATCCGCGGGGCGGAGATCCCCGTTCCGGCGATCGTCGGCGCGGTGCTGACCTTCGCCGTCTGGATCGTCGCGCTCGCCACGCATCCCGGCGCGCGCTACGCAGGGCCGGTGTGGCTCGCGATCGGGCGTCGTCGTCTTCGTCGCCGTGCGCCGCTCCCACGGCGAAGGCCTCACCCAGCGGGTGATCGCGCCCGACACGGTCCACTTCGACGACGTGCCGCACTTCCACCGGATCCTCGTGCCGATGAAGCTCGGCGTGATCGGCGAGGAGATGGTCGCGACGGCCGTCAAGCTCGCGGCCGAGCACGGCGCGACGGTCGAGGCGCTCCACGTCGTGCTCGTCCCGCTCGACCAGACGATCGACGCGCCGATGCCGGAGGCCGAGGCGCGCGCCGAGGAGTCGCTCGCCGAGGCGCGCGCGCTCGGCGACGAGCTCGGCGTCGAGGTCGTGGCGACGACGATCCGCGCCCGCGCGATCGGGCGGGCGATCGTCGACCGGGCGCGGGACTGCGGCGCCGACCTGATCGTCCTCGGCTCGTCGCCGCGCTGGCGCCGCCAGTCGCGCTTCTTCTCGCCGACCGTCGACTTCGTCCTCCGGCAGGCGCCCTGCGAGGTCCTCGTCGTCGCGTTCCCGCAGCGCGTCCTCGACGAGGAGCTCTCGCTGTACGAGGAGCCCATTCTTGAACCGAGCTCTGATCACGCATCTGCTCCGCTCGAGCTACGCTGGCTCGCGTGAAAGTGCTCGTGATCGGGTGTGGACGCGTCGGCAGCGCCGTCGCGCTCGAGCTTGCCGCGCGCAGGCTGGGAGGTGAGCGTCGTCGACGAGCGCGAGGAAGCGCTCGGCCGACTAGGCGACGACTGGGCCGGGCGAGTTCCACGTCGGCCACGGCATGGACATCCAGCTGCTGCGCACAGCCAGGCATCGAGGATGCCGACGCGGTCGTCGTCACGACCGACGGCGACAACTCGAACATCGTGATCGGCCAGATGGCGCAGAAGCAGTTCGACGTCCGCTCCGTCGTCGTGCGGATCCTCGACCCGGCTCGGGCCGAGTTCTTCAAGACCCGCGGCCTGAACGTCGTCTGCCCGACCCAGAGCGCGATCGAGACGCTCACGAACGCCGTCCGCGCCTTCGAGGGCGCGCTCGCCTGAGCGCTCGCCGGCAGGCCGAGAGAATATATGTACTCTCCTGATCGCAGGCGGCGGCAAGGTCGGCTCGAACCTGGCGCGCGGGCTGATCCGCGGCGGGCCACGAGGTGACGCTGATCGAGCAGCGCCCGCTCCGGTTCGACCAGCTCGAGGGCGAGTTCGAGCACCAGGTACACCGGGGCGACGCGACGGAGCTCTTCGTGCTCGAGCGGGCCGGGATCACGCCGGCCGCCGGACGTCGTCGTTGCGGTGACGGGCGACGACGAGGACAACATCGTCATCTGCCAGCTCGCCCGCGACCGCTACGGCGTCGAGACGACGATCGCGCGCGTGAACGACCCGCGCAACCAGCCGTACTTCGACCTGCTCGGGATCAGCCCGACCGTGTCGGCGACGGCGTCGATCATGGGCCTGATCGAGCACGAGGTGCCCGAGCACGGGCTGATCCACCTGCTCGAGCTCCGCAAGGAGAACCTCGAGATCGTCGAGATCACTGATCGACAAGCACGCCGCCTGTGCCGGGCAAGACGATCCGCGAGGTCGCGCTTCCCGAGGGCTCGCGCGTGATCTCGATCGTGCGCAACGGCAAGGCCGAGGAGCCCGGACGGCTCGATGCAGCTCGAGCCGGGCGACTGCGCTGCTCGCGATCCTCGAGTCCGGCAAGGAAGACGAGCTCCGCCAGATGCTCGTCCGGTCAGTGACCTCGCGCGTCGCGGCAGGGCTGGCGGCGCTGCTCGTCTGCACCGCGGTCACCGGTGCAGGCCCTGCCGGCGGGGCGACGTCCGGCACCGACTGGCCGATGTTCGGCTTCGACCCGGCCCGCCACGAACGTGCGGCCCGGCGCAGACGGGGATCACGGCCGCGAACGTCGGCCACTGCGTCCGCCAGCAGGTCCAGCTTCCCGGCACGGTCGACTCCTCCCCGATCTACCTGCACGCCGTCAAGGTCGGAAGGCGAAGGCCCACGACACGTTCTTCGTCACGACCACCTACGGGATCACGCTCGCGATCGACGCGCGCACCGGGCAGGATCCTCTGGCGCTATCACGCCGCCCGGCTACTCGAGTTCGCCGGGTCGGCCCAGATCACGACGATGACGCCCGTCGCCGACCCGAGCCGGACCGCGATCTACGCGGGTGCACCCGACGGGCGGATCAGGAAGCTCTCGATCGCGAACGGGCATGGAGCTCTGGTCGACCTCGATCACGCGGGACCCGACGCACGAGAAGCTCGCCTCGGCGCTCAACTTCGCGAACGGGCTCGTGCTCGCCGCGACCGACGGCTACATCGGCGACGCGCCGCCCGTACCAGGGCCACGTGGTCACGCTGAACCCCGCGAACGGCCAGATCGTCGGCGTGTGGAACTCGCTCTGCTCGAACCGCCAGGGGATCATCCAGCCGTCGAGCTGCCCCGGGAGCGACTCCGCGATCTGGGGCCGCTCGGCGCCCGGTTGTCGATCCCGCGACCGGCGACCTGCTGGTCGCGACGGGCAACGGCGCCCTTCGACGGGAAGACCGAACTGGGGCGACAGCGTCCTCGTGCTCTCGCCGAACGGCGAGCGGCTCGTCAAGCACTGGACGCCGACGAATCAGGCCGAGCTGAACAGTCAGCGACGCCGATCTCGGCTCGACGGCGCCGGCGCTCCTCGAGGACGGCTACTTCGTGCAGGGCGGCAAGGACGGGCAGCTGCGGCTGCTCCAGCCTCTCGCGTCTCGCCGGTGACAACCCGACGACCGGCGGAGAGCTGCAGACGGTGCCGGTGCCGGGACCCGACCGACCTGCTTCTCCGAGCCCGCGACGTGGCACGGGAGCCTGGGTCTTTCTCGCCACCTGCGAACGGCACGGCGGCCTGGCACCTCCGGCGGCGGCCGGCTCCATCAGGCCTGGTCGAACGGCAACGGCGGCACGAGCCCGGTGCTCGCCGGCGGCCTGCTGTACGTCCAGTGGAGCGGAGCGATCCACGTGTACCTGCCCACGCACCGGCAAGGCAGGTCGGCGCGATCTGCCGATCGGCGAGGCGCACTGGCAGAGCCCGATCGTCGTCGACGGGCGGATCGCCGCCGCCGAGGGCGACTCCAACGACCACGCCACGAGCGGCGTGCTCGACATCTACCGCCTGCCCTAGCGGCCGGCTCTCCTGTCGCCCGGACTGCCGGCAGCTGCTCAGGGGTGCTGTGGTGGGGATGCTCGGGAAAACGCCGGGCTTGAGGATGAGCCTGTGGACGGCGGTGGAAACGCGCTGCCGCTGCCGGCGCACGGGCGCGCCCGGCGGTCAGTTGGTGCCGCGGCGGCGGATCTGCGGGCCCTGGTGGCCGAGCGCGGCGTAGGCGAGCGCCTGCAGCGACTCGTTCAGGTTGCGGAGCTCGTGGGCGATCACGGTCAGCTCCTCGCGTGACTCCTGCCGCCGGTTCATGCGCGCGAGCTCGGTAGCGATGCGGTCGAGCCGCTCGAGCAGGGCCTCGAGCTGGCGGTCTGTGAGCTGAGCCTCCTTCCATCAGGTCTCGAATTCTGCCAGCGAGCGGACCGTCCGCGTGCTCCGGGCCGAGGCGCTCGAGCAGCCGCTCGAGCGCCCCGGGCCCCGCCTCGAGCGCCTCGATCCGCCGTGTGGCGCCCGAGATGGGCCGCGCGCGACGCGGGCGAGCTCCTCGGGCGCGTCGGTGAAGACCCCGATCCGCGACGCCGTCGGCCTGAAGCCGCCGGAGCGCCGCGGTCGCCGGCGCGCTCGGGCGGAGGTAGACGGGCGCGTGATCCTCGGCGAATCGCTCGAGCATCGTCCGCCAGTTCGGCAGCTCCTCGTCGAGCCGGTCCGGATCGATCTGGGCCCGCCGCGAGACGTCCGCGAGCCAGGCGTCATAGAGCGGCCGCGTGTCGCCGAGGACGCCGTCGAGCTCGATCGCGACCGCCGCCACCGCGGGAGACGCTAGTACGTCCGGGTCAGGACACGCTCGCCGGACGCACCGGGATCACCGCGAGCGAGCCGCCCTCGCCGACGATGCGGACGCGGGCGCCGTAGTGCTCGGCGAAGAGCGCCGCGTCGGCGATCTCGCCGGGCGGCCCCGAGGCGACCACGCCGCCCGCCCGAGAGCACGATCAGCCGGTCGGCGTACTGGGCCGCGAGCGTGATGTCGTGCATCGCCGAGAGCACCGTGAGCTCGTGCTGGGACCGAAGCGTCGGCGACCAGCTCGAGCGCCTGCTGCTGGCGGCCGATGTCGAGCGAGCTCGTCGGCTCGTCGAGCAGGAGCAGCGGCGCCTCCTGGGCGAGCGCGCGGCAGAGCACGACGCGCTGCTGCTCGCCGCCGCTCAGCGTCTGCGAGGCGGCGGTGCGCGATCGAGCCGAGGTCGAGCCGCGCGAGCGCCTGCGCCGCGCCGCCTCGAGGTCGCCGGCGCTCTCGTAGCCGAACGCGCCCATGTAGGGCGTCCGGCCGAGCAGCACGTACTCGTCGACGCGCATCCCGGCCGGCAGCAGGGGCGCCTGCGGGACGAACGCGAGCCGCCGGGCGACCGTGCGCCTGCGGCAGGCTCGAGACCTCGTCGCCGCCGAGGCGGATCGAGCCCGAGTAGCGGACGAGACCGGCAGCGGCGCGCAGCAGCGTGCTCTTGCCGGCGCCGTTCGGGCCGATCAGCGCCACCCATTCGCCGTGGCCGACCTCGGCCGCGACCCCGTCGAGCACGAGTCGCGCGAGCCGAGCTCGACCGGAGCCGAGTCGAGCGTGAGCGCCGTCACGAGAACGTCCTGCTCGTGCGGAGCACGATCGCGAAGAACGGCGCGCCGAAGAACGCCGTGACGACGCCGATCGGCAGCTCGGCCGGCGAGACGATCGTGCGCGCGAGCACGTCGGCGAGCACCAGGAACCCGCCGCCGACGAGCAGCGAGAGCGGCAGGACGATCCGGTAGCTCGAGCCGATCGCGAGCCGGACGAAGTGGGGGACGATGATCCCGACGAAGCCGATCAGCCCGCTGACCGCGACGACGGCGGCGGTTCCGACGGTCGCCGCCACGACGATCGTCAGCCGGACGCGCCGGACGTTGACCCCGAGGGTCGCGGCCTCCTCGTCGCCGACGGCGAGCACGTCGAGCAGCCGCCGGTGCAGCAGGATCACGACGGAGCTGACGAGCACGTACGGGCCCGGCGAGCACCACGTCGTGCCAGCCGGCGGTGTCGACGCTGCCGAGGATCCAGCTGTAGATCTCCTGGAGCGACTGGGCGTGCTGCTGCTGGATGAACGTCTGGATTGCGGTCAGGAACGAGACGACCGTCACGCCGGCGAGGACGAGCGCGGCCGGGTTTCGGCCGCCCGCGGCGGCGGCGCCGAGCGATGTAGGCGAGCGCGACGCCGAGCGCGGCGCCGAGGAACGCCGCGAGCGGGAGCAGGTCGTACGAGCTCGTCGCGCCGCCTGCGTAGGCGATCGCGATCGTCGCTCCGAGCCCGGCGCCGGCAGCGACGCCGAGCAGGTAGGGGTCGACGAGCGGGTTGCGGAAGACGCCCTGGTAGGAGCCGCCGGCGAGGGCGAGCATCCCGCCGACGAGCAGGCCGAGCACGACGCGCGGGGCGCGGAGCTGCCAGAGGATGGCCGAGTCGGTCGGCGAGAGGTGCGACTGCACCCCGAGCAGCGGCACGTGCGAGAGGACGCGCGCGGACGATCGCGCTCGAAGCCGATGCCCGCCGGCCCGACGAACAGCCCGACGAGCACCGGCCAGGACGACGAACGCGACCGCGACCGACCACCGGTACGAGCGCGCGCGGACGCCGAGGGGACGCGAACGGCGTCTCCCTCCGCGACCCGGCGGCGCTGCGACGCTCACTTCTTCGCGATCTCCTTCACCTTCGCCGCGACGTCGCGGACGAAGTCGACGACGCGCGGGCCCCAGCGCGAGGCGATGTCGTCGTCGACCGCCGAGCACGCCGCCGTCCTTGACCGCCGCGACCGTCCCCCAGCCGGCGCGCTTGTCGACCTTCGCGACCGTCTGCCCGCAGCAGACGGTGTCGGCGAGGACGATCAGCTGCGGGTCGGCCGCGACGACGTACTCCTGGGAGAGCTGCGGGTAGCCCGGAGCCGGTCTTGTCGGCCGCGTCGGCGATGTCCTTCAGGCCGAGCATCGTGTAGATCCGGCCGATGAACGTCTTGGAGGTCGCCGAGTAGAGGTCCGGCTCGAGCTCGTGGTAGACGGTGATCGGCGGGCTCGGCGTGCGGGGTCGGAGGCGACGATCGCCGCGATCTGCTGCTTCATCCTCGCGACGACCGTGGCGGCGCCGGTCGCGTGCCCGGTCGCCTTGCCGAGCGGCTGTGATCTGGCCGTAGGCCTGCGCGAGCGTCGAGGCGGTCGGCTCGACCAGCACCGGGATCTTGAGCTTGCCGAGCGACTCGACGATGTGGTTGCCGTCGAAGGAGACGACGACGAGGTCGGGCTTGTAGGCGGCGATCGCCTCGGCGTTCGGCGTGTAGCCCGGAGAGCTTCGTCTTCGGGGCGCTCTGCGGGTAGTTCGACTGGTTGTCGACCGCGATCACCTGCTTGCCGGCGCCGATCGCGAAGAGATCCTCGGTTGCGGTCGGGGAGAGCGAGATGATCCGGTCGGGGACAGCGGCCTGACGTGCGCGCCGGCGCCGGCTGTGCCGGCGACCGCTGCGAGGGCGAGCGCCGCGAGGGCAGCGCCCCGAGTGACCTGCCTTGACCATGAAAAACCTCCGCGTGAAGCGGAGGGAGGTGGCTCGGCGGCTGGCCGCGCGAACCGCCCTTCCTCCGAGGGCTGAGTTCGTCGGCGGGGAGCAGGCGACCTGGCTCGTCCTCCGCGCGGTTCGGGCGGAGGCATCGCAGTTGCGGGACAGCGCCGGAGTTCACACCGGCTTCGCTGCTTCCCCACCGGCCGGGGATATGTGCCCGGCGCGGCGAGGATAGCGAAACGACCTTCCGCCAGACGCCTCTGGGCCTCGCGGATCGCTGGACGATGCCGCACACGGGCCGGCGGTTCCGAGCGATACTGAGAGCATGCGCGCAGCGCTGCTCACGATCGGCAACGAGGTCGTCTCCGGCGACGTCGTCAACACGAACGCCGCCTGGCTCGCCCAGCGGCTCGAGTCGCTCGGGGTGCGGGTCGCTGCTCGCGGCCGCGGTGCCGGACGAGATCGAGGCGATCGCCGACTTCGTCAACCGCGAGCGCGGCGCGCGTCGACCACCTGATCGTCACGGGCGGCCTCGGCGGCACGCCGGACGACCTGACCCGCGAGGCGCTCGCGGCCGCCTTCGGGGTCGCGCAGGTCGAGGTGCCCGAGCTCGCCGCCGAGCTGCGCGCAGCGCTTCCCGCGCCACCCCGACTACGCCGCGCGCTGGGCGCGGCTGCCCGCCGGCAGCCGCCCGCTGCGGAACCCGAAGGGCGGCGCGCCGGGCTTCGTGATCGAGAACGTCTGGGCGCTCCCCGGCCTGCCCGTCGGAGATGGAGGCGATGTTCGACGCCTACGCCGAGGAGCTCCGCGGCGACGAGCCGATCGCCTCGTGGCGGCGCACCTTCGCGACGCGCGAGAGCGACATCGTCCACCTGCTCACCGGCGCGACCGTCCGCTGGCCGCACGTCTCGATCGGCTCGTACCCGCGCTTCACAGCCGCGAGGGCCCCGAGGTCGAGATCGTGCTCAAGTCCGCCGACGCGAAGGCGCTCGCCGAGGCCGTCGCCTGGCTCGAGCCGGAGCTCTCGCCGCCGGTCGACGTCGCCAGCCTAGGCGAGCTAGACCCGCTTCGTGTCGCGCCGGTAGGCCCAGCGCGCGGCGGCGATCGCGCCGCCGACGCGCCCAGACCGCGATCACGACCCAGCCGGTCGTGCTCCACCCCTTGCCGCCGAGGCCGACGTGGCCTGCCTGGACGAGCCAGTACGACGGCAGCGCCTCGCCGATCTTCTGCATCACGCCGCCAGTGATCGGGAACCAGGTGCCGCCGAGCAGCGCGAAGAGCGCCGTCGCGCCGCCCATCGCCGGGCCGATCGAGTCGGGCGTGAGCAGTGCCCGATCGACGATCCCGAGCGCCGCGAACGGCAGCAGCCCGACGAGGATCAGGACGGTCATGCGCACCCACTCGCCGCCCGTCAGGCTGACGCCGAGCGTCGTCCCGGCGATGTAGAGGACCGCGAGGGTGATCGCCGCCATCACGTAGCCGGTGATCACCTTGGCGCGGAAGTACGTCCGGGTCGTGAGCGGCGTGATCCGCAGCTGCCGGTTCCAGCCGACGGACGCGCTCGCCCGCGATCCGCGCGCCGGCCGAGAGCATCGCGTTCATCGTCCCGAACGCGGCGAGGCCGACCATGAAGTAGAGCGGCGCGGAGAGGCCCGTCTGTGCTGAAGTTGGCGGTGTGCTTGTTCGGGCCCGCGATGAGGAAGTAGAGGATCGAGCGGGAAGCCGAGCGAGAAGAAGAAGAACCGCCGGTTCCGGAGCGTCCGCAGGAGCTCGTACTTGAGGTAGGCGCCATGCATCGGCGCTCGTCCTCGTCGTCGCCGCCGGTCAGCTGCATGAACGCCGCCTCGAGCCCGGCGCCGGTGATCTCGATGTCGCGTGCCTCCGGGAAGGCGGCGAGGAGGCGCCCGGATCGGCGGCGTCGGAGTCGGTGCAGCTGCAGCACGACCGCCTCGCCGCGGCGCTCGACGTGGGTGACGCCCGGGAGCCGCTCGAGCGCCTCGAGCGGCGCGCCGGCAGGCGTGGCGCGGATCGTGCGCGTGCCGACCATCGCCTTGATCTCGTTCGGCGGCCCGTCGGCGACGATCGTTGCCGTTGCGCCATCAGCACGACGCGGTCGGCGTAGGCGTCGGCCTCCTCGAGGTAGTGCGTCGCGAAGAGGACGGTCTTGCCCCGCGAGGCGAACTCGCGCATCGTCGTCCAGAAGGCGTGGCGGCCCTCGACGTCCATCGCCACGGTCGGCTCGTCGAGGACGAGCAGGTCGGGGTTGCTGACGAGCGCGACCGCGAACCGGACGCGCTGGGTCTGCCCGCCCGAGAGCTTCTGCGTCCGGCGGTCGGCGATGTCGGCGATCCCGGTCAGCTCGAGCACCTCGTCGACATCGAGCGGCGTCGGGTAGAGCGAGGCCATCATCGTCACGAGCTCGCGCACCGAGAGGTCGCGGATCAGCGCGCCCGTCTGGAGCATCGCGCCGATCGCGCCGCGGTCGATCGCCTCGCGCGGCGCGCGAGCCGAACACCTCGACGCGTGCCGCTGTCGGGGTCGAGCAGGCCGAGGAGCATGTCGATCGTCGTCGACTTGCCGGCGCCGTTCGGCCCGAGCAGCGCGACGGTCTCGCCGGCTGCGACGATGACGTCGATCCCGCGAACCGCCTGCACGACGCTCTCGCCGTTGCGAAACGTCTTGACGAGCGAGTCCAGCTCGATCCCGCGGCTGCGGCACCTGCCATCCGCCCAACTCTGCCTGCAGCTCGTGCTACGGCGGGCGAACCGGGCTCGGCCGACGGCGGCGCACGCCAGCCGCCGGCGGTACTACCCTGGAACGGTGACCGCTGAGCCGCGCCCGAGACCTACCTCGCCGAGCTGAACGAGGCCCAGCGCGAGGCGGTGACGACGACCGAGGGCCCGCTGCTCGTCGTCGCCGGGCGCGGGCTCCGGCAAGACGCGCGTCCTCACCTACCGGGTCGCCCACCTGCTCTCCGCGGCCGGCGTGCAGCCGAACGAGATCCTCGCGATCACGTTCACGAACAAGGCCGCGGCCGAGATGCGCTCGCGGATCGAGGCGGCCGTCGGGCCGCGCGCCCGGGCGATCTGGATCCTCACCTTCCACGCCGCCTGCGGCCGGATCCTGCGCCGCGAGGCCGAGCGGCTCGGCTACAAGCTCGAGCTTCACGATCTACGACCAGGCCGACCAGGTCCGGCTCGTGCGGCAGTGCCTGGAGGAGCTCGAGCGCGACCCCAAGCGGTTCACGCCGCGCGGCATCCACGGCCAGATCTCGAACGCCAAGAACCTCCTGATCGGCCCCGACGAGTACGCCGCGCGTGTCGGCAGCTTCTACGACCAGACGGTCGCCGACGTCTACGCGCTCTACCAGCGCAAGCTCTTCGCCCTGAACGCGGTCGACTTCGACGACATGCTGATGCTGACCGTCGAGGTGCTGCAGCGCTTCCCCGAGGCGCAGGAGCGCTGGGCGAAGGCGTTCCGCTACGTCCTCGTCGACGAGTACCAGGACACGAACCACGCGCAGTACGTGCTGCTCCAGCTGCTAGCCGGCGAGCACCAGAACCTGATGGTGGTCGGGGATCCGGACCAGTCGATCTACTCGTTCCGCTCGGCGGACATCCGCAACATCCTCGAGTTCGAGCAGGACTTCCCGAACGCCTCGGTGATCCCGCTCGAGCAGAACTACCGCTCGACGAACGCGATCCTGAACGCGGCGAACACGGTGATCGAGCACAACCGCGAGCGCAAGGAGAAGCGCCTGTGGTCGGAGCTCGGCGAGGGTGAGCCGGTGCGGGTGGTCGAGACCGAGGACGAGCATGCCGAGGCGCGGTTCGTCGCGGCGGAGGTCGTCGGGCTCGTCGAGCTCGGCTCGAGCCTGGGCGAGATCGCGATCGTCTACCGGACGAACGCGCAGAGCCGGGTGCTCGAGGACGTGTTCGTCCGGCAGGGCGTCGCCTACCAGGTGATCGGCGGCCCGCGCTTCTACGAGCGCGCCGAGATCAAGGACGCGATCGCCTACCTGCAGGCGATCGACAATCCCTTCGACGCCGTCTCGCTGACGCGGATCGCGAACAAGCCGAGGCGCGGGCGTGGGCGACACGTCGCTCTCGAAGCTCGCCGCGCTCGCGGACGGCGAGGGGATCACGCTCTGGGAGGCGATCGGGCGCGCCGAGGAGGCCGGGCTCGCGACGGCATCGCTTGCGCGCGGTGCAGGGCTGGCGGACGCTGATGCAGTCGCTGATGGCGCAGGCGCAGGAGCATTCGATCGCCGGCCTGCTCGAGCTCGTGATCGAGCGCACCGGCTACCCCGAGTTCCTGCTCTCGACGCTGCCGAAGTGGGAGGCCGAGGGGAAGATCGAGAACCTCGAGGAGCTCGTCGGGGTGGCGCGCGAGTACGAGCAGTCGGCCGACGAGCCGTCGCTCTCGTCGTTCCTGCAGGAGATCTCGCTCTACTCCGACCAGGACGCGCTGCGCAACGACGAGGGCGGCGGCCAGGTGACGCTGATGACGCTCCACAACGCAAAGGGCCTCGAGTTCCGCAACGTCTTCATGCTCGGGATGGAGGAGGGGATCTTCCCGCACTCGCGCTCGCTCGAGGAAAACGACGTCGAGGAGGAGCGCCGGCTCTGCTACGTCGGCATGACCCGGGCGAAGGAACGGCTGACGATGCTCCATGCGAGCCGCCGCTCGCTCTACGGGCGCAGCGACGCGAACCTGCCGTCGAGGTTCCTCGACGAGCTTCCGACGGAGGGCGTCGAGCGGGAGCGCCTGAGGCCGGCTTCGTGGGCGGGCTACGGCGTGCCGGCGCCGCGCCGCGAGGTCGCACCGCGGGCGGACGCTCCGGTGCTCGCAACGGGCGACAACGTCCGGCACGGGTCGCTCGGTGCCGGGATCGTCACGCGCATCGAGCCCGACGGGGTGGTGACCGTGCGGTTCGAAGACGGCTCGGAGCGGCGACTCGTGCTCGAGTACGCGCCGCTCGAGAAGGTCAGCTGAACACCTCCAGGAGCAGCTCGAGGAAGCGGCCGCGGTTCGCTCCGTGCGCCCAGCGGGCGTTTGGCGGGGCTGCGGGTATCGGCCTGAAGTCTCCAACGGTGCGGCCGCGGGTCAGCTCGCCGTTCGTCTCGACGTCGACGTAGAGGGCCTGCGTCTCGAGCACGGTTTCGTCGAGGAGGTAGGCAACACAGAGGGCGTCGTGTACCGGGGCGGCGCGTCGCTGTGCCTGGGGCTGAACCTTCTCGTAGCCCTCGATGCGGGTTCGGATGATGTCGGCGGCGGCGGTGCCCGCAGGAGTGCCGAGCCCTCGGAGCCGCTCGCAGTCGTCGTCGGAGACGAGCGCCTGGTGGGTCGCATCGAGCGGGACGATGACGAGCTCGCGGATGCCGCTTCGGAGGACGATTCGCGCCGCCTCGGGGTCGGCCCAGATGTTGAACTCGGCAGCGGGGGTGACATTCCCGATCCGGTGACCGCCGCCCATGAGGACGAGCTTCGGGATCCGCGTCGCGAGGCCCGGGTCGAGGGCCAGCGCCGTTGCGACGTTCGTGAGCGGCCCCGTGGGCACGAGCACGAGGTCGTCGGCGCCCTCCTCGAAGCTGTCGACGAGGAACTCCGCCGCCGGGGTGGGTTGCGCGCTCGAGCGTGCGGGCGGCAGGCGCAGGTAGTCGCCGTGGATCTTGCGGCTCCGCTCCGACTGGTCGGCGACGGCGGTGGACGGTAGGAGAGCGCCGGCGGCGCCGCGGAAGACCGGGATCTCGCTTCGGCCGATGTGATCGAGGACGCGAAGGGTGTTCTCGGTTGTGTGGGCGATCGAGGCGTTGCCGGCCACGGTGGTGACTGCGGCCAGTTCAAGCTCGGGGCTGAGCGCAGCGAGCATGATCGCGATCGCATCGTCGGTGCCTGTGTCGACGTCCAGGATCAGCTTGGTCATGTGGCGCCTCCTTCGAGCCTGCCGGCTGTCGTCCAGGGTCTTGGGGAACCTGGGGCTCCCTGCGTCCTACCAGTGCACGCACCCATCACGCCCGGTCAGCAGGTGGTCATTCCGTTTAGAGTCTCTAAAGCGGTGCGGGTCGCCGACCGAAGCCTCGGGCGGTTACGGAGTGATGCCGCTGAGGTGCACGGCGGCCGCATACACCCCGTGCAGATATGCGCTCGGCAGCAGCGTGTGCTGCAGGTAGAGCACGCTCAGGTTGTTCGCGACAAACGTGGTGGTCGTTGCGATCCCCGCGACGGCAGTGAGGAAGAGCAGGTGGCGTCCCCAGCCGGTCCAGCGCCCGAAGAGCCAGGCCAGGAAGGCGAAGACGGTCGTCCCGACGACCACGCGGAGGGCAATCGCTCCGCCGAGCCCGTAGCGCTGGATCGCGAGGGCCTGCACGACGTTCGCCTCGCCGATGTTTCTCTCGTGGAGTCCGGTGAACGTCGTCAGCCCATCCAGGATCGTCACCAGCATCCCGGTCAACAAGATCAGCCGCGCGGCAGCCGCAGCGCGGCCTCGCTCGGCGCTCACCTCAACCGAATACCCGTTCACACCAGCCCGTTCCACACGACTCCACTTCCATTGAAGCTACCGAACCCGTCAGATTACGTCGATACCCCATCCCAGGGTGCCGAAAAACACCATGCTGTTGTAGTCGTCTCTCGAACCGACGAGGTTCTGCGTGTTGACCGTGAGCGACACAACCTCGCCGCGGTTGCTCAGCAGTTGCAATGGGCGGCTCGGCCGCTAGCGCCCCCGATGTACCCCTGACCTCCCACGGGGCGACGCGGCTAGGATTACCGCGGGCGGTTAGCTCAGTTGGGAGAGCACCAGCTCGACAAGCTGGGGGTCGCCGGTTCGAGCCCGGCACCGCCCATAAGAAAAGGCCTGCGTAGCGGACCTTTTCGTTGTCTGATGAGAAGTCACGAGGTCGGCGTAGTGCCTGGACAGTGCCTGGGACTTCCGCCGCAGTGGTCGACAAGCGGCAAGGCTGCCGCTCTTCCTGACGCGGACGCACGATCAGCCCGTGGACGCTGGCTCCACCCAGCGCTTGACTTCGGACCGTGATCCGCCTTAGAGTTTGGATCCAATGGCGCTCGTTTGGATCCTGAACAAGGCCGTTTGGCTTCCGCTTCGGCGCCGGGTGCGTGTCTGATGAGACCGTTTCTGGAGGAGGGTTCATGACTGAGACACTTGATCAGCCCGGCGGGGCTGGTTCTTTTGCTGATCGTGCGTTCACGCGGCGTCGTTTCCTGAAGACGGCGGCGGGCGCGTCGATTGCGGTGGCAGGCCTTGATCTTGCGGGTTTTCGTCTCGGTGCTGCTCACGCGGCGCTGGGGAATGGCAGTAAGACGATCGCGGTTGACCTGCCGTTCGTTCAGGCCGACGTGTATCCGCCCCTGATCGCGGGTGCAAAGCAGGAGGCCGCGAAGCTGGGCTATACGGTGGTTCAGAGTTCAAGCCAGCTTGATCTGACTACGGAGCTGAACGAGCTCAACACCTGGATCCCAGAGAACATCGCTGCGATCACGGCGTATCCGCTTGATTTGAAGAGCTTCGGTCCGGTGGTCAAGAAGGCTCACCAGCACAGCGAGGTGTTCGTTGCCTACGGGTCGTCGGTGCCCGGAGCGGATGGCTCGACGCTTTTCAACGACGCGCAGGCGGCCGTGCTGATTGGGACTGCGGCGGCGGCCTGGGTGCATAAGAAGCTGGGCGGGAAGGCCAATGTCGCGCTTCTAACGCAGAACGAGCTTCAGACGAACAAGGCGCGGATTAACGCCACGGTGGCGCAAATGCAGAAGCTCGCGCCTGGCGCGAAGGTGATCGCACAGGCGGAGGCTGCGGCTGCTCCGGACGCGTTAAAAGCAACACAGTCACTGCTGTCCGCTCATCCTGAGATCAACCTGATGATCTGCATTAACGACCAGGACCTGATTGGCGTCGGTCAGGCGTTGAAGCAGGTGCGGCGTCCCGCGAGTTCTGTCTGGGCGGGCGGTTTCGACGGGTCGAAGGCCGCGATGCAAGCGATCCTCGCGGGCTCGGTAGTCGGAGCGACCGCTGCCCTACCCTTGAAGCAGATCGGCACCACGACGGTGTCGGTGCCGGCTGCGATTATCGCCGGGAAGAAGGGTGCCGCCGATCGGCACGTTGTTACTGACTATGTCCTTGTTTCCAACAGCACGCCGGCGCTCGCGAAGAAGCTGATCGCGGATTACTCGGGCTGAGCGTCCAGACCGTTGCTCTCAGTCTGCATTGACGTCTCAGCTTGGATTCTCACGGACTGAATGAGGTTGTTGTTCGAAGCTCACGCCGAAGCCGCAGCGGACATCGAAGGATGACGCTGCGGCTTCGCAACTCGTCACGCCGGCCCGCGGACAGGCATCTCCTCGGGCTGATCAACTGGGCCCAGCGGAACGGGCTCTTTTTCGGCGTGATCGTCCTCGTTGTCGTTTTCCAGGCGCTGAACTCGCGCTTTCTGAGCTTCAACAACGTCGCTGTGATCCTGCTGCAAGTCTCGATCGTTGGGATCGTCGCCGTCCCGGGCGCGATGTTGGTGATGTCCGCTTACGTCGATCTCTCGGTCGGTTCGGTTGCGATGCTCACCGCGATCGTTTTTGGCGAGTTCAAGTCTGGCGGCATGTCGGTGTGGCTCGCGTTCGCGTGTGCGCTGGCTGTAGCTGGGGCGTTCGGTCTTCTGAACGGTGTCTTGATCGCGTATCTGAAGCTGTCTCCGATCGTGGTCACCCTTGGCGGCCTTGCTGGCGCGAGCGGAGCGGCTGAGGTGATCAGCGGAGGGAACACGCAGAACGCTTTCGGCAATTCGTTTGGTGAGCTTGGGAATGGCATCGTGTTCGGGCTGAATACACCTGTCTTTATCGCGGCGGGGGCATTCGTGGTGGGCGGGTATCTCTGGTACTTCACGCCTCTCGGGCGGCATCTTGCGGCGATCGGCACTGACGCGAGTGCGGCGCGTTCCCTCGGGCTTTCGGTGCATCGGCTTCCGTGCCTTGTTTATGTGGCCTCCGGGCTCGCCGCGGGGCTTGGCGGCCTGATTTTGACCTCAGAGCTTGACAGTGCGTCGTTGACGATTGGGGTCGATCTCGAGCTCAGTGTGCTTACCGCGATCCTGCTAGGGGGCGTCTCGTTCATGGGTGGTCGTGGGTCTCTTTTCGGTGTCCTGATGGGCGTCCTGTTTATTGGCGCGCTCGACAACGGGCTGATCGTCGTCAACATCAACCCGTTCTATGAGGGCGTGGCCGTGGGGCTAGCACTCGTCGCTGCTGCTGCTCTTGATGTGATCTATCAGCGGCTCGAACGAATCGAAATTCAGGCGGAGCATGTCGGCGAACCAGCAGCCACCTGATCCGCGCGGCGCCCGGGCGCTGACCGAGCGGCTTGCGGTCACTCGTGCCGGCGCGGTCGACCGACCTGTTCTTGAGCTCGAGGGGATTTCGAAGCGGTACGGCGCTGTGACTGCGCTCGCTGAGGTTGACCTCGTGCTGCATGCCGGCGAGGTCATCGGATTGGTCGGAGACAACGGGGCCGGCAAGAGCACGCTCGTGAACCTCGTTGCGGGCGCCGTGAGCCCGAGTACCGGCACGATCCGGGTCGACGGCGAGGAGCGCGAGTTCCGTAATCCCGTCGATGCTCGTGCGGTCGGGATCGAGACCGTTTACCAGACCCTCTCGTTGATCCCCACTCTGAATATTGCGGAGAACGTCTATCTCGGTCGGGAGACGTTTGGCAAGGGGTCTGTGCGGCGGTTACTCAAGCTGATGGACAAGCGGCGGATGCAAGACGATGTGAAGCAGGGGCTGGAACAGCTCGGACTCACGTTGCCCTCGCCTCGCACGAAGGTCGCGGCGTTGTCGGGTGGCCAGCGGCAGCTGGTCGCGATCGCACGGTCGATCCTTTGGGGCAGCCATATCGTGCTGCTCGACGAGCCGACCGCGGCTCTCGGCGTTCATCAAACGGAGGTCGTACTTTCGTTCGTTGAGCGGCTGCGGAAGCTCGGTGTGGCGGTTGTGCTCATCAGCCACAACATGGAGCAAGTGCTGCGCGTGTCCGATCGAATCGTGGTCTTGCGGCTGGGCCAGAAAATCGCTGAAGTTCGCACGGCGGAGGTCACCCCGACCGACGTGGTGGCCTTGATCACCGGCGCGAAGGGAGCGGTTGGGGCGTGAGGGCGCTCGTTAAGGTCGAACCGGGCGCCCGTCGCCTCGAGGTGCAAGAGCTACCGGACCCGGCACCTGCGGCCGACGAGGTCCTCGTGCGCGTTTCCGAGTGCGGCATCTGTGGCACCGACGTTTCGGTTTACGAGGGAAGCCTCCCCGATAACGGTGACGGCGGTGGTCTCTATCCGGTTGTGATCGGGCACGAGTTCACCGGCATGGTCGTGGCAGTCGGTTCTGAGGTGGGCTCGATTACGCCGGGCGAGTGGGTTGTCGTTAACCCGCACCTGTATTGCGGACGCTGCGCCGCCTGCTTGCGCGGCGAGGAAGAGATTTGCGAAGACAGGCCGCTTCTGTCCTGGGATCGGCAGGGCGGCGCAGCCGAGTACGTCGCCGTGCGCGCGGCTAACGTCTACCGCCTTGATGCCGACGTCGCGATCAGGGTTGGTGCGCTTGCCGAGCCGCTTGCCGTCGCTGTGCACGCGGTTCGCCGGCTGGCCCTGAACCCGGGCGAGCGGCTCGTGATCGTCGGTTCCGGGCCCATTGGGATTCTGGTCGGGTTTGTCGCAGCGGAGGCAGGGATCCAGGTGACGCTGCTGGGTCTCGAGCATGATCGTGCCCGGCTCGCCGCGGCTACCGCGCTCGGTGTGCAGACGGCTGTCGTGGGGGACGGACAGGATCGGGCCGAGGGCGGATTCGATGTCGTTGCAGAGGCCGCGGGCACTGAGAGCGCGCTGCTGCAGTCGATTGCTCTGGCTCGAAAAGGGGGGCGGATTGGGGTGCTAGGTCTCCCGCATCACCCGGTGCCGCTGGATGTTCCGGAGCTGGTCTTCGCGGAGAAGTCGTTACTTGGGATCCGTGGCTACGCGCCGCGGGACTGGGCGCGGACGGCGGAGCTACTGAGCTCGCACGTCTCGCAGCTCGCGCCCCTGATCACGCACGCATTCGGTCTCAGCGAGATCGTGGAGGCGATGGACACCGTTCAGGCCCGGCAGGCGGTCAAGGTTGTCTTGCGACCAGCCGGAAACTGGCCCAGTACTCTTATGGATCCAAACACTCCTGTTTTGGATCCAAAAGAGGTGGTGCGAGATGAGTAGCGGCACACGAGAGCCGATCGTCATGCCCGGTCTCAGCGATATGGATGCCGGCACCGTCGTGGAATGGCGTAAGGCCAGCGGGGAGACCGTCGAGCGCGGCGAGATTGTCGCGGTGATCGATGCCGACAAGGTCTCGCTCGATGTCGAGGCGCCGGCCACCGGAACCCTCGAGATCATCGCCGAAGAAAACGCCGAGGTTGCGGTCGGTGAACCGGTTGGCTGGGTGCTGGTGCAGTGAGCCGCATCCTCGACGGCAGGCTCATGGACGGGCGCACGCACTCCTACATGCCCGAGGACGATGTGGTCGTCGGCGGCAAGCTTCGTCTTCAACGGAACGCTGAAGCCGAGATCGACCCGATTGTGTTCGAGGTGCTCCGATACAGCCTCTGGAACATCAACGAGGAGCACGGCCTCACGATCCAGAAGGTCTCCGGCTCCGGGATCGCCAAGTACGCGAGGGACTTCAACCCGTGCATCACGACCGAGGATGCCGAGTACGTCTATTTCGGCCCCTATGTCGCAATGCACGCAGGCGTCCAGGACCTCAACGTCCGTTGGGTCCTCGAGTACCTCACTGACAACCCCGGCATCGACGACGGAGACATGTTCCTCTGCAACGACCCGTGGATCGGCGCCACACATCAGTCCGACGCGAGCATGCTCTGCCCCGTCTTCTGGGAAGGCGAGCTGTTCTGCTGGGTAGCGAACACGCTGCATTTCGCGGACCTCGGCGGCGTCAGGCCGGGCGGCTGGTCGCCGAGTGCCGAGGACGTTTTCGCCGAGCCGACGCCGGTGCCACCGTTCAAGATCGTCGAACGAGGGGTGCTGAGACGTGATCTGGAGAACGTGTGGACGCGACAGTCTCGAGTGCCGGAGCTGACCGCGCTTGACTTGCGGGCGCTCGTCGCGGGTAACGGGTTCGCGGCCGGAAGGATCAAGTCGCTCCTCGAGCGACACGGCGCGGAGACCGTCAAGGGGGCGATGCGCAAGATCATCGACGACTCCGAACGCGTCTTCCTCGCACGGCTCGCGAACATCCCCGACGGACGGTGGCAGGACCGGATCTATATCGAGAACGCACGCCCTGGCGACCGACACGTCTACCGAGGGATGCTGACCTTGACAAAGGCGGGCGATCGGCTCCTATTCGAGAACGCGGGCTCAGACGAGGCCACCGGCGTTCTCAACTCGACCTATTCCGGCTGGCGATCAGCGATTCTCGCGGTCGTCGCGTCACTCATGTGCTCGGACACGCTGCGGGCGGTCGGCGGCGCGCTCCGCCACATCGAGTTCCGACCTTCGCCCGGAACGCTTGCCACGGCCAACTTCCCCTCCGCGGTCAGCTCCGGCGTGGTCTTCGCGAGCGCGAACGCATTGAGTCTTGCGACCGTCTGCGTCAACAAGATGCTCAGCTTCGGCTCCGACGCCGCAGAGACCGTCGTCTGTAGCGGCGGCATCGGCCACTTTCCGATCGATTCCCTTTCAGGCATCGATCAGCACGGCGAGTACTTCTCGAACGCGATGCTCGATTTCAATGCGTCCCCCACCGGCGCCGGCGCCGGCAGTGACGGAATCTCTACCGCGACTCCTTTTTGGGCGCCGCTGATGATCGCGCCGAACGTCGAGGACAACGAGCAGGTGATGCCGATCCTCTATCTCTGGCGCCGCGAGCGGGCAGACTCCGGCGGCACAGGGACCTTCATTGGCGGCGCAAGCCTCGAGCTTGCGTTCCTACCCCACGGAAGCTCCGAAGTCGTCCACCAGATCGCGTCCTGCGGCGTTGCCGTGCCCTCATCGACCGGCATCTTCGGCGGATATCCCGCCGCGACGAACAGCTTCAAACTACTGCGCGGATCCGGAATCGAAGAAGCTTGGGCGCGGGGCGAGATGCCGCTGACGGTCGACTCGTCTGGCCCGGCGGCGGTACGGCTCGAGCAGAAGATCGCCGACCTCGTCCAGCATCCAGGCGACGTGCTCGAGATCGCGGGCGCAGGCGGAGGCGGCCTGGGTGATCCGCTTGACCGAGAACCGGCGGCCGCTGCTGCCGATGTCGGGGCCGGTTACGTCAGCCGAGCCGCCGCTCGCGAACGCCTCGGAGTGGTACTCACCGACGACGGCGCACCCGACGCCGAGGCAACCGCCGCGCTGCGCTCAGAGCTTCGCGCGGCGCGGCTTACGCGCGCCCAGCCTCCCGCTCGGATAGCCGCGTCGAGTTCCACGGTCGGTGGTGTGGAGCGGACGGTGCTCCCGGGTCTGATCCTTCACCTAGAGGGCAGTGGGCGGGAGCTGCTCTGCCGCAGGTGCCGCACTTCGCTCGGCGATGGGAGCGAAAGCTACAAGCACTACGCAGCGACGATCGAGCAGCCACTGGCCGACGCGGGCGAGCGCATCGACGACCCGGCGTATTGGGTCGACGATCCACTTGTGCTGTGCTCGTTCGTTTGCCCCGGATGCGGGACACTGCTCGAGCTCGAGGTTGCGCGCCCCGATGACAAACCGATCGAAGACGTCCTGCTGGCCCCGGTCGAATGAACACGGGATCGGACGCATTCGGCAACCTCACGTTCGCGGATCTGATCGCTCATCAACGCGCGGCGCGCCCTGACCAGGTCTTCGTCGTCCACGAGGACACAGACGGCGACGTAAATGAGCTCACCTACGCGGAGCTCGACCGCCTGACGAACGGATTCGCCGACACCCTGCTTGGACTAGGCCTCGATCACGGCGACCGAGTGCTCCTGCTGATGCCTAACAGCATCGCCTTTGTCGTCGCGATGCTTGGCTGCGCAAAGGCCGGCCTCGTCGCGGTACCTGTTAACACCGGTTACGTCGCACCTGAGGTAGCTCACGTCATTGACCTTGTCGAGCCTACGGCGTTCGTCGCGGACTCCCAGTTCCTCGAGCTACTCGTAGAAGCAGACAAGAAGCAGGTTTTTCGGGTTGGCTGTGGCGTCGGCGACCCACCCTCAGAGGTCTGGCCCGCCGATACGGTCCGCCTGAGCTGGGATCAACTCACGAGCGGATCACCAACTCCGCCAGCACGCTCTGTGAGTGGCGAGGACGTGATGCAGTTGATCATGACCTCAGGCACGACCGCCCGGCCGAAGGCCGTGATGCGAACGCACGTGAACTGTCTTTGGTCCGCGCACCGCTTCGCGATGCAGTCGCGGCTCACGCCCGCCGACCGCAACCTGACCGCACTGCCCGGCTTCCACGTCAACTGCCTCGATCAGACCCTCTTCTCGTCCCTGGTCGCGGGAGCCACAGTGATCCTGCTTGACCGCTACCGCGCCACCCGCTACATGGAGCAAGTCCGACGTCACCGCGCCACCGTCATCTCGCTCGTACCGATGCTGATCAGGACGATCCTCGCGCAACCTCCGTCCTCCACGGACCAGGAGCACTGCGTTCGGCTCGCGATCGGCGGACTCCAGCTCAGCCGCGATGAACTCGAGACCTTCGAGCGTCGCTTCGGACTTCCAGTCCCGATCCTCGGAGGCTACGGACTCACAGAGGCCTCGACCAACGTGACGCTCACCGTCCTCGCCGGCGACCCGCGCTGGCCCTCGATCGGGCTGCCAGCGATCGACCGGACGGTGAAGCTCGTTGACGACGAGGGCCAGCCCGTGCCGGTGGGCACGACAGGCGAGGTGATCGTGCATGGTGTCCCCGGCCGGAGCCTGATGAAGGGCTATTGGCGCGATCCAGAGGCCACCGCGAATTCGCTCCGCGACGGTTGGCTCTACACCGGTGATTTGGCACGGCAAGACGCTGACGGTTACTTCTACTTCGTCGACCGCAAGAAGGACATGATCAAGGTCTCCGGAGAAAACGTCGCCGCACTTGAGGTCGAACGGGTCGTGCTCGACCACCCTGGAGTCGCCGACGTTGCCGTGGTCGGTGCACCCGATCCGCTCCGCGACGAAGCAGTCAAGGCCTATATCGTCCTCGAGCCCGGGAGCACGCTCGATCTCGACTCGCTCCGGCTCCACTGCGAGACCCGGCTTGCTCGCTTCAAGATCCCGACGCTCCTCGAGACCCTCGACGAGCTGCCGCGGGCAACGATCGGGAAGGTCGACAAGGGCGCACTGCGTGCCCACGCCCGAGGCGAGAGCAATGGCTGAATCGCCCGCCCGCTTCGTCTGCGGTGTCGACACCGGAGGAACGTTCACCGACTGTGTCGCGATCGACACCAACGGCAAGCTGTGGACAGCGAAGACCTCCTCGACACCCCCACGATTCGAGCTCGGTTTCTTCGCGGGTCTTCGAGGCCCTCGCCGCCGAAATCGGGCTCACGCTCGACCGAGCTCCTTGGGCAGACGGCGCAGCTTGTACATGGAACAACGGTCGCGACGAACGCACTCCTAGAACGGCGCGGCGCGAACGTAGGGCTGATCGCGACTCGCGGCCACCGTGACGCCATCTTCGTGATGCGCGGGGTCGGTCGGGTCGCCGGCCTCTCCCCAGATCAGGCGATGCGCACGCTTGAGACCCATAAGCCGATACCCCTCGTCAGGAAAGAGAACGCGCTCGAGGTGATCGAGAGGATCGACTACAAGGGCGACATCGTCGTTGACCTCGACGAAGAAGCGGCACGAGCGACAATCCGGCAGCTACTCAACGCAGGCGTGGAGGCGATAGCGGTTGCGCTTCTCTGGGCGTTCCGCAACCCGGCTCACGAGCTGCGAGTCGCGGAGCTGATCGAGGAGCTCGCTCCCGGCACGCACGTGAGTCTCGCTCACGAAATCGCACCCCGGCAGGGGGAGTACGAGCGCACCGCCGCCGCCGTCATCGATGCGTACGTGAAGCCAGCAACCGTCTCTTACCTGCAAGAGGTCGAGCGTCGCTGTCGGGAGCACGGCTATGAGGCACCGCTCCTAGTTGTGCAATGCGACGGCAACGTCGCACCTGCCGAAATCGTCCTGGGAGCGCCAGTGCTGACGCTCCAGTCCGGTCCGGCCGCTGGGCTTGAGGCCTCGAGGCTGATGACTCTCGCCACCGGCAAGACGAACACGATCGTGTTCGACATGGGCGGAACAAGCTGCGACCTGGGACTAGTCGTCAATGGGTCGGCGCTTCGCCGCACGACCAACATCGTCTCCCAGTACGAGTACTTCACAGCGAGCGTCGAGATCGAGTCGATCGGAGTCGGAGGCGGCAGCATTGCCTGGATTGACGCGATTACCGGTGGCCTCCGCGTTGGCCCGCGCAGCGCAGGCGCGACTCCGGGGCCGGCGTGTTACGGGCGTGGAGGGACCGAGCCAACCGTGACCGACGCAGACCTCGTCCTCGGGCGACTTGATCCCAACGCCTTCCTCGGCGGCAAGATGAGTCTCGATCGAGACGCCGCATACGAGGCGATCGCAAAACTTGCTGCTCGCCTCGGGCTAGAGCCTGACGCGCTTGCAGCGGGAATCGTGCGGATCGCGGACGCACAGATGGCCGACGAGATCCGCAAGCTCACGGTCGCGAAGGGATACGACCCGAGAGCTTTCAGCGTGTTCGCGTACGGAGGGGCCGGCCCGGTGCACGCCGGAGCGGTCGCCCGCGAGCTCGGGCTCACCACCGTCGTCGTTCCAATGGGCGACGTTGCCTCGCTTTGGTCAGCGTTCGGAGCCGCCACGTCCGATCTCGGCGTGACGGTCGAGCTCTCGCTCAACGAGAGGGAGCCGTTCGTCCCCGATCGACTCGCGACCGCGCTTCAGACGCTGCGCAAGCGGGCCGACGCCGCGCTCGAGCGTGCCGGCGTGGATGAGCCAGAACGGGTGAAGTTTGAATACTCCGCGGGAATGCGCTACCGCGCCCAGGTCAACGAGGTGTGGGTTAGCCTGAGCGGATCGTTCGCCGGAAACGAAGACGCCGAACGACTGGTGGTCGACTTCGAATTCGAAGTACGAGGCACTCTATGGCCCCGGCACCGGATATCGCGCCGCCGGCATCGAGATCGCCGCTCTCCGTTGCGGCGCCACGGTTGCAAGACCGGTGAAACTTCGGAACCTCGGAGACGTACCGGCTGACTCAGCGATCGAGAGATCGCGTGACGTTTACTGGGAAGAGAGCGGGTATGCAAAGACCCGGATCGTCCGCGGCGACAGCATCGATCAGGATCTCAGGATCGTCGGCCCGGCGATCGTTGAGCTCGACAACACGTCGGTCGTGGTTCACCCAGGCCAGCGAGTCGGACGTGACGGCCTGGGTAACCTCGTCATCTCGTGCGAGAGCGACGCCGTGACGGCGAGGCGGCCGGAGCAGGTCGACGCGATCACCTCAGACTCGGCACCGATACCCGATGGCCACGTTCCCGTCCTATGACCGCGGGGGGCCCGGCGAGTGCGATTGTTGGCGTTGCAGAGAGCGAGCTAGGTGCGGTTACCGGCCAGCACCCTCTACGCATGATGGCGGCGGCATCCCTGGCGGCACTTGAGGATGCCGGGCTCGGCTTGCACGACGTCGACGGGTTGATCACCGCCGGATACCCGACGGTGATGCCGTCGCTTGATCTGGCGCAGTACCTCCGGCTCCAGCCGGCCTACGTCGATAGCACCGACATCGGGGGCAGCTCCTTTGAGATGCACGTTGCGCACGCAGACGCAGCGATCCGCGCACGGCTTTGCGAGGTTGTCCTGATCACCTACGCGAGCACGCAGCGCCAAGACCGCAGCCGAATGCTCGGCGGCGCGGCAGGACCGCCGCATAGCTTCAGCAACGTGTACGAAACCGGGACGGGTCTGCCGAGCCCGATCGGAGCGTACGCGCTCGCTGCAGCCCGGCACATGTACGAGTTCGGCACGAGAAGCGATCAGCTCGCCGACGTTGCCGTCGCCGCACGAGCGTGGGCTGCACTCAACCCAAAAGCGTTGAAACGAGATCCAATCACCCGCGACGACGTTCTCGCCTCGCCGCTGATCTGCTCGCCACTACATCTGCTCGACTGCTGCCTCGTCACCGACGGCGGCGGCGCGATCGTCGTCACCACGCCCGAACGTGCGCGCGACCTGCGTCGTGTTCCAGTCTCCGTGCTCGGCTACGGGCAGCAAATGACTCACGCGGACATTTCGCTCATGCCCGACCTCGTACGAACAGGCGCCGCTGCCTCGGGCAAAGCCGCGTTCGCGATGGCAGGGCTCAGCCCGGCTGACGTCGACGTCGCGCAGATCTACGACTCGTTCACGATCACCGTCCTCCTTAGCCTCGAGGATCTCGGGTTCTGCGCAAAAGGCGAAGGCGGATCGTTCGTCGGAGACGGCCGCATCGCGCCCGGCGGCGATTTTCCGCTCAACACCTCCGGGGGAGGCCTCTCGTACTGCCACCCCGGGATGCTCGGGCTTCTTCTCCTCGTCGAAGCAGCGCGGCAACTTCGGGGAGAATGCCGCGAGCGACAGGTCGAGGGGGCCGAGATCGCGCTATGTCACGGAACTGGCGGTGTGCTCTCCTCATCGGCAACCGTGCTTCTCGGAGTCGGCGACCACGGATGACCGACACCGCGCCGACCAGCAGAACCCGCGGATCCGGACAGCGAGCCGTTCTTCGCCGCACTCGACCGAGGCGAACTGCTGCTTCAACGGTGCCTCAGCTGTCAGCGATTCCAGTTTCCACCGCGCCCTTTCTGTAGCCGCTGCGGCGAGACGACCCTTGATTGGGAACGAGCAACGGGAGCCGGCACCGTCTACTCGGCGACCGTCTGCTATCGCGCCGGGACACCCGAGATGAGCGAACGCGTTCCATTCCTTGTCGGGCTCGTCGACCTCCAAGAAGGGATCCGGATGCTCGCACTACTCGATACCGCGCCTGAAACACCAATGATCGGTCTGCCCGTGAAAGCAGTCTTCCCTCCACGAGGAGACCACTCGTTGCTCGTCTTCGCACCCGCCGCCGAGGAACTGACCTATGTCTGATGCGACGCAGGAGCGGCTCTACGTCATGATGACGCGCTGCCGTACCTTCGAGGAAGTCTTTACTCGGGTCGCGTTGCAGCAAGGCGTCAGGATCGGGCATCCGTACGCAGGTCAGGAGGCGGTGGCGGCCGGCGTCTTCTGCGCTCTCGCACCCTCCGACCGCGTGCTCAGCACCCATCGTTCCCATGGGCACGCCGTCGCAGCCGGATGCGACCTGACCAAACTCGCGCTCGAGCTCTTCGGGAAGGCAGGCGGGCTCTGCCGCGGCCGCGGCGGCGAGATGGGCGTAGCCCAACTCGACATCGGCTTCATAGGAGCCACGGACATCGTCGCAGGCAATCTCCCAATGGGGGTTGGGCTCGCCCTCGCAGCGAAGCTCGACCGCTCCGAGCGCTGCGTCATCGCGTTCGTCGGCGACGGCGGCGTCAACCAGGGCGCCTTCCACGAAAGCCTCAACCTCGCCTCGATCTGGTCGCTCCCATACATCGTCGTCGTAGAGAACAACCACTACGCCGAGAGCACTCCCGTCGAGTACGCGACCGCAGGGCCCGGCATCGCTGCTCGTGCAAGCGCCTACGGGATTCCGGGCAACAGCGTCGACGGACAGAGCGCCACCGAGATGCTCGCCGCGACGACGACAGCAATCGAGCGCGCCCGGTCAGGCTCCGGGCCGAGCCTGATCGAAGCGCGAACCTACCGCTACTACGGTCACTACTACGGCGATCGCCACGAGCGCTACCGCACCGCCGCCGAGGTCGCCGATTGGAAAGCCCGCGACCCGCTCGCGCTTCAACGCCAAGCCTTGCTTGCCTCAGGCGTTTTCACCGAGGAACGCCTCGATGAGATCGACGCAGATGCACGCGCTGAGGCAGAAGCAGCCGTCACAGCCGCCTCCGGGGGCGCCGACCCCACCTGGGACGACCTCACGGAGGGCGTACTCGTGCAAGCGGCCAACAGATGACAGGCGCGCCGACCCGTAAATACTGGCAGGCGATCAACGATGCACTTCGCCTCGAAATGCGTCGCGACGATCGCATCCTCGTTCTCGGCGAGGACGTGGCAGGAGGCGCCGGGCGAGAAGAAGAGGGCATCGTTGACGCCTGGGGAGGACCGTACGGGATCACGCGAGGGCTGATCCAGGAGTTCGGGGCCGACCGCGTGCGCGACACTCCCATTTCGGAAGCTGCGTTCATCGGGGCGGCCATCGGCCTCGCCGTCGATGGCTACCGGCCCTGGGTCGACCTGATGTTCACACACTTCGCCGGTGTCGCCTGGGACCAGATCAGCAACAAACTCTCAAAGCTTCACTACCAGACAGGCGGCCAGGCGTCGGTACCGGTGACAATGAAGACCTTCGGCTCCTGTTACGGGCCGTTCCTCCATCTTTCCGGACTGATCTGTGTCGCTGCCTCCGACGCATATACCGCGAAAGGCCTCACGACCGCAGCGCTTCGCGACGACAACCCGGTGATCTGCTTCGACAACGTCCGCCTCGTTAGACAATCGATGCCGGTCCCTGAGGAGAGCTACACCGTGCCGATCGGGAAAGCCCGGATTCTGCGTTCCGGCGCTGACGCCACGATCGTGGGAATCTCAGCCTCGACCCCGGTCTGTCTCGACGCCGCTGCTCGCCTCTCGGAACAGGGAATCGAGGCTGAGGTCGTTGATCTGTTGACGCTCATGCCCTGGGACGTCGAGACCGTGACCGAATCCGTTGCGAAGACGGGACGACTTGTGGTCGTGGACTTCGACCATCCCAGGTGCGGCCTCGCGAGCGAGATCATCGCCACGCTGAGCGAACGCGCCGAGGCCCGATTTCTGAGCCCGCCACTTCGAGTCATGCCCCCGAACGTGCCGCTCTCAGTCGAGGACGGCAATCCGGCCCTGACTGAGATGTACTTTCCATCCGACGAAGAAGTGGCTGCCGGCGTGGAACGACTCGTTTCCGGTCGCCCTCCCTCCGGATGATGACGTTGGCCGACGCAATGCTTCCCCCTCCGACACAGGAGTCTTCCGGCCCCGAGGCCGGGACGATCCGCCCCGCCAACCAAGCGCTCCTCATCGCCGAGGAGCTCGAACGCGCGATCATCCGCGGCGAACTCACTGCAGGCGCGCGAATCGGGCAGGAGGCGATCGCTGACCGCTTTGGTGTCAGCCGCACCCCCGTGCGCGAAGCGATGAGGATTCTCCAAGCACGGGGCCTTCTGGAACAGCAGGGTCGAAGCGCAGTGATCCGGCTTCTCTCCCCAGCCGAAGCACGCGACCTGTTCCTCGTCAGCGCAGAGCTCGAGGGATTCGCGGCCGAGCGGGCAGCCTCACGGCTCGGCGCGCCCCAAATCGCCGATCTCGTTGCCGCACAAAAGGCCTTCGAGCACGAGTCTGCGGCGTTCGAGCGGATTCCCACGGACGACACCGAACTGCGCGCGACCGTCTTCGAGGCGATCAGCGTCGCGAATGAGGTCTTCCACGACACCGTGGCTACCGCCGCGGAGTCCGGCGCCCTCGTGGCCTCGATTCTCAATCTGCGCCGCCGAGTACCCCGTGAGCTCGCATGGATCTCGATGAACCACGACTCGGGACTACTTCTCGACGGCATCGCTGACCACGTGAAGGTCGTCGAGGCCCTCGACAACCACGATGCACGAGTAGCACGACAACAGATGCGGAGACACGTCCTCTCCGCAGGCGCGACGATCGTCTACTGGCTTGAGGGGCACGGAAAGGCGAGCCGTGCGCGTCTCAAGAAGCTCGGCCAAGACTAAAGAACACAAGATGCCATCGCAGTCTTGGGTTACGGTCGAGCTTCTCGGCCTGCCTCACTTTTAGGTTGTCAGCGTGTCTTTAAACCCAGTAAACAAGCCAAACGCGTGATACGACGACGCGAGAACGCGGTGTGCGATCCCGCCGCTAGCCCTTATCCGGAAGCGCGCGAAGCACCGAAGCAGCCGAAACCACGGGCGGGACACGCCGGTAGCGCGACATAGGAAGACCGCGGGCGAATCGCGGTTTGACCCAGTCAGATTCGCCGCCATAGGGAATATTTACCGAGGAGCGGGTAAGTATCCGCTACCAGCGGGTCGCGGCTCGAACCTCGAGGGAACCACCTGTGATCGCGCCCCTTAGCCCGCCTTGGGTGCGTGGGTTCACGACGCCGCCCGCTGGGCGAGCTGACCCCTCCGACTCGGATCAGGCCGCACGTTTCGAGGCATCCGATCTCGGTTAGCCCTCTACTGGCGACGAAAGGAGGACATGAAAACGACCATCGAGCGGGAGCTGAAGCTGGAGGCTGACGAACCGGTCGACTTAGATCAACTTGGGGGGCGTCCGCTCGAGGAGCGCGTTTTCACCTCGACGTATTTCGACACGCCGGATTTGCTGCTGCTTCGTGCGGGCTTGACGTTGCGCCGGCGGGTCGAGCACGGGCTCGGCGTTTGGCAGCTAAAGGTGCCGTCCGCGGGCGCGAGGGTCGAGCTAGAGGAGGCCGGCGGCCCGGTTCCGCTTCCCCACTCACTCGGGAGGGTGCTTTCCGGTCTTCTGCGGGGTCGTGAACTCGCGCTGGTCGGGACCTTGCAGACTCATCGACATGGGAGACATGTCAACGGGGTAGACGTCACATTGGATGAGGTGGCCGTGCTCGACGGACAGTCCGTTACCTCGCGTTTTTCCGAGTTAGAGGCTGAACTCATCGACGGCCGGCCAGAAGCGCTCGACCTGGTCGGACGGCGATTGCTCAAACTGGGCGCCCGGCCGAACGGCGGACGGCCGAAACTTCTACGCGTGGTCGACGTCCCGCTTCCAGAGCCCGCTAGGAAAGGGTCAGGGACGCTGGGTCGGCTGCGCCAGGTGCTGCGGAATCAGTACTGGGAGCTTCTGCGTAACGACCCGGTTGTGCGGGTCGCGAGCGACGTCGAGGCGGTTCATGACATGCGTGTCGCCGTTCGCCGCCTGCGTTCGGTGCTGCGCACGGCACGGCCGATGTTGCGACGGCAATGGGTCGATGAACTCCGCTCTGAGCTCGACTGGCTGGCGCAACGGCTCGGAGCTGTCCGCGATCTCGACGTGTTCGTGGACTACATCGAATCGGAAACCCGTACGCTCGGGCAGGACGCATTCCGCGCGGAGAAACTTCTGCCCCCGCTGCAGACGGATCGGGACCGAGCCCGCGACGAGCTTCGCGCGGCGCTAGAGGAGCCTCGCTATTACCGCCTCCTCGACCTGGTCGAGGCAGCCGCCGAAGCTCCCCGAGTCCGGAGTCGCGACATTTCCGTTGAGAAGCTCGCACGGAAGGAGTTAGCGCGGTTCCGGAAGCGCGCCCATCGGATCTCGTCGAAGGGCGACTCTGAGCTACACAACCTACGGATCCACACTAAGCGAGGCCGTTACGCCGCCGAGCTGGCCGAACCCGCCCGCGGGAGACCAGCCACCCGGCTAATCAAAACCGCGAAGGAGGTACAGGACGTCCTTGGCGAGCACCAAGACGCGGTAGTTGCGGCTGAACGCGTCAGGAAGCTCGCGCGCACTGTCGGCGGGCGCGGAGCCGCGCTCGCAGCCGGACGACTGATTGAGCGGCAGGAGACGCGCAAACAAAACGCCAGAAAAGCGGCTCCAGACCTGCTCCGCCGGATGAAGAAACGCGCCAAGCAGGCCTGGCCAACCTAAATCCCGATCACACCAGGACTCGGAGGCCAGCCGACGAGTGCCCACATGAGGTAGAAAGGCCCGCGGAGCTAGAGCGGTTGCCGCAGGTGGATGGTGGTGCCGCTCGGGCTGGGGCGGATCTGGACTTCGTTGATCAGTTCGCGGATCAGGATCAGGCCTCGTCCGCCTTCGTCGTCGTCGAAAGCCGCGTCGGTCCATTGGCCGGTATCGGTCACATCGACCGTCAGCACGCGGGCCTCGATAGAGGCACGGACGTGCAGGGAGGTGCAAGGCTTCGCGTGTTCGATCGCATTTGTGGCCGCTTCGTGGGTGGCAAGAACGATCGCGTCCTGTAACTCTTCGGGAACGTCGCTTGCTGCGAGCCATTTGCGGAGCCGGGCACGAACCTCGGCTAACTCACCGGCCTCGCAGGGAATCGTGACGAGGACAGTGTTCACCTCCCACGGCGTTCCCTCGGCCCAGCAATCGAAAACTACGACCCTAAAGCTTCTTCGCGGTCGTTCGCGCACTCAAGGTAATCGAGCAGGTCGCTGAGCTCGAAAACCTTACGAACGATCGGCGCTGTTCCGAGCTGAACCCGCAGCTGTGACCCTTTCTCCTCCGCAAACTTGCGGGCCTTCACCAGCGCGTTGATGAAGGTCGAGTCGACAAACGCTGCCTCACTCACATCAACGACGACAAGCTCGTTATCGGCGACAAGCTCGAGAAACAGCCGCTGGATTGTGTCGCGGCTGGCGAGGTCGTGCTCGCCCAGGATCTCGACCACAACGGCATCGGCTCTCGGCCGTACCACCCGGTGGTCCGGCGGCACGAAACCGTTCCCAGAGGCCGAGTTCATGAACCGTGCGTCCTCACCAGCATCGATGAGCCCCTCTCACAACCCGAGTTGTTCGCCGGATCGCGGGAACGACATCAGCCGCGAAGGACTGAAGGCGCACTCCCAACGACGACACCCGAGCCCCTCCGCAAGTCTTACGCAAAGGCCCGCAACGACTTTACCACGCTCCTACTCAGAGGGCGCCTGCATCAGCTCGTCTTTACGACATCTACACCGCTCGAACGAACCCTCTTGATGCTGGGCAGCAAGAAACAGTCCGCGACGCACGTATGGGGCAAAAGAACCCGGCGGCCAGGACTAGGCTAGCCAGGACTCTCGAGGCCGAAACCGAGTCATCGGAGCTGATGCATAAAAGCCGAGCGCGCTGGGCAATCAGCCGGCACAGGCCAATCCGAGAGCGGCGGCCCAAATCTAAGGCCGTCGTTCTCACCTGTCCTCTAAGAGCTCGTCTCTAAATGAAGGGACCTGTTCGTTGGGCGCGAATGCTGTCGGCATCCGTCGTCAATCTTGAGGGGGTGCCTGTGGCTGTTGCGCCGTGGATCGTGTCGGATCAGTTGTGGCAGCGGGTTGAGCCGTTGTTGCCGAGGGTTGAGCGGCGTTTTCGGTATCCGGGTCGGAAGCGGTTGTCTGATCGGCAGGCGTTGCAGGGGATCTTGTTTGTGTTGCACACGGGGGTCGCGTGGCGGCATCTACCGCCCGAGCTCGGGTTTGGTGCTGGCTCGACCTGTCATCGGCGGATGGATCAGTGGCAGCGGGCCGGGGTGTGGGAGCGGCTGCACGGGGTGTTGTTGGCGGAGTTGCGGGCGGCCGGGGAGATCGAGTGGTCACGCGCGATCGTTGACGGCAGTCATGTGCAGGCGAAAAAGGGGGCTCCGAGACGGGCCCGAGCCCGGTTGATAGAGCCAGAAACGGCTCCAAGCATCACCTGCTTGTAGACGCGACCGGGATCCCGCTTGCCTGGACGGTCACGGGCGGTAACCGTCATCGACGTCACCCAACTGATTCCGCTGCTCGACCGGATCCCGGCCGTTGCCGGCAAGTCGGGCCGTCCTCGCCGGCGTCCTGACCGGATCAGCGCCGACCGCGGCTACGACTACGACAAGTACCGGCGCAAGCTGCGCGATCGCGGCATCGTCCCCGAGATCGCCCAGCGAGGTACCGGGCACGGTTCGGGGCTTGGTCGGCACCGCTGGGTCGTCGAGCGCACCTTCGCCTGGCTCCACCAGTTCAAGCGACTGCTCGTTCGCTACGACCGCCGCCACGAGATCCACGAAGCGTTCCTCGCGATCGGCTGCTGCCTCGTCTGCTTCAGAAGACTCCAGAACTCATTTTGAGACGAGCTCTAAACGAAACTGCAACGCAGCCTCCCGCAGGGCTGAGCAGCGCTCACAGATTCGACCGGGGCAGACTCTTCGAGAGCGTCCGATTTTCTGTGTAGGCGGGGTTGTTGGTCTAGTCGGGCAGTCGGTCTCCGAAGTGGATTTTGAACGCGAGTAGTGCTTTCGTCCAGCCGCGGGTCCGTGTCCATTGCGGCACGGCGTTTTGGATCGCGAGGTAGATGAGCTTGCGGGCGGCGTCTTCGGTCGGGAAGCTGCCTTTGGTCTTGATGGCTTTGCGGAGCTGGCGGTTCAGCGCTTCGATTGCGTTGGTAACAGGTATGACATGCGGGCGCCTCGGGGCTGCTGTCGGACCTCGGTTCTAGGGTCTGCTGGTCGGGTTCGGGGCGTCGTGGAGGAATCAAGCCAGGGCAGGCCGTTCTACACATTGAGCTGCGAGCTCGCGTTAGTACTTGGCCGCCCCCGCGACTGACCCGACTGCGCTGCGAGCGCGAATCCGTTTCTGTCGCTTCCGCCCGGCCGATTCCTCGAGCCAATCGACCAGAGAGGAGCCAGAGGTGAGGTTCATCGGTATGGACGTGCATCGGTCGTTCGCGCAGATCGCGATCGTCGAGGACGGCCTCTGCCGTGACGAGGGCCGGATCGGCGTGAGGGCCGAGGAGCTGCGCGCGTGGGCGTCCGGGCTTCGGCCTGACGACGAGGTCGCGCTCGAGGCGACGACGAACTCGGACGCGATCGCGACGATGCTGCGTCCGTTGGTGCGCCGGGTGGTCGTCTCCAACCCGCGCAAGACGAGGGCGATCGCCGAGGCGAAGGTGAAGACCGACAAGGTCGACGCCCGGATCCTGGCGCAGCTGCTCGCGGCGGACTTCTTGCCGGGGACGTGGGTCGCTGACGACCGCACGCGGATGCTGCGGCGACTCGTGATGCGACGGACTCACCTGGTCAAGCAGCGCACCCGGGTAAAGAACCAGGTGCACGCGATCTTGGCCCGCAACCTCGTCGAGACCTGCCCGCACGCCGACCTCTTCTCCGGCATCGGGCAGCGCTGGCTCGGCAAGCAGGACCTGCCCGCTGATGAGTGGCGGAGCGTCGGGGCGCTTCTGCGCCAGCTCGACTTCCACGGCGAGGAGCTCGCGCAGGTCGACCGTGACATCGCCCTGGAGGCGCTCGACGACCCGATCGTCGCGCAGCTGATGACCGTCCCCGGGATCGATGTCACCGTTGCGATCTCGATCCTCGCGGCAGTCGGCGACTTCGCACGGTTCGACAGCCCCGACCGGCTCGTCTCCTACCTCGGCCTCAACCCGCGAGTCCGC
Organism: uncultured Actinomycetota bacterium; assembly: GCA_963812555.1. Classification (GTDB taxonomy): domain Bacteria; phylum Actinomycetota; class Thermoleophilia; order Gaiellales; family Gaiellaceae; genus PALSA-600. The sequence continues at coordinate 460 of CAWEVP010000014.1, read as the reverse complement.
CAGTCCGGCAACGGCGCCGCCGTCTACGGCCGGATCACCAAGGCCGGCCCCGCCCAGGCGCGCGGGATGCTCGTCGAAGCGGCGTTCTCGGCCTCTCGCGCTCCGGGCCCCTTCCGTGCCTTCTATCGCCGCGTCAGTAACCGCCGCGGCTTCCAGGTCGCCACTGTCGCGACCGCTCGCAAGATGACCGTGCTCTGCTGGCACCTGATCGACCGCGGCGAGGACTACGCCTTCGCCCGCCCCAGCCTCAACGCGCACAAGCGCCGCAAGCTCGAGCTCGCCGCCGGCGCAACCAGCAAGCGAGGACCCGTTCGCGGCGCCAGCCACGACTACCACGTCAAGCAGCTACGCGACCAAGAACGCGCGCTCGTCGAGCAGGCCGAACGCTCCTACGAAGTGATGGTCGCCCACTGGCAACCCCAACGACCAGCCGCGCTCGAGTTGACAATCTCATCCGTCG
>CAWEVP010000013.1:0-649648 GCA_963812555.1 uncultured Actinomycetota bacterium | reverse complement strand
GAACGTACTGCTGCCGCCGCGTATGTCGCGCGGCGGGCACGAGTCACGCCCGCATGCCGAACTCGGTAATCGGTTGGAACGCCCGCCCGGCTTCGCGGTCCTGGCGAACGGCGAATCCAGGGCGGGCGCTCCAACCCCGAGAGGAGTCTCCGGCTAGCTGCTTTTGATCGCCGCAACGTCGAACTCGAGCGTGACCTTCTCGCTCACGGCGACGCCGCCGGCCTCGAGCGCCATGTTCCAGCTGACGCCGAAGTCCTTGCGGTTCACGGTCAGCGAGCCGGCGAACCCGACCCGGGTGTTGCCCCACGGGTCGACGACGGCGCCGGTGTAGCTCGCTGTCGAACTCGACCTGCTTGGTGACCCCGCGGATCGTCAGGTCGCCGGTGACGTGGAAGGTCTGCTCGTCGACGGGTTCGATCGCGGTCGACTCGAACGTGATCGTCGGGTACTCGTCCATCGCGAAGAAGTCATTGCTGCGCAGGTGCGTGTCGCGGTCCGGGTTACCGGTGTCGATGCTCGCGGCCTTGATCTCGACCTTGACGCTCGACTTGCTCGGATCGGTGAAGTCGAGATGGGCGGCGCCGTCGAACTGACCGAACTTGCCGCGAACCTTCGCCACCATCGCGTGACGCGCGGCGAACCCGAACGTCGTGTGCGCGACGTCGAACGTGTACTCGCCGGTCAGCGTCTCGGGATTGAGGGTCGTTGTTTCCGTCGTGCTCATCGTGCGTCCTTTCATTGCTTTCCACTGGGCGCCCTGAACGGTAGTTGCGCGATCAAGCGTGCCGTCGAGCCACGCCCGTTCCACCACGGGGGTTTCTTAATCTCCGCTTAGGTAGCCGGGGGCAAACTGGCCAGGGGTGGTCGGCAGTCTCGATGGTCGCTTGTACGTGAGGGACTCCGTGCTGGGGGCTGCGAAGCCGAGGCCGGGATGACTGCCGGCCGGTCCCGTCGGGTCTGGCGGTTTGCCGCGCCGCGGACGGGGTCCGTGAGCCTGGAACGGTCGCTAGCCCCAGGCGGGCTCTTGTGGAAGGTGCCATTCCCGTTCTCCGAGAGCTCGCGCGCCAGGAACGGGCGGCCGTGCTGACCGCGATCACGGACGTCTCGGAGCCGGTCGCCTACTTCGGGATCCCTGGGAAGGCCTGAGCAAAAAGTGTCGCGCAGCCCTTCTTCCGTCGGCCAGAATGGGGCCGAGCAGACCCGGGAGACGACGAGAGCGATGCTCGAGATCGGGGACACGTTGCGCGAGGCGCGACAGCAGCGAGGCATCGAGCTGGCCGACGCCGAAGCGGCCACTCTCATCCGTGCGCGCTACCTCGAGGCACTCGAGGACGAGCACTTCGAGCTGCTGCCCGTCGGCTCGTACCGTCGCACGTTCCTTCGCGAGTACGCCGACTACCTCGGGGTCGGCGGAGCGACGCTTGCGGCCGAATACGACCTGCGCTTCCCGCCGCCCGTGCCCGAGCCGCCGCCTGCGGCCTACCAGCAGGCGCTGCTGGATCTGGGCAACATCCCCCTGAGGCGGACGCTTGCGGTCGTGGCGGTGCTTGTGCTCGTCGGCGTCGGGGTCTGGCAGCTCGGAAAGACCCCGAACCTGAAGGCGCCACCGGCACCGGCGCCCACGACCCCCGCGGCCGCAGCCCACCGCGGCCGCGTCCACACTGCGTCGCCGCCTGCTCGACCGGCAGCCCGGAGTCGGCCGACGCCGACGCCCAAGGTGCTCGTGTTGACTGCCACCGCAGGAAACTGCTGGGTGCTCGTTCGCGTCGGCTCGGCGAACGGCCGGACCGTCTACGAGCGGACTCTGCGGCGGGGCCAGACACTCCGCCTGGGGCTGCGTAAGCCGCTCTGGATCGAGCTCGGGGCTCCGTCGACCCTCAAGGCGACGATCGGCCGGCATCCGGTGTCCGCATCGCTTCCCAGGCAAACCGGCACGGTGGTTGCATCAGCGGCGGGCCTCCGCCCGGCGGCCTGACCGTAGCCGGCCCGGTGCGGCCCGGCCGGCGAGGCCCTGCAGCCAGGGCTGCTGCCGCTACGGTGACTGCCGATGGCTCGCTTCCTGATCGAGTTTCCCGCCGACGATGCCGATCGGGCCCGAGCGTTCTGGGAGGGTGTCCTCCAGACCACCCTCGTGGATCGCCGCTCCGAGGATGGCCTCGGTTGGCAAGCAGAGCTCGCCGGCGTGGCCGTCGGCTTGCACGAGCGGGGCCCCGGGCCGGGAGATCGCTTCTCACTCCCGTACGTCCCGGTTCCCGACCTCGACCGGGCGTGCGAGCGCGTGGTGGCGCTCGGCGGCGAGATCGTCCATCCAGGCGAGCGCTGGGTCATCTGCCGGGACTCCGAAGGTACGCCGTTCGCGCTCGCGGGACCGGCACCTGAAACGGCTTAGGTGTCCTGAGCATGGCACGTTACGAGACGACGATCTCCTCGACACTTGCCCCGGCCGAGGCGTTCGCCTACATGGCGGAGTTCTCGAATGCCGTCGACTGGGACCGAGTGTCAGCAGCGCCGTACGCCACGGTGACGGGGCAACGGGGCTCGGGACGGCGTTTGACCTCGTCGCTCGCTTCGCCGGCCGCAACGTGAAGCTCCACTACGAGATCGTCGGGTTCGCGCCACCGCAGCGGGTGACGCTCGAGGCAAAGCAGGCCTCGTTCACCTCACGGGACACGATCACCGTGGAGCCGGCAGCAGGCGGGTCGGCCGTGCACTACGACGCTGCGCTCCTCTTTCGAGGCGCCGGCCGGATCCTCGATCCGATCATGCAGCTGCTCTTCAACCGCCTCGGCGATCACGCAGCAGCAGGGCTCCGGCGCACGCTGAACCCCTGACCGTCCGACTTGCCGGCGCGCCTGGGCCGCGCCCGCCCAAACCTGACTGTCACCTGAACGCATCGTTGACCCGCCCGGGGGCGTCCTCAACGATTGGGCGCATGCGCTCGGCGGCCTCCATGCGAGACGAGGCCCTGGCCGCGGCAGTCGCCGGCGCCGCGTGGGAGCCGGACACCCTCACGCGAATCGATGGGATCATCGACGAGGTGGGCGCAACGCTGCGCCAGGAGATTGGCCAACGAGTCGACGCCGGGCAGTTCGCAGACGGCCTCGCCCGTTACGCCGAGCTGATCCGCGTTGCCCTCGAGAGCGAGCTCGGCGACGGAACCGAGCTTCGAGCCGAAGCGCTTTTCCTGCTCGCACGCGGCAAGCTCGCCCAGATCAGCCAGGAAATGGTCGGCGCCGGTCGCTCCGCTAACAGCGGCCACGCATAAGCGCTTGTCCCAACCCCACTTGTCCTGACGCCACGGACCTGCTGCCGGAGCTACGCCGCAGGCAGCGTTACGACAAAGCAGCCGCCCTCAGGGGCCGCCCGTGCGACGACATCGCCGGACGCAGACCGCGCAAGCCGGCGCGCCAGCGCCAGGCCTAGCCCGGCGCCCTCGACACCGTACCTCTCGACTCCGTCCGCACTCGGTCCTTCCGCACTGATCCGGTCCGCGCTGGGCCCGTTCGCAGCGAGGCCGTTCGCTGCAAGTCCGCGGCGTCCCGGCTCGAAGATTGTCTCGAGCTCCTGCTCGGCCACGCCCGGGCCGTCATCCTCGACCACATAGGCGACCTTCGCACCGGAGCGGACGATCCGGACGCGGGCCCAGGACGAGCCGTACCGGCAGGCGTTCTCGAGCACCGGGTGAAGGACGCGCTCGGCCAGGTCGCTATCCAGCCCAAGTCGCATCGCCACGGCGGGCCGCTCGGCATTGACCGTCAGGCTGCGTTCGGCCGCCAGGTGGGTCACCCCTCCGATGGCCTCGGTGGCGACGTCGTAGGCATCGGTCGTTCCCCTGGCCCCGCCGGCTTCGTGTCGAGCGGCGGCAACGAGCGTCTCGACGATGCGCGCCAGCTGCTGCGCGTTCTTCAGCACCAGTTGCAGCGAGGCCCGGTACTCGCCGGCCTCGCGGTCCCGGCGCAACGCGAGCTCGACCTCGGCGATCACCCGGGCAAGCGGGGTGCGGAGCTCGTGCGACAGCTCGGCCGCAAAGCGCCGCTCGTGTCGCAGGCTCGCCGCGATCCTGTCGAGCATCGCATCGAGCGTCTGCGCCAGCAGCGACAGCTCGTCTCCGGGCTCGCCGCGATCGAACCGGCGGTCGAGATCGAGCGCGCTCCACGCCGCCGCCTGCTCGGTCATCTTCACCACGGGCCGGAGCGCCGCCTTGAGCGCCCACCAGGTCGCCGATCCGGCCAGGGCCAGCATGATCAGCGCCAGGACGAGCGAGCCCAGCACCGCCCTGTGCTCCGCCTGCTCGTACGGCGCATACGAGATGCCGGTCACGAGCATCCCTTCGCGCACGCCGTCGATGACGACCGGGATCGAGTACAGGCGAACGTCGCTTGCCGGAACATCGACCCGGGCACCCGGCGTGAGCGCCAGCTTCGCGGCCGCCGCGTCGAGTGGGGTTCGCTCGCGAGGGCGGTCGACGGGCTTCCCGTGCTGAAAGATCCACGCTTCGTTGTCGGCGAGCCCGTCGTCCTCCGTCTTCGCCTCGGTAATCCGCCCGTTCTTGAGCGACAGCAGTGCAAGCTCCGAGCTCGCGCGGGTGCGGAGGAGGCCGTTGGCGCTCCGTGACGTGGTGCGCGCGAAGATGACGTTGAACCCGTAGGTACTGGCGCCCAGGGCGATCGCCAGCGTGGCGAGCAGGATCACCAGGACCCGAACCCTGACGTTCGTCCGACCCGATGGCGCTAGCCGACGCAATAGCCGACCCCATGCACCGTCGTGATCGCCGGGGCGCCGGGAAGCAGGCGCAGCTTGCGGCGAAGCCTGGCCACGTACGCGTCGAGGGTGTTGTCGCGCACGCGGGCTCCATGCGGCCACGCCGCACTGACGAGGTCCGCCCGCCGGACCGCCTCACCGGGGTTGACGACGAGGCGGGCGAGTAGCCGGAACTCGGTTGGGGTCAGCGCCGCGCTCGCTTCGCCCGAGAACGCCGCATGGGCGACCGGGTCGAGACGCAGATCGCCGACGCGCAGCGACAGGTCGGTCGAGCCCCGGCGCAGGAGCGCCCGTGTCCGTGCGACCAGCTCGGCAAATGCGAACGGCTTGGTGAGGTAGTCGTCACCGCCGGCACTGAACCCCGTGAGGCGGTCGGTGAGGGCGTCGCGTGCGGTCAGGAAGAGGATCGGGATGTTGATTCCCTGCGCGCGGACGGCCTGGCAGACGTCGCGGCCGTCGGCGTCGGGTAGCCCCACGTCGAGCACGAGCAGATCGGGAAGCTCGAGCTTCAGCCGCTCCAGCAGCTCGCGGCCCGAACTGATGCCTGCCGCCGAGAGCCCCTCCTCGCCGAGCCCGCGCACGATCACGTTGCGCAGCTCGGAATCGTCTTCGACTACGAGCACCCGAGGGGCCGGCACAGCCGTCAGCCTAGCCGCGGAAACCAGCCTGGAGGGACTCGGCGCCGTTCACCACATCGTTACTTCTTGACCGGCCCGTGCTGTCAGACTTCCTGCCGGGATGGGGGTTGTAAACGGGCTCGAGAAGGTCGACCTGCTCGCGCGGCCGGTGAGGCGGCTGCGCACGAGGCGTCGCGTTGTCAGCCGCGTGCAGTTCGTGAGCCGCCATCACCTGAGCGAGCTCGAGACCGAAGCGGCCAAGCGGGACTCCTACGCTGAGGCCGGCACGGGCCGGGCTGCGGCGATTCGTTAGCGCCCGGCTCGCCGGCGAGGCGAGCCGCTAGCTACCGCTCGGCTGTGGCCGGTCGGGAAGCAGCTGGACGACGAGGCGGAGCCCGTCCCCCGTGGGCAGGGGCTCGACGCTGTAGACGAGACCTTCGTGGTCTTCGATCGCCACGCGGTCGCCGATCTCGAGCCTCTCCTCACGGCTGAGGCGGCCGGTCGCGACGACCTCGTCGCCGCGCCGAAGCTCATAGCGATAGGAGAGCTGCGGCATGCCTCTAACTACGAAGCAACCAGGCAGCCTCCTCCTCGCTCGTCACGAACGATGTGCAAGACGGCGACGACGGGATCGGGTGACGCTATGGCCCGATCCCGTTCGCCGGTGGGGACGCAAGGGGGTGCCGCAGACGCGAGCAGGCCATCGGCCTCGTGAATCTGACGCGTCGTTTCTTAAGGTCGGCAGATCTCGCCGAGACCTTGAGACATATCAGGCCCTGTTACATCGGCCTCGAAGCCAAAGCGCCTCGATGTCAAACCGGGTCGGCGCGAGGACTGAAGATTCCGGGAGGCCCGCCAGCCCCCGACGGGCCTGCCCGATGCCGTGGAGCCTCGTCGTTCGGCGCTCGCAGCCCGTCACCTGCCTCGTCCCGTGAAAGTTCAGATCGAGTGAAGGTCCGGCTGTGGAAGTGGGCGATCGCTGCCGATAGGAGGGTGTGCTCTCGTTTCAGCTCACTCCGAGACTCCATCGGGGCACGGCCGCCGCCGCCTCGAACAGCAACGCCGCCGCCTCGAACAGCAACACGGTGCGGCTCGTCGCCTACGGCGGAGCGGTTGCGAGCCTGATCGACGGCATGACCACGTTCATCGGCCTGCGCAGCCGGCGGGCGGGCGAGGTAAACACGTTTCAGGCATTCGCGATCAGGCATTACGGCCTTTCCACGGTGATCGAGCTGCGCGTGCTCGCCGGCGCCGCGATCTTCGTCGTGTCGGCCGCGATCTTCAGCCGGTGCAGCGGATGGCAGCGGCAGCTGCTCGTTGCAGTCGCGGGCGTTGGGCTCCTCTCGACGGTCGCCTTCGACTTCAACAACGCGGGCGTGCTCCTGTTCCACCACCGGCTCGTCCCGCCGTCGCTCCTGCACGCGCTGGACGTTCAGATCAGGCACCTGCTCGGCTGACCTGAAAAGGGGGCTAGAGGCCGAGGCTCGGGCCGTGCTCTTCCAGGTGGCTCAGCGCGGCGGCGCGGTTCGAGAAGATCCTCAGCCGGCGGATCAGTCCGTCCTGGCCGGTGAAGAGCCAGACGTAGCCGGCATCGGTCACGCCCCGCCCGCGAGCTTTGGCGAGGTGACGCATGCGGCTGTGGAGCAGCACCGTGTCCTCGTCGAGCTCCTCGAGCTCCCACGGCCCCATCGAGTAGACGCCGTCCTGAGAGGCGACGCTCATGGCCTCGACAGTCTCGTCAGGCCCGTAGATGCCTCCCGTTGCGAGCGACTCGAGCCTGGCATCGTCGGCGAAGAGGGCCCGAAGCTCCAGCCACGGGCCGCTGGTGCGAAGCTCGCCGATCCGCTCGACGGTGGAGACGAGGAGTGGGGGGCGCTCGGCGGTTTCCGCTGTCGCCTGCTCGGTGGCGGATTCCATGCATCCACCTTACACGGCGGTCTGCACAACCTTTGCACAACCAAAGCCCGCTGAGCTTTCGGCGGCTTGGTGCCCGGCCTCGAGCGATTGCCTCAGTGGTGGTGTCGCAGGCCTTTGCCCCGGCTGAGGGTGAGGGCGGTGTCCACGAGCGCCAGGTGGGTGAAGGCCTGTGGGAAGTTGCCGAGCTGCCTCCGCTCCACCGGGTCGTACTCCTCGGCAAGGAGACCAACGTCATTCCTCAGGTCGAGGAGCCGCTCGAAGAGCTCACGGGCCTCCGCATGCTTGTCCTGCAGTGCCAGAACGCTCGCGAGCCAGAACGAGCAGGGTAGGAACACGCCCTCGCCGGGCGGAAGGCCGTCGACCCCGTCGCCGGCGGGCCGGTAGCGAAGCAGGAGGCCGTCGACCGTGAGCTCCCGCCGGATCGCGTCGGTGGTGGAGAGCATCCGCTCGTCGGCGGCCGGCAGGAAGCCGACCAGAGGCATCAGCAAGACGCTCGCGTCGAGCTCGTCGGAGCCGAACGACTGCGCAAACGCCTGCTTGTCCTCACTCCAGGCCTTCGTGAGGACGGTCGCGTGGATCTCGTCGCGGATCGTCTGCCACCGCTCGACTGGGCCGGGCTGCCCGAGCTCGTCGTGGAAGCGGATCGCACGGTCGAACGCAACCCAGGCCATCATCTTCGAGTGGGTGAAGTGCCGGTTCGGGCCCCGCACCTCCCAGATGCCGGCGTCGGGCTGCCGCCAGCCCTGCTCGAGCCATTCGAGCAGCCTCGTGGTGAGCGCCCACACGTGCTCGTCGGTGGGGTTGCCATGCGCGGCGGTCTGGTAAAGGGCGTCGAGAACCTCGCCGTAGACGTCTAGCTGTACCTGCCCCGAGGCGGCGTTGCCGACCCGCACGGGGCTCGAGCCTTCGTAGCCGGGGAGCCAGTCGAGCTCGTACTCGGTCAGGCGGCGCTCGCCGGCCAGGCCGTACATGATCTGCACCTCGGCCGGATCGCCGGCAACGGCGCGCAGGAGCCACTGGCGCCAGGTGGATGCCTCCTCGTGGTACCCCGACCGGATCATCGAGATGAGCGTCAGCGTCGCGTCCCGGAGCCAGCAGTAGCGGTAGTCCCAGTTCCTGACCCCGCCGATCGACTCGGGGAGCGACGTCGTCGGCGCGGCCACGATCCCGCCTGTCGGCATGTAGGTAAGCGCCTTCAGCACGAGCAGCGACTGGTGCAGCTCGGTGTGGTACTCGCCCTCGTGCTCGCACTGCTTCGCCCACGAATGCCAGTAGTCCTCGGCGTCGTCGAGGGCCTCTTCGGCATTTGTCTCCTCGGGGAGGGCGAGGTGGGAGGGGAACCACGTCAGCACGAACGGCACCCTCTCGCCGGAGCGAACGGTGAACGACGACACGGTCGTGAAGCCCTCGCCGTGCGTCTCGACGGGAGTTCGCAGGCACAGCCCGTCTGGCCCGGCGATCGCGACGAGCGAGGACTCGATCCGACGGACCCAGGGCGTGATGCGGCCGTAGTCGCAGCGGATGATCAGCTCGGAGCGGATCTCGACCTCGCCTGCGAGCCCCTCGACGATCCTCACGATGTCGGGCATCTGGTCGCGCGGCGGCATGAAGTCGATCACCCGCACGCTGCCGCTCTCCGTCTCGAAGACGCTTTCCAGGATCAGCGTGTCGTCGCGGTACCGCCGGCTCACCGCGGCCGAAGCGGCGGCCGGCGCGAGAAGCCAGCGGCCGTGGCCCGGCTCGCCGAGGAGCGGCAGCGAAGCAGGAGGCCGAGTCGAACCTGGGCATGCAGCACCAGTCGATCGATCCCGTGCGGCTTACGAGCGCTGCCGTCTGGAGGTCGCCGATCAGGGCGTAGTCCTCGATCATGATCTTCCCGGACGCGGCGTTCACGGGAGCCAGGGGCGCTGCCAGGCAAATGCGGGCTCGGGGAGCCGTGCGGCTGCGGCCGGGCCCCAGCTGCCCTTGCGATACGGGTGGACGCGCGGTGGTGCATCGAGCAGCGGCTGCACGATGCGCCAGGCCTGCTCGACGGTGCTCTGGTGCGTGAAGTAGCCCTCGTCGCCGTGCAGGGCCGCTTCGAACACCACCTCGTAGGGCGTGGGGCCTACGCCGCCCTGATCTGCGAACTCCATCTCGAGCGAGATCGGCTCGGGCTGAGCCGCGTCGGCCCGGTGCGCCTCGAGGACGACCCGCATGCCGGTGCTCGGGTCGATCCGGAGCACCAGTTCGTTGGGGTCGGGCCGGCGCCGCTTGCCCAGGAAATGCGGCTCGGGACGCTGGTTGAAGATGAAGCGAAGCTCGGTTTGGGTGACGGCCAGGTGCTTGCCGGCTCTGATGAAGATCGGCACGCCCTGCCAGCGGTCGTTCTCGATCCGAAGCTTCAGCGCGGCGTAGGTCTCGGTCGTCGAGCGCGCTGCCACGCCCCGCGTCGACCTGTAGCCGGCGTACTGGCCGCGGACGTACTCGGCTGGATCGGCTGCGGCGACGGCTTTGAGGAGGCGGCGCCGGGCCGGGTCGGCCGTCTCGCCGCGCCTGGGCGCCTCCATCGTCGCGGTGGCGAGGAACTGGAGCAGGTGGTTGACGACGACGTCGCGGAGCGCCCCGACGGGGTCGTAGAAGCTGCCGCGGTCCTCGACGCCGAACTGCTCGGCCATCGTCACCTGTACGCAGGCGACGTGGTCGCGGTTCCAGACGGGCTCGAACAGTGCGTTTGCGAAGCGCAGGTAGAGGACCTCCTCGAGGCCGAGCTTGCCGAGGAAGTGGTCGACCCGGAAGATCTGCTCCTCGGCCACCCACCGGTGCAGCGTTCGTGCGAGCTTCCTGGCCGAGGCGAGGTCGTGCCCGAACGGCTTTTCGATCACGAGGCGGGCGTCGCGGGTGAGCCCGGCCTGGGCGAGCCCCTGCGTCACGCGGGCAAAGAGCGACGGCGGCGTCTCGAGGTAGAAGACGGGGCGCCTGGCGCCTTTGATCGCCGCGCCGACGCGCTCGTAGGTGGCGGCGTCGTCGAAGTCGCCCTGGACGTAGATCATGCGGGCCGCGAGCCGGTCGAAGACCTTGCGCTCGATCCTCTCGCCGTTTGCCCGGAGCGCCGCCCGCAGGTGGCGGCGCAAGTCGTCGTCCGTCCAGTCGGCCATGGCAACGCCGACGACCCGGCAGTCGAGCAGTCCCCTGCGCTCCAAGCGGTACAGCGAGCGGAACGTCATCTCGCGTCGCGAGGTCGCCGGTGATCCCGAAAGCAACAAGTGCCCCGCGCTGCTGGGCTGCCACGCGACCACTCTGCCACAGCGCTACCTGCCCCCGAAGGAGTTGCGGCCAATGCTCACGGTTTGGCTCGCGGATGCCGATGAAGACCAGGTGGTTGCTTCTGCCGGAGCTTTTCCGCACCTCCGTCGAAGTGCGCGCCCGTTGCGGTGGGGCCGTGTGCTTTCGGCGGTGACTGCGGTTGCGGCTCTGACAGGCATCGACACGGCCTGGAAGCTCGCCGCCGTCATCGGCGGTCACGGCGCCCTCGACGCCCCGACGTCGATCGTCAAGCCGCTCGGGACCTTCGCTGTGTGGCTGATCGCACTCGGCGGTGTGGCGCTCCTCCCGTCGCTTTGCGTTCCGGGCGCGCTGCTCGTTGCCTGCGGCGTCGGCTCGAACCTCTTCTCGCTGGCGCTCTGGCGGGCGGCGCCGAACCCGCTCAGCGTGCACATCGCCGGCGGGATCCTGCATTTCAATCTCGCCGACGCGTGTGTTGCAGGCGGCGGGCTCCTGGTCGTGTTCTCGGTGATCTGCACACCCGATCACCACTTCGCCTGATCCGGTCGCCGGTCGAGAGCGGAGTCGCCGGTAGCCTCACTGGAGAACCTCAACCGGTGGGCGCAAAGGAGCAGTCATGATCGGTGAGAAGGTCGAGCGCTACCAGGGCAAGGGCACGGACCTCGCGGCGCTTGCAACGAAGATCGGGAGCTACCTCGAGTCGGAGCACTTCACGGTGCAGACGTCGCAACCGAGCGCGCAGGGAACGGCGATCCAGGCGAGGAAGGGGAACTTCCTGGACGAGATCATCGCCGCCGACCGGGCGCTCTCGATCCTGATCTCGGGCGATGCGAACGACTTCACGGTGCGCGTGGGGATCGGGAAGTGGGTGCAGCACCTGGGGATCGCTGCGGTCGAGACCTTGCTCCTGTCGGATCTCTTCCTGGTGGTCGATGTGGCCGAGATGGCCTGGAACCTCGAGATCGAGAGCAAGCTCGTAAAGCAAATCGAGTCGTTCATCGGCTAGCGGGAATACCGTGGCCAAGAAGCGAGAGCGGCCCGAGATGTGGAAGCCCGACCCGGACGACCACGACTTCCCGGCCGCCACCGATTACCTGAGCCTGCTCTTTCCGGACGAGGTCGCGGCGGCGCTCGTGGATGAGCTCCGCGAGGCAACGACGATTCAGCGTAAGGCGAAGGATCTGATGCGGGCAAGCAACCTGCCGCTCCTGGACGACACCAATGCGGAGGTCGGCAAGGATCTGAAGAAGATCGAGCACGGGGAGCTGCTCTCGCCGGTGCTACTCGTGCGCGGCCGGGCGCAAGAGGGCGTTGCCCTGGTCGTGGCCGATGGGTACCACCGGATCTGCGCCAGCTACTACGTGAACGAGGATGCCGACATCCCGTGCCGGCTCGCCGAGGGCCGGTGAGGCCGCGGGGCTTCAGCTCACCTGCACGTCCGGAGCGGCACCAGAAGCGGCGCGCGCTCCTTGCGGTCGAGTATCCCGAGCTGCTCGAGTTCGACGATCCGGCGCTCGAATGGCGCCGGCTCTTCGCCGAGGTGTTCGGAACGTTCCTGCTCGTGCTGGTTGCCGCCGGGGGCCCAGTGGTGAACGCCGTCAGCCACGGCCAGATCAGCCGGCCGGCTGCGGTGGCGGCCCCGGGCCTGATGGTGCTCGGGATCATCCTCGCGATGGGGGCTGTGTCGGGCGCCCACCTGAACCCGGCGGTGACGCTCGCCTTCAGCCTGCGGAACGACTTTCCCTGGCGGCGGGTGCCCGGCTACCTCGTCGCTCAGGTCGCCGGCGCCACGCTTGCGTGTCTCTTCCTGTGGGCGCTCTACGGCAAGGTGGGTGCGCTGGGGGCGACCCTGCCGGGTGCCGGATCAGCAACTGGAAGGCGATGCTGACCGAGCTCGCGTCGACGGTGGGGCTCGTGAGCACGATTCTCGGCACTGCCTCGAAGGCCCAGAACGTGGGGGCGCTGTCGGCCGTGGCGGTGGGCGGTTACGTGATCCTGGCGGGTCTCTGGTCGAGCCCTATCAGCGGCGCCTCGATGAACCCGGTGAGGTCGTTTGCGCCCGACCTCGTCCTCGGCCGTTTCGGCCACTTCTGGCCGTATCTCGTGGGGCCGGTGGCGGGTGCGGCGATCGCCGTCGGCATCGCCTGGGTTCTGCGCGGTCCTGGCGGCGACGCGGGCGGGCGGGCAGCGGCAGAAGGCCGTCTGGGCGGCGCCCGGGAGAGCTAAGAGCTCGGCTCGGGTGCCTCGACGCGAACGACGAGGCGCAGCTCGCGCTCACCGATCGACGGCTCGATGCTCCGCACGGTGCCGGTGTGGCCGCCGATCGCAACCTCATCCCCGACCTCGAGCGGCTCGTCGCGGGTGAGGTGCCCGGTGGAGATGATCTCGCTCCCTCGGCGGAGCTCGTAGCGGTACACCGTCGGTGCCACACGCTCACGATACGGGGTCATGGGCACCTTCTGAAAGGGTGGGCGTGGGGAGGGGGTGATCGCGCCGGGTGTTTTCAGGAGCGCTTACACGCCGCTCCGAACGGGTTGCGCAACCTGACCGCCCGGTCAGGGCCAAGCCCGTACGTTGCGTTCGATACTGAGAGCATGCAGGAACCAGCCGCCGCGCGGTCTGGCGGCGAGGATTTCGCCGCGCTGTATCGCGGGAATGTGTCCGAGGTGTATCGCTATTCGCTTGCACGTGTGGGGGATCCGGCGGACGCAGAGGACGTCACGCAGGCGACCTTTCTAGCTGCGTTTCAGGAGCTCCGTCGGGAGAGCCGTTCGGCGGGGCCCGGATCCTGGTTGATCGACATCGCCAAGCGCATCTCCTATAGCCATAGGAACCAGGCACTGACCTCGCCCGAGACGACGTGCTTGGACGAGCTCGTAGAGGTTGCCCGTCGATGAGTCGTCCTCGGTGCGCGAGCGCCTCGTAACGGCCCTGCATGGGCTTCCGGAGCGCGAGCGAACGGCGCTCTTCCTGCACGACCTCAGAGGCTTGAGCTGCGCCGAGATCGCACACGAGCTCGGCCTCACCGAGGGAACCGCCTCGCGGCTGCTCGTTCGCGGACGCGACAACCTGCGCCAGCAGCTCTCGACCCGGATGTCCTGCGAGCGCGCCCAGGAGCTCCGGGGGAGCGCTGCAGGTGCGAACCTGACGCCCGGCGAGGTGCGAGCAGCCAAGGCACACCTTCTCAACTGCCCCCGGTGCGAAACGGCTCCAGCAGGGGCCTTCGGTCTGTACGGCGTCCTGGTCTCGGTCGCCCTGCAGCTGCAGAAGCTCCATCGTTTCTTCGCTTGGAGTCTCCGGTCCGGACGCTCAGGTGGCTCGGCCGAGCTGCTCGCGGGCTCTGCCGGAACCGGTGCGATCGTGGCCAAGACCGTGCTCGTCGGAGCCTCGGCGACCCTGGCAGGTGGGCTCGCGTGGCATGTGGGCGCCCCCAGGCATCCCGCCAGGCCCGTCGCGCCCGCGATCGCCCGTTCGGCTGCGGTTCGCTCGACCGCGCCGCGGTCCCATTCGACCGGCGTTCCTGCCGCCAAGATCATCGACAGCCGGCACGTGCTCCCGTCCGCTCATGTCGTCTCGAGCGTGGAGCCCTCGGCACGTCGTGCGGCAACGCCGATTACGACCGCCTCCATCACGCCGTCGATCGCGGGCGCGGCTCACGCTGCTGTTGCGTCGCTTTCCGAGCTGCGCCCGCGACGGGTGCGAGCGACGTTGGAGCCTTCCGTGGCCCCGGCGCCGATGGGTGCCTCCCCGGGGGTGGTGGCCGTTGCAACCGGGGCGCCTCCAACCCCGACGGTGCCGGCGCCGGCATCCTCCTCGCCTCCTACGGCTGCGACCGTCGCAGCACCAATGCCGTCGGGCGCAGCGGGTGGTGACCCGACTGTGAACACGCCCGGTATGAATGTGCCGGTCCAGCCGGGGAACGTCGCCGCGGTGGCGACCTCCGGTCGGAGCAGCGCATCCCCGGCCCAGGTCGCAAGCGGCCCCGCCGGCGGTAACGCCGACGCCGGCAACCCCGTCGTGAACGATCCCGGCGCGGGCAACGCCGATACGAGTAGCGCCGGTGCCGCCAATCGCGCAGCTGCGGCCGCCCGGCAGCTCGCGACGGGAAACGCGGGCAAGCACGTTGGTGCGCTGAAGGCCGGGTCGCCGACTGCTCCGGCGAGCGCTGCGGGAACGGCAACGTCGACCGCGAGCCAGGTTCAGCCCAGGGACTACGACCAAGCCAATGCGAGCCAAGCCGATGCGACCAAGCCGATGGACCCAGCCTGATGGAGCCCAGACCGATGCGAGCCGGCAGGCTCCCGCCTCGCCCGGTCAGCCGCTGGCATCCGGCCAGTCGGGAGGAGCCGGCAACTCACAGCCGGTCAAATCACAGTCGGCCAAGTCCGGAGCTCCCGGTAAGTCGGGGGCGGCGGGCAAGAAGGGCACGACCGGCGACGAGGGCTCTGCCGCTCTGGACACGACAGCCGCCGTCCCGGCCTCCGCTGCGCTTCCAGCCACCACCACTACGACGAGTGACGCGGTGACAACCGAGACCGACCCGGCCGTCACCGTTGCCGCCGTCCCGGACGATACGGTCGACGCCTCCGCCACCGTGTCGAATGCCGCTTCCGATCCGTCTACCGCCGACAGCTCCACGGATTCGTCGAGCTCGCCGGGAAACAGCCAGGGGAAGGCACACGGCAAGGGGAGTTGACCGGGGCTTAGAAGCTTTCGCCGGCGAACCCTCTTTTTGGTGGCGAACGGCGGCGTCGCGACCTATCATCCCTCGAACGAGGCAACCCGAATGGGGGATCGCCAATACGACCCGCGTCTAGGGGCGGTCGATCGGTGGGGGCGCAGAATTTGGCCATACATGGGCCAGGGCCGTTCGACAGTCTCACTGGAGGATGAACCATGCTTCTCATCTCTGATGTCTCCACCGATCCGACTCTCACGCAGCTGAACCCGAGTGCGCGCAAGGCGTTTCTGGACGCAGTCGGGCATTGCATGCGGTTCAGCACCGACCTGATGGCGCCGCGCGAGCTACAGAACGTCGATCCTGCCGCGATCGACGAATGGGAGAGCGCCAAGCTCGCCCAGCGGTTGCCGTTCGGGCACCTGCGTATGCTTGGCCGGCCGGAGCTCTGGGATTTCGACCCGCTCGTCGCGCACTAACGCGCTGCAACGCCGGGAGGGATGATGCGAACCATGCGGTTGGTCGGAGTGGTGGGAGCCCTGACGGCCACGTTGGTTCTGGCCGCGTCTGCGTTGGCCGGCAACGGGAACTCGGGCAGCGCCCTCGCGTGCAAGAAGGGCGGCTGGAAGGCTCAGGTCACCGGGACGGGGCTGTCGTTCAAAAATCAGGGGGCATGCGTCTCGTACTTCGTGCGGAGCTCCGATCCGGCGGGATCGGATGATTCGACCACCTCGACCCCGGCCGGATCCGGGAACTCCGCGGCCGCGAAGAGCTGCAAAAAGGGCGGCTGGGCGACGCTCGAGCGGGCAGACGCGACGACGTTCAAGAACCAGGGCGGGTGCGTGTCGTACGTGGTTCAGGGCGGCGTAACGAAGCCAAGACCCTAATCCGCCCCTCCATATCCGCACCCAGGGCGCTCGAGTCGATTTCTCGGCGAGCCTCGATGCCTGTTCGGCCTCATCGCTCGTCAAGTCTCGGACGAGACTGCCGATACAGATGGGAGGATGGCAAAGATCAGGGCAATCGAATGGTTCGCAATCGCCGCCATAAGTTGCCTCGCCGTGGCTTGGATGGCGTCGTCGTCCGACCTCAGAATCTCGGTTTCGATCGAGGGTTGGGTGGCGTTCCTTCCCATTGCGATCATCCTCGCCTTCATACGTCGTCCTGAAGCAGGGACTGCCGCTGCGGGTCTCCTGACCGGAGGCCTCATTGCCTTCGCAATCGCGAGGAGTGCCACGTCAGGTCTCGACCTGTGTTTGGCCGGTATGGGCTTCATCGCTCTGGTCGCGCGGCTTGCGATTCGCGCTCTTACCCGCTCCGGCGTACCCGCGTCCGAGAGCGCGACGACCGCCCGGGATACGTCAGCAGTTATCTAGGTGCGTTTCGGCCCACCAAGCTCGCCGAGACGTTCCCATAGGGGCGGGGCTATGACCAGAAGTGCGGTGGAGACGGAGGCAAATAGGAACAAGAGGTCCACGTAGCCGTCGCTCGCGGAGAGGCAGCGGATGCTAGCCCGGTAGCGGCACCGATTGCCAGCTCCGGGAAGATCACCATGGCCTGTTGGCCGCACGAACGGTGCGGCTACGGCGGGCATGAGAATGCCCAGAGCTACCCAAACGGTGGAGGCACGACGGCTGACTCGACATGTTGCTGGTCCGTTAGATAACGGCTCGCTAGCGCGGCCCAAGGCCATTCCGACCGCGTAAACAAACAAGAGGACCTGGTGTGCGCGGCCTGGTGTAGGTATTCAAGATTCACTGCTCAACAACCTGCTCAGTGCTGCTGAGCGGGATGCTGAGGGAGAAGAAACCGAGGTTCAGGCTAAAAGCGCTCGAGGTGGAGCCTTTGACCGTGATGAGTGATCCCTCAACAACATCGGTGCAAGGTGTGTTGTCCGGATGCATGGTGGTCGGCGTGAATGTCCACGTCAGCGTGCCCCCATATGCCGAGTTACCTGCAACGCTTGGCTTCTGGGCCGTAGCGGGAAGACCGCTGCAAATGCTGGCCTGCCGCGCGGCGACTCGCACGGCCGATGTGACGCTCTGGTATTTCTCGAAATAGACGCCGAACCCGACGATTCCGAGAATGATGACCAGCAGGAATGGAAGGACGAGCGCCAGCTCGACGACCGACTGCCCGCGATCCTCGCGGATCATCCCGTAGAGAATATGTTGGTCAGACCGAGTCGGTGCTTGAACCTGACCCTCTCCGACCTGGGAGAACGATGTGAAACTTCCGGACAGAGACCCGTTGTTCCATGGTCCCGGCGATCGCGGTGATCGTGAAGGCTCCAAATCCCAGATGTTGTAGGTGAGGCCTCTGGCCATGACCGGTTGACGTGTCGTAGATCGGCAGGATGATCGTTTCGCCCACGCTTAGCGCGTCGAGCGCTTTCTTGAGTTTTCCGTTACCCGGGTTGCTAGACGCTGGACCGAGAGTAGTCGGAGGGCTATCGAGTACGTCAACGCTCCCGGGCCGGCCCCTTTGCCGAGCTTCAGGGTCGTTGGCTGGCCCCAGGTAGGGGGCTGGTGGATCGGCCTGAGTATTCTGAATCACGAGCGTCGTTGAGTTCGCCGTCCGGCGACGCCTACGACCTTCGCCGACGCAATCTGAGGGGAATCGTGAGTTCCCAGATTGATCCCGAACAACCCGCTGTTAACGCCCGTCTTGGTATCCGAAACTGAAACTTTGATCTCGTCGTAGACACCGTTACTCTGTGAGCTCGAGAGGGTCACGACCGGCGAGTCAGCGGTGGTGTTTCCGCCTCCGTTGCCACCGAGCGCTAGGTTGTTGTTTACGATCGTTGTCGCCTCCGTCTTCGCGGCCTGCTGCTGAGCCGTGGTCTTTGCCGGAAGGAGATTGGCCCCAGCAAGGGCACCCGCCTCCGCGGCCTGCTCAAGGCGGCCGTCGTCGCGACGCCAGATACCCGCTTCAAGCACGAGGCCCATCGCCACGATGATCGCTGTCAGGGCTAGCGCCGTGAAGATCAGGATCTGACCCTCTTCGTCATTCTTCATGCGGCTCCATTCTTGTCCCTCGATCGGGGGACGCAAGGACCCGTTGCTGTGAGGCACCGAGGTCGGCCCCAACCGTAGTCGCCAAGACACTTTTCGGGGTCACTACTCGACGGGTGCCCTGGCTTGTAGCGACGCGACCCCGGCGCTGAGTGGGATTCGTGTTGGATGGGGCCGTTTTCCGGCCGACCCGTGGAGGCAACTTGGGGCCGATTCCGCGTTAGCCGTTCTCGGAAAGTGGGAAACAACCAGCCAATCGTGCAGTGGACTTTTCGCTCTCCACCAACGAGAATCAGACAGTGACGGTGGGCAGCCTGGGGAGTGCGGTTCCTACGCGCGTCGAGAGCGATGCGCTGTCGCTGCGACGGGCACGACGGTTGCGCCTGATGCGCTGGTCGCCGCGTCTGGATGATCCGCCGCTCGTCTCGCAAATTCCTGTTCGCCTGATGCTCTTCATTTCCGTGGCAGCGGTTGCGGTCACGCTCGACGTCACGGCCCGTGCGACTCTGAAGGCGCAGGATGTTCATCCGCTCTTCCGGCACTGGTGGCTGTTCGTCGTCTTGCTCCTGGCCGCGATCATCGTTCGGCCGCTGTGGGGCGCCGGGCTTGCCGGGCTTGCCGCCGGTGGGACACTCGCCCTGTCCATCAACGGGCAGATGCAGGAGCTGGGCGGTCTTGCCTGGAGCCCGGGGTTCGTCTTCGCTTTCGGAGGGGCAGTCTCCGTCTGCGTCCTGCTCACCGCGCAGCTCTTCTGGGTCGTACCAGCCGTGTACCGGAAGCACCTCGCCGTGCCGGCGAGCGACGGCCTCTCTAGCGGCTAGCGCCGCAAGCAGTCCGAAGGGGTGGGGGAACCCATACCCTCGGCTGGGACGGCCTAGCCGGTCCGCAGCGAGAATGGCGCAGGTTCTACGGTGCCGATTTGGGGCCCGTCTCAGGCGAGCGCTCAGTTGGCGTGATTGAGGTGGGAAGGCTCGCCGCCGGGGACTTCCAGCCATGCTGCTCGTCACCGACCCCGCCAACGACCCGATCCTCGAGCAGCTCTCGCACGAGGCACGCGCCGCGTACCTGAATGCGGTCGCCCACTGCGTGCGTTATCGAACCGACCTGATGACGCCGTACGACATCCAGCGTCTCGGGCCGACGACGCTCGTCGAGGAATGGACGGGCGTCAACCTCGCCCAGCCGCTGCCCTGGGGCCACGTGAGGCTGCTCGGCCGTCCCGGCATCTGGGACTTCGGCGTCGCCGAACGGATCTAGAGGCTCAGCCCCTGGCGGGCGCGAACCGCAAGCGGCGGGATCGCACTGATGTAGCTCTTGATCGACCGCACGAACGCCTCGACGACCTCCGGGTCGAACTGCGCGCCCGAGCACCGCTCGACCTCGGCCAGGGCGGCCCGCGGCGTGAACGGCTCCCGGTAGGCCCGCGTGCTCGTCATCGCCGAGTAGGCGTCTGCGACCGCGATGATCCGGGCTGCAAGCGGGATCTCCCCGCCGCCGAGCCGGTCCGGGTAGCCGCCGCCGTCCCAGCGCTCGTGCGTCGCGCGCACGATCAGAGCCACCTTGCTGAACGCCGGTGAGGCACTCAGGATGCGCTGGCCGATCGCCGTGTGCTCGTGGATCAGCGCCTGCTCGTGCTCATCGAGCGGCCCTGGCTTCGCCAGCGTGGCATCCGGGATCGCGAGCTTGCCGATGTCGTGGAGCTGCGCGGCAAGCTCGATCTCCTCCAGCGCCGGCCGGCCCAGCTCGAGCTCGCGGGCGATCCGCAGGCTCAGCTCGGTCACCTCGCTGATGTGATCCACGAGGCCCGGCTGGCGCTCGAACAGCGCCTGGACGAGCGCGCGATGCGGCTGGCCGTTCCTGACGAGCGACTGGTACTTCTGGGCATAGAGGCGCTGATCGGCCAGGTGGAGGGCATCCGACGACGCCGACGCCTCCTCGGAGAGAAACACGCAGCCGAACGCCGTCGTGACGACGAAGCCCTCGCCGCTCTCGCTGAGAGCCGCCGTGGTCGCCTCCAGGAACGCCTCTGTCTGGTCGGGCTCGACCCTGGCGAGAACGCAGAACTCGTCGCCGCCGAGCCTGAAGCAGCGGCCCGCGTCACCCACGGCGCCCGCAAGCTTGTGGGCCAGCCGGGTCAGGAGCAGGTCGCCTGCCGGATGCCCGAAGCTGTCGTTGTAGTTCTTGAAGCCGTTCAAGTCGTAGAGCAAGCAGGAGCCGCGGCTTTGGAGACGGCTGCCCGAAGAGCTCGTCGAGGTCGGCCATCAGCTTGCGGCGGTTCCACAGGCCCGTGAGCGGATCGGTGAGCGCGAGCGTCGTCGTGCTGGCGGTAACGCGCGCGTTCTCGCGGAACGTGAGGACGGTGCGGGCGATCACCGTGAACACCGCGGCCGCCGCCAGCGCCACGCCGACGGGGTTGCGGTGCTGCAGGTAGCTGTCCACCAGCACCCCCACCGCGATCGTGCCGCACACGAGCGGCGTCGCAGCCAGCGGCCGGTCCTGAAGCGGAACCCGGGGCCGCCGCCTGGGCGCGAGCCACGCCGAGGCCGTCAAGAGCAGCAGCGCGGCAGGCCAGAACGCGTCCAGGATCGTGCCCGGGACGTAGCTTCCGACCGCCGACTCGTACAGGTAGACGCCGTCACCGACCGCCGTCAGCGTGAGCGCAGCGCCGATCAGCCCCCAGTCGCGCCCGGGGCGCCAGCGCGCAAGCCCGAAGACGCCGGCGAGAAGCGCCAGCAGCACGATGTCGCCGAGCGGGTAGGCCAGGTTCGTCGCATCCGGAAGGAGCTTCCCCTCGGTCTGGTGCAGGATCACGTCGAGCAGCACGGCTGCCCCCACCGAGGCGACCGTCAGCGCCACCATCAGCCCGTCGAGCCACACGCTCGGGTTGAACCTCGAGAGCCGGAAGCGAACGAGGAGCGCCAAACCGACGAGCGCAGGCGGGTAGAAGCCGAGGTAGAACACATCGCACCACGACGGGAACGGCGGCGAGCCTCCGTAGGCCACGCTCCAGAGCACGTCTCCGAGCGTCCAGCTCGCAACCGAGACCGCGAGCAGCACCCAGGCGGGCCGTTCCGAGCTGACGAACACCGCGCGCGCGGCGACGCCCATGAACGCGAGCACCTCGAGCCCGTCGTAGACCCATGTGCTCGAGAAGTTGTCGAGCGAGCGTCCGCCGAGTCCCGAGCGTCACATGGGCGACGAAGAACCCCAGCCCGGCGCCGGCCGCCACCACCCACACAGCGGCCAAAACGCGCGAACGTGCCGAGGGAAACAGGGCCGTTATCTGACTCACCTGCTGATGTATCGGCCGCCGGTCGCACTTCATGAGCCGCGAGGCCTGCCCGTCAGTCCCTTGAACCAGGGACGGAGGTGAAATCGGGCCCGGAAGGGCCCCTAGCTCACCCACTGGAACGTCACCCAGAGGGTGACCGAGACGCCCAGGAGGAGCGTGCTGACCGCGACGATCGCTGTGTGGACGCGCGGGTTGCGCCCCAGGATCGCGAGCGCGACGAAGAGCGGGAAGATCACCGTCACGAACCGCGGGAACGAAAGCAGCGGGTAGTCGCGAACCGGCGTCGAGAGCGGCAGGAGCACCGAAAGGGCCGCGAAGGTGCCCCAGGCGCGGCCGAGCTGCTTCCAGACGATCGGCATCAGGGCCACGGCGAGCGCGAGGTAGACGAGATCCTCGATGTTCACGGCGAGCGCGTGATGGAGGGTCGCGCCCTTCGGGTGGTCGCCCAGGCGCGCGAAGGCATCCCAGAGCCCGCCGAAGGGGCCGGCCCGCGACACGTGACGGTTCCACTCGGCGTCTGCCGTGACGAACGCGAACGGGTGGTGTACCTGCACCCAGAGGAGGGCAGGGAACGCCAGGAACATCAGGGGCGCGACGACGAGCGTCGCGAGCCGGCGGCGATCGGGCCAGGCGAGGACCACGAGCGCCCCGAGCAGCGCGAACCCCGACGAGCGGGCGAGAATCGCAAAGCCGCAGGCGACCGAGGCGCCGGCCCAGCGGTTGCGCTCGGCGAGGGTGAAGGCAATCAGCACGAGCGCGAGGTAGAGCGACTCGGTGTAGACCGCCTGCAGGAACAGGGCCATCGGAAAGAGCGCCAGGTAGAGCACCGTGCGCTCGGCGTCTTCTGCCCCGAGCCGCGACTTCACGAGCCGCCACAGGAGCTCGAAGGCGACGACGCAGGAAACGAGCGAGATCAGCAGGCCTGCGAGCTGGTAGGAGCCGCCGAGCGCCTCGCCGAGAACCCGGATCGCGGCCGGATAGAGCGGGAAGAACGCGGGGGCGTTGTTCGTGTCGGTCGCGTAGCCGTGCTGCGCGATCCTCGTGTACCAGTCGGCGTCCCAGCGCATCCACAGGGACGTGCCGTAGCCGGTGGAGCGGCTCGTCGTGACCCAGAAGGAGACGAGGAGGGCCGAGAGCCAGATCGCCGCTCGGGACCACAGGTAGATCCGGGTGGCGGGGGAGAGCCCGAGCCGAACGAGGCTCAGCCGAACGCGCGCCGTGGTCGAGCCGGCACCGTCCATCAGGCAGTGATCTGCTGTGTTTGCGCCCGTGCCCGGTCACCGGCGAGTCTGTTCGCGAGGGGCCTGCTCACGGGTACCCTCACGTCGCGCTCGACACCTGAGCCGGCCGGTCGGCACCTCGTCGCGGGCCGAAGGTCAGAAGCAGCGCCAGACCGAGTGTGAGGAGCCAGCCGACCCAGACGAGCGCCAGGCCGCCCACCGACGGAAGCCCCGCGCGCCGCCAGAGCGTGTAGGGCACGTACGCAAGATCGAACGCCTTGGCAGTCGTGTCCCATGCCGCTGTCCTGGAAGGCGCACATCCCGACCGACACGACAACGAGGAGTGTCGTAAGCCGCGCGTGCGATAACCCCACGCGTAGGCGAGCCCGAGGATCAGGAACGGCAGCCCGAGGACCATGTAGCGCGGCCCCGGCGACTGGCCGCCGTACGGGTCGAAATAGCCGAAGCTGATGAGGGCCGAGGCGCCAACGACCGCAAGCGCGACGCGGGCCGACCCCGATCTTCTCGCCGCGGCGACCAACCCTGCGAACGCGATCACGGCAAGCGGGGAGAACACGAGCAGGCCGCGCGACCCGACGAACGTCTGCTCGACCCCATGCACCCTGGGCCAGCCGATCCCGAACAGCCCCTTCGCCTGCTCGGCCGTGTACCTGTTCGAGACGTAGCGGTAGGAGAGGTGGAACGGCGAGCCGAACGCGAGCCGGTCGTAGATCCCCAGCAGGAGCACGAAGGGAGCGCCGCCGGCCGCGAACCAGCCGAGCGACGCCCAGGCCCGCCGCAGAAGAAGCCAGAGCCCGAGGATCGCCACCGCCGTCGCGGCCGTGTAGTCGTACAGCACCGCTGCGCCGGCCGCCGCCCCCGCCGCGACCGTCGGCGCCGCGCGCGCCCGCACGTCGCCAGATCAGCACGAACGAAAGGAATGCCATCGTCGCGGCCGGGTCGTGGCCGAAGGTCGAGGGAGCAAGTGCGCCCGCGATCGTCCCGAGCGAGTAGGCAACCGCCGCCAGCGGCCCGAGGCCCGGCGAGATCAAGTTGCCGCGCCCGGCCGACCAGAACGACGCCGAGCAGAAAGAGGAGGCCGACGCTCTGACGCGCAAGAACCAGAGATGCCCGCGCCGGGTCCAGATCGGGTCGTGCGCGGTGTGGTAGACGGTGTGATCCACGACCTCGAGGACGCCGAGCGGGACGAGATCGCGTAAACGAGACACCGGGCGCCTTGTCCGAGTAGAAATGGTTGTTCGCGGTAGGCGA
Source organism: uncultured Actinomycetota bacterium (assembly GCA_963812555.1). Taxonomy (GTDB): domain Bacteria; phylum Actinomycetota; class Thermoleophilia; order Gaiellales; family Gaiellaceae; genus PALSA-600. The sequence continues at coordinate 625,613 of CAWEVP010000013.1, read as the reverse complement.
TGTCGAGCGAGTCGGCGCCGCCCCATTTGTCGGTCTTCACGGTGTGGCCGAGCAGGATCGCCTCGGTGAGGCTCAGCCTGGAGGTGTCTTGCGGATTCGTCGGGTTGATCACCGTCAGGCAGGCAAGCGCGACCAGGGCGACCAGCAGCACCTCGCCGCGGAAAGGCTGCAGGCCGGCGAAGGCCGGAAAGCGCCAGTCGAGGGCTCGTCTCGGATCAGGTCTCGCCACGCTCGAGCTCCGGACAACGACTTCGGCGCTCTGAGAAGCAGCTGGGTCTCGAGCCCCTGACGCGCATCGAGCCGGCTCAGCGCCGCTTCAGCCGGCGCGCCGCGAGCAGGGTGCCGGAGGCAGCGAGCGTGGCCTTGATGATCCCCCGCCGCCAAGCCGCAAGACGATCTTGACCTCGGCGGGCCGGCTCCGGCGGGGCAGCGTCGGGCTTGCCGCGGCCGGGCGCGAAGCCCCGCACCAATGCCGCGAACGCCGCGACTGCCCGTGCGGCTGCGAGAGCCTTCTTGATCGACGCGCGATGCCGGAACGCAAACACCCCCAGCTTGAAAGCAAACCGCGGATGGCGGCGCGCGAACTGCCCGGCGGTCGAGATGCGCTTCCGGTTCATCCGGTCTTCGCCCCGTGCTCTTGGTTGTTCGGTCGATGCCTGCGTCCGCCGACGATGATAACGGCAGCGCCCAACGCACCTCTGGCCGCAGCCCGCGCCGGGACACAGACGACCGAGGACGCAGAAGGAGGGGCTACCTTGCGGCAGCCCCTACGCTTCCGTTCTTCCTGCCATGCCCTGGCACGAAGCTTCGTCCTGCAAGAGCCGATCGTGTGCCGGGCCTCGGCGGCTGTGTCTGTGAGATTAGCTTCAGCGGCAGCCGGTGCGCGGGTGATTTCCGCCTCGCGCCACGGCCTTGCGCTCTGCCTCACGCGTGCCTCATCGACGTCGCAGCGAGGCCCGCTGCTTCGGCGCGGCCCTCCATTCGATTCGAGTTGCTCATCCGCCTGACTCCTTCGGTCCTCGGTGCCCGCGAGCTCACATGCCCTTGAACTCGAAGGTGATTCCCAGGAGAGTCGGTAACGCAAACCAACCGAGCGCGTTGCGGTCGGGAGTCGCTAGTAGCCGCCACCGCCGCTGCCACAGGCAACGAGAAGCAGCGGCAGGGCTGCCAGAGCGACCGCGATGAGGATGAATGGATATTTGCTCATGCACGGACTACGGCTGCGAAGGCCAGCACGGATTGGGTGTTCCAAACACATGGGGGCCGCGTCACACGGGGACCGCGTCACATGGGGACCGCGCCATAGGGGGACAGCCTCGCTCAGGGCCCGCGGCCTCCCTCGAACGAGGCAAGACCAAATGCCACGGCGGGTCCAGCCCTCCGGCGGGCGATCGGAAGGCCCGGCCATCAGACAATGGGGCTATTCCACGGTGCCGCGTTCGGGCATACCGTCTCCAGCGGAGACGCAACCCGGCAGGCGCGATTTCTCCTTCCTGGTGAAACGGCTCAGCGCTCGCGCTGGGCCGTTCGCATTTTCAGCGCCAATGCGGCTGAGGGTGCCTAGCTCGCGTGCTCTGCGCCGATCGCCCGGCGCAGGTCGCTCATGTCTCGCCGCAGGTCATCTTCGTCCGTGGAGACGTGCTCCATCAGGTCTGCGAGACCGTCGGCGAGCGCGTCGAGCTTCTGATGCACCGCCTCGTCGCTGCGCCGCTGCGAGTTCTGGAGCAGCGCGACGAGCAGGAAGGTGATGATCGTCGTGGCCGTGTTGATCACGAGCTGCCACGTGTTCAGGCTGTGGAGCACGAAGTAGCTCGGCACCCAGATCACCACGAGGAAGACGCACGCGAGAAAGAACGCTGCGTGACTCACGAGCTCGGACGCCCGCTCCGCGAACCGATCGAAGAGGATCCCCGACGGAGCACGCTTCGATTCCGAAGCGGCCCCGTGGTCAGAAGCTGAGTCGGCGTTGCCGCGTTGCATGCGCGCCTCCATCATCGACCGGGCGCTTGTACCCGGCCGGCGGCGTGCTCGAAACAGCAGCTAGCTGTCGCGGGGGCTCGGCAGCACCTGCACTTGCGCCTGCGCCTGGCTCGACCGCCGCGTCTCCCGGGCATGTTCGTCCCGGACGAGCGCGTCGACGATCAGGTCGAGCGCCCAGCCCTCGAAGCGGTCGATCGGAAGCGACGAGGTCGAAAGCCTTGTCCGCGCTGCCCGCTGGCGACGGCAGCTTTCAACCCAATGCGACATGAGGCGCTCATCGACGTTACTGCCCACATCCGGGGTATCGGCATCGAGGCACGCTTGCCTTAGAAGCCCTGAGAGCCCATTGCAGAATGAAGTCTGGTGTCGCTCGGCCACGCTGATCGCCGAGCGTCATTCTGCAATGAGCTCCAACAGAACGTCTTAGAAGCTCTAACAGAATGAGCACGTGCCGCCTGGACGCGCTGGGCACGCGCCCTGCGTTGTCCTCAGTCGCCCCAATATCGCAAGGATATTGGGGCTCCCTGCGTCCTAGCAGTGCACGCACCCATCACGCCCAGTCAGCGCGAGGTCATCTTGTTAGAGCTTCTTAGACGCGCGCATTGGCGCGATTTACGCGCGCCTTACCTTGGGCGAATGCTCGGCTGACGGGGCTGATCCACGATCCCATCAGACAACACCACGAGCTTCCACCCGATAGGAGATCACGACGATGAAAAGGTTCCTCTCATTCGCAGCACTTGCCCTGTCGCTGGCTGCGATCGCCCCGAGCCTCGCGCTCGCAGACGACCCGCTCTCGACGGTGAAGGCGGACATCGCTCAGCTCCAGGCTGACGTTCAGACCAAGCACGACACGGTCCTCGCCGATGCGACCAGCTCCAGAACGACGCGAACAGCCTGGTCGGCTCCGACAAGGCAACCGCGAAGGCCACGATCAAGGCCGACGTGAAGAAGCTCAGCGACGACTGGCAGTCGCTTCTCTCCACGTGCCTCCTGGATCGCGCGCAGCTCCAGAAGGACATCACCACGGCCCACCTTGCAGGCGTCGGGGCCTCGCAGATCTATCCGCTCAGGCACGAGGCGAACCTGCAGATCCGCTCCTCGAACCTGCAGATGCGAAGCGGCGTTGCCGCGGCACGCGCCGCCGTGTTTGCCCTTCGCCAGAGCTTCAAGAACGCCGGGCAGCCGGCACCGGCCGTCACGACCCCGCCCGCTTCGCCGGCGGGTGCCACACCCGTCAGCGGCTAACGCCGAGATCGTCCTGACGCGCTGGGTCCGGGGCTTGACCCCCGGGCTCAGCGCGTCAGCGCGCAGCCGTCGGTCGTTCCCTTTCCGATCGCGGCGGCCGCCTGCGCGATCGTCACGTGGGAGGCACGCAGGGCGGCAAGAGCCGCCGGCGAGGCCTCGAGCGACTGCGTCGCGGCGGCCGATGGGTCGGGCCCGAGGATCTGAGCGGCTTTGCAAGCAGCGAAGTTCGACGCGGAGCCAATCCAACCGACCGTATAGAGGTAGCGCAGCTCGGGCCGTCGAAAGGGCGCCTTCGCGTAGGCGGCGCGGGCCTGGGGCCCCGAGACCTTGTGCGCACGGGCGATCGTTGCGACGTTCGCCGTGGCCCTGGTCGTCGTGGAAGGCAGGAGCGATCCGTAGGCGCCGGAGAGCGAGGCGACGAAGAAGCTGACCGCGGAGAGGACGCTCGCGTATTCGACCATGAGCGGATCGTCGTTTCCAATCGGCTCAGGGTCAAGTGCCCGCCGAACGGGGAGGCTCGAGCCCTTGCGGCGCAGCCCGAGCAGCGAGATCAGGAACGAGGTGAAGAACACCTGGATACCGGCGACGACGAGCGTCATCGCCAGGATCGCGAGCCGCTCCTGGCCGAGCGAGCCGAAGCCGTTCGAAACCCAGTTCGAGACGACGATCCCGCCCAGGGCGAGCCCCGCACCGAAGAGCGCGAGCGCGGCCACGAGCGCCTGCTCGAGCGTGAAGCGCCTGCCGAAGCCCTCGAACAGCGAGTCGTGATCGCCGACCACGAAGAAGTTGTAGGCCCGTCCGCAAAGGCCGAGACCGACCACCTGAAAGCCCACGATCACAAGCGCGGAGCCGGCGATCACGGTGTGGATGTACCAGGGCCGGCCGAAGACGCTGATGTGCAGGAAGACCGTCAGCTCCGCGAGCACGCCGAGCACGGTCAGGATCACGCCGGGCACGATGAAGAGCGCCGTCGGGTTGTGCTGCAGGATCAGCCGGAGATGCCGCCAGCCGTCACGGAACGGCGAGAGCTTCGATTCGCCGCCTCGCTGGTGAAGCTCGATCGGAAGCTCGCGGATGTCGAGGCGCACCTTTGCGGCACGGATCACCATCTCCGAGGCGAACTCCATGCCGGACGAGTGCAGATCGAGGGCCGGAGGGCCGTGCGTCGAACCGCACGAAGCCCACAGTGGGCATCGCTGACAGGCGACCGGTGCACGAGGTTCAGGAACCCGGAGAGGAGCGGATTCCCGACCCGGCTGACCAGCGACATCGCGCCGGGCTCGATGTGGTTCATCCGGTTGCCCATCACGAGATCGGCCCCCTGATCGAGTGCGCTCGACAAAACGCGGGATCTCGTCGAAGTCGTAGGTGAGATCGGCGTCGATCATCACGATGTACTCGCCGCGCGAGGCGTTGAAGCCCGCAAGGTAGGCGCTGCCGTACCCGCGACGATCCTCGTCGATCACGGTCGCGCCGGCCTGGCGGGCCAGCTCGCCGCTGCCGTCGTCGGAGCCGTTGTCGACCACGAGCACCTCACCTGCGATCCCCGTGCGCTCGAGGGCGGCCCGCGCGCGAGTAACGCACTCGCCGATGTTCATCGCCTCGTTGAGGCAAGGGATGACAACCGACACCCGCAACGACGTCACGGGCACCTCGGCAATCGGCATGCACGGCGGTCTCGACGGTCAACTCAGAGGACCGTATCGGCGTTCTGCGCCACCATCTGAAGGGAATTGTGAGGGCATTCTTTGCCACGTCTTCAAGACCATCCTGTAGCAACGTTTAGCCGTTGGAGGGATTAAACCTCCGCATGCAGGTTTTTTGTCTATCGTGGACTGGATGGCGGATGGGCACGAGCGCTGGTCGCGGCAAGGCCCTACGCCCCGATCCGGACTTGCAGCCAGGCTTTCGAACGAAGGAGAGGATGAACGACATGGGGGGTAGGTCAACGGCGAGGAGGTACGCCTTTCGCCTCGAACTTCGACGCCTGATGAGCGTCGAACGGGAACGATTTCTCGCCAGCGGTCGAGGGCGCGTCGTGCTGCCTTTTGCCGTTGCGGCCGCGTTGGGACCCGCCGCGGCATTCGCGACGAGCGCCACGGCAGCCGCTGCGGCCGCCGGACCCTGCCCCGCCTGGGCCGTGGCCGCGCAGGCGCCGCCGCCGGCCCCCGCTGCTACGCCGAAGAAGAAGGCTCTGCCCCGTCGGCCGGCTCGACCGTTGCCGGAACCCTGGCACGGGCCCAGGCCTCGGCCACAGCCACGGTCGCATACCTGTCCCCCGCGGGAGTCTCGGTAGGACCGACAAAGGCGCTCGTCCAGGCAACGATCACCCCTGCAACGGGCACGCTCGCCGTGATCGCCTACGGCAGGGGCGACAAGCTGACGATGTGCGGCGCCGTTCAGCGAGCTGGGGCAGGCGGGCGCAACAGGCCCCGCCCGCCTCGTTCTGAGGGCTTGCAGCCGTCGACCAGCTACAACTTCCGCCTGATCGCGAAGACGCCCGCCGGCACGGCGCTCGGCGGCAAGCGAACGTTCACGACGCTCGCGGGCGGCCACGTGCCCCAGGGTGTCGTCGTCGGCTCGCTTCGCTCGGCGGCCTGTCGCGTACCGCGCGCGGGCGGCGCTCCTGAAGCCGGTGGCAGCCCCCTTGCGGCTGACCTACGCAGGTGCCTTCTGGCAGGTGGCCCGCTCGAAGGTGGGCGCGAACCGTTGACGTGCAGTACCGCGCTCACCGCCGCGCTCACGGCCGAGCCCGGCGCGCAGCTCCCGGCGCGCCGGGGTCACGGTCGATCGCTCCCGGCTGAGCGCGTATGTGGCGAGTCTCGAGCGCCGCTGGAGCCACAAGGCCCAGTAGGCCGCGGTTCGGCCTTGTCGGCAAGCATGCCGTCATCACCACCGCGCCAGCCCGGGCTCGCGGTGAACGCGCCGCTGATGACGAAGTCGATCCGGCAGGAGCTCACGACGGGATCGAAATGCCGCCGTCGCGCTGGCGGTCACGCAGACCAAGGCCGCTCCATGCCCCCGCGACCGTGCAGAAAGCGGTGGTCGTGCGCCTCGGCGCCCAGACCCTCACCGCGTACGTCAACGGCAAGCCGATCCTGACGACGCCGGTCACGACGGGCCGCGCGGCCCTGCCGACGCCGATCGGCAGCTACACGATCCACTACCGGGCGAGCCCGTACACGTTCATCTCGCCCTGGCCTCCGGGAAGCCCGTACTACTATCCGCCGGCTCACGTGACCTGGGCGATGTACTTCTTCGACAACGACTTCCTGCACGACGACCCGGCCGAGCCCACGAGCGCCTTTGGCGCCGGCTCCGAGGACGGGGCCTATGCGAGCCACGGCTGCGTCCACGTGCCGTACGAGACGATGTCGTTCCTCTACAACTGGCTGCCGGTCGGCGCTCCCGTCATTGTCTCGCAGACCTGACGGTAGCGCCGCCGCGCAACCCCGAGAAGCTCTAACACCAGTGAGTACGAGGCCGCCCGAAACGCCCTCGGCACGCACTCTGCGTCGTCCTCGGTCGTGCCGATAGCGCTGCTATCGGCACTCCCTGCGTCCTAGCAGCGCACGCACCCGGCTCGCCCGGGCGACGAGCGGCATGGTGTCAGAGCTTCTAATACGAGGGCCGATTCAGGTTGTAGGCCTCGCCGTTGACGAGAATGTCGAGGTTCGCGACAGTCTCCTGGAGGCGTGACCGGAGGATCGAGATGAGATCCGGCAGGTCGTCTTCGGTCTCGCCGTCGACCTGAACCTCCCATTCGTTCTGCTCCTGAATCACTCTCGGCCGGAACCGGGCGAGCGCGTCGTCTGCGAGCGCAGCCGCAGTTTGCTCGTCCAGATTCCTGATCCGGATCGAATCGTGCATGACCAACCCCTCTCCCATCGTCCGCGCCGAGGAACCGGCGCGCCACCATCCTTTCACGACTGGACGGCGCTCACAAGCCCGATCGGATCCGGACCATGAAAAATCCCGTGCCGGCCAAGAAGACTCCTGGGCCGGCACGGGCGGATTGTGGAGAATGTCGCCTAGATCGAGTTACCGGTACTCGAGAACAGCTTGGTGATATCGCCGCCCAGGAAGACCAGGGCCGCCACCGCGAGCACCGCGATAAAGGCAAGGATCAGTGCGTATTCAGCGAGGGTCTGACCCTCGTCGCTGCCAACGCTCCACATCGGAACCCTGGCAAACGCGAGCGCAGCCCGCCTTCCAATGAACTTCCGAAACACGTTCATCTAGTGAGTCCCTCCCGTTGTGGGATCGTGCGAGACGGCCTGCGGTTCCACCGCTCTTAGGGAGACCGTATGAGCGCGCGGCCCAAAAAGTACCTGCATAAGGTCCTGGTTGCCACCTCACCATCGGGCTGGGTTGGAATCCGCCTCTTGGAGGGGCAACAGGGAGTCTGGACGGTTGTCGCGGCTCTGTCACGCCTTCGCGGACCGCTTTCGAAGCCCCAACAACATGGGCCCAAGCTCACCCGAACGACCCGGGCACGACGCACTCTGCGCCGCCGCAGTCGTGCCGACAGCGCGGCCGGCGAACGCCTACCTCGAGGCCAGCCACACCGACGCTCTACCCATCACGGTCGACCGTGGGGGGCTGCGAAAGCTGTCTCGGCGTTTTCGTTCCCCGGTGCGATCCCGTCGCAGGTGGCGCAACCCGATCACGTCCGAACCATGAAAAAGCCCCGAGCCGGCCGGGAAGACTCCTCGGCCGGCACGGGGCATTGTCAAGCATGTCGCCTAGATCGAGTTACCGGTACTCGAGAACAGACTGGTGATATCGCCGCCCAGGAAGACCAGGGCCGCCACCGCGAGCACCGCGATAAAGGCAAGGATCAGTGCGTATTCAGCGAGGGTCTGACCCTCGTCGCTACCAACGCTCCACATCGGAACCCTGGCAAACGCGAGCGCAGCCCGCCTTCCAATCAACTTCCGAAACACGTTCATCTAGTGAGTCCCTCCCCTTGTGGGATCGTGCGAGACGGCCTGCGGATCCACCGCTCTCTAGGAAACCGTACGAGCGCGCGGCCCAAAAAGTACCTGCATAAGGTCCTGGTTGCCACCTCACCATCGGGCTGGGTTGAAATCCGTAGCTTGGACGGGCAACAGGCAGCGCGGAGGCCTCCGCGACCTTTTCGCCTGGTTCGGCTCAACCCGATATGCTCCCTCGAATGAGGGACGCGGGGACGATGTCATTGCTCGAGCGCTGCTTGGAATGCGGCCAGGATGTGGGCGTCCACACCCACCGCACCGCTCGGCTCTGCGCCGACTGCGCCACCATGTTCTGCCCGCGCTGCCGTGAGCGCTACCGCCGCCGCGAGACCGGCGATGCCCGGTGCGTATGCGGCGAGCGCCGCCCCTGATCCGGCTCCGCCGGGTCGCACCTTTCGGTTAGCGTCGCCCTATGGGCCATACGGACGGCTAGACGATGGAGGCATCCATCGCAGCCGGCGCACCGGATCACGCGACCCTTACGCCTGAAGAGACGCGGCTCCTCCACGCCTACTGGCGGGCTGCCAACTACCTCGCGGTCGGGCAGATCTACCTGCTCGACAACCCGCTCCTGCGCGAGCCGCTGCTGCCACGTCACGTGAAGTCGCGCTTGCTCGGCCACTGGGGAACGACGCCGGGCATCAACTTCGTCTACACGCACATGAACCGCGTGATCCGCAACTGCGACCTCAACGCGATCTGCGTGATCGGGCCCGGTCACGGTGGGCCTGCTGCGGTTGCGAACGCCTACCTCGAGGGCACCTATACCGAGGTGTACCCGCACATCACCGGCGACCGTGACGGGCTCCAGAAGCTGTTTCGCCAGTTCTCGTTCCCCGGGGGGATCCCGTCGCATGTCGCGCCGGAGACGCCGGGATCGATTCACGAGGGCGGCGAGCTCGGTTACGCACTCTCGCATGCCTACGGCGCGGCGTTCGACAACCCCGACCTGCTCGTCTGCTGCATCATCGGCGACGGCGAGGCCGAGACCGGGCCGCTCGCGACCTCATGGCACTCGAACAAGTTCCTGAACCCGGAGCTCGACGGTGCCGTCCTGCCGATCCTGCATCTCAACGGCTACAAGATCGCGAGCCCCACCGTGCTCGCCCGGATCGGCGACGACGAGCTGACGACACTTCTCGAGGGGTACGGGCACAAGGTGCACTGGGTCGACGGGCACGACCCGGATCTCATGCACGAGCGCATGGCCGCCGTGCTGGACCAGGTCGTCGGCGAGATCGCCCAGATCCAGACCGCGGCTCGCAACCACGGCGTCACCGAACGGCCCCACTGGCCCATGATCGTGCTCCGGACCCCGAAGGGCTGGACGGGCCCGAAGCTCGTGGACGGGAAGCAGGCAGAGGGCACGTTTCGCTCGCACCAGGTGCCGCTCGCCGAGGTACGCACGAATCCCGAGCATCTGGCGCAGCTCGAGTCGTGGCTGCGCAGCTACCGGCCCGATGAGCTGTTCGACGAAGGCGGGGCGCTCGTGGCGGAGCTCGCGGAGCTTCCACCAAAGGGCCAGCGGCGCATGAGCGCAAACCCGCACACGAACGGCGGGCTGGAGCTCAAGGATCTGTCGCTCCCCGATTTCCGCGACTACGCCGTCGAGGTGGCCCGGCCTGGAGTGACGTTCACCGAGCCGACCCGGGTGCTCGGAGAGTTCCTCCGCGACATCATCGTCCGCAACCCGGAGCGGTTCCGGCTCTTCGGCCCCGACGAGACCGCCTCCAACCGGCTCTCGGCCGTCTTCGAGGCAACCGACCGAACCTGGAACGCAAACACGATCGACGGCGACGACCATCTGGCCCGAGCGGGGAGGGTGATGGAGGTGCTGTCGGAGCATCAGTGCCAGGGATGGCTCGAGGGTTACCTGCTCACCGGGCGTCACGGCCTCTTCAACTGTTACGAGGCCTTCATCCACATCATCGACTCGATGTTCAACCAGCACGCGAAGTGGCTGAAGACGACCCGCGGGATCCCCTGGCGCCGACCGATCGCCTCGCTCAACTACCTGCTCTCGTCGCACGTGTGGCGGCAGGATCACAACGGGTTCAGCCATCAGGACCCCGGGTTCCTCGATCACGTCATGAACAAGAAGGCAGAGGTGATCCGCGTCTACCTGCCGCCCGATACGAACTGCCTGCTCTCGATCGCGGACCACTGCCTGCGGAGCCGCCACTACGTCAACGTGATCGTCGCGGCCAAGCAGCCTGCCCTCGACTACCTCTCGATCGACGATGCCATGCTCCACTGCACGCGCGGGATCGGGATCTGGGAGTGGGCGTCGAACAGCGACGGCGACCCGGACGTTGTGATGGCCTGCTGCGGCGACGTTCCCACGCTCGAGACGCTCGCGGCCGTGGAGGTGCTCAGGGCCGAGCTGCCCGAGCTCAAGATCCGAGTCGTGAACGTTGTCGACCTGATGCGGCTCCAGCCCGAGACCGAGCATCCGCACGGCCTGTCGGACCAGGAGTTCGACACGCTCTTCACGCGGGACAAGCCGGTCGTGTTTGCCTTCCACGGCTATCCGTGGCTCATCCACCGCCTCACCTATCGCCGCTCGAACCACGAGAACATCCACGTGCGCGGATACAAGGAAGAGGGGACGACGACGACACCGTTCGACATGGTGATGCTGAACGACCTCGACCGCTTCCACCTGGTGCTCGACGTCATCGACCGCGTTCCGAGCCTGGGGTCGCACGCCGCCAGGCTGAGGCAGCAGATGCAGGACGAGCGCTTGCGGTGCCGCGCCTATACGCGGGCCGAGGGTGAGGACCCGCCCGAGATCCGCGACTGGACCTGGACCCGCTCAATGAGCTCATAGCATCTCCACATGCGGGTGCTCGTCGTGAACGCCGGCTCGAGCAGCCTCAAGCTGTCTGTGCTCGAGGCCGACGACTCGCTTGCCCAGAGCGAGAGCATCTCGCAGGCGGAGGACGGCCCGGACAGCGACAGGCTTCGAGACTGGGTCGCCGGTGCCGGTCAGATCGATGCCGTCGGCCATCGGATCGTCCATGGGGGCGCCGATTTCACCTCGGCGGTGACGATCGACCCGGACGTCGTCTCCAGGCTCGAGGCGCTCACCGACCTGGCGCCTCTCCATCAGCCGAAATCGCTGGCAGCCCTTGCCGTCCTCACCCGTCTCCTGCCGGACACTCCTGCGGTGGCGTGCTTCGACACCGCGTTTCATGCCGGAATCCCTGTTGCGGCGACGACGTATGCGCTCCCGGCCGAATGGCGGGAGCGGTGGCCCCTTCGGCGCTTCGGTTTTCACGGCCTTTCGCATGCCTATGCCTCGTGCCGGGTCGCCGAGCTGGCCGGGACGCCGGTCGAGGAGTTGCGAACGGTGAGCTGCCACCTGGGCGCCGGGGCGTCCCTGGCGGCCGTTGCCGGCGGCGCTTCGGTCGACACGACGATGGGGTTCACACCGCTCGAGGGCCTCGTGATGGCGACGCGCTCCGGGTCGGTCGACCCGGGCCTCGTGCTCTGGCTCGAGGAGCACATCGGAATGCCCCCGTCCGAGCTCGCGACCGCTCTCGAGCACCGCTCGGGCCTACTGGGCCTCTCGGGCAGTGCTGACATGCGCGCGATCCTGCAATCCGAGGCCTCCGGTGACGAGCGGGCCGCGCTTGCCGTCGCGGTGTACCTCCACCGGCTTCGCGGTGCGATCGCGGCAATGGCGGCAGCGATGAACGGCCTGGACGCGCTCGTCTTCACCGGCGGGGTCGGCGAGCACGCTCCGGCGATCCGGGCCCGGGCAGCAGCCGGCGTTGGTTTCCTCGGAGTCGAGGTCGACGCCGAGCTCAACCGAGACGTCGTTTCCGACGCGGAGATCGGCAGCTTCGGCGCTCCCGTGAGAACGTTCGTCGTCACCGCGAGAGAAGATGTCGAGATTGCCCGGGAGGCCCGTATCTGCCTCTCGGTTGCCGCAGCAGGCCCAACGTGAGGCGTGCGACCCAGGCCCGCCGGGAATGTCGCCATGGCGATGGTGACCTGATCCCATCGGCACACCTGGCGTGGTTATTGGGTATTTCGGGCAAAACGGCCTGCGGGGCCTACCGGGCCCTATGGCCAGGACCCTGCAGAACGTTTGGGCTATGCGCCCGTGGCCGTGCCGGACTTAATTTGCCCGAGGGGTCGTGTTTTCCATGATTTGGAGTTGCACGAGCCGTATTTTCATCAGCCGCACCGACCGACGTTTGCTCTCTCTCGGTTGCGACGCCGTTCTTGGTTTGGTCGTGTTAGCCCTGACAGCTCGAGAGGAGTAAGACAGATGCGAGGATCGATATTCGGCCGCGGTGGCACGCGATGGTTCAAGAGGATGCCTGTTGTCGTTGTGGGGCTGGCGCTCGCCGCTCTCTTCGCGAGCATCGCGAGCGCAACCTCCAACCCGCGCGGGACGATCACCGAGTTCAGCTCGGGTCTCAACTCGGGCAGCAGCCCGCACACGCTCACTGCAGGCCCGGACGGGAACCTCTGGTTCACGGATCAGGGCACGACTCCGGCGATCGGGAAGATGACGCCGAGCGGGAGCATCACCGAGTTTCCTCTCCCTGCAGGCAGCCTGGTGGTGCGGATCGCGCCTGGATCTGACGGAAACGTCTGGTTCACGAACCAGGGCACGACGCCGGCGGTCGGAAAGATCACCCCGAGCGGCACGATCACGCAGTACACCTCCGGCCTCATCACGAACAGCGCACCGAACGGGCTCACTGCAGGCCCGGACGGGAATGTCTGGTTCACCGACGAGGCGAGCCCCACGAGGGGGATCGGCAAGGTCACCCCGTCCGGGGCGATCACCGAATACAGCGTGGGCCTTACGCCCGGCGCACTGCCGCTGGCGATCACGACCGGCCCTGACGGAAACCTGTGGTTCACCGATACCGGCGTCACGCCGTCGATCGGCGAGATCACGCCCACGGGCACGATCACCGAATACGCACTTCCCGCCGGTGTGATCCCGGGCGGCATCGCCTCGGGCAGCGACGGCAACCTGTGGTTCACCGATACGGGCTCAAGCCCCGGAATCGCGAAAATCAGCACCACGGGCACCGGATTTACCGAGTACCGGAGCGGCCTCAACTCGGGCAGCGCTCCTTACCGGATTGCGGCAGGTGACGATGGAGAGCTCTGGTTCACCGACCGTGGCACGACTTCGGCGATCGGAACGATCAGCACGGGTGGGGTGATCACGGAGTACAGCACCGGCCTTCAGGCCTCTGACGGGAGCTTCCCGAACGCGATCACGGCCGGCCCGGATGCGACGGCCATGTGGTTCACCGACCCGGGCGATACCGAAGCCCTCGGTGAGGTTTCCACCGTTGGGCCCGATGCCCCGACCGCTGTCTCCGCTACGGGCGGGAACGGCCAGGCGACGGTGAGCTTCACGGCTCCCACGTACACCGACGGCTCGATCACGGGGTACACGGTCACCGCCTCGCCGGGTGGAGCGCAGGCGACAGGCTCTGCGAGCCCGTTGACTGTCACGGGGCTCACCAACGGCACGAGCTACACGTTCGAAGTCACAGCCACGAGCGCCGCCGGAACGAGCTTGCCGTCGGCCGACTCGAATGCAGTCACCCCGGCCGTCGGTGGCGGCGGCGGTGGCGGTGGTGGTGGCGGCGGTGGTGGCGGTGGTGGCGCCCCGAACCTCCATGTCGCAGTGTCCGCGTCCCCGACTCCGCACAACGTCGGCGACCAGTTCGATTACTCGATCGTGGTCACGAACACGGGTGGGGCCTCGAACGGCTCGACGTTGACGGTGAACCTGCCGAGCCAGGTCAGCTATCAAGGCTTCGTCGTCGATCGCGGCCCCGGCTGCGCGGCGAGCGGGCAGACGGTCAGCTGCAACCTCGACTTCTTCCCGCCCGGGCAGAGCTCGACGGTGGAGATCGGTGCCAGGGTCATCTCGACCGGGACGGCGACGTTGACGACCTCGACGTTCTCCTCGCCCGGTGACTACGACCCGACGAACAGCCAGATCAGCTTCCCGTTGACGATCGGCTCGACGGTTGTTCCTCCGCCGATCGTCCTGCCGACGCCGAGCCCGGTTGGGGTTCTGCCGGCCGTGCTGAAGCTCTCGGGGCTGGAGACGATCCTGCTCCACCTCAAGCATCCGTCGCTCAGCTTCAAGCTGAACTCGTCCAAGACGACGACGGTGACGGTCAAGCTGCTCGCCAAGAACGGCAAGCTGCTCGTCAGCTGGCACAAGACGGTCAAGAAGGGCAATAACACCTTCGCGCTTCTCCTTCCGGCCAAGGCCAAGCACGCCGGCAAGGACAAGCTCGAGCTGCTTGTTGCAGGCAGCAAGGTCCCGAAGGTCTCCGGGATCACCATCAAGCCGTAAGCCTGAATGCGAGACGTCCGGCCCGAGCGCGATCGCGCTCGGGCCGGACGGAATCGCACCGGATTGCCGTATGAGCTCCTCGCTCGCAATCCCCGCCGCACATTCGCGAAGCCAAATGGCCCCGAGCGCCGGGAACGGTTGGCCCGGGCGGTCTGCATAATGGGCGCCGGGGTGGGGGGAGAGCTAATCGATCTGAGAGCGCTCTCAGCGCTCGACCTGGAACGCTGGCGCGACCTGGCGGCGAGAGCGGTCGCGCCCAACCCGTTCTTCGAGCCCGAGTACGTCCTGCCTCTGGCACGAGCGCTTGGGCAAGAAGCCGCAGTGCAGCTCCTCGTCGTCCGCGACGGTGCGGACTGGCACGCCTGCCTGCCGGTGCATCTGACCACGCGGTGGCACCGTGTTCCGCTGCGCTCGCTCGCGACCTGGCGTGGCTACTACCTCTACAGCCCGCTCGGGACGCCGCTCGTCTCGTCTGACCACCCGGCGGAGTCGCTCTCGGTGTTGCTGGATGCGATGCGACGACTCGACCGGCGCGCCCGGTTTGCCGCCCTGGAGCTCGTGGCCGAGGATCGCGGGCTGCGCGAGCCGCTGGCCGACGCGTTGGCCGGGCTCTCCCCGCCGCCGCTCGTGGTCGACCGTTTCGAGCGCGCCGCCGTCTGCCGCCGAGCCGATCTCGGCTCGCTCGAGGAGAGGCTCGGCCCGTCGCGCCGCCGCACCCTGCGCCGCCAGCGCCGCCGGCTCGCCGAGGCGCTCGGCGGGCAGATCGAAGCCGTCAACAATGCCGGCGACGAGGGCGCAACCGAGAGGTTCGTCGCCATGGAGGCGGCCGGTTGGAAAGGACGGGAGGGGACGGCGCTCGGGGCCGATCCGGATCACGTCTCCTTCTTCAAGGAGATGAGCCGCGGCTTTTCGGAGCTGGGCAGGCTTCAGCTGTTCGAGCTACAAGGCCCTGGACAGACGATCGCCATGAAATGCAACCTCCTGGCGGGCGACACGGTCTTTCTCTACAAGGAGGCCTACGACGAATCCTGGTCGGCGTACTCGCCCGGCATGCTGCTCGAACTAGACATGTTGCTGCGCTTCTACGAGTCCGACGCAACCTTCATCGACTCGTGCGCCAACCGCAACAACGCGATGTTCAACCGGCTTCTGCCCGATCGTCGCCCGATCGCGACGCTCGCCATCCCGGCTCCGGGCATGTCGGGACATGCAGTTCGCCCCGCGCTTGCCGCGGCCCGGTTCATGCGCAGACGCAGGCGCCGGTAGGGTTTAGCGCCGGGGACGGGCCGGACTCGAATCTAGGCCTCACGCGCTCCCCAGGCCCGTCAGAGAAGGCCGACCCGAACCCCGACTGGTGTCCTTTCGCCACGAGCTGGGAGAGACCTTCGCGTCTAGGCCGTGGCTTCGCGAGGTCGCAGCGCCGGCGGTCCGGGACGATCGTGCGGGGCTGGCCGCAACACCGGTTGAGAGGTACGTGGCTGGAGGCGGATCGAGTAGGGGAGGTGCTTCTCGAGTGCCAGGCCGGCGAGCGCTGCAAGCAGGCAGGCCGACGCTGCGGCGATCCAGAAGCCGTTCGGTGAGAGCGAAAGCCCTGCTGTGGCGAGCGGTGGACCGAGCGTGAACCCGAGCGCGTACGAGGCCGTCAGGACGGAGAGGTAGCGCCCGCGAAGCTCCGGCGGGGCGAGCTCGGCGATCATCGGGCTATGCGCCGGGCCGAGCAGGCACTCGCCGGCACCGAAAACCACCGCGGCGGTTACGAGCAGGCTCACGGCGAATGTCGCCGGGAGCACCCCTGATCCGAAGATGAGGCCGAATGCGGCGATCCACAGCCCGGCCATCGCTGCGAGCATGCAGAGGCGTCGCCGTCCTTCGATCGCACGAGCTGCGGGCAGCTGCAGCACTGCCACGGTCAGCATGTTGGCCAGGAAGACAAGCCCGATCACGCGTGGCGGGAGACCGAGGTGCTCGTGTGCGTAGAGCGGTAGGGCAGTCTCGAACGGGGCACAGGCTCCCGCGACGTAGACGATGTTGAGGGCGATCAGCGCCAGAAAGATCCGATCGCGCATCACCTGGCGGTAACCGCCCTGTTTCGGCGCGGTGACTCGCGCACCGGGAGCCGGGGCCGGGACGGCCAGCAAGGCGACCACGAAGAGGACGAACGTTGCCGAGTCGAGGCCGAAGAGCAGCTCGTACCGACCCACCGACCCGCCGGCGAGCAGCAACCCACCGAGCGCGGCACCGGCTCCCAGTCCGAGGTTGAAGGCTGCACGACCAAGCGCGCTTGCCTGATGCCGCCGAGCGGGCTCGGTCAGGGACATCACGATCGTCGATTGGCTCGGCCAGAACGCGCCGTTTCCGAGGCCCGCAACGGCGAGGGCGGCGAGCGCCTCCGGTACGGTGCGGACGAGCGCCAGGAGCCCGTAGCCGAGGGCAAGAACGATGAGCGACATCCGAAGCACGCCTCGCGCCCCGGCGCGGTCGATGAGCGCTCCGGCCAGGGGCGTCGCCAGCAAGCTCGTGAGCCCGAAGCCGCCCACGGCAAGCCCCGCAAGGACGAGCGACATGCCGAGCACCTCGTGCAGATAGATGAGGACGAACGGAAGCACCATGCCGCTCCCGACGGAGTTCGCGAACCCACCCGCCTGGAGGATCCAGACGGAGCGCGGGAGCTTCGGGGCGTACGTTCGGGCCGCGGCACCTGCCACGACCCGAACGAACGATGCAGCCGCGCTCAGCTGCCCCAGACGACGCTCTTGTAGATGCGCATGCGGTCCTCCTTCGAGCTTGAGGGGGTTGGGAGCTCCCACGTGCCTCAGCTACCGCTTGTCAACGTCGTGTGGGCGGCACCGATAGGCGTCACTGGAGTGTCCCTTCGAAAGCGATGGTGGTGGTCGGAGTGGTTCTCCTAGCGGGCTTAGGTGCCCCACACGGCGGTCTTGTAGATGCGCATGTAAACCTCCTTCAGGCATCGGTGAAACAGGGCTCCGCGTGTGTCGGCCTCCACTGCCTCGTGGGGGGATCACGGAAGAGCGTGCGAAAGCAGGAGCGGCGGCGAGGCACACGTACCGTGCTCGCCTATCGGGAGACGAATCGGCGCCGCGGCGGCCATACGCGATACCACCAAACGACTTTCGACATCCTCTTATTGGACGACAGGCACCCGCGGCGGTGCGAGGGTGTGGCGCCGCAGCCACGTCCTCGCCCGGTGGCGTCGGTTCGCCGCCTGCCGGGTGCCCGGCTCGATGCACGGGCCCGGGTCCGTGGGCGCCCGAGAGGTTGCCGCCGCCGTAACCGGCTCCTCGTGCTGCCGCCGAGCTAGCTACAGCCGCGAAGCTGGTGCCGCCCTCTCCCGAGCGACAGAGCGGATTCGTGGCAGGCAGGCCCTGGCTGGCAAGGCCCGCCCACCACGGTCAATGAGTTACGCCTGGGAGGAGCCCTTTCCTGCAAGACCTTGCCGGGGCGAAGGTCGCGGGAAACCCCGAATCGTGTGAACCCACGTTTGAGTCGATGGGGACCGAATGCGCATGCTCGCTCTTGCCGGCACGCTTCCAGCCCGGCAACAGCGGGGGCTCCTGGCTGCAGTCGCGGCGCTCATGATCGTGATCGCCGGCTCCGTGGCCCACACCGTGCTCGGGATCGGAGGGGGTAGCCTCGACGGGCCGGTTCGCGACTGGGCGACCGCGGTGGTCTACGTGCTCGTGGCCGCGATCGTGACGCTCCGGGCCGTGCGCATCCGGGTGGGACGCGGCGCCTGGAGCGTGCTTGCGGTGGGTGTCTCCCTCTATGCGGCCGGGAACCTCGTGTGGTCGCTCTGGCTCGAACATGTTGCGGATCCACCCATCCCGTCGGTCTGCGACATCCTCTGGCTCTCCCTGTACCCGACGAGCTATCTCGGGTTGGTCCTTCTGGCGCGGCGCCGCTGGCGCGGCATTCCGGCCGGCGTCTGGCTGGACGGCATCGTGGCGGGGCTCGGGATCGCAACCGTCGGGGCCGCAGTCGTGGTCGAGCCCGTCCGGCGCGCAACAAACGGAACATTTGCTGCGGTTGCGACGAACCTGGCCTATCCGCTCGGCGACCTCCTGCTCGCAACCCTTGTCGTCGGCATGCTCTCGCTTCGAGGCTGGCGGCTCGATCGCGTCTGGGCGCTGCTGGGGAGCGGCTTCCTCGTCCTCACCGTGGCGGACTCGATCTACCTGCGGCAGGTTGCTGCCGGCTTGACCGTCTCGAGCGACACGGCGAACCTCTTCTACATGGCGGGGGTGGGCCTGATCGCGCTGGCGGCGTGGCAGTCGCCACCTAGATTCGAGCTCCCACGCACCGAAGAGCTCTCGACTCTGATCGTTCCCGGCGCCTTCGTCCTGGCCGCGCTTGCAGTGCTCACCTACGACGACTTCCGCGATGTCGGCGAGCTCGCCCACGTGCTCGCGCTCCTCACCCTCCTTGCGGCGCTGATGCGCACCGCGCTCGCCTTCCGCGATCTGCGCCTCTTCAGCGAGGCCCGCCGCCAGGCGGTCACAGACGATCTGACCAACCTGCCAAACCGGCGGCTCTTCCAGCAGCGACTGGAGGAGGCGATCGCCGTTGAAGGCGCCGACCGCGACGTCGCCGTGCTGATCGTCGATCTCGACCGCTTCAAGGAGCTGAACGACACGCTCGGACATGGAAGCGGCGATGAGCTGCTGCGCCAGATCGGCCCGCGCCTCGCCCGCGCCTTGCGGCCGGAGGACATCCTGGCCAGGCTCGGCGGCGACGAGTTCGGCATCGTCCTGCACATGCCCTCGGACGTGGCAGTTGCCCTCAGCGTCGCCGACAGGATCCGCGAGGCGCTCGTCGATCCGTTTGCGATCGCAGATCTCTTGCTGCGGGTGGACGCGAGCATCGGGATCGCCCTCTACCCGTCCGATGCCGAAACAGCAGGCGAGCTGCTCCAGCGCGCCGACGTTGCCTTGTACCAGGCCAAGAGGGATCATTCCGGGCGCGAGCTCTATTCGGTCGAACGCGACACGAACTCACGCGACCGGCTCACTCTCGCCGCGGATCTGGCCCAGGCACTCGCCGGCGACGAGATCGAGCTCCAGTTCCAGCCGAAGGCCCTCGCCTCGACGCGGAGGATCGTCAGCGTGGAGGCGCTCGCCCGCTGGCGGCACCCGGTCCGCGGGCTGCTCGGGCCGGACGACTTCGTCGCGCTGGCCGAGGCGACCGGGCTCACGCGGGCACTCACGCGGCGGGTGATGAATCTGGCGCTCGCGCAATGCGCGAGCTGGCGGCGCGCCGGGATCGACCTGCACGTGTGTGTCAACGTCACCGTTGCCGATCTTCTCGACGAAGACCTGCCCCGGCAGATAGCCGAGGCCCTCGACCGCCACCAGCTACCGGCCGGCGCCCTTGTGATCGAGGTGACCGAGAGCTCGGTGTTCTCCAATCCGATCCGGATCCGCGATGTGCTCATGAGCCTGGACGAGCTCGGGGTAGAGCTTTCCCTGGACGATTTCGGCACCGGGTTCTCGTCGCTCGGCCATCTCAAGAGCCTGCCGGTGACGGAGATCAAGATCGACAGGTCGTTCGTCGCTCAGATGGCCACCAACCCGGAGGATGCCGCCATCGTCGTGACGATGATCCAGCTTGCCGAACGGCTCGGAAAGCGCGTCGTGGCCGAAGGAGTCGACGACGAGGGCACCTGGCAGATGCTGGCCGACGCCGGTTGCCACCTCATCCAGGGCTATGCACTGTCGCGGCCGCTTCCGGCCGCCGAGCTGGGGCCGCTGCTCGACCGGCCCGCCGGTCAGGCTGTCACCCCACTGCCGCAGCTCCATGCGGCCTGATCAGACGTGATTCGTCGAGTGAGCCCCGGCGTGGGCCTCGGTGCCGCTCGACGTGGGACTCACCAGGTAGACGCACAGAGCGAAGGTGCCGGCCGGCTCTGCGACCAGGTTGAACGTGACGTTGAACGTGCCCGCAGGAACGGCTTCGTGGATCCGTGCCGAGCTTCGGCTGTAGGCGGAGGCCGCCGCGGCGCAGGAGCTGCCCGGAATCTCGAAGGCCAGGAAATCCGCCGGTGCAGACGCAGTGGCCGCAACCTCGTAGGCGAAGGAGCTGCCGACCTTGTTCGACTTGATGGCAGGTCTACCGCGGCCGCGATCCGTTGCCCCTACGGGTGGGTACATCCACCCAACGGGGCGGCGACGCAGAAGGTGCAGCAAACAAGGGTTTGAGAACCATGGCGGCACACATGAGCTCTAAACGCCCATTGCAGGCCGAGGTCACGCCCCCGGTTCGAACGTCCTTTGGACGGGGGGTTTTTGGCGAGATGGGCTGCACGGCATGAAACGAGTCTCTTCGCTCGACGGTCTTCGCGCGATCGCGATCATCTCTGTCGTCATTGCTCATTGCTGGCACGTCGAGGCGGGAACGCTTGGCGTCGACCTCTTCTTCGTTCTCTCCGGCTACCTGATCACGAACCTCCTGATCCAGGAATGGAAGGCGAACCGGCACATCTCGTTGCGCGCGTTCTACCGTCGTCGCGCCCTGCGACTGCTGCCCGCTCTCAGCCTGATGCTGACCGCCTTCGCGAGCTACCAGGTCTTCGTCGTCCACTCGGGCTGGCGCGGGCCGCTCGATGCCCTGATCGGCCTCTCGTACGCCGCCAACTTCATCGCACCGAATCTGATCTCGCCCGGCCTGGGACACCTCTGGTCGCTCGCGATCGAGGAGCAGTTCTACATCGTCTGGCCCGTCGTCATCGTTGCTCTGCTGAGTCGGCTGCGGTGGCGCCCGCTGACCTGGTTCCTGATCGCGGGCGGGTTCGCAGTCGTCGTCGTGGCCTACGTCGTCGGTCCGGATCTGGGGCCGCTCGCCACCTGGAGCGGAACCAACGTCCACCTGGCGCCACTCCTTTTCGGCTGTGCCGTCGCGACCGCCCGTGCCGGTGGAAAGGCTCACATCTCAGGCCGCAAGGTGAGCGTGGCCCTCGGCCTGATGATCCCGACGGTCGTGCTCTTCGGTACCCCGGACGCG
This sequence comes from uncultured Actinomycetota bacterium, assembly GCA_963812555.1. Lineage (GTDB taxonomy): Bacteria > Actinomycetota > Thermoleophilia > Gaiellales > Gaiellaceae > PALSA-600. The sequence continues at coordinate 604,022 of CAWEVP010000013.1, read as the reverse complement.
TACGTGCTCGTGCCGGTGTTCGGGGCGTGCGCGGCGACGCTCATGCTCGCTCTGCTCGAACGGCCGGATGGGCTCGCCGCAAGGGCGCTCTCGGCGAGGCCGCTGGGTGTGATCGGACGGACGAGCTACGGGATCTATCTCTGGCACTACCCGCTGCTCTCGCTGACCGGCCACGACGTGCCGCTGACATTGCTCCTCACCGCCGTTGCGGTCACGCTCTCGTACCGGTTCGTCGAGCAGCCGCTGCTCAGGATCGCGAAGCGCCCGCGGCGCTTCACGCTCCCCGGCGTTCCCGCACCGCTCGTGTCGAGCTAAGAGCTCATTGCAGAATCCAGTCTGGTGTCGCTCCGCCACGCTGGGCGCCGCGAGGCTGCGTCCTCGGTCGCCCCAATATCGCTTGGATATTGGGGCTCCCTGGTTTTCTTGAGGACGATGTCCGTCCCTCGCGCCACCCATCGCGCCCGATCGACGAGCGTCATCCTGCTCTCGGCCCGTGCGGTCTCGTCGCTGCCCGCAAGCGAACACGCGCGAGCGGTCCCACTCGCGCGGTGCGGACAATGGTGACGGGGCTACGGATCGGCCTCGAGTGACGAAACGCCGGGGTTGCGGGCCGCCACAAGGAGCGAGTGCAGCGGATCGTCTTTGAGGTAGTGGTCGAGAAACGCGATCGTGACGCGTTCGACGATATGCAGCTGTGGCTCCTCGGTCGTATACGGGGGCCGGTGCGAAGCCCCGATCAGCAGCACGAGGAACTTGGGCCGAGCGGCGAGCCGGAAGTAGGAGAGGGTGTTGGAGGGAGCGTTCGTGGAGTCGGCTGTTCCTTGCACGGCGAGGAGTGGGGGGCCGTCGGCAGGAAACGGGCCCATCCCCGGCATTGCCGCCCCGGAGAGGATCACGGCCGCACGAACCCTCGGGTCCCGGTAGCGGCTGTCGTACGCGACTGCGAGTGCGGTTTCGGCGCCGTCCGAGTGGCCTGCGATTGCGATCCGCTGCGGATCGATCCGACCGTGCAGCAAGCTGTGTGCGCGGGCGTCGAGCGCCAGGAGGCGGGTGACCACCAGGCGCATGTCGGCGGGCTGATTCACGAGGTCCGATTCGTTCGGCCCGCCCGGCGCGTTTGCGTTTCCGAGCGGAAAGACCGGCGCGGCGACGATGTAACCCGCTCGGACCCAGGCTTTCAGCAGCGCCGATAGACGGCCGGAGTAACGGCGTACCCGTGGCCGAAGACGATAAGCGGGTACCGCCCGCCCGCCGATGGGTACCGGACGATGGTCGTGACCGGTCGATAGACCCGCCGTCCGCCGGGGAGGGCGATCATCCGCGTGCGATCGACGAAGTGGAAGACATGCACGTCGAACCCACTTCCAGGCGACGAAGCGGCGGCCGAAACCACCGCAAGGGTCGTCGCAACGAGGACGAGAGCACTGATGCCGAGCGCCGCGGAGCGTCGTCGCGAGGACGCATCCCGAGCTTCGACGCCGGGTCGACCCGGGGTGATTCGGGCTGTCTGGTCAAAGGTGGCTCATTGTGTGCTCATCATCACTAGATACGTTGTCCATTCTGGATCGGAGCGCTCACCCTGGACAGCCTTCACGCTTCGGTCGCCGACGTCGTCGACGTCGTCGGCGCCGGCTTCGGCTCGCGATAGCGGTCATCGTCCTCGGGCTCTCGTCGCCGGCGGTCTACTCGTACACGACGACGATGATGCAGCCGTCGAGCCTGCCGCTCTGGCCGCGCAGCGTCGAGTGGCTCAGAGCGCATCACGGCAACTGGCTGGTCGACGAGGTGGAGCACTACTACTACAGCTGGAAGGCGCCGGAGAAGGGCGGCCCGCAGCTCACAGGCGCTTCCGACGGTCGGGGTCGGCGTGCCGCTGACCGTCGAGACGGCGCGGTCACGCACCACTCCGGGGCCGCGCCCCGGATCACCGATCGGCCGCCGCCGCCGCGGATCAAGCCTGTTTTCGCCACATCCACTCGCCTGGCGAAGGCGTGTGGAGCGGGCACCGGGCCCGTCGTGCGCGGACGCCCGCCGGTGCTCGTGACGACGTTCCGCACCGAGACGCGACTACCCGCGGATCGTTGCCTACGTGGCCTGGTTCGACCACACCCGGACATCCGCTCGCGTTCTATCCGGGCCGGTACGAGCCGCCGAACGCGCCGGTGCGGGGGCCGATGTCAGTGCCCTCCGGACCAGCGCTGGCGGCTGCTGGCGACGTTCAACGGCGGCTTCATCTACAGCGACGGCCAGAACGGATCGTCGATCGGCGGGCAGGCTGTACGAGCCGCTGAAAGACGGGCCTCGCGACGCTCATCGCCTACCGCGACGGCCGTGTCGATATCGAAGACCTGGACCGGCGGCCCGGTCGCGGGCCGCGGCATCGCGTTCGCGCGGCAGAGCCTGCCGCTGATCGTCGACCACGGGCGCCTCAACCCGCCCTGAACGACAGCTCGCAGTGGGGCTACACGCTCGGCAACGCGGTCCGCGTATGGCGCACCGGCGCCGGCATCGACCGGCACGGCAACCTGATCTATGCCGCCGCGGACTACCAGACGGTGACCACGCTCGCGCAGATCCTGCAACGCGCCGGTGCCGTGCGGGCGATGCAGCTCGACATCAACCCGGAGTGGCCGACGCTGATCACCTACACGCCACCACGGCGGTCTGGAGCCCGGTCAAGGTCGTGCCCAACTACCAGCAGCCCGCGACGCGCTACCTCGTCCCCGACGACCGCGACTTCTTCGCCGTCTACCGACGCCTGCCCGGGCCCGTCACCGTACCGTTCAAGTAACCGCGACCGCCGCTTGTCGTCGAGGTGCCGCCGGCCGTACGCGTGTCGGTGTCGATACCCAGAGCCGGCCTTTGAGCGCCGGATGCAGCGCGTTGCCAACTCCTCACCAGTCCGCTAGATCGCGCCCAGCCGGGCGGGGCGCTGACTTGGTCGAGCGCGCTCCATTGCGAGCCGCGGGGCGGCGCAACCGCCGGGAGGCCGAGGGCGATTCTCGACTGTCGATCCGGTCCTCGACTCCCGAGCGGGAGACAAGTTCGAACCGGACGGTGACACCCGACGAACCACTTGGGTCAATCAGAGCTGAAGCCGCACGAATCGTCTCCATGTCGAACGCCTGGCGAGGGCTTCTCACATTCAACAGATCCGGAGGTTCCACATGTCAGAGATCTTCTCGATGGAAGAGATCGATACCGACGGCGCGATCGAGGAAGCCGCGTCCAAGGTCGAGCTCCCACACCCGTTCCGCGTTTCTACGCAAGGCCGGCATCGGTGCCGGTGCACTGGTCGGCGGAAGCGCCCTTCTGGGTGCGTTGCCGGAGCTTGCCTCGGCGGCGGGAACGAGCGATGTCGACATCCTCAACTTCGCGTTGACGCTCGAGTACCTCGAGTCCGCTTTCTACTCCGAGGCAGTGATGAAGGGTGCTCTCAGCGGCGAGACGAAGACCTTCGCGAAGGTCGTCGCCGGCCACGAGGCGGCGCACGTCGGTGCCCTCAAGGGCGCGCTCGGGAGCAAGGCCGTCGCCCAGCCGAAGTTCGACTTCAAGGGCACGACCGGCAACCAGAAGCAGTTCCAGGCAACCTCGGAAGTGCTCGAGTACACCGGCGTCAGCGCCTACCTCGGCCAGGTCGGCAACATCAAGTCGAAGACGGTGCTCGGTGCCGCCGGGTCGATTCTCCCGGTCGAGGCCTGGCATGCCGCCTGGATCGCCGACATCCGCCGTCACGGTGCTGCGCCCTACCCGGCCCCGTCGGCGTTCGCAGCCGGCAAGACCATGGCCCAGATCCTCACAGCAGTCAAGGGAACCGGCTTCATCGTCGGCTAACCCTCGGCTCTACGCCGGGTTCGGTGCTCCAACGGCACCGAACCCGGCACCTCACGGCCTTACAGCCACATCGCCTGCTCGTTCACACCGAAAGCTAGGGAGGAAAATGATGGGAAGCATCGGACCACTCGAGATCGTGCTCTTGCTCGTGCTCGCATTGATGCTGTTCGGAGCCAAGCGGCTTCCGGAGATCGGGCGTTCGCTTGGAACGGGGATGCGCGAGTTCAAAGACTCCGTCAGCGGCATGACCGAGAGCCACGCGAAGCTCCCGACCGCAACGGTCGCCGAGCACGTCGTTGCAGTCCGTCCCTGAATCAGAGCTGGACGCGTAACCACGATGTCTGCGCTTGAGTCTGCCGAAGCTCCGGGCGCCACGGCGCCTCGATCACGGCGAGGAGGCGTCGCTTGTCGAGCACCTCGACGAGCTCCGCGCCCGGATCTTCGTCTGCCTCGGCGCGCTCGTAGTCGGAGCGGTCGCCGGGTTTGTCCTCCACGCCCGGCTCATCCACCTGCTCGAGCAATCGCTTCCGGGCCGCTACCAGGACAAGCTCGTCACCTTCGCTCCCGGCGAGGCCTTCATGACCTCGCTCTGGGTCAGCATCTACTTCGGATTCGTTCTCGCCCTACCGGTCATCTTCTGGCAGATCTGGGCGTTTTTCGCCCCGGCGGTCGAGCACTCACCAGGCGCAGATGATCCGCTGGTTCGTGCTCCTCGCAGCCGTGCTCGCCGGGCTTGGGCTTGCGTTCGGCTACTACGTCGCGCTCCCCGCCGCCGAGCATTTCCTCACCAACTACAACTCGGCCCAGCTCCATTACATCCCGCAGGCAAAGCCGTTCCTGACCTTCTGCACCCACGTGCTGCTCGCGATGGCGCTCGTGTTCGAGCTTCCCCTCTTCGTGATCGGGCTGACCCGACTCGGAATCCTCACCACGGCCAAGCTCAGAAGCAATCGCCGCATCGGCTACTTCATCGTCGCCTGCATCGGGGTCGCGCTACCCGGCGTCGACCCGGTCACGACGATCGTGGAAACCCTGCCCCTCGCGGTCCTCTACGAGGGCTCGATCTGGCTGTCACACCTCCTCGACCGCCGAGCGGCACGCCGCCAGGCCGCAGCTTAGAGCTCATTGCAGAATGAAGTCTGGTGTCGCTCGGCCACTCTGGTGGCGCCAGGCTGCCCCCTATGGCTTCAAGCCATCGGTCGGGATGCGAAACCGGTTCGGGAGGCAGGCGCTGATGGCGGAGCCGAGCCGGAGGTTGGTCGTCTTTTCGGCAGCCTGCGCCTGCTTCCACGTGGTCACGCGTTCGACCCTGACGAGCGCGCAGCGGCACACGACCTTCTCCTCGTGCAAGTCGATGCCGAGGCTCGATTCGCAGGCGACCATGAACTTCGTCGTGTAACGCGACGGCCATGACGCCGGCGCCGTCGAGCCCCGGGACGAGGTGATGGGCAAGACCGCGCCGAGCGCGACGAGAATCGCGAGCGAGCCGAGCAGCTTCCTTCGGCCCGCACGGGCGATGCCTGCGACGCGAGGCGCACTCATCTCTCGCGTCAGACTAACTTCGGCGAGCCCGGCGCCGACCACGGGCTCTCTTTGCCGGTTGGGAGCGCCCAGCGTCAGAAACGTGCTCGCACTCCGCTCCGACAACAATCGCTCGATTTTGGGAGACGCGGTTCGGCAGAGCCGTCACGACGTCGGCAGGCGCGCTGTGACGGTGGTCCCGCGACCTCGCTCCGACACAATTTCGAGCTGACCTCCGGCTGCCTCGATCCGCTCCCGCTGCGAGAGAAGCCCGATGTGGGCCTCGGTGACCCGTCCGTCGAGAGTCGAGGGATCGAATCCGCGCCCATTGTCCTGTGTGACGAGAACAAGCGAGTTGTGATCTTCCGAGAGCGTGAGGCTCAGCGTGACCTTTGTGGCCCGAGCGTGTTTTGCGGCGTTCGTGAGAAACTCGCGCGCTGCGTTGTACAGCAGAGTCTCGTGCGCGTGTCTGCGCGGGTAATCGAGGTACAGGTCGATGTCGAATCGGCCTTGCCGGCTCGTCCGTTCGGCGACGGCCTGGATCGCTTTTTCCAATCCCGCCTGGTTGAGGACGTGCGGGTGGAGCTCGAAGATGGCGCCTCGCAGATCGGCGAGCGTCTGGGTGAGGGCCGAGTGGGCGCGGTCGAGTTCGGGCGTAGGCGCATCGGTCTTGGCCTCGGCCTCCTCGATGTCCTGTCGCGCGGCGAGAAGGGTTTGGATTGCGTTGTCGTGAAGGCCCTCGGCAAGGAGGCGCCGCTGGGTGTCTTCGGCACTCATCACCTCGGCGAGCAGCTCCCTCCGTGCTCGCGCCAACTGGACGAGCTCACGGGTGCGGCGGTCGAGGAGGGCGGAGAAGAGTGTCGCTGCGGTACCGATCCACAGGAGGTAACCCATCTGGACTCCGACGAAGTTCGCAGCGTCAGGAAGGTGACGTGCGGGATGGGTGACGGCCTGAACGTCATAGGCAAGGATCACGGTTCCGCTGGCGATCGCGGTGGTGATCCAGCCGAAACGGAAGGCGACGGTGATCGGGATCAAGAAGTAGGCCAGGCGGGCCTCGGAGTAGGCACCACCCGAGAGGTACGCGAGAACGCTGATCGCGACGACGTCGCCCGCGGTCGCGGCAAGTGAAGCCCTCCGCGTGATCGTGGTCACGTGCGCCGCGACGAGGAGTGCGACCGCGTAGACAAGGACCGCGATCGCGGCATCCGAGAACGTGCCCCGGTTCGGATTCGGGTGTGGCAGCCGCTCGGCGGCCACGATCAAGATGACGGCCGCAATTCGGAGCCACGCGACCCGCCGTTCAGCTGCGCCGGCGAGACCGGTCTCGGTCACGCAGCCCTCACTCGATGAGGCGCTTGCGGATCGCCTCGGCGACTGCGGCAGCCCGATCCGAGACGCCGAGCTTCTCGTACAGGTGCTGCACGTGGGTCTTTACCGTCGTCACGCCGAGAAACAGCTGCTCCGCGATCTCCGGGAACGATTTTCCTTCCGCGATCAGGGTGAGGATCTCCCGCTCGCGAGCGGTCAGGGTCGGCCCGGCGGTCGGGGCGCGCATCCTGATCTCGCCCACGAGGCCGGCCGCGACATCGGCGGGCAGCACGGCCTCGCCTCGGGCCACTTTGAGGACGCCTTCGACGATCTGCTCCCTGCTCGATTCCTTCGGAAGGTAGCCGGCCGCCCCCGCCTGGAGCGCGTCGTAGACGACCGTACTCTCGTTGTGGGCCGAAAGCAGCAGCGCCCGAGTGGGGAGGGCCAATCGCACGATCGACCGGATCACCTCGATCCCGTCGAGCTCGGGAAGCATGTAGTCGAGGAGCGCGACGTCCGGCCGGAGCGCCTCTATGCGATCCACGGCTTGCCGGCCGTCCTCGACCTCGGCCACGACCTCGATTGACGCGCTCGCCTGGAGCACCCGGACGACTCCCTCGCGAAAGACGGGGTGATCATCCGCGACGAGGACACCTATGGGCTCCGTCGAGTTGGAGATGCGACGGATCCTATGTGCCGGCCGCGACGCGTCCAGTCCGGGCCCTGCGGAACCTCGACGGGAGCTGCTTTCGTGCCGACGGCCACTCGAGACCTGCGGGTTGTCATCGCGACCGATCGCCGGCGAGCCCATCACGCCAAGTATCGACGCAGGGGTCCGGGACAGAGGGGGGATCAATGGGAGGAGGTCGCGCATCCTCCATCCGGTTCCCGAACACCACCCCGGAGAACATCCACAAGCACGATTGTTGCTCGGGCTGACGCGGCGTAGACCTGGGGCATGCAGATCGAACGGCAGCCTCGGAGAGGATTGGGCCGCGTTCCCGTGCTGGTCCGGCCGGGTACTCGGACTGCGGTGATCGCTGCCTTGACGGTCGTTGCCGTTGCCGCCTTCCCGACCGCCGCCACCGCGGCATCCGGTTCGACCCGGGTCTGGACGATCCATTACCGCGCCTGGGATGGGCGGGAACGGAACGCGTACGTGATCCTTCCGGCCTGGTACGGACCTCATGACGATCCCGCTATCCCGCTCGCGATCTCTCCACACGGACGCGGCGTCAAGGCCCGAGACAACGTCCGTCTCTGGGGGCCGCTTCCGGCGATCGGGAGCTTCGCAGTCGTCAATCCTGAAGGGCAGGGACGCCGGCTGACGTTGGACTCGTGGGGCGCGCCCGGCCAGATCGCGGATCTCGCCCGCATGCCGGCCATCGTCGAACACGCTCTGCCTTGGCTACGGATCGATCGAGCCCGGATCTACGCCGTCGGCGGAAGCATGGGCGGTCAGGAAACGCTCCTGCTTGTCGCAGCCCATCCACACGAGTTCGCGGGCGCGATCTCGTTCGACGCCGACACGAACTTCGCGCTCCGTTACCGCGACTTCAGGCTCGTTCGCTCCCAGCGACCTCTGCGACGGCTCGCGAGACTCGAGGTCGGCGGCACACCGCGCAACGACCCGATCGCCTACGCGAGACGGAGCCCTCTCGATCAGGCGGGCGCCCTCGCCTACTCGGAGGTTCCACTCGAGCTTTGGTGGAGCACCCGCGACAAGGTCGTCATCGACCAGGCGCGCAACACCAAAGCCCTATTCGACCGAATCATCGAGCTCAACCCAGGAGCCCCGGTCCTCGGGGTCGAAGGCACCTGGGCCCACACCGCGGAGATGTGGTACTACCGCCGCCTCCCTTCGGCCCTCGCCCTGATTGGCCTACTCCCGGCCGGCGACGCCCATCCGTTCCACGATCTCGGCGTGCACCGCGTCAAACGCCCCAGCTCGACTCCGAAGGTCTAACCGCGGCCAGGAAAGGTCTAACCGCGCCCCAGAAGGTCTCACCACGGCCCAGGCCGACCCGAAACACCAACCACGGAAGGAGCACCACCATGTACTCCTCGAACCGCATCCGGCTCACGATTGCCACCGCCGCCGCCCTTGCCGTCGGAGTCATTGCGTCACCCGCCTTCGCCGCAAGCCAGATCGCGAAGCCCACGATCGCGAGCTTCGCACCCGTCAAAGCCAAAGCGAAGGCCATGATCACGATCCACGGCACGAATCTCACGGGCACGAAGACCGTGAAGGTCGACGGTATGACGGCAACGTTCAAGGTCGTCTCTCCCACCGAGCTCACGATCACGCTTCCGAGCAAGGTCAAGAGCGGCAAGATCGCGGTGACGACGAGTGGAGGGCAAGCGACGAGCTCGCTCAGCCTGAAGGTCAGCTGAACCACGAGCAGTTCCCACCTTCGATCCCAAACCCTTTGCCGGCCCCGGTCTATCGGGGCCGGCAATCGGGCTGAGAGCCGCCGAGCCGGGACCGGATCACGGAGGCAAAGGGGTTTTTCCTTCGGTTCCCAACCGTCGAGGGGAGGTCGTTGAGAGCCCATGACGGCGGCCGCTTCGGGGATGGCTCGACAGCCGGGCCGCGTTGCAATGCGACCGCGCACCCACACGACGGTGCCGGTGGATGTGTTGCTGGGGGTACACCTGTGTTCCTGGGGGTACAACACAAAGCGGTGGGGCGAGGACCAAGAGAGCCGCGCTACTCGGGGCCGTCATCGTTGCCTGCCTTCTCGGTGCCGCCTTCGTGCCGGCCCGGGCAGGAGCGAAAGCCGATGCCGGCTGCCGGCCGCTTCGTGCGGTCTTCTACGCTGCGAGCGACTGGATCGGCTTGGCGCAGGCCCTTGCAGCCCAGTCTTCACCTTGCGCCGAGTACGAGATCTCGGTGCCGCCACTCGTCTCGGACAAGACCGAACCGCGAGCCGGGCAGGCCGCGCAGATCCGCGCGCTCGGCCCTAACTTCCACGCGCTCGCGGAGGTGAACGTGACCGCGTGGCAGAGCTGGGTCTCGACCAACAACCAGTCCTGGTACCAGGCCGGAGTCGAAGCACGCAACCGGATGGCCGCGGCCGGGTTCGACGTCAGTGCCGGGGATTCGTGGGCAGTCAACGAGCTCTCGACCGCCGTTCGGCAGGGCACGGGCATGAGCAGGCAGAACATCCGCGACTTCGTCCGTGGCCTCTACGACGGTGGGGGAGGCCCGGCGCTGACCTCGAAAGGCGTGGTCTTCGTCACCGGCATCGGCCAGCCGACGACCTCGCTCGATACGTACAAGGCACGGGTCGAGTCGTGGCTCCAGGATCCCGGGTTCTGGTCGGATATGAGCGCCTATGTGGGCGATTTCATGCAGGAGACCTACGGGGACATCCGCGAGTACGGCGTCGCCGGCGCCGATGTCGCTACGCGGCTCGGCCACCTCGAGCAGTACCTCGAGCAGTTGCCCGAGCTTGCGGCGGTAGCGCCCTCCGAGGCTGCAGTCGCGCAGTCGTACCTGGCCTCGAGCTACGGGCCGCTGGCGAACGCGGCCTGGGCATGGGGCTCCGCCTTCGGGTACACCGCCGTTCCGTACGACCAGATGGAGGATTACGTCTCGGCGCAGGTCGACGCGATGCGTTCGTACGATGCCTCGCTCGGGCTGAGCGCGGATCGGATCGGATTCGCCTGGTCGCCGTCGAACTCGCTCGGGCTCTCGACGAGCGACTTCAACGCCGAAGAGGCCGATCTGCGTCGAACGGCTTGCCCAGGCGATCCAGGACTCGGCCGACCCGGCCGCCCCGGCGCCGGCGCCTGCCAGTCCCCCTGGTGCACCGCGGATGTGAGCGGCGCCGCGTTCACGAACGCCTGGAGCGCTTTCTCCTCGTGGACGCCCACGACTGCGCCGATAATGTCGGCCGCGTTGTCGCTGACGGCCGGGTCTGCGAGCGGGCCGCTGAGCGTGCAGCTCCAGATCGGAGGCGTCGCCACGACGCTTCCGATCGACGAGCAGGTTGCGGTGGCGTCAAGCTCGTCCGCCGGCTCGTTCTCGACCAGCGCGAGCGGGCCCTGGACACCGACGCTCACGCTCACCGTCCCGGCCGGATCGCCCGGAGCGAGCTTCTACATGCTCGACAGCGATGTCGGAACTCCTACCGTCACGACGACGATCGACGGGCAGAGCAGCGCGCAGGTCGAGAGCGTCACCGCCCCTGCTCCGCCGCTCGCGCTCACGAGCGCGGGAAATACGGTCACGTATGGCGCGGGAGGCGCATCTGTCGTCCTGGATCCGTCGCTGAGCATCGGCGATACCGCCAGCCCGACGCTCACCTCGGCATCCATCGAGATCTCGTCCGGTGCAACGGCCGGCGACGTCCTCGCGGCCGACACGACGGGGACCGCGATCAACGCCTCCTACTCGAATGGAGCACTCACTCTGAGCGGAACGGACACACTCGCCGACTACCAGGCCGTGTTGCGCACGGTCACCTTCGCCGGCACGACGTCGACGAGCGGCAGCAGGGAGATCCTGTGGACGGTCGACGACGGCTCGAATACGGGCTCGGCCGTCGGCAACGTCGCCTACGCGACGCCCCCGGACCCGCCGAGCGATGTCGTCGCGACCGCCGGCGACGGGCAGGCGAGCGTCGCGTTCACGCCTCCCGGCACCGACAACGGCGCCGCGGTCACCTCCTACACCGTCACTGCCTCGCCGGGCGGCGCCACAGCTTCGAGTACCGGCAGCCCGATCACCGTCACCGGGCTGACCGACGGGACGAGCTACTCGTTCACCGTCACGTCGACGAACGCGGCCGGGCCGGGGCCGGCATCGATCGGCTCGAACAGCGTCACACCCGCGGCTTCGTCGCCAAGCGGCGGTGGAGGTGCTGGGGGCGGTGGCGGGGGTGGCGGCGCAGCGCCCGACCTCCATGTCGCGGTCAGCGCAGCTCCACTTCCGCACGCAATCGGCGACCAGTTCACCTACGCGGTGACGGTGCTGAATGCCGGCGGCAGCTCCAGCGCCTCGACGCTCACACTCGGCCTCCCGAGCGGAGTGACCCTGCTCGGGACGAAGGTCGACCGCGGCCCCGGGTGTAACGCGAACGGCCAGACGGTGACCTGCTTCCTCGACTTCTTCCCGCCGGGGCTCACCTCCACGGTGCTTGCGACGGTGAGAGTCGATGCGCTCGGAACGCTCGTGCTGACGACGACGACGTCCTCCTCCCCCGGGGATGCCAACCCATCCGATGGAACGGTCAGCTACGGCATCACGCTGAACGCTCCGGCGCCGAATGTCTCCACCGGCGCCGGCCCAACGGGCCCCGCCAAGGTCGCCGTGGCAAAGCCTGCGTCGCTCGAGGTCTCGGGGATCGAGCCGGTGAAGCTGGGCACGCGCGGCGCCGTCCTGCATCTGCGCTTGAAGCTCTCGAGGCGAGCCCGCCTCGTGCTGGTGCTACTCGACGCACACGGCCGCCGGCTCGCAACCTGGCGCAAAGCCGTCAACGGAGGCGCTCACGCGCTTGCCCTCACGTTCCCGAAGGGGGCCCGACACGCCGGGGCCGACCGGTTACGACTGCGGATCGTGGGCGCCACCGGTTTCAAGACGATCCGGGTGCGCGTCCGCTGAGGGCCTCTGCTCCAGAGGCGTAAAGGATGCGGGAGACGGAGAGCTGCCACGTTCCTACCACGAGCTGTTCGCCGACCCGACCGGGTTTCATGGACGTCTCATGTACCGCGATTAGCCTTCGATACGACCCAGTGAATAGGTGAGTAGCGCAGGGAAGGGCCGTGAAAGCGGCCCTTTCTCTTTGTGTGCCCTACCTAGCCCTGGCAGGTGGACTGCACGACACTCCGACCGGCCGAAGCAAGCGCTGCCGAGGCATACGGCTTCGAGCGATGACGGGTTCAGGGCCTGCCCAGGTTTCGTCGTGCGAGCTCGCGCCCGAGCTCTGGCGAGAGCTGGAGAACGGCGGCGCACTCGTTCACCGCCTGCTCGAAGGCGTCGTCGCCTAGCGCAGCGATCGGTGCTCCCTGTTCGCGCGCGAACATGCCGAGTCTCTCGTTCAAGATCGAGATGAAGACCTGCTCTCGGTCACCCGGGACGATCTCGCCGCCCAGCTGTGCAAGCCGCGCTTGCGCAAGGACGAAAAGTGCCTCCGCCCGCAACGAAGTGCCGTCGCCGAGCTCGTCCTCGAGACGCACCCGAACCAGCGGCAAGAAGCGAGCCAATGCGTGACCGACTTGTTCGCGTGTCGCTCCCCCTGCTTCGGAGGCGGCGCCTGCGGCGGCATCGTCGAGGATCGCGGCGATCCGGGGCAGGGCGTTGGGCTCCCAGGCAACGCCGGCCACGACTGCCGGCATCTCATCGCCGAGCACGAGGCTCTCTGGACCGGGCGCGGAAAGACCGGAATCCCCCTTCGCGGGAACGGAGCGGCGGCGCCGAACCACATCTGCGTAAACGATCACCACGAAGGCAAAAGCAAGCTTCAGCGTTCCCTCGACGTATTCGTGCTCGACGAAATCGAGCGCGCTGGAGGCGACTACGACGAGCATAAGAGCCTGGGTTCCCCTGGGCGAGAGGATCCGGCGCGCCACCCACACGAGCGTAGTCCGTTAGATCTGAAGGGAAGCTGACTGCCGCGTAGCTGCGCGAAGCATCCGGGCGAGGGCGGCGCGGCACCAAAACTGATGGCCGGAGCTTCATTTCGCGATGAAGCCCGAAGGGTCTCCTGCGGAGCACTCGTCGGGGAGCGAGTGAGCCCGCGAGTGTGCGAGGTATTCCAACCGGCATGACCGTTGCAGCAAGACCGGGCCCCCGCATAGGGCTCCGATTCATTAACACGGGGTTCCGATTCATTAATCGCGATCTCATCTTCGCCGAACTATCGTTGAAGACGGATACCCGCTTGTCGCCGACGATGGCGAGCAAGGTGACTTCGACATCGGAGGCGCATGAACCGCACAATCCACAGGCGTCTGCCTGCGCAGGACAGCGACGGACGGACCACACCGGCTCGGGCTGGGGAGATGGCGCTGAAGGTTCCGGAGGTCACGGGATACTTCTGGCTCGCGAAGATCCTCACGACCGCGATGGGTGAGACGACGTCGGATTTCATGAATCAAAGGATCGGCCCGGTCATCGCGGTGCCGTTGATGCTGATCGGCCTCGGGTTCGCGTTGCGCCTCCAGTTCAGGAAGACGCGCTACGAGGCGTGGAGCTACTGGCTTGTCGTCGTGATGGTTGCCGTCTTCGGAACCTCCGCTGCGGACGCGCTTCATGTGGTGCTTGGGATCCCGTATGTGATCTCGACGAGCTTCTACGTCGTCGTGCTTGCCGGCGTGTTGGTCGCCTGGTATCGGAGCGAGGGGACGCTCTCGATCCACAGCATCTCGACCCGCCGGCGCGAGAACTATTACTGGGCAACCGTCCTCGCAACCTTTGCGCTCGGTACCGCCGCGGGCGATATGACCGCCACGAGTTTCCACCTCGGCTATCTCGCCTCCGTCGCGCTGTTCGCGGCGGCGTTTGCTGTCCCGGCGATCGGTTATTGGCGCTTTCGGCTCAACCCCATCGTCGGCTTCTGGGCCGCGTACATCATCACCCGGCCACTCGGTGCCTCGCTGTCCGACTGGGCGGCGGTAACCCGTAAACGTGGCGGCCTGAACTTCGGTCCGGGTTGGGTCAGCCTCGTCTTGACGCTCTTCATTCTCGGTCTTGTCTGGTACCTCGCGCGGACTCGGCTCGACGAGCCATCAGTCGCAGAACGGCAGGCGGCGACAAAGCCGGCTCATCACGCTCCGGCACTCGAGGTTGCACCAGCGCTCGAGTAGAGCAGCGAGCGGTTGACCCTGAGGTCTTTAGAACGGAGAGGGCCCCAGCGAGGAGGGACCGACGCAAACTCGGCGGCGTGTTCGCGATCGCGACGTTTGCGTCGGGCCTGATCCACGCGGCGCGGACGATCGAATCCGGCATCGGCGCCTAACCTGAAGAACATCCTCGTTAACGATTGCTGCGGTCGGCAGCGCGTAGTACACCGGCGTGGCCGTCAGCACGGGTTGTGTCGTGGTCCAGAAAGGCCGCGGCTTGCCGGATCGGGCTCGTTTTCCCGGTGCCGGATGTCCTAAATCGCCGCTGCCCCGGCGCTACCGACGCGACTGTCAGGTCGTGGCGGCGCAATGACATCCGTGCTGATTCTCGGGGGGAGCATCTCGCAGCTACCGGCGATCCGCCGAGCGCACGCCCTGGGGCTGAAAGTGGTGGTCGTCGATGGCGACCCCGGCGCGGTTGGGTTTGCCGAGGCGGACGTCTCGGGTGTCGTCGACTTCAGCGATCTTCCAAGTGTGATCGCGGTGGCGAGGCGTCATCGGGTCGGCGGCGTGGTTGCGATTTCGTCGGATCGTGCGGTTCCGATTGCTGCCGGAGTTGCCGAGGCGCTCGGGCTACCCGGAATAGGTTCGGCCACGGCCCAGCTGATGACGGACAAGGGCTTGATGCGAGGGCGGCTTCACGACGCCGGGAGCCCGCAACCGCCGTTTGTCGTGATTCGCCGCGGCGACGACGTGTCGGCGGCGTTCGCAGCCGTGGGTTCGCCCGCGGTGATCAAGCCGGTCGACTCGGGTGGGCAGCGCGGGCTCTTTCTGCTCGAAAGCGAAGCCGATCTCGCTCTGAGGCTTGACGAGTCGCTCGCCCATTCGCGGGTTGGACGGGCGATCCTCGAACGGTACGTGCCGGGGCGGGAGCTGAACGTGATCGCCGTGGTGAGCGGCGGGAGGCCGCGGGTGCTGACGGTCTCTGACAGGCTGAGACCCTCTGGGCCCGGGTTTGGGGTCGGGTGGGCCCATCTCTTTCCTGCGACGCTCTCCGGTCCCGTGCTCGCGCGAGCCGAGCAGGTCGCGCGTGAGGCAGTCGAGGCGCTCGGTCTTCGGGACGGGATCGCCTTCCCGCAGCTTTTGGTCGCCGGTGACGATGTCCTCGTGGTCGAGGTCGCTGCTCGTGTGGCGGCAGGACAGATGGCAGACCTTGTCCGCCACGGGATCGGGGTTGACCTGCTCGAGCTCGCGTTCGGGCAGTCGCTGGGACAGTCGATCGCACTCGAGGACATCGAGGAAACTCAGCCGAAGCCGATCGCAATTCGGTTCCTCACCGCAGCGCCGGGAGTGCTCCCCACCGGGCGGCTGGTGTCGATCGAGGGGCTGGACCAGGTTCGCGCCGTCCCCGGAATCCTCGACGCCGAGCTCTACCTGCGGCTGGGAGAGACGATTCGGCCCGTGCAGGTCGACGCCGACAGGCGCGGCTACATCATCGCGACGGCAGAGAGCACCGAACGCGCGCTGGCGGTTGCCGACCGCGCCAGTCGACTGTTGCGGGTCGAGGTGGAATAGATGAGTTCGGACGATCCGAACGAGAGCTTCGTTCGATCGAAACAGCCCACAACAACCGGCAGCGGTGCGGCCCACGCCGGTCGACAGACCGTTCGTCGCAGAAGGTTTCTGTCGACCGTGTACTGCCTCGTCTTGCTCAGCGCCACCCTGGGCGCGTTCGCCCTCGCCGAAGCGGCGAAGAATCAGCTCAGCCCGATCTACGGCACCAAGGTCGACAAGATCTTCTCGCCCATCTGCCAGGCCACCGCGTGCCATCGGCGAGCCCGGATCGTCTTCAAGCTCCGGCGAAGCGCTCGGCTACAGATCTGGGTCGACCGAAACGGTGCTCCGGTCCGGACGCTCCTGTCGGAACGGACGCACCGGCGCGGCACCGTTCGGGTCGCGTTCGCGGGAACCAAACCAAACGGCCGTCGACTTCCAGATGGTGTCTATCAGCCGGTCGTGAAGATCGACAACCGAGAATTCATCCTTCCGAACGAGATCCGGCTCATCACCAAGCCGCCCCGGATCGTCCATGTCGGCCACCTGCACACACACATCTCGCCGGACGGCGACGGCCGGAACGACGCCCTCTTCGTCCACTACGCGGTGAACGAACCTGCCCACGCAATCTTGCTCGTCGACGGGCACCAGGTCGAACTGACGCGCAAGCAACCCCGCCGAGGTGTCCTCGAGTGGAACGGGCAGATTCGCCTTCGACTACAACCACCCGGGCGGTACCGGATCGCGATTGCTGCTCAAGATGCAGCCGGGAACCGTTCCAAACCCCTACCCCTCGGCATCGTCACGATCCGCTACATCTCTGTGAGCCCAAAGCGCATCATCCTGCGCCCCGGGCAGCGATTTGCCATCCGCATTGCAACGGACGCCGCCACGATTCGATGGGCGCTCAATCGTGCACGGGGTGCAACCCGCTCACACACGCTCTCGCTCCGAGCGCCCCTCACTCGAGGCACTTTCCGCGTCCGCCTCACCGCCGTTGACCACACGGCGACGACGACCGTCCTCGTCCGCACCGACGCAAATCACTCATGCGCGAAACGGAAGCAGGAAGCCTTCAGGGTGAAGAGCGCAGGTCACACTAGAACGGCTCTCGGTTGCCGCCGATAACGGGATGGCGGCTCTTTCGATAACCGCCAGCAAAGACCTAACAGTGGGCAACGATCGAGGGGTCTAGCCTCGATGGACGCCCCGGCGAACGAGTGAGGGAGCTCTGCCCGTGCCCCGCGAGGCCCCGAGTCTGTTCTCGATCGCGATCCAGGAGCACCTGGAACTCAAGAGGCGCAACGCAGCCCTCGAGTACGAGATGCCACTGGTCCCCTATCTCGGGGCGTCGGTGCGTCGAGGGCAAAACGAGCTCAACACAAACGGAACGCCCGAACCTTCGCTTGACGACACGATCACGGACGTGTTGATGATCCCTCCACAGCCGCCGGCGACGAGCAAGAAGTAAGCCTGCGAGATCCTCCAGGATCGCGGACAGGGCAATCCGAAGGCCCACAGGATGAGGGAGGCAGGTGCCGCGCGAGCACCTGCCTCCCGTTCGGATCTAGGTGACGACGATGCCTGCGGGCTTTGCGCCTGCGGGAAGCGCCGTTGGTGAGGTTGCGAGCTCGGTCAGGGTGCCTCCGTTGACGCTGAAGGCGCTGAGCTCGTCACTGCCGCTGTCGACGACCCAGAGAGTCGAGCCGTCGGGTGAGAGGCGTACGTCTTCCGGGCCGGTGCCCTTGATCGGGGTGCTCTGAAGGAACGTGAGCGCCCCGTTGAAGGCGATCGAGTAGCTCGAGATGCTCGCGGAGGCGGTGTTGACGACGAAGAGATAGCGGCCGTCGTGGCTGATCTCGACCCAGCACGACGCGGTTCCGTCATTGCCCACCGGTGATGGGCCGATCGGGGTGAGGACGCCGTTCCAACTGTCGGTGAAGCTCGAGACGAGACCCGGAGCGGGCCCTCCTGCCGCGACGTGGGCGTCGGAGACGAAGAGCTGCGTCGGGTTGACCGGGCTGAACGCGCTCCCGAGCTGGCCGAACCCCTGAGCCGGAACGAAGCTCTGGGCGGCGAACGGCGAGCCGGGCGCCGGATTTAGATGCCCGAAGAAGCCGACGGTGAAGCTGTCGATCGCCGAGCTTGCGATCTCCGTCCCGACGAGGCGTGTGCCGTCGGCGTTGAAGAGCACGTCGCCGGGCTTGGCCGCGTCCGGAAGCGTGACGGTCGAGCCTGGGAGGGCGTGCAGGCCCCCGAAGAGATCGAGGACGAACCCGGTGTAGTTGGTCTGGCCGGTGCTCGTCGCCGTGCCCTGGTTGGCGACGTAGACGAGCCCGTTGTGGATCGCGATGCTGACCGGATTGGCTCCGTTCGACGAGACCGGCCCTCCGACAGGCGCAAGGGCGCCGTTGGGCAGCATCCGCGCGACCGAGATCTGGTTACTGCCGCCGTCGACGGCGAGCAGATAACGGCCGTCCGAGCTCAGCGCGAGGGCGCCCTGAGAGGCGATCCCGGCGCCGGTGCCCGCTCCTCCGACCGCGAACGGCGAGCCCGGCGTGGGTGTCAGCGCTGCCATCGGCGTGACGGTCGAATGCCGCGACGGTGTTGATGCCCGTCGTGTTGTCGTTGACGTAGACGTGACCGACGACGCGTGTCTGGCCCGAAGCCGCCACGACCGCCGCCGCCGAATCCGAATCCGTCCGGGTCGCCCTGGCCTTGCGCGTTTCCGAAGGAGGGCTGATCTCCCGGGCCGCCGTTCGCGGCCGATGCGCCCCCGCTGCCGCCAGTGCACCTGCCGCCAAGCATGCCGCGAGGATCGAGAGCCAGAAAACCTTTCATCCATGCCTCCTGTGCCGGCTCGGGGTCGATTCCCCGAGCTCGCTGCCAGCCTTGCGACCGTCGCTTGCCGGACCCTGTCGAGGGTCTGAACAGCCGCTTAAATCCGAGGCCGGGCGAGATCCTGCCGCACCGGGCGACGATCACCGGCCGGCAGGGTGAAGGAAACCCGCGCCCCGCCACCGGGGCTGTTCTCGGCCCAGATCCGCCCGCCGTGGGCCTCGACGAGCCCGCGGGCGATCGCGAGCCCGAGGCCCATTCCTGCGCTCGAGCGGGCGCGGTCGGCGCGCCAGAATCGCTCGAACATCCGGCTGAGCGCCTCGTCGTCGAGCCCGTCGCCGTTGTCCTCGACCGAGACGAGCACGTCGCCGTTCTGCCGGCCGACGTTGACGTCGACCGGCCGTCCGACGGGGTGTGCCGGAGTGCGTTCGTGAGCAGGTTGTAGAGGACGCGCTCGATCTTTTCGGGCGCGACCGGCGCGGTCGTCTCGCCCTCGTTGTGGGCGACGAGGTCGACGTCTGCGCGTTGCTGCCTCGGGTTGCAGCTGCCGCACCGCGGAGTCGACCAGACCCGAGAGTGGGAGCGGCTGGAGCTCGAGGGTCAGAGCGCCCGGCGTCGATTCGTGCGAGCTCGAAGAGGTCGTCGACGAGCGTCGAGAGCGTTCGCACCTGGTCGCGCAGCGTCGGGCAGGTAGTCCTCGGGCGGAGATGAGCCCGTCCTCGGCGGCCTCGATCATCGCCTGCATCGCGGCGAGCGGGGCGCGCAGGTCGTGGCTTGCCCAGGCGACGAGCTCGCGACGGGCATCGAAGAGCCCCTCGATGCTCGCGGCCATCGAGTTGAACGACGCCGCCAGCTCGCGCGATCTCGCTCGGCCCGCCCGTCGGGGCGCGAGCTGCGAGATCGCCGGACGGCGAAGCGGCTCGAGGCGTCGGCGACGCGCCGCAGCGAGCTGCGAGATCGAGCGGGCCAGCAGCAGGCCGGCTCCGGCAGCGGCGGTCGCCGAGCCGGCCGCGACGGCCAGGATCTTGCGGTCGGCGCCCATGTGGAACATCACCCAGCCCGACGCGAGCACGGCCGCGAGCGGCACGCAGACGGAGACGAGGGCGAGCGCGGCGAGCTGGAGCCAGACGGTCGGGACGGCGCGCAGCCCGTAGGCGACGACGAGCCCGACTCGCGAGGCTTGAGACGGCGACCGCGAGCGCGAGCGGCGATCACGGGTCGAACCTGTAGCCGACGCCCCAGACCGTGTGGATCCGGGTGGGGTGGGCCGGGTCGGGCTCGAGCTTCTCGCGCAGCCGCCGGACGTGGACGGTGACCGTGCCCGCTGTCGAGCGCCGGGGAGTGGCCCCAGACGCGGTCCATGATCTGGCTGCGCGAGAAGACCCGCCGTGGGTTGGAGCCGAGAAACCAGAGCAGGTCGAACTCGCGGGCGGTCAGCGCAACGTCGGTCCCGCCCTTCGTCACGTCCCGGCTGGCACTGTCGACGATGACGTCGTCGAACTCGGATCACATCGGCTGGCGTCGCTCGAGCTGCCGGCCGTCGCAGCACCGTGCGCACCCGTGCGGCGAGCTCGCGCGGGGAGAACGGCTTGGTGACGTAGTCGTCGGCGCCGAGCTCGAGCCCGACGATCCGGTCGGCCTCCTCGCCGCGGGCGGTGAGCATGATCACCGGCAGATCGGAGCGTCCGCGGATCCAGCGGCACAGCTCGAGCCCGTCGGTTCCCGGAAGCATCACGTCGAGGACGACGAGGGTCGAGCTCGCGTTGTCTCGATCAGCTCGCGGGCCCGATCCCCGTCAGCTGCCTCGAGCGTCGCGAAGCCGTCGCGCCTGAGGTAGCGGACGATCACGTCGCGGACGATCGGCTCGTCGTCGACGACCAGAACGGTTGACATCTGCTGCCTATTCTGGCTTCCACTTGGGGTGGTGGCGCGTCGGCCCACTCCTCGTTCACCGTCCCGAGCGTGATCCCCCGCAGCGCGTGACGGGTCGTCGGATGGATCACGGCGAGGTAGAGTGCCCGACGAGCAGCGCGAGCGAGGCGTACATCAGCCCGTCGTGGAGCACGACGGTGCTCGCGAAGCGAAGCCGGGTGTCGCGCTCCCCGAACCAGAGCAGCAGCCCCGAGACGAGGAACAGCACGACGAACGCCGCGGTGAGCGCCGTGTTGAGCTTCTGGCCGGCGTTGAAGCGCCCCTGCGGCGCGGGGCGGCGGCCGAGTCAGCCAGCGCAGGTCGTCGCGTCGAAGCCGTCGACCTCGCGTGCCGCTGCGGAGGATCCCGCGCCGGTCGCCGAGCACGACGATCAGCAGCGAGCACGCAGACCCAGGCGATCCCCGACCAGAAGTGCAGCGCTCTGGACGAGCGGCCGCCGCCCGACGAGGATCGCGAGGCTCGGCAGGTAGAGGATCAGGCCCGATCGCGAGCAGGAAGAAGAAGAAGACGGCGTTCGCCCAGTGGAGCGTCCGCTCGGTCCGCGAGAAGCGGCGCCGGTAGCCGGGCCTCATGCGCCGTACCCGTTCGAGTGGCCCGACCCAGGCGTCGCGGTCGTAGCCGAGCTGCTCCCAGTAGCCGTCGCTCGGCTTCGGGCACGAGGTTGATCCCCTTCAGCCACTTGACGTTCTTGTAGCCGTACATCTCGGGGATCACGAGCCGGACCGGGGCGCCGTGCACGCGCGGGAGCGGCTTCCCGTTCATCTCGTAGGCGAGCATCACGTCGTGCAGCCCGGCCTGCTGCATCGTCAGCGAGTCGATGTAGGGAACCTCCGCCGAGACGAACTCGAGCGCGTGCGCCGATCCGGCGGTTTGGCCGCCGCGCGAGCACGTCGGCGAGCCGCACGCCGCCCCAGTGCACGTTCTTGACCGTCCAGCCGGTGACGCAGTGGAAGGTCGAGACCTGGCTTGCCTTCGGCAGGGCGAGCAGCTCGTCGTAGCCGAGCGACATCGGCCGCTCGACGTGGCCGCCGAGCGTCGAGCCGCCAGGTCGCCCGGTCGAAGCTGGGCATCGAGCCCGAGACCGTGTAGATCCGCCATCCGCCCGAGGGGATCAGCGGGACGGCCGACTCGAGCGGAGAGATCGCGCTCGAGATCCGGCCCCAGACGCGCCTTGCCCCAGTAGAGCGACGAGACGCCGCCGACGACGGTGCCGAGGAACACGCCGCGGCCGATCGCCTCGGCGGGGTGCGCGGCTCCGGCGTGCGTCTCGTCGACCGAAGCCCATGCTTACGCGTGCGCCATGCCGGCAAACAGCGTGCCGCGCAGCTCGCCCATGTGGCTCTTCGTGTCGACCCAGACCCGGTACGAGCCCGGCTTCGACTCGATCAGGTCGAGCGCCTTCGTCGTCACCGAGGCGCAGCTCTTGGCCTTGTAGCTCGACCCGAGCTTGGCGACGACCATCCCGGCGCCGTCGCGGATCGAGGCGCCGGTGATGCCGTCGGTCATGACGTCGAACGTCCAGCAGAGCTGGCCCTTCATCGCGTTCGACTGGAAGTTGACGACGCCGTGCTCGCCCATCCCGGAGAGCTTTGCCCCGAGCACCGGGTGCATGGTCGCCGCTCCCGCTGCTCCCGCTTCCAGGGCCACCGCCACTGCCGCTACCGCGGCCACGAGCATTCTCTTTCCGTACACTGGACCCTCCTTGATCGAACGACGCGTGAACTACGTCACACGAGGATCGGGCCACGAGGTTTCGGGGGCGTTGCCAACTCCTTACCAGTCGCTTAAATCGGTTCGGGCCCAGTGGTGCTCCGGGTTCTGGCTCGGTCACTTCGTCGCCACGACCGGACAGAACGCGGCTGATGCGCTCCTTCGATCCGTTCTGGCTCGTGGCGGCCAAAGGCGGCTGCGGGCCGCTGCTTTGCATTCACTCGGCACACGCGCCTTTGGAATGGCTCAACCCGCGTCTCTATAGTCGAGCCGGAGTTCGTTGCTACGGCTGCCCTCGCACCACGTTCCGAGGCCCAGGCTGATCGACCTGTGCGCAGACGCGCAGGTGATCGTCATCGAGGCCCCCGGGGGCTACGGGAAGAGCCTCCTCGCCGCGGAGCTCGTCGCCCATTGGCAGGAGGTCACCGTGGATACTCCGCTCGCGCACGCCGCCGTCACTGCACCGGTGCTCGCGGCGCGTCTCCACGAGGCAGTCGTCCGGGCCGGGTTTACCGATGCGGCGTCGGCAGCCGAGCGGACGACGGACCCCGGGCAGGTCGTGGAGGCGATCGTGACGGGTCTGGCCCTGGAGCCGTGCGTCTTCGTAATCGACGACGCCCACAATGCGGCCGGCGACGCGGCGGCGTTGATCCACCAGATCGCGGTCAGCCTGGAGCCGGGGCACCGCCTCGTTCTTCTCGGCCGGCGGCTTCCCGAGGGCGCCGAGCGGCTGCGCAGAGCCGAGTATGTCCAGCTCACGGCCCGCGATCTGGCACTCGACGTGAACGAGACCCTCTCGCTCTGCCGCACCGGTTTCGGCCTCGACATCGATGAGCGAACGGCAAGGGCCCTCGTGCATTCGACCGGCGGCTGGACCGCGGCAACAGCCCTTGTAGCCGCTCGGGCGGCACGCACGGGCGAGCCGGTAGAGACCCTGACCGGTCCCGCGACCCGGCCGGGCGATCCGGCAGGTGCCCTCGCTGCGATTCTCGAAGAGGCTCTCGCGACGCTGGGCCGCGAGGCGGGGCCTGCGCTCGCGCAGGTCGCTCGCCTTCCCGTGCTGGATGCGGAGCTAGTCACCCTGACGACCTCCCAGCCCGATCTTTTCGACCGGTTGACCGCTGCCGGGGTCCCCGTCGTGCCTTCCCGTGGCGGCTGGTGGGAGATTCCAGGCCCGGTGCGCGACCATCTTGTGCAGTTCGCACCCGCGGACACACAGGCGATGAGGAGGGCCGCAGGCGCTTACCGGACCCGGGGCGAGCTTGGCCCGGCCCTCGAGCTCCTGGTCGCAAACGGCGATCCGGATGAGGCCGCAGCCCTCCTTGCCGCAACCCCGCCCGACGCGGAGGACGAGCTGGACACCCTCGAGTTCCACGCGCACTTCGGCCAGATGACCGGGCCGGCGATCGACGCCCATCCGGCCCTGCTCGTGCTTGGGGCACGGCGGTTTGGACACGCGGGGCGCTACGCCCTTTGCTGCGAACTGCTCGAGCGTGCGCTTGCGATCGCCCGCCGAACAGGAGACATCATCCTCGAGCGGGCCGCCGCGGTCGAGCTCGTGAAGGTCGAGCTGCTGGCAGATCTTCGCTACGAGGAGTCGGTGGAGGCGGCGCGCGCGATCCTCGAGGCTGCGGGACCGGACGAAAGATTGACGCGAGCGCGGGCGAACGAGTTCCTCGGCTATGCGCTGTGCCATCTCGAGGATGCCGGTGGGCCCCGGTTCGGACGTGACCTACTCGAAGCCGAGGACGCATTCAGTCGCGCCTCGCGCCTCTACCGTGAGCTCGGAATGCGCTCGGCAACCGCATTCATCGCGGTCGACTGGGCGAGTCTGATCGAGTTTCCCCGCGGCCAGGCGCGAGCGGCTCTCGAGCGGATCGAAGAGGCGATCCAGATCGTGATCGACCGGCCGCGGGCATACGCGTTCCTGCTGCTTTGGCGTGCGACGTTCGCCGCTGAGCTCGGGATGGACGAGCTCGGGCGGGCGAGCATCGACGAGGTCCTCCGAATCGCCGAGCTCAAGAAGAGCTTCTTCCTCGTCGGCCAGGCCCACTGGCGTTTGGCCGCCCTCTCCTCCTACCGCGGCGACGGCGCTGCGACTCTCCATCATGTACGCCAGGTCGAGGCGAACGGCAAGGTCTGGCTCGACCTCGTGGCGGCCGAGTTCTTCGCCGACGCGGCGGACCTACTCGCCCGTGTCGGGCAGTCGACGCTCGCGCTCGACTACCTCGACCGGGCGAAGTCCGATCCGAAGCACGCAGGGCACCGGGTCGAGCTGAGCCAGGCCGTCGTCGAGGCGCGGCTAGGCGACCCGAATGTTGCCGACGCGCTGCTCACCCGGCTGGCCTCGTCGCGTCTGGATGCGCGCGAGTGCTGGCGGGTCACGCTCCTGCGGAGCTTTGCCGCGTTTCGGCGGGGAGAGGACAGTGCGGCGGCCTCGCTTGCTGCGAACGCCTTCGAGGAGGCGGCGCGGCTCGGGGAGCAGGAGCTGCCGCTGATTCGCGAACGCATGATCACCGAGCAGCTCCTCGGGCTCGCGGCAGCCACAGGCCATCCCGCAGCGCTCGAGTTGCGTGCGACCGCACTACCTCGCACGCTCTCGCTCCTCGGCCGCTTCGAGCTGAGCGAAGCCGGCCGGCCGATCCCGCTGCGGGCGGGACAGGAAGCACAGCTTCTCAAGGTCGTTGCCATCTCCGGCGGCCGGATCCTCGCCGACCAGGCAATCGAGGTTCTCTGGCCGGACGCAGGGCGCTCGGCAGGGCGGCATCGCCTCCGCACTGTCCTCAACCGGCTTCGGACGACCTGCGGCGAGCTCGTCTCGCGCGAGGGCGAGGCTCTCGTCCTCGACCCAGCCGTGATGGTCGACCTGCACGAGTTCGTCGTCGACACCCAGGCGGCGCTGGCGCTTGCCGCGGGCGACCTGCGGCTTGCGGCCGCCCGCGCGCGCAGTGCAATCGCCCGCTACCACGGGAGGCTTCTTCCGGACGATCTCTACGAGGACTGGGCCGAGAAACCCCGGCGCGAGGCGGAGTCGGCGATGCTCGATCTCCTCGATCTCTGCGCGGCTGAGGCGGCGACACGCGGCGATCTCGACACACTCAGGCGGGCAGTCGAGCGGACGATCGAGTTCGCACCGTACGACGACGCCCGCTACCTCCGGGCGGCGTCGGCTCTACTCGAGCAGGGTCGACGCGGGGAGGCAGTTGCGGTCGTCAAGCGCGCCCGCTCCACCTTCGCACAGATCGGGCTCGATCCACCTGACCCGCTCATCGACCTTGAACGACGCCTTCTCTCAGCGCGTGTCACTCACGCCGTTGTGACCTGAAGGCCGGAGCGGGGCAGACGCCTGTGCGTGCGCCTCCACCTCGTTCCGCAGCGCCCGCGAACCTCGTTGGGTGGGAGGCTTGCACCAGCCGCGCGGCGCATCCGAAACTGCCCTCCGGCCGGGCCGGGACATCGACTCTCAGGGGGCTGAAGCGGATCACGAGAGTGCGACTCCCACCGGCGAGTCGCTGCTCTGGATGAAGCCGTTGTCGACGTGGGCTCCGTCGAGGTCGGCTCGGCCGATGGTGCCGGTGGACGGGACGGAGTTCTGGGTCCACGTCGTCCAGTAGACGTGTTTGCCGTCGACCGCAACCCTTGTCGGCCAGGAGCCCGCGTGGGCGATGAACGTCTCCTCGACATCGGTGCCGTCGAGCTTCGCTCGTCCGATCGAGGCGCCGCTGTGATTCGCCCAGTAGAGGTAGCGGCCGTCGCCCGCCATCCCCTCGGGCCCTTCGAGGCCGCTGATGAAGCTCTGTTCGGCATGGGTGCCCGAGAGGGTCGCCCGCCCGATCGTGTTCGACCCGTTGTTGGACCAGTAGATGTAGTGCCCCTCGACCACCACGCCGTTCGGCCCGCTCGCTCCGGTAATGAAGTTCTGGTTGACGTGGGTGCCTGCGACGGTCGCCCGCCCGATCGTGTTCGAGCCGCTGTTGGCCCAGTAGATGTACCCGCCGTGGACGGTGAACCCGTACGGCGTCACGGCGGGGACAACGTCCTCTTTCACGCCGGTGCCGTCAAGGTTCGCCCTCGCGATTGTCCCCGCACACGCCCCGGCCTCCGTGCAGCCGCCAGTCGCGTTCGCCCAGTAGATGTGCCCGCCGTAGACCACCACGTCGGCCGGTCCGTCGGCGCCGGTGATCAAGCTCTGGTTTACGTGAGTCCCGTCGACGTCCGCGACGCCGATCGTGTTGCTGCTGATGTTGGCCCAATAGATCCGACCGGCCGCCGCGGCTGCCACAGAGCACCACGCTGCAGCGCACGCGAACCCGGCCACGAGCCCGATCGCCACGCGAGCCCGGTGCCCCACGCTCGTCTGGTCAACCGGTCGCAGCAGACGAACCATCTCCATCCCGACCACCTCCCATCGTGTTGTTGATTGCCGCACGCTAGGGAGCAGACGTCACACGAACGTCACACAGCCATTCGTGCCGCCCTCCGGGTCGGCGTCGAGCCTCCGTCGTCTTCGCGACCAACCCGGTATCCGCCGGTCGTCGTTCGGATGGCGATGATTTCCCTGCGGGCTTTGCGCACGCGGGCAGCGCTGTGGGGGAGGGTGTGAGCTCGCTGAGGGTGCCACCCTTGACTGGAAGCGCTACGTGGCCGGTGCTGCCGTCGACGGCCCAGACGGCGGACACAGATCTTCGTCGACGGAATCCGGCACGAGCTTTCCAAAAGGAGTTCTGCTTCAATCTTCGTGCCGGTCTTGCGGGAGTCTCTGCTGAAGGAGAGGGCGGCGAGTGCAACGCTTCGCATACGTCGTGCCGTCGCAGCTGAGGCGAAGAGCGTCTGGCCGGCGGTTCCTGGCGTTGGCGGTCGTGAGCGTGGGCCTGGCCTCGGTCGTTGCGGGTCTGGGCGCGGTTCCGCGAGCGGGCGCGGTGCGTGCCGAGGGATCGCGGGCGCTGGGGGCCGGTACAGCCGCACCCGACTGCTCGCAGGTGACGCTCTGGAACATCGTCATCGTCAATACGGGGTACGACTACTTCTTCGTCAAGACGAGCGGCGGCTGGGTGGCAAGCTACAGCAGGACCGGCGCGGGACCCGTTCGGGACGGTCGACCTCTCGGTGAGCGGGACGTCGTTCCACGCGTTCAATCCGTACCTCGGCGGCTACTCGGCCTATAAGGCGACCTTCAACGGGACCCTGTCCTCCAAGTGCACAATCGGAGGAGGTCCGACGCCGGCCGGTACCTGGACCTCCACGGGAACCCAGGCCGGCCTCTTCGACGCCTACCCCCTCGACGTCGCCCCGACCGAGAAGCTCATTTTGAGCGGAAAGGTGACTGAGGGCCAACCGGGTCAGCCCCCCAAACCGGTCGCGAAGGTGGGCGTCGCGGCGACGGGAGCCTCCGGGAGCGGTCACACGACGACGGCTGCCGACGGGACATACACGCTGCATCTCCCGAAGGGCGTCTACGACGTCTCCGTCGCCCACGCCTCGTCCCTGAAGTTCGAGCCCGCCACGTACACGGTCAACCTGCACGCCAGCCGAGGCGGGGTCGACTTCACCGGGACGCTCTCGTGCGCCGCGAGCCTTTCAGGAGCGCTGAGGTACGCAACGGGCCAGACGGTGATCGACTACCGGGTGTCCGATCTCTCGACGCGCTGCGGCCCGGCGGACGTGTCGCTCCGGTTGGGCGCGCAGGTGGAAGGGGCGGCTCGGCAGCTGTCGACGTCGACGGCATCCGAGGCGGGCAGCTTCGTCATCGACCATCGTCTCTGCCGGCAGTTCACCGTGATCGTCGGCCGGCCTGGGGACTCCAATCACGAGGCCGAGGTTCGGCTCGGCGAAGATGACACGGACGGCACGGTCATCTACGCGAGCGGCGATGTCACCGGCCCCGACGGCGAGACGCTGCGTACCGGCGATCCGCTCTGCGGCGGCGAGAACGGTGCCGGCTACACATTCGGCACCGATGTCTCATCCACGCAACAGCCGCGCCTGCCGCAGGACTTCAAGAAGGTTGCCGAGAGTCTCGAGCGAACCCTCAAGCTGCACGTCGGAAGCGACGGGGCCCTCTGGTTCGACATCGGGGGTTTCAGCCTGCGTGCGGACCGAGGCGACGAGAAGTTGTGCGGCGACTGCACCGTCGCCGGTGGGCCGACCGTCACCCCTGGAGTGCTCGACGTGCCGGCCGCGCACATCAAGGTCATCGGGGTCATCGCGGGCCGCCGGCTCGTACTCGGACTCGGTAACGGCCGCACCGTCAGCCTGAAGACCCCTAACGGGGCCCCCAGCGAGCTTTCGGAGGGCACTCCGGTTGCGGGCGAGCAGCGGTTGACGCAAAGCCCCGTGGATCAGGGCGAGTTTGCCGGGTTCGTCGACCTGATCCCGACCCGTACGGTCGTCCTCGGCCGCGCCGCACTGAACGGGGCCGTGCTCTACGCCTTCGGCAGCGCGGACTTCGAAGGCGGCCTCGCGGGCGACTCGCAGATCGCGAGAAGCTCCGGCGCTGTGATCGCACAGGGCGACATCACCGTCCAGGGTCCCGTCGACCTCGAGACGGATGACCTGATCGCCTTTCTCACCCGGGGAACCGTCTCGCTCCTCGGTACCCGCTGACGTCATCCACGGACGGCTACACATGGCCGCTTTGCGGGCGCTTTGCATGCCTCCGAGGACTCGGTGAGCGGCGTCGACGATGCCATTCTCGGGGGCGCGCTTGTTCGATCGCCTCCATCTTCGCGGGACTCCGCGGGCGCGGTGCTCGGCCGTCGCCTGGCTGTCTCCGTTCGAGGGATAGAATCTGGCTCGTAGTGGAGGAGCGGTCAACGCGGGTTGAGCTTTTGCGGGCCTCACCGCCGCTTTTCTCGTCGGCGCGTCTCGACCGGCTGACGCGTGTTCATCCGCTCGTACCCGTTGTCATTTTCGGCCCGGTGATAGTTGTCTGCTGGGTGCTGGCGGTGGAGCGGCTGTCCGCCGAGACGCTTCCGGTAGCACTCATCTCGGGGTACGGGTTCTGGACACTGTGCGAGTACTGGACACACCGCAAGGTCTTCCACTTCGAGCCGACGAGCGACTTCGGTGTTCGAGCCCACTGGATCATCCATGGTGTCCACCACGACCATCCCAACGACCCGAAGCGCCTGGTGATGCCGCCGATCGTGACGGTGCCGCTGGCGGTCTGCTTCGCGGGCTTGTTCGTCGGAGTCGTCGGTCTGCCCGATGCCTGGGGTGCGGGAGCTGGATTCTTCGCCGGCTACTTGCTCTACGACCTGCTCCACTACGCGCTCCACCACTCGCGGCCCCGGAGCCGACTGGGCCGATTACTGCATGAGCTTCATATGCGCCATCATTTCGAGGACGAAGCGCGAGGTTTTGGTGTCAGCGCTCCCTGGTTGGACCTGGTGTTCGGCACGGCGCCGCGCCGTGCGAGCAAGACCCGCTAGGAGGCCGGCGGGCACTGGCGAGAGCGGCGGCGCGGCTGCAGGCAGGTGAGGGTAGAGGCCCCTCGAACCCGTGTTGGGCGCCGGGACCGCAATCAGGGGAGTCGGAAGCAAACACACCCGGCGGGGCTGGGTTTGGCCCCTCGCCGTCGCAATAGAGGGCCTGACGGCCGTCGACGACGGCGAAAAGGCGGCTCATCACAAAACGACGTTAGGCCTTCCTGGCCGGGAACCGCACGGCGATTGCCTGGGCACCCTGTTCGTCACTGTGTGGTGGCTAGGTTCGCCCCGGATGAACGAGGCCGGTTTCGTAGGCGAGGACGACAGCTTGAGTTCGATCGCGAAGACCGAGCTTGCGAAGCACATGCCCGACGTGTGTCCGGACGGTCGCGTTCGATACGACAAGCTCATCTGCGATTTCGGCGTTCGAGAGTCCCCGTCCGAGCAGGATCAGGGTTTCGCGCTCGCGTGCGGTGAGTGTTGCCAGTTCTGGGACTGCTGGCGTTCTTCCTGGATGGTCGCGAATAAATGCTTCGATGAGGCGTCGGGTGACCGATGGTGCGAGGAGTGATTCGCCGCGAGCGACGACGCGTATCGCGGCGATGAGTTCTTCCGGTGAGACGTCCTTCAGCAAGAAGCTGCTTGCGCCGGCCTTGAGCGCGTCGTAGACGTACTCATCGAGATCGAACGTCGTGAGGATGATGACCCTGGGGGGCTCAGGGCCGGTCATGATGCGATCTGTCGCTTCGATCCCGTTGAGTTCTGGCATGCGGATGTCCATCAGGACGATGTCCGGTTTGATAGAGCGTGTCGCCTCGACGGCCTCGCGGCCGTCAGCTGCCTCGGCGACGACCGTGAAGTCGCTCTCTGTTTCGAGGATCAATCGAAAGCCGACCCGAACGAGAGCCTGGTCGTCCGCGATCAGGATGCGTGTCTTCATCGCTCACCGACGGCTGAGATCGGGAGAGTGACGCGCACGGCGTAGCTTCCGCGCTGGCCTTGCGACACCCTCAGCGTGCCCTCGTAGAGCGCTACGCGGTCGGCGATGCCGATGAGGGCCTGTTCGGCGTCGGTAATCGAGGCGTCTGTGTCGACGTCGAGTTCGAGTTGGGTGGCCCCGTACCGGAGCGTCACCGATGCCGTTTTTGCGGCGTGGTCGGCTGCTAGCCAGAGCGCCGCCTCGACGACCCGGTATCCCACGAGCTCGATCCCCGGCGCGAGCGGGATGGGTGGCCCGTCGGTGCGAAGAGCACAGCGGAGTCCCCGCCCGGCGATGCGGTTTAGGAGCATTTTCAGCTCGCCGAGGCCAGGTTGGGGGGTGAGTGCGCGGGCGTCAGTGTCCTTGCGCAGCATGCCGAGCAGGCTGCGGAGATCGGCAAGTACTTCGCGGCCGGTCATTTCCACTTGCAAGATCGAGTTGCGTGCGCGTTCCGGGTCGGCGTCGAGAAGTTTCCGAGCGGTAGCGGCCTGTATCACCATGACGCTGACGCTGTGGGCGAGGATGTCCTGAAGCTCTCGGTCGATGCGTATCCGTTCCTCGATCACCTCCGCCCGGCGCTGCGCCTCCTGTTCGCTCGCGAGGCGCAGGCCGAGCTCACGGAATGCCTCGGCGCGCTCGGTCCGCTGCTGGGCGAGACGGCCGACGAGCCACGATGCGGTAGCGATCAGCATCATGACGAGCTCGTCGCTCACGACGCCCACGGCCTTCGCCGGCGGGATAAGAACGTCCGACAGGATCACGGCTGCGGTTAGGAGGACAAGGGCCGGAAAGAGTGCCGCGACGCTTCGGCGCAGCTCGAGCCGTGATCCAGTCGTGAAGGCGAGGATGACGAGTGGGATCACCGAGCCGTCGAGCGACTCGAGCAGGTAGCCCCCGGCAAGCGCCTGCAGAAAGGCGACAGAAGCGCAGGTCAGAAGTGCGCCGGCTGGCCAGCGGCGCCGGAAGGCGATCGGGGCCGCTAAGGCGACGGCGGCCACCGTCTGGAGCGGCCGCTCTCGAGCGAGACCTGCCGGATCCGGAACGAGCCAGACCTCGAGCACGAGCTCGAGTGTGACCAGCAGCGCGAGTACTACATCGAAGCGAGCAATCTGGAACCGCCGGACGGCATGTGAGACCCGCGCCGTCACGTGGCCCCTCGGCTCGAGAACGGAAGACGGGCGCGGACGAGATATCCGCCACGAGCGCCGGGACCAGCATAGAGCGTGCCGCCGTGCATACGTGCGCGTTCGCGCATCCCGGTGAGCCCGTGCCCGGTTTCGGCGCCGAGTGGCGTTGCTCTCTCACCGCGACCGTCGTCGCTGACCTCGAGCTCGACGGCATCGACCGCCCATCGCACCGCCACCTCCGCGCGGGCCGCGTCGGCGTGCTTCAGCACATTCGTGAGGGCCTCCTGGACGATCCGGTAGGCGCAAAGGTCGAGCGCCGGCGACACCACCGTTGGCAAGCCCACGACGTTCAGCTTCGTTGTGATCCCCGCCGCCTGCGCACGCGCGATGAGGGACGGCATGTCAATGAGGCCAGGCTGCGGAGCCAACCCACTTGGGTCATCGGTCGTATCTAGAACACCGAGCAGGCGTCGAATCTCGGCCAGCGCTTCGCGGCCGACGCGCTCCGCCACCCGCAGCGATGTCTCTGCCCGTGCTCTGTCCGCCCCCATCACAAGCCGTGCTCCGCCCGCCTGGATCACCATCACCGAGACGCTGTGGGCGATCACATCATGAAGTTCACGGGCGATCCTGGCGCGCTCTTCGAGGATCGCGGCGTGCGCCTCCGCGTCACGACGGGCATCGACGCGTTCCGCCGCTTCCCGGTGGGCTTCGGCGCTCGCATGACGCATTCGGAGCAAACGCCCTCCCGTCCACGGGAGCACCCCAACCAGGAGCGCGTTGAAGACCACGGTCGAGATGGAACGGCTATGAACCCAGCCGCCAACCGACGGAGGGACAACGCCGAGCGCGAACGCGACAGCGGAACGAACACCACCGACGTAAGCGGCCCCTCCATAGACCAGGATCGCCAGCGCAACAATCGTCGCTGCGGCGCTTTGGGCGAGCTGCGCCCCGAACGCGACCTGGACAAGCATCGCCGCCGACGCGCATGCAAGGGCGCCAAAGGGCCAACGGCGCCTCACGGCGACCGCGGCGGACACGACAAGCCCGGCACTTCCTGCGACGAGCGAGTGCGGGGCAGCCACGAGCCGTAGCTGGGTGGTTATCGCGGCGAACAACCCAAGCGCCAGAACCGCGTCACCGCGAGGCGAGGCGAGCTTTGACCATGCCACCCTCGCAAGAGCTCGCACGCGGGCACGCTAACCGCTGCTCGAGTCGGTGTCATCGTGCGCCGCGATGATCCGCTCTCAGCTTCTGCGATGAGGGAGCTGGGCCCAGATCTCGACACCACGCGGAGACGAAATCGGCCCTGCTGCCGATGACGACCCGGGGTAGGCCCACCTACGGTTCCGACGTCACTCGTCCACGGCCACAGGCACAGGAGGTCTCGACTATGTCTCGATTCACAGCCGTACTCGGAACAGCGTTCGTGTGCTGCGCTCCCGCCCTCTGCTGCGCTTCCCTCGCATCAGGCGCAATCGCCACCAGCCATCGAGGAGCGATCCAGGTGTGGATCACACCCAACCCCACCGGGCATGGCGAGGGAAAAATCCTCATCACCGGAGCGATCGGCGACTACGGCGTCGCCCAAAACACCAACGCGTCGGGGACGCTCGACCCCAGGGGCACGTACAGGACGCTCATGCTGAAGTCGGGAACAATCCTGATCAACATCAGCAGGTTCCTCAGCGCCACACGGAACGCGAGCCCCAACAGCTACAACAAGTCGACCTGTTCCGCCGTCACTCACGTCTCGGGCCGGGCGCCGATTGTCAGCGGCACGGGCGCCTACAACGGAATCAGGGGCACACTCGTCCTCGCTGCAGACCGCGCCACCGTCTTTCCGAAGACACCAGCGGGAGGCTGCAACACCGATGACAACCCCGCCCCGACGAGCATCTATTTCACC
Organism: uncultured Actinomycetota bacterium; assembly: GCA_963812555.1. Classification (GTDB taxonomy): domain Bacteria; phylum Actinomycetota; class Thermoleophilia; order Gaiellales; family Gaiellaceae; genus PALSA-600. Next base: position 570,086 of record CAWEVP010000013.1, on the reverse strand, counting down.
GTGACCGGCACCGGCACCACGACTTACCACTGAAACGCCTTTAGCCACGACTCCAAACACCCACCGGGCGCCCCGACCGCAGGCCGTGGGACGAGAGCCGCGAAGCTACGAGGCGGTCGAGACCCTCGCTGGCTAGAAGGCGGAAAAGCGTCCACGTGCCGAGCCAATCGCTTGCACGCGGACTCGCTCGACCGTGACGCTCGACTAGGTGGGATACCTCCGTGCCCGAAGCCTCTCGTTTGAACAAAAGATGCGGAGGGGTAGATTCCTCGAGCGACGTTGGGCCATGTGGCGCGACGAGCAAACCACGAGGAGGAAGCGTTGAGGACACAAAGATGGGTTGGTGTGAGCGCCGTCATGTGCTTGATCTTCACAGCAGTTGGTGTTTCCTCGGGCAGTGGGGCTCCATCCAAATCCTCCATGACGCCGAGCGGAGGGCCAATCGAGATCTTCGTCAAGGTCGGAAACGGGCCCGGAGGAACGATCGTCGTTGCGGGCGCGATCGCGGACTACGGGAAGGTGCTAACGGTCGGCGCGAACGGAAAGCCGAACGTGAACGGACACTTCGTCGACGTGACGCTGAAGAGGGGGACGTTCAAGGTCGACAAGACAGGACTCGACAAAGCCTCAAACAGCGGTCGCCCCACCGTGAATAACGGCGCAACGTGCTCCTTCGGATTCAGCGCTACCGGACCAATCACCCTCTCGGACGGAACCGGGGCCTACGCAGGCATCAGCGGCACTCTTACCACCACCCTGACCTTCGGGATAATCGGCCCCGTCTACGCAACCGGACCCAAGAAGGGCAAGTGCAACAACAGCAATAACGCCCAACCGGTGGCCCAGTTCGGAACGGCGGTCGGTCACGGGACGATCAAGTTCGCCTGACGCTTTCGCCGCAAGTGAGGGCGGCGGCCACGAGGCAACGCGGCCGCCGCCCTCAAGTCTGAGGCGCGTCGAGCCGTGTGCGACCGGGCTCCCGAGCTACCGAAAGCGCCCCCTTCTTGCCTACCAAAGACCTTCGTCGTGTCTCGCAAACCCTGGTGCGCCCGGCTGGAATCGAACCAGCGACCTTTCGCTCCGGAGGCGAACGCTCTATCCCCTGAGCTACGGGCGCCGGAGCGCATTAGTCTAGCCGGGGTGGAACTGAGGGCTCAGAGCGCGACCGTCCGGCTGGCGGAGACCTTCGTGATCTCGCGGGAGACGCAGGACGAGGCGGAGGTCGTACAGGTCGAGATCCGGCACGGAGACGTGGCGGGGTTCGGCGAGGCTGCGCCGATCGAGCGCTACTCGGAATCGGCGGCGTCCGCGCTCGCCTGGCTCGAGCAGGTCGAGGTGGGCGATGATCCGTGGGCGCTCGACGAGATCTTCGCTGCGCTGCCGCCGCTCGAGAACGCGGCGCGGGCGGCGGTCGACGGTGCGTTGCACGACCTGCAGGGGAAGCTCGCGGGTGTCCCCGTCCACAAGCTGCTGGGGCTGCGCCGGCACGGGCCGCCGACATCCTGGACCGTGTGGCTCGGTGACCCGGACGACATGGCGCGGCGCGCGCAAGCAGCCGAGGCCCGCGGCTTTCGGCGGCTGAAGCTCAAGCTGGGCGGCCGGGACGGGCTCGACCTCGACCGGGTCAAGGCGGTGTGCGCCGTCACCGGCCTCCCGGTCCAGTGCGACGTCAACGAGTACTGGAGCTTCGACGAGGCGCTCGAGCTGCTCCCGCAGATGCCGCTCGAGTACTGCGAGCAGCCGCTCCCAGCCGGCGACCCCGACGGTCCGGCGCTGAAAGAGCGCTCGCCCGTGCCGATCTACGTAGACGAGGACTGCCACACTCTCGCGGACGTCGCCTTCTGCGCCGAGCGCGCCCACGGCATCAACATCAAGCTCGCGAAGTCGGGCGGCCTGCGCGAGGCGATACGCATGATCCATGCCGCGCGGGCCCTCGGGCTCCACGTCATGCTCGGCTGCATGGTCGAAAGCGGACTCGGCATCGCGCCCGGCGCGGCGATCTCGAGCCTTTGCGACCACGTCGACCTCGACGGCAACCTGCTGCTCGTCGAGGATCCGTGGCCGGGAGTCGAGTTCACCGACGGCATCCAGGTTCCGTCAGACCGGCCGGGGCTCGGTGTCGCGCCCGCGTAAGCTGCTGATCCTCGCCGAGGGCCACTCGGCCGATCCGCACTACGGCAAGACCGGCCGCGGCGTGCTTCGCTACCGCCCCGAACAAGTCGTAGCCGTGCTCGACTCGCAGCGGGCGGGGGAGACCCAGGACGGGCTCCCGGTCGTGGCCACCGTCGAGGAAGCGCTGGCCTTCGAGCCGACGACGGCGCTCGTGGGAGTCGCAACGCAGGGCGGACGGTTCCCGCCCGCCTGGCGGGAGCTCCTGAAGAGCGCCATCTCGAACGGGCTCGACGTGGAAAACGGGCTCCACGAGTTCATCTCCGAAGACGCGGAGCTCACCGAGCTGGCCGCCCGGCACGGCGTTCAGCTCCGCGACCTGCGCAAGCCGCCGCCGGGCTTGAACGTCCCCACCGGAGAGAACCTCACGCACGACTCGAGCGTCGTCCTCACCGTCGGCTCCGACTGCGCGATCGGGAAGATGACCGTTGCGCTCGAGCTCGACGCCGAGGCACGGCGGCAGGGATTCGCCAGCGAGTTCGTACCCGACCGGGCAGACCGGCATGGCGATTGCAGGGTGGGGGATGGCGATCGACGCGGTCGTGTCCGACTTCGTCGCCGGGGCGACCGAACAGCTCGTACTTGAAGGGCGCTCGCGCGGCGGCGAGCTGCTGTGGGTCGAAGGCCAGGGCTCGCTCCTCCATCCCGCGTATTCCGCGGTCACCCTGGGCCTGCTCCACGGCAGCGCACCCCACGTGCTCGTCCTCTGCCACCTGGCCGGGCAGGAGGTCGTGGACGACGACGAGCGCTTTCCGATTCCCCCGCTCGGCGAGCTTGTCGAGCCTGTACGAGCGAGCCGCGCTGATCGCACGCCGGGCGAAAGTCGTCGCCGTTGCGCTCAACACGCGAAACCTCGACGATGCGGCTGCACGCGCGGCGATCGAAGATGCCCGAAACGAGACTGGTTTACCGGCCGGTGATCCTGTACGCTTCGGCGCCGCGGAAATCACAGCTGCGGTGCTTGAGCGGCGGGCTTGGGCTTCGTCAGCCATAGACGAAGACAAAAACGGGGAGAGATAACCAATGAGGAAACTGGGCGCTTTCGCGGCGCTGTCTCTGTGCGGGGTTCGCCCTGTGCGGAGCGGCTGCGGCAAAGCTGATCGTGGGGATCAACGACGACGTCATGTACGAGGCGGCGTCGCCGACATTCTTCATGCCGACCATGCAGGCAGACGGCCTCAAGGTCAACACGCTGACGATTCGCTGGGACGACACACAGCCGACCACGATTCCGTCCGACCTCGGAGGCCGCGATCAACACGGTGATCCCGCAGGCGCAGGCGGCGGGCGTCACGGTCCAGCTCGACCTGTACCCGCTCCACTCGCAGGCCCTCACCGACGGCCTGCGCTGCATCCCCTCCACCGATCCGACCGCGTGCGGCGACCCCAGCGAGATCCAGGCAGTTCGCTGCCTGGACGGCGCTCGTGGCACAGACCTTCCCGACCGTGCACGACTTCGCGGTGATGAACGAGTGCAACCAGCCCCTGTTCGTGAACCCGCAGTGGACGACGAACGGGCTGAACCAGTCGGCCGAGGTCTGCGGCCGGGCCCTCGCCGCGGCCTACGACGCCTTGAAGGCGGAGAACAGCGCGAACTTCGTGTGGGGAGTGGGGCTCTCGCCGCGTGGCAACGACAGTCCCACCGCACCGTCGAATGCCTCGACCTCACCGGTGAAGTTTCTGCAGGACCTCGGCGCCTGGTTCACCTCGTTCGCGCGCGAAGACCCACCGAAAAGCGCCGCTGATGGACGGCCTCGACTTCCATCCGTACCCGGTCCCGCAGTCGCTGCCGTTCGCCTCCGGGTACCCGAACGTCAACGATGCGAGCATCTCGAACCTCACCCGGATCTATCAGGCGTTCTACACGGGCTTCAATAGGTCGCCCCAGCGCACGATCGGCCAGCAGAAGGGCGGCGGCCTGCCGGTGAGCCTCGACGAGATGGGCATCCAGACGAGCTCAGCCGGAATGCCGGGGTACACGGGCGTGGAGGTGAGCGCGAACTCGGCCGGGGGCGTGGTCGGCACCTACGCGACTCAGGCCTACCAGGCCACGTACTACTCGGAGATGCTCGCCTACCTCGCCTGCGACCCGAACGTGCAGGTGATCGACCTCTTCCGGCTCGTCGACGAGACCAACCTCGGCGGCTGGCAGAGCGGCCTCTACTTCGTCGGAAACGGCACGCCTCAGGCCAAGCAGTCGGCCGGCGCCGTCTCAGGCTGGATCACCAAGACCGGCGGGAACTGCAGCGGAGCGAGGCGGGCGTGGTACCCGGCTCCGCTCGGTTCGGCAACGACCCGCAAGTAGGTCTCGTGAGTATAGGTCTTGACAAGGCGAACATGTGTTCGGTAAGGTGACGAACACATGTTCGCCAAGACCTCTCTCACATACGCGGTCGGCAGGACCGCGATCAGGATCCTCGCGCTCGCAGCCGTCGTGCTGGTGGCCTGGAGCATCGTCGCCCGCCCGTCGGGCGCCCACGGGCCGAAGGTCGTCTACCGTGTGAAGCCGTACGACACGCTCTGGACGATCGCCCAGTCGCACTACGGCGGGGACGTTCGCGACGGTGTCTGGCAGATCCAGCAGGCCAACCACCTCGACGGGACGACGCTCGTCCCGGGCGAGGCCTCGTTCTGCCGTAGCTGCTGCTGCTGCCGCCGCTGTCCGTTGGCCCTCGTCTCGCCGCATGTGAGGCGAGGCCGTCCAGGCGTGCCGGTCCCTGGACGATTGAAGCGCGCGGGGCGGGAGGGACGGTGAGCGCCGACGCCGAGGTAAGCCGCGGCACCGGAAAGCACGGTCACGGCCGGGGTACGATCGGTCCGGTGGAACTCGACATCGTCTTCCTGGGCACGTCCGCAAGCGCGCCCACAGCCCGGCGCGGAACGAGCGCCCAGCTCGTCCGCCGAGGCGGCGACCGCCTGCTCTTCGACTGCGGTGAGGGCACGCAGCGCCAGCTCCTGCGCTCGTCGATCGGCCTCGTCGACATCGAGGAGATCTACATCACGCACTTCCACGCCGACCACTACCTCGGCCTTCCAGGGATGCTCAAGACCTTCGCGCTCCGCACTCGCGAGACACCCCTCACCGTCTACGGGCCGGCCGGGCTACGGGAGCTCTTCGACCGCCCTGAAACGCGTCTTCGGGAAGCTCAGCTACCCCGTCGAGCTCGTCGAGCTGAGCCCCGGCGAAGCAGTGCTCGCACGACGGCTACGAGGTCTGCGCCTTCCCCGTCGAGCACGGCGTGCCGGCACTCGGCTACGCGATCGTCGAGCAGGAGCGTCCCGGACGGTTCGACGACACCGTCGCCGACACGCTCGGCGTGCCATTCGGGCCCGAGCGCGGGTCCCTCCAGCGGGGCGAGGCCGTAACGCTCGCCGACGGTCGAACCGTGCAGCCCGGACGAGCTCGTCGGCCCGCCGAGGCCGGGACGCACCGTCGTGTACTCCGGCGACACCGCCGCCGCCGGCGCGGTGGGAATGCTCTTTCCAGGCGCCGACGTGCTGATCCACGAGGCCACCTTCAGCGAGGACGACCACGATCGCGCCAGCGAGACGATGCACTCGACCGCGCGGCGGGCCGCCGAGGTCGCCCGCGACGCCGGCGTCGCCCTGCTCGTGCTCACTCACGTCTCGCCGCGCTACCCCGGCTCGGACCTGCTGCGCGAAGCCCGCGAGGTCTTTCCCGCCACGGTCCTTCCCGCGCGACTTCGACGTCGTCGAGGTGCCGTTCCGCGAGCGCGGCGAGCCGACGCTCGTGAAGGGCGGCGCCCTGGGAGAACAGCCGAGCCGAGGTGCCCACCGCGTGACCACATTCCGAAGGCGTTACGGGCTCGGACGTGGCACAGGCATCGGGCACACGTGCCTCGGGGAGCCGGTTGGCTTCGACGAGCGCGCGCTCCGCTACGAAGAGCTCCGACCCGTCGACGACAACTGGTGGGAGGTCTTCGAGGCCCTCGTCCGGCTCGGCGAGCTCCGCGGCGCGCGCGTCCTCGAGGTCGGCTGTGGAACGGGCCGCCTCTCGGAGGCGCTCGCCGCGCGCGAGCACTGCGCGCGTCTGGGCGGTCGACGCGTCGCCCGAGATGGTGCGAGCGGGCAAAGGCACTCGGCGTCAACGCCCGCGTGGGCCGCGCCGAGTCGCTGCCGTTCAAGCCGGGCTGGTTCGAGGCGGTCGTGATGCGGATGTCGCTCCATCTCCTCGACCGGCCGCGGGCGCTTTCCGAGGCCCGACGCGTCCTGCGGCCCGGCCGGTCGGCTCGCGATCGCCACCGAGGATCCCGAGAGCTTCCCGGACGTCTGGTTCTCGAAGTTCTTCCCGTCGGTGCCAGCGATCGACGGCGCGCGCTTCCCAAGCGCCGAGGCGCTCCGTGCGACGAGCTCGACGAGGCCGGGTTCGCGAAGCCCACGCATCGAGCGGCTGCGACAGCGGCGGACGACCACCCGGGAGCGGGCCCTCGACGTGATCCGCTCGCGGGCGTTCTCCACGTTCGACCTGCTGCCCGCGGACGAATACGCCGCCGGGCTCGAACGGGCCGAGGCCGAGCTGCCCGAGAGCTTCGAGTACGGCTTCGCCTGGCTGCTTGCCGCCGCCTCGCGCTGAGACGGAACGTCGAAGCCGTCCGTCGGGCGTGGTAGCTTCACTCCGCGCCTGACCCCCTTTAACTCGGTCCAGAGAGGCCGGAAAGGAGTTGGATGCAGCCGCATGCCGTCACCCCCGGAGGGCGAGTCCTGCTCGACGGCGAGGCCATCGAGCGCACGCTCTCGCGCATCGCACACGAGATCATCGAGCGCAACGCCGATCTCGACGACGTCGCACTCGTCGGAATCCACTCGCGCGGCGTCCCGATCGCCCAGCGTCTCCGCCGCCTCGTCGAGGAGCGCACGGGTACCGAGCTCGACCTGGGCCAGCTCGACATCACCTTCCACCGCGACGACGTTCACGTCCGCGACGGCCAGGCGCCGAGGCGCCGGCAGCCGGTCGTGCGCGACACGAAGCTCGACTTCGAGCTCGAAGGCCGCACCGTCATCCTCGTCGACGACGTCCTCTACACCGGTCGGACCGTCCGCGCAGCGATCGACGCGCTTGCTCGAGTACGGCCGCCCGGCGCAGGATCCAGCTGGCCGTCCTCGCCGACCGCGGCCACCGGGAGCTGCCGATCCGGCCCGACTACGTCGGCAAGAACCTCCCGACCGCACGCGAGGAGCGCGTGCAGGTGCAGCTCGCTCGAGGTCGACGAGATCGACCGCGTCGTGCTGATCGGCGAGCCAGAGGAGTCCGGCGATGAGTGAGCGGCGTCCGCTCCACGTCGTTCCGGGCGAGCTCCTGCCCCCGCGCGACCCCGAGCGGCGGCATCTGCTCTCGGTCCGCGACCTCGACCGCGGCGACGTCGAGCGCCTGCTCGCCACGGCCCATTCCTTCGCGCTCTCGCAGGAGCGCGACACGAAGAAGCTGCCGACGCTGCGCGGCCGGCTCGTCGTGAACGCCTTCTTCGAGTCGTCCACGCGCACCTCGTCCTCGTTCGAGCTTGCGGCGAAGCGCCTCTCGGCGGACACGCTCTCGATCAAGGCGAGCGGCTCCTCGATCGAGAAGGGCGAGTCGCTGAAGGACACGGCGCTGACGCTTTCTGCCTACGACCCCGACGTGATCGTGATCCGGCACCCGCAGATCGGGGCACCCGCAGCTCGTCGCGTCGGTCACGAACGCGCACGTCGTGAACGCAGGCGACGGCAAGCACCAGCATCCCACCCAGGCGCTGCTCGACCTCTACGCGATCCAGGCGGCCCTCGGGCGCCTCGAAGGAGTTCACGTCGCGATCGTCGGCGACGTCCTGCACTCGCGCGTTGCCCGGTCGCTGATCCAGGCGCTCGAGCTCGTCGGAGCGAGCGTCACTCTCGTCGGGCCGCCGCCGCTCGTCCCGCGTGAGCTTGGCGAGGTGTCGTTCGACATCGCCACGATCGCCGACGCCGACATCGTGTACGTGCTCCGGATGCAGCGCGAGCGCATGGAGCCCGGGGCGAACTACGTTCCGTCGATGCGGGAGTACAGCGCCCGCTGGTGCGTGACGCCGGAACGGCTGCGGCCGGGCCAGAAGGTCATGCATCCGGGGCCGATGAACCGCGGCGTCGAGATCGACCCGCGCGTCGCCGACTCCGAGGCGGCGCTCGTCGTCGACCAGGTACGGGCCGGGCTCATCGTGCGCATGGCCGTCCTGTACGACCTGCTGACGAGCGGCCCGGTCGCGGTCGAGTCGTCGGTGGGGGCAGCGTGATCCTCGTCGGCGGCCGGGGCTCGGACGACCTCGTCGTTCGCGGCGCACGGGTACTCGACCCGACGGAGGGGGTCGACTCGATCCTCGACGTTCGCATCGACAACGGCGTCATCGCGCAGCTCGGCGAGCAGCTCGAAGCCAACGGCCACCGCGTGATCGACGGGGCCGGGCTCGTGCTCGCACCCGCCTTCGTCGATCCACACGTCCACCTGCGCACCCCGGGCCGTGAGGACGAGGAGACGATCGCGACCGGCACCGCTGCGGCCGCGGCCGGCGGTTACTGCGCGATCCTGGCGATGCCCAACACCGATCCCGTCGTCGACACGCCCGACGTCCTCCGCGGCCTCCGCGCACGGGCCGAGGAGGAGGCGGCAATCCCGGTCGGATTCACGGCCGCGATCACAATGGGGCAGGAAGGCACGCAGCTCACGGAGATGGGCGAGCTCGCCGACGCCGGTGCGGCCGCGTTCACCGACGACGGGCGCCCGGTTGCAACCGCAGGCCTGATGCGGCGTGCGCTCGAGTACAACGCGATCACCGGCCGCTGCCTTGCTCTCCACTGCGAGGAGCTGACGCTCACGAAGGGCGGTCACATGCACATGGGGGCCGTGTCGGCCGAGCTCGGCCTCGGCGGCTGGCCTTCCCTCGGCGAGAGCCTCTGCGTCGCCCGCGAGCTCGCGCTCGCCCGCGATACCGGGCAGCCGCTGCACCTGATGCACCTCTCGGCCCGCGAATCCGTGGAGATGCTCCACGCAGCACGGGAGGCCGGCGTGCAGGCGAGCGGCGAGGTGACCCCCCACCACTTGACCCTCACAGACGATGCACTCCGGACGCTCGACCCCAACCTGAAGATGAACCCGCCGCTCCGGACGAGCGAAGACCGCTCGACCCTGATCTCGGCACTCGCCGACGGGACGATCGAGGCGGTCGCGACCGATCATGCACCTCACTCGCACGAGGAGAAAGACGTTCCCTTCGAGGAGGCGCCCTTCGGCGTCACCGGCCTCGAGACGGCGTTCGGCGCCCTCCACATGGCCCTCGTCGAGCCGGGGCTCGTTCCGCTCGCGACCCTGCTCGAGCGAATGTCCGCCGGCCCGGCCCGCATCTTCGGCCTCGAGCGGCCGAAGATCGCCGTCGGTGCGCCCGCCAACCTCGTGCTGCTCAGCGAGACGGCCACCTGGCGGGTACGCGAGGAGCGGTTCAAGTCGCGCTCGGCGAACTCCTGGCTGCTCGGAAAGCGGCTGCAAGGCAAGGTCTTGCTCACCGTCGCCGCCGGCCGCATCGCCTACGAGGCATGAGCGAGCCGGCGCTCGACCGCCGGGCGGCGGGACAGGTGAGGGAACGGGGGCTGCTTGCACTCGAAGACGGGGCCGTGTTCCGTGGCGAGAGCGTCGGTGCGCCCGGCCCGGCATTCGGCGAGGCGGTCTTCACGACGGCGATGACCGGCTACCAGGAAGTCGCGACCGATCCGAGCTTCTGCCGGCAGCTCGTGTGCTTCACGGCGCCGATGATCGGCAACTACGGCGTCGCCGAAAGCAGGTCGGAATCTGCCGGGCCCCGGCTCGGCGGCATCGTCATGCGCGAGGCGCGCGGGCCCGAATGGCCCCAATGGCTCGCGGCCAACAACATTCCCGCGCTGACCGGCGTCGACACGCGCTCGCTGACGCTGCACCTGCGCGAGCACGGATCACTGCGCGGCGTCGTCGTCACCGGTAGCGACGACCCGGCGGCGGCCGTGGAGCTCGCCCGCTCGCAACCCGGGATGAGCGGACAGTCGCTGGCAGGCCTCGTCTCAACGCCCGCGCCATACGTCTACGCCCACGAAGGCGACCTGCAGATTGCGGTCGTCGACTACGGCGCCAAACGCTCGATCCTGCGGCGGCTCGCGGCCTCGGGGGCGGCCGTAACGGTCTTCCCGCACGATGTCGATGCAGACACGCTCGCCCGGTTCGACGGCGTCGTGCTCTCGAACGGCCCGGGTGATCCGGAGCCGCTCCGCGACGAGGTCGCCACCGTGCACGAGCTCGTCGGGCGCACGCCGGTGCTCGGCATCTGCCTCGGCCACCAGCTGCTTGCACTCGCGACCGGCCTCCGCACGTACAAGCTGCCGTTCGGCCATCGCGGCGCCAATCATCCGGTGCTCGAACGGTCCACGGGCCGCGTGCTCGTGACGAGCCAGAATCACGGCTTCGCGGTGGGTGCCGAAGGCGCCACGGCGGCCACGCACGAATCGCTCTACGACGGCAGCATCGAGGGCCTCGCCTACCCGCAGCTCGACGCGAGCTCGGTGCAGTTCCATCCAGAGGCAGGCCCGGGCCCTCACGACGCCTGGCCGATCCTCGAGGGCTGGGTCGAGAACATCCGCTCGCGTGAGCTCGCCGGGGGCATCCGTGCCGCGGCGTGACGATCTCCACTCGATCTGCCTGATCGGCTCGGGGCCGATCGTGATCGGCCAGGCCTGCGAGTTCGACTACGCGGGCTGCCAGGCACTGAAGGTGCTGCGCGAGGAGGGCTACCGAACGATCGTCGTCAACTCGAACCCGGCCACGATCATGACCGACCCGGGCTTCGCCGACGCGACCTACCTGGAGCCCCTCGACGTCGAGGGAGTCGCAGCCGTGCTGCGGCGTGAGCGCCCGGATGCCCTGCTGCCGACGATGGGCGGCCAGACCGCGCTCAACCTCGCCCGCGAGCTCGGCGCTGCCGGCATCCTCGACGAGCTCGGGATCGAGCTGATCGGCGCCGGGCTCGACGTGATCGATCGTGCCGAGGATCGCGAGCTCTTCAAGCTCGCGGTGGAGTCGTGCGGGCTCGCGGTCGCGGCTTCGACGATCGTCACGCGCCCGGAGCAGGCAGAGGGGATCGCCACCCCGGCGGTCGTGCGGCCCGCGTTCACGCTCGGCGGTCACGGCGGCGGGTTCGCAGCCACGGCCGAAGAGCTTCGCCGCCAGGTCGCGATCGGCCTCTCCGAGTCACCGATCGGCCAGGTGCTCGTCGAGGAGTCGCTCCGTGGCTGGGACGAGTTCGAGCTCGAGGTGGTGCGCGATCGTGCCGACAACGTCGTGATCGTCTGCTCGATCGAGAACCTCGACCCGATGGGGGTCCACACGGGCGACTCGGTGACGGTGGCGCCGCAGATGACGCTCCCCGACGAGGCCTACCAGGAGCTGCGCGACGCGGCGGTCGCGATCGTGCGCGCGGTCGGGGTCGACACCGGCGGCTCGAACATCCAGTTCGCCCGGCAGCGCGGGAGCGGCGAGATCCGGGTGATCGAGATGAACCCGCGCGTGTCGCGCTCTTCAGCGCTTGCCTCGAAGGCGACCGGTTACCCGATCGCGAAGGTCGCGGCGCGGCTCGCGGTCGGCTACACGCTCGACGAGATCCCCAACGACCTCACCGGGACGACGCCCGCGAGCTTCGAGCCGACGCTCGACTACGTCGTCGTGAAGGTGCCCCGGTTTGCATTCGAGAAGTTTCCCGGGCGCCTCCCGCACGCTCGGGACGCAGATGAAGTCGGTGGGCGAGTCGATGGGCATCGGCCGCACGTTCCGCGAGGCCTTCGAGAAGGCGTTCCGCGGCCTCGAGATCGCGCCCGACTGGCACCCGGAAGGTCTTCATCCCTGGTTTGCGCGCGAGCTCGAAGGCCCGGCCTCCGAGCCCGCCGAGGCAGCGGAGCAGGTCGCGTTCCGCCGTGTCGACTCGTGTGCCGGCGAGGTGGAGGCGGCCTCCAACTACTTCTACTCGACCCGCGGCGAGCGCGACGAGCGGCCGCCCGTCCCCGGCCGGTCGGTCGTGATCCTCGGCAGCGGGCCGAACCGGATCGGCCAGGGGATCGAGTTCGACTACTGCTGCGTCCACGCGGCCGGCAGCTTCCGCGCCCAGGGCTTCGAGGCAGTGATGGTGAACTGCAACCCGGAGACCGTCTCGACCGACTACGACACCTCGCGACCGGCTCTACTTCGAGCCGCTCGACGAGGAGGCAGTCCTCGACGTGCTCGCCCGCGAGCAGCCGGTCGGCGTCTGCATCCAGTTCGGCGGGCCAGACGCCGCTCAAGCTCGCCCGGGCGATCGAGCAGGCCGGCTACCGGATCCTCGGGACGCCGTTCGACGCCGTCGACCTGGCGGAGGATCGCGAACGGTTCGGCCGGCTTGCGGCGTCGCTCGGTGTGCGCTGCCCCGACTGGGGCATCGCCGAGAGCGGGGAGGAGGCGGCCGTGATCGCCGCCCGCATCGGCTATCCCGTGCTGGTGCGGCCTTCATACGTCCTCGGGGGGCGGGCGATGCGGGTCTGTTACGACGAGACCGACCTCCGCGAGGCGATGGCGGCGGTCGAGGGAGCCGTGCTCGTCGACTGCTTCCTCGAGAACGCCGTCGAGCTCGATGTCGACGCGCTCTGCGACGGCACGAACACCTACGTCGCCGCGGTGATGGAGCATGTCGAGGAGGCCGGGATCCATTCCGGCGACTCGTCATGCGTCCTCCCGGCCCCATCCGATTCGGAGGAGATCCGCGGAGTCGTCCGGCGCCTCGGCCCTGCCCTCGGCGTCGTCGGCCTGCTCAACGTCCAGCTTGCGATCCATGCGGGCCAGGTCTACGTCCTCGAGGTCAACCCGCGTGCCTCGCGCACCGTCCCCTTCGCCTCGAAGGCGACGGGGATCAACCTCGTCGATGCAGCCTGCCGCCTTGCCGCCGGCGCCTCGCTCGATTCGCTCGACCTGCCGGCAGAGGGCTCGGCGTGTCCTGGGCACCACGTGAAGGCGGCCGTGCTTCCGTTCGTCCGCTTCGCCGGCGCCGACCCGGTGCTCGGGCCCGAGATGCGCTCGACGGGTGAGGTGATGGCAAGCGGCAGAGACCTGGCGACGGCCTTCGCGAAGGCCGAGCGGGCCGCCGGGCGCACCCTGCCTGCAGGCGGGAGGGCGTTCCTGAGCGTGCGCGACGCGGACAAGGTCGGGGTGCTGCCGGTCGCACAGGCCCTCGCCGCCCTCGGCTTCAGCCTGGTCGCCACGGAGGGAACGTCGGCCGCACTCGAGGTCGCCGGAATCGCCGTCGAGCGGGTCGGCAAGGGCGATACCGTCGTCGAGCTGATCCGCCGCCGCGGCGTCGACCTGGTGGTGAACACGCCGCAGGGCCGGAACGCCCGCCGCGACGGCTACGCGATCCGTGAGGCCGCCGTCGTCGCCCGGGTTCCGTGCATCACGACGCTTGCCGTCGCCCGGGCTGCCGTCGATGCGATCGCGCACGGGCGGGTCGAGGAGCCCGTATCGCTGCAGGAGCGCCAGGCGGGCGGGGAGGAGCTCCTCCGTGCGGCGTCGTGAGCGACTCGCCGTGCTCGGCTCGGAGGCGCTAGGTCCCTACGTTCTCTTGCGGGTGGAGCGCGGCTCGCTCGATCCGGGCGTCCCCGGCCAGTTCTTCATGCTCGAAGCGCCCGGCCGCGTTCTTCCGCGACCCTTCTCGCTCTGCCTCGCGCCGCGCAACGAGCTTGCCTTTCTCGTCGATCCGATCGGCCCAGGGACCCAGGCGATCGCCGGGCTCGAGCCCGGCGATGAGATCGCCATCTTCGGCCCGCTTGGCAACGGGTTCCGGCTCGATGTGGCAAAACCGCTCCTCGTCGGGGGCGGAATCGGGATCGCGCCGCTCCCGTATCTGGCAACGGCACTCGAGCAACCTCCCGCCGTCCTCGGCTTCAGGACGCCCTTCCACGCCGAGGCGGCAGCCCTCCTTCCGAACGCCGAGGTCGTGATCGACCCCGTATTCGTCACCGAGGCGATGCCTGTAGGGCGCGACGTTCTCGCCTGCGGCCCCGAGCCCATGCTCGAGGCCGTGCGCGCCCTCGTGCCGGACGCGCAGCTCGCCTGGGAGGCACCGATGGCCTGCGGCTACGGCGGCTGCTACGGCTGCGTGGTGCCCATCGACGGCCATCTCACCCGCCTCTGTATCGAAGGGCCCGTGCTCTCTTTCTCATCAGCGCCGGCTTTCGCATGAGCGCCGGCGGGCTGCTTCTGAACGCAAGCGGCTGCCTCGACGCCCTCGTCGCACCGGAGGTGGCCCGAACGCTCGATGCGTTCGTGACGAAGACCGTCACGCCGGAGCCGCGCGAGGGCAACGCACCCCCGCGGATCGCCGAGACCGAGGCGGGGATGCTGAATGCGATTGGCCTCGCAAACCCGGGCCGGGAGCGCTTCGTCGCCGAGACCCTCCCTGCGCTCCGGCAGCTCGGCCTCCCGCTCTGGATATCGGTCGGAGGGTTCTCGGCCGGCGACTACGCGGAGACCTGCGCGGCACTCGAGGACGTCACGATCGAGCTCAACCTCTCGTGCCCGAACGTCGACGAGGCGCCCGAGTCGGCAGCCGAGATCGTCGCCGAGTGCCGCGCAGCCACGAGCCTGCCCCTCTACGCCAAGCTCTCGGCTGCGACCTGGGACATCGGCGAGACGGCGAGGGCGGTCGAGGCGGCCGGCGCCGACGGGCTCTCGCTCGTGAACACCGTACGCGGGCTCGCACTCGACGAGCGCCTCCGGCCGCGGCTTGCGCGCGGTACGGGCGGCTACTCCGGGCCGGCCTTGAAGCCGATCGCTCTCGCTGCCGTGTACGCCTGCCGGGCCGTCACCGACCTTCCCATCATCGGCATGGGCGGCGTCTGGAACGGCCGCGACGCCCTGGAGATGATCGCGTGCGGGGCGACCCACGTCGCGCTCGGCACGGTCCTGTTCGCCGACCCCGAGGCACCTGGTCGCGTTCGCTCGGAGCTGGAGCTTGCGCTCGCAAATGCTGGTTTTGACAACGCCGCCGCCGCCTTTTGCGCCGCTCAGGAGCCTGTTTTCACTTCAGGCAACTGAGCGAATTCGAGGAAGCTTGCAGGATGCTTCAAGGTTGTTAGTATGCGGCTCCTCATGGTGCCGTCCGCGTCGCAGGTCCAAGCTCCCGTTAGGTCGCTCGACCAGCGAATGGAGGCTCTCAAGAGAGCGAACGACATTCGGGTCAAGCGGGCGCAGCTGAAGAAGGACCTCAAATCCGGTGCCGTCTCGATCGAGCAAATCCTGCGCGAGCCCCCCGAATATGTCTCGACCGCAAAGGTCTTCGACATGCTCATGGCCGTGCCGAAGTTCGGCCGTGTGAAGGCGCAGCGGCTGCTGAATCAGTGCCGGATCAGCCAGTCGAAGACGGTCGGCGGGCTTTCCGATCGCCAGCGCCAAGAGCTGATTGACCTCTTCAACCGGTAGGGGCCCGGTCTTCGTCCTCACCGGCCCTTCGGGGGCCGGCAAGGGGACAATGGTGCAGGCGCTTCTCGAACGTGTCCCGTGCCTTCGGCTCGCCGTGTCCGCGACCACCCGGAAGCAGCGCCCCGGCGAGACGAACGGCGTCCACTACTGGTTCCTGACCGACCGGCAGTTCGACGAGCGCCTCGCCGCCGGAGACTTCCTCGAGTTCCACGTGTTCCCGTGGGGCCAGCGCTCCGGGACGCTCCTCTCCGAGCTCGAACGGATCAGCGCCGAGGGGAACGCGCCGCTGCTCGAGCTCGAGCTGAACGGCTCCCTCGCCGTGAAGGAGCGCATCCCCGGCGCCACGACGATCTTCATCGACGCGCCACTCGCCGAGCTCGAACGGCGGTTGCGCGCCCGCGCCACCGAGAGCGCAGGCGAGATCAACGACCGGATCGCCCTCGCGGCAGAGCAGAAGCTGCTTGCCTCGAGCTTCGATGTCGTCGTCGAGAACGACGACCGGGAGCGGGCCGCCGAGGAGTGCCTGGAGATCGTCGAACGGGAGCTGGCCGCCTGCCGCTAGACTGGTTTCGCCGGAAGTCTCGTAGGGCTGCCCGGAAGCCCGCCCGGTGAGGGCGTTCTCACCGCCGAAAGGAGCCCCGCCTCATGATCCACCCTCGCATCGATGAGCTGCTCAACGAGGTCGACTCGCGGTATGCGCTCGTCATCGTCGCCGCCAAGCGCGCGCGCCAGATCAACAACTACCACCATCAGCTCGGCGAGGGGACGTACGACGAGTTTCCGCCGCCGCTCGTGCGCTCGCGCTCGAAGAACTACCTGACCATGTCCCTCGAGGAAATCGCCGAGGGCAAGATCAGTTACGACTACACGCGGTAGCGCGGCAAGACCTGGCGCGGGGCGCCCAGGCACAATCCGACTATGGCTCGCATCCTTCTAGGGGTCAGCGGCGGCATCGCCGCCTACAAGGCGTGCGAGCTGACGCGCCTGCTCGTGAAGCGCGGGCACGACGTGATCCCGCTGCTCACGCCCGGCGCCGACCGCTTCGTGCGGGCCGAGACCTTTCAGGCGCTCGCGCG
Source organism: uncultured Actinomycetota bacterium (assembly GCA_963812555.1). Lineage (GTDB taxonomy): Bacteria > Actinomycetota > Thermoleophilia > Gaiellales > Gaiellaceae > PALSA-600. The sequence continues at coordinate 553,358 of CAWEVP010000013.1, read as the reverse complement.
GCGTCCCGGAGGCGAGGACCTCTACGCCCATCTCACCCGGGCCGAGCTGCTCGTCATCGCACCTTGCACGGCGAACACGCTCGCGAAGCTCGCCCACGGGATCTCCGACAACCTCGTCACCGAGGCAGCGCTCGCTCATCGCGGGCCGGTGCTCGTTGCGCCGGCGATGAACCCGCGTATGTGGCTGCACCCTGCGACCCGGGCGAATACGCAGGTCTTGCTCGAGCGGGGCGTCGAGCTCGTCGGGGCCCGACGAGGGAGACACCGCCGAGGGCGAGTGGGGGGTTGGGCGTATGGCCGAGCCCGCCGAGATCGCACGGCGCATCGACCAGCTCCTGTCTCCGGGGTCGCTCAGCGGCAAGCGTGTGCTCGTGACGGCCGGGGGCACACGCGAGCCGCTCGACGCTGCGCGGTTCGTCGGCAACCGGTCGTCGGGCCGCATGGGCGTTGCTCTTGCCGAAGAGGCCAGGCGACGCGGAGCCGAGGTGGTGCTCCTCGCAGCGAACCTCGCCGTAGCGGCCCCAGCCGGCATCGAGACGATTCCCGACGCCCACTGCAGAGGCAATGCGAGCCGCCGCCGAGGCGCTCGTCGACGTCGACATCGCGCTCCTCGCCGCAGCGGTCGCCGACTACCGGCCCGCCGGCGCGATCGAGGGCAAGCGGCCGAAGACGGGCGAGACCTGGATCGTCGAGCTCGAGCCGACTCGCCGACATTGCAAGGCTCCTCGGCGCGCGCAAGCACGACGGGCAGACGCTCGTCGTCTTCGGCGCCGAGCTCGGCGAGGAGGGCCTCGAGCGCAAGCGCGGGATGCTCGAGACCAAGAACGCCGATCTCGTCGTCTTCAACGACGTCTCCCGCAGCGACATCGGCTTCGAAGCCCCGACAACGAGGTCGTGCTGGTCTCCCGGCTCGGCGAGCGCCGTACCGGCAAGGCACCGAAAGCGGCGATCGCAGCCGAGATCCTCGACGAGGTCGAGCGGCTCCTCGCACGGACCCCGGCGCGGGTCGACCGGATGACCCTCAACACCGCACGAGCGGCGTCAGGCGGCGCCGAAAGGCCCGCGTGACCGAGGCGTACGACCTCTACCAGGAGGGCCGCAACCGGCTTCGCAAGGGCCAGAACGCGCAGGCCACGGTGCCGCTCGAGCGGGCGAAGCGGCTCGAGCCCGACAAGGCCTCGATCCGGGAGGCGCTCGGCATCGCCTACTTCAGGCTGCGCCGCTGGGACGAGGCGGAGGCCGAGTTCCGGGCCGTCCTCGACCTTTCGCCGGTCGACGACTACGCCCACTACGCGCTCGCGCGAACCCTCGAGAAGCAAGGCCGCGCCGCAGAGGCGAACGGGCACTACAAGCTTGCGAGCTCGATGAGTCCCGACAACGACAGCTACGCCCGGCGGATCCGCGAGCTTCCCTGAGGAAGCTGGAACAAACCGAGCACGAGGTCGGAACGAGCTGGACACGCACTTTGCGTCGTCCCCGGTCGCCCCGATCGCGCTGCTATCGAGGCTTCCTGCGTCCTATCAGCGTCCGATCAGCGAACGCACCCGGCTCGCCCCGGCGAGGAGTGTCATGTAGTCAGAGCTCTACGAGACGGGCTCCAGCCGCAGCGGCCGTCCGGAGAAAATCCCGCTCCAAAATGGAGGGCTTTGCTACCCTTCGACTACCACATTTCGGGCAAGTCGAAATGGGCGCGTGGCGCCCATTTTTTGTGTGAGGCGGCCCTTGTCAGGTGGCGGTGGAAGATGGCGACAGGTCAAAACGAGAGGGAGAAAGAGCTGTATCGAGAGGTCTCGCGCATGGTGAGCTCGGCTTTGCCGGGCGTTGAGGTACTCGCCCTCGAGATCACGGGGCGCGAGCGCTTCTGCGTGTACGTCGACCATGCTGGAGGCGTCGATCACGCGCTCTGCCAGCGTGTCAGCGGCGTGCTGCAGCCCTATGTCGAGCGTTACTCGGTCGAGGTCTCGTCTCCCGGGCTCGAGCGCCCGCTTCGCACCCGCGCCCATTTCGAGAGAGCGGTCGGCAGGGACATCCGGCTGAAGACGTCTCAGCTCAAGCTGCGAGGCCGCGTGGCCGCCGCGAAGGAGCAGACGTTCGAGGTCGTGAACGGGACAGGCGAGCCCGTGGACATACCGTACGACGCGATCGTACGGGCAAATCTGATCGATGAAGGGTAGGGAACGATGAGCCAGGAAATCGTCGAGGCCGTACGGGAGATCGAGCGGGAGAAGGGGATCGAGTCCGGCACGCTCGTTGCTGCTCTGGAGGACGCGCTGCTCGCGGCGTACAAGAAGACGCCGGGCGCGTCGCGGCACGCCGCGGTCGAGCTCGACGACGCGGGCGACTTCCGCGTCTTTGCGATCGAGCTCCCTGCAGATCTCGAGGAACGGCTGCTCGACGAGGCGCGCGAGCGCGCGATCGACGAGCTCGAGCGGCTCGAGGTCGAGACCGGCGAGAAGAACCACACCCTGCTCTCCGATGACGACCTCGACGTCGACTGGTCGCAGGTTCCGGACGACCTGATGAAGCGCGAGGACGTGACGCCCGACAACTTCGGCCGGATCGCAGCTCAGACGGCGAAGCAGGTGATCCTGCAGCGCATCCGCGAGGCCGAGCGCGAGATGATGTACGAGGAGTACATCGATCGCGTCAGCGAGGTCGTCACCGGCATCGTTCAGCAGGCCGGCGACCGCAACAACGTGCTCGTCGACCTCGGCAAGGTCGAGGCGCTGCTGCCGCGCTCCGAGCAGGTCGACGGCGAGCGCTACGAGCAGGGCTCGCGCATCAAGGCCGTCATCACCGAGGTGCGCACGGGCACGAAGGGCCCGCAGGTGATCCTCTCGCGCCGCGACCCGGAGCTGATCAAGACTCTGTTCGAGCTCGAGGTGCCGGAGATCGCGGACGGCCTCGTCGAGATCCGCGGCGTCGCTCGCGAGCCGGGCTATCGCTCGAAGATCGCAGTCGAGTCGCACGCCCAGGGCGTCGACCCCGTCGGTGCCTGTGTCGGCCCGCGCGGCTCGCGCGTCCGCATGGTCGTCTCGGAGCTTCGCGGCGAGAAGATCGACATCATCCCGTGGAACCAGGAACCGGCCCGGTTCGTGGCCAAGGCGCTGTCGCCGGCGCGCGTGCGCGAGGTGTACCTCGACGACGCAGGGCGGGAGGCCACGGTCGTCGTCCCCGATGACCAGCTCGCGCTGGCGATCGGCAAGGAAGGGATGAACGCACGGCTGGCTCACCGGCTGACCGGGTGGAAGATCGACATCGTCAGCGACACCGAGTTCGCCCAGCAGGAGGCCGAGGCCGCGTTTGCCGGTGACGGCGAAGAGGGCAGCGACTTCTCCGGCCGCTGCTCGGCGGTGCTCTCGAACGGGAAGCGCTGCCCGAACGCCGCGCTTCCGAGCTCCAAGTACTGCGGCGTCCCGGCTCACCAGGAGCTCGCGCTGCACGAGCCCGACGACGAGGTGAACCCGATCGTCGCCGAGTCGGAGCCGGAGCTCGAGGCCCTGTCCGACACGGCCGAGCCGGAGCCCGTGACCGAGGATGCGGCCGAGTTCGCCGGCATCGCGGCTGAGGAGTTTCCTGCGGGACCGGGGGACAGCCCGATCGCGGGTGAGGACACGACGCTCGAGTCGGGCGGCGCTCCGCTCGTACGGGTCGTCGACGATCCGAACGACGGTGTCCCGATCGTTCACGGGCATGTCGACGACTCCGGCCACCTCGAGACCGAGGACGAGGTCGAGGCCGTGGGCGAGGGTGACGGAGACGCCTGAGCCGATCAGGACCTGTGCCGGGTGCGGCCGAAAGGCGCCCCAGGGAACCCTCCAGCGCTTTCACCAGCGCGGCGGGGTGCTTGCGGCCGGCCTCGGGTCGGGCCGTGGCGTTTACACGTGCCAGCGGCTCGTGTGCTTCGAGCGTGCCCGCTCGAGTCGTGGCTTCAATCGGACACTGCGAAGAACGGTGAGCGTCGAGGACTCACTCGCGCAGCTCTACACTTGAGACATGCCAGGAGGTAGACCCATCAGACCACGTGGAGGCGGAGGACCCGGAAACAGGCGGCGCCGCGTCGTCATCGAGGGCGGCACCGGCCGTCCCGGCGCGGGCCAGCGCCAGCGTCCGGGCGATCGCGGGCAGGACCGTCCCGCAAAGACACCACGCGAGGTAGCGCCGCCCACAGGGCCGGTGACGGTCGAGTCGGGCGCCTCGCTGCGTGAGTTCTCCCAGGCACTCGGGGTTCCGATGCCGCAGATCATCAAGATGCTGATGGAGATGGGGTCGATGAAGACCGCGACCCAGACTCTCACCGACGACGAGCTCGAGATGATCGCCGTTCAGCTCGAGCGCGAGATCAGCATCAAGCACGCCGCCGACGACGACGGGGAGCCGGAGACGTTCGACGACGCCGACGAGTCGCTCGAGGCGCGCCCGCCGGTCGTCACGATCATGGGGCACGTCGACCACGGCAAGACGACGCTCCTCGACGCGATCCGCAAGACCGCGGTCGTCGAGACGGAGGCCGGCGGAATCACGCAGCACATCGGCGCGTACCAGACCGAGGTGGACGGCCGGAAGATCACCTTTCTCGATACGCCGGGCCACGAGGCCTTCACGGCCATGCGCGCCCGCGGCGCGAAGGTCACCGACATCGCCGTGCTCGTCGTCGCTGCCGACGACAGCGTGATGCCGCAGACGCTCGAGTCGATCTCGCACGCCCGGGCCGCCGAGGTGCCCATCGTCGTCGCCGTGAACAAGATCGATCTCCCCGGCGCAAATCCCGATCGCGTGCTCTCCGACCTTGCCACACAGGGCCTGCAGCCCGAGGAGTGGGGCGGAACGACCCAGGTCGCGAAGGTCTCGGCAAAGCAGGGCGAGAACCTCGACGAGCTGCTCGAGAAGATCCTGCTCGTGGCCGACCTCGAGCTCGTCCTGACGGCGAACCCGAACGCGCCTGCATCGGGCCCGATCATCGAGTCGCGCCTCGACATGGGCCGCGGCGCCGTGACGACGATGCTGGTGCAGCGCGGGACGCTGAAGGTGGGCGACTCGATTGTCGCCGGCGATGCCTGGGGCCGGGTTCGCGCCCTCTACGACTATCGCGGCGAGAAGATCGACGCCGCCAGGCCCGGCGAGCCGGTCGAGATCCTCGGTTTCGACAAGCCGCCGCCGGCAGGCGAGCTCGGTCGCGTCGTGGAGAACGACCGCCGAGCCCGTGACCTTGCCGAGCAGCGCGGCGAGCGGCTCCGGCGCGAGTCGCTGGCGAAGCAGGCAACCCGCGGCGTCTCGCTCGAGAAGCTCTTCGAGCAGCTCCAGGCGGGCGGCATCGCCGACCTGAACATCGTGCTCAAGGCCGACGTGCAGGGCTCCGTCGAGGCGATCGTCGGGGAGCTGCAGAAGATCGACCACTCGGAGGTGCGGGTGAACGTGATCCACACGGGAGTGGGTGGGATCACCGAGAACGACGTCAACCTCGCTGCGGCCTCGAACGCGATGGTGGTCGGGTTCAACGTCCGGCCGTCGAGCGAGGCTCGCGCGCTCGCCGAGCGGCAGGGAATCGAGATCCGCCAGTACCGCGTGATCTACGAGCTGACCCAGCAGATCGAACAGGCGCTCGTCGGGATGTTGTCACCGGTCGAGACCGAGGCCGTGATCGGCGAGGTCGAGGTGCGCGCGCTCTTCCGCGCCTCGCGCGTCGGCACGATCGCGGGCTGCATGGTCACGAGCGGAGTGGTGAGGCGCGGTTCGCGCGTCCGGATCTTCCGCGAGGGCGCACGGATCCACGAGACCACGGTCGCGCAGCTCAAGCGCTTCAAGGACGACGCCCGCGAGGTCAGCGAAGGGTTCGAGTGCGGGATCCTGCTCGACGGCTTCAACGACCTGCGCGAAGGCGATGTCTTCGAGGTCTACGAGACGCGCGAGATCGAGCGGACCTCGCTCGACGAGCCGAACCCGAGCCCGAGCGCAGCACCCGCAGCCTGAGCTGGGCCGCCGCGAACCCGTAATTCCCGGTTACGTCGCGATACTCACGGTTGAGCTGCACTTTCCCGAGGCGGGGTCGCTCAAGGGAAAGCGCAAGCACGTCCTTTCGGCGAAAGCGCAGCTCCAGAATCGCTTCGGCGCCTCGGTGGCCGAGGTAGCCCATCACGAGCTCTGGCAGCGCTGCGGCCCTGACGGCGGCGTTCGTCGCCCGCGAGGCGCGAGCGGCCGAGGAGCTCGCCGAACGCGCCGAGCAGTGGCTCTCAGGCCAGGAATGGGAGCTCGTCCGCTCCGACCTGACGCTCGTCTCCCCGGACGACTGAGGCCGTCGGTCGGCGGTCATGCCCGGTCCGGGCGGTATACACAGGTGATGGCGTTGCGAATCGGACCCGATAGGAGTGCACGGTCGTGAGCGGCCGGATGCGCCGCGTGAACGAATCCGTTCGCGTCGGTCGTCGCCGAGGCGGTCGTCGGGCCTCCAGGACCCGCGGATCGGGATCGTGACGGTCACGGGCGTCTCGGTCTCGCCCGACCTGCAGGAGGCCCGCGTGTACGTGTCGGTCTTCGGCGGCGTCAAGAAGCGCCGGTTGGCGATGGCCGGGCTCGAGGCCGCGCGCGGGGCGTGCAGGCGCGGCTCGCGCGCGAGCTGCAGATGAAGAGGACCCCCCTGCTCGCCTTCGAATACGATCCAACAGCCGAGCATGGCGTGCAGGCTGGGCAAGTTGATCGACGAGCTCGCGCCGGCTTTGCCTTCCGATGATGCAGGAGACAGCAGCGCTGATTGATTCTCACGCGGGTGACTTCGACGCGGTCGTCGACGCCCTGGCCGGCCATGCGAAGTTCGTGGTCGTCACGCACGAGAACCCCGACGGCGACGCGCTCGGGTCGATGCTCGGGCTCACCCTCGGCGCTGCGCGAGCTCGGCAAAGACGTCGTCATGCACCTGACGGGGGCGGCGCCGCTACCCGCCGAATACGGGTTCCTGCGCGCTGGCAGAGGTCGTTGCGCGAGACACCGGCCGACATCGCGGGACGCGTCGTCGTCGCAGTCGACTGCGCGAACGAGCGGCGGCTCGGCCCCGACCCGGACGTGCTCGAGCACGCCGCGCTCGTCGTCGACGTCGACCACCATCACGACAACACCCGCTTCGGCTCGGTGAACCTCGTCGTGGCCGATGCCTCTTCGACGGCCGAGATCGTGCGCGATCTGACTCGCGGGGCTCGGCGTGGCGCTGACGCCCGAGATAGCGCAGGCGCTGTACGTGGGGCTCGTCACCGACACAGGCCGCTTCCAGTACTCGAACACGACCCCGAAGGCTCTGCGGCTCGCAGCCGACCTGATCGAGGCCGGAGCGGACGTCAAACAGGTCTTCGAGCATGTCTACGAGACCGTTCAGCTCGCAAAGCTGAAGCTGCTCGCCCGTGCACTCGACCGGGCGCAGGCCTACGAAGGCGGGCGACTGATCGTCTCGTACCTGCTCCGAACCGACTTCGCCGACGTCGGGGCCGAAGAGCCCTACTCCGAAGGGATCATCGATTACTTGCGCGCAAGCGAAGGGGCGGAGCTCGTGGCCCTGATCCGTGAGCCGCCAAACGGCGAGGGCCCGACCCACCGAGCCTCGCTGCGCTCGCGAAGCGAAGCGATCGACGTGTCGGCAATCGCGCGTAGATGGGGTGGCGGCGGGCACCGCCAGGCGGCCGGGTTCTCGAGTGAAGAGAGCGTCGAGGAGATCGTGGCGGCACTCCGCCGCGAGTTCCTCGCTGCGGTCGCGGAGAGCTGACGTGCCGCCCAGGGCAGCGACGCCCGTGGGGGTCGTGCTCGTCGACAAGCCTGCGGGCCCCTCGTCGTTCGCCCTCGTCTCAGCGCTTCGCAGGCGCACCGGTGCCCGAACCGGTCACGCTGGGACGCTCGATCCGTTCGCCACGGGGCTCCTGGTGCTCCTGTCGGGTGTCGCGACCCGTCTCGCTCCCTGCTTCGTTGGGCTCGACAAGCGCTACCTCACCGAGATCGACCTCGGAGCGACGACCTCGACCGGCGACCCCGAGGGCGAGGTGGTCGAGCGCCACGACCCGCTGCGCGCGGGCGAGCTCGACCAGAAGATCGCGACGCTCACGGGAGAGGTCGAGCTTGCCATCCCCGCCGCTTCCGCGGTCAAGATCGGCGGAGAGCGCGCCTACCGGCTGGCACGGCGCGGGGTCGCCGTCGAGATGCCGCTTCGGCGCTCCAGCGTGTACTCGCTCGACCTGCTCGACACGGACGGTGACCGGGCCACCTTTGCCCTGCACGTCGGCTCGGGAACCTACGTGCGCTCGATTGCTGCAGCGCTTGGAGGCCATTGCGTGTCACTACGACGGACGGCCGTGGGGCCCTTCACCGTCGACGAAGCAGACCCGGACACGCTCCTCTCCGTGCCCGGCGCGCTTGGACGTCTGCCGGCGGATGCGGTCGCCCGGGTGGCAGCGGCGGTGCGAAACGGGGTGCTCGAGGTGGAGGCCGGCGAGGCGCAGCGGCCGTTCACGAGGGAGCGGGAGCCCGCCCGGTGAGGGTTGGCAGTGCGCCTTCAGACCTCGAGCGCCGGCCCCGCAGCATCGCGTTCGGAACCTTCGACGGGGTCCACCTCGGCCATCGAGCGGTCATCGAGGCGGCCCGGCAGCCCGGGCTCACACCGACCGTCGTTACCTTCGATCCCCATCCGCGGCAGGTGCTCGGCTTCGATGTCGAGCTGCTCGCCACGCTCGAACGGCGGCTCGAGCTGTTCGACGAGCTCGGGGTCGAGGAGACGCTCGTCGTCCCCTTCACACTCGAGATCGCTGCGATGCAGGCCGGCGAGTTCGCGTCCTCGCACCTCCTCGGCATCGGCGGCGAGCTCGTGGCCGCCGGCGAGACCTTCCGTTTCGGCAAGCAGCGTCAAGGCGATCTCGAGTTGCTCCGCAGCCTCGGGCTCCGATCCGAGGTCGTGCCCGTCGTTCCCGGCATCTCGTCGACCGAGATCCGGCGGCTCGTCGCCGCAGGCGAGATGAGGGCGGCCGCCGCACTGCTCGGGCGTCCGTTCGAGGTCGAGGGCATCGTCGTGTCAGGCGACGCCCGCGGAGGCACGCTCGGGTTCCCGACCGCCAACCTTCGCGTCGACCCCGCAGCGCTGATGCCGAAATACGGGATCTATGCCGGTGAGGCGCTCGGTCATCGCGCCGCGATCTCGATCGGAGTCAACCCGCACTTCGGCGGCGAGGAACGCCGGGTCGAGGCGTTCCTGCTCGACTACGAGGGGGATCTCTACGGCCGCCGCCTCATCGTCGAGCTCTGGGATCGCCTGCGCGACGAGGCGGTCTTCGAGAGCGAAGCGGCGCTCGTCGCCCAGATCGCGCGCGACGTCGAGGCAACTCGAGCGGCCGTGCGTCCCTGAGCGGCGTCTCCCTTGGGGACAAGTTGTGAAGCACGTGTTGCCGACCACGCGCCTGCGAAACCCCTGCAACGGGGCCTGCCGACGCGTGGTTGCTACCCTTTCCGGCGACCGCGGACTCGGCCGTGCGCGTTTCCTTGCGCGCCGTTGCTTGGCCGCAGGCGACATCTACAGGAGGTAGAGGCATGGCCCTCAGCAAGGAAGCGAAGCAGGAAGCGACGAAGAAGTTCGGCAAGTCCGACGTGGACACGGGTTCGCCTGAGGTCCAGATTGCGATGCTGACCGAGCGGATCACCGGTCTCACCGAGCATCTGCGGACGCACTCGAAGGATCATTACTCGAGGCGCGGCCTGCTCAAGCTCGTCGGCCGGCGGCGCCGGTTTCTGAACTACCTGCAGAAGAAGGATCTCGAGGGCTACAGAGCCCTCATCAAGGAGCTCGGCCTGCGCCGTTAGCTCCCGAACCCCGGAGGGTGGAGTTTGAGCGAGTCCCGCGCCGTCAGGCGCACGCGGGACTGACTCAAACCTCCACCCTCTACAAGCACAGTGGAGGAACAAGACAGATGAGCATTATCGAAGCCGAGCAGCAAGCGGCGCCGGTTTCCGTGACCCTGTCCGTAGGTGGGAAGGACATCACCTTCGAGACGGGCAAGCTCGCCAAGCAGGCCGACGGCGCAGTCGTCGTCCGCTCCGGCGACACGATGATCCTCGCGACCGCCCAGGGGCGGACGGATGCGCGCGAGGGTGCCGATTTCTTCCCGCTCACGATTGACGTCGAGGAGCGGATGTACGCCGCCGGGAAAATCCCCGGCGGTTTCTTCAAGCGAGAAGGCAGGCCGACCGAGCGCGCGATCCTGACCGCCCGGATGATCGACCGGCCGATCCGCCCGTTGTGGCCGAAGGGCTACCGCAACGAGGTGCAGTGCATCTCGACGGTGCTTTCCGCCGACCTGGTGGTGCCGCACGACATCCTCTCGATCAACGGTGTGTCGGCGGCCCTGATGATCTCCCCGATGCCGTTCATGGGGCCGATCGGCGCCGTGCGGATCGGGTTGATCGACGGCGAGCTGGTTGTCGACCCGACGCTGCCCGAACAGCAGGAGAGCACGCTCGACCTGATCGTCGTCGGGACGAAGGACGGCCTGACGATGGTCGAGGCCGGCGCCGACCAGGTACCGGAGGCAACGCTGCTCGAGGCGCTCGACCTGGCCCAGGGCGAGATCACACGATCTGCGAGGCCCAGGAGGAGCTCCAGGCGAAGGCCGGCAAGCCCAAGTGGCTCGACGCCGGGGTCACCGAGGACATCTCGAACCGTTACGGCGACGAGATCGCTGCGCGGATCGCGGAGCGGGGGCTCCAGGAAGCGGCGGGATCGTCGAGGAGATCGTCTCGAGGGAAGCCGGCACGCTGACGATGGAGTCGACGGAGGCCGACGTGCAGAAGGCCCTCCAGACGCGGATGTCGCTCACGGCAGTGCTCGAGAAGAAGCGGGCTGCAGCGACGGAGGCAGCGGTTCGGGAGCAGTTCGAGAGCGACCTGCGCGCCCTCACCGAGGCCGAGCAGGACTCGAAGGAGCTCAAGTCCGCGAAGCAGCACCTGCTGTACGACCGGATCGTGGACACGGTCTCGCTTCCCTTCCCGGGCGCTCCGGAGGGAGCTGAGCACGGGTCGAAGGACTCGCTGACGAAGCAGTACGTGAAGAACGCGGCGGAGTCGATCTACAAGGGTCTCGTCCGCAGGAAGATCGCGGTCGAGAAGCGCCGGCCCGACGGGCGTTCCGAGCAGGAGATCCGCGCGATCACCTGCGAGGTGTCGGTGAGCCCGCGCACGCACGGCTCGGCGCTCTTCACCCGTGGCCAGACGCAGATCTTGTCGCTCGTCACGCTCGGCACCGCGAAGGAGGGGCAGCGGATCGACGATCTCTCGTTGGAGAAGGATCGCCGTTACATCCACCACTACAACTTCCCGCCGTACTCGGTGGGCGAGACGGGCCGCATGACGGGCCCGCGCCGGCGTGACATCGGTCACGGCGCCCTCGCCCAGCGTGCGCTCGAGGCAGTCATTCCGGACGTGGCCGACTTCCCGTACACGATCCGGGTCGTCTCGGAGACGCTCGAGTCGAACGGCTCGTCGTCGATGGGCTCGGTGTGCGGGTCGACCCTCGGCCTGATGGACGCCGGCGTTCCGATCAAGGAGCCGGTCTCCGGGATCGCGATGGGCCTTGTCAAGGAGGGCGACGACTACGTCATCCTCACCGACATCCAGGGAGCCGAGGATCATCTCGGCGACATGGACTTCAAGGTCGCCGGGACCCGTAACGGGATCACGGCCCTGCAGATGGACATCAAGATCACCGGTGTCTCACGCGAGATCATGGAACGGGCGCTGTCGCAGGCCCGCGAGGCACGCGAGGCGATCCTCGAGCGGATGCTCCAGGCGCTCAGCGAGCCGCGCACGCAGCTCGCCGGGCATGCACCGCGGATCTCGACGATCCAGATCAACCCCGAGTACATCGGCATGGTGATCGGCAAGGGCGGCGAGACGATCCGCTCGCTCGAAGCCGATTACGAGGTGCAGATCGACATCGAGGAGGACGGCACGATCCTCGTCTACGCGACCTCAGGCGAGAAGGGCGATGCCGCGATCGCGGCCATCGGCGCCCTGACGAAGGACCCCGAGGTCGGCGACGAGTTCACGGGCAAGGTCGTGAAGACCACCGACTTCGGCGCGTTCGTCGAGCTGAAGAAGGGCACCGACGGGCTCCTGCACGTCTCGAACGTGGGGCCCGGCCGCGTGAACCACATCGAGGACGTGATCCAGCGCGGCGACGTGCTGGACGTGCTCGTGCAGGAGGTCGACAAGGCCCGTGGCCGGATCGGCCTCAAGCTCGTGCAGAAGCACGAGAACGGCGGGCTCGTCTCACCGGAGACGCTGATCGAGCGGGCGAAGGATGCCCCGCCTCGCGAGCCTCGCGAGGATCGCCCCCCGCGCGACCGCGATCGCGGCCGCAGCGGTGGTGGCGGCGGCCGCCGCTAGCAGTAACGGCGAAGAATGAGCCGGCACCGGGGGCACAACGCCTCCGGTGCCTCGGCTCGTCCTCTCGGAGCTCGTTTGCGTCGGGCGCGCGCAGCCGCCAGTCGTGCGCTGCAGTCGGATGGGCGAGGCACCCCGAGTCGCTCTCACGTCAACGAGATGCGATCGGAGCTCGTGAGTTCGCTGTGCGCTCTCTTTGCATCGTCTGATCAGCCGGGGCGCCGAAAAGCTGTTCGCACACCGAACTCTGGATGCCCCAGGGCGAACCGGCGCAGCAATACTCGGAAGATGCGACTCCGCTTGCACACCTACACCGCGTACACGATCGGGTGCGCCGTCGTTTGGTCTGTCCTTCTGCCCGTCGTTGCGACGGTGGATCCGCCGCACACCTTCCGCACTGTCCTCACGGTCTTCGGGGGATGGGTGGTCGGCTGGACGTCGGCCACGATCGCAAGATGGGTCTACCCGCCTCCGAAAGCTCGCCGGTCCGGCTAGCTCACCCTTCCGGCGTCATTCGCGAACCGGGCCTGCCGGGCCACCGGTTAGTGCCAGTGGGTGTCAGGTCTTGCATTCACGCATTCGCGCAGACCTTGCCGGATTGCGCAAGTTGGTGTCAGGTCTTGCATTCATGCATTCGCTAAGACCCTGTCGGATTGCAAGACCTGACACCAATCGCCACTGACGCGCGTGTGGCCGGCGTTGGGGGCCGGCCACACGACATACACGGAGTGCTACTGAGGTCAGGCGGTAGTGGCTTGCCCGACTCTCCGCGGAGCGAGGATCTCCTCGGTCGCCGGCACCCGGGAGCTGTGCCAGAAGCCGAAGCCGACGAGGAGGGCCATCAACCCGGCGAGGACGAATGACGCGATCGCTGCCCACAGGGCAATGACGCCGAGGACCGAGAACCCGTAGGCCTCGAGCAGGAGCCCGCGCAGGGTGGTGCCGCGGAACACGGTCTGCACCTCAGCGGCGAGTGCTGCATTGGTGGGCTTCGCCATCGACGCGGCGCTGACCTTCGAGTAGACGCCGGCGTACGGCATCTCACTCAGATGGATCGCGATGAAATGGTCTGCGTAGGCCTTGGCCTGCTGGCCGGTGAGGAGCTGCTGGCCGGCGTACTTCTCGAGGTAGGGGATCATTCCGGGCGTGATCTCGGTGCCGGCCTTCGCCTGCGCGAATGCCGCCGCTGGTGGGAAGAAGATCTGCTGCTGAGCGAGTTGGTTATGCACGTTGGAGGTCACGACACGGTGGCCCCAGAGTGCAAGCGCTCCGGCCACCACCAGGACAACCACGACGATTACTCCTCCTGTGCTGACAAGGACATCGAACACTTTGCGGCGCATGACTCTTCTCTCTTTCGGTCGTTGAGTGGGTACGACTCGAACGTAAATCGGGCGCGGATACCGCGCGTCCGAATAACCACCCCCTACCAATGCGGGAAAGTACTCATTGCCGGACCGGCGCCCGGTGCCCAAGAGCGGGTGTCAGGTCTTGCATTCACGCAGGGGTTGTCGGATTGCAAGACCTGACACCAACGGCTGACACCAACGGCGCCAACGGCGTTGATGCAGGGGATGTCGGATTGCAAGACCTGACACCAAACTGGACACCAACCGCGCCGATGGGGCGGACGATCGACTAGTCGATCGTCCTCCTCGTCAATCTCCGGTCCGGAACGAACCAGATGACCGAAACCAGGGCGTAAGAGGCGTACGCGAGGTACGGGCTGACGAACGCGAGGCCGACCCCGATCGCGTAGATCGCGAGCGAAACCATGCCTTTGATGTCCGTGCCGACCGCGGCCGCCAGGGACTTGTCGTTGGGGTTCGCATGCAAGATCGCTCGCACGAGTGCGGAGTAGGCGATAGCTGCCCCGAGCGCGACTGCGCCGTAGGTGATCGCCGGAAGCGAGTGGGCGTGCGCCGTTCCCACCCAGGCGGTTGCGAAGGGAATGAGCGACAGCCAGAACAGCAGGTAGAGGTTCGACCACATCACGGCGCCGCTGATCCGCTCCGTCGCTCGCAGGAGGTGGTGGTGGTTGTTCCAGTAGATCCCGATCATCGTGAAGCTGAGGACATAGACGAGGAGCGGGGCCACCCGATGCGAAAGGCCGTGAAGGTCAGGGGTGGCCGGCGTCTTCAGGTCGAACGCCATGATCGTGATGATCACCGCCATCACCCCGTCGCTGAACGCCTCCAGGCGATGGGCGTCGAGCTCGCGCACCGACCCCGTGCGCGAGTGCCGCGACCGGAGACTCATCCGGCCGGACGAGCGGCAGGCCGCCGATCCCGAGAGGCGAATGGCGATCCGTGCGTGCGGGCTCTCCCTGCGACCACAGCCGCAACGCTATGCGACGCCTCGCGCGCCCGCCGCGAAACCACGCTCCGAGACACGACCCCGGTGTTGGGCTACGGGGCCTCGCGGGGGCGGACGGCGTCTTTGATCTGCCCCAGCGCATCGGTGAGCTCGCTGGGAAGCATCCAGATCGTGCTTCCGTTTCCCTGCGCGATCTGCGGCAGCACCTGCAAGTACTGGTAGGCGAGGAGCTTCTGGTCGACCTTTCCCTCGTGGATCGCTTTGAACACCGTGTCGATCGCCTTCGCCTGCCCCTCCGCGTAGAGGATCGCTGATTGGCGCTGCCCCTCCGCCTTGAGAATCGCCGCCTGCTTTTCGCCCTCGGCCGTGAGGATCTGCGACTGCTTGACGCCCTCCGCAGTCAGGATCGCCGCTCGCTTCTCACGATCGGCCCGCATCTGCTTCTCCATCGACTCCTGAATCGAAAGCGGCGGATCGATCGACTTCAGCTCGACGCGATTGACCCGGATCCCCCACTTGCCCGTCGCCTCATCGAGCACGCCCCGCAGCTGGTTGTTGATGTCGTCACGCGACGTGAACGTCGTCTCCAGATCCATCCCGCCGATCACGTTGCGGAGCGTCGTCACCGTGAGCTGCTCGATCGCCTGGATGTAGTTCGCGATCTCGTACGTGGCTGACTTCGCATCGTTGACCTGGTAGTAGATGACGGTGTCGATGGAGACGACGAGGTTGTCCTCCGTGATCACTGGCTGCGGGGCAAACGAAACGACCTGCTCGCGGAGATCGATCAGCGGGCGCAGCCGGTCCACGAACGGAACGACGATCGCAAGCCCCGGCGAGAGCGTCCGGCTATACCGCCCGAGCCGCTCGATCACCCCGGCACGCGCCTGCGGCACGATCCGGATCGTCCTTGCCAGCGTGGCCAGCACGAGAACGAGGACGACGGCAATCACGATGTAGGCAACCATGTGTGGGGCTCCTATGCGTAGACGAGCGCGGTCGCGCCCTGGATTTCGGCGACCTGAACCCGCGTTCCGGGCTCGAGCACCTGAGACTCATCGAGGGCGCGGGCGGTCCAGACCTCGCCGCCGATCTTGACCCGGCCGCCGTTCAGATCGACCTGCTCGAGAACCACGGCCTGGGCCCCCACGAGGGCGGCTGCACCGCTGCGAATGGCGGCCGGCATGCGGATGTGGCGACGCGCGATCGGCCGCAGCACGCCGAGCGAGGCACCCGACCCGAGCACGAAGACGACGAGCTCGATCACCCAGCCTCCGCCGAGCGCCGCTGCGATCGAAGCCGCAACCGCGGCCAGGGCCATCGGGCCGAGAAAGAAGAGGCCCGGCGTCAGAACCTCGCCGATCACGAGCAAGACGGCAAGAAGAGCCCAGACGAGCCAGGCGGACATGATTCGATCGTATCCCGTTCGCAGGCCGTGCCCGTGGAGCCGGGGCGGGCGGGCGGGGGCGGCGAATGAGCGAAGCGGCCACGAGCCCTACCGAACGGACAAAGTTGAAGCGACGGGCGAAGGGTTGTGGGCGTCGCGGCGGAATACGACACGGCGTGGCAGCCCCCGGCGTACGATCAGTCTCGATGGACGGATGGATACAGAGCGACCTCGAGTCGGGCGAACGCGTCATCTCGGAGCGGATGCCCCACGTGCGTTCCGCGGCGATCGGCTACTGGATCGGGGTCGGCGCTCGCGACGAGACCGTCCCGAAGGCCGGCATCTCGCACTTCATCGAGCATCTGCTGTTCAAGGGGTCGAGCCGCTACAACGCGCTCGAGATCGCCGAGGTCTTCGACGAGCTCGGCGGCGAGCTGAACGCCGCAACCTCACGCGAGCACACGGTCGTCTACAGCCGGGTCGCCGACACGCATGTGGAGCGCGCACTCGATGTGATGGGCGACATGGTGTTCTCGCCGCTCTTCGAAGACATCGACTCCGAGCGAGAGGTCGTGCTCGAGGAGATCGCGATGTACGAGGACACCCCGCAGGACCTCGTCCACGACCTGATCGGCGAAGCCGTGTTCGGGTCGCACCCGCCTCGGCCGGCCCGTGATCGGCACTGCCGAGGTGATCTCGAGCGTGTCGCGTCGCACGATCCGCAGCTACCACGAAGCGTTCTACAACCCCGCGAACATCGTCGTCGCCGGAGCGGGCAGCATCGACCACGACGAGCTCGTCGCGCTCGTGCAGCGCGCCGTCGACCGCCGCGCCAACGCGACGAACGGCACGGTCAAGGCTCGCCCGAGGCTCCGCGGCATTCCCGCGCCCGGCCTGCGCTTCCAGCGCAAGGACACCGAGCAGTACCACGTCTGCCTGGGCGCCCCGGGCATCTCGCGCTCCGACGACCGCCGCTTTGCCGCCTCGATCCTCGACGCGATCCTCGGCGGCTCGGCCTCCTCGCGCCTCTTCCAGGAGATCCGCGAGAAGCGCGGCATGGCCTACTCGGTCTACAGCTTCGGCTCCCACTACGCCGAGACGGGGCACATCGGGATCTACGTCGGCACCCGCGAGGAGAACCTCGCCGAAGCGCTCGCGATCGCGGTCGAGCAGATCGGCGAGATCTCGGCCGGAAACCTGACCGAACGCGAGCTCGCCCGCGCGCAGGAGAACCTCAAGGGCCGCATCGTGCTCTCGATGGAGTCGACGTCGGCGCGCATGACGCGGCTCGGAAAATCGCTCGTGACCGACACGGCGATCTTGACCCTCGACGAGGTGATCGCCGAGATCGAGGCGGTCGACATCGCCGCGGTAGCTCGGCTCGCAGGCGAGCTGCTCGCCCCCGAACGCCTGTCAGCGGCAGGCATCGGGCCGAGCGAGGCGAGGTTCCTCGAGGCACTCGAGCGGGCCACGCCGACACTCGCGCGCGCCGCATGAAGATCCTCCTGAACGGCTACGCGCCGCCCTCGCCCGAGACCGGAAAGGTGGGCGCCATCCTCGGCCCTGCACTCGTCGAGGCCGGGCACGAGCTCGTCGCCCATGAGGCCGATGCCGACGCGATGATCGACTTCACCGCACCGTCGGCGGTCGTCGCCGAACATCCTGCGCGCGCTCGAGGCCGACCTGCCGTGCGTGATCGGCACGAGCGGCTGGGATCCTGCACAGGTCGAGGAGGCGGCGAAGGCCGCAGGCGTGCCCGTGTTCGTCGCTCCGAACTTCGCGCTCGGCGCGGTGCTGATGATGCGCTTCGCCAGGGAGGCGTCGCAGCATTTTCCAGGCGGCCGAGATCATCGAGCTCCACCACCAGACGAAGGTCGATGCGCCGTCCGGCACCGCCGCCGCCACGGCGCGGGAGATGGAGGGCGACGTGCCGATCCACTCGATCCGCCTTCCCGGCCTCGTCGCGCACCAGGAGGTCATCCTCGGCGGGCGAGGCGAGACGCTCACGATCCGCCACGACACCACCTCCCGCGAGGCGTTCGTCCCCGGTGTCGAGCTCGCGCTGGCGCGGCTCGCGCGAGCTTCCGCCCGGCGTCACGTTCGGGCTCGAAGCGCTCCTCTGAGCGAGCTCACCGAGGAGCTCCTCGCAGTCGGCGGGCTCGAGCTCGACGCTGCTGCGGCCCGCCGACCCGGAGGCGCTCCTCGACGAGGAGGCGTTCGAGCAGGACGAGTTCATGCCGTACTGGGCCGAGCTCTGGCCTGCCGGGCTCGAGCTCGCGAGTGCTCTGCCGGCGAGCCTTGCAGGCGTTCGAGTCGCTCGAGCTCGGTTGCGGCCTCGGCGTGCCCTCGCTCGTCGCAGCCGCGCGCGGCGCGACGGTGACTGCAGTCGACTGGGCCGGAGGCTGCGGTCGAGCTCCTCCGCACGAACGCTCAGCGAAACGGTGTGGAGCTGACGGCGGTCCATGCCGACTGGCGCACCTTCAGCGGCCGCTTCGATCTCGTGCTCGGTGCAGACCTCCTCTACGAGAAGCGAAATACGGAGGCCCTCCTGGAGCTGCTTCCGCGTCTCGCGAACGAGGTGCTGATCGCAGATCCGGGCCGTCAGTTCGCACCGGAGTTCATCCGCCAGGCTGGGACCGAATGGACGATCGAGCCGGTCGCAGCACGCGTCTACCGGCTCACGCACCGGCCCTAACGCTTCGCCTCGATCCGTGACCGATCCGTAGGGCTTGCAGCTCTCCGGCGCGGGCGTTAGCGTCAGCTCCATGCTGACGAGCGACACGATCGCCCCCTCCGGCGCCGAAGGCGTCTTCTTCCAGCGCGTCTTCCTATGGATGGGTGTGGGGCTCGCCATCACGGGCGTCGTGGCGGCCGCCGTCGGTCACAGCGCAACGGCGCTGAACGCGCTCTTCACCGGCGACGGGGTCTGGCTCGTCCTGGTTGCGATCGGCATCGAGTTCCTGCTCGTCGCGGGCCTTGTGGGCCTTGTCCAACACATGAGCCTCTTCGAAGCGGGTGTCGTGTTCATCGGCTACGCCGCGCTGAACGGCTTGACGATCTCGATCATCTTCGCCGTCTACACGTCGGATTCGATCTACTCGACGTTCTTCGTCACCGCAGCCATGTTCGCGGCGCTCGGAGCTTGGGGCTACCTGACGAAGACCGACCTGACGAAGTGGGGAAGCCTGCTCGGAATGGCCCTCTTCGGGCAGCTCATCGGCCTCCTCGTAAACCTGTTCTGGCTCAACAACACGCTCTACTGGCTGACGACCGCAACCGGCATCCTGATCTTCTCCGGCTACACCGCCTACGACGTTCAGCGCCTCAAGCAGTACGAGGTTCAGGGCGACCCGAACAGCCCGGCCGTGCAGAAGGCCGCGATCGTAGGCGCCCTCGCGCTCTACCTCGATTTCGTCAACCTGTTCCTCTACTTACTCAGGATCCTCGGGCGCCGCAAGTAGCGATTACGATGGAGAGCATGCTCGGCGGGGTCCTGACTGCCATCGTGACGCCGTTCGACGACAACGGCCGGATCGATTTCGATGCCTTCCAGGCGTTGGCGCGCCACCTGGTCGAGAACGGCTCCGACGGGCTCGTCATCGCCGGCACGACGGGCGAGAGCCCGACGCTCGAGGACGCCGAGCGGCTCGACCTGCTGCGCGCCGCGATCGAGGCGGTCGGCGACCGCGCGACGATCGTCGCGGGCACCGGCACCTACTCGACGAAGCACTCGATCGAGCTGACCGAGAGCGCCCAGGAGCTCGAGGTCGACGCCGTACTCATCGTCACGCCCTACTACAACAAGCCGCCGCAGGCGGGGATCGTCGCGCACTTCGAGGCGATCGCCCATGCAACCGACCGGCCGATCATCGTCTACAACATCCCGAGCCGGGTGGTCGTCAACATCGAGCCCGACACGATCTCGCGCCTCGCCCAGATCCCGGGCGTGACCGCGGTGAAGCAGGCCCTTCCCGATCTCGACCAGGCCAGGCACATCGTCGCCGAAGGCCTTGCCCTCTACGCAGGCGACGACAACATCCTGATGCCGTTCCTCGAGCTCGGCGCAGTCGGCGGGATCTGCGTCCACACGCACATCGTCGGTCCGCAGGTCGCCGAGCAGGTGGCCGCGGCCCGTGCCGGCGACCTCGAGCGGGCTCGCGAGATCGATGCCGGCCTCGCCGCCGCCTACGAGCTCCTTGCGATCACGACGAACCCGATCCCGATCAAGGCCGCCCTGAATCTCCTCGGCCACAACGCGGGCGGGTACCGGCTGCCGCTCGTGCCGCCGTCCCCCGACGAGCTCGAACGGGTCCGCTCGTGCCTCGCCCGGCTCGGCCTTCTCGTCGCCGTTTGACGGCCGACCGGGGGCGGCAGGTGCCGCCGACCGTATCCTTCGGGGAGTGACTGACCAAGCACTACGCGTGATCCCGCTCGGCGGGCTCGGAGAAGTCGGCAAGAACATGACCGTCTTCGAGATCGCCGGAGAGACACTCGTGATCGACGCGGGCCTCGCGTTCCCGCGCGACGAGCACCTGGGCGTCGACCTCGTCCTACCCGACTTCGGCTACCTGCACGACCGCGAGGTCCTCGCCGTGATCCTCACGCATGCGCACGAGGATCACGTCGGCTCGCTTCCCTACCTTCTGCGCGAGGTGCGAGTGGGGACCGTGTACGCCACTCGCCTCACCCTCGGGCTCGTCAAGTCGAAGCTCGACGAGCACGGTCTCCTGAACGCTGCCGAGCTGCGCGAGGTCGGGCCAGATTCGGGGCAGTTCGAGGTCGGCCCGTTCAAGGTCGAGCTCGTACGGATGTCGCACTCGGTGCCGGACGCCGTCGGCGTGTCGCTCGAGACGGCGGCGGGCCGGGTGTTCCACACCGGCGACTGGAAGCTCGACCACACACCGGTCGACGGGCTGCGCACCGACGTCGGCAAGCTCGCCGAGCTCGGTAACCGGGGCGTCGACCTCATGCTCGGCGACTCCACCAATGCCGAGAAGGCCGGGTTCACCCGCTCCGAGCGCGTCGTCGGCGAGGCATTCAGGCAGATCATCCCGTCGCGGCAGGGCCGGATCCTGATCTCGTCGTTCGCGTCGAACATCCACCGGATGCAGCAGGCGATCGACGTTGCCGTGGAGGTGGGCCGGTCGGTGAGCGTCGTGGGACGCTCGATGAGGAAGAACCTCAACATCTCGCGCAATCTCGGCTACATCCAGGCGCCGGAGGAGATTCTCGTTCGGCCCGCCGACCTCGACGAGCTCCCGCCCGGGCGCCAGCTGATCCTCTGCACCGGCTCTCAGGGCGAGCCGCTCTCGGCCCTCACTCGAATCGCGTACAACGACCATCCTGCGGTGCACGTCGAGCGTGGCGACACCGTGATCATCTCGGCGCGCGCGGTTCCCGGAAACGAGCTGCGCGTTCACGACTCGATCAACCGGCTCACGCGAAGTGGAGCAGAGGTGCTGCACGAGGAGAATGCGGACGTCCACGTGTCGGGCCATGCGCGCTCCGAGGAGATGCGCACGCTGCTCAGCCTGCTGCGCCCGAAGGCCGTGATGCCGATCCACGGCGAGTACCGGATGCTCGCCGCGCACGGCCGGCTTGCCCAGGAGGCAGGCGTCCCTGCGTCGTCGATCATCATCGCCGACAACGGCGACGTCGTCGAGCTCACACAGGCCGGCGCCAAGATCGTCGATCACGTCGAGGCCGGGTTGACGTTCGTCGACGGGCTCGGAGTCGGCGATCTCTCCGACGTCGCCCTGCGCGACCGCCGGCATCTCTCCGAGGACGGCGTCCTGATCGTCGTCACGACGCTCTCCGACGGTGTTGCGGCGGCCCCCGAGCTGATCTCGCGCGGGTTCGCCGAGTCCGACGAGCTCTTCAGCGAGATGAGAAGCGAGGCCAACGAGATCGTCCGCGAGCTCCTCGCCGACGACATTCGCGAGATCAAGCTGATCCAGGAGCACCTCCACGACGGCCTCGGGCAGCTCGTGTACGAGCGGACGCGCCGCCGGCCGATGATCCTCCCGGTCGTGGTCGAGACGTGAGAGCCCTCGAGACGTGAGCACCCCCGGCTGGGCACCGGCGATTGCAGCGCATGCCGAATCGGCGAGAACATCGAGACGGCTCGCCGAGGGACTGGGCGAGCTTCAGATCGAGGCGCTCGGGTTTTGCCGGCTGCTCGAGCGCTGGGCCCGTGGCGAGGCAGAGCCGCCGACCCCGGAGGCACGCGCAGCGGCCCTTCGAGCAGCCGCCGTCCAGGTCGGGAAGGCAGTCGACCGGCTCGAGCGCCCACTCGACCGCTACTTGCTCGAGCTCGAGCCAGAACAGGCGGAGGGGCGGTCGTGGTTCGGTGAGCCCGGGGCCGCCGAGCTGGTCGACTGGGAGCCGGTGCTCCTGCGGGCGGGCATCGATGCCTCCGCCGACCTCGTTGCGGCGGCCTACCTCGAGCTTGCCGTGCTGGTCCGCGCTCTGGAAGGACTCAGCGCGGCAGTCGAGATCGGTGCGGTACCCGATCGCGGCTCGCTCTGGGCGGGCCTGTTCGACCTCCGCGAGAACCTGTTCGGGCGCGCGCAGGACGAGTTGCGCGCCCTAGCGGGGTCGTCGAGCGCGGCTTGGCCGTCGACCTGACCGTCGTCGGGTCGATCAACCTCGACCTCGTTCTCCAGGTGGACCGCCTCCCGCGACCCGGCGAGACCGTCTCGGGCAGCCGGTTGAGTCGGTTCCCGGGCGGCAAGGGCGCGAACCAGGCGGTTGCCGCAGCGCGGCTAGGCGCCCACGTACGAATGATCGGCGCCGTCGGGGCCGACGACTTCGCCGGCGAGGCGCTCGCCGGACTGGCCGAGGCGGGCGTGCAGCTCGAGCTCGAGCGCGAAGGTCAGACGGGTGTCGCCCTCATCTACGTCGACGCGAACGGCGAGACGGAGATCGCGGTCTTCCCGGGCGCCAACGCTACGGTTACTCCACGTCCCGTCGACGGGGCGGTGCTCTGCCAGCTCGAGGTGAAGGACGAGGTCGTGCTCGCAGCAGCGGAGCGGGCGTCGTTCTTTGCCCTGAACGCCGCGCCGGCCCGCGCGCTCGACATCGAGCCGGACCTCCTGGTCGTCAACGACCTCGAGCACGAGGTAATGAAGCGCGGACGGCTCGTAGCCGTGACCTCCGGGCCTCGCGGCGCGGCCCTCTACGAGAAGGGCCGGCTCGTCGCCGAAGCCGCCCCGCCGCAGGTCGAGGCAATAGACGGCACAGGGGCCGGAGATGCCTTCACGGCCTGTCTCACGGTCGCGCTGCTCGAAGGCGTCGCGCACGAGCCGGCACTGCGCCGCGCCTGTGCTGCCGGCGCGTACGCTGCGTCCGTTCTCGGGGCCCAGCCCTCGTTTCCGACCACCGCCCAGCTCGAGGAGCTCATCGGTTGACGCCGACTCCGATCATCATCGACTGCGACCCGGGGCACGACGATGCCTTCGCGCTGCTGCTTGCCGCGGCAGCTCCCGAGGTGGAGCTGATCGGGGTGACGACGGTCGCCGGCAACCAGACGGTCGAGAAGACCACGACGAACGCGCTGAAGGTGCTCGAGCTTGCGGGACGGGCAGATGTGCCGGTGGCTGTGGGGGCTGCCGATCCGCTCGTTCGAAGGCGCGACGTCGCCGCGCACGTGCACGGCGAGAGCGGGCTCGACGGGCCGAACCTGCCCGCGCCGAGCGCCTCACCCGTCGCGAAGCACGCGGTGCAGTTCATGGCCGACCTGATCCGGGAGCGCAGGGGGAAGGTGACGCTCATTCCCACCGGTCCGCTCACGAATATCGCGCTCCTCCTCGCCCTCGAGCCCGATGCCGTCCCCGAGCGGATCGTGCTCATGGGAGGCTCGATCGGCGAGGGCAATAGGACACCGGCTGCCGAGTTCAACATCTGGGCGGATCCGGAGGCAGCCCAGCGTGTCTTCGCAAGCGGCATCGACGTGACGATGATCGGCCTCGACGTGACGCACCAGGCCCTCGTCGACGCCGCCGATGCCGACCGGCTCCGCGGCGTGGGGAGAGTCGGCAAGATCGCCGCAGAGCTGCTCGATTTCTACGGGCTCTGGCACCAGCGCTCCTATCCCGACCTCGCCGGTTCGCCCCTGCACGACCCGGTGTGCATGGCCCACGTGATCGATCCGGCGCTCGTCCGTGTCTGCCCGGCGTTCATCGAGGTCGACTGCGGCTGGGAGCAGGGCCGTGGCCGCACGAACGTCGACTGGCGCGGCCGCCTCCATGCAGAGACGCCGAACGCGACAGTGGGGCTCGGAATCGACCGGCTGCGTTCGTCGAGCTCATTACCGAGCGCATCGCCTCCCTCGGCTGAGGCGCGGAATCGCCTCGGTCCCGGGCGATCGGCCATCCTCCTTGGCGGAAGCGCCCGGATGCGCTCGAGCCGGCGGCCGGGGTTGACGGCGGAAGGAGGGGGGAGGCTCGCCGCGAAGTGGCTCGCATGGCGCAAACACGTCGTCGTACGCGCCCCGCCAAGCCGCGGGCGAAAACCGCCTGCCCGCACGAAGCGGCGCCGGGCAAAGAGAGGCTGGAACCGCCAGCACGACGCCGAGCTGATCGGGCTCGCGCTGATCGCGCTGGGAATCTTCCTCGCCTGCGTGCTCTGGTTCGGCCTCAGCGGCGGGCCCGTTCCCTCAGCCGTCGCACGCGCGATCGGCTGGGCCGCCTACGTCTCGCCGCTCTTCCTGCTGCCGGTGGGCGGGCTTATCGTCACCCGCAGCGAGCTGATCTCGATCAGCCCGTTCCGGCTCGGGCTCGGCGTCACCATCCCCGGCCTCGCGCTTGCGCTCGGGGCGAGCCACGGCGGATATGTCGGCAAGCAGCTCGAGGCGGTGTTCTCACGCGGCGTCGGCTCGGTCGGATCGACGATCCTCGGCGTGCTGCTCACGCTCGTCGGCGCGCTCTTCCTCACCGGCGCCTCCCTGGGGGCACTCGTCCGGCGCTCGGGAACCGCGATGCGAACCGCGCACACGCGCGTTCGCCTGCGAGCGGGCCAAGCGCCGGCCGGCCGCCCGAAGTAAGCCGGCAGCTCGAGCCCGAGTCTCGAGTCTTCGAATCCTTCGACTCGTTCCATCCGCTCGTCCCTGTCAGCCCGCCTGTCGACGCCGTCCACGACTATCCCGACCTTGTCGCCGCCCGTGCCGAGGAGGCCTCGACTCGTCGCTCGACTCGGCCCGCGACGCGGACGACCCGACCGAGGACACCCAGCAGACTGCTCTTCGCCGGGCAACACGCCGCCTAGCGAGTATCGCCTTCCCGATCGCACCGTCCTCAAGCGCTCGCCGGTCGGCGCAGGCCCGAACGCCGAGGCGAACAGGCAGACCGCCGAGGCGCTCCTCCAGTGCCTCTCCAACTTCGGCGTCGACGCCACGGTCGTGGGCCAGATCTCGGGCCCGCGCGTCACGCGCTACGAGCTGCAGCTCGCGCCCGGCACGAAGGTGGGGAAGGTCGCCCAGCTCCGCGACGACCTCTGCTACGCGCTCGCAACGACCGAGATCCGCATCCTCGCGCCGATCCCCGGCAAGCAGGCGGTCGGGGTCGAGGTACCGAACCTCTCGCCGAACCTCGTCACGCTCGGAGACATCTTCGGCGACATCCCGCCACCGGCGAGCCCGCTCGCGGTCTGGCTCGGCAAGGGAATCGACGGCCTTCCCGTCTACTGCGACCTCGCGCGCATGCCGCACCTCCTGATCGCGGGCACGACCGGCTCCGGAAAGTCGGGCTGCATCAACGCGATCCTCACCTCGATCCTGTGCCGCTCGACACCCGACCAGGTGCGGATGATCCTGATCGACCCGAAGCGGATCGAGCTGAACCACTACGAGTCGATCCCGCATCTGCTCACGCCCGTCGTCTCCAGCCCGAAGGAGGCGAGCGCCGTCCTCCTCAACGTCGTCACCGAGATGGAGCGCCGCTACGAGCGCCTGGCCAGGTTCGCGCCCGCGGCCTACCCGAGGCAAACCGCGCGTTCCGCAAACGTGGCGAGCCCGAGCTTCCCTACCTGCTCGTCGTGATCGACGAGCTCGCCGACCTGATGATGGTCAGCCCTCAGGACGTCGAGGACGCGATCATCCGCCTCGCGCAGAAGTCACGCGCGGTCGGCATCCATCTCGTGCTCGCGACGCAGCGACCGTCGGTCGACGTGATCACCGGGATGATCAAGGCGAACGTCCCGTCGCGGATCGCCTTTGCGGTCTCGTCCCAGACCGACTCCCGCGTGATCCTCGACCAGAACGGCGCCGAGAGCCTCCTCGGCTCGGGCGACATGCTCTACAAGCCGCTAGGCACCTCGCGGCTCCAGCGCGTCCAGGGCGCGTACGTGACCGAGGACGAGGTGGCGCTCGTCGTCGAGCAGACGCGCGTGCAGCGCGACCAGGAGGTCGACGAGACCTTCCTGCAGGCGCCGCAGGTCTTCGCAGACGAAGGCGACCTCGCAGACGGCGAGTTCGACCCCGACGAGGATCCGCTCCTCGACCGCGCGATCGAGATCGTCGTCAGCGCCCAGACCGCCTCCGTCTCCCTCCTCCAGCGCCGGCTCCGCGTCGGCTACACCCGTGCCGGCCGCCTGATCGACATGCTCGAGCGCCGCGGCATCATCTCCGCCTACGAGGGATCGAAGCCGCGATCCGTGCTCGTCGCCGAGACCGATCTCGAGCGCCTCGCCTAGTTTCAGCCCGGAAACCACACCCTGTGGCGCTGAAGAAGTGGCGGGACGCTAACCATCGGCATAGAGTCGCGTCCTCAGACAAGGCGAACCAGATCCATGCGGGTCACCGACATCGATGCCATTCGCTCATTTTTCTGCCATAAGGAGGAGCACTTGAGGAAATCACTACTCGCGGCCGTCGCTCTCTGCGCGATTGCCGTGACAGTCGCCGGGGGTGCCGCCAACGCGGCGCCGAAGGCGGGCTTCACTGCGGCGCTCGTCAGCGACGTCGGCAAGTTCAACGACAAGGGCTTCAACGAGGACCAGCTCGCCGGGCTCAACCAGGCCGCTGCCAAGCTGGGGGTGAAGAAGATCGCGCTCCAGTCGAACTCGAGCTCCGATTATCTGCCGAACATGACGACGGCCGTCCGCGAGGGCGCCAACATCGTCTCCGCGGCCGGGTACCTGCTCGCACCGACGCTGGCGACCGTCGCCTCGCAGTTCCCGAGCGTCGACTTCACGATCACCGACGACTCGGTGAAGGGCCCCGACTTCGCGAAGGCGAAGAGCGTTACGAACATCGAGGGCCTCGTGTACGCGTCGAACCAGTCGGGCTGCCTCGTGGGCTATCTCGCAGGTGAGATGGCCAAGGCGAAGGACGGCAAGCAGGTCATCGGCGCCGTCGGCGGGATCGAGATCCCGGCGGTCGACGACTACATCGCCGGCTACAAGTACTGCGCAGGGCTGGCCGATCCGGGCATCACGGTCCTCGTCGGCTACTCGCAGGACTTCGTCGCACAGGACAAGTGCAAGGACGTGGCCCGAACCAGATCGGGCAGGGCTCGCAGGTCGAGTTCCAGGTCGCCGGCGGCTGCGGCCTTGGCGCGCTGATCGCGGCAGCGGATGCAGGCATCTGGGGAATCGGTGTCGACGTCGATCAGTACAGCGTTGCCAACAACGTGCTCACGAGCGCGCTCAAGCAGGTCAACGCCGGCATCTTCGACGCGATCAAGCAGGCGAAGGCCGGTCAGTTCAAGGGTGGTAGCACCTGCTCTTCGACATGAACAACAACGGCGTCGGGGTCGGCAAGATCAACCCCAAGGTGCCGGCGGCACTCGTCGCGAAGATGAACCAGCTGAAGGCGAAGATCATCGCCGGCACGGTGAAGGTCCCGGCGGCGAAGAGCTCAAGACCGCCCGGCCTGCTTCCGGGCGCGAACGTGCGAACCACATCAGGAGCCGACAAGGGGACGGGCGCCTCGCCCGTCCCCTTCTCCTCTTTTCCGGGGCTTAGAATCATCGCGATGGACGACGAAACCGGGACGTCCTCGAGCTACGGGGATCACGAAGCGGTTCCCGGGAATCCTCGCCGACGATCACGTCGACTTCGATCTTCGGGGCGGGGAGGTGCACGCGCTGCTCGGCGAGAACGGCGCCGGCAAGTCGACGCTGATGAACATCCTCTATGGGCTGACGAAGCCCGACGAAGGCGAGATCCTCGTGAGGGCAAGCGCAATCGTTCTCGTCGGCAAAGGACGCGATCGCTGCCGGGATCGGAATGGTGCACCAGCACTTCATGCTCATCCCGGTCATGACCGTCGCCGAGAACATCGTGCTCGGCGGTCGAGCCGGCGCGACCGCGGGATCCTCTGACGAACGCGCCGCCCAGCACGCGTGCGCGAGCTGCCGGAGCCGTTCAGCCTCGCAGTCGACCCGAACGCGCTCATCGCCGAGCATCACCGTCGGCCAGCAGCAACGGGTCGAGATCCTGAAAGCGCTCTACCGCGGCGCCGACATCCTGATCCTCGACGAGCCGACGGCGGTGCTGACCCCGCAGGAGGCGCGGGAGCTCTTCGAGATCGTGCGCAGCCTGCAGGCAGACGGTAAGTCGATCATCTTCATCAGCCACAAGCTCAAGGAGGTGCTCGAGATCGCCGACCGCATCAGCGTGCTTCGACGCGGCAAGAAGATCGACACCGTGCCGCGGGAAGGAGCAACCGAGGACGGCCTCGCACGCTGATGGTCGGCCGCGAGGTGGTGCTTCGCGTCAACAAGGGCGCCGGCGTCGCCGGCCGGAGTCGCTCTCGCCGTGAACGACCTGCACGTGGTCGACGAACGTCAGCCTCGAGAAGGTGCGCGGCGTCTCGTTCGAGGTCCGAACGGGCGAGATCGTCGCGATCGCCGGCGTCGACAGACAACGGCCAAACGAGCTCATCGACGCGATCACCGGGCTGCGGCCGCTCGAGAGCGGGACGATCTCAGTCGGCGACAAGCGATCTCAAAGGCCGGCTCACTCCGCGCGACGATGATCGAGGCGGGAATCGGCCACATCCCCGAAGACCGTCACCGGCACGGGCTCATGCTCGTGTTCAACCTCGCCGAGAACCTTGCCCTACACGACTACGACAAGCCGCCCGACTCGAGGCTCGGCTGGCTGTATCCGTCGCGGCTTGCAGAGCGGGCGGTACGACTGATCAAGGAGTTCGACGTTCGCGGCGGGGGCCCCTTCACGTCTGCGCGCTCCCTTCGGGCGGAAACCAGCAGAAGGTCGTGCTCGCCAGGGAGGTCGCACGTGACCCGATCGTCCTGATCGCGGCGCAGCCGACGCGAGGGCTCGATGTCGGCGCGATCGAGTTCGTCCACCGCCGACTGATCGCCGAGCGTGACGCACGGCCACGCGATCCTGCTCGTCTCGCTCGAGCTCGAGGAGGTGCTCTCGCTCTCCGACCGCATCCTCGTCATGTTCGAGGGGCAGATCGTCGGGGAGTACGCGGCGGACGTCGCGAGAGGAGCTCGGCCTCGAGATGCTCGGCGGTAGAACGGAGGCGGCTGAGCCGTAGGCTTGACGGAGGCACCATCGACGCAGCGGTGCGGCCGAGACGCGGGCGCAGGCCGCCCTGCCGGGGCCGGAGCGGGAGCGCCAGGTCCTGAGCGAGGGGTTCCCGACCGCAAACGTCCCGCCGGGGACGCCGCCGCCCGACTCGTCGTCAAGCTGGGCGCCGCCCAACGCGCAGGCGGCTTGATCGTCCGATCCTCACGGCGGCCCTCGCGTTCCTCGTCGGCGGCCTCGTCGTGCTCGCCACCGGCCACAACCCGTGACACCTACAGGGCATCTTCACCGGCGCCGGGCTTCAACTGGCTCTTCCACTTCCCGTGGGCCGACACGATCCACCGGATGCGTTCAACCTCACGCAGACGCTGCTGACGCGACGCCGCTGATTCTCACCGGGCTCGCGGTCGCCTTCCCGTTCCGTTGCGGGATCTTCAACATCGGCGGGCAGGGCCAGTACCTCGTCGGACTCATCGTCGCGAACTGGGTCGGCTGCTCGTTCGTGAACTGGCCGACGCTGCCGCACGTCCTGCTCGCGATCTTCGCCGCGCGTTCGCGGGGGCGGCATGGGCGGGCATCGCCGGCTTCCTGAAGGCAACGACCGGGGCGCACGAGGTGATCACCACGATCATGCTGAACTGGATCGCGATCTGGGGCGGACAGTTACCTCTTCGGTCAGGGCGGGCCGCTCCAGAACACGCAGAACACGGCCGCGCCCGATTCGGGAACGATCGCCCAGAGCGCCCACATTCCCGTCTTCTGGGGCAGCCCGGTGCTGCAAGGCCTCGACTATCGGCTTCTTCGTCGCGATCGCAGCCCTCGTCGTCTTCTGGCTGATCCTGAACCGGACGACGCTCGGCTACGAGGTCCGCGCCGTCGGGTTCAACCCGGAAGCGGCGGCCTACGGCGGCATCGACGTCAAGAAGAAGTACATCCAGGCCATGGCGATCTCGGGCGCGTTCGCGGGCCTCGCAGGTGCGCTCGACATGCTGGGGTACCTCTTCCAGTTCGGCGTGCTCGACGTTCAGGCCTCGCAGATCGGCTTCTTCGGGATCGCGGTTGCGCTACTCGGACGGAACACGGCCGTCGGCACAGGGATCGCAGCGTTCCTCTTCGGCGGCCTCCTCTACGGCACGACGCGCGGCCTGATCCCGAACGTCTTCGACCCGAGCCTCGCCGGCAACCTGACCTCGATGATCCAGGGACTGATCGTGCTGTTCGTCGGCGCCGACGTCTCATCCTCTACATCTGGAACTCGAGGCGAAAGCTGCGAGTGCGGCGAAGAGCCGAGGAGGCTGCGACGTGACGAACCACGTGCAGCCGCTTCCCGAGACCCACGTGGGCACTCCGGCCGAAGGCGATCGCCGTCGCCGGCATCATTCTCGGCCTCGTTGGGTTCTGGAGCGCGCTGCCACCGTTCACGGTGCGCTCGCCACTCGTGCCGATCGTGATCGGGATGCTCGCGATCGCGGCCGGCCTCTGGGCGTCTCGCGGGGCACGCGCCGCGCCGGCTGGGGCGCGATCGCATCGGGCGCTTCGGGCTTGCGCTCGGCTTCCTCTCCACTCAATCGAGCTCGGGCAACCTCCACGTCGTCTTTGCCGCCGACCTGATCGCGCAGGTCTTCGTGTTCGCGACCCCGCTCACGTTCGGAGCGCTCGGCGGGATGGTCTCGGAGCGAAGCGGCGTCGTGAACGTCGGACTCGAGGGAATGATGCTTATGGGCGCGTTCTGGGGGGTGTACGGCGCCGACAAGGGCGGGAGCTGGGTGGTCGGGATCCTCGTCGCGATGCTCGCGGGCGGCCTCTTTGCGCTCCTGCACGGTTTCTGGTCGATCCACCTACGGGCCAACCAGATCGTGAGCGGGATGGCGATCAACTTCCTCGCGCTCGGCGTCACCGGGTACTTCTTCGAGCAGCTCTACGGCAACCAGAACATCCCGTCAGGCGTTTCGACGGTTCCGAACGTGGCCATCCCGGGCATCGACCACATGACGTATCTCGGGCCTGCGATCGGGGACCTGAACCTGTTGATCTGGGTCGGGATCGCGTTCGTGCCGCTCTCATACGTCATCCTCTTCAAGACACCCATCGGCCTTCGGGTACGGGCCTGCGGCGAGCATCCCCGGGCCGCCGACACGGTCGGCATCAACGTGTACGCCGTGCGTTACGCGGCAGTGGTCGTCTCCGGGATGCTGGCAGCGCTCGGCGGCGCGTTCCTCTCGATCGGCTACGGGGGCGGCAGCTTCACCGAGAACATGACCGAGGGGCGCGGCTTTATTGCACTCGCGGCGATGATCTTCGGGAACTGGCGGCCGTTCGGGGCCTGGGGGGCGTCGCTCCTCTTCGGATTCTCGACCGCACTCGCGTTCCGACTGCCGGTCTACTCGGGCTCGGCCGCCACGCTCTTCCAGGCGCTGCCGTACGTGCTGACGCTGATCGCGGTGGCGGGGGTGATCGGGCGCTCGGTTCCGCCGAAGGCCGACGGCCAGCCGTATGTCAAGCAGTAGCCGCGGCCGCTTGACGGCTGCGCTCGGTTCCGCCCGGAGCCGATGACGGCGACGTTCGTCTTCGATCCGAGCGACCTTGCGTTCATCGCCGATCCCTACCCGACGCTCGCTGCGCTCCGCGAAGCGGCGCCGGTCCACCACGACGAGCACCATGACCGCTGGCTTGTCACCCGACACGAGGACGTACGCGCGTCGCTGCGCGATCGCCGCCTTGGCCGGAACTTCCGGCATCTGGGCAGCGAGACCGAGTTCAAGGCCGACCCGCTCGACCGGCGCCGGCAGGCGTTCTGGGATGTCGAGCGCTGGAGCCTCCTCTTCATCGAGCCGCCGGAGCACACGCGGATCCGCAAGCTCGTCGCGGCTGCGTTCACGCCGCGCGCCGTCGAGTCTCTGCGTGAGCCGGCTCAGGCGCTCGCGCGCCGCCTGCTCGCGTCCTGTCTCGAGCGCGGTCGCTTCGACCTCCTCTACGACTTCGCGCAGCCGTACTCGATCACCCTGATCTGCGAGCTCCTCGGCATTCCGACCGACCGCCAGCGCGACCTGCTCGACTGGTCGCACCGGCACGTGAAGATGTACGAGTTCGACACGACCGATGAGCAGGCCCGGTCGGCAACGGAGGCCGCCGCCGAGTTCACGGAATACGTGCTCGAGCTCATCGCCGAGCGCCGCCGGTCGCCCCGCGAGGACATGCTGAGCGGGCTCGTCGACGCGCGCGTCGACGGCGGGAGGCTGTCGGACGACGAGATCGTCTCGACGGTCGTCGTGCTCCTGAACGCGGGGCACGAGGCAACGGTGAACACGCTCGGAAACGGCCTGACGGCGCTCCTCCGCAACCCCGGCGAGTGGCGCCGCCTCGTCGACGGCGAGGTAACGGCCCAGGCGGCGATCGAGGAGCTGATCCGCTTCGATGCGCCGCTCCAGCTCTTCGAGCGCTGGGTGCTCGAGGACGGCGTCGAGATCGCGGGAACGGAGATTCCGCGGGGTGACGTGATCTCGATGCTCTTCGGCGCCGCGAACCGAGACCCTCGGGTTTTCGAACGCCCAGATCGTCTCGATGTGAAACGGCTGAACGCCGTGGACCACATCGGGTTCGGAGGTGGCATCCACGTCTGCATCGGTGCGCCGCTGGCGCGCATCGAGCTCGAGGCTGCCCTGCGGACGCTGGTCGAGGGGGCCCCGCGACTCGAGCTCGTTGCCGAGCCGGAGCGGGTGCCGGCGTTCGTGATCCGCGGCTATCAGGCAGTCGAGGTAGGTCTGTAGCCGTGGCTTGTCGCGCCCGGTACCACGAGCTGCCGCCTGTCCAAACCCCGGACGTCGCGAGGAGCTTGCCCACGGGTCGCCGGACCCACCGCGACGGCTCTCCGACCGGCAGTCGATCCGGGCTGTGGCACCACGCCGGCCCTTGTGCTTCGGGAACGCACTCGCCGCCCGGCCGGCAGGGCTACTCTTGGCCGATCTCGACCTCGTCCCCGCCTACTCGACGCGCGTTGCCGCATGTCAAGCACTAGGGTCTCGCGCACCTTCGCGATCCTCTTCGGGACGCTCGCGATCGCCGCCATTCCTGCTGCTGCCGCTGCGTCCGTACTGCTCAGCTCCGTCCGCATCCTGCCCGCCCTGATCGTGGCCGTACCGGCCGGGTTCGTGCTCGGCCTCTGCGGCATCTCGGCCTCGCGACGGGCGCGCTTCAAGCTTCACCGCAGCGTGTACCGCACGGGGGAGCGCAGCCTCAGGTTCGGCCGGCTGCTCGTTTTCGCCGGCGTCTACTTCGCCGTCGTCGGCGGCCTCGCACTCGGCTTCTACGGCCTGCTCCGCGCTGCCTCGTAGGCCCGGAAAACGGGGCCGCCTGCACCGTCTGTGCCATCATGCGGACGTGTTCGAGATCGGGAACAGCCTGCACGAAGCCCGCACGCGGCGGTCGCTCGACATCGACCAGGCCGAGCTGGCGACGAAGATCCGCGCCAAGTACCTGCGCGCGCTCGAGGACGAGCGCTTCGAGCAGCTCCCGTCGCAGACCTACATCAAGGGTTCCTGCGTACCTATGCGGAGTACCTCGGGCTCGACGGGCAGCTCTACGTCGACGAGTACAACTCGCGCTTCGTCGCGAGCGACGAGTTCGATCCGCAGGCCCCGGCGGTCGTCGGTGCGTCCCCAGCGGCGCAACCGGAGGATCGAGACGGCCATCGTCCTGGCGGCTCTCGCAACGGTGACCGTGATCACACTCGTCGTCGTCGGCGCCTGGAGCACCTCGGGCGCCGGCCAGAACGCCCAGCTCACGCAGCGCCGAACCCACGTGACCAAGCACACGACGGTCCCGCCGCTTCCCCATGCGTACCTGCAGATCATCGCGGTGAAGGGATCGTCCTACGTCGCTGTCCACCGCAACGGCCCCTCGGGACGGCTGCTCTTCCAGGGCACGATCGAAAAGGGCCGCGTGGAGCCGTTCAAGGGCAAGAGCTTCTGGCTGAACGTGAGCACGCCCGAGAACCTGAGGATCATCGTCGGCGGCAAGCTCGTGCCGCTCAACGGCTACAAGCCCGTCGCGCTGACGGTCACCCCGAGCGGGGTGCACTCAGACTGAGCGGGCCGCGCGCTGCAGTCATCCTCACCGGTTCGGAGCTCGTGCGGGGCGACCGCAACGACCTCAACGGCCCGTACCTGGCGCACTCGCTCCTGGCCCTTGGGATCGAGCCTGCCGAGCTCCGGATCGTCGGTGACGTCCCGGGCGACCTCGAGACGGCCGTTCGAGACGGGCTCGCCTACGATCTGGTGGTCATCTCCGGCGGGCTCGGCCCGACCCACGACGACCGCACGGTCGAGCTGCTTGCCCGCGTCGCAGGCCGGCCGCTGCAGCTCGACGACACGCTGCGTGGCGAGATCGAGGCCCGCTCGCGCGGCGTTGCAGGGAGGTTGCGCCTCCCGTATGCGGGGTTCGAAGCGGGCGTGATCAAGCAGGCGACGATCCCGGCCGGTGCGATCGTCGCCGGCCTTGCGGGCACCGCGCCGTCACTCGTGCTCGAAGTGGAGGACTGCGTCGCCGTAACCCTTCCCGGGCCGCCGCGCGAGCTCCAGGCGCTCTGGCCGATCGTGCTCGAGACACCGCCGCTCCTGACTCTGCTCGAGAGCGCGCGGCCCCAGGAGCGGCGGGTCATGCGGTTCTTCGGGGTGGGAGAGTCGACCGTCGCCCGAGCGCTTGCAGAGGCGGGCGGCGACGGGGACGGGGTGGAGGTGACGATCTGCGCGCGCGACTCCGAGATCCACGTCGACCTCTTCGTCGAGCTCGGCGCCGACGGACGCGCAGACGAGATCGAGGCCGGAATGGCGGAGCCGCTCTCGGAGTTCCTGTTCGCGACCAGGGAGGCTACGGTCGAGGAGCTCGTGCTCGAGCTCTGCCGCGAGCGCTCGTGGACGATGGGCACGGCCGAATCGTGCAGTGGAGGCCTCGTTGCCGCCCGGCTGACCTCGGTTCCAGGGTCGAGCGATGTGTTTCGCGGAGCCATCGTCGCCTACGCGAACGACGTGAAGGAGGAGGAGCTTGGCGTCGCAGCCGAGACGCTTCAGGTTCACGGTGCGGTGTCGGCGGAAGTCGCAGCCGAGATGGCGCGGGGGGCCCGCGAACGGCTGGAGGTGGACGTGGCGGTCGCCGTAACGGGAATCGCAGGCCCCGGCGGTGGCAGCGAGGAGAAGCCCGTCGGGCTCGTGTACCTCAACGCGGCCGGTCCGAACGGCGAGCTCGCAGCCGACTTCGTGCTTCCGTCGGATCGCGAGACGATCCGGCGGCGCTCGGCGATCGCGGCGCTCCATCTCGTGCGCAAACTCGTCACAGAGCTGTGAAAGACACGTAACAGGTTCGGCGCTACCGTGGCTGGAAGTGAACGCCTACGCCTCTTCTGCGCGCTTCGCCTGCCGGGCCCGGTCATCCGGGAGCTCGCCGAATGGGGTCCGCGGGAGCTTCACACCGGCCGCCTCGTGCCGGCCGAGAACCTCCACGTCACGCTGGCGTTCCTGGGCTCCCGGCCGGCCGGCGAGGTTGCCGCCGTCTCCCGGGCGCTCTCCGAGTCCGCAAGCGGAACGGGTGCGCTCCGGCTACGCGCCGACGCCTACCGCGAGACCCGAAGCGTCGGAATGGTCGTGCTCGCCGATGAAGGCGGCCGGGCCTCAAAACTGGCTCGGCGGCTGCACGAGCGGCTCGCCCTCCTCGGCGCGTACACGCCGGAGAACCGGCCCTGGCTCCCACACATCACGGTGCTCCGGTACCGGGTGCAGCCTCGGCTCGAACCGCCGCTTCCCGCACTCGGCGACATCGTGCCGTCCGACGCCGCTGTTTTCATTTCCCGGCTGCGCTCAGACGGGGTGCAGTACGACGTTCTTGAAACCGTCCCTCTAGGAGGCTGATGAAGGTGGATCGCGAGCAGGCTCTGGATACCGCTCTCGGACAGATCGAGCGCAACTTCGGCAAGGGCGCAGTCATGCGGATGAGCGATCAGGCGCAGGTATCGGTCGGCGCGATCTCGACCGGCTCGCTCTCGCTCGACCTCGCGCTCGGAATCGGCGGACTCCCCAGGGGCCGTGTCGTCGAGATCTACGGGCCCGAGTCATCGGGCAAGACCACCCTCGTCTACCACGTGATCGCCGAAGCACAGCGAAAAGGCGGCATCTGCGCGTTCATCGACGCGGAGCACGCAATGGACCCGAACTACGCCAAGAGCATCGGCGTCAACATCGACGAGCTCCTCGTATCGCAGCCCGACACAGGCGAGCAGGCACTCGAGATCACCGAGCTCCTCGTCCGCTCCGGCGCCCTCGCCGTGGTCGCCATCGACTCTGTTGCAGCCCTCACGCCGAAGGCAGAGATCGAAGGCGAGATGGGCGACTCCCACGTCGGGCTGCAAGCGCGCCTGATGTCGCAGGCACTCCGCAAGCTCACCGGCACGCTCAACCGAACCGAGACGATCTGCATCTTCACCAACCAGCTGCGCGAGAAGATCGGAGTGATGTTCGGCAATCCCGAGACGACCCCCGGTGGCCGCGCGCTCAAGTTCTACGCCTCGGTGAGGCTCGATATCCGCCGCATCGAGACGCTCAAGGATGGGGTGGAGGCAATCGGCAACCGCGTGCGGGTCAAGGTCGCGAAGAACAAAGTCGCGCCCCCGTTCAAGCAGGCCGAGATGGACATCATGTACGGGGAGGGCATCTCCTGGGAAGGCACCGTGCTCGAGGCCGGCCTCGAGCGGAAGGTCGTGCAGAAATCGGGCTCCTACTTCAGCTACGGCGACGAGCGCCTCGGCCAGGGACGGCAGAACGCCACCGCGTTCCTGCGGGAACATCCCGATATCGTCCAGCAGATCCTTCAGGGCATCCAGTCACAGATGGGCGAAGGTCAAATCGTCTCGGCGCGGCTGATTCCGAGCCTCGAGCCCACCGAGGCAACACCCGTCGACGTGGAAGAGCCCATCCTCGAGGCAGTGAAGGCCGACGTCGACGAAGAGATCAACGTCGACGAGGAGACCGCCGCGGCTGCCGCCGCTTAGGAGAAAAAACGAGCTGCGAGCCTGAGCGCGTGCGAGGGAGGCGAGGCCTGCGGTGACCACGCCCAGGGTTACAGCACTACGTGAAGACGAGCGAGACCGCGTCAGCGTCGAGCTCGACGGGAGTACCTGGCGGACGCTTCCCGTCGCTGCCGTCGTGGCCGCCGAACTACGGGTCGGAAGCGAGCTCGATCGCCGCCGCGCGCGGACGCTTCGACGGGCACTCCGCCACACGGGCGCCCTCGACGCCGCCGCAAAGGCGCTCTCCCGGCGAGATCGCTCCGTCGGCGAGACGAACGAGCTGCTCGCCGGCCGCGGCTTCACCGCCGAAGAGCGGCAAGAGGCCGTCACCTCGCTCGCGCAGCTCGGCTACCTCGACGACGCGCGCTTCGCGGGGCGACGGGCGGCATCGCTTGTCGGCCGCGGCTACGGCGACGAAGCGATCCGCTTCGAGCTCGAGCGGCACCGGGTCTCGCCCGATCTGATCGAGGCCGCACTTTCTGCTCTCGAGCCGGAGCTCGGCCGCGCCCAGGCCGTTCTCGGCGCCGTCGGGGGCCAGAAGGGCTACCGCCGCCTGGCCGCCAAAGGTTTCACGCCCGAGGTGATCGAGGCCGCCACGGGCGACCTCGACGAGCTCCAGTAGCGCCTGCCCATGCCGCAAGACTCGCACGGGCTGCAGAACCCAGAGAGCGCAATCGAGGTCCGCCGGCTCAGCGGCGCGGCCCTCTCAGGCCAGCTCGACGCTCTTGCACACGTTCTCGCCGACTGCATCGACGGGGGCGCCTCGGTGGGGTTCATGCCACCGTTCGGGCTCGCAGACGCCAGGTCGATCTACGACGGTGTGTTCGACGAGGTGAGCAAAGGGCGGCGATTGCTGCTCGGCGCCTTCATCGACGACGAGCTCATCGGCACCGTCCAGGTCGTCCTAACGCTGCCACCCAACCAGCCACATCGCGGCGAGATCACGAAGCTGCTCACGCATCGCTCTGCACGCAACCGCGGCGTCGCCAAGCTACTGATGCAGCGGGCCGAAGCAGAGGCACGCGCCGAGGGCAAGACCCTCCTCGTACTCGACACGTGCGCCGACAGCGTCGCCGAACGGCTGTACCTCCGCCTCGGCTGGACGCGAGTCGGCGTGATCCCGAACTTCGCGCTCTACCCCGACGGCAGCATCTGCGACACCGTCGTCTTCTGGAAAGCCCTTTAAGAGCGCGACCCGGGCAGCGGGCCTGACAGTCGGCCCCGCCGCACGCCGCGGCTAGGCTTCCTACGTGGCAAGAACCTATTTCGTGACCACGTTCGGGTGCCAGATGAACGCGCACGACTCCGAGCGGATCAAAGGCCTCCTCGAAGAGCTTGGCCTTGCCGAGGCTGCCAACGCCGAAGGGGCCGACGTCTCGGTCTTCAACACCTGCACGATCCGCGAGAAGCCGGACACCAAGCTCGCCGCCTACATCGGCGAAGCAGCAGCACAGAAGCGCCGCGATCCCGACAAGGTGATCGCCGTGGGTGGATGCTTTGCCGAGGCCCAGCGGGAGCGCATCTTCGAGCTCTACCCGGCCGTCGACGTCGCCTTCGGCCCGGGCTCGATCGCACATCTCGGCGAATGGCTCGGAGCCGGCGGCATGGGCGTCTCCCGCGGTCGATTCGGGCTCGACGACCGCGAGTTCGCCGCCACGCTCCCGATGCACCGCGAACGGGACCATCAGGCGTGGGTTCAGGTCTCGATGGGCTGCAACTCCGTTTGCTCGTACTGCATCGTCCCTTCGGTCCGGGGGCGGGAGCGCAGCCGGCGACCCGGTGAGGTGATCGCCGAGGTGACACGGCTCGCCGAGGAAGGGGTTCGCGAGCTCACGCTCCTCGGACAGAACGTCAACTCGTGGGGCCGCGATCTCGCGCCCGAGATCGAGACCGAGTTCGGGGAGCTCCTCCGCGCGTGCGCCGCCGTCGAAGGAATCGCACGGATCCGGTTCACGAGCCCGCACCCGAAGGACTTCCGGGACCCGGTCATCGCCGCGATCGCCGAGTGCGACGCCGTTTGCGAACAGGTTCACCTGCCGCTGCAATCCGGCTCCTCACGCGTCCTCAAGGCGATGCGGCGCACCTACACCCGCGAGCGGTACCTCGCCCTCGTCGAGCGTCTTCGCGACGCGATCCCCGACCTGGCGCTCGGGACCGACATCATCGTCGGCTTCCCGGGCGAGACCGACGCCGACTTCGAGGAAACCCTCGAAGTCGTCCAGGCGGTCGGGTTCGACAGCGCCTTCACGTTCGTCTATTCGCCGCGTCACGGAACCGAGGCGGCCTCGATGGCCGGTCAGATTCCGCACGAGCTCAAGATCGAGCGCATGGAACGCCTCGTCGAGCTCACCCAGGAGATCGCGACCTCCCGAAACGCCTCGCGCGTCGGCCTGGTGGAGGAGGTTCTCGTCGAGGGGCCGTCCCGCACCGACGAGTCGCTGCTGCGCGGCCGGACACGGCGGAACACGACCGTGAACTTCAGCGGTGACGCCGAAGCGGGCGAGCTCGTGCCCGTCCTGATCGACCGCTCCACGTCGATGACCCTCCGCGGGCGGCAGGAATCGCTCGTGGCAGCCGGGAACCTTTAGCCATGCGCGTCCTCCTGACGGGCTCGTCGGGCCAGATCGGCACGAACCTCGCCAAGCGCCTCCTCGACGACGGCCACTGGGTGTTCGGCGTCGACAAGCGCGAGAACACCTGGACGGACTCGTTCAGGACGATGCTGCAGGACCTCTCGGGCCATTACGCGCCCTTCCACGGCGGCATGAACGGAGTGGAGTACCCCGAGGTCGACATCGTCCTCCACCTCGCCGCCCACGCAAAGGTCCATCAGCTCGTCCGGCAGCCCCAGCGCGCGCTCGAGAACGCGATGATGACCTTCAACGTCCTCGAGTACTGCCGTGCGCTCGGCCTCCCGCTCGTCTTCTCGTCGACGCGGGAGGTCTACGGAGACGTCCACCGGTTCGACGAGTACGGCGAGGCCACCGCCGACTTCGCCTACACCGAGAGCCCGTACTCCGCCTCGAAGATCGCCTCCGAGGCGTTCATCTACTCGTACGCGAAGTGCTACGGCCTCCGCTACCTGGTCTTCAGGTTCTCGAACGTGTACGGGCGCTACGACAACGACCTCCAGCGGATGGAGCGGGTCCTGCCGCTCTTCATGCATCAGCTCAGCCGCGGCGAGCCGATCACGGTGTTCGGCGGCAACGAGAAGGTGCTCGACTTCACCTATATCGACGACTGCATCGACGGGATCGTGCGCGGAATCGAAGGGCTCGCGAGCGGCGAGGTCTCCAACGAGACCATCAACCTCGCCTACGGGCAGGGAAACACACTCGTTCGCGCTGCCGAGCTGATCTCCGAGGCACTCGACGTCACACCCGAGCTCACCCTCCAGCCCTCGCTCGTGGGTGAGGTGACCCACTACGTGGCAGACATCCGCAAAGCACGCGAGCTGCTCGGCTGGGAGCCGAAGACGCCCCTCGAGGAGGGCATCCCGAAAGCGGTCGAATGGTTCCGGGCCTGGCGCTCAAGCCATCCCGACGAAGACACGCACCTCGTCACCGAACGAGCTCCGGGCGACATCGAGCACTCGTTCAAGCCGAGCTGAGCGCCTCCGCCACCGAACGGCCGGTACTCGCGCTCTTCGGGCCGACCTCGGTCGGGAAGAGCACCGTGGCCGGGCTGCTCCGCGAACGACTCCCCGGGCAGGTCGTCTCGGCCGACTCGGCCGCGCTCTTCCACGGCCTGCCGGTCCTCACCGCCGCTCCCCCGTATCCGGCGCAGCTCGTCGGGATCGTGCCGCTGGCCGAGGACGTCTCGGTCGGCCGCTACCAGGCGCTCGCACATGCAGCCGTGGACGCTGCACTCGAAGCGGGGGAGACGCCAATCGTCGCCGGCGGCACCGGGCTCTACTTCCGAGCCGCGCTCTCGACGCTCGAGCTGCCGCCCCCGCCGGAGCCGGGCGTCCGCGAGCACTGGACGGAGTTCTACGAGCGCAGCGGCCCCGAAGAGGCTCACAACTACCTGGGCCGGATCGACCCGGACGCAGGCGCACGGGTGCATCCGAACGACCGCCGGCGTGTCATCCGCGCGCTCGAGCTGGCAGCGAGCGGATCCTCACTCGCACCGCCCCGGGACAGGCTCTGGGAAGACGACGCGCGCCACCCCACGGTGATGATCGCCCTCGACGCGTCGCTGGAGCTCCTCGATGAGCGGATCGAGCACAGAACACGGCAGATGGCAGAGCTCGGAGCCGTCCAGGAGGCAAGCGCAGCGTGGGAAGGACCCGCTTTCGGACACCGCGCGCAAGGTGCTCGGCCTTCGCGAGTTCGCCACCCTGCCGGTCGACGAGGCGATCGCAGCGGTCGCCTCGTCGACGAGGCACCTGGCCCGCTACCAGCGCAAGTGGCTGCGGCGCCTGTCGCCCGCCGCTACCCTCGACGGCGCTCTTCCACCCGAGGAGATCGCGGATGAGATCGTCACGCTGGCACGCACAGGGAAACGTCTATCTCGTCACTGAAGACCGGTTGACGCCCGAGCTCGTCCGTACCGAGGCGATCGGAACCGACGGGATCCTCGAAGTGCTCACCCGCACCGACGACTCGCTCGAGATCGCGATCTGGAATCCCGACGGCTCGCTCGCCGAGATGTCCGGAAACGGCACCAGGATCGCCGCCCGCTGGCTCTCGGCACGGACCGGAGCCTCCGAGGTAACCGTCCGGGTGGGGCCGAGAAGCGTCCGGGCGACGATGCTTCCCACAGGGCTCGTCGAGCAGGAGCTCGGCCCGGTCACGATCGGTGAGCGGGGCGAGGTGGAGGGAATCGCGTTCACTCCGGTCGACGTCGGCAACCCACACGCCGTGGTCGAACGGGATCCTGCCGAGCTCGACCGCATCGGCCCGCTCCTCGAGACGCATCCGCGGTTTCCGAACCGAACGAACGTCCAGGTGGCCCGCCGGCTCGGGCCCGAGCTGATCGAAGCCCGCGTGTGGGAGCGCGGTGTGGGCGAGACCGGGGCGTCCGGGACGAGTGCAATCGCCGTGGTCGCAGCGCTCGGCGGCGGGTCGGCCACGGTTCGCTTTCCGGGTGGCGACCTCCACGTCCGCCTCGAGGGCGACCGCGCGCTCCTCACGGGGCCCGCAGAGCCGGTGAAGGAGACGTAGCAGCTCGGATCCCGCTCGGCCGCCGAGCCGACCACGCACGACTGCGGACCGTGCGTCAGCCCAGGCTCAAGCCCCGACGCCGAACTCGCGGAGCGCGTCGTTCAGAGATGTCTTCAGGTTGGTCGACTCCGTGCGGTAGCCGATGATCAGCGCGCACGACAGGTGGTAGATCCCGGCCGGGAACTCCTTCGGCCGCGTACCCGGCACCACGACGGCGCGCGGCGGCACGAACCCGCGATGCTCGACCGGCTCGGCACCCGTGACGTCGATGATCGGCACCGAGGCGGTCAACGACACGTTCGGAGCCAGTACGGCCTCGCGCCCGATGCGCACACCCTCGGTGACGATGCAGCGGGAGCCGATGAACGCCCCGTCCTCGACGATCACCGGGCTGGCACCGGGCGGTTCGAGCACCCCGCCGATGCCGACGCCCCCCGCGAGGTGGACTCCCGCGCCGATCTGGGCGCCGGAGCCGACCGTGGCCCACGTGTCGACCATCGTGTCAGGCCCGACCCAGGCGCCGATGTTCACGTACGAGGGCATCAGGATCACGCCCCGCGACAGAAACGAGCCGTACCGGGCCACGGCGGGCGGCACGACCCGGACGCCTAGCCCCTCGTACCCCGTCTTGAGGGGGATCTTGTCGTGGTACTCGAACGGGCCGACCTCACGCGGCTCCATCCGCCGGGTACGGAAGAAGTCGAGGATCGCGGCCTGCACCTCCTCATGGACGACCCAGCCGTCCCCGTCGGGCTCGGCCACCCGCACCTCACCGCGATCGAGAGCGGCAATCGTCTCTTCGGTCGTCATCGAGCTCACAATGCCTCCTCGAGGATGGCGGCCGCGCGTTCGCACTCGGCCTGGGTCGGGACGAGGGCCATCCTCACATAGCCCTCGCCTTCGGGCCCGAAGAACGCGCCCGGCGCCACGAGCACGCCGTGCTCCAGGAGCCGCCTGGCGAACGCCTCGGAGCCTCCGTCGACGGCGAGCCAGAGGAAGAACGTCGCCTCGCCTCCGGCCGGCCGCAGCCCTTTTCCTTCGAGCACGGGGAGGAGGCTTTCGCGCTTGCGCCGGTACACGCCCCTCACCGCTTCGACATGTGTCTCGTCGGCAAGCGCCGCGACGGCGGCGCGCTGGACGAACTCCTGCGGAGCGGTCCCGGTGGACGGCCTGAAGGAACGCAGCGCATCGGCGACCTCGCCGGGGGCGCAGACGAACCCACAGCGATACCCGGTCATCGACGAACGCTTCGAAAGGGTGTTGAAGACGACAACGTTCGTGCGATCCGGGATCTGGAGCGCCGAGACCGGCGGCTCGTCGAACCACAGCTCCGAATAGGCCTCGTCGGAGCACACGAGGAAGCCGTGCTGCCGCGCCCGTGCCGCC
Organism: uncultured Actinomycetota bacterium; assembly: GCA_963812555.1. Taxonomy (GTDB): domain Bacteria; phylum Actinomycetota; class Thermoleophilia; order Gaiellales; family Gaiellaceae; genus PALSA-600. The sequence goes on along the minus strand of CAWEVP010000013.1, from coordinate 509,155 downwards.
AGCTCCTCGTAAAAGGAGAGCGGAGCGGTGGCACCGGTCGGATTGTTCGGGTAGCAGGCCCAGAAGACCGCGATCTCGTCCCAACAGTCGATGGCATCGAGATCGGGCAGCCACCCGTTCACCTCCCGAAGCGGGACTGTGACCACCCGCCCTCCGGCCGCGAGCGCCCCTCGCTCGTAGACCGGATAGGCAGGCTCGGGAATCGCCACGACGGGCTTCTCGACGGTCAGGGCGATCTGGGCAAACGAGAAGATCGCTTCCTTCGAGCCGAGCGTGGGGACGATCTCGAGGTCCGGATCGACCGCGACGCCGAATCGCAGCTCCAACCACCGGGCGATCGCCGCTCGAAGCTCCGGGAGCCCTGCAGCGCGCGGATAGGAGGAGATCTCGGTCAGGCCTGCGGCGAGCGCCTCCCGGATGAAGGGCGGCGTCGGCTCACGCGGGTCGCCGACACCGAAGTCGATCACATCGATGCCGCGGGTGCGCGCCTCCGTGCGCCAGTCGTCGAGGCGCGCGAACGGGTACTGCTGCAGGTCGGTCAGGAACGGGGCGAACTGCATCAGCCGGCGCGCAGGAAGCTCTGCAAAGCCGTGTAGGTGCGTGCGAGCTCGGCGATATCCACCCGCTCGTCGGCAGTGTGCGCAAGGCGGGTGGTGCCGGGGCCAAGGTTGAGCGCGTCGAGGCCGCGGGCGGCGAAATCCGCCACGTTCGTCCACGCCTGCTTCGGCTGCAGCTCGAAATCGCCTGCGGTCCGAAGCCGCTCGACGAGCGGCGAGCGCAGCGCGACGTGAGCGGCGCGCGAGGACTGGGTGATCCGAAGCTCGTGCCCGACGAGCTCTGCCAGGCGCCGTTCGGCCTCCTCGGGCGTGCGTGTGGGCGCGTAGCGGTAGTTGAGCGTGCACTCGACCCGGGCCGGGATCACATTCGTGGCGTTGCCGCAGTCGTCGATCTGGGTGACGCTGACGACCTCCCGGAACACGAGCCCGTCGATGTCGACGTCGTTCGGCGCCAGCTCGAGCACGGGCCTGAGGCCTTCGAGCGCAACCTTGATCGCGTTGACTCCCAGCCACGGGCGCGCAGAGTGCGCCGCCTTGCCCTCGAATGCGACCCGCGCGTTGATGTTCCCGAGGCAGCCGAGCTGCAGCGTGTTGTCGGTCGGCTCGAGGCAGATCACGAGCGCCGCCTCGTCGATCATCGGCACAGCCGCAAAGACCCCGGGCAGTGGGTTCAGCTCCGGCCCGAGCTCCTCGCGCGGAAAGAAGAGCAGGGCGACGTCGTAGGCGAGGTCGGCGTCGCGAGCCCAGCTCGCGAGCTCCATCATCACCGCGAGCCCGCCTTTCATATCCGAGGCACCGAGCCCGTGGACGGCGCCGTCCGCGATCCGTCCCGGCAGGTTCCCCTGGGCCGGAACCGTGTCGGTGTGACCCGCAAGCACCACGAGCGGCTTCCCTCCGCGCCTTGCGTACACGAGCGACTCGCCGTCGTCGTGAACGACCGGAAGCTCTACCTCAGCTTTCATGTACTCGTACAGCTCGGCTTCGTGAAGCGACTGGGACGGAATGTCGACGAGCGCAAGCGCGCGCTCGGCGAGGGCCGTTTCGAGGGAGGCGGCGGGCATAATGTCTCTTGATGATTCCACGTTCCCAGGAGCCGGAGCGAGGGTTCGTCCTCGCGGTCCTGGCCCAGGGAGCCGACGCGGACGACGAACTCGCAGAAGTAGAGGAGCTTGCGCGCGCCGCGGGTGTCGAACCCGTGGGGCGCGTCGTCCAGCACCGCGCGCGTCCCGCACACCGGACGTACGTCGGCAAGGGCAAGCTCGAGGAGCTGAAGGACCTCTTCGCCGCATCCGACGCAGAGAGCGTGCTCGTCGACGGTGAGCTCGACCCCGTGCAGCAGCGCTACCTCGAGGACGCGGTGGGTGCGCGAGTCATCGACCGCACCCAGCTCATCCTGGACATCTTCGCCCAGCACGCAGTCAGTGCCGAGGGCAAGCTCCAGGTCGAGCTGGCCCAGCTCGAATACAACCTGCCGCGCATGCGGGGCATGTGGCAGCACCTCGAGCGGCTCGGCGGCGGGGTGGGGACGCGAGGCCCTGGCGAGTCGCAGCTCGAGACCGACCGCCGGATCGCACGGCGGCGCGTATCGGTCCTGAAGCAACGGCTGGGGCTGCTCGAGCGCCAGCGCGCCACCCGGCGCAAGGAACGGCGGCGCACCGAGGTCCCGACGGTGGCGCTTGCCGGCTACACGAACGTGGGGAAGTCAACGCTCCTGAACGCGCTCACCGGGGCCTCGGTCTCGGTCGAGAATCGGCTGTTCGAGACGCTCGACCCGACCACTCGCGGCTACGAGCACGAGGGGCGGCGCTACCTCGTCACCGACACGGTCGGATTCATCAGGCGGCTCCCGCATCAACTCGTCGAAGGCTTCGCCGCCACGCTCGAGGAAACGCTCGTGGCCGACGTCGTGCTGCACGTCGTCGACGCCTCCGTGTCGGACGATCAGCTCGACTCCATGGCGCGGGCCGTGTCCGAGGTGCTCGCCGAGATCGGCGCCGACGAGCTGCCGCTGCAGCTCGTCCTGAACAAGATCGACCGGGTCGACGAGGTGGGCCGCCGGCGGCTCGAGAACCGCTTTCCCGACGCTCCGCAGGTCTCAGCCACGACGGGCGAGGGCCTCACCGAGCTCAAGGCCCGGATCGCGGAGCGGTTCGCCGGCCGCTACGAGCGGGTCTGCCTGCTCGTCCCCTACGAGGAGGGCGGCAAGCTCTCGGAGCTCTACGCGCTCGGAGCGCCGATCGTCTCCCGCGAGGACACGGAGGAGGGCGTGCTGATCATCGCGCGCCTTCCGCTCCCCGACCAGCGGCGTTTCGCGCCGTACCTCGTGGCCGAGGCTCGGTTGGAGACCGCCTGATCGAGCTCCCGATCCAACGTCTCCGCGACGACGCCGTCCTGCCGGCGCGCGCCTACACGGGCGACGCCGGGCTCGACCTGTCCTCGTGCGAGCGGGTCGTGCTTGCGCCCGGCGAGCGGGCACTCGTTCCGACGGGGCTCGCAGTCGCGATCCCGGAGGGATTCGCGGGCTTCGTACAGCCCAGGTCGGGGCTTGCCGCCAAGCACGGGATCACGATCGTCAATACACCCGGCCTCGTGGACTCGGGGTATCGCGGCGAGCTCCAGGTGAACCTGCTCAACACGGACTCGACCGAAGCGTTCGTGGTCGAGCCGGGGATGCGGATCGCCCAGCTCGTGCTGGTGCCGGTCCCGCACGTCGAGCTCGTTGTCGTCGACGAGCTCGACGAGTCGGAGCGGGGTGCTCGCGGCTTCGGGTCATCGAGCCACTGATGGGCCCCCGCGTGCGTGTCTCGGCGCTCGTACGGTGGCAGAACCGGGTCCTGCTCTGCCGCCAGGAGAAGCCGGGTCAGGAGTACTGGTTGCTTCCGGGCGGCGGTGTCGAGGGCGGGGAGACGCTCACCGAGGCGCTCCTGCGCGAGCTCCGCGAGGAGCTGGGGATCCGCGAGGACATCGCGTTCGAAGGGCCGATCGCCGTTGCCGACACGATCGCCCCCAGCTGGACGCCCGGAGACCGTCACGTGATTCACATCGTCTTCGGCTCCGACCTGTCCCACCGCTCGCTCGAGGACGTCGAATCCCATGACGCGGCGGTGCGCGGGCTCCGGCTCTTCACCCTCGACGAGCTCGAGGAGATCGTCTTGCATCCGCCCATGAAGCGCTTTGTCGAGCGCTGGCGCCCCGGCGATCCCGCGGTGTACCTCGGATCGCTCTGGGTCCGGTAGCCGCATCGATCGGTGGCCGAGAAGATAAGCCGGACACTCGAGCGGCTTCGGGGCTACCTTTTCGGGGCGTGATCTTCGATCCGGTACGCACGGTCACGGGCCCGGACGGCCGCGTCTGGGAGATCTACGTGTCGCGGTTCAAGACACCCGGCTGGAAGCCGTGGCATTACGGCTCCGCCGCCGATGATTTCGGCGGTGCCTTCTACCTCGCCAGGCTGATGTTCCTGCTGGTGATCGTGGAGATCCCGCTGTTTCTCGTCTACTGCATCATCTGGCCGCTCGTTCGCTTCGTGGTGCTGCTGCCCTGGGCGCTGGTGCAGGGCTTCAAATCGAAGGAGGTGAGGGTCGAAGCGGTCACGTTCTATCCGTGGCCCGAGTCGCATCTCTGGGTGACGAAGAAAGACCGGGTCGAGGAGGTGCTCTTTCAGGTCGTCCGAGACCTGAGGGTGGGGGAGGTATCCGAGCCGCTCGCGGCAGAGTTTCGCGGGAGCCGCCACCTCGTCGGCGGCACCTACCGCGGCCTAAAACGCGACGACTAGAAGCGCCCGCCGCGCGAGCGGGCTCGCGCCGCGGAGACCTCGTGGGCCCTGCGCTCGAGCTCGTCGGGAAGCGGCGCCAGCTCGACGGGCCCGCCCGCTGCATGTTCGAGTGCCTCTGCGAGCAGGCGGTCGGCGAGCCATGGGTTGCGTGGAAGCAGCGGGCCGTGCAGGTAGGTGCCGTAGACACGTCCGGCGCGGCAGCCCTCGAACCCGGACACACCGTCGTTTCCGAAGCCGGCGATCACCCGGCCGAGCGGTTCGGCTCCATGATCCAGGACCGTCCGCCCCGCGTGGTTCTCGAAGCCCGCCAGCGTCTCGCCGGCCCAGGCGCAGTCGAGCAGCACGTCGCCGATCATCCGCCGCTCGCCGGCCACCGTCTGGAGGGGCAGGAGGCCGATGCCGGGAAGCTCGACGCCCGAGCGCTCGCGGTAGGACCGGCCGAGAAGCTGGTAGCCGCCGCAAACGCCCAGCACGGTAGCGCCGTCCGCAACCGCCTCCTCGAGCGCCCCGGCCTTCGTGACGAGGTCCTTGGCCACGAGCGCCTGTTCGCGGTCCTGACCGCCTCCGATGTAGAAGAGGTCGATCCCGCCGGCCGGGACGGTGTCTCCCAGCCCGACCGGGACGATCTCGAGCGCGTGACCACGCGCGCGGGCTCGCTCTGCGAGCACGGCGATATTGCCGCGATCGGCATAGATGTTGAGGTACTCGTGATAGAGGTGCCCGACCGTGACCTTCACGCCGAGCGCCGCCAGAAGTCGTCAACCAGCCCGCGGCCCGCAATGATGGCCCGCAGGCCGAGCATGGCCGTGTAGGTCGGGAGCACGATCAGCTCCTCGCCGGGCCGCGCCAGCTCGAGGCCGCGGTCGAGCGCAGCTTCGAACTCCGGCACGACGTCGATCCGCTGCCGGTCGAGCCCTCCATAGGCAAAGCGGAGCGCGAGCTCCTCCGAGCGCCCACCACTGACCACGACGTGCTCGAGGCCGTCGAGGAGGGGCTCGAAGTCGACATCCCAGATCCACGAGACGTCGCGCCCGTCGGCGATCTCGTCGTTGAGGGCGACGACCGCGAGACGTGGAGGAGGGCCGCCGAGAAGCATCTGGACGGCCTCGTTGGCGCCGGCGGGGTTCTTCACGAGCAGTAGCAGCAGGCGCTTGTCGCCAACCGCGATCCGCTCCGCCCTCCCGAATGCGGCCTCGGAGCGCTCCAGACCCGCCACGATGGCGTCGAGCGACGTTCCGAGGGCATGTGCCACCGCGGCCGCTTCGGTCGCGTTGTAGACGTTGTAGAGGCCGGGGAGCGGCAGGCTGACGGCGGCGGAGCCTGCAGGTGTCGTCAGCAGGAACCTCGCGCCGTCCAGCCCGTCGAGCTCGATCTCTTGCGCGCTCACCGCAAGCAGCAGCCGTCCGAGCCCGCAGGTCGCGCAGCTGTACTCGCCCAGATGCCCGACGTAGGCAGCCGCGTAGTCGAACGGCGCCCCGCAGGTCCGGCAGAACGTCGAATCCGCGGCATGCTGGAGCGAGGCTCGTGCGTGCCGGTGGTCGTCGATCCCGAAGGTGAGGCGGCGCTCGCGGTCGCGCACGAGCTCGCCGAGCAGCGGGTCGTCGGCGTTCACCACCACGAGCGACTGGGGGAGCCCCTCGAGCATCCGGCGCCAGCCGTCCGCAACGTGCTCGAGCTCGCCGTAGCGGTCGAGCTGGTCACGGAAGAGGTTGCCGAGCCCGATCACCCTCGGCCGCACCCGGCGGGCTACCTCGGGCAAGGCAGCCTCGTCGACCTCGAAGAGCCCCAGTTCCGCTCCGCGCGACGAGAGGAGGGTGGAGGCGACGCCTGAAAGGAGGTTCGCGCCGGAGTGGTTGTAGGCAAGCCGCCCTGCGGCTACCTGCCCGTCGAGGATCTCGGCGAGCATCGAGGTCGTCGTGGTCTTCCCGTTCGTCGCCGAGATCAGGACCGACCCCTGCGGGAGCTCCGCGGCCAGACGGTCGACCGCGGCCGGATCGACGGCCGAGAGCAGCTTCCCGGGAAGGGTCGTCCCGCCGCCACGCCCGGTGACCCGCGAGAGCAGGCCCACCGAGCGCGCAGCAGCGACCTCGAGGTCGAGGAGCATGGAATGGAGCGTAGCGGCGAGCCCAGCGAAGCAAGCAGCCGAGCCATTTTTCCGCCTCTACTTGTCGATTCTCCAGCATGCTCCACCACTTATTGCATTGCACTACCATTTGTGGATGCCGCGCAAACGACCGTACGACGCGATCTCACGGATCGATGCCGACGAGCTCGCCTCGTTCCAGGCCGCAATCCGGAAGCGCTACTCGGACGAGCAGATCCTGGAGGAGCTGCGCGCACATGCACGACGGCTCGGCCGGTCGCCGACGATGAAGGAGTTCGCCGCCGATCCGGAGACCCACGTGCACCCCCAGACCGTCATCGAGCATTTCGGCACGTGGAACGCCGCCAAGCGCGCGGCCGGGCTCGTGCCCCGCCGCTTTGCGACGCGGGAGGAACTGCTCGAGGTGCTGCGGTCGCTCGGCACGGAGCTCGGAAGGATTCCCACCGCAAGAGACCTCGACGAGCGACGGGGACGGATGCCTTCGAAATCGCTCTACTGGCACACGTTCGGCTCGCTCAGCGCCGCGCTGCGTGAGGCCGGCTACGACGTGGCGATCGGCGAGGAGCGGCTCGAGCGGGCGGTGGAGCAGGGCTCGGACCTCGCACTCGCGCTGGGACGGCTGCCGAAGTTCGCCGACTGGACGGACGCACGGCGCGAGGCGCCCGAGATGCTCACCGAATGGCAGGTCTACCGAATGTTCGATTCACGGCGCGGGGCCTGGGCGACCTTCCAGTTCCTCGTCAGCAAGCGCCTCGAGGAACAGGGGGTGGAAGTGCGGTCGGACGGCTCGCTCGTTCCCGCCTGACCCGTTCGTCCCGGCCTGGAAGCGGCTTAGCGGGCGTCAGGCCGTAGCGGCGATCGCGGCGAGGCGGCGCAGGCAGGTGTCGCGCTCGTGGAGGCCCAGCTCGGCGGGGGCCGTGTCGGGCTCGGCATAGTCGCTCGGCTGAAAGCTCTGCCGGCGCACGACCTTGCCGTGGCGCACCGCAAGCAGCGTGCCTTCGTCGACCTCGCGAATGCGGAGGCGCGGGGCGCAGTACTGCTCGACGACCCCGAGCGCATGCTCGGTCGAGGCGAAGAAGATGCCGTCGGCGTTCTCGCCGAGCCACAGCGGTCGCCCGACGCCTCTGGCTATCTGCACCACCTCCGGCTGCCGCTCGTCGAGCCAGGCGGCGGCCATCGAGCCCTCGAGGGCCTCGAACGCCTCGGCCTGCCCGCCCGAGTGAGCCGCAACCGCAAATACGGCCTCGGAGTCGACGGTCATCCGCGGCTCCGCTCGGGCGCACTGGTGCTTCCCGAGCAGTTCGTCGTCGTTCAGGATCCGCCCGTTGTGGACACCGACGACCGGGCCGTGCCGAACGGGATGGTTGTTGGCGGCGATCGACGGATGGCCCTTCGTGAAGGCCCGCACGTGGACGATCACCTCGGTGGCCGCGGCAGGCACCGAGACCTGCTCGAGGAGCTTCGAGGCAGGCGTCTGCTGCTTGACCACGACGGCCGAGCCGCGGACGTCCGGGTCGTCGTACGCGTAGCCGACCGCATCGCCGCCTCGTTCGGCAATCGCCGCCAGCAGAGCCTGCGCTGCAAGCGTCCGGTCGGTCCGCGCGCGGTGGTTCAGGCTGTACCCGGCGATTCCGCACATGTTGCTCATCGTACGGGCTCAATCGGCCAAAGAGACACGCTGATGTCGCCGACCTCAAGAAATCCTCCAAATGCGCCGATATCGGTCCGGACATGGCGCTTCCCCAACCACAGCCCGACGACGACGATCCCGCCGGCGTTGCGAGCGACACGCTCGCGCTCCTCGACGATCCGGTCGAGGAGTCGCTCGAGGAGAGTGAGGACGAAGAGGTAGAAGCCGGTGCGAAACCGCTCACGCCGGAGGAGCGCGCCGCCTCGTCCGATCCGCTCAAGCTCTACGTCCGCGCACTCGGCGACGGCCGCCTCCTGACCGTCTCGGAAGAGCGAGAGCTCGCACGGCGCAAGGATGCCGGCGACGAGGACGCAAAGCGCCGGCTGATCGAGGCGAACCTTCGCCTCGTGATGTCGATCACGCGCAACTACACGAAAGCCGACGTCCCGCTGCTCGACCTGATCCAGGAGGGGAACATGGGCCTGATCCGTGCGGTCGAGAAGTTCGACTACCGCATGGGGTACAAGCTCTCGACGTATGCGACGTGGTGGATCCGCCAGGCAATCTCACGCGCCCTGGCCGATCAGGGCCGCACGATCCGCCTCCCAGTCCATGTCGGCGACCAGGTTCGCCGGGTGCTTCGCACGAGGCGCCACCTCACTCAGAAGCTCAACCGTGACCCTACGAACGAGGAGATCGGGGTCGAGGCCGGCATCACGACCCAGAAGGTGGGGGAGCTGCTCGAGCTCGTCGCGCACCCCGTCTCGCTGGAGACACCTGTGGGAGACGGCGAAAGCGTCTATGCCGACCTGATCGAGGACCAGCACGCCGACTCTCCCGACCAGGTGACGGCGCTGACCCACCGGGCGACCGAGCTCGACGCGGCGCTCGCCTCGCTCGAGCCTCGCATGCGCAAGGTGATCGAGCGCCGCTACGGCCTCGATGGAGCGCCGTCTCAGACCCTCGAGGAGCTTGGTGCCGATCTGGGGATCACCCGTGAGCGCGTCCGGCAGATCGAGACGAAGGCCCTGCGGGACCTCCGCCGCGCCGCACCGGCGCTGAAGCTCTACCTCCAGACCTGAGCCACCTCCAGGCCCGCCGGCCAGGCGGGGCCGAACGCCTCTACGAGCTTGCGACGGCGCGCATCTCGTCGCGCAGGGCCAGGCGGCCGAGCGCCTCGACCTCGATCTGGCGCACACGCTCACGGGTGATCCCGAGATGGCGGCCGATCTCGCCGAGCGTCCGGGGATCTGCCTCGTCGAGCCCGTAACGGAGCACGATCACGTCGCGGTGGCGCTTGGGCAGAGCGTCGCAGCGCCGAGGCGATCACCTCGGAGCGAAGCGTCTCCTCGACGAGCTCGTCCGGAAGCGGGTCGTCCCCGGCGACGAAGTCTCCGAGCACGGCGCCGTCGTCCTCGCCGACCGGTGCGTCGAGCGACATCGCGCGCGGCGCGGCGCGCACGTCCTTCGCCTGCTCGAGCGGAAGGTTCGCCTCGATCGCGATCTCCTCGAGCGTCGGCTCGCGGCCGAGCTCGGTCCAGAGATTCCGCTCGGCACGGTTCAGCTTCTGGACGCGCTCGACGATGTGAACGGGCATCCTGATCATCCGCGACTTGTCGGCGAGGGCGCGGGCCATCGCCTGGCGGATCCACCAGGTCGCGTACGTCGAGAACTTGAACCCCCGGCGCCAGTCGAACTTCTCGACGGCCCGGATCAGGCCCAGCGTCCCCTCCTGGATCAGGTCGAGGAACGGCAGCCCCTGGTTGCGGTAGGCCTTCGCGATCGACACGACCAGACGGATGTTCGCCTGGATCATCTCCTGCTTCGCAGCCGGATCGCCGCGCTCGATGCGCTTCGCGAGCGGCGACCTCCTGGGCGGCCGTCAGAAGCTCGTGCCGCGATGCCTCCCGCAGGAAGAGCTGCAGCGAGTCGGTCGTCGATGTCTGGCAGCGAGCGGTAACGGCGCCTCGGCGGCGTCGCGCTCGTCCTCGATCACGTCGATCGCGCGCTTCTCGAGCTCCCGATACACGGCTTCGGTCTCGAGCGCGTCGAGGCGCATCGGCTCGAGCACCTGCAGCGAGCCGCGACTGCCGCATCCTGCCGCGCTCCTCAGACACCTCGACGAGCCGCTGCAGCTCCTCGCTCGCGGTGAGGATGTCGGCGTCGGCGATCACTGCCGGCGGCCCCTCCGAGCCGCTCGCCGCCGCAATCGTCGCCCGTAGCCTCTGCACGATAATCGGTGTTATGTCAAGTCGGCAGAAGACCATTGCCAGCAGCATCCCTCCGACGGACGAGCCTCGCCTCCCCGGCCGGCGCCTCGGGCCTACCGAGACGGCTCCGAACGAAGCTCGCCTCGAGCGAACGTGTCGGCCGACAGTGTTCCGGTCGCATCGCAGCGCCCGACAGTCCTTCGCGCCGCTCGCAATCGTCGCTTTCTTGTCGGAAAATGCGGCTTTTCTTCTTACGGCCACGGTTGCCAGCCCGGCTAACAGGCCAAGTAGGTTCCTGCCTGCACCGAGCACGGAGCGCCGGTAGGTCGAAGCCGGGCCCGGGGGCCGTACGCGGAAGCGGAAAGCCAACGGATCCGGGGGACGAAAGCGCCACCGGCTCGGTGAATTTTTTTCCTCTTCCGAAGGTCGCGCGGGACGCGCGTTATCATCCGTGCCCGTGTTCACGGCTTCCCGCCTTCTCACACGGTGTGGCGTCGTTCGTCTGGGCCATCGTCTTCGGCGTCTACATCTGGATCGCCGGGTCCGCGGTCGGCTTCTCGGGCGCGACGACCTTCGTCATCGGCCTCGTCGCCGCCGCCGGGATCTTCCTCTACGTCCGGATCTACGGCGAGGACGATCCCGAACCGGCCCTGACTCCCCGACAGGGCCGAGATCAGGAAACCGGCGAGCTCGCGGCCGAGAACGTCCTCCACGCGCTCGCGCGGTGAGGGCAGCGGCGGCAGCGCCGGGACGAGCAGGAGCCGCGCCAGGCGCTGCGAGCGCGGCGGGTCGAGCGGCGCCTCGAGGGCACGCGGGCCTCGCCTCCTCCGTCGAGCTTGTTCGGCATCTCGCTCATCGCTTCGATGATCGGCACGATCGAGGGCCGCGCGCATCCCTTGCACCAGGGGTTAGTCGACTCCGCCCTCGTGAACGGCGTCGCCTCGGAGCGGGTCGAGCGGCTCAGTACTCGATCAGCGATTCGATCTCGAGCCCCGAAAGCCGCTCGCGGCCTCCGAGGAACGTGAGCTCGATGATGAAGCAGGCGCCCACGACGACCCCGCCGATCCGCTCGACGAGCCCGCGGATCGCCTCGACCGTCCCCCCCGTCGCAAGCACGTCGTCGTGGATCACGACGCGTGAGCCCTCGGGGATCAGGTCCGGATGCACCTCGAGCATGTTCTCGCCGTACTCGAGGAAGTAGGTCGCTCCGATCGTCTCGGGCGGCAGCTTGCCGGGCCGGCGGGCCGGGACGAACCCCACCCCCGCCTGGCTGCGACGCGGCTCCGAGGATGAAGCCTCGCGCCTCGGCGCCGAGCACCAGGTCGGCGTCCTGCCTCGGAGACCCAGGTCGCGAGCTCGGCGATCGTCTGGCGGAGCGCCGCCGCGTCGGCGAGGAGCGGCGTGATGTCCTTGAACCCCACCCCGGGCGTCGGGAAGTCCTGCACCTCGCGGATCTTCGAGCGAAGGTCGACGGCTGCTCACGTGGACGCGATGTCGCGGACGTCGCGCCACAGGAGCAGCCCGACGAGCTCCTGGGCGAGCTCGGTGAGCGCTTGCAGGTCGTTCAGGCCCGCCGAGCGGCGCTCGGCGTTGCGCGAGCGAAGCGCCGGTGCGATGAGCTGCTCGAGGAGCGCCGCCTCGCGGTCGGTGGCTGTGCGGAACGTCCGCAGGTGGCGCCCGTCGACGCCGAAGCGCGTGAGCTGCGCGCAGACCATCGCGATGTCGGCGTCGGTCTCGGCGTAGCGCTTGTCGGCGCCGCTTCCGGCGGGTGACAGCAGCCCGTAGTCCTCGAGCTCCTTGCCGAGCTCGGGCTCGATGCCGGCGCGCCGGCAGAGCTCGTCGAAGTCGATCTGCTCGACGCGCTCCCCGAGCCCGGTCGGCCGGCGGCGCTTGCGCTCGGAGACGCCGGGCACCGCGAGCTCGTCGCGGATCACGCGCAGCGGCAGGAACTCGTCGCGCTGCAGCCGCAGGATCGTCGCGAGGCGCTCGAGGTCGGTCTCGCTGAACAGGCGGTATCCGCCCCGCGTCCGCTGCGGGCTCAGCAGCCCCTCGTCTTCGAGGAAGCGGATCTTCGAGATCGAGATGTCGGGGAACTCCTCGCGCGAGCCGCCGCACGACCTCGCCGATCCGCAGGAGGCGCTCGCGCCGGTTCGGCTGCGGGCTGCGGCTGCGTGGCGCGCTCGGTGACGCTCATCTCCTGCTCCTCATGGCTCGATGAACGTCATCCGGTACTTGCCGACCTGAAGCTCGTCGCCGTTCTCGAGCTTCACGGTCTCGATCCGGTGCCGGTTGACGAAGGTGCCGTTGAGCGAGCCCTGGTCCTCGACGTAGAAGCGCGCCGTCGCGCTCGACGAGGACGGCGTGGTTGCGCGAGACGGTGACGTCGTCGAGGAAGATCTCGCATTCGGGCGAGCGGCCGATCCGCGTCCGCTCGCCGGACGGGCGGAAGCTCTCCCCCGCCCTGCCGCCGCCCGAGCGCACGACGAGCGCCGGCCCCTCGAAGCCGTCGATGAGCTCATGCGCGAGATCGCCGACCTCGTCGGCCGAGAGCGACTGCGTCGTCTCGCTCGGCGCCGTCGCCCTTCTCGAGCAGCGCACCGCAGCGCGAGCAGTAGTTCGCCGCCTCCGGATTGAGGAAGCCGCACTCGCTGCAGTAGACGTGGCTCATCGTTCATCTCGGCCGGTGCTCATCGGCGGTTCGTGGCGAGGGCCTCAGGTCGGAGGCAGGCTCTTCCCCGTCAGGATCTCGGTGAGCCGGTGGACGTCGACGTCCTCGAGCACGCTGCGCCCGCCGCTCTTCTGGAGCCGCGCGACGAGCTCGGCCCTGAGGATGTCGATCTTTCCGTGCAGAAGGCGGCGCTGATAGCTGAGCTCGTGCTCCTGCGCCTCCAGTTCGTCTTTCAAGTGCTTGAGCTCCTCGTCTGACAAGGAGCCGAGATCGGGAAGAAGTTCCATCGGTTGCGCCCTTCCTTTCGCGGCTTCCGACGGATTACAGCGGACCCCGCTACAAACCGTCAACCTCAGCTTGAGGATTCTAAGGTTCCCCGCCCCGCCCCGAACTCCTTCCGCGCCTTCAGGAAGTACAGCGCGAACGCCCCGACCGCGAGCGCGAAGCCCGCCCAGAAGATCCAGCGGGGCCACGCCTCTGCCGTGCACCACCATGACGAGGCCGAGGCTCAGGTAGAGCACCCACGTCGCGAGCTTGCCGAGCGAGTTGACCTCGAACTGGTAGCCGCGGCGCAGCGCGAACGGCGTCAGCCCGATCACGGCGAGATCGCGCGCCGGGATCGCGAACGCCGCCCACGGGAGCCGCCCTGCGTGCCAGAGCAGGACGACGGCGACGTCGATCAGCAGCCGGTCTGCCAGCGGATCGGCGAGCTTGCCGAACGCCGACTCCACGTGCCAGCGGCGGGCAAGGAAGCCGTCGATCTGGTCGGTCACTCCCGCGGCGGCAAAGACGGAAGCTGCGCTCCAGCTGTAGCCGCGCGCTGCAGGTAAGGATCAGCGCCGCGTAGACGGGGATCGCCACGAGGCGGCTGAGCGTGAGCGTGTTCGGAAGCTGCGCGAGCGGCCCGGAGACGGTTCGCTCGGCGGCCACCGCCGAAGGATAGGGTCTGCCCGCTGTGCCGTCCGCCTGACCGGGGTCAGGCGCCGCGCCACTTGACGCTGCAGCCGACCGGGGCTGTCTCGACGGTCGGCGGCGTCTCGTCGCGAAGCACTGCGTCGAGCGCCTCGCGCAGGTAATGCACGCTGGGCTGCGGTCTCGTCCCGGTTGTCGTCGACGGCACCGTGATAGACGAGCCGGCGGTCGCGGTCGAACACGAACACCTCCGGGGTGCGCTCGGAGCCGAGCGCGTGCGCCAGGGTCTGGTCGGGATCGTGCAGATAGTCGAAGCTGAAACGCTGCGCTTCCGCGCGCTCGATCATCCGGTCGAACGAATCTTCCGGATAGCGCGCTGCATCGTTCGAGTTGATCGCGACCACGCGAACGCCGCGGCTCTCGTAGTCGTCCTGGATCGCCCCGATGCGCCCCTCCCATGCGAGCACGTAGGGGCAGTGGTTGCACGACTGCACCAGCACGAGCGCCTCGGCGCCGCCCGTAGCTCTCGAGGGCGTGCAAGCCGCCCGTCGACGCCCTGCAAGGCGAACTCGGGTGCCTGGGCACCGATCGCGAGGCTCATCGGAGCGCCTCCTCCACCTGCTCCCGCGCTCGGCACGCGGCGAGACGCGCCCGTCGGGGAGGATGTAGACCCGGCAGGTCAGGGCGGGCCGGCCGTCTGCCCCCGCCGGGTCGATGTCGGTGCCGTCGACCCTGATCGTCGGCGAGCCGGGAAATCGGAGCTCGTCTGCCTCGGCCTGAGAGCGAACCTCGCGCACTGTCACCGGCACGGTCAGGCCATGCTCGACGAGCACGGTCTCGAGGAGCTCACGCGCCTCAGGATGCGAGGGGCAGCCGTCCCAGTAAGAGGAGCTCGATCGTCGTCGGCATCGGTTCGGCGAGAATAGCCGGAGGCTAGATGGCTCACGCGACGGGCTCGACGACGAGGTAGCCGTCGACCTCGTCGCCGGGCTCGGCGGCGACGAGCCGGACGACCACGAGGTCGCCGCTCCTGCCGCGGTGGATGCGGTCCCCCTCGCTCCAGTTGGGCACCGCAGCGCGAAGCGGCCCGAGATCGTCCCCTTCGACGCTGATCAACCTGTAGGCGGCCACGACCGCGGAACGGTACCCGCCGAAGCGGATGGTCTGCGCGCGCTCCGACAGGGCTCAGAGACGGGCTCGAGCTGAGCGTCGTTCCCGCCAGCCCGGAAAGTGACGCCTCCCCGGGGAAGTGACATCATCTTGAACCCGGCTCTCAAGATCTCCCGCCTCTCGGCCGATAGTGGTTGCATGTTTGGAAACGCGACTGACAATCAGGCCGACGTCGAGCGGCGGGCGGGCGTCGAGCGACGTTCGGGTATCGAGCGGCGACACGGATTCGCAGTCTTGCTCGCAGGCTGTCAGGAGTGCGGCCGGGTCGCGGGCTCGGCCGCTGACATGCACACCGAGGGTTGGTTGATCCTCGCTGACGAAGAGGGGATCACCCTCATCGCGTGCCCCGAGCACCGAGGGCTCCACGAGAGCCCTTCGCGCCCGGCTGACACCACCGACCCCGCGTACTAGCCCTACCGCGCGATCAGGTATTCGTTCCGCTGTGGCGGACGAGCCCGATCGCGAGCGGCTGGCCGAGGCCCACCGGCTTGCCGCCGAGGCGATGCAGGCCGGCGATGACACGCCTGCGGGCCGGGCGCTGAGGACGCGCGCCGCGAGGCTTCGAGTCGAGGCGATTGGCGTGCGAAGCTATCCGGTGCTCGTTTGTGCCGGGTGCCTGCAGCTCACCGGCTGGACGACGGGCGACGGCCGCTGCGAGTCCTGCGTCCGGCGCGCCCAGACGCAGGCGGCATATGCAGACCCGCACGGCGGCTTCGTCGTGCTGGACGACACCCGCAGAAACGCGGACCCTCCCGCCTCGGCCGATCACACGGGGCCCAGGCTGCTGGGGCGGCTCGTGGGCGGCCGGTCGGCTCACGAGCGGGCCCGAGTGCTCGCGTGGCTCGAGCGGGTCGATCCCGACCAGACCGGCCCGATCGACCCGGAGCCGGGTTTCGAGGTCGAGGCGGCGCATCGGGATCAATTCGAGGCGCCCGACCGGTCCTGCCTCCTGATTCAGTTCCGGGCGGCCACGCATCGCTTTGCCGACGGGGCCTGGGTGGAGCTCGCGACCACGAGGGCCCGACGCGAGCAGCTGGCCTTCCCCACCGAGCATTCCGCTGCGCTCCCTGCCGAGCACCTCGTCGAGGCATGGCTCGACTACCGAAGCGCAGTCGAGCGGTTCAACCGCGACCGCTGGGCCGAGCAGTCGGAGCGGCGCGAGGCCGCCCGGCTCGCGGAGGCCGCTCATGACGAGGCGATTCACGAGCAGGATCGCGCCGCCGAGCTCCTCGACGAAAGCTGACTGCAGGCAACGGCTGCAACCGGGCCCAACCGGCAGGACCCGCATGAGGCAAGGCCCGCCCGAGTCGTCCGCCCGAATCATCCGAATGGGGTTCCGTACTCCCCCAACGAGGTGATGCGCCGCGGCAGGAGACGCTCACACTCAGAGAACACGCCCGAACGCCTAAGGAGAATCTCTGTGACGCGCCCACGTTCCGCCTTGCTCGGCCTCGCCACCCCTGTCCCGGCCGGCCGATGATGGGCAAGAGGCGATCGCGCGGAGCGAACGAAGCAAACGCCGAAGCCGGTCCGCCGGCGGCGGCCACCGGCCCTGTCGGCGGAATGGTCGATCGGGTCGCGCAGTTCGGCCGGCGCGGCCGCGGGTCGGCCGAAGCGGCCGACCCTTTGGAGGACTGGGTCGAGCTTCCCTCGTACCGCCCCTCCTTCGGCGCGCTGCTCGTCCGCGCCGGCATGGCCTCCGACCAGGACGTGAAGAACGCCCTCGAAGAGGGGCTGCGCACGGGTGAACGCCTGGGCGAGGTCGTGATCAGGCGCGGCTGGGCGACCGAGGAGCGGATTGCGAAGCTCCTCGCCGACCAGTGGCAGCTGCCGTTCGTGGAGGCGGGGAAGATCGCGGTCGATCCGACCGCACTGCAACGGGTGCCGCTGGCGGTTGCCCGCGAGCTCGGAGCGCTGCCGATCGGTCTCGACGGCACGGCCGTCGTATTGGCAGTCGCCGATCCGAGCGAGGATCTGTTCGCCGCCGTCAAGAGCCGGATCGGTGAGGCCTCGTATGTCGTCGTCGCCCGGTCGGTTCTCGATCCGCTCATCGACGACCCCACCCGGGTCGCGAGCTACACCGCCGAGGACAGGATCGCGACGATCGAGGAGAGGGCCCGGATCGAGTCAGCAGCGCCGATCGAGGCGGCGGAGCCATTCGAAGGCGCGGCGCCCTTCGAGGCCGCGGAGCCGGTCGAACCCGCGGAGCCGTTCGAGGCTGTGGAGCTGTTCAGGCAGCCGTTCCTCGTCGAGGCGACGGTGCCGTTCGAAGACGATGTGCACTCGGCCCGTGCGGATGAGGAGACGGCGTCCGGCGACAGCGGGGCTTGGCCGGTCTTCGAAGAGGGGGCGACTCTCGACACGACGGCTGCCCCCGCCCACCTCCAGGAGGCCGAGTCACCTGTCGTCGAGGAGACCCCTGCGTTCGAGCCTGCGAGTGGCCCCGGCGATCGTTACGAGCCCTTCGGGTCGCCTGCCTTCGAGCTGACGCCACCTACGGACGAGATCCCTGAGCGGGTTCCCACCGCGAGCGATGTCAGCGCCGTGATCGGGTCGATCGACGCTGCCACGTCGGAGCTTCGCCGGGCCCGCAGCGAGGTCGAATCGCTCGGCGAGTCGCTTGCCTCGACCCGGGCTCAGGTGATCGAGTACGAGTCTGCCCTTGCCGCCGCCGCCGAGGCCCGCGAGCGCGACACTGCAATGATCCGGAGGCTCGAGGCAGAGCTGTCGCAACGGAACGACGTCTTCGAAACGCTGAAGGGGCAGATCGCCAGCCTCACGAGGACGCTCGAGCCGGGCGCCGGCGACGAGCACGCCCCGGCACCGCCCTTCTTCGGCTGAGCTCGCGACCCGAATAGGCCCCGGCTACGGGTGCCCCGCAGATGCGATGCGTAACCTCAGGGCGTGCGCAGCCTCGATCGGCTTCGTCCGGACGCCGGCACATCGGGATGGCCGAGGCGCGCGCTCGCCGGGTCGGCAGCCGCTGTGGCGCTCCTCTCGGCGTGGCACTCGATCGGCCACGTTCACCGCGTCCTCGGTGAGGAGCGGCGAACCTACGCCCAGCTGACCCCGGCCGAGCAGCGGCAGGAGCCGACGAGCCTGCTCGGAATCAACGGCGGCATCTTCGATTTCTTCGCTTCGTACCTTGCTCCCGGCGACCGCGTCTACTTCCAGGTCGAGCCGAGCGGATTCTCCTCGGACATCGACCTTCCGACGGCGATCTCGGACCTCGGGAACTTCTACTTCCTGCCCGCGATGCAGACGACGAGCCTTGCCGATGCAACGGTCGTCGTCTCCTACTTCGAGGACCCCGCCCTCCTTCACGTCAAGTTCGTCACCCAGGTCAGGGCCGGCCTGCAGCCAATCTGGGTCTCCAGGATCAAGTCGCCGTGACCGGGCACGTCCAGGCGCTCGTCCTTGCAAACCTGCTGATGGCGGTGCTCGGTTGCGGCCTCCTCCCGGTGCTCCGGCTGGCCGCCACGCCACGAGAGATGCTCTTTCGTGCACCGCTCGGGTATTCGGTTGGGCTCGCCGCGACCGGAGTCCTGTCTGCCGATCTGGCCGTCGTCTGGGTGCCGGTCGGACGTGTCTTGCTGCCGGTGCTTGCGGCAGTGTCACTCGCTGCCGGGCTGCAGCGAGCGCGAGGAGGCGTGCGGGAGACGCCGAGAGCCGGCATTCGCGACCTTCCCCCACTCGCCGTGCTCGCGTCCACGCTCGTGCTCGCCGTGCCCGCCGCCCGGCTCTTCGCGGTCAAGCCGCTGCTCGAGTGGGACGGGTGGGCGATCTGGGGGCTTCGGGCCCGGGCGCTCTACGACTTCGGGCATCCCGTTGGCCCCGCTTTCACGAGCTCGGTCTACGTCCAGCTCCAGCATCCGCTCCTGCTGCCGGGGCTCGAAGCCGTCGACTTCCGGTTCATGGGAACGTTCGACGGGACTGCCGTCCATCTGCAGCTCCTCGGCTTCGGGATCGGCTTCGTCGGCGGGGCCTGGAGCCTGCTGCGGGCAACAACCGGGCGGTTCCTGCTCGCATCGACGCTGCTGGCCATCGTCTGCGTGCCGAGCTTTTTCAACCAGCTGCAGACGAACTACGCCGACATCCCCCTGGCGCTCTTCATTGCCCTCGGCGTTGCCGCGGTGGCAACGTGGCTGCGCACCGACGCCCCCGGGATGCTTCCGGCCGCCGCGCTGTTCCTCGCGGCGGGCGCACTGACGAAGAACGAGGGCGAGTGCTTCGCGTTGACTGCGTTCCTTGCAGCGTTTCTCGTCGCCCGACGAGTCCAGCGGCGGCCGCTCGCCTTCGCGGGGCTGGCAGTGCTTGCCGCCGATCTCCCGTGGCGCGTCTGGCTGGCCGTCAACCACGTCCCGACCTCGGATTACTCGCTCTCGAACCTCGTGCGATCCCGGGTACCTGAGTGCCCACGCGGATCGCGTCTGGCCGAGCATCACCGAGCTCATCCGCCAGATCACGACCGTCGGCAGCTGGAGCTACCTCGTGCCCCTGATCGCGCTCGCATTCGCCGCAACTGCGCTTCTCCGTCGCTTCCGCCTGTGGCTCTTCGGGTCAGCGTGGCTCGTGCTCTCGTTCGCAGCGCTCGTCGCGATCTACTGGGTGTCGAGGAACCCCGTCGCGGACAACCTCTTCAACTCATCCGACCGCACGATCGACAGCCTCATGCTCACCGGCGCACTCCTCGTTCCCGTCATCCTCGCCCCAGACGAGCCACCCGGCGGCGCTACCGGCCCGACGGCAAGAGCCCCCGTGCCCACTCCATCCGCGAACCCGAGCTGAAGGACCGGCAACGGCTACGCTCGGATCCAGCTTTACGGGCGCATGAAAAGCCGAGAATTCTTGCGCTCAACCGACTTCCGACGCCGCTTCCCGGCGAGCACGGGCAAAGCCCGCACTCGCCACCACCACAGTCGGGGTGCCCGGATTCGAACCGGGGACCTCTTGTCCCCCAGACAAGCGCGCTAACCAGGCTGCGCCACACCCCGAAGGTGGTCAGGTTAGCTCAACCATGCGGGTTCCGAACTTGCAGTTGCCGCAACTTGCTCTGGTCGAGCGTTCCCGGCCGGTGTGTCGCCGGTCTCTACCCGGGCCGGTGGGTGGTCTTTGGTCGATCGGGGGGGTTGCGCGAGACGACCAGGCGCTGAAATGATGTCGACTTGTCGTAGGACGGCATCACGAATCGGGTCGTAAGCCCCGGTCGCGATGTGGGTGTTGGGGGTGGGTTGCTGTGCCGGTGTTGGGTCTTCCGCGGCGTGCCGCGGTACAACCGAGGGTTGGGATTTCGGCACCGACGCGTTGGAGCCGGATTCTTCGCGGTGCCGTCCGGAGTGCGCGCGGCACCGTCGAGGGCGCGCCCACTCGTACGGCCCGGGCTGACACGCGTGTCCACTGGAGGCTCGTGGCCGAGAGGACGTTGCTCGCGGCGGGGCCGCTGATCACGCTCGGCTTCTTCGCCCGCGCGTGCGTGCAGCACGATGTGGCCTTCGACTTCATGCATGCCTACCTGCACGGCGCCCGCGACGTCTGGGCCGGACGCTCCCCGTACCATCCAAGCGAGCTCGGGTCAGTCGTCGCGTTCGTCTACCCGCCGCTCACGGCGTACGTGGTGGCGCCCTTCCTGTTGCTGCCGCCGCTCGCCACCGAGATCGTCGTGTCGGTGCTCGGCACGATCGCATGCTTCGGCGCGCTCGCGCTCGTCGGTGTCCGGGATCGCCGCTGCTACATCCTCGCGTTCGGGTCGCCGGTGATGTTCGCGTCGATCCAGGCGGGCAACATCTCCGTCCTGGTCACTCTGGGCGCGGCGCTCGTGTGGCGCTACCGCGACCGGAAGCTCGCAGCCGTGGGGGCGGGATTGCTGATCGCCCTGAAGCTGTACACCTGGCCGCTTCTACTCTTCTTCGTCATCACCCGCCGTTTCCGTGGTGGGGCCCTCGCCGTCATGGGTGCCGCGGGCGGCATCCTCCTCCCTTGGGCGGTGCTCGGCTTCGCGGGCCTCCGCTCCTACCCGGAGCTTCTCTCACGGCTCGCGCAGCTGGAACCGGCAAGCAACTACGCGCTCGGAGCTCTCGTTGCCAAAGCCGCTCCGTCGGCGATCGCACCTGCCGTCACCTACGCGCTCGCGGCACTCGTCGTCGCCTGGACGACGCGACGACGCAGCGACGCCCAGATCTTCTGCGCTGCTCTTGGGCTGATGCTCCTGTTGAGCCCGCTTGTGCTCTACGACTACTTCGGCGTGCTCCTGGTCGTGCTCGGGATCATGAAGCGCGGCTACGGCTGGGAATGGTTTGCGCCGCTACTGCTCTGGCTCGTGCCGGCGGTCGGCAGTCCCTCGATCTGGCAGCTCGTGCTCGTGAGCGCCGTTGTCGGAACGACCCTGGTCAGCGCGACCCGCGGCAGCGCTCCCGCCGTAACCGAGAGCGCAGGCCTTTCCCCCAACCGGCCTATGGCTGATCGGTACACCAGCCGGCATCCGCTTCGACTGCCCCGTTTTGGCAGTCGCTCGTTTGGCTAGGCTCAGAGAGATGACTGACACTTCGGAAAATCTCCGCCGCGTCAGTCCGGCTCGAGGTTTCCGGGCCTTGACGAGATGCGCGGGATGCGGCGATCAGGCGCCGTTCCCAGCCAAGATGCACGCCGAAGGCTGGTTGATCGAAGCGGACGAAGACGGCATCTCACTGGTCGCATGCCCCAACTGTCGCCACCTCTTCGCGCAGGCGCCGGACTCGGCAGCCGAAAAGGGCTCCGCGGCCGCCTAGGAGGCCCTAACAGACTGACCACCCTGCTGACTGGCCCACGAAAGACAGCGTCCGTCCTTCGTATCGTCCGCAGCGCGCCCGATCCACGTGCGTCATTCCGCAATGAGCTCGACGTAGCCGGGTTAGAGGCTGTCAGCTGGACGCAGAGGTCACGTCCGCGGGAACCCGCTTGACGAGCGCCTGGATCACCGTCCACTGAACCTTCGGCGCATCCTTCAGCAGCTTGTTGAAGTTCGCCCGCGTGATTACGAGAGCACGAATCGGGGTTGTCGCGGTCACCGTCGCGGTCGTCGCCCGGTTTCCGACCAGGGCGATCTCACCGAAGAAATCGCCGTTACGAATGGTGTTCACCTTGCGGCCGCGACGGCGGACGTCGGCTTCCCCCTCGAGCAGGATGAAGAACTGGGTTCCGGGCCGGCCCTCCTGAATCAGCTCCTTGCCGGCGGGCAGATCGATCTCGTCCGCGATTTTCCCGACGGCGGCGAGGTCTTTCTTGCTCATGCCGTCGAACAGGGGCACTGCTCTCAAGGCGACGAGCTTCGGATCCTCGTGACGGGCCATGCCGGGCATCCTATGCCCTTCCCGCGCTCTCCGTCATCGGATCGCAGGGACGTCATCGGATCGCAGGGAGCTGTCTCTACGCGAAACGCCTGTACAGCCGATCGACCAGGTCCGGCATCTCTTCGAGCTGCTCGGTGATCGCGCGCAAGCGGAACTCGCGGAAGTGCTCGGCCTCGACGCCGAGCGACTCGGCGAGCTTCGCGATCACGTCGTTCGAAGGCACCGGACGGTTGCCGTGCACGAGATGGTTCAGGTACCCGGCGGAGAGCCCGGTCTTGGAGGCGAGACCGCGGTAGGTGGTGCCGGAGTCGTTCATCAGCCGCTCGACGGCCGCGCCGAACTGCTCTGAGCTGAACTTACGTCGTTTCGCCATACATGAACTCCTTGCCCAACTCGGCAACTCCCAAACGTTCCTCGACCCCGGTCGCCCGCCGTTTCACGTCGACCAGCCCGTCCTCGAGCGTCTTCTTGCCGACGGTGACACGGATCGGAATCCCGATCAGGTCGGCGTCGGCGAACTTCTCGCCTGCACGCAGCTCGCGATCGTCCAGCAGCACGTCCGCGCCCGCCGCCGGAGAGCGCCGCCGCGGCCGCAGCCCCCTGCTCTTCGGCCCCGGAAAGTGCCACGACGTGAACGTCGTAGGGCGCGATCCGCCGCCGGCCAGGCGATCCCGTGCTCGTCGTGGCTCTGCTCGACGACGGCCGCCATCACCCGCGCGAGCCCGATGCCGTAGCTGCCCATCACGAGCGGTCGGCTCCTGGCCGTCCTCGTCCAGGAACGTCGCCTCGAGCGGCAGCGAGTAGCGCGTGTCGAGCTTGAAGATGTGACCGACCTCGATCGCCGTCTGGAACCGCGAGCGCCCGCCGCAGTTCGGGCACGTGTCGCCCTCGTGCGAGGCTCGCGCAGATCGGCGAAGCGCGGCCTGGAAGTCGCGTCCTGCCTCGACGCCGCGCAGATGCCACCCGTCGCGGTTTGCGCCGGCGACGAACTGGCCCTCGCCGGAGCGCGTCGTCGGCGACGATCTCGCCCTGGAACCCGACCGGGCCGAGCGAGCCGCCCGGACGCGCCGAAGGCCGCCCGGATCTCGTCGTCGGTCGACGGGCGCGCCGGGCGGCCGAGTCGCCGCGTCGAGCTTCGCAGGCTCGATGCGATCGTCGCCGCGCACGAGCGCGAGCACGACGGTTCCGTCGTCGGTCGTCACCGGCATCGCCTTCGACGTCGCCGCCACGTCGATCGAGAGGAACTCCGCGAGCGCCTCGCAGGTCTTCACCTCGGGCGTCTCCACCTCCGCCGGCGCGTCGAGCAGCTCTCGGGGAAGACCGGCAGGCGCGGACGATCCCGCGGGCGACCTCGAGGTCGGCTGCGAAATCGCCGTTCTCGCAGGTGACGAGCGTGTTCTCGCCCGCGCCGGCCGGCGCGAGGAAGTCGACCGAGTCGCTCCCGCCCATCATCCCGGACTCCGCCTCGACGTCGTAGGCCGCGAGCGCCGCAGCGTTCGAAGATCGCGCTTGTACGCCCCGCGCTGGCAGCTCGAAGCTCTCGATCGAGTCCCGCCGTCGTCGCGGTCGAACGAATACGCGTCCTTCATGATGAACTCGCGCAGCCGGATCAGGCCCGGCCGCGGCCGCGGCTCGTCGCGCTTCTTGATCGAGATGTGGTAGAGCATCTGCGGCAGCTGCCGGTAGCTCTGCAGCTCGCGCGCGTGAAACGTGACCGTCTCCTCGTGCGTCAGCGGGCAGCACGTACTCGGCGCCCTTGCGATCCTGCAGCCGGAAGAGCTCCGGGATGATAGTCGCGCCCAGTCTGCTCCCAGAGCTCGAACGGCGTCAGCACCGGCATCAGCATCTCCTGGCAGCCGATCGCGTCCATCTCCTCACGGATGATCTGCTCGACCTTCCGGTGCACGCGCCAGCCGAGCGGCAGGAACGTCCAGACCCCGCCCGTCACCTGCCGGACGAACCCGCCGCGCACGAGCAGCTTGTGGTTCGCCGCCTCGGCGTCAGCCGGCGCGTCGCGCAGGGTCGGCAGGAAGAGCTGTGAGGCCCGGGCGATCATCGTCCGCTGGCTACCGAGGCCCGAGGCCTCGATTCTGATGCGGGGATGGCCGATGCCTCGGCCATCGCCAGCGCCGCCGGCTTTGCCATCTTCCGGCGCTTCGGGCGCATCATCCCGTCGGCGATCCACCGGTCGATCTCGTTGAAGAGCTCGTCGACGAGCATTCGACTCGAACCTTCTTCGAGCACCTTGCCGTGCGCGTAGATGAAGCCCGACGTCGCGGCCGCCCGCGATGCCGAAGTCGGCGTCGCCGGACTCCCCCGGCCCGTTGACCGCGCAGCCGAGCACCGCAACCTCGAAGTGCTGCTCGTAGGTGCCGAGCCGCTCCTCGACCTCCTCGGCGAGCGTCTGCACGCCGACGTTGTCGCGGCCGCAGCTCGGGCAGGCGATCATCACCGGCCCGCGCTCGCGCAGGCCGAGCGCCTTCAGGATCTCCCAGGCGACCTTGACCTCCTCGACCGGATCGGCCGTGAGGCTCGACGCGCATCGTGTCGCCGATCCCGTCGGCGAGGAGGCGTCCCCATGCCGACGGCGCTCTTGATCGCGCCGCTCGAGGGCGGCCCGGCCTCGGTCACCCCCAGATGCAGCGGGTAGGGGACCCGCGCAGACGAGCTTGCCGGTAGGCGCGGATCATCGTCGGGACGTGGCTCGACTTGACGGAGATCTTGAAGTCGTAGTAGTCGAGCGCTCTCGAGCAGCCGCACCTCTTCGAGCGCAGCCTCGACGAGCGCCTCGGCCTGATCCTCCTGCGCGAGCGACTCGAGGTGCTTCGGCAGCGAGCCGGAGTTGGCGCCGATCCGCATCGCGATCCCGGCCTTCTTTGCGGCGCGCACGACCTCGGCCGACCTTGTCGGGGCCGCCGATGTTCCCGGGATTGATGCGCACCGCCTGCACGCCCGGCCTCGATCGCCTTCAGCGCGAGGCTGGCGTTGAAGTGGATGTCGGCGATGATCGGGACGGGCGAGAACCGGACGATCCTCGCGAGCGCCTCGGCGTCCTCGATCTTCGGCACCGCGACGCGCACGATCTCGCAGCCCGCGCTGCGAGCGCCGCGATCTGCGCGGTCGTCGCCGGGACATCGTGCGTCTTCGTCAGTCGTCATCGACTGCACGACGACAGGTGCGCCGCCCCCGATCTGGACGCCGCCTACGCTGACAGAGCGCTCACTGCCCATATGCGCATCGTAGCGAGGAGGGTCAGGAGAACAGGTGAGGCAAATCGTTCCTGAGCCCGAGGTAGAGCAGGAACATGAAGAACGTGACCCCGACCGCGCTGTAACGCAGGTAGGCGAGCTGAGAGAACGTGCCGCCCCGAAGACGCTCGAGGATCGACATCACGATGTGCCCGCCGTCGAGAGGCAGCACCGGGAGCAGGTTCAGGAAGGCAAGCGCAAGGCTGATCAGCCCGATGAAGAAGAAGTAGTCGCCGAGCGAGGCCCGGTAGGCCTGCGCGGTATCGCGAACGATCCCGACCGAGCTCGAGACATCGTGGGTATGGCGGCCCACGAAGAGGCCGGCGAGGCCCCGAGCCTGCTGGTCGATCACCTGCCAGGTGAGACGTGCGGAGTCGCCGATCGCCGAGGGTAGCGCCTCACCGGGGCCTGACTTCCCGTCGAGGCCGATCCCGATCCGGTAGGAGCTGCCCGTCAGCCGCGCGTGCAGCGGCCCCAGCCTCAACCGCTTCCCGTGCCTGTCGACCGTGAGCACGAACGACGTGCCGTGCGTCGCGTTGATCTGCGTCGGGAGCGTGGTCGGGTTGACGCGGTGGGAGCCGATTCCCACCACGATGTCGCCGGCCTTCACGCCTGCCGCCGCAGCCGGGTAGCCGCTCTGAACCTGCCCGACCTTCCGCGTCGCGATCTCCGAGCTCGTGGCGAATACGGCGACGAAGAGGATCACCGCCACGAGGAGGTTGACGGCCGGGCCGGCCGCGATGACGGCGATGCGCTTCCAGGAGGCCTGCCGCCAGTAGGCATCCGCCGAAAGGCCGTCGTCGAGCTCCCGCAACGCATGCGCGTGTCGCCGAGGTGCAGGGTCAGCTCGGCGGCCTGAGCGCGGGCGCCGTCCTCGTCGCCCCGGGTGAGCGCGTCGTCGAGTGCGTTCAGCTCGGGAGCGAGCCGCTCCTGGTCTTCCGGCGAGAGGCTGCCACGGAGATCACCGGGAGCCGGACGGTGCATGCCGGGGATCTTCACGTAGCCGCCGAGCGGGATCGCACCGATCCCGTATTCGACACCGCCCTCTCGTCGTCTTGACGAGCGCCGGCGGGAAGCCGAGGTAGAACTTGCGCGGCCGCATCCCCACGGCTCGGGCGACGAAGAAATGCCCCGCCTCGTGGATGAAGATCAGCGCGGCCAGGCCCAGGATCGCGATCCCGATGCTCACAGGCCCGCCTCCTGTGGCGCTGTGAGCGTCTGCGGCGCCCGCGAAGCCGGGATCTCCACAGGTGAGCCTCCGCCGGGCCTACGGCCTGCCGGCCGGCCTCCGTCGAGCCTCCGGCTCATGCGACCGGGACCAGTTCCCGCGCCCTTCGATCGGCGTCGATGAGCTCCTCGAGGGTGGTCGCGGGCGAGCCGTCGACGCGGTCGAGCACGTCTTCGACGGCGCCGGCGATGTCGAGAAAGCCGATGCGGCCGTCGAGGAACGCCTGGACGGCGACCTCGTTGGCGGCGTTGAACGCGCAGGGGAAGGTTCCGCCGCGTGCGCCGGCCTCGCAGGCGATCGCAAGGAGCCGGAAGGTCTCGAGGTCGGGCTCATGGAACTCGAGGGTGCGGAGCTCGAGCGGCGGCACGGGCGTGGCGGCCCGGTCGGGATAGGTGAGCGCATAGGAGATCGGGACGCGCATGTCGGGGTTCCCGAGGTGCGCGATCGCCGCCCCGTCGCGGAAGCGGACGAGGCCGTGGACGATCGACGGTGGATGGATGACGACCTCGATCCGGTCGTACGGGATCCCGAACAGGAAGTGCGCCTCGATCACCTCGAGGCCCTTGTTCGCAAGGGTCGCCGAGTCGATCGTGATCTTCGGGCCCATCGACCAGGTCGGGTGAGCAAGCGCCTCGTCCGGGGTGACCGAGCCGAGCGCGTCGGCGGTGAGGCCGCGGAACGGACCGCCGCTCGCGGTAAGGACGATCGATTCGGGCTCGCCGAGGAGGGCGCACTGGAAGAGAGCCGAGTGCTCGCTGTCGACCGGGATGAGCTGGCCGCCCCCGCGAGCCCGCGCCTCGAGCGCGAGCTCGCCCGGCCGCGACGAGGCTCTCCTTGTTGGCGAGGGCGAGCGTGATCGCCGCGCTCGAGCGCCCACATCGTCGGCACGAGCCCGGCAAATCCGACGACGGCGTTGAGGACGACGTCAGGCTCGGCCCGCTCGAGCAGCTCGCTGGGGTCTCCTCCCGTTTGCGTGAGCGGCGCGAGGCCGTCGATCGGACGGCTGCCGGATGTTGCGGCAACGAGCTCGAGCTCGGGATTGGCGGCGATCACCTCGAGCGCCTGGCGCCCGATCGAACCTGTCGCGCCAAGCAAGGCGATGCGCTTCATCGGTACTCAGGGTACCGGCGGGGGCATGCCGTTCACCCGCCTCAGCCGGCGGCGCACGCCGAGCTCCGGTGCCGGTTGCGGCCCTAGCGGTAGCCGAACGCGGCGATGCAGAAGTACGCCGCCGGGGCGGCAAAGAGCAGCGCGTCGAGCCGGTCGAGCATGCCGCCGTGGCCGCCGAGCAGGGCGCCCGCGTCCTTCACCCCCGCGTCGCGCTTCAGCATCGACTCGAAGAGATCGCCGAGCGGCGCCGCGACCGCGAGAGTCGGCGCCGAGCGCAAGCGACTCCGAGATCGTGAGGAAGTGCTGCTTGTACAGGGCCACGAACGCCACGAAGACGGTCGCGGCCGTGCCGAAGACGAATCCCTCCCAGGTCTTGCCCGGCGAGGTCGTCGGCGCCATTCGATGACGCCCCAGGAGCCTCCCGCCTGCGTACGCGAAGGTGTCGTCCGGCCCACACGGCAAGGAGCACCGTGACCGTCGCGAGCCTCCCATGCACGGGCAGCTGCCGCAGCAGGAGGATGAACGAGAGCCCGAAGCCGATCCAGACCGCCGCCATGACCGTCGCGGAGATCGACGAGGTGGGAGCCTGCCGGGTCGCCGAGATCCCCTTGAGGACGAACGCGAGCACGAGCGAGGTCATCGCGCCCCCGACCATCCACCCGGTCCCGCTCGTCTGCGCGCCGACAAGCGCCAGCACACCGCCGAGATACCCGGCAGGGGCCAGCGGCCGAAGCGGCTTCGCGAGCAGCCAGAACTCGTGCAGCCCGATCCCGGCCGCGACGACGGCGAGCGCGAAGAGCCACCAGCCACCCACGTACACGGCTCCGAGCACCACGGGAAGGCCGGCGGCCGCGATGACGAGCCGCGAGACGGTGCTGCTCACCTGCCGCCGAACCGGCGCCTGCGGCTTGCGTACTCGCCCAGCGCGTCACGCAGGTCGCGGGCGTCGAAGTCCGGCCAGAACCGGTCGACGAACACGAGCTCTGCGTAGGCGAGCTGCCAGAGCATGAAGTTCGATACGCGGAGCTCGCCACTCGTGCGAATCAGGAGATCCGGATCGGGCAGCTCGGGCGCATAGAGATGGGCGGCAACCACGTTCTCGTCGATCTCGCGCGGGTCGAGACCGCTCTCGGCGATCCGGCGGGCCGCCTCGACCAGCTCCGCCCTGCCGCCGTAGTCGAACGCGATCCAGAGCCCGAGGCGGGTGTTGAGCTCGGTCCGGTCCTCCATCGACGACATGCGCCTGCGAAGCTGCTCGGGCGCCCGGTCGCGCCGGCCGATGAAACGCACCCGAACGCCCTGGCTGGCCAGGTCGGGAAGCTCCCGCTCGATCGTCTCCCCGAAGAGCTCCATGAGCGCGTCGACCTCATCCTGGGGACGCGACCAGTTCTCGGTGGAGAACGCGTACACGACGAGGTTGCGAACACCGAGGTCGATCGCGGCCTCGACCGTCCGTCGCAGTGCGCGCGTCCCGGCCCGGTGACCCGCGGCCGGCGGGAGCCCGCGCCGTCGTGCCCAACGGCCGTTGCCGTCCATGATGATCGCGACCGTCTCTGCGACCTCGGGGAGGTCGCCTTCGACGAGCGGCCGAACGCGTGCAAGCGTGCGGATACGGGAGATGAGCTTCATTGGGGGTGTAGACGATCGCGGGAGGCGACCAGCCTAGACCTCCATGATCTCGGCTTCCTTGCGCTTCATCAGCTCGTCGATCTGGTGGACGTGGTCGTCGGTCACCTTCTGCACGCGCGACTCCGCGGCCCGTTCCTCGTCGTCGCCGACCTCCCCGTTCTTGACGAGCTCTTCGAGATGCCGCATCACGTCCCTGCGCACGTTACGCACGGCCACGCGGCCCTCTTCGGCCATATTCCGGACGAGCTTCACGAGGTCCTTGCGCCGGTCCTCGGTGAGCTGCGGGATCGGCAGGCGGATGATCTTGCCGTCGTTCGACGGTGTCAACCCGAGGTTCGACTCGAGGATCGCCTTCTCGATCTGCTTCACGGAGGACGGGTCGAACGGCTGGATCGTCAGCAGTCGCGGCTCCGGAACGTTGATCGTCGCGATGTTCTTGAGCGGCGACGGCGTCCCGTAGTAGTCGATCTGGATCCGGTCGAGCAGCACCGATGAGGCACGGCCCGTGCGCACGGAGTTGAAGTGCTCGTGCGTGGCCTCGACCGACTTGCTCATGCGCGCGGTCGCGTCGGCCACGAAGTCGTCGATGGCTGTCACGCGGGCCCTCCTTCGGTGGGAGTCGAGATCAGTGTCCCCACGCGCTCTCCGGCGACGACCCGCGCGATATTGCCGGCGGCGAGCTCGAACACGTGAATCGGGAGCTGGTTGTCCATGCAGAGAGAGAGCGCGGTCGTATCCATCACTTTCAGGCCTTGCTCGATCGCTTGCAAGTGCGTGAGCGCAGGTAGGAACCTCGCGCTCGGGTTCGTGCGCGGATCCCCGTCGAAGACCCCCTCCACCCCGTTCTTCGCCATCAGGATCCCCTGGGCGTCGATCTCGAGTGCCCGCAGCGCCGCAGCGGTATCGGTCGTGAAGTACGGGTTGCCGGTGCCGGCGGCGAAGATCACGACACGGCCCTTCTCGAGGTGCCGGATCGCGCGGCGGCGGATGTACGGCTCCGCGACCTCACGCACATCGAGAGCCGAGAGCACCCGGGTGTCGGCGCCGTTTCGCTCCAGCGCCTCCTGGACTGCGAGCGAGTTGAACACGGTCGCCAGCATCCCCATGTAGTCGCCGGTAGCCCGGTCCATCCCCTCGGCTGTCGCCCTCATGCCCCGGTAGACGTTCCCGCCGCCGATGACGAGCGCGAGCTCCACACCGGAGGAGTGAACGTCGACAAGCTCACGGGCCAGCTCGTCGACGGTCGGCGCGTCGAGCCCGTAGTCGGCCTCGCCCATGAGCGCCTCGCCCGAGAGCTTCAGGAGCACACGGCTGAACGCGGGCGCGGGCCGCGGCCGGGACTTCGAGGCGACGGCCATCAACCCACCGAGTACCAGGCGTAGTCGACGAGCTCCAACCCTCCCTCGGCAAGCGCCTTCGCGACGGTGAGGCTCGTCTCGTGGATCCACGCCTGCTCGCCCAGAACCGACTCGGCGAAGAAGCGCTTGTTCAGCATCCCTTCGACGATCTTCTCACGAACGTCTGCGGGCTTCGACTCCACCTCCGGCAGCTTCGCCAGGATCTCGCGCTCGCTCTGCGACGAGCTCGCGCAGGCACCTCGTCCCGCGAGGCGTAGGTCGGCTTCGAGAACGAGATGTGCATCGCGAGCTGCCGCGCGAGCTCCGGCGAGCCGCCCTTCGTCAGGACGAGCACGCCGACCTTGTTCGCGGGCGGATGGACGTACGCCGCGAGCGACTCGCCTCGCACCTGCCTCGAGCCTGCGAGTGCCCGACGATCTGGATGTTCTCGCCGAGGCGGGCGCCGAGCTCGACCCGCGTCGCCTCGAGCTCGCCGGCGGCGGCCTCGCCGTTCGCGGAGACCGCCTCGAGCACATCGCGCGCGAACGCCTGGAAGTCGTCGTTCTTCGAGACCGGCTCGGTCTCGCAGCCGACGGCGACGATCGTGCCCTTCGAGCCGTCGATCGCGGGTGAGGACGACGCCCTCGCTCGTCTCGCGATCGGCACGCTTCGCGGCCGACGCGATGCCCTTTCTCGCGCAGGAGCTTGGCAGCCGCGTCGAAGTCGCCTTCGGTCTCCTGCGAGCGCGCGCTTGCAGTCCATCATCCCCGCGCTCGTCGCGTCGCGGAGCTCCTTCACCATTGCCGCGGAGATCTCGGTCATTCCGCCTCCTCGGCGTCCGTTTCGGCGGGCGCCGGCTCGGCCGGGCATCCGCCTCCGCCTGCGGGCTCCGCAGCGAGCGCTACCGCTGCCGGAGCAGAGTCGGCCGCCGGTGTTCTCGCTCGCCTCACCAGGATCCGCGCTCTCGGCTACCTCGCCGCCCTCGGCTTTCTTCTGCGCCGCGTCGAGCCGCGTTTGCGACCTCGGCCGCTGTCACCTTCTGCTTCCCGGCCTCGATGCCGTTGGCGATCGCTCGGACGATGAGCGAGCACGACCGGATCGCGTCGTCGTTACCCGGGATCACGTAGTCGGCCTCGTCGGGATCGCAGTTCGTGTCGACGAGCGCGATCACGGGCAGGCCGAGCCGGCGCGCCTCGCGAACGGCGAGCTGCTCCTTGCGGAGGTCGACGATGAAGACGGCGTCGGGCTGGCGGCGCATGTCGGCGACCCCGCCGAGGTTCGCCTCGAGCTTGTCGAGCTCTGCCAGCATCGCGAGCCGCTCCTTCGCCGGCAGCAGGTCGAGCTGCGACTCCTGCCGGAGCGACCTGCAGCTCGTGCAGCCGCTGAATCCGGTCGGACATCGTCCGCCAGTTCGTCAGCAGGCCGCCGAGCCAGCGATGGTTGACGTACGGCATGCCGACGCGGGCCGCCTCGCCGGCGACCGCATCCTGCGCCTGCTTCTTGGTGCCGACGAACAGCACGGAGCCGTTGCGCTCGGCGACGCCGCGCGCAAAGTCGTACGCCTCGTCGAGCAGCTGCTGGGTGCGCTGCAGGTCGATGATGTAGATCCCGCCGCGTTCGGTGAAGATGAATCGCTTCATCTTCGGGTTCCAGCGGCGCGTCTGGTGGCCGAAGTGAACGCCGGCCTCCAGTAGCTCCTTCATGGAGACAACGGGCATGGCAAGCCCCTTTCTCGGTTTCGATTGGAAATACTCCGACGGCGTCTCGGCGGGACCGGCTCGTTGCCGGCCACCGTCCGCCTCGATGCCTCCGTCGGGTCGAGGGTCCGAAGTGCCGCGAAAGCGTAGCGGGAAGCCGCCTCAGTCGTCGTCGACGGCGTCGAGGAACGCTGCGAGCTCGGGCGGGAAGCGGCGACTCGACGTCGATCGGCTCGTCGCTGAACGGGTGCGGTGAACGCGAGCCGGCTGGCGTGCAGGAACTGCCGCGCGAGCGCGGGATCGGTGACGCCGTAGACGCGGTCGCCGATCACCGGGAGGCCGATCGCGGCCAGGTGGACGCGGATCTGGTGGGTGCGGCCCGTCTCGAGCTTGACGCGCAGGAGCGAGGCCCGCCGGTGCGCCTCCGCGAGCTCGAAATGGGTGACCGCGTCCCGCGGGGTGTCCGTCTCGAGCGAGAAGCGCGTCGGGTCGTCGCGATCGCGGCCGATCGGCGCCTCGATCCGCCCGGCACGGGAGGCGGGACGGCCGCGAACGAGTGCCAGGTAGGTCCGCTCGAGCGCCCGGCGGCGGACGAGCGCCGAGAGCCGCTTGTGCGCCTCCTCGGAGCGGGCGACGACCATCAGGCCCGAGGTGTCGCGGTCGAGCCGGTGGACGATCCCGGCCGCCCGGGCTCGCCGCCCGAGACGAGGCCCGCGAGCGCGTCGACGAGCGTGCCGCGCGGGCCGGCCCGCACCCGGATGGACGGTAAGCCCGGCGGGCTTGTCGACGACCGCGAGGTACTCGTCCTCCCAGGCGATCCTCGGCGCCGGCCCGAGGATCTCCGGCGCCGCGACAGCGGCCGGCAGCGGCAGCTCGATCGCGCTCGCCCCCGGCGAGACGGTAGCTGCGCTCGCGCGTGCGGCCGTCGACGAGTGCCCCCGCGTCGATCGCACGAGCAGCGGCCGCCCGCGAGCCGAGATGCAGCGCCAGAAAGCGGTCGAGGCGCTCGCCGCCTGGCGTCGGCCGGTACCACCAGGCGTCCGCCGGAGCCGCTCCCGTTTGGTGGATTTCGGTCAATCCGGCCTGCTTTCGCTCAACTCGGCACGGTTTCGTGACGGTCCGGCCCGTTTGGGGAGGCCAGGATCGATCTCGAGGGCGGCGGGAACCGGCTCCCCGCCCTCGGGCGGGGGTTTGCGTTCAGCGGGCAGCGGGCAGGCCGTCAGCGCGCGGCGACGTCGAGGTGGCGGCGCACCTGCTTCGGGCGCCGGTCGGTCACGAGCAGGGCTGCGAGCAGGATCCCGACGCCGATCACGATGAAGCTGTCGGCGAGATTGAACGCCGGCCACCA
The DNA here is from genome assembly GCA_963812555.1 of uncultured Actinomycetota bacterium. Taxonomy (GTDB): domain Bacteria; phylum Actinomycetota; class Thermoleophilia; order Gaiellales; family Gaiellaceae; genus PALSA-600. Next base: position 475,207 of record CAWEVP010000013.1, on the reverse strand, counting down.
GCTGAAGTCGATGAAGTCGGTGACGTAGCCGAGCCGCACCCGGTCGACGAGGTTCGAGACGCTGCCGCCGATCAGCAGGCCGAGGCCGGCAGGAATGACCGGATGCCGCGCTCCGGAGCGGGCGAAGTAGACGAGCATCCAGACGACAGCGATAGTCGTCAGGGCGATCACGGCGCTCGTGGCCGACGTGAAGAGCCCGAACGCGATCCCCGAGTTCTCGACCCGCCGAATCGACAGCGGCCCGATCACGTGCGCGGACTGGTCCATCCGCAGGCGGCTTGTGACGATGTGCTTCGTCAGCTGGTCGCCGACGATTGCCGCCGCTACCACCGAGCCGAGGCCGACCCACTGCCACACGCCCGCTGCGAGCGACCGGCGCGCCGCCGAGACCGGCGCCAGCCCATTCGTAGCCGATCCCACCCGAACGTCGGGCCGAGCGTCGTCTACCCGCTCAGCCACGCCCGGCTCGCCGCTGGTCGTCGATGCAGAGCGTCGCCGAGGGGCGGGCCATCAGCCGTTCATGGTCGATCGGATTGCCGCAGCGCTCGCACAGCCGTAGGTGCCCTCTTCGAGGCGGTCGAGCGCATGCGTGATCTGGTCCAGGGTCTGCTGTGCCCCTTCACCGAGGCCCTCGCCGAGCTCGCGCTCGAACGTCACCGAGGCGGTGTCAGCCCCGACGCCGCCCGGAAGCCCGAGCTCGTCCTCGATGTTCCGCAGCCCGTCCTGGCGAAATCCCTCGAGCGCTGTCGCAATCCGCTCGCGCTCGTCCTCGAGCAGCGTCCGGAACTCGGCCACCTCGGCCGGAGTCATGCCGTGCCTCCGAGCGGCGGAGGGTCTCTCGCTACGAACGGCGACGCTTCTCCACCGCGGGGCGAGGCAGTTCACGCCTCGCAGTGTACGCCTCCCAATCTCTGGCGTTCGCCTGGCTATTCGCCCCAGTCGAAGTCCCGCGAGGCGCGGGACGGCCGAGTCTCGCGGCGGAGCTCCTCCTGGCTCCGGCTTGTCGAGCCGCAGGCGCTGGAGCGGCTCGATCGTGTCCTCGGCGAGATCTCGGGCGCCGAGATCGGCTCGAACTCGCGCGTGTCCTCGCGGGCCCAGGGTGCCGCGACCGGCTCCGGCACTCCTCCTCGGGGTCGTTCGGGAACCTGACTGCCTCGAGCGGCGTCGCCTCGGCGAGCGCAGGCTCGCCGGCACGCGACGTCCGGAGCGCAAGCGGCGCGTGCCCGTCAGGCCTCCGGTCCCGGGCTCCAGCGGCACGGCCAGCGGGCGAAACGGCGTCCGAGCCGGCTCGGCAGACCGGCTCGACTGCGCGGCCGTGAGCCTCGAGCGACGCAGCCGGCGTGCGCCGCGACGGGCTCGCCGGCCTCACCGATCACGGCGAGCGCTCCGCGCAGCATCGCCTCGATCTTGCGGGTCTCGGCCAGGAGGCGCTCCTGCTCGGCTCGCGCCGAACGGGCAACCTCGCGGGCCTCGTTCCGAGCCTCGGTGATGATCGCGTCCGCCTCGCGCTTGGCGCGATCGCGCACGTCGGCCGCGGTTCTCTCCGCGGCGACGAGCGTGTTCGTGAGCAGCTCCTCGCGCTGGCGCAGCTCGCTCGAGCTGCTTCTCCTGCGCCTCGACGCGCTCGATCAGCTCGCCCCGCTCGCGCCAGGTCGCCTCGAAGCTCTGGGCGACCTCCTCGATGATCTGCTCGACCATCGCGCGGTTGTAGCCGAAGAGGCTTCGCCCGACCCGCACGTGTCTCAACTCAACCGGTGTGTACGACATTGGTCTCCTTCCTCTCTAGTGGAGCCGATCCAGGATCCCGTTGAGCATCTCCCTCACGACGATCAGGAAGATCACCCCGACCATCGGCGAGAAGTCGAGCGGGCCGGGAACGGGAGTACGCGCCGCCAGAGGTTGAGGTACGGGTCGCAGACATCGTGCAGGAAACGCAGGACTGGGTTGAAGCTGTAGGGCAGGCGTATCCATGACGTCAGGATGAGCAGGAAGATGACGAGGATGTAGACATAGAGGAAGACGTCGACGAACTGCTCGATGTCGCTGATCGCGTCAAGGACCACCAGATTCAGGCTTTTCGGCTCCGGATGCCGGAACTCCTACCGGCTCGCGAGCGCCCGGCGAGGCGCGATCGCCGGGGCCCGCACGTCGGCAGCCCCGCTCGAGCCGGCGTTCAGGCCTGATTGTAGAACCCGCCGCGCTCGAGCAGCTGGGCGCGCTGCTCGGCGCTCACCTCGACGTTTCGCGGCGTGAGCAGGAACACCTTGTCGGCGACCCGCTGCATCCCGCCGTCGAGGGCGTAGGTCAGCCCGCTCGCGAAGTCGATCAGCCGTTTCGAGAGCTCCGGGTCGGCGCTCTGGAGGTTCAGGATCACCGGGATCGAGTGCTTGAACTTGTCGGCGATCTGCTGCGCGTCGTTGAAGCTGCGCGGCAGCACGAGATGCACGCGGACCGAGCCGGGGTTCGGGACCGCCTCCATGTGGCGCGCGCCGCGAACCCGGGGCGACGGCGCGCGCGCCGGGGCCGCTCGGGGCGCTCCTGGCGCTCCGGCCGCTCGGCCTCCTCCGACTCGGTCCAGTCGTCGTAGTTCGTGCGAGCGCCGGCGCGGCGTCAGCCGCCGCACGTTCGGCCGGTCGCGGTAGGTCTGCTCGAGCGATTCCTCGGCGGTGAACGCCCTCCTCGTCGTCGAGGTAGTCCTCGTCCTCCTCGGCGATCCCGAAGTAGACGAGGGTGCGGTTCCAGAGATCTCCCAAGCTCATGCTCATCGGATCGTAAACCCCGTCTCTACCGGAAGAGAACGCTGCCCACACGGATCATGCGTCGCACCCTCCTCGGCAGCGACCCGGTAGTCCTGTGTCGTGCCCATCGAAAGCTCGTCAACCCGTGCTCGGCGGCGAGCTCGCGAAGCCGCCGGAACACGGCCGTCGACTCCTCCGGATCCGTCGACCGCGGGCGGCATCGTCGAGAGGCCGCGCACGTCGTAGCGGAGGTAGCCGCGCGATCTCGCCGGGCTCGACGCCCGCCCTTCGAGCCCTCGCCGACGAGATTCACCTGCACGAGCGCCGGGATCTCGAGCCTGCTCGCGGCCGAGTCGGTGTCGAGCGAATGGACGAGCTCGCAGCACCGGTTGATGACCTTCACCTTGTTCGACTGCAGGCGCCCGATGAAGTGCCAGCGGAACGCGTCGCCGTAGACCGCGTGCTTCGCCTCGAGATCCTGGGCACGGTTCTCCCCCACCACCTCGATGCCGGCCTCGACGAGCACCGCCATCTCCGCGACGGTGACGTACTTGGTCGCCGCCACGACGGTGACGCCGGGGCCGACCTCGGCCCGGACCCGCTCGTACCGCGCGCGGATCTCAGCCGGCGACAGCACCGATCACCCCGTGTGCGCCGTGCGGCGCCCCGGTCTTCGGCGGAACGAGAAGAACCGATCCGGGTTGCAGCGGGTGCAGAGATCGAGCCGCTCGACCGTTCCGACTCCGGCTCGGCGAAGCGCCCGCTCCGCGGCCTGCCAGAGATCGAGCATCCGGCCGTCTCGGTCAGGTCGGGGTCGAAGCTGGCTCGACACCTCGGCCCCGACCTCGTAGCAGCACGGCCCCATCGGCCGGTCCCACGATCGCGCGCTTCGGCGAGGCGCCAAGCGACTCGGCGGCCGCGCCGATCACCCCGCCGGCAAGGCCGCGCCAGCCGGCATGAACGACGGCAAGCGCCGGCGAGCCGTCGACGGCTGCGATCGCGATCGGGACGCAGTCGGCGGCGAGCGCGAGGAGCGGCACGCCGGGCTCGTCCGTCCACAGCCCGTCGCCGGACTCGCCGCGCTCGCCGGCGCGGCCGCGGTTGACGATCGACGAGTGCCGCTGGCGGTTGACCGCGAGCTTGCCGGCGTCGAGCCCGAGCTCCGCGCAGACGATCCGCCGGTTCTCGGCGATCCGGGCAGGGTCGTCGTCCCGGCTGCCGAGGTTGAGCGAGGCGAACGGCCCTGTGCTCACCCCGCCCTCACGCGTCGTGAACGCGACGACGTACCCGGGAGCATCCCAGCGGATCATGGACGCAAGAGCTCCCGTGCTCGGCCCGAGGAGCGCCTCGCGGCGTGTTTCGCTCGGGTACGTCGACGACCTCGCGCGAGGAGCCGTCGCGAGCGCCTCCCCGAGCGCCGGGCCGGCCGTGTAGCCGAGCTCGAGCAGGTCGTCGCCGTCGATCGCGAGGTCGCCGAGGCGGTGAGGGCTCGTGAGCTCCGCCGAGACGGTCTGCCGGAAGCGCGCGACGCGGTCGAGCTTCTCGAGCGACGGCCGCAGACCGGTCACGGCCGCGAAGATCGGCCTCCCAGTGGTCGAGCAGGTCGAAGGCCAGGCCGTCGCCGTGACGGGCCAGGAACCGTCGCGCCTCGAGCTCGTCCCCGCGCTCGAGCAAGAACGGGTGGAAGCGCACGATGCGGACGACCTGCTCGCGCAGCTCGTTCGAGTACCGGAGCCTGCGCAGTGCCTGGTCGGCGAGCTCGGCGCCGACCTGCGGCGTGGTCGGGACGCTCGCCCTGCACCGCCTTGCCGAGGTCGTGCAGCAGCGTCGCGAGTCGCACGCGCAGCGGCGCGCCGGCATCGGCGGCGTTCTGCACGACCAGGAAGATGTGCTCGTCCACCGTCAGGCGCGTGATCCTTCGAGTGCGAGTCGAAGCCGATCGACGGCTCGAACTCGGGGATGCAGGGCGCCGAGCACGCCGGTGTCGCGCGCCAGGATCAGAGCGCCTTGCGCGGCTCGCGGCCGAGCAGCAGCTTCGAGAGCTCGCCCATCCCGTCGGCGGCGAGGCCGCCGCCGATCCGCTCGCCGGAGACGTGCGCCACGAGCGCGCGCCTCCTCGCGCATCTGGGCGAGCGTCGCCTCGTCGGGGTCGAGCCCGAGCTGCGAGACGAACCGGAGGCCCGCGGACGAGCCGGAGCGGATCCTCGGCGAAGCTCTCCGGCGAGACGGTCCGCAGCACGCCCTGCTCGAGGTCGGTGCGCCCGTGGTAGGGATCGACGATCTCGCCGTCGGAGAGCCGCCGCGCCATCGCGTTGATCGTGAAGTCGCGCCGGTCGAAGATCGTCCTCGACCGTCGCCGCCGGGTCGACGACGATCTCGAACTCGTGGCGGCCGTGGCCCGTCGAGCGCTCGCGCCGGGGCGGCGCGAACTCGATCCCGGCCGGTGCGAGCGCCCGAATCTCGCGGGTTCGACGGGTACAGCCGCATGCCGACCGGGCGGCCGCCGACGACGAGCTCCTCGACCCGGCCGTGCGCCGACAGAGCCTGCCGCAGACCGTCGCTGTCGACCCCGGGAACGAGGAAGTCGGCGTCCTTCGACTCCGACTCGCGGCCGAGCAGCCTCGTCGCGCACCGCTCCGCCGACCAGGTACGCATCGAGCCCGAGCGAGGCGCACGTAGCCCTCCAGCGCCTTCACAGATCCGGCATTCACGGTGTCGGCCTTCATAGTGTCGGCCTCCATGGGGTCGGCTTCGTTGGGCCAAGCCGGTCAGGCGAGGGCGATCGCCTCGATCTCGACGAGCGCTCCGGCGGGCAGCCGGCCGATCTCGACGGTCGAGCGGGCCGGCGGGCGCGCCGCCGATCTTGCTCGCGTAGACCTCGTTCATACCGCCGAAGTCGTCGAGGTTGCGCAGGAACACGGTCGTCTTCACGACCTGGTCGAGCGAAGAGCCGGCGGCCTCGAGGATCGCCCGAGGTTCGCGAAGACACGCTCGGTCTGCGGGCCGATGCCGCCCGGCGACGACCTCGGACGACCCGGGCTCGAGCCCGAGCTGGCCGGCGACGAACACGAAGCCGTTGGCGATGATCGCCTGGGAGTACGGGGCGCCCTGGAACGGCGCCGGAGCTTCCTCGGTACGGACGGACGACTTGCTCATTGTTTGATCTCTCCTCCTTCGGGGGTGCGGCATGCCTGGCCGATCGCGGCGCCGAGCGCCTTGAAGATCGCGCGCATGCACGTTCTCGGGATCCTTGCCCTCGAGCACGCGGATGTGGACGTTGAGCCCGGCGCGGTCGGCGAGCTCGTGCAGGAAGCTGGGCGACGACGTCGCCACGCGAGGCCGCCGATCGCGCTGGCCCGAGAAGTCGACGTTGGAGGCGACGAGCGGCCGCTCGGTCACCTCGACGACCGCGCCGGCGAGCGCCTCGTCGGCGGGAAACCAGGCGAGCCGTAACCGGCGGCACCGGGCGCCTGCAGCAGACGGCCGAGCGCCTCGCCGAGCGCACGGGCGGCTGCCGCCACCTCGCTCTCGACCGCAGCCGGCGCCACCTCGAGCGCGAGCCGCAACCGCGCGGTGCGCGCGAGCTCGCCGAGCAGGTGGTCGAGCACCGCGACACCGGTCGACGACGGTCGCCGAGCCCTCGCCCGCATCGACGCGCGCGCTCACACCCTGCACCTCTCCTTGCCCGGCTCATGGGCTGAGCCTAACCCTCGGACCAGGCGTTCGGGAACTTCAGGGCGAGCCCACTCATTTTGAACCCGTCTCTACGAAGCTCTAACTACATGCCGCTCGTCGGCCCCGGCCAGCCTCGTCAGCGCGCGCCGAGCTGGCGGTGGTGCGGCGTCGTTGCGCTCGTGATCGTGCGGCCTGGCTTGCCGCGCTCGGCCCCTCGTGCTGGGGCGCTCAGCCGGTCCGCTCGATCGAGGCGCCGAGCGCGCGGAGGCGCTCGTCGATCCGCTCGTAGCCGCGGTCGATCTGGCCGATGTTGCCGATCACCGAGGTGCCCTCGGCGCAGAGCGCGGCGATCAGCATCGCCATCCCGGCGCGGATGTCGGGGCTCTCGAGCCGCTCGCCGTGGAGCTTCGCGGGGCCGCTGACGACGGCGCGGTGCGGATCGCAGAGGATGATCCGCGCGCCCATCCGCACGAGCTTGTCGACGAAGAACAGGCGGTTCTCGAACATCTTCTCGAAGATCAGGATCGTCCCCTTCGCCTGCGTCGCGACCGCGAGCGCGATCGAGGTCAGGTCGGCCGGGAACATCGGCCACGGCCCGTCCTCGATCTTCGGGATCTGGTCGCCGAGGTCGTCGCGGATCACGAGCTCCTGGCCGGGCGGCACGCGAACGCTCGTCCCGGGCAGCTCGACCTCGATCCCGAGCCGCTCGAACGCCGAGAGGATCGAGATCAGGTCGTCCGGGACGACGTCCTCGACGGTGACGTCGCCGCCGGTGACCGCGGCGAGGCCGATGAAGCTCGCGGCCTCGATGTGCTCGGAGCCGATCGTGTGCTCGCCGCCGTGCAGCCGCTCGACGCCCTCGATCCGCAGGACGTTCGAGCCGATCCCGTCGATCTGCGCGCCGAGCGAGACGAGGAAGCGGCAGAGATCCTGGACGTGCGGCTCGCAGGCGGCGTTGATCAGCTCGGTCGTCGCCCGCGGCGAGGACAGCCGCCATCACCGCGTTCTCGGTGCCCATCACGCTCGCCTCGTCGAGGAAGATCCGCTTGCCGCGCAGCCGGTCGGCGCGGAGCTCGAACCGCCGGTCGACCGAGACCTCGGCGCCGAGCTGCTGGAAGGCGTGGACGTGCGTGTCGAGCGGCCGCCGGCCGATGAAGTCGCCGCCGGGCGGCGAGAGCAGTGCATGCCCGAAGCGGGCGAGCAGCGGGCCGGCGAGCAGGAACGAGCCGCGGATGCGGTCGGAGAGCTCCTCGTCGACCTCGGTCTTCGTGACGCCGGCGGCGTGGACGCGCACCTCGTTCTCGCCCGGCCACTCGGCGTCGGCGCCGAGATCGGCGAGCAGCGCGAGCATCGTGTCGACGTCGCGGATGCGCGGGATGTTGCGGAGCACGACCGGCTCGTCGGTGAGCAGGCACGCGGCGAGGATCGGGAGCGCCCCGTTCTTGTTGCCGGCGACCCGGACGGTCCCGTTGAGCGGGCGCCCCCCTTCGATCACGAACGACTCCACGGCAGCCTCTCTGGCAACGGCTGTAGACAAGGCGCGGCTATCCTAGCGACCGCTTTGGAGCCGACCCGCGCACAGGCCTGGGAGACGCTCACCGCCTACACGAAGAGCGAGGCGCTGCTGCGGCACGCGCTCGCGGTCGAGGCCTCGACGGCGTCGTACGCGCGGCGCTTCGGCGAGGACGAGGAGCTGTGGCGCGTGACGGCGCTCCTGCACGACTTCGACTACGAGATCCACCCCACGCTCGACAAGCATCCCCAGGACGGCGCGCCGATCCTGCGCGAGCTCGGCTATCCCGAGGAGCTGATCGAGGCGGTGCTCTCGCACGCCGAGCATCTGCACATCCCGCGCGACACGCCGCTCAAGAAGACGCTCTTTGCCTGCGACGAGCTCTCCGGGTTCGTGCACGCCTGCGGGCTCGTCCGGCCGACCGGCCTCGAGGGGCTCGAGCCGAAGTCGGTGCGCAAGAAGCTCAAGCAGCCCTCGTTCGCCGCGGGCGTCCACCGCGACGAGGTCTACGCCGGGGCCGAGCTGCTCGGGATCGAGCTCGACGAGCACATCGCGAACGTCGTCGCGGCGCTGCAGCCGATCGCCGGCGAGCTCGGCCTGCGCACCGCCGCCGACGCCGCCTAGCCCGCACCCGCACTCGATCTCGGCTCGAACCGACATGTCGCACCCGCCGTGTCTCCCCAAGAGCCGGGGTCAGACACCGGTCTAAACCTGTGCCAACTCTGCGCTCGGATAGTGGAAAATCGCGGCACGTTCGCTGGGGCGGGTGTCGTAGTCTTGCCGATCACGCCTCGATCGCCGAACGAGCCTGCGCGGAAGCGGTGCGAGATGCCTTTCGCTGCGAGGTATCGACGGTCGGCCGCGACTTGCTAGAAGAGCTCTCCTCCGCGAGGGGTCACGCCGTGCACCGCCCGTCGAGGGACGTGTCCCAAGCGGTCCTGCCCGCTCGAGCCGCGTCTCGCGCCGTAACACGGGTGCCGAGCACCGCCGGTAGGAGGCGACCGAGTGGTCTTCCATCACGGAACGTCGGCGGCGACGCTCGAGCACGGCGACGACGCGAGCTTTGAAAACCCGTCAGGCGGCTCGAGCCATCGACGCCTCGACCGGGGCGTGATCGGAGAGCAGGCGGCCGCCGTACTCGCGCTCCTCGTCGGGCCACACGCGCCCGGACTTCTACGCCGGCGCCGCGTACGAGCACGTGGTCGATCCCGGGGCCGACGTCGCGCCAGCGCCCCGAGACGGCGAGCTCTGCGAGCGTCGCCGACTCCTCGGGCCGGACGTTGAAGTCGCCGGCGAGGATCGCCGGCTTCGCCCGCGGCCGCCGCATCGACGAGAGCCACCGCGCGTCGCAGCTCGGAGTCGGGGAGCCGCGGGATCGCGGGCGATGCTCGAGGCGTGGATGTTCGCGACGCAGACGGGCTCAGCCCCCAGGTCGGCGCGCAGGAGCTGGCAGACGCGGCGCTCGGACTGCCAGCGCCGGATCTGCGCGTCGGAGAGGCCGAGCCTTGCGCCCTGCTCCCGGCAGAACTCCGGTGTGTTCAGCGCGATCGCCTGCACCTCCTCGATCCCGGTGCCGCGCGGGAGGAGCATCGCGTTTCCCTGCCCGGCGAAGGCGGAGCGAAAGCAGGCCGTGGTTCGGCGCGGTGAGCTGCGCGGCCGAGCCCCGCCGGGATCGGGACCGGCCCGAGCGGGGCGGCATGGTCTGCGCCGTCACCGCCTGCATTTCCGCCCAGCCGCCGACCGGCCCGAGTGCCCAGGCCGGTACCTCCTGCAGGCAGACCACGTCGGGCCGGTCGGCGGTCACGAGCTCGACCATCTCGCGCAGGTAGGCGCGCCGCGCCGGCGGCAGGGTGTTTCCGTGGAAGAGGTTCCAGGTGCGGACGAGCACGGCGCTCTACTGTAGGCACCGATGCGTGTCGTGCTTGCAGATCCGCCGGCGTTCACGCCGTGGTACGACCACGAGCTCGCGGCTGCGCTTGGGCGCGCGGGCGCCGAGGTTGAGGTCCTGACCTCGCACTTCCGCTTCGCCGAGCTCCCGCCGCCCGACGGCTACCGGCGAATCGAGCGCTTCTACCCGCTCTCCTCGCGGCTCTTCCGGCGCTCGCAAGGCACGGCTGCCGCTGAAGGCAGCCGAGCATCTCGCCGTCGCGGCCTCGCTGTCGAGCATCAACGCCGGACGTGCTCCACGTGCAGTGGCTCGCCCTTCCCCAGGTCGACCGCCACCTTCGCTTTCGCAGCCCTTCGGTCTTCACCGCGCACGATCTGCTGCCGCGGCGGACCGCCGGGAAGCGCGAGCTCTGGAAGCAGCTGCTCGGACGGTTCGACCGCGTCGTCGTGCACACCGAGCGGGGCCGCGAGACGCTTGCGGAGCTCGGCGTCGATCCGTTCGTGATCTCGCATCCCGTGTACCCGAGCGACGCGGCTCGGGCCGACGACGGCCAGACGGTGCTCGCGCTCGGCGTGATCCGCCCCTACAAGGGGCTCGCCGATGCGGTCGCCGCGGTCGGGCGGCTTCCGGATGCACGGCTGCTCGTCGCCGGCGACGCCGCGATGCCGCTCGGACGATCTGCGCGACGCACCGCGCACGGAGTGGCGGCTCGGCTACCTGACACCGGCAGAGCTCGACCGCGCGCTCTCTGACGGCGACGGTCGCGATCTTCCCCTACCGGGCCGAGCTCGACCAGTCGGGAGCGCTGCTGCAGGCGCTCGGGGCGGGCGTCCCGGCGGTCGCCTACGACGTCGGCGGGCTCGCCGAGCCGATCGCCCACTACGGCGCGGGCCGCGTCGTTCCGGCGGGCGATCTCGAGGCGCTCACCGAGGCGGTGCGGGAGCTTCTCGCCGACCCGGCCGCGCTCGCCGCCGCCCGTGCGGGCGCCGAGCAGGCGCGCGCCGAGCTGACGTGGGAGGCGGCCGCAGCACGCCATCTCGAGCTCTACCGCACGCTCGCGATGATCTTCGGCCGCGGCAGGTTCGCCGAGGTGATCGACCGGCAGCTCAGCCTGTTCGAGCGCGAGCACCGGGACGTGATCGAGGAGGTGAAGGAGCGGCTCGCCGCCTACAACACGGCCGATCGCGACGAGGCCGAGGAGCTCTACGGCGACTACGTCGACGCGGTCGAGACGGGCACGGAGATCCTCGCCGACCTCCGGGACGGGTACGCGCGGTCGCTCGAGGAGGGCATCGACGAGGACTACGAGCGCGAGTTCAACCGCGCGGTCGCGAAGCGGCTGGCGCCGTTCGATCTCGAGATCGAGAACCGCTAGTCCCGCGCGAGGCACCGCGCTCGTCGCGCTACCGCACCGCCGTCGCTGTTCTTGCGGCGGGATCCGATGGCGAGTGCCGCACGAACAGGTCGGCTGGGCGGACCACGCTCGAGCCAGCCTAGCGATGTCCGAAATGGTGAGCGCTGCCGACTCGGCGTCGTTGGCGGCCGTGCGGGCGAGCGGGCCGAGCGTCTCGATCGCCTCGACGAGCACGTTCTCGTTGCGGCCGACGCGCTCGAAGCGGCCGCGGGCGAGCAGGAGCGGCTCGCTCCGGACGACCGCGCGGTGGGCCTCGTAGACGGGCGGCGGGATGATCAGGTTCATCTGGCCGTGCTCGTCCTCGAGCAGCATGAAGACGATGCCCTTCGCGGTCGCCGGCCGCTGGCGGGCGACCGCCATCCCGGCGACCGCGACGCGGGAGCCGTGCGGCACGGCCGAGAGCTCGTTGCTCGGAACACAGGCGGCCGGGAGGTGCGGGCGCAGGAGCTGCAGCGGGTGCAGGCCGACCGAGACCGACGTGTGGCGGTAGTCGGCGAGCATCCGCTCCCAGTCGGTCTGGGGGCGGAGCTCCGGAATCTCGGCGGTCGGGCCGATCGGCAGCGCGAGCTGGCGGGCGCCGCCGCCCGACGCTCTCGCCGCGCGGGGTGACGCCGAGCCGCCAGAGCAGCTCGCGCCGCGGCCCCCCAGTCGTCGCAGGCGCCCGAGGCGACGAGCGCCTCGAGCGCGTCCTTCCCGGCGGGGCCGCGGCGGGCGAGGTCGCCGATGTCGGCGTAGGGCTGCTCGGCGACCAGCGGCCGAGGCCTCGTCCTCGCCGACCGAGCGGATGTAGCCGAGGCCGATCCGGACCGCCCCCGTCCTCGATCGAGCACCTGCGCCTCGCTGCGGTTCACGTGCGGCGAGCGCACCTCGACGCCGCGGCGCTGGGCGTCGCGCACGAGCGAGGCGGGCGGGTAGAAGCCCATCGGCTGGGCGTTCAGGAGCGCGCAGAGGAACTCGGCGGGGTAGAAGCGCCTGAGCCACGCCGACTGGTAGGCGAGCAGCCCGAAGGCGGCGGCATGCGACTTCGGGAATCCGAAGCCGGAGAAGCCGACGAGCTTGTCGTAGATCGCGTGCGCGGTCTCCTCGTCGATCCCGTTGCCGAGGCAGCCTTCGACGAACCTGGGCCGGAAGGCCTCGATCGCCTCTTCGCTGCGCTTGCGGCTCATCGCGCGGCGAAGCCCTTCGGCCTCCCCCACGCTGAACCGCGCGGCAGCCATCGCGACGTCGAGCACCTGATCCTGGAAGACGACGACGCCGAGCGTCTCCCGGAGCGGCTCGCGCAGCGACTCGTGCTCGACCGGGTACTGGAAGGTGGGGTCGTCGCGCAGCCGCTGGCGGCGCTCGATGTACGGGTGCACCGCCTTGCCCTGGATCGGGCCGGGCCGGACGAGCGCGACCTGCACGGTGAGGTCGTCGAGGTTCTCGGGCCGGGTGCGCAGCAGGCTCTGCATCTGGGCTCGGCTCTCGATCTGGAAGAGGCCGACCGTGTCGGCTGCCTGGATCTCGGCGTAGACGTCGGGGTCGTCGAGCGGGATCCGCGAGAGGTCGATCGCCTCGTTGTGGAGCCGCGCGATCTGCTCGACGGCCTCCTCGACGGCCGAGAGCATCCCGAGCCCGAGCAGGTCGATCTTGAGGAAGCCGGCATCCGAGCACGAGTCCTTGTCCCACTGGCAGATCTGGCGGCCGGCCATCGCCGCGGGCTGCACCGGGACGATGTCGATCAGCGGCCTCGTCGAGATCACCATGCCGCCCGGATGCTGGGAGAGGTGGCGTGGCAGGCCGGCGATCTCGCGGGTCAGCTCGCGGAAGGCCTGCCAGCGCGGGCCGTCGTGGCTGCCGGGCAGGCCGTCGACCTCGCCGGCGACACCTGTGGCATGCCAGCCGTCGGTGACGCGTGCGAGCCGTTCGAGCTCGCCGAAGGGCAGGCCGAGCGCCTTGCCGACGTCGCGGATCGCGCCGCGGCTGCGGTAGGTCGAGAACGTCGCGACGAGCGCGGCGTGCTCGCGTCCGTAGCGCTCGGTGACGGCGAGGATCAGCTTCTCGCGGATGTCGCGGGGGAAGTCGAGGTCGATGTCCGGCACTCCGGCCATCTCGTCGTTGAGGAAGCGCCCGAGCGACAGGTTCGCCTCGACGGGGTCGACGTGCGAGAGCCCGGTGAGGTAGCAGACGAGCGAGCCGACGCTCGAGCCTCTCCCCCGCCCCGGCGGCAGCACGTTGCGCGGCGAGCCGGCGCCGCGCACCTGGAGCGCGCATTCGCGTGCGAGCTCGAGCACCTCCCAGTGGAGCAGGAAGAAGCCCGCGAGCCCGAGCCGGTCGATCAGCGCCAGCTCCCGGTCGAGCCGCTCGCGGGCGGGCGCGTTCGCCCGGCCGCCGTAGCGCTCGCTGAACGCGCGGTCGCAGATGTCGCGGAGCTGCTTCCCGGCCGGGTCGGGGCCGTCGGAGAAGTCGGGGTAGCGGTAGCCGAGCTCCTGGGTGAGGTCGAAGCTGCACCGTTCGGCGATCTCGCGGCTGCGGGCCGCGGCCTCGGCCGGAAGCCGCTCGGCCGCCGCTTCCGGCGGGAGCAGCACGGATTCCTGGTTGCCGCGCCGTTCGCGCTCGGAGCCGTCGAGGGAGGTGCGGTTGCGGATCGCGACGAGCACGTCCTGGAGGTGCAGGCGCCGCGGATGGTGCGCGTGGACGTCGCCGGTCGCGACCGTCGGGACGCCGATCGAAGCCGCGAGCGCTGTCAGTGCCGCGTTCCGGCGCCTGTCGCCTCGCTCGTACCGCCGCTGCAGCTCGATGTAGAACGCGCCCCCGAAGGCGGCTGCGAGCGTGGCGGCGGCGTTCGGGTCGACGACGGCGAGCCCGTCGCGGGCGCAGCCGGAGAGGCAGACGAGCCCCTCGGCCCGCTCGGCGACGAATGCGGTCGTGGTTGCCGGCGGGAGCAGCTCGCGCTCGCGGCCCTCGGCTCGGGTGCGCGCGTGAGCGTCGGTGAGGATGCGGCAGAGGTTCTCGTAGCCGCGACGGCTCTCGCAGAGGAGCGTGACGTGCGCGCCGCCGGTGAGCGTCACCTCGGCGCCGGTGATGGCGCGGAGCCCGAGCTGCTTGGCGGCCTGGGCGAACTCGAGCGAGCCGTAGACCCCGTCGTGGTCGGTGAGGGCGAACGCGTCGTAGCCGAGCTCGACCGCGCGCGCTGCGAGCTCCTCGGGCAGGGAGGCTCCGTCGAGGAACGAGTACGCCGAGTGCGCGTGCAGCTCGACGTAGCCGCCGGTCATGTCCCGGCCGGCTGTCGCGGCGCGTTATCCCGCCCAGCCTCTAGGCAATGAGCCTCCAGGCGCGCTGCCCCTCCGGGTACACAGATCACGCCGGGCACACGGATCTCGCCAAGCACACTGCCCTCACCGAACACACCCACCGAACATGCCCTGCTTTGGCATGCACTCGCTAGGCACGCTGGGTGAACCATGCCTGGGTCTCGCCGTCGCGGTAGACGACCGAGTTCTCGCCGGTCTCGAGCACGAGCTCGAAGTAGCGCCGGTCGACGGGCTCCTCCGTCCACCAGCGATCGACGATGCGCCACTCCTCCCGGACGATCGGCGACGCGCTGCCGGTTGACCCGCAGCGGGACACCGTCGGCGTGCGCCTCGACGAGCGCGGGACGGGGCGTGTTCAGTCGTCGCGCGGAACGAGAAGTGCCCGTGCTTCCGGAATGCGAGACCAGGGTGCCACCTCCACCACCGTCGAGACCCCGCCTACGCCCACGGCAGCCCGCACCTGGCGTAGGCCTTCCTTCAACCGCTGCTGGAGCATCGGATTCGTTGACGCTCCTCCCGCTTCGACCCGGACGAGCTCGAGCTGCTCGGCTCCGCTTTCGGCCAGCTCGACGACTTCGAGCCGCAGCTTGAGCACCGGCGCGGGCAGCTCTGCGAGCTTCGGGCCGAGCGCGAGCCGCAGCCGGTCGCTGTCGGCGGTCGGCTCGCGCAGGGTGACCACCCGGCGCCACGAGGCGCCGCCGACGAGCCGCGCCCAGAGGGCGAGCTTTCGCGGCGGGCGCCCCGCGCGTTCGGGTCGAGCGAGCAGTGCGTCGACGAGCACGCCGAGCCCTCGCCGGAGCGTCAGCTCCTGGCCGACTGCTTCCGGGAACTCGAGCGTCTCGACGAGCGACAGGGGCGGCCGTCGGGGTGCCACCGTCCTGTCGCCGACGGCAGAGCCGTCGTGCTCGCCTCTCGCCAGGCTCCAGGCGCGCCGGCCGTCCGGCCCCAGTCGTTCGGCAACGGCGCCACCCGGCAGCCCGGCAAGCTGTCCGATCGTTCGTACTCCAAGCTCTTCGAGATCCTCGTAGCGCTGCTGGTCGAGCGGAAGCAGCGTCAACGGCAGCGGCGAGAGGAAACGGCGCGCCCGGTCGTCGGAGACGATCAGCGCCTGCCCTGCCCGCGCCACGCTTGCGGCGGCGAGCGCCGCGAAACGCCGCTCGGCCGCGCCGGCCCGGGAGTCCCAGGCTGGGCCGACCGCCGCGAGCGCCCGCTTGAGCGCCGGCTCGAGGCCTCCGTAGAGGCGCTCCACCCCGTCCGTCTCGAAGAACACCGTTCCCGGCTCGGCCGGCTCGACGGCGAAGCCCGGTGTTCTCGAGGCCGCGGAGGATCTCTTCCCACGCCTGCTCGACGCCCGCCGGGTCCTGTTCCACGAGCACGAGCTGCGGGCAGATCGCCAGCGCCTCCCCGAGCCTCATGCCGGGCCTCACGCCTTTCGCCTGCGGCCGTCGAGGTCACCGAGCCGAGCAGCGGCCTCGGTTCCCGGCACCGGCGCAAGCGCTGCCGGCTCCGCTTCGAGCCCGGGTCGAAGGCGCAGAGCCGCCCGCAGATCGAAAGCCGGGATGACGAGTGCGGCGATCACAGGAACGTATGTTCTACACGAACGTGTGTTCGTTGTCAAGGCTTCCGGCAACTATCGATCGCTCTGGCCCGCGGGGGGATAAACTCGTGGGATGGCCGCGAGTGACGGGCCGGTGCCGGTGCCGCTGATCGATCAGCTTCGCGCGGCCGCAGAGGCGCTGAACCAGCGGCGATCCGCAGCCGCTTGCGGCGCTGATGGCCGAGGGCTCCGAGTGGCGTGGCGTCTCGCACGGGCATCTGTGGTGGAAGCAGGCTCCTGCCTGCCAAGGGCCCGACGAGGCGCTCGGGGTGATGCAGCAGCAGCTCCGCAAACGGGGAGAGAACCGCCTTCAGGTCAAGCCGGAGTTCACCCAGGTGGGAGACGACAAGCTCATCGGCTCTACGGAGTGGACTGGAGCCGACGGTCGCCGTCAGGTGCGCTTCCAGGTCCTGACGCTCCAGGACGGGAAGATCGTCGACATGCAGGGCTGTGCCTCTCGCCGCGAGGCCGAGCGCTTCGCGGCCCGGCGCTCGTAGGCTTTCGCGGCCGGGCACCACACGGCGATCGCAACCCCGGTCCCGATTGCAAGCTCCCGCGTAGAATCGAGCTGCGCGCTCCGGGGCGCGCCCGGTCCGCGGAAAGGGCAGAGCCCACCCGATTCGAGCCCGTGACGGTTCAAGCAGCTTCTTTCCGCCCGAGAGATGCGGACGCCGGGCAGATGGCGGTCTTACGGCCGCCGGAAAGGAGTCTGCCGTGAGCACCCGGCCCCAACTCGACCTCGACCAGCTGCGCAAGCAGGCAAAGGAGCTCGTCCGGGCGCGCCGCGCCGGCGGTGAGCCGCTCAAGCTCAGCGCCGCCCAGCTCGAGCTCGCGCGCGAGCACGGATTTGCGAGCTGGCCGAAGCTGAAGGCCTACCTCGAGCGGCTCGGCGCCGAGCAGCCGTTCGAGACCGACCCCGACTATTACGAGGGCCGCGCCGACGGGATCGCGACCACGAGCGGCGTCACTCGAGCAGAGGCGAGGCTCGACCTTGCCCGCCGCCACGGCTTCCCGAGCTGGGCGAGCCTGCGCCGGCACGTGACGGCGCTGCAGGAGGGAACGGAGCCGCCCGGGCCTTTCATGCTCGCCTTTCAGGCGCTGCAGGCAGGCGACAAAGCGCGGCTCGTGGAGCTGCTCGACGCCCACCCGGAACTGATCGAGGCGCGTGGGACGAACGGAAACGACCTGCTCGGACTCGCCGGCTTCGAGCTCGTGCCGCTGCTTCTCGAGCGCGGCGCCGATCCGAATCGCGGCAACGACTACGGCTGGACGAAGCTCCATCAGGCCGGCTACTCGAACCGGCCCGCCCTGGCAGAGCTGATGCTCGCCGCAGGAGGCCGCGCTCGACCTCTCGGCCCGCGGGGACGGCGGCACGCCGCTCGTCGCAGCGCTCTTCTGGGGCCACAGGAAGGTGGTGCCGCTGCTCGGGCTCGAACCGGGGAACCTGCGGGTCGCCGCCGGGCTCGGGCTTCCCGAACTGATCCGCGAGCTCGCGGGAACGCCGGCCGCGGGAGCCCATCGCGCCTTCTACCGCCCCCACGGCGGCTTTCCGGCCTGGCAGCCCTCAGACGATCCGCAGGAGGTGCTCGACGAGGCGCTCGTCTGGGCAGCCAAGAGCGGACGCACCGAGGTGCTCGAGCTCCTACTCGGCTCGGCGCTCGAGTCGACGCCGATCCATACCAGGGGACGGCGCTTGTCTGGGCCGCCGCCAAAGGCCGAATCGACGCGATCCGCAAGCTGGTGGAGCTGGGGCCGATCCCGACCGGCGTCGGCAGCTTCGGCGGCCCCGATCACGGCCGGGGCATCACCGCCCTCCACCTTGCGGCCCAGTCCGGGAAGGCCGACGCAGTCGAGGTGCTGCTCGAGCTCGGAGCGGATCCGTCGATCCGCGACGAGCTCCACGGAGGCGACCCGGCCGGCTGGGCCGAGTTCGGCGGGCACGCGGAGCTCGCAGAACGCCTGCGCGCCGGCTGAGCCTCCCTGGAGCCTCCTCTGCCTCGCTCGAGCCTCCTGCCTTTGAAGGCAAAAAGCCGCCGCGCCTGCGCGGGCACGAATACGCCGAGCCTTGCCCGAGCCCGCCGACCGGAGCAAGAGCGTCGCGAACGCGCACCCCGATACGCTAGATCGGTGAGCACCGAGCCCCGCTACTGCTACCGCCATCCCGATCGCGAGACAGGCCTTTCGTGCTCGGAATGCGAACGGCCGATCTGTTACGAATGCATGACACCGGCGCCGGTCGGCCTGCGCTGCCCGGAGCATTCGGGGAAGCCTCAGGGCGTCCGCAAGGTCACCTCAGCCGCCGAGCGTGCCGTAACCGGCAGCGGCTCGCGGCGTGTCGGTGCGGTGACCATGGTGCTGATCGGGATCAACGTCTCGGTCTATCTGGTCGAGCTTGCTCTGGGCGGGAACATCGAGGGCCGGGCAACTGGCTGTACGAGCACGGAGCGCTGCTTGCAAACGGTGCCTACCACTTCCAGGGCGTCGAGCTCGTGTCGGGACCGCCCGGAGCCGTGGCACCCGGGTGCGACGATGGCCGGCGTCACGCACGGCGAGTGGTGGCGGCTGATCACCGCCGCCTTCCTGCACTACGGCCCGATCCACCTGGGGCTGAACATGCTGGCGCTCTACTGGTACGGCCCGTGCTCGAGCACCTGATCGGCCGCTGGCGGTATCTGATGCTCTATCTCGTCGCCGGCCTCGCCGGGTCGGCCGGTGCGCTCTACCTGAGCCCGAACGACATCACCGTCGGCGCGTCGGGCGCGATCTTCGGCGTCCTCGGGGCGCTACTCGTGCTCGAACGCCGTGGGATGATCTCGAGCGGCGGGCAGATCTTGATGCTGATCGTGCTCAACCTCGTGTTCACGGTCGCCGTCCCGGGGATCTCGATCGGCGGCCACATCGGCGGGCTTATCGCCGGCATCGTCCTGATGCTCGCGTTCATGCAGTTCCGCCGCTCGGTGCAGCTCAGCCTCGCCTCGGCGATCGCTTTGGCAGGCGTGGCGATCGTGTTCGCCTACAGCGTCGTTTAGGACTCGCTAGCCCCCGGCGGCGACGTAGGCGTGCGAGCCCTGGTCGGAGAGCGCGGCCTGGGCAGCGGCGAGGCGGGCGAGCGGGACGCGGTAGGGCGAGCAGGAGACGTAGTCGAGCCCGAGGGAGTGGCAGAACGCGATCGAGCGCGGATCCCCTCCGTGCTCGCCGCAGATCCCGAGCTTGATCGACGCGTTCGTGCTGCGGCCGCGCTCGACGGCGATGCGCATCAGCCCGCCGACGCCGTCGACGTCGAGCACGGCGAACGGGTTGCGCTCGATCACGCCGTCCTCGAGGTAGCGCGCGAGGAACTTGCCCTCGGCGTCGTCGCGGGAGAGCCCGAGCGCGGTCTGGGTCAGGTCGTTCGTGCCGAACGAGAAGAACTGCGCGTGCTCGGCGATCTCGTCGGCGCGGATGCAGGCGCGCGGCAGCTCGATCATCGTCCCGACCGAGTGGGCGAGCGACGGCGCTTCCTCGGCCCAGACGCGCTCGGTCATCTCGCGGAGGCGGCGGAGCTCCTCGGCGAACGCCACGAGCGGATGCATGATCTCGACGAGCGGCGCCTCCCCGGTGCGCTGCTCGACCGCGAGTGCCGCCCGGGCGATCGCGCGCACCTGCATCTCGTAGATCTCGGGGTAGACGAGCCCGAGCCGGCAGCCACGCATGCCGAGCATGGGGTTCGACTCGTGCAGTGCCCGGATCCGGGCGCGCATCTGGTCGTCGACGGCCTGGTCCTCGGGCGGCAGGAACTCGTGGAGCGGCGGGTCGAGCAGCCTGATCGTCACCGGCAGGCCCGCGCATCGCCTCGAAGATCCCGTCGAAGTCGGCCTGCTGGAACGGCAGCAGCCGGTCGAGCGCCGACCGCCTCCCCGCCTCGGTGTCCGCCAGGATCATCTCCTGCATCACGGGCAGCCGCTCGACGCCGAAGAACATGTGCTCGGTCCGGCAGAGCCCGATGCCCTGCGCGCCGAACTCGCGGGCGCGAACCGCGTCGCCCGGGTTGTCGCCGTTGGCGCGGATCTTCAGCCGCCGGAACTCGTCGGCCCAGACGAGGATCGTCTCGAAGTCGTCGTTCAGCTGCGGCGGCACGAGCTCGATCTCGCCGATGTAGACGTAGCCGCTGCCGCCGTCGATCGTGATCACGTCATCCTCGCGCAGCTCGTGCCCGCCGAGCCGCACGACGCCGCCCTCGAGTGTGAGCCCTTCGCAGCCGGCGACGCAGGGCGTCCCCATCCCGCGCGCGACGACTGCCGCATGCGAGGTCATCCCGCCGTGGACCGTCAGGATCCCCTTCGCCGCGATCATCCCGTGGATGTCGTCCGGCGTCGTCTCGTAGCGGACGAGGATCACCGGGCCGCCCTTTGCCTTCTCGACGGCGACGTCGGCGTCGAACACGATCGCGCCGCTCGCTGCGCCCGGGCTCGCATTCAGGCCCTTCGCCACCGGCTCGGGCGCCGTGTCGGGATCGATTCGCGGGTGGAGCAGCTGGTCGAGCTGCGCCGGGGTCGATGCGCATGACGGCGTCCTCGCGCGTGATCACGCCCTCCTCGACCATCTCGACGGCCGCCTTCAATGCCGCGGCGGCGGTGCGCTTCGCCGACCGGGTCTGGAGCATGTAGAGCACGTCGTCCTCGACCGTGAACTCCACGTCCTGGACGTCGCGGTAATGCTCCTCGAGCCGGCGCATCGTGGCCAGAAGCTGCTCGTAGGCCGCCGGCATGATCTGCCCCATCGACTCGACGGGCTGGGGCGTGCGGATGCCGGCGACGACGTCCTCGCCCTGCGCGTTGGCGAGGAACTCGCCGAAGACCTCCTTCGCCCCGGTCGACGGGTTGCGCGTGAACGCGACGCCGGTGCCGGAGCGGTCGCCCTTGTTGCCGAAGACCATCTGGACGACGTTGACGGCGGTGCCGATCTTGTCCGGGATGTCGTTGGCGCGGCGGTAGACCTGCGCGCGAGGGCGTGTCCCACGAGTCGAACACGCCCCGAACCGCGCGCAGCAGCTGATCGGTTGCCTGAGGCGGGAAGTCGGTGCCCTTCTCCTCGCGGTAGATCTCGTGGAAGGTCTCGATCGAGCCCGGCGAGGTCGTCTGCGGTCAGGTCGGTGTCGTGCGACACGCCCCGTTCGCGCTTCAGTGCCGTCAGAGCGTCCTCGAAGCGGTACGCACCGATCCCGTCGACGACCTCGCCGAACATCTGGATCAGCCGGCGGTAGGAGTCGTAGGCGAAGCGCGGGTTCTGCGTGCGCGCGGCCAGGCCCTCGACCGCCTCGTCGTTGAGCCCGAGGTTGAGGATCGTGTCCATCATCCCCGGCATCGAGATCGCCGCGCCGGAGCGCACCGAGACGAGCAGTGGGTCGGCCGGGTCGCCGAATCGCTTGCCGGTCTTCTCTTCGAGCCGGCTGACGTGCTTCGCGACCTCGGCTTCGAGCCCGTCTGGCAGGTCGTGCTCGGCCATGTAGGCGCGGCACGCGTCGGTCGTGATCGTGAACCCCGCAGGAACCGGCAGCCCGAGCGCGGTCATCTCGGCGAGGCCGATCCCCTTGCCGCCGAGGAGCTCGCGACCTCCGTCGGTGGGCTCGTCGAAGTCGAACACAAAACGCGTCGCTTCGCTCATTCGTCGGATTGTTACCACGCGCGCGCCGACCTTGCTGACCGGGGAAAGTACGTACTCGCGGGCCGGCGTGGTGCCATCCCGGCCCTCAGCGAGCGAGCGCCCGGCGCCGCGACCGGAACTCGGCGAGCCACGCCAGCGAGCGCAGACGCGAACCAGAACGGCGTGAAGAGGCCGTAGAAGACGACGAGCGCCGTGCCGAGGAGCCCCATCCACATCGCCCAGCGCCATTTCGGAACCGGCGGCTTGGGCTTCATGACTGACCGGGGCCCGTGCACGCCCGTGCGGCGCTCGACCGAGCGGACGATCCGCAGGGCGATCTCCTCGATCGAGAGCTCGGAGACGTCGATCACCGGGCAGCCGATCCGCCGGTGGATCGCCGAGGCATGCTCGAGGTCCTCGTAGATCTCGTTCAGGTCGGCGTAGCTGCGGTCGCCGCCCATCAGCACGAGCCGCTGGCTGCGGATCTCGTGCGAGCCGCCGCGCCTCGATCGTGAGGCCGACGATCCGGTGCCGGATCGATCGCGAAGAGCTGCCGCGGGCGGATCGATGCCCTTCACGAGCGGGACGTTCGTCGCCTTCCAGCCGAGGTAGCCGAGGTAGATCGAGAGCGGTGTCTTGGAGGTGCGCGAGACGCCGACGAGCACGACGTCGGCGCCGTTCGAGGCTCAGCGCCAGCCCGTCGTCGTTCTTGACCGCGTACTCGATCGCGGCGATCCGCTTGAAGTAGCCCTCGTCGAGCGGCGGCCGGGCCCGCGGCCGCATCTCGGCCTTCGGGCCCGGAGACCTTCGCCACGCGCCTCGAGCGGCTGGGCGAGCAGGTCGCAGTACTCGACCCCGCGCTGCTCGCAGAGCTCGCGCATCGACGCCCGGAGCGTCGGCTCGACGAGCGTGAAGATCAGCACGGCATGTCCGCCCTCCATGCGCGCGAGCGCGAGCTGGAGGTCGGCGACCGTCTCGACGCGGGGGTGCCTCACCTCGACGAACTCCTGCTCCGGGAACTGCGCCTCGACGGCGGCGACGACACGCGTCGCGGTCTCTCCCGTCGAGTCCGAGACGACGTGCAGCTCGACCGGCGCTCCTCCCGAGTCGTCCACGGCGAGACTGTAGAGGCAGCGCGGCCCCCGCACCGCTCAGGGTAGTTTCAGGGAATGGCGGAGCTGGAGGCATACGAGGGCCCCGCGACGATCGAGAAGGTCGCCGCGCTCTGCCGCCGGCGCGGGTTCGTCTACCCGTCCTCGGACATCTACGGCGGGCTCGGCTCGTCATACGACTTCGGTCACTACGGCGTGCTGCTCGAAGCAGAACGTGAAGGCCGAGTGGCAGCGCTCGATGATCTTCGAGCGCGACGACGTCGTGGCTGCTCGACTCCGCGATCATCCTCAACCCGCAGGTGTGGGTCGCCTCGGGCCATGTCGGCGGCTTCTCCGATCCGCTCGTCGACTGCCGCACGTGCAAGCTGCGCTTCCGCGCCGACCACCTCGGCGAGCTCGCCTGCGGCCGCAGGCCGTCGAAGCACCCGGGCGAGACCGCCGACTGCGACCTGACCGAGGCGCGCGCGTTCAACCTGATGTTCGAGACCTCGATCGGCCCGGTGCGGGAGGATGCGAGCTCGTCGCCTACCTGCGCCCGGAGACCGCGCAGGGGATCTTCGTCAACTTCAAGAACGTCACCTCGTCGCTGCGCGTCAAGCCGCCGTTCGGGATCGCGCAGATCGGCAAGAGCTTTCGCAACGAGATCACGCCCGGGAACTTCCTCTTCCGCGATGCGCGAGTTCGAGCAGATGGAGATGGAGTTCTTCGTGCCGCCGGCAGACGCCGAGCGACTGGTACCGCTACTGGATCGAGGCAGCGCCGCAGCTGGCACCTCGACCTCGGCCTGCGCCCGAGCCACCTGCGCGTGCGCGCGCACGACGCCGACGGAGCTCTCGCACTACTCGAGCGGCACGAGCGACCTCGAGTACCTCTTCCCGATCGGCTGGTCGGAGCTCGAGGGGATCGCGAACCGCGGCGACTTCGACCTGCGCGCCCACGCCGAGGCCTCGGGCACGAAGCTCGAATGGATCGGCCACGAGGAGCGTTACGTCCCGCACGTGATCGAGCCCGCCGCTCGGCGTCGGACCGCGCCATGCTCGCGTTCCTCGTCGACGCCTACGACGAGGAAGAGGTCGGCGGGCGAGCAGCGCACGGTCCTGCGGCTCCACCCGCGGCTCGCGCCGGTCAAGGTGGCCGTATTGCCGCTGATCGGCAAGGACGAGGCTCTCGTCGGCAAGGCACGGCCCCTCTACGAGGAGCTGCGGCGCTCGATGCAGCGTCGAGTACGACGACTCCGCCTCGATCGGGAAGCGCTACCGCCGCCAGGACGAGATCGGCACGCCGTGGGCGCTCACGATCGACCAGCAGACGCTCGAGGACGACACGATCACGATCCGCGACCGCGACACGCTCGCAGCAGGAGCGGATCCCGATCGCCGGGCACGACGCAGCTGCTTGCTCGACCGGCTCGAACAGCCCTGGTCGCCCAGGTAGCCCGGTTGGCCTGGCAAGAGCTCGCAGTCGAGAGCGAGGCCCTGCGAGGCAATCCGCTCGGCGACCCGTCGGTCGCGCCCGCTCTTCGTCTGGACGCCGCCCGGGTACGAGGGGAGCGAGCGACGGCTTCCGTCGCTCTACCTGCTGCACGCGATGCTCGGGCAGGCCCGCTCGTGGTTCAACGTGGCGCCGTTCTGGGCCAACCTACCGGCCCGGATCGAACGGCTCGAGCTCGAGGCCGTGGTCGTGCTCGTCGACGGGTTCACCTCGCTCGGCGGCGCCCAGTGGATCGACTCGCCGGCGATCGGCGACTACGGCCGCTACCTCTGCGAGGAGGTGGTTCCGCTTCGTCGACGCGCGCTTCCGGACGCTGCCCGAGGCGGCCCATCGCGGAATCGCCGGGAAGTCTTCGGGAGGCTTCGGGGCGGTGGTCTGGTCGTTGCGGCGGCCCGACCTCTTCGGCGGCTTCGCCTCGCATGCCGGCGACGCGCTCTTCGAGGTGACGCTCGCAGCAGAGCTCGCCCCTGCGGCCCAGGCGCTGCGCAACCTCTACGACGGCTCCTTCGAGCGGTTCTGGGCCGATTTCCGCTCGGGGCGTCCGGTGCTCGGCAACTCCACCGACGCGCTCCTGCAGAACGTCTATGCGACCGCCGCGGCGTTCTCACCCGCTGCCGGCGGGAGCGTCGAGCTCCCGTTTCTCCCTGCGACGGGCGAGCTTCGACCCGAGGTCTTCGCCCGCTGGCTCGCCATGGGATCCGGTGCGCCTCGGCCGCGGACCACCGGACTGCCGCTCAGAGGCATGCAGGCGATCTGGATCGACGCAGGCCGCAACGACGAGTACCGGCTCGACCTCGGCGCCGTCGCCCTTACGACGCGTCTCGTCGCGCGGGGCCCGTCGGTCGGCGCCGTCATTTCGAGCTCTTCGACGGCAGCCACCGCGGGCTCGACCATCGCTCTCGAGCTCCGTTCCTCGGTGCCGTCTTCGGTGGCCTCGAGCTGTTCCTAGCCCCTCAGCAGCCCTCCAAGCACAGCGCCGATCGCTCCGCCCTCGACCGCTGCCGTTCCCTGGCCGCCTTCCACTCCCTCGAGCGGCGCCATGAACATCGTCTGGATCGCGAGGCGCCCCGGGCCGGTGAAGCGGTTCCAGGTGAGCTTGCCGCCGCCGCCGAGGAGGCCGGTCTTGAGGCCCATCCCCACCGCCTCCATCTTGACCGAGGTGTCCTTGTAGAGCCAGCCGCCGGCCTCGACGTCGATCTGCTCGCCCTGGTCGAGGGTGACCTCGAACACGTTGCCGTGGCCGTGCACCCAGACGATCGCGTCGTCGCCCGTGGCGCGGAACTTGTCGATGAAGAAGCCGGAGCCGCCGAGCAGCATGTTGCGGACGCCCTGCACCCGCTCGAAGCTGTAGTCGATCGCGTCGGTCGCCGCGATGAACTGGTGCTCGCGCACGTTCAGCTCCTGGCCGTGCGGGATGTGGATCGGGATCACCTGGCCGGCCGAGTCGCGGGAGAACGCGATCCGGCCCGGCCCGACGGCTCGAGTGACGAAGAAGTCGAGCCCGGCGATCTTGCGCTTGATCCCGCCCGGCAGCTTCCGCAGCTCGATCTGGACGCCGGGCTCCTTCCAGAGCATCACGTGGTGCTCGAACATCACCGGCTCGTGCGAGAGCTCGATCTGGAGCTCGGGGACGAGCTGGCCGCGAATGTGGTAGGTCACGCCCGCGAACGTCTCGTCGCGGATGTCGGTCGGAATCGGCTCGGGTATGTGCATCAGCGCCTCCTTGGACGAGTCGCCGCGGAGCGTACCGCCAGCCGGAGACGCCCGAGCCCCGGATTCAGCTCGGCGGCGCTCAGGCGTGGGTCGTGAGGTCGTACACCGTCACACCGGCGACCGTCTTCGCCGTGAAGTTCGCCTCGACCCAGCTCGAGATCGCGCTCGAGCTGCTCGAGCTCCCGACGCCGCCTGGGCCGGTTCCGGTTCCACCCGAGATGAAGTAGTGCACCTTCCCGGCAGCGACGTCGGCCTCGAACTCGGCCAGCGTCGGGGCGGGATCGGTCCCGTTGAAACCGCCGATCGCCATCACGGGCTCATCGGCCGCAAGCTGGACGCCCGCGGCGCTGTTGGCGCCGACGACGGCCGCGACCCACCGGTAGCTCGAGGCGTTGCTCTTCAGGAGCGAGACGAGGGCCTTGCCGGGCGTGCCCGAGTCGAGCAGACCGCCGAGGGCGCCCCCGGCCTGGCCGCCGCCGGCCCGCACTGCTCCTCCCGGGCCCGTACCGGTGGACGTGCCGGCGCCGCCCGGGAAGCCACCGCCCTTGCCCGAGTGCGCCGGAGGATTGGACTGCGTTCCGGGCCCGAAGCCGCCCTGCGGCGGAGCACCGGCGAAGGTTCCGTGGCGCCGGCCGGCGCCACCGCCGCGCGCCGCCCGGGCCCTGTCCGCTCACCGAGCCGCTGGGCCCCGCCGAGGGTAGCGAGCCGCTGTGGGCGGTCCCGGCCGTCTGGACCGCGTAGGCGACCGGTGCCGCGAGCAGCACGGCGAGCGTCGCAGCCAACACTGCCGCGCGCGCGAGTCTCCGCCGCCAGAGCGCCGGGCCCACGATGAGAACGGGGACGACCACGATCGCGCCGGCGATCACGACGCACGCGCAGCCACGGGAGCCAGGCCGGGCGTTCGGTCGAGCAGCACGAAGCCCCAGACGCCCGTGGCGAGGACGGCTGCGGCGAGGACGACTCGCGTGGCGAGGTCGCTGCGCGCCGCTCCCACGCCCAGGCGAGGCCGATCCCGACGAGCGCGCCGATCGCGGGCGCAAGGACAACCGTGTAGTAGGGATGGATGATCCCCTGCGCAAAGCTGAGGACGAGGCCGGTGACGACGAGCCACGTGCCCCAGATCAGCACGGCCGCCCGCCTGCCGTCGGTGCGCGTCGCCGCGGAGCGACCACCAGAGGCAGGCGACGAGGAAGATGAGCGCAGCGGGCAAGAGCCAGGAGATCTGCGTCCCCATCTCGGAGCCGAAGAGCCGCGTGATGCCCGGTGGGGCCCCACATGCTGCCGCCACCGCCGCCCGCTCCGCCGGTGCCGACGGTTCTACCGCCGATCACACTTCCGGTCTCGTTGCCGGTGAGCCGGCCGAAGCCGTTGTAGCCGAAGATCAGGTTGAGGATGCTGTTGTCCTGGGAGCCGCCGATGTACGGCCTGCTCGACGCGGGCCAGAGCGCGACGATCGCGACCCACCAGCCCGCCGAGGCAACGAGCGCGACACCCGAGGCGGCGAGCTGGGCAAGCCGGCGCCGGACCGCGACCGGGCGCGGCGAGCAGGTACACGGCCGCGAACCCGGGAACCACGAGGAACGCCTGCAGCATCTTCGCGAGGAACCCGAACCCGACGAGCGAGCCGGCGAGCAGCAGCCATCCGGTCTCGCCACGCTCGAGCGCCCGGGTGAGCGCGTAGGCCGCGGCGACGAGCAGCAGCGTCAGGAGCGCGTCCGGGTTGTTGAACCGGAACATCAGCGCGGCGACCGGCGTCGTCGCGAGGACCGCGCCCGCGATCAGGCCCGCGGCCGGCGAGAAGCGGCGGCGGACGGTCGCGTAGAGCAGCCCGACCGCGGCCACGCCTTCGAGCGCCTGCGGGACGAGGATGCTCCAGGCAGTTGACGCCGAAGACGCCTGGCCGAGATGTCCATCACCCACAGCGCCGCCGGCGGCTTGTCGACGGTGATGAAGTTCGACGAGTCGAACGACCCGAAGAGCATCGCCTTCCAGCTCTTCGAGCCGGCCTGAACCGCGGCCGAGTAGAAGCTGTTCGCGTAGCCGCTCGCTGGCCAGGTCGACAGGTAGAGGCAGGCCGTCGCGACGCAGCAGCGCGAGCAGCGACGGGCGCACCCACGGCGGCATCGCCGGCGCGGCCGCGCACAAGGCTCGACAGCCCTCGACCGGGTCGACCCGCCTGCCGGGCGCGTCTCCGAAGGCGTGTCGCCGGCTGTGGCGCTCATTGACGTGCCCCGGCGGGTGCGGCGCGGCGTGGCGCGGAAGACCCAGGCGCGCAGCAGCACGAACCGGAGGACGGTCGCGAGAAGGTTCGCGCCGATCAACACGGCGAGCTCGGCCGAACGGCTCGCAGGCCGGTCGGCGCGGCCGAGACGCGCGCGAGGGCGCCGGCCGTCAGTCCGAGTGCCAGGGCGAACACCGGCGAGCCCCTGAAGCTGGTGGCGGACCCGTCCGACCCGCTCGCGGATCGCGAACGTGAAGCGCCGGTTCGCGGCGGTGTTGCCGACCGCGGTCACGAGCAGTGCGGCGGCATTCGCGACCTGCCCGATGCGAACGCCGGACGGAGCGCGAGGTACAGCGCCGGCGTAGGCAAGCGTCGAGAGCGACCCCGATCGCGGCGAAGCGCAGCAACCTGCCCGGCGAAGCCGACGGGCTTCGCATCCCGGGCAGCTGACACGCGAGAGCGCGACGCGGCCCGGACCCGAGGTCGCGAGCGAGCCTGACGACGCCGCGGAGGTCGGCGAGCGCCGTCGCGACGATGTCGACGCGCGAGTCGGGATCGTCGGTCCAGTCGACCGGCACCTCGTGGATGCGCAGGCCTGCTCGCTCGGCGAGCACGAGCAGCTCGGTGTCGAAGAACCAGGCGCGGTCGCTGACGAGCGGCAGGAGCTGCTTCGCGCGGTCGCTCGCGGATCGCCTTGAAGCCGCACTGCGCATCGGAGAAGCGCGTGCGCAGGACGAGATGGAGGATCGTGTTGTAGGCACGCGAGATCAGCTCGCGCTTCGGGCCGCGCTCGACGCGTGCCCCGCGTGAGAGCCTCGTCCCGATCGCGAGGTCGCTGTGACCCGAGAGCAGCGGGGCGACGAGCGGCAGCAGCGCCGAGAGGTCGGTCGAGAGGTCGACATCCATGTAGGTGAGGACGCGCGCGTCGCTCGACGACCACACCGCGTTGAGCGCGCGACCCCGACCCTTGCCTTCGAGCCTCACGGCGTGCACCGAGCGGAGCCGGCCGGCGAGGTCGAGGGCCACGTTCCAGGTCGCATCCGTGCTGCCGTTGTCGGCGATCGTGATCCGCGCCGAAAAGGGAAACGTGCTCGACGAGGTAGGCGTGGAGACGCTCGATGCTCGCAGCAAGGGTGCCGGCCTCGTTGTAGACGGGGACGACGATCTCGACCCACGGGCGCTCGAGCTCGTGTGAGGCCTCGGGGATCTCGACGGACTGGATTGCCTCTGCAGTGCTCATGAACCGCAGTGTCGAGGGGGACGCTGGCAGCGGTCTTGGAGTCACCTCAAGGTTTGCTGTGAGTGACGGCGGGCCCGCCGTCTACCCTCCTCTCGTGCAGCAGAGCGTCAGCCTGATCACGTTGGGGGTCGCCGACTACGAGGCCGCAAAGGCCTTCTACGGCGGCCTCGGCTGGTCGGTTGCCTTCGAGGCCGAGGAAACGGCGTTCTTTCAGGCCAACGGGCTCGTGCTGGTTCTCTGGGGGCGGGAGAAGCTCGCGTCCGACACGGGTGTCGACGACGATGAGGCCCGCTGGAGCGGGATCACCCTCGCGCACAATGTCGGCTCGCGAGCCGAGGTACACGACGTGATCGAGGAGGCACGAGCGCTCGGAGCCGAGATCGCAAGGGAGCCGGCCGAGACCTTCTACGGGGGCTATGCGGGAGTCTTCCGCGACCTCGACGGCCATGCCTGGGAGGTCGCGCACAACCCGGGCTTCGGCCTGCTGGCTAACGGCAGCGTTGTCCTCCCGCGATCGAGCTAGGTGCTCGGCAGGCGTTTCTCGAACCAGTGGTGGGCGTACGGCTCGGCGTTGAAGGCCGGGACCTCCTCGTATCCGGATGAGCGATAGAGGCGGATCGCCTCGACGAGGCTCCCGTTGGTCTCGAGCCGCAGCACCGAGGCTCCGGCCTCGTGGGCGTGGCGCTCGAGCTCGCGCAGCAGACGCCGGCCGAGCCCCAGGCCGCGAACGCTCTCATCGACCCACATGCGCTTGATCTCGGTCGGCCCGTCCGGGTGGAGCTTGAGGGCGCCGCAGCCGACGGGCTCGCCGTGGAGGCGGGCGACGAGCAGGAGGCCCCTGGGCGGCGTCAGCTGGTCGTCGGCCGCGGGGATGCTCTGCGCCGGATCGAAGCCCGTCTCAAAACGCTCGGCAAGCTCGGCGAAATACCGCCCGACGCACAGGCGTGCGTCCGGGCTCCGCGGATCCTCGGCCGCGATCGCGAGCTGCGAGGCAAGGAGCAGCCGTTCGACGGTCCGGGCAGCACGTGCGAGCTCCTGCCGGTCGCTCTCGTCGAGCGGCTCGAGGATCGACCAGGCGAGCTCGTCCGAGAGCCGGTCGAGCTCCTCGCGCTCGAGCTCGCCTTGCGCGGTTAGGCGTGCGACCCTGACCCGGCCGTCGGAATCCGTTCCGGCCACCGCGAGGAGGCCCTGTGCCTCGAGCGATCTCAGCAACCGGCTTGTGTAGCCCGAATCGAGGCCGAGCCGGCGCCTGAGCGCGCGGACCTCGGTTCCTTCGGGGCCGACCTCCCACAGAAGGCGGCACTCGCCGAGCGACCGGCCGCGGCCGAGGTACTCGGTCTCGAGAGCGCCGACACGGGCGGTAACCGCACGGTGGAAGCTCCGGATGCGCGCGATCTCGCCACTCGACATCCTCTGATCTTAGTCAGAGACTATGAGATCGGTCCTCCCCGGGGGACCGGCGCAAGCGTCGAACCAAGGCCGCTTGCGCCGGTTTCGGCCGAAGCAGTCTCCTAAGCGATCGGCTCGACGATCGTGAGCGAGTTGCCGCCCGGATCGCGAAGCCTGAACATGGGCGGAACCGGATCGCCCCAGCGCGCGATCTCGGCATCGACGTCCACGCCCGCGGCCTTCAGCGCGGCGTGATCGGCCTCGATGTCGCTCGTGGAGAGGATGATCCCGGTGTCGACCGACGTCGGGCCGCCTTCCATCGGCGGCGCGAGCGCGATCGCGGTCGCACCCCCGGCAGGGCCGACCTCGATCCACCGCATCTGGCCGTCGGCGAAGGTCTGGTCGCTTCGCAGCTCGAACCCGAGCGTGCCGACGTAGAACTCGAGCGCGCGGTCCTGATCGGCGGCGGGAACGGCCACCCGGCCGACCTCGGTGATGTGCAACGTGCTGGGCATCTCGTCTCCTTTTCCTTCGTGTCGGAATGTCACAGCTGAGACCTCAGGCGGCGCGGAAACTCATCGGTCACGACCGTGGCGAAGGAACGCACCACGTTGTCGAATCGCTCCGGGTCCTCGAGGTTCGGCAGATGGCCGATCCCTTCGAGGAGCACCACTTCGGGCTCGCGAAGCGACTCCACGAGCTCCTTCGTGACACTCGCCGTCGAGTAGGCGTCCTCGTCGCCGGCGACCACCAGGGCAGGTACCTGCAAGCTCGGGAGGAGGCTCGAGTAGTCGGGTCGCGCGGCGCGTCCTCGTAGCGCGGCGGCCGCCCCTTTGGGCTGCGCAGTGATCATCATCTCGAAGACGGAGAGCACGACCGCCGGAGTCCGGCGCGCCTCGGCCCCGAACAGGCGCCCCGCCATCTCCAGGGCCACAGTCAGCATCCCGTTCTGCTCGAGATCGGCCGCGACAGCCTGCCTCGCCGCCGCCTCCTCCGGCGTGACCGGAGCCGCAGTCGTCGCGGCCAGAACGAGCCCGTAGGCCCGCTCCGGATAGGCAAGCCCGATCTCCATGGCAACGAGCCCGCCCATGCTGAGGCCCACGAAGAGGGCACGGCCGATCTCGATCTGATCGAGGAGCTCGACCACGGAGTCGGCCAGGGCACGCATGGTGATCGTCTCGCCGCGGAGGGCCGACGCTCCGTATCCGGGTAGGTCGGGCGCGACCACCCGGTAGGCGTCGGACAGCGTGTCGAGCTGCGGTCGCCACATGCGCCGGTCGAACGGATGGCCGTGAATGAGCACGATCGCCTCCCCCGCCCCGCGCTCCTCATACGCAAGGTAGGCCCGGTTCGAGTCGCTCCGGAATCCAGGATTGGACATCTCGGCTCAATCCTGCCGAACGCCGGCCGAACGGGCCGGCTAAACGGGCCGGGTTGGAAGCCAGGGCCCGGGATGGAAGACCCGGCGGAGTAGATTCCCGGCATGTCGAGCTTCGACGGCCCGCGCGGATTGACGTTCAACCGCGGGATGATCGCCGACGCAGAGGCGTTCGCACGCGAGGCCGGCGCGGCTTCGTGGCTCTTCCTTTGCGGTGAGGAGTTCGCCGGGATGGAAGGTGGGCTTTCGTATATGAACGTCCAGGCGGCCGTTCCGGAGTCGGAGAACATCGTGTCCGACCCGCCGCGGGTGCTCGACATGAACGCTGGCGCGCGCGCAGATCGCCGCCCTCGACCGCCTGCCGCGCCCGACGCTCGTCACCTGCCGTACCGGCCCGCGCGCCTCCGCGCTGACCTACCTCTATGCAGGGCTCAGAGCCGGCGCGACCGCCGATGAGGTCCTCACGCGCGCCGTCGCCGACGGCGCGCCGTTCACCGGCTCGGACGAGCTCAGGGCCTGGGTCGTGCAGGGCCTCGGCGAGCTCGCGTGACCACACTCGCGAACCGCCCGAATACGGCGCTTCTCGTCATCGACATGCAGAGCGGCGTCATCGAGGGCGGTCATGCACGCGACGCGGTCGTGGCCAACGTCGCCTTCCTGGTCGAGAAGGCCCGGCGCGAACGGATTCCGATCGTCTGGGTCCAGCACTTCGACGAGCGACTCACGAAGGGAAGCGACGACTGGCGGATCGTCGGCGAGCTGACTCCGGAGGACGCCGAGCCGGTCGTCGAGAAGAGCTACAGCGATGCCTTCGAAGCCTCCACCCTCGAGGCGGTGCTATCCGGCCTGAGTGTCGGACGGCTCGTCGTTGCGGGAGCTCAGACCGACGAATGCATCCGCGGGACGCTCCACGGCGCTCTCGTGCGCGGGTACGACGCCATCCTCGTCAGCGACGCCCACACCACGGAGGATCTGACCGAATGGGGAGCGCCGCCGCCGGACCAGGTCATCGCCCACACGAACCTCTACTGGACGTATCAGAGCGCCCCGGGGCGAGCCGCCGGAACGGTGGAGACGAAGGACGTCGACTTCGGCGGATGAGGTAGCGCGCCTGCACCCCTCGTGCGAGAGTCCACCGGCTCGATGCTTCCCCCGGGGTTCGTTCCTCGGTTTTCGTCTGGTATCTCTCTCCTCGAGGCCGACGCGCGCGGGAAGGGAGCCGGAGTGAGGACGGTCGAGGACACGATGGTGATCGAGTCCCGCTGGGGACGGGCCGTGCGCGATCTTCGCGTGCTGCGACGCATGTCCCGCCTTGTCTGGGGCTATTTCGTCACGGGCGCCCTGGTGCGCCGCCGCTATCGGACGAAGGAGCGGCACGGCGAGGTGTTCTTCGTCGACGAGGAGCTCGGGCGGTGAGGCCGCACGATCCGCCGGAGCCGACCTACGCGTTCGGGTACCGGCACCCGCCGATCTCCGGCAACGAGATCAACGGTCTCGGAGACACGGAGCGCACGCGCGCCAACAAGGTCTTCCACAACCCGGGCGGCGACCCGATGCCGTGGGATGCGCTCGATCAGTTCTTCGCCCTGATCAATCCACGGGGCGTCGTTCGCCACATCTTCGCCAACATGTGGCAGCTGCGCCGTCGCGAGGGCCCGGTCAATCCGCACCGGGTCGAGGTGCCCGATCCCGCGGCAATGAGCGCTCGGATCAAGGAGAAGGCCAGGGAGCTCGGCGCGGACCTGGTGGGCGTCACGAGGCTGACAGACGATGCGTTGTACGCCGGAGCCGAGGTTCCCTTCCGCTACGCCATCAGCCTCGGTCTGCGGATGGATCGCGACGAGATGAGCTTCGCCCCCCAGCCTCGAGCGGCGATCGAGGTGCTACGGGTCTACCGGGCCGTCTCCCGGATCGCGATCGAGCTGGGTGAGCACGTCAGGGACCTCGGCTGGCCGGCGAAAGCGTATGGCAATCCCAACAGCACTGATCTCCTCCACATCCCGCTGGCCGTCCGGGCCGGTCTCGGCCAGCTCGGAAAGCACGGATCCCTGATCAGCAAGGAGCTCGGTTCGAACGTCAGGCTCGCCACCGTGGTCACCGACCTCCCGCTCGCTATCGACGAGGAGGTCGACATCGGCGTCGAGGACCTCTGCCTCACCTGTCGACGCTGCGTGCTCGATTGCCCGCCGGTGGCGATCTCCAACGAAAAGCAACTCGTGCGGGGGCAGGAGAAGTGGTACGTCGATTTCGACAAATGCATTCCGTACTTCACGAAGACGTTCGGATGCGCGATCTGCATTCAGGTCTGCCCGTGGAGCGAGCCCGGTCGAGGGCCTAAGCTCTCCGACAAGCTCCTGGCGGCACGATCAGACCGGACGTAGCGCCGTAGCGGTATTGCTCGCGAACCCGTGGGCGCGCATGCACGCCGCAAGCGCAAGCAGCCGCCGTTTCAGCTGCTGTTGTTGCGCCGCGTTCAGCGCCCGCCCAGCCGCAAGCAGTTTTTGACAGTCACGTTGCGCTCTCTGGAAGAGCTGCGAGCTCGGATCGAGCGACGCCGAGATCGTGATCGTGATCACCCCCTAGCCATCGGCGTCGGGATAGTTCGGCGCCCCGTGCGAGCGCATGCAGGCCGAGTATTCGACGCGCGGCCGGCCCGTGCCCACCTCGATCGACATGCTGCTTCCCGTCGGGAAGTCACCGGATGACGGGAACCCCGGTCCGCTGCTCCCGGCGGTCCGGCCCGCGGGTGTCGTTCCGAGGCTCGCGACAGACGGCGACTTCGCACTTCCGCCGCAGCCGGCAAGCGGAGCGAGCATCGCAAGCCCCGCGGCGAAGGCAGCGCAGGCGGGAACGCATCGGCGGTCCACCCGACGAGTGAAACAGACCCGGCTAAAACGTCTCTAACGTCCCGCTCAACGGGCCGAGGGCGCGACCCGCTGCTCGGTACCGGAACATCGGTGTCAGGTCTTGCATTCCAACACCGGCTGTCGGAATGCAAGACCTGACACCCGCCTCGGTTTGGGTCACTGAACCCGAAGCCAAGACCTCTCCCTCCGCTCTCGGAACATTGGTGTCAGGTCTTGCAATCCAACACCGTCTGTCGGAATGCAAGACCTGACACCCGCCTCGGTTTGGTCACTGAACCCGCAGCAAAATCTCTCCCTTAGCTTTCCGAGACACTCGAGCGCGCGCTGAGCCGAGCCGAGCACTCCGCGGTCCCGTTCCGGCGAATGTGCGACTACGGCGCCCGAGAGTGAAGCTCGCCTGTGCAGGTGTCGTCGTACGGGTTGCCGATCAGGATGTGGGCCGCCAAGGCGGCGGGTACGTGCCAGGCGTTGTAGACATTTGCCAACTCGAAGACCGCGTAGCTGATCGGCCCCGACACGTAGTACGTGCCGATGTACTTGGCCACCTGGCAGACCGTGAGCCGTCTGGGTAAACCCATGATCGGTGCGTGAATACGGGCGAAGTAATCCCAGGCCTCGACGTTGACGTGGTCACCGCGGCACGTCAACGGCCCGGCGCTCCCATCCTGGGCCAACCGGAGCGTGGCCGTGCACTCCGCAGCGATGGGTGGACCCGCTGCGCCGGAGAGAACGGCGTGAGGGTTGGTCAGCCGTCCCGTCGACACTACGAGCCGGTTTCCGCTGCCGGGCGGGCTCTGGCTGACCACAGTGCCCGCGCGAGCGGCGTCCGGAACCCTGTAGACGGATCCCAGGCCCTGACCGCACCGGTGCGCAAGTGCTCGTGCACCAGCGAGGGACTTCCCAACGAAGTTCAGGGTGGGGGCGCAAGCTCGGCTGTTGTGATCGACACTCGCCGCCGCCGCTGTCAGCCGCTCGGTGGACATGGCGCTGGATCCGCCAAAAAGCAGGATTGACAGCGCGATTAGGCAGCAGTGCAAGCGAGGGCGCACGTCCGAAAATCTAC
Source organism: uncultured Actinomycetota bacterium (assembly GCA_963812555.1). Classification (GTDB taxonomy): domain Bacteria; phylum Actinomycetota; class Thermoleophilia; order Gaiellales; family Gaiellaceae; genus PALSA-600. Next base: position 438,993 of record CAWEVP010000013.1, on the reverse strand, counting down.
GTCGTTCCCCGTCCGGCTTCGGCGGGATTCCGAATCGTGGTGCCAGCCCTAATCGTGGAGTTAGGTCTTGCGATCCAATCGTGGTGTCAGGTCTTGCGATCCGACACCGTCCGCAGGAATGCAAGACCTGACACCCGCTTCCGGCAAAGGCACGGACGGCTCCCCGAGCGAAGGCCATCGGTGTCATGTCCGGCGACCGGCGCTCCGCGGGCACTCCGGCACAGCAGATTCCCGCGCTTAGGTCGTGTAGTAGCGGTAGGTGTCCGGGGGTACACCGAGTTGCTGGCCGGCAAACCCGTGAGGGTTGGATCCGGCGGGCAAAGAGCACGTGAGGCCGTGTCCTGAGACGAAGAATGCCGTCGTTGCGCCCTTGAGGAGTGCTGCGGGGGCAAGCCCGGCTGGGAGGTTGTACGTGTAACCGCCGAGACAGTATTGGATCGTTACCCCGCGCTTCTGTTCGCTCAGGACGAGCTTCGTCGCCTTGGACAACGGATGGGTTCTGAGCGACGGCTGGCCGCATGCGGGCGCAACGTAGACGCCGCCGATTTGTTGCACCGGTCCAAACGCTCGCATTTGCCTGGCCGTCGGGTAGCCGTCTCCGACGAACGATACGAATCGGTCGACCTTGTTTCGAGTTGCGAACGCGAGGAGCGCGTTGACGGTTGGGAGGCCACGGTCGCCGTAGAAGTGGAGCTCGGCGACCGTCGGATCGTTGTTGAAGCTCACGATCGGGTCGTGGTGGATGAAGTAGAAGTTGAGGTAGCCGCCCGCGACGGCGAAGGAGAATCCCGTCTCGGCCTGGATCAGGTCTTCCTCGCCGCCGAACGGAAAGATCGCGAGCGTCTCGTGCGGGGGGATGCAGCTCTTGTAGAGACCCGTAGCGAAGAACGCCGGCCGCTCCGGATGGACGGTGGGGGTCGTCTTCCAGACAGCGGGCACCAGCGCCGCAACGGCCAGGAACGGCAGGACATAGGGCCTTCGGAAGACCCGGCCGGCTGTCCCGGCTGTCCAAAGCGCGACGATCACCGCCGACGCGAGCGACGCGTACTCGCCGAACCGGGGTGTGTGCACGTCGGTGAACCCGGGCGCGTCGTCTACGAGCCTCCATGGCAAGGGAGCGATCGCGTGTCCAGCAACTACGAGTTTCGGCCCGAGCGCAAAGAGGATTGCAGTCGCGAGCGAAATGACCAACAGCCCGCTCCACCCCGAGGCTCGCGTTCGCCAGACGTACAAGACGGTGATGAGAAGCGCCGGAGCCCCGAGGAAGATCGCGCTCTCCTCGGGATCGAAATACACCCGGATCGAGTTGAACGAGTCCCCGGCAATGGCGTTGACCTGGGTCGGGAAAAAGAGGTTGAGTAAATCCGTGTACGCGGGGTCGTGCACGAACCCATGCGTTGGGAACTTCAGGAGCGCGTACACGACCAGCGGTGCAGTGAGCACGGCACCCACGCAGTAGCCCGCAACGATCGACGGTACGAGCACACGCAGCCGCGGTCGGGCTCCCGGCACGAGCGCGACAGCCAGCGCCAGCAGAATCACCAGCATGGTGGTGAGGGTGAACAGCACCTCTGTCGCAATCGACAGCTGGATCGCGATCAGCGCGCCAAATCGCACGACGAAGCTCCGGCGGGTCAGCTCACCGCGAACGAACCGAACGATCTGCAGAGCGATGAGCGGCAACACGAAGTCCGCCGTGAGGTAGACGTGCGCAGCGATCTGCTGGGCGAGGATAAAGCTCGAGAAGCCGTAGAGGTAACCCCCGACAACCGACGCCCAGAGCGAACCGGTAAGAACGAAGCAAAACCGGTACGCGGCCCACCCCGCGACCGCAGGCAAAAGGATCGTTGCGCAGTTGAACGACGCCACCGGGCCGAAAAGCAACGTCAACGGAGCGAATACGAGCGCGAGCCCCGGAACTGTGGTCGTCCACGCCAGGTCAACCCCGGAAGGGGCGAGGATCGCATGCGTGACAACCGGGTTCGTCCAGCTCAGGATGGCATGAGGCCACCAGGCAAACGACCAGACATAGATGTCATTGTCCGGGCCCGCCCCCAGCATCTCCCGGCCTGGGTGATGCAGGACGGGGCGCCCGAAATAGACGGTCGAGATCGCGGCGAACGCAAGAAACAGGACTAGATCTCGTCGCCACACCACCCGAGCCCCGGAATCAGCAGCCACCGATTCCGCAGAAACTACTCGCCAGACCGGCGTGCGCCGCAACGTATCGCCCGCCGCCAACTGTTGGCCGGGCGGGACGTTCAGGCACCGGCTGTCGGGCCGCCTTTAACCTACGGGAATGACGGACGACTGGATCGAAGCCGTCCGCACACTCCTGGAGGCTCCGTCAGCTGCGGTTCTCACGACCTATCGACAGGACGGGAGCCCGCTCGTCTCGCCGGTCTGGTTCCAACTTGCGGACAGCGCGTTGGAGGTTGTCGTCGCGAAGGGTGACGTGAAGCTCCGCCACCTGGCACGTGATCCGCGCTGCAGCCTTCTGATCTTCGAGACTGTCAGACCGTTCCGAGGCATCGAGGTTCACGGCGTTCCCGAAATGGTCGACGAGGACATGACCGTCGCCCGCACGGCCATCGCAGGCCGCTATCTGGGTGCGGAGGCCGGGAAGCGATTCGCTCAGGAACGCCGAGCTCGCGCCGGAGTTCTGCTTCGCCTCCGAGTCGTCAACCCCCGCGTGTGGAGCCTCGCCGACATCCTTCCCGATTGACGATTGACGCCTGCCGGGCCAGCGCCGGGAGGCCGGCGCCTTGCGGACACTGCGGTCTGCGAGAACCTCGTCCGACGGTGGGTGGCCTCAACCGGTGTTAGTGTCGTTCCAGGCGGGCGCCGTTGCCAGATGGGAGGTTTCCGTGTCTGAAGTGATCGTTGCCCGCCCCCGTAACAAGGCCCACACACCTGGTCGCCACCTTGCGATCGGCGCAGTCGTGGGGCTTCTCTTCCTGGCGGTTGGAGTATCGAGTGTGAGCGCTGCCGCGGCTCCGTTCAAAGCGCGGGGGATCTGGCTCTGCTGTGGGCCGATTGTGGCAGGCACGAACTTCGTGATCACCGGAGGAACGAATAGCGCGTTCACAGGCTACGACGAGGGGACGGGCGGCAACATCCTCGGAACGATCACCGGCGGCGTCAGCGGAACGACGATGACAATCGTCTTCACCTACAAGGTCAGCCCGTATACGGGCGAGATCACGACGTACGTCGCCAAGGTCTCTGCCGGCGGCAACAGCCTGGCGGGAACGTCCACCTACGCGATCCCCCCCAATCCAAGTAACGGCGTGAAGCAAAAGTTCTCTGCCGTTCGCGGCACCAACGTGACCTGCGGCACACATGGGGGCAATCTCGGTTGCGAGGCGCTTCTCTCAACGCCGATTTGCGTAAAGGATTTCGGGGCGGCCGCCTGCAAGCGCGCCCGCGCTCACATCACCTAGAGCACCCGGCGCTGAGGAGCCGCCGTTCAACCGAGGAGTTCGGCCTAGCTGGTGAGGTCGCTCTCGATCTCTGCTTCGTCGGGCGGGCTGTCGAGCGCGTGCTCGGGGTGGGAAACAATCTCCCCTGCTACTGCCTCGGCGCCCACTCCGACCCAAGCCTGAGGGGGGTTCTCGGCACTCTCGAACGCCTGGCGATCCTCCGGGCTCAGGTCCGAGGCGGGCATATCCTCCACGTCCTCGAGGCGCCGGCTGGTCAGACGATGCAAGAGATCACGGAGAGAAGCCACGAGGCGTGATCGTAGTCAGTCGACGACAGGCCGTCTAGGCGTCTCTGCACGACTCAAGCGTCACGGCTCCACGCTGTGCCAGCAAATCGGAATCAGCGAGTACACAACGCAACGACGGACCGCAGTCTGTGAGCTCCTGAATCTGCCGATCACTCCGGAAGTAACGGGCCGTCCAGGCTCGCGATTCAGATGGAGGGTCAGCTCGATCGAGGAGCTCGATGACCCCCTGATCGACGCCGGAGTGGTCCTCCACTTCGAACGGCCCCACGCCGCCCGGGGGTAACACCGCTCGCCTGGGCCGAGGGGTTTGCCAGGCCCCCGAAGCAGGTGCTTCGGCAAAGCGGCGTTTCAGCGTCGACCGCCGGCCTCCCAGTTGTGGACCTCGAGCTCCGACATCGCACCAATAGCTTTGCGCTCGTCCCTCATCAGGGCCTCGATGGCTTCCCGGTCCGGCGCCTGAAGGACGAGCGCGACTCCGGTTGGCTCGGCGCCGTCGAGTGTGGCAAGCGCTCCGTACAGGATCAGCTGCCCCAGCAGCTCTGGTGGGAGCGTTCCCGCTGGGAGCTGCGTGCGGCCGATCACCAGAAAGCGCGGCTCTCCCGCTTGCCCCGAGAACTCCCACATCGAGCGCTCAAGTAGGTTCGTGAACCGCCAGACCAAGTGCTCCCGGTAGACGCCCGCGAGGTTGTTCGGCTCCGACGCCACGAACTCGCGCACCGCCCCGACGCTCGGCAGTGCGAGTACGTGAAGGCTGCCCGTTGCGGTCTCCCGTTTGGAGTCGAGTGTTGGGCCGCGGGCGATCATCGACCCCGCGAACCTGTCCATGTACGCCCAGTGCGCCTCTTGTAGTTCCGGGTCGTCACGCAGCTCTGCCGACCCGGTCGCATCTCGGCTGTAGATGCAGAAGTCCAACTGCGGCAAGCCTATGGCGGCGCGGGCACCAGCGGACGGACGAGCGTGTGGAAATGACGCACCGTCGCGTCGTTTGGACGAACGTCGGCCTGGTGGATCGAACAGCGGGGGCGGGCAGCATTGGAACTGAGGGACGACGTGACCGGCGTTCCGGAAGCCAGCCCGATTCGTCCTCGCGCCGTAGCCGCCGGATCAGGCGAGAGCGTGTTCTAGGGCCGCGCGGTCGACGGGCTCCCCGTGCGTTGGCAGCACGATCTCCACGGGCCTCTCGAGCAGCGGCCTCAGCCCGTCCGCGACCTCCTCGACGCTGACGCCGTCCGGCAGCCAACTCGCCGGGATCTCGAGCCCGTTGCCGAGGTTGACGAGCGTATCGCCGGAGATCACTGCGCGAAGCCGCTCGCTCCAGAGCACGAGGTCAAGCTGTCCTTCGCGGCCCGGATACGCAACCAACCCGAACACCGAGTCGCCGATCGCATAGCGCGTCGCCGGGACGAGCTGATCCTCGGGGCGATCGGGGGCCGGGGCCCACACCGGAAAGCCGAGTACTGCGGCGTCGCGCTCGTGCCAGGTCGAGGTGAGCACCGTGACCACCTCACGCGATCCGAACAGCACGCGCACGGCGTCCGGAACGCCGATCGGGTCGATGAGGATCAGCCGTGCGCCGTCGTCGATTGCGTAAGCCGACACCGGCCCATCCCACTCGGGATGAGCCGCGGTCCAGTGGTACACGCCCTCGGGAAGCATTTGGCCTGATGTTACGCACCACCTAGGCCCCGCGCCCGGCATCCGATCCGTGACGAAGCGACGCGGATTTTGGGCCGGCCGGGTCCCGGTGGTGTCGGTCCCGGTGGTGTCAGGTCTTGCATTCACACACCTGCCCCGCCCAGTGTGCGATTGCAAGACCTGACACCGATTCAGCGCAAGACCGCTCGGATGCGCCGGCGGGCCAGATGAGCGGTGTCAGGTCTCGGTTCGCACGGCTGCCCCAGCGCGCGATGTGCGATTGCAAGACCTGACACCGGTATGAGGCGCATCGGGGGCGGCCGATTGTGGGTTTGCCGCACTGCGACGCGGTCTTCTGCGGATGACAGCTTTTGCGCCGGCGCCAATGCTGTGCTCTCGGTCGCACTGGTTGGCAATGAACAAGGAGGTGACCCGATGTTCCATATTTTCTCCCTCGTTGTCGTACTCGTCTTCGTGATCGGAGTGCCCGCGGTGGTCATCTACGCGCTCTACGAATGCTCGCCCTTGCCGCATCGGATGAATCCGTACCGGAGCAGCGTCACCGGCAGGCGATTCTGGAAGAGCCCGCGCCTCGACGGGCCCCCGGCCGCACTGGATGCAACGGGGAAGCCGCGCTGGAACGGCCCCCACCTCGACGGCCCGCCCGACGATCTGTAAGCACTCCCCGGACCGAGGGTGTCAGGTCTTGCATTGACACCCACCCGGGCGAGGACACCGACAAACCAAGGCGTCGTAGGCTGCGCCGGCCACCGGGCGCAAGACGGCTCATGCGTTCAGCGCGCTCGACGCCCCCACCGGCGTTACACCCGAGGATCGCTCGAGCGGCTAGCCGTGCGTCGGCGGCAGGCGCTCCATCAGGCGTTCGCTGGGCGAGCCGAAGCCGAAATTTTTGGTACAGGCCGTGCGCGTCGCCGGTATGCAGGAACCAGGCGCGGTCGTTGAACGGGCCGTTCTCGATCATCTCGCGGACAAGCTCCACCCCGAGCCCGCGACCGCGGTGCTCGTCGAGGACGTAGACGTCTGCCAGGTAGACGGCCGGTAGGCCGAACGCCGTGACGGCCCGGCAGAAGCCGATCTGGGCGCCGTCGTGGTACAGGCCGACCACACGGGTTGCTTCGCGCACGAGTCGCTCCTGTACCTCGTACTCGCGCCCCGGCGCCCAGTACGAGCGCTCGGAGATGAAGGCGTGAACGGCCGAGATGTCGATCCGCGAGGGATCGTCGTCGAGCTCATAGCCGTCGCCGAGCTCGCGCTTCAAGCGGACAGGCTCCGAAGCCGAAAGCCTCCGTGCTCCTCGTAGGACGCGGTCACTACGGCAAGCGCGTCGCGACGAGCCCGATCGCCGAGCTCGGCTACCGCTGCGTCCACGAACGGGAGCGAGAGCAGCTGTTCCACACCCGCAAGCCCCTCCGGTGAGAGCGGGAACGCCCCGACCGAGTGGGAACGGCACACAGCGCCCCCCGCGCGCGCCGAAAACCCGGCGAGATCACCGGTTGACCCGCACTCCACACACGCGGTCACATGCGGGAGATAGCCGGAGAGCCAAAGGAGCTTGAGCTGAAACGACAGCGCGAGCGAGTCGAGCTCCGGCTTGCTCTTGCCGCCGACAGCGTGCTCCACCCCGTCGAGCACATCGAGAAACCGTGCAAGTGCGAGGAACGCGCGCTCGTTCGGTTCCGGCTCACCGAAGAGCCGGAGCATCGCCTCAGCGCCGATAAGCCCCGCGCCGAGCCGGTAGGTGTCCTCACGCACGGTGCGATGCGAAGCGAGAAGCTCGACCCCCGTGACCGTATGAAGCTCCCCCGAGCCTTCGTGAAGCATCGCCTCGAGGTGCGAGAGCGGCTCGAGGCGGGCGCCGAACCGAGACTTCGTCTTCCTGACGCCTTTCGCGATCGCTCCGATACGACCCCGCTCGCGCGTATAGAGATGCAGGATCCGGTCGGATTCCGAGAACCGGATCGACCGCAGCACGATCGCCTCGGTCTTGTACGTCCTGGCCACCCGTCCACTCTAGAGATCGTCGCGGCTCGCGAGCGCGAGCGGCGAGGGCTGGCACGAAGGGCAGTACCACGTGCCCCTCCCGCCGACGCGGATGCGCTCGATCGGCGTCCCGCAACGCTCGCACGGCTCGCCCGCCCGGCCGTACACCATGAACTCCGCCTGCATCGTGCCCGGCTCCCCGTCCGGGAGCGAGTAGTCGCGCAACGTGGAGCCCTGCCGCTTGATCCCGAGCTGCAGCACCTGCCGAATCCGCCGGCGGAGCTCCTTGACCTCATCCGGCCCGAGGCTGCGAGCCTCACGCAGCGGGTGAATCCGGGCGCGCCACAGCGCCTCGTCCGCATAGATGTTCCCCACGCCCGCGACCGTGCGCTGGTCGAGGATGACCGCCTTGATCGGAGCGCGCCGGCCGGCGAGATACTCGGCAAAAGGTGCGCCCCGGAACGCCGGGCCGAGCGGCTCGGGGCCGACGCGCGCGTCGAGGTATTCGTCGAGCTCGCCCGGAGCGAGCACGAGCCACGTGCCGAAGCGCCGAACATCGCGGTAAGCGACATCCGACCCGTCGTCTAATCTGACAACAGACCTGCGATAGGGATCGTCCGAGAGCGAACCGCCGGCTGCGTGCCGGAGAGAGCCCGTCATCCGGAGGTGAATCAGCAGCGACAGACCCGACTCGAACCGAACAATCAAATACTTGCCGCGGCGCTCGAGACTCGCGACGCGCTCACCCTCGAGCTCCCGGGCGACCAACGCCGGGATCGAGAGGGCGTGTCAGGCGGGCATCCGAGATCTCGACGCTGTCGAACCGACGGCCCTCAAGGAGCGGTGCCAGCCGCCGTCTCACGGTCTCGACCTCGGGAAGCTCGGGCATCAGGACACGCTAGCTCTGCGTCCATCGCCGTTGCGGCGGCGGCTGCCCCGGGAGACGCGGGCCGCTGCGATCGACACCGGGGCGTCGACGGTCGCTCTGGGGATCGCTGAGGGAAGCAGCGGGGGCCCTCGCGTGAGACCGTCTCGGACCAAGCCTCGGTTTCGGGGAGGTCGGAAGCGGCGAGGTCGCTCGACGTATGAAGAGCTCCTAGTCGATGACCTCGAGCAGCACGGGGTGCTCCCGGGGGGCCGCATCGCCAATCGCGTAGGCGGCCGCGACCTCGGCCACGCCGGCTGCAGCCGTCTCCTCGTCGCGCCCATGGATCTCGGCGAGCACGTCGCCGGCCTCGACCCGGCTGCCGCGCTTGCAACGGCAGACGACGCCCACGGCATGGTCGATGGTGTCGGTCTTCACACGGCGGCCGGCACCCAGATGAAGCGCCGCGACCCCGACGCGAATGGCGTCCAGGTCCTCGACGGTGCCCGCCCGGCCCGCGACCACCTCACGGACGATCGGTGCACGCTCGATCGCGGACTCGTCGATGCTTCCGCCCTGCGCTTCGATCCAGCGCCACCACGTCGCCTCGGCGGAGCCGTCGGCAACGGCCTGCTCGGCTCTGGAGCGGCCTTCTTCGAGCCCGATGCCGAGGTCGGAGAGTGCGAGCAGCCGGGCGCTTGCGTCGAGCACCAGCTCGGTGAAGTCAGCCGGTCCGCGACCGCGTACCGTCTCGAGCGCCTCGATCACCTCCAGGCCGTTGCCGACGGCGGCTCCGAGTGGCTGGTCCATGTCGGTGAGCAGGCAGACGACCTCGCGGCCCGCTTCCCGGCCAAGCGCGAGCATCGACTCCGCCAGCTCGCGCGCGTCCTCGATCGTCTTCATGAACGCACCCGACCCCACCTTCACGTCGAGCACGATCGCCTGGGCGCCCGCCGCAATCTTCTTGGACATGATCGAAGCCGAGATCAGGGAGAGCTGATCCACCGTCGCCGTCACGTCCCGAAGGCCGTAGAGCAGTAAGTCCGCCGGCACAAGCGTGGCTGTCTGCCCCACGATCGCCATCCCGACCTCGCGAACCTGACGAACGAGCTCGTCGGTCGTGAGGCTGATCCGAAAACCCGGAATCGCCTCGAGCTTGTCCAGGGTTCCGCCGGTGTGGCCGAGGCCCCGGCCGCTCATCTTCCCGAAGGGCACCCCACAGGCGGCGACGATCGGGCCCACAGCGAGCGTCGTCTTGTCCCCCACCCCACCCGTCGAATGCTTGTCGACGACCTTCCTGCCCAGGGCCGCGCCCAGATCGAGCGTCTCGCCGCTCCTCACCATCGCGTCTGTCAGCGCGAACGTCTCCCGGCTCGACAGCCCACGGAAGTAGACGGCCATACAGAACGCCGCCATCTGGTAGTCGGGCACCTCACCCCGCGCGTATCCGAGCACCAGATCGGCGATCTCGGCGTCTGCCAGCTCCTCCCCGTCCCGCTTCCGCTGGATCAGCTCGGCGGCCGGAACTGGGGTATTGGCCGGAACTGGGGTACCGGCCGGACTGGGGTACCGGCCGGAACTGGGATGCCGGCCGGGCCTGCGGTGCCGTGCATCAACGAGCTCCGCCGATCAGGGACGCAGCCCGGTCATGCCTCGACGATCGGCGAGCCGGGCACGCCCCGCGCGCCCTTGCCGCCCAGCCAGGCGTTCACGGTGGCCCCCACATCGGCGAACTCGCCGTCGGCATACACCCGCCCGGCCGCATTCCGTCCGGGGACATAGGCGAGCAGGAGTGCATGCTCGCGCGAATGGTCTGTCGAAGGCGTCGTCGGATCGCACCCGTGATCCGAGGTGATGATGAGCAGGTCTCCTTCGCGCAGCGCGTCGAGGAGATCAGGTAGGCGCCGGTCGAAGTCCTGCAGGCAGCGGTGGAAGTTCTCGGGGTCGTTGCGGTGGCCCCAGAGCATGTCCGTCTCGACGAGGTTCGTGAAGATGAGGCCGTCGTCGATCCCGCGCAGGAGCTCTTCCGTCCGTTGGATCCCCTCCACGTTCGACTTGGTCGGAAACGACTCGTCGATGTCGTAGCCCGCGAAGATGTCGTTGATCTTCCCGACGCCGTAGACCTTCGCGCCGGCCTCTCGAACCAGCGAAAGGTAGTTCGGGCGCGGCGGCTCGAGCGAGAAGTCGTGCCGGTTCGACGTGCGCTGATAGTTGCCCGGCTCGCCGGTGAAGGGCCGTGCGATCACGCGCCCGACCGCGTGCTTTCCCTTCAGGATCCCGCGGGCGACCCGGCAGGCGTCGTAGAGCTCCTCGAGCGGGATCGTGTCCTCGTGGGCGGCCAGCTGGAAGACGGAGTCCGCGCTCGTGTACACGATCCACTTGCCGGTCTTTTGATGCTCCTCGCCGAGCTCCTGGATGATGTCGGTGCCGCTCGCTGGCACGTTCCCGAGCACACCGCGGCCCGTCTCGTTCATGAACGGGTCGATCACGTCGTCCGGGAAGCCATGTGGATAGGTGGGCATTGCCAGCGGGGTCAGGATCCCCATCAGCTCCCAGTGGCCGGTCGTCGTGTCCTTGCCGCGTGAGCGCTCAACGAGCCGCCCGGCGACCGCCGGCGCTCCGGGCTGCGGCGGGCAGCCGAGCAACGGCTCGACGTTCCCGAGCCCAAGTGCCTCGAGCGTCGGCAGATCGAGACCACCGACCGCCTTCGCGATGTTTCCGAGGGTGTCCGACCCCTCGTCGCCATAGTCGCCGGCGTCGGCCAGCTCCCCGGCCCCGACGGCATCGAGCACGATCACACACGCCCTTGCCACGCGGCTATCCTAGTCTCGTGGGAACCGTTCTAGGACTGCTTGGATTCGCCGCTTTCATCGTCGCCGTGGTGGCGCTTGCGGCGGGCGCGACGTGGCTCGTCGTCCGGCTCAGCCCGGCGCCCCGCTCCGGCAACAAGACTCCGTCCTAGAACTCAGCCGGCAAGCGCGAGGGCGCCCTCGAGCGGCGTGTGTGCGAGGCCGTGCGCCTCGGCGACCGCCTCGTACGTGATCTTGCCCCCGAGCACGTTGACGCCCTTCGCGAGCGCCGGATCGGCCGCAACAGCCGCGCGCAGACCCCGATCGGCGATCGCCTCGACGTACGGGAGCGTGGCGTTCGTCAGCGCCTGCGTCGAGGTGATCGGCACGCCGCCCGGCATGTTGGCGACGCAGTAGTGGATGACACCGTCGACCACGAACACGGGGTCGGAATGTGTCGTCGGGTGCGACGTCTCGAAGCAGCCGCCCTGGTCGATCGCCACGTCGACCACGACCGCACCGTCGTTCATGCTCGCGATCATCTCGCGCGTCACGAGCTTCGGTGCGAGCGCACCGGGGATCAGGACCGCGCCGATCACGAGGTCCGCGCCCTCGACCGAGGCTGCGACCTGGAGCCTCGAAGACATGAGTAGCGTCACCCGGCCAGAGAGGATCTCCTCGAGATGCCGCATCCGGTCGATCGAGCGTTCGAGGATCGTCACCTGCGCGCCCAGCCCGAGCGCCATGATCGCGGCGTTGTAGCCGACGATCCCGCCGCCGATGATCACCACGCGGCCCGGCGCTACTCCAGGCACGCCGCCGAGAAGCAGGCCCCGGCCGCCGAACGGCTTCTCGAGGAAGTAGGCGCCGGCTTGCGCGGAGAGGCGCCCGGCAACCTCCGACATGGGCGCGAGCAGCGGAAGTGCGCCCCGGGTCGTCTCGACCGTCTCGTACGCGACGGCGGTGACTCCCGATTCGACCAGGGCGGAGGTGAGCGGCTCGTCGGCGGCGATGTGCAAGTAGGTGAAGAGCGTCAACCCGGGCCGTAGCCGGCCGTACTCCGACGAGATCGGCTCCTTGACCTTGAGCAGGAGCTCGCTTCGTTCCCAGACCTCGTCGACCGACCCGATCCGGGCACCGACGCGTTCGTACGCGGCGTCGCTGAACGCACTGCCGGTGCCGGCCCCGGTCTCGATCGTCACCTCGTGGCCGCGGTTGATCAGCTCGAGGGCACCCGCCGGAGTCAGCGCAACGCGATATTCGTCCGACTTGATCTCCTTGGCGACGCCGACCCTCACGGCGCGGGACGATACCGCCACGAGGCGCGGCGTGCCCGTTCGGGGCTGCGGTTGTACGCGACCAAGCCCGGAAACGTCTCCTGGTTCCCCGAATCTGCGCCGGCGGATCCCGGACTCTGCGGCACGACCTGCGGATGTCGGGCGCTAGCGATCCGGGACGAACGTGAACGCGGGCTGAGCGGCGAGGCAGCCGCGGATCGGTCGGCGTCGATGAAGGTCGTCATCACGATCGAGACCGTGACCGGGGTCGCCGCGACGTGAATCCGCTCGGTCACGCCGCCCCGTTTGGCACCACGACCGTGCCGTACCGCGAGTACGCGGTCGATCACCGGCACCCCGCTCTCGTCGAGGCGAACCGTGCCGACCCGAATCGTCGCGCGGCCGGGAGGCGTATTGCCCCGGTAGCCCGTGCGCGAGAGGTCGATCACGAGCGTGCCGGGGCCTCCCTGGCGGAAGAACGTGTAGCCGATCGGGCTAGCGCCCCAACCGTCGGAGAACACGTTCTGCTCCTCGCTGAGGAGGTGCCATGGGTCGGGGTGTGGTACAGCGTCAGACCGTCACGCTGAGCCACGATGGGCGCGTCCAGTTGGACGCCGAGGCCGGCGAGCGTGTAGGGGTCGCCGGTGTAGTGGCGAGAGCGCGCCGTCGATCGTCTCGAGGCCGGCCTCCGGGGCGGGCCCCGGGCCGGGAGCGCTCCCGTCGAGGCTCTCGACGCGGTTCAGGTTCGGGTTCCAGAACTCGATCGACCACATCTGGTCGGCGTCGGCGATCGCCTGGCCGAGAAACGTGGTCTGCGCACCATGGGCATCCTCGTCGACCCAGCTTCGCGGCGGTGGAACGAGCTTGGCGAACTTGTTCGTCGAGAAGTGATCGTTCGAGACGGTGGCGTAGATCTCGCCGGTAAGGAGCCAGCCGGCGGCGAGCGCCGCGGCGAGCGGTGGCGCCCAGCGCCGCCTGCGAAGCGCCACGAGCGCGAGCGATACGGCGGCGGCAGCGATCAGGAGCCGGTGAAAATCGTTCACATCCCAGCAGTACTGACGGTTGACGAGCGTCAGCACCGAGAGGCCCGGTGCCTCGAAGTACGGCTGGCCGACCTCGAACTTTCCCGACCAGACGCACGCGATGACGAGCGCTGTGACGGGTGCGACGAGACGCCAGTCGAGCCGTCTCGACTCGAACAGCATCGCCGTTCCCAGCAGCAGCAGCGGGGACAAGAAGAACACGTTGCGCTCCTCGATCAACGGATGGAGCGCCTGGAGCAAGAAGGTCTGCTTGCCCGCCGCGTAGACGACGAGCACGATCACCGACGCCGCGAGATATGAGGCAAAGGCCCGGTACACGGCGTCGTCCGAGCGTTCGCGCAGCCAGAGTGAGCTGACCCCGGCGATCACCGGGCCGACGCCTAGCCCGATTGCGAGCGCCCCAGCCGCGAGACCGGCCTGCGTGACCGTGTTCCCGTTGATGTACTCGCCGAACGTCCAGGAATGAACGTGCTCGACGACGAGGTCGTTGAACACGAAGCCGATGACCGCGAGCCCAGCCGCGGCGCCGATCACGTGCCGCCAGCGCGAGGCGAGCGTCCCCTGGTGTGCCTGGGCCGCCATCCAGGCAAACGCCGCCGCGAAGGCGAGGATCGCCGGAAGCGCGACGAACTCGGCTCTCACCCAGGCTCCAAGCGCAGCGAGGATCACTGCCGGCGCCACCGTGCTCCGGGTCGGATGGGCAATCGCCCGCACCGCCAGCAGGGAAAGAAGCGTGAACCACAGGTAGGCGAGAGCTTCCGGGACGATGAAGGTGGCGTATGTCATCGCCGGGATCGCGATCGACAGGAGCGCGACGACGAGAGCGGCTCGCTTCGCCACCAGCATGCGGGCCAGGAGATAGGTCGGAGCGGCGGAGAGGGACATCACGACGGCGTTCACGTACTTCACCGCGGCGTAGGCCGACGAGGTCGAGTGGATCCACCACGCCGGTGCGATCAGGTACGAGTAGAGCGACTCGAACGAGTGCGCCTGCCCACGCCGGGCGGCGTGCCCGGTGCTCGCGATCGCACGCGAGAGCTGCGACCACTCGAGCTCGTCGGTGAAGAGCCACGGCGTCTTTCGCGACGCAGCCTCGATCCAGAAGAAGGCGAGGATGCCGAGGAGCAGGCCGATCCACGGCAGCGCGCGCACGACCGGCGGGGCCGGCTGGCGGCTTCGCTGCAGCTTCGGCCGGGCCTCAGCGGCGTCTGGCATAGAGCGAGACGCTGCCGTACGGCGCGGCCGACAGATGGACGAACGTGCCGAGGGTCATGCCGATCTTCGGGATCCGCGACAGGAGCCCGCCCCAGGGGACCGGCGGCCAGCCTTCGGAGCGCTCGATGCGCCGCACCTGCAGGCCGGCGTGCCGGAACGCCTCGAGGTAGGCCCAGACGGTGTGCACGTGCTCGTTGATGCCGAGCGCCTTCTCGCCCTCCTGCGCCGGGTTCTCGCTGTTGCGAAAGACGCCCCGGGTGCCCTCGTTCAGTCCCGCGACGACGCCTCCGGGGGCGGTGACACGTGCCATCTCGGCGAGCATCTTCGGCAGGTCGAGCGCGTGGTGGAGCGTTGCGACGCAGTAGGTCACGTCGAAGAGCCCGTCCGGGAACGGGAGATGCTCGCCGTCTGCCTGCACCCGGGCGAAGTCACCGTAGAACGCTCCCCGGCCGAGACCGATCTTGGCGTCGACGAGGATGTCGGTTGCCACGTACCGGCTCTCGCGCTCACGCCAGTACGGCGCCGCCCACGCCTTGGCCGCGCCGAGCTCGAGCACGTTCAGGCCTCGCCGCTCCCTCGACGTAGCGATCGAGCAGCACCTGGAAGGAGTGGCCGTTGGCAAGCCAGTTCAGATCCGTCCAACCGGCGATCTCGCGGGCCGGGAACGGCAAGATCCGGTCGAGGTCGTCGTCGGGCTCGTACCACCCTTCGGCCTTCGCCTTCTCGACCCACCCCTCTGCCTCGATCAGCTTCGCCTTGCCGCCGGGCAGCTCCGGGTGCAGCATCAGTGGGATCTCACCTGCGGTTCCGAAGCTCCGCCCGCAGCGGGGACAGGAGAGCCCCGCACCGGTGCCCTCGAGGCTCGAGTAGCAGAACGGGCACCGCAGGATCTCGAGCAGGGACGAGCTCAGCTGCACCTCGGTCGCCACGATCAGGACCGCGCGGCATCGAAGAGCGCCAGCGTGACCTCGACCATCGCATCGAGATCGGAGACGCTGATGTGCTCGTCGGGGGTGTGGATGTTCGCCATCCCGTTTGCCAGGTTCACGCATTGAAGGCCGTGGGCGTTGAAGGCATTCGCATCGGCCGCGCCGCCCGAGAGCCCGTAACGCGGCTCGAAGCCGCAGCGGCCGAACGCGTCGGCGGCGAGACGCACGGCCAGGTCGTCCTTCGCGAATCGGTACCCCGGATAGGTCTTCGTGATCGTCGTTTCGACCTCGCACTCGGTGATGCCCGCGGCGAAGGTGAGCGCGTCCTGCATGGCCTGCACCTGGCGGGCGAGCGCCTGCTGGTCGTGCGAGCGGGCCTCACCCACGAGCGTGCAGCGCTCCGGGACGATGTTCGCGGCCGTGCCGCCTTCGATCATCCCGATGTTCGCGGTCGTGTCGTCGTCGACCCGGCCGAGCCGCATCTCGGAGATCGCCCTCGCCGCGGCGGCAATAGCCGACCGGCCCTCCTCGGGAAACATCCCGGAGTGCGAGGCACGCCCGTGAAAGGTCACGTCGAGGTGCTCCCCCCACGGGGCCCCGAGGATGATGCCGCCCACCGGCTCTGCCTGGTCGTAGACGTAGCCGACGCGTGCGCGCAGGCGGCGATGGTCGAACGCCGCCGCGCCGACGAGGCCGACCTCCTCCTTCGACGTGAAGACGAGCTCGATTCCGGCGTGCGGACGTCCCTCTGCAAGCACGCGTCGCGTGGCCTCGAGCATCGCCGCCACCGCAGCCTTGTTGTCGGCGCCGAGGATCGTGTCCCTGCGATTTCGAACGATCCCTTCCTCGACTACCGGCTCGATCTCGTCGGACGGCGGAACCGTGTCGAGATGCGCGCAGAGAAAGAGTGGCTCGCCTTCGGTCGTCGGCTCCAGCGAGGCATAGATATTGCCCATCGTCGAGCCGAGCCTCGGGCCGGTGTCGTCCTCGTCGGCGGCGACGCCGAGGTCGCCGAGGTAGCCGAGCACACGGTCGGCAACCTCGCGCTCTTCACCAGAGGGACTGGGCACGGCAACGAGCTCGAGGAAGAAGTCGAGCGGCTCTTGATTCACGGCGAGATCCCCACCTGTGTCGGCCGGACTCGCCGCCGCCCGCAAGCCGAGGTGGCCGGGCACCCCGACATCACGGGGGAGATGAGCGCTGCCACTAGGCCGGTGAAGAAGCTGCCCCGGCGTCGCGGCCCGCCGGCGCGTCGACACGTCGAAGCTTCATTCTGCAACGGGCGAGGCTCCACGGGCGCTCATCGTAGACGGCGCCGCGACGGTCTCTCGTCAGGTCGTGAGCTCCGCCAGCTCGCTGCGGCGCTCACGCGACCGGTCGAGCGCTGCGCGCACGAACTCGCGGAAGAGCGGCGCCGGCCGCGTCGGCCGCGACTTGAACTCGGGATGGAACTGCGAGGCGACAAACCACGGATGGTCGGGCAGCTCGATGATCTCGACGAGGCGCCCTTCTTCGAACGTGCCGCTGATCACGAGGCCCGCGTCGACGAGCTGGTGCCGGTAGGCGTTGTTGACCTCGTAGCGGTGGCGGTGGCGCTCGGAGACGACGGCCTTCTTGTAGAGATCGCGCGTCCTCGTTCCCTCCTGGAGCTCGACGGCCTGGGCACCGAGCCGCATCGAGCCGCCGAGATCCTCGATGTCCTTCTGATCGGGAAGCAGGTCGATCACGGGAAACGGCGTTTCCGGGTCCATCTCGGTCGAGTTGGCGCCGTCGAGGCCGCAGACGTGGCGGGCGAACTCGGAAACGGCCACGTGCATGCCGAGGCAGATGCCGAGGTACGGGATCGCATCCTCCCGTGCGACCCGGCAGGCGAGGATCTTCCCCTCCCACCCGCGCGATCCGAACCCCCCCGGGACGAGCACGCCGTCGACGCCGGAGAGCTCTGCGCGAGCCTCCTCGAGCGTCATCTGCTCGGCATCGACCCAGCTGACGCGGACGTTGCAGCCGTTCGTGATCCCGGCGTGCTTGAGGGCCTCATGCACCGAGAGGTAGGCGTCGTGAAGCTTCACGTACTTGCCGACCAGTGCGATCTCGACGGTCTCGCGCCGCTCGCCGAGCCGGCTGACGAGCTCGTCCCACTCGCCGAGACTCGAGGCGCCGGCGTCGAGACCGAGCTTCTCGCAGACGAGCCGGTCGAGGCCCTGCTCCTGAAGCGCCTTCGGGACGAGGTAGACGTCGGGGACGTCGACGGCGGAGACGACCGCTTCCGGGTCGACGTCGGCGAAGAGGGCGATCTTGTCGCGGATGTCGGTTCCGAGCGGCTCGGTCGACCGGCAGACGACGACATCGGGATGGATCCCGATCCGCCGGAGCTCGTTGACGGAATGCTGGGTCGGCTTCGTCTTCAGCTCGCCGGCGTTCGCGATGAACGGTACGAGGGTGACGTGGATGTAGAGCACGTTCTCGCTCCCCACCTCGCGCCGGAACTGCCGGATCGCCTCGAGGAACGGCTGCGACTCGATGTCGCCGACGGTGCCGCCGATCTCGGAGATGACGACGTCGGTGTCGGTCGCGTCCGCCACCGAGCGGATCCGCGCCTTGATCTCGTTCGTGATGTGCGGGATCACCTGCACTGTCGAGCCGAGGTACTCGCCCTTGCGCTCCTTTCGGAGCACCCGGTCCCAGATCGCGCCGGCCGTGTGGTTGGCGGCGCGGGAGAGGTTCTCGTCGATGAACCGCTCGTAGTGGCCGATATCGAGGTCGGTCTCGGCGCCGTCCTCGGTGACGAACACCTCGCCGTGCTGGAACGGGCTCATCGTGCCGGGATCGACGTTCAGGTACGGGTCGAACTTCTGCACCTGCACCTTGAGGCCCCGCTCCTTGAGGAGGCGGCCGAGCGACGCGGCGGTAATTCCCTTGCCGAGCGACGAGACGACACCGCCCGTGACAAAGACGAACTTCGTCGGGAAGAGAGCCACTCACCTCGGGCTATTCCCGGCTCGAAAGGAGCATTCACCCGTGAGCCAACCCACGGAATCCCACCCTAGCAGTCGCCGTCTCGCCTGCACCGACCCGATGCTACGGCCAGGGGATGACGGCGCCTGTCGTTACGCTGCTTCCCGTGAGCAGCCGGGAGCGACTCCGAGAGCGGTACGAGGAGCACCACCGGAGCAGGACGACGGGCTTCGTCTTCGGCGGTGACGAGCGGGCCGGCGTCTTCGCCCGGTTCGTGGGTGGCCCCGACCGGCGGGTGCTCGATCTCGGGTGCCGGTACGGGGCGCTCACGCGCGCCTACCTCGAGGGGAACTCGGTCGTCGGCATCGACGTCGACACGAACGCCCTCGAGACCGCAGCCACCCTGGGGATCGAAACACGGTTCGGCGATGTGGAAGAGCCGCTCCCGTTCGAAAGCGAGACGTTCGATGTGGTGGTTGCAGGCGAGCTCCTCGAGCACCTGCGCGATCCTGACGCGGTCGTCTGCCGAGGCCCGGCGCGTGCTCCGCCCGGGCGGCCGCTTCGTCGGCTCGGTTCCCGAACTTCTTCCGCCTCCGAAACCGGCTTGCGATGCTCGCCGGACGGCCGCTCGACCACGACCCCGACGCACCTCCACATCTTTGACGAGGCGGCGATCCGGCAGCCTCATGGCGGGCTGGAACGACCTGGAGCTCGTCTACCTCGCAAGCCGCTTCCTGCGGCTCTCGCCGCGGCTCTTCGCGAACATCGTCGCCTTCTCGGCGACGAAGCCCTCCCGCCTGACAGGCAGCAGGGGGGCGAGCAGGCTACTCGCGAAGGGCGGCAAGGAACTCGGCGCCTCCGAGCATCCGCTCGAGCTCGTCGCGGCGGGCGTCGCCGTCGAGGGCCTCGATCCGTGTGTGAGTGGGGTCGCCGGGGACCTTCTCGACCCTGAAGTGACGGTCGGCAAGGGAGGCGATCTGCGGGAGATGGGTGATCGTCAGCACCTGGGCGCGGCCGGCGAGGCGGCGAAGGGTCTCGCCGACGGCGTGCGCGGTCGTGCCGCCGATCCCGGCGTCGATCTCGTCGAAGACCATCGTCTCGCCCCCTCCGACCGCCGCGATCGCAAGCGCGACACGCGAAAGCTCGCCTCCCGAGGCAGTCTCGGCGACGGGGCCGAAACGAAGGCCCGCGTTCGGGCCGGATCGAGAACGCGACGTCGTCGGCGCCCGAGGGCCCTGCGTCGGCACGAGTGAGCTCGACTCGAAACTCGCCCTCTCCCATCCCCACCCCTGCGAGCTCGACCGCGACGGCCTCCGCGAACCTTGGCGCGGCCTCCGCGCGGGCCGCTCCGATCGCCTCGTGCAGCCGCTCGATCTCGGCCTCGGCGGCGGCGAGCGCGGCCCGCGCAGCCCCGACGGGATCGTGGCCCTCGTCGAGCGCGGCGAGCTCGATCCGGGCGGCTTCTGCGAGGTCGAGCAGCTCGCTGTACGTCTCGGCGTGAAAGCGGCGACGAAGATCGGCGAACCGTTCGAGCTGGGCCTCGACCTCCTCGATCCTGCCCGGTTGCGCCTCGAGGGAGTCCAGGAACCGGCGCAGCTCGGTGCCTACCTCCCGGATTGCCAGCTCGGCCCCCCGGAGAGCCTCTCCGGCGGCAGCGAGCTCGGGGGCGAGATGCTCGAGCGGCGCGATCCTGCTCTCGGCAGACGCGACCAGGTCGGCGCCGCCTTCGTTCTCGTCGGGCGCGATCGCCGCGAGTGCGCTCGATGCGGCATCGGAGAGCTCGGTGACATGACGCAGGCGTTCCCGTTCGGCCGCGCAGGTCGTCTTCTGCCGAGGGCTGCAGGCCCTCGGTTTCCTCGACGAGCGCGCGCAGCTCGGCGATCCGCGCCGCAGCGGCCGCAGTGTCGCTCGTGAGCTCGTCGACCGCGCGGCGCGCCGCGGCCAGCTCGCGCCAGGCCCGGCGTGCCTCGGCCACCGTGGCCGTCGTCCCCGCGTACGCGTCGAGGACGGCGAGCTGGTACGACGGGCGTGCGAGCCGGCGCTGCTCGAACTGACCGCTCATCGCAAGCAGCGCCTCGACCACCGCGGCGACGTCCTCACGGGCCGCGCTCCGGCCCCAGGCATAGGCGCGGGTGCGCCCGTCGGCAAAGATCCGCCGAGCGACGACGAGCGACTCCTCGTCCTGCGGGCAGAGATCGGCGAGCGGGCCGAGTAGCTCGTCGTCGGGAAGATCGAACTCAGCCTCGACGTAGGCCTCTTCCGCCGCGGCACCGATCAGGGCAGAGTCACCACGAGCCCCGAGGAGCAGGCCGATCGCGTTCGAGAAGATCGTCTTCCCCGCCCCCGTCTCGCCGGTGATCGCATTCAGGCCGGCATCGAACTCGAGCTCGGCCTCCCGGATCAGGACGAGGTTCTCGATCAAGAGGCGCCGGAGCATGAGGTCATCCTACGGCGGCGGCGGGACTGCAGGAACGCCCGTTTCGGGCGGTCCCGCCGCGCCACTCAGTCGTTGTACGCCTGCCTGGACACCCACTCCGAGACGCCCGGGGCGCCGTCGAACACCCGTGCTGTGAGCCCGGCAGGAGCCGCCCCGACTCACCGACCCAGCGCCAAGACGGGCGACTCGTTCCGTTCCCCACCCATGGGTGGGAGGGGTCCCGCCTCCCTCGAGATCAATCGTAGGGGCAGGGTGGTCGCGGCATCGTGTCGAGATTGCATCGTCCGCTCGAAATGCGCCGAACGGTGGTGATCGCCGGGGACGGGAACACCGGAGCTGAACCCGGTCGGGCCGATCCCGGCCGGCGGGCTTGCCCCTCAGCCGATCCCGAAGACCTGGGCGTACCGGCCGAAGAATGTCTGCTCGGGGGGCGCCGCGAGCAACGTGCGGCTGGTTCCGAAGCGAACGCTCACGACGTCGTCGCGCATGAGCGACCGGAGCGGATGCCCGTCGACGAGCACGACCGCCTCGACATCCGGCGTGCAGTTCACGACATCGAGCTGGAAGTCCTGGCCGACCACGAGCGGGCGGGCGTGGAGGGTGTGCGGGGCGACGAACGTGACGACCGCCGCATCGAGACCCCAGACGAGCACCGGCCCGCCGTTGGACAGGTTGTACGCCGTCGATCCGGGCGGTGTGGCGCAGATCATCCCGTCGCACGGCTGGCGGCCGAGCCTCTCGCCGCCCAGCGAATAGTCGAGCTCGATGATCCGTCCCGGCGTTGCGCTCACGATCACCACGTCGTTGACGGCCGCCTCCTGCTCCCCGGCGACCTGCGCCTCGAGCGTCGGAAGCGACTGGACGGCATACTCGCCCGCGAACGCCCTCCTGAGGCCGTGCTCGAGCTCGTCGGGTGGGATCCCCGCCAGGAAGCCCACGCGGCCGAAGTTCACGCCGAGGACGGGCACGCCCGTGTCGAGGAACCGGGCCAGCGCCCGCAGCATCGTTCCGTCGCCGCCGAGGACGATCGCCAGGTCTGGAGCCGGCCCCGGCTCCTCGCCGCTCTCGAACGACAGCTCGACGCCGCACTCCTCTGCCACCGCGCGAAGGCGGCCCGCCGCCTCGTCGACGTTCCGCGTCACGCCGTGCGTGACGACGGTCGCCCGCTCAACCGGTCGCATCGTCGATCCATCCCTCCAGCTCGGGCGGCAGCTCAGGGCGGTCATCGTTGACGAGATGCATCACGAACTCGTGGTTCCCCTTCGGACCCGGGAGACCCGAGTCTACGACGCCGGTGACACGTGCCTGCCAGCCAAGCGCCGCGGTCGCGACCTGATGGAGAACGCGGCGGCGAACCTCGAGACTCCGAACGACGCCCTTGGGTGCATCGGCACGCCCGGCCTCGAACTGCGGCTTGACGAGAACGAGCGCCTGCCAGCCGTGCGCGGCCAGGCCGAGCGAGGGCGGCAGGGCCGTGCGAATCGAGATGAACGACACGTCGCACGTGACGAGAGCGGGTGCGAACGGGAGCGAGGTGAGCGCGCGGGCGTTCGTCCGTTCGAGCACGGTGACGCGCGGATCGTCGCGGATCCGTGAATGAAGCTGGCCGTGGCCGACATCGAGCGCGATCACCCGTGCCGCACCGCGCTGCAGGAGCACGTCGGCAAAACCACCCGTCGACGCGCCGAGGTCGAGGCAGTCAAGGCCGGCGGGATCGACACCGAAGCAGTCGAGCGCATGCGCGAGCTTGAAGCCGGCGCGCGAGACATAGGGCGGCGGCTGCTCGATCTCGAGCAGTACACCCTCGTCGACCTGCTCACCGGGCTTCGCGTGCCCAGGGACGCGGCCGGCCATGACGAGCGCCTGCGCCTGCGCCCTCGTCTCGGCGAGCCCGCGCTCGACGAGCAGCACGTCGAGGCGTTTTTTTGGGCTCACGAGGTTCGGGAGGCGAGACCGGCGACGATCTCGGAGAGCACCGAGGTGTCGGCCGGGATCTCGCGCAAACGGGCCTCGGCGTGCTCCGCGGCCCCATCGGCCAGGTCACGGGCGGCCGTTGCGCCGACCTCCACGACATAGCCGTCGCCGTCGAGGATGTCGTCGACCACCTGGAAGAGCAGCCCCAGCTCGGCTCCGAACGCCCGCCACGGGGCATGCTCGCCGGCCGGGACGCCCGCGGCCCACACACCGCACATGATCGAGGCGGAGAAGAGCGCGCCGGTCTTCAGGCGGTGCAGCCCGGCCAGATCGTGACCGCCCTCGAGGTCTTGCTGCTGGCCGCCGATCATCGCGAGCGTCGCGTCCACGAGCTCGCGTGCGACGTCGCTCCCGCATTCGAGCGCAAGCTTGA
Source organism: uncultured Actinomycetota bacterium (assembly GCA_963812555.1). Classification (GTDB taxonomy): domain Bacteria; phylum Actinomycetota; class Thermoleophilia; order Gaiellales; family Gaiellaceae; genus PALSA-600. The sequence continues at coordinate 415,770 of CAWEVP010000013.1, read as the reverse complement.
AGGCCTCCGAGACGAGCGCGTCCCCGGCGAGGATGGCCGTCGCCTCCCCGTAGGCCGCCCAGACGCTCGGCTGCCCCCTGCGCTCCTCGTCGTCGTCGAGCGCGGGCAGGTCGTCGTGAACGAGGGAGAAGGAGTGGACGAGCTCGACCGAGGCGGCCGCCGGCAGGATCGACTCGAGGGCGCCGCCCGCCGCCTCGCCGGCTGCCAGGCACAGCACGGGCCGGACCCGCTTGCCTCCGAGCGAGTAGCGGATCGGATCGATGAGCGTCCCCAGCTCAGCCGTGAACGGCAGCTCTGCGAGGTACTCCTCGAAGAGCTCGCGCAGCTCCTCAGGCGCCTGCGGCATCCGTATCGGCCGCCTGCCGGGCCTGCTGGAGCTCGACCTCGATCTGCTTCGCAAGCTCCGCCAGCTCCTGGAGCACCTCGATCGCCTGCTCCGGGTCGTCGGTCGCCTCGAGCCGCGTCCGAGCCGCCTCGAGTCGCGCCAGCAGCTCCTCCGCCCGTTCGAGCGATTCGCTCGCACTCATTCCGTTACCGCCTCCTCCCGCTGGATCCGGCCGAGTATCCCGTTCACGAGTCTCGCCCCTTCGTCGGACGCATACCGCTTGGTGAAGGCAACGGCCTCGTCGATCGCCACCTCGAACGGGACATCGTGCCGGTCGAGCTCCTCGATCGCGACTCTCAAGGCGCTTCGCTCGACCACTCCGAGCCGGTCTGCCGTCCACCCTTCGGACGCCGCCGTGATGCGCCGGTCGAGCTCGGCCGCGCGCGCGACGGTCTCCTCGGCGAGCTCGAGCGCCCAGGGATCGATCTCGCCGCCGTACTGCGAGCCGACCTCGTTCTCCGAGAGGTCCCACTGGTACACGAGGAAGAGCGCCTGGCGGCGCGCGCTGCGCCGGGAGATCAATCGAGCTCCCCGATCGAGATCTCCACCGTCGGCTCGATCCCGCAGACTGACTGGAACGTCGAGGCGACCTCTTCCTGCGCACGCTGGGCGAGCTCGACGAGCGGCTCGCCACGGCGCACCGACACGGACAGCCGCACGACGCGGCTATCGGTGTCGACGGCCCGCTTGCGCCGGACCTTGAGGCCTTCCACCCGTTCGGCCGCATCGACTGCGATCCCGACGAGGACGCCGTCCGGCACGGTGATCGTCCCGTGCTCGTTTTCGATCACAAGGCTCATGCGGCCAGGGTGCCGAGCTCCGCCAGGGTCGAGGTCGAGTAGGCCCCGCTCGTGAACTCCGCGCTGCGCAGGATCGCGAGCGCGGCCTCGCGGGTCGTCGGCACGCCGTCGACCCGCAGCTCGCCGAGCGCCCGCTCGGCGCGGGCGATCGCCGAGACGCGATCGCTGTCCCACACGATCAGCTTCGCGATCATCGAGTCGTAGTACGGCGAGATCGTGGCGCCGCTCTCGACAAACGTGTCGACGCGGACGCCGGGGCCGAGCGGCGGTTCGAAGCTCGTGACTCGTCCCGGCGCCGGCATGAAGTCTCGCGTCGTGTCCTCGGCATTGACCCGAACCTCGATCGCATGCCCTCGCCGCGGGGCGCGTCCCTCCACCGGAACCCGTCCGCCGGAGGCGATCTCGAACTGCGCGCGAACGAGGTCGATTCCGGTGCACAGCTCCGTGATCGGATGCTCCACCTGCAGCCGGGCGTTCAGCTCGATGAACGAGAAGCGCCCGTCGGGGCCGACGAGGAACTCGAACGTGCCCGCGTTCACGTAGCCGACTGCACGACACGCACGCTCGGCCGCGGACTCCATCTCCTCACGCAACTCGGGCGTCAACGCAGGCGACGGGGTCTCCTCGATCAGCTTCTGATGGCGCCGCTGGATCGAGCACTCGCGCTCGCCGAGGGTCAGGACACCGCCGAAGGTGTCGCAGAGCACCTGGATCTCGACGTGCCTCGCCGGCATCAGCACCTTCTCGACGTACAACGTTCCGTCCCCGAACGCAGCTGCGGCCTCGGACGACGCCGCTTCGAATGCATCCTCGAGGTCGGCCGGATCGTCGACGAGGCGCATCCCCCGCCCACCTCCGCCGGCCGAGGCCTTGAGCATCACCGGATAGCCGATCTCGACGGCGGCGACGCTCGCCTCCCGGATCGTCGTGGCACCGTCCGTGCCGGGAACGGTGGGCACGTTCGCTTCCCGCATCGCAACACGCGCCGCGATCTTGTCCCCCATGGTGCGCATCACCCCCGCCGGGGGGCCGACGAAGACGAGGTCGTTGTCGACGCACGCATCGACGAACGCCGGGTTCTCCGAGAGGAAGCCGTATCCGGGATGGACGGCCTCGCATCCCGTCGTGGCGGCAGCGGCGATGATCGACGGGATCCGCAGGTAGCTCTCGGCGGCAGACGGCGGGCCGATGCACACGGCGTCGTCGGCGAGCCGCACATGGAGCGACTCGGCGTCGGCAGTGGAGTAGACCGCGACGGCTTCGACCCCGAGCTCGTGCAGCCCACGGATCACGCGGACGGCGATCTCGCCACGATTCGCGACCAGCACCCGGCGGAACATTGATCCCTACGCCCCGATCGGGCGGCCGTTGACAGGCTCGAGCTCGAAGAGCAGCTGGCCGTACTCGACCGGCTGCGCATCGCTCACGTGGATGCGGCGCACGATCGCCTCGATCTCGGCCTTCACCTCGTTCATCAGCTTCATCGCCTCGAGAATGCACAGCACCTGGCCGGGCGACACGGGATCGCCCTCTTCCACGAACGGCGGCGCATCCGGACGCGGGGCGCGATAGAAGGTGCCGACCATCGGGCTCTCGATCGTCACGACGTCGTCGCGGGCAGGCGCTGCCGCGACCGAGGGCGTCTCGCTTCCCTCGCTGTCACGCCGGACCTCGGCGACCGGAGCGGCGACCGACCGCCGCACGCTCACCCGGACCCCCTCCTCCTCGACCGTGATCTCGCCGACACCTGTCTCCTGCACGATGCGCACGACAGAGCGGATCTGCTCGTCGCGGTCCTTGCCCGGGACCGCCTCGACCCCCTCGTCGACAGCCGAGCGCCGCCGGATCGATTGGAGCAGCGGCTCGGCTTCAGCGCCGAACAGTCCCAGGAGCAGCAGCTCCTCCTCGCTCGCCGCGAGGCCCTGAGCCTGGTCGCGGAGCTCGTCCATGGCAACGGGCTCGCCGGTGGGGCCGTCGTCGTGCAGCGCCACCGCCCGCTCGAGGGCGGGATCGATCGGGCCCGGCGTCTTCCCGAAGCGACCCAGCGCGAGCTCGCGGACCTCGTCGATGATCGTCCCGTACCGGTTGGCGCCGAGGACGTTCACGAGTGCCTGCGAGGCCACGACCTGCCCGAGCGGCGCGGCAAGCGGCGGGGAGCCGACCTCGAGCCGAACCTTCTCCACTTCGTCGAGCACCTCGTCGAGACGGTCCGCGTGGCCGCTCGCGCGCAGCTGGCCGTCGACCACCGAGACAAGCCACACCGGCAGCTTGCGATACGCGGCCCGAACGGACACGCGGGGCAGGAGCGGGCTGATCGGCATGTCACCGAGGTGCTCGTCGACGAGCTCGGCGGCGCGCCACATGACATCGACGTCGACCCCTGCATCGTGGCCGATCCCGGCCAGAGCCTGGGCCAGCGACTCGGCCGAGATCCGGTGCGTCGCAAGCGCGACGGGGTACACGGCGCAGCCGATCAGATCGAGGCCGGCACGGGTCGCCTCGAGCGCGACCGCAAGGCCGTTTCGACCTGCACCCTGGCAGTAAAGGCCGATCGGGAGCCCGGTGAGCTCGTGGAGCTCGTGGACGAGCTCGCCTGCGCGATGCGGTTGGAGCAGGCCGGCCGGGTCGTCGAGCACGATCCGGGCGGCGCCGATCTCGGGCAGCCTTCGAGCAGCCTCGATGAGCGCCTCCCGGCGGCTGCTTCCGTAGAGGAGACCGGCATCGAACTCACGGCCGGCGGCGATCACCGCCTCCGCTGCGACCTTCAGGTTGCCGGCGTCGTTCAGGGGGTCGTGGAGCCGGAACACGTCGATGCCGCTCTCGGCTGCGCTCGCCATGAACCGGCGGACGAGGTCGTCGCTGACCGGCCGCGGCCCGACCAGGAACCGTCCCCGAACGGCGAGCATCAACGGTGTCGTCGTGCGCGCCTTGATCGCCCGGATCCGCTCCCAGGGGCTCTCGACGCCGCGCCGGACAGCCGCATCGAAGGCGCCGCCGCCCGAGACTTCGAGGTAGGCGTAGTGCGCCCCGTCGAGGATCTCGGCCAGGCGAAGCAGCTCGGCCGTCGGCATGCCGCCGGCGAGCGGCTCCTGCGAGAGGACGCGGATGGAGGTATCGACGAGCTTCGGCATCGGTGGAGCGGACCTTAGCGTGATGGCCCTACGAACCCGGCAGTGCCGGGCGGCGTAGGCGGTATCGGCTCAGAGCTCATTGCAGAATGACGCTCGTCGATCGGGCGCGCCGGGTGGGGCGAGGGCAGGACACGGTCTTCAGAAAACGTAGGGAGTCCTCTATCCAGGCGCTATCGGGGCGACTGAAGGGCGCGGCCTCGCGCCACCCGGCGTGTCCGAATGGACACCAGACGTCATTCTGCACCGGGCCTGCTGAGCTTCTCAGGCTCTGCTGATGTAGCGCTTCTCGCGCGGGTCGACCTTGATCTTGTCGCCGATGTTGACGAAGAGCGGAACCTGTACGACACCGCCCGTCTCGAGCGTTGCGGGCTTGGTCACGTTCGAGACCGTGTCTCCCTTCACGCCCGGCTCGGTGTCGGTCACCTCTAGCACCACCGAGGACGGCAGGTCGACTCCGGACGGGTTTCCGCCCACGAAGAGCACCTGAACCGACGACGACGGCTGCATGAAGTCGAGTGCATCCTCGACCGAGGCGCGCGGCAGCGAGAGCTGCTCGAAGTTCTCTTCGTCCATGAAGACGACCTCGTCGCCGGCGTCGTAGAGGTACTGCATGTTCTTCTGCTCGGTCCGGATCCGCTCGAACTTCTCGCCGGCCCGAAACGTGCGGTCGACGACGGCGCCCGAGTCGTAGGCCTTGAGCTTCGTCCGTACGAAGGCGCCGCCCTTGCCCGGCTTCACGTGCTGAAACTCGATGATGCGCCACGTCTGCCCATCGTGCTCGATGTGCATGCCGTTCTTGAACTGGTTCGTCGAGACGACCTCGGCCACGGCGCGGGAGTGTAGCTCCGCCGGGCCGCCTCGCAGAGTCTCACCCGGTTCCCGAGCGCTTCTGCCTCCTCGCCGCATCCCTGTTGGAGAGGCCTACTCGGGCGCTGCGCGCGTGAGGCGGGCCAAGGCGCCGCCAGACGGGCCTCCGCCGGGCAGGGGAGCGCCTCGTCCCTGTAACCGAGCCGTTCCGTCGACGAAAGGGGACAGTCCCCACGGCAAACCGACATGGCTCACCGGGCGTACGAACCGCCGTTCCAACGAAGCCCCGCCGGACACGGCCGCTTCGGCCGTGCGCGAACCGGCTTCGCTCAGCCGACCTGGACCAGTTCCTTCGGGAACGAGGTGAGCAGCTCGACGCCGTCCTTGCGGACGACCGCAAGATCCTCGATCCGCACCCCGCCTACGCCGGACAGGTAGATGCCGGGCTCGATCGTGATCACGTGGCCGACCTCGAGCGTGTCCGGCGACTCGGTCGAGAGGCGCGGCGCCTCGTGGATGAGCATCCCGACCCCGTGACCGAGCCCGTGCCCGAAGTTCTCGCCGTACCCGGCCCCCTCGATCACGTCGCGGGCCAGGCGGTCGGCCTCGACCCCGGTCATGCCCGGGCGGATGCCCTCGACGGCTGCCAGCTGCGCCTCGAGGCACACGTCGTAGATCTCCCGCAGACGCGGCGACAGCTCGCCGGTCGAGACGGTGCGCGTGCAATCCGAGCAGTAGCCGCCGAGGCGCGCGCCCCAATCCGCCGTCACGAGCATCCGCGGCTCGACGAGATCGTCGGTCGGCTCGCCGTGCGGCTTCGAGCCGTTGCGCCCCGAGGCGATCGCCGTATCGAAACCGAGATGGTCGATTCCGTGCGCGTGCATCAGCGTGCGCAGCCGCCACGCGAGCTCACGTTCGCTGCGGCCGATCCACGTTTCGGCAGTCAGCGCCGCAAACGACCGGTCGGCGGCAAGTGCGGCCCGCCGGATCGCCTCGATCTCGTCCTCGTCCTTCACCGCGCGAAGCGCCTCGACGATCCCGGTCACAGGCACGAGCTCGAGACCCCCGGCTCCCAGCACTCCTGCCTGTGAGAACGGCAGCACGTCCGCCTCGAAGGCAAGCGTCCCTTTCAGGCGGGTGCCCAGATCGTGCATCAGCGAGCGCTTCGCGAGCACGGCCTCGACGCCGTCGATCGCCTGGGCGGTCTCGATGTACCTGAAGTCGGTGTAGAGCTTGGTCGGGCCGCTCGGGTCGACGAGGAGCGCGGCGTTCGACGTCTCGAACCCCGTGAGGTAGGCGATGTTCACGAGGCTCGTCACGAGCAACCGGCCCTCGAGTGTCTTCCGGAGCCGTTCGAGGCGGGTCATGCGCCCTCGCTCTGGGCAAGGTACTGCAGGGCCTCGCGGTAGCCACCCGGCCCTTTGCCGATCACCCGGTGGGCGGCGAGCCCGGACACGACCGAGTGCCGCCGCCACTCCTCGCGCTGCTCGATATTGGAGAGGTGCACCTCGACGATCGGCACCCCCAGGATCGCGAGCGCGTCGTGAATCGCGTAGCTGTAGTGCGACCATGCACCCGGATTGACCACGACGCCGTCGGCATCCCTGTGCGCGCTGTGGATCCAATCGATGTAGTCGCCCTCGCTGTTTGTCTGAAAGCAGCGCGCCGTGACCCCGAGCTCCTGGGCCCAGGCGTAGATCTGCGTCTCGAGCTCGTCGAGCGAGAGGCCGCCGTACAGGGCCGGATCGCGCTCGCCGATCATGTCGAGGTTCACGCCGTTCAGCACCACGACTCGCACGCGCCGGACACTACGCGATCAGGCGTTCGAGCTCCCGCCGCACCTCATCCGGCGGCCGCGCCTCGACGTACGGGCCGTCCGGGCCGAGGAGCACGAGGTTGATCGCCTCGCCGCTCCGCTTCTTGTCGCGGAGGAGCGCCTGCCAGGCGCGCTCGGGATCGACCGCGCACGGGCTGCGGGTCGAGCACCGCCTCGACCTCCGCCGTGTCGCGGCCCGAGAGCCTGAGAGCCGCGAGGAGGCCCGAGCGCGACCGCCTCGCCGTGGGGAAGGTCGAAGTCGGCCGCGGCCTCCAGGCCGTGCGCGAAGGTGTGGCCGAGGTTGAGCCACTGCCTCGGCCCGCGATCGTGCGGGTCGCGCAGGCAAAGGCTCGTCTTGTACGCCGCCGCCGTTCGTACGTCGAGCTTCCGGCCGGCGAGGAGCTGCGTCTTCAGGAGCTCCGCCAAACCCTGGCGGCGCTCACGCTCGGGGAGCGTCTCGAGGAGCGTCTCGTCGAGAACGACGCGCGCGGGCCAGTGAAAGGCACCGACGAGGTTCTTTCCCTCGGGAAGGTCGATTCCGGTCTTGCCGCCGATCGCGGCGTCGACCTGGCCGACGAGGCTCGTCGGGACGGGCGTCCAGGCGATCCCGCGGAGGTAGGTAGCGGCGGCGAAGCCGGAGACATCGGTCGTGCAGCCGCCACCCAGAGCGACGATCGTGCCGCCCCGGTCGAGCCGAAGCTCGCTCCAGAGCCGGCTCTGAACGGCGACCGTCTTTGCCGTCTCCCCGGGCGGCAGCTCGTGCTCGCTCGCCAACCGGTCGCCGAGCGCCTCCTGGGCTCGGGCGCCGTAGATGCCCATGACGGTGCTGTCGGCGACGAGCGCGACCGGCCCATCGCCCGGCACGAGCTCGCCGAGCCGGTCGAGCGCACCGCGCTCGTACTGCACGCCGCCTGCAGCCAGGACGATGTCGGCGGAATCGACGGCCACGGCGTCTGCGACCTCGCGGTAGACCGGGTCGCGGGTCGCGTACAGCCGGCGAAACTCGTCCTCGTCACGGGCCAGCGGCCGTCGCGACCGCCTCACCCGCTCCCACGCCGCGTCGAGGTCGACCTCGACGAGCACGACGAACGCCGGCTCCAGAAGCTCGCCGCACCTCCGAGCTCGTGACCGCACCACCGCCGAGCGCGATCACGGATGGTTCCGCCGCTGCGAATACGGTTTGCGCCTCGCGCTCTTCGAGCCGGCGGAACCACGGCTCCCCGTGCTCGGCGAAGAGATCGGGGATCGGCTGGCCTGTCCGCTCCTCGATCAGCCGATCGAGGTCGACGAAGGGCCGTCCGAGCCGCGTCGCCACGTCCCGGCCGAATGTCGTCTTGCCCGCGCCCATGAACCCCACGAGCGCCAGGTGACGACCGATCGCATTCAGGCGTGCTCCGTCAGGCCGTTACGGCGCCGTCGACCAGTCGATCCGTTCGAGGTAGGCGCGCCAGGCCCCGATGAAGTCGTCCACGGTGTCGCCCCCGAACTTGTCGTGGGCGACGCACGCAAGCTCCCACGCGACGGCGGCTTCCGCGACGACCGCGAGAGCCTCGACCGCCGCGACATCCGAGCGCTCGACGAGTGCCTGGGCCGCCTCGCCGGTCGAGAGGTCGACCGACGCGAGCGGCTTCATCAGGGTCGGCAGCGGCTTCATCGCCGCCCGGACGACGATCTCCTCGCCGTTCGAGACGCCGGCCTCGATCCCGCCGGCTCGATTCGTCGAGCGCCGGCGGTCGGTGCCGATCTCGTCGTGAGCCTCCGATCCGAAGCGAGCCGGCAAGCTCGAACCCCTCGCCGATCTCGACGCCTTTGACGGCCTGGATCCCCATCACGGCCGCCGCGAGGCGCGCATCGAGGCGATCCTCTTTTGCCGCATAGCTCCCGAGCCCTGGAGCCACGTGCCGGGCGCGGATCTCGACGATCCCGCCGACCGTGTCACGCTCGGCCCGGGCCTCGTCGATGCGGCGCTGCGCAGCGTCTCCTCGTCGACGGTCGTTCCGGTGACCTCGATCCCGATCGTCGCGAGCATCGCCTTCGCGACGGAGCCCGCGGCGACGTGGACCGCGGTGTGCCGGGCGGAGGCGCGCTCGAGTGCGTTGCGCACGTCGTCGAGCCCGTACTTCAGCACTCCGGCGAGATCGGCGTGGCCGGGCCTCGGCAGCGTGACCGGCTTCGTGCCCTTGCCGTGAGGCTCTCCCTCCGGCGGCCACGGGCTCATCCCCCACGTCCAGTTCTTGTGGTCGACGTTGCGGACGACGAGCGCAAGCGGCGTGCCGATCGTCTTGCCCGTGGCGGAGCCCGGCGAGCACCTCGACCCGGTCCTGCTCGATCTGCTGGCGCGGCGAGCGGCCGTAGCCTTCCTGGCGCCGCTTCAGATCGGCGTCGATCCGCGCGCGGTCGAGCTCGAGCCCTGCCGGAAGCCCGGTGAGGATGGCGACGAGCGCGGGGCCGTGCGACTCACCGGCCGTGGCAAGGCGAAGACTCACGTCGCTAGAGCCTACGGACCGCCCCGCACGGCGGTGCGCATGACCTGCACAGGGGCGCGGTAGGCCCGTCCAGAGCTCGAAGCTCTTCGCGCCCTGACGGACAAGCGCCTCGAGCCCGTCGATCACGTCGCAGCCGGCTCGGCGAGCCGCGGCGACCAGAGCGGTGTCGGCGCCGTCGGGCGAGTAGGCGAGCTCGACGACCGTCTGCCCGGCGACCGGTTGGACGAGCAGCTCGTCACGGACCGGGGTCGCGTTGACGATCAGGTCGCAGCCGGTCGCGTCGGGCGGCCACTGCCCGCTTCGGCTGAACGTCCGCGTGTCGGCCGGCAGCGCCGGGGCGAGGGTGAGCGCCGCGCCTCCCGCGCCGATCACGCACGCGCGCCTGGCCTGCACGCCGGCCAGGATCTCCCGGTCGGTGTTCACGCCCGAGCGACCCGGCCTCCGGAAGATCGAGCGTGTTGACCGCTTCGCCGTCGGCCTCGTCGCAGGCGGCCACCACGGCCTGCTTGTGCGGGATCGTCACGTTCGCACCGGCAAAGCCCCTGGCGCGCAGGTCGGCGACGGCCGCGACGACGTCCTCGACGTCGAACGCCTCGTAGTCCCAATCGAGCGAGAGCAGCCGCGAAGGCGGCGTTCTGCATTCGAGGCGAGAGGGAATGCGACACCGGATGGCCGAGCAGGCGCGACGTGGGTGGTCACTTGTACCCGTGCGTGGCGAGGTACTGGTCGAAAGCCGTCTGGCTCGCCGTGAAGAAGTTGTGGCGGTGATCCGGCTTGCGCACGAAGTAGAGGTAGTCGACGCGAGCCGGGTGTGCCGCAGCCCTCAGCGACGCGAGCCCGGGATTCGAGATCGGCGTCGGAGGCAGCCCGATAGAACCTGCGGGTGTTGTAGGGGTTCGAGCTCGCCAGCTCCGTCGTCGTGATCGACTGGGTCGGCGGGATATGGAGCCCGTAGCGGAGGGTCGCGTCGATTCCGAGCTGCATGCGGTCGCGGAGGCGGTTGTAGATGACCGCCGCGATCAGCGGGCGCTCCTTCGCCACCGCGGCCTCGCCCTCGATCATCGAGCCGATCTTGAGCACGTCGTACGAGGTCAGGTTCTTCGAGCGCGCGTAGCCGAGCCCGACCTTCGCCCAGTTGCGGCAGAACGCCTGGATCTGAGCCTGCGACGAGCTGCTTCGCGGTCGTCGTCGTCAGGAAGTCATAGGTCGCCGGAAAGAGGAAGCCCTCGAGATTCCGCTGCGGCTTCCTGCCGAAGCACGGTACGACCGCTTGCTGTGATGCGGCGAGATAGGCGTGCTCGGTCAGGCGCACCCGCCCCCGGTGCTCGTTGTCGGCGATCCGCGCGACATCTCGCACGCGGAGGGCCATCTGTCGGCCCGGGTGAATCCCTCCGGGAACGACGATCCGAAACGGCTTCGGCGGTGGCGGCGGCGGCGGCGGCGGCGGAGCCGCTGTGCGATGGCGCGCAGCGAACAGCGACACTCCTGCGGCGACCGCTGCGACGACCACGAAGCAGCCCGATCGCGACGAGCCGGCGGCGCCGGATCTCGGGGCTCGAGCCCCCTCTCAAGCCGTTGCGCCGAGCCATTCCAGGTAGCTCGAGAGCAGATAGGCCGCCGCGCGGGCATCGTCGCCGCCGGCCAGGGACGAGGTGAATCGCTCGTCGTAGGTCTCCACCGGGATCGCGCACCTTGCTGCGAAGCGTCTCGACGAACGCGAGCGTCTCGCGCGCCTGGTCGCCCTCGCGCCCCGCGAAGGGTCAGCGGCAGGCCGACGACCACGCGCTCGGGCGCCTCCTCGCGGATCGTCCGAAGCAGCAGCTCGAGCCCGCGCACGGTGCCAACCCGTGCCGCGACACCCAGCGGACGCGCCACCGTCCCGGTCGGGTCGGTCACGGCGATCCCGGTGCGGGCCGAGCCGTAGTCGAGCGCCAGGATTCTCATCGGCAGGCCGACCCCTGAGAACGACGAGTCAAGGTCTGGCAGCGCACCGTTTTGTCACAGGAAGGGCGTGTCTCACGAGAGGGTCTGGCTCACGAGAGGGCCGCCGCGATCAGCTCCCGGGCCTTGGCCACCGCTTCCGGGAGGTTTTCCGGCTGCTTGCCGCCCGCTCGAGCCATCGTCGGCCTGCCGCCGCCGCCGCCGCCGACCAGAGGGGCGACCTGCTTGATGACCTCACCGGCCGAGATCCGTCCGGCAACCGACTCGTCGAAGTTCGCCACCAGGTGGACGGATCCGTTCTCGCGCGAGCCCAGCACGACCGCGGCGGGGACATTTCGCTGCTTCAGCCGGTCGGAGAGGTCGAGCAGCGCGTCGGCGTCGACCTCGCCCTCGACCACGCCCACCATCATGTTGACGCCGCCAACGAGCACCGCTTCGATCGCAACCGAATCGGGAGCCGCAGCGTCGGCTGAGGCCGCCGGCGGCTTCTTCTTCGCCTCACGCCTGGCGTGCTCGAGCTCGTCACGCACCGCATCGAGGTCGCGCGAGCGCCCATGGAGCAACGACCAGGCCTCGCCCGCGGTTACCGCCTCGATCCGCCGGGCCCCCGAGCCCACGGAGCTCTCCGAGAGGATCACGAACGGCCCGATCTCCGCGGTCGAGCGCACATGGGTGCCGCCGCAGAGCTCGCGCGAGAAACCGTCGATCTCGACGACACGGACGTTGGCGCCGTACTTCTCGCCGAAGAGCATCATCGCGCCGAGTTTCCGCGCCTCGTCGATCGGGGTGACGAACGTCCGGACCGGGATCGCCTCGAAGACCTTCTCGTTCACGAGCCGCTCGACCCGCTCGCGCTCTTCGGCCGAGAGCGGCTGCGTGTGGCTGAAGTCGAAACGGAGCTTGTCGGGACGTACCGCCGAGCCTGCCTGCTTCACGTGGTCCCCGAGCACGTCGCGAAGCGCTGCGTGGAGCAGGTGGGTAGCGGTGTGATTGGCGGTCGTCGGGAACCGAGCCGACCAGTCGACGACGGCCCGGACGCGCGTCCCCGGCGCGAGGATCGCCTCGCCGCCCGTCTCGACGCGCCAGTACCTGGTCGTCCCCGAACTTGATCACCTCGCCGACCATCGAGCCGGCGCCCGTCACCCTCGAGCTCGAGGTGGCCCGAGTCGCTCACCTGACCTCCGCTCGAGGCATAGAACGGCGACTGTTCCAGCTTGACGAGCTGCCGGGTGCCCGCCACCGGACCGACGGCCACGACGGCAGTGAGGACGTCTGTCTTCTCGTAGCCGACGAACTCGGTCGGCCGGAAGCCGGCGCCGACGATCTCGGCCGCGAGCTGCTCGGTCGTGCTCTCGCCGCCGGCCCGCGAGATCTCCCGGTGGCCTTCCATGAGCGTCCGGAAGCGGTCGATGTCGACTGCCTGCCCGCGCTCCTCGGCGAGCTCCTGGGTGAGCTCGATCGGGAAGCCGTACGTCGTCGACGAGGTCGAACGCCTCCTCGCCCGATGATCGCGTCCTTGCCGGCGAGCTCGTCGAACTCCTTCTGCCCGCGCGCGAGCGTCTCGCGGAAACGCTCCTCCTCCTGCCGTACGACGCGCTCGATCTCTGCCGCGTGCTCCCGGAGCTCCGGGTAGGCGTCACCCATCTGCTCGCACGACGACCCCGCCGAGGCGATAGACGCGGTCGAGCCCGATGCGCTGACCGTGCTGGACGGCGCGCCGGATGATTCGCCGGCAGATGTAGCCGCGGCCCTCGTTCGACGGAGTGACCCCGTCGGCGATCAGGAACGACATCGCGCGCCCGTGATCGGCGAGGACGCGGTGAGCCTTCGTCGCCACGTCGCTCTCGCCGTAGGCGACTCCGGACTCGCTGCTCGACCCAGCTCATGATCAGCTGGAACCCGTCGCTGTCGAACACGGAGTCGACCCCCTGGAGGAGGCAGGCGCCGCGCTCGACGCCGAGCCCGGTGTCGACGTTCTGGTTCGGCAACGGGACGAGCTTGCGACTCCGGCCGCAGGTCGTACTCCATGAAAACGAGGTTGTAGAACTCCATGAAGCGGTCGCATTCGCACCCGGGACGGCACGTCTCGCGCGCCGCAGCCGTGCTCGGAGCCGCGGTCGAGGAAGATCTCCGAGCAGGGCCCGCACGGCCCGGTCTCGGCTGCCTGCCAGAAGTTGTCCTTGCCGAGCCGCACGATCCGGTCGGCCGGCATCCCGACGCGCTTCCACGCCTCGATCGCGACCGTATCCTCGTCGAGCCCGAGCTTCGGATCGCCCTCGTGAACGGTCGCCCAGAGACTGCTCGGCGGGCAGGCCCATTGCTCGGTGACGAACGCCCACGCGTTCGTCGACCGCCTCGTCCTTGAAGTAGTCGCCGAACGAGAAGTTGCCGAGCATCTCGAAGAACGAGCAATGGCGATCGGTACGCCCGACGTCCTCGAGATCCGTGTCCTTTCCGCCGGCGCGCAGCACCTTCTGCACGCTGACGACCCGAGGGCGCGGCGGCTCGCGCAGGCCGCAGGAAGTACGGCTTGAACTGCTGCATGCCGGCGACGATGAAGAGCGTCGACGGATCGTCGGCTGGCGGGATCAGCGAGTGCGAGGGCACGCGAAGATGCCCGCGCTCCTCGTAGAAGCGCAGGAAGCCCTCGCGTAGCTCCGCAGTCGTGCGCACGAGAGACAGTGTAGGCAGGGGCCCGGTTCGGGTCGGCCGCCGGGCGCCGCGTCAGCGACCGGTGCGGCGCAGCTCTTCTTCGAGGTCGGCCTCGCGTCTTGCCGAGGCCTCCTTGGCGCTCTGGACGGCGCCGCGCCAGTCGCGGCGGGAGCGCAGGGTCGCCCAGCCGTGCGACACGCCGCTCGAGAGGCCGACGAGCTTCTCGACCGGGCGGCGCACGCCGAAGCTGACCGTCCGGACCGCCTGGTCGACCGCGCCTGACTGCGTCCACGGCGCTATCCGTGACGGTGTCGAGCTTGTCGAGCTGCGAGTTGACGCGGTCGACCGAGCCGCCGACCTTGCTGATCACCGGCAGCACCTCACGCTCTGCACCGCGGATCAACGACGCAAGGCGCCCGAAGACGGTCGCGAGCTTGAGCAGCGCCCAGCCGAGCGTGAGACCGACCGCAAGCAGGAAGAACGCGAGCAGGTACCTGGCGGCGTCCCCTGACGAGAAAGCGAGCATCGGTGCGATCTTAGTCAGGCCGCGGTGGCGCCGACGATCACGCCGGAGCCGACAACCGCGTCGTCGTCGTAGAGCACGGCGGTCTGCCCGGGTGCGACTCCGAACGCAGGCTCGTCGAGGACGAGCTCGAACCCAGTGGCGACCTCGAACACGGTCGCTGGGACGGCAGGCGATCGATGCCGCAACTTGACCTCGACGCGCCCTCCGGCGCCCTCGAGCTTGCCGCGTACCTGCACCCTGCTCCGCGCAAGCGAGGCGCGCGGCCCCACGACCACTGTGTTCGGCGGCGGCATCGGTCCCCACCACGTAGAGCGGATCGGCCGCCGAGATCCCGAGGCCGCGCCGCTGGCCTGTCGTGAAGCGCCAGTAGCCGCCGTGGGTGCCGACCCGTTCGCCGCCTTCGTCGACGACCGCTCCCTCGCGCTCGGGAAGCCCGGAGCGCGAGAGGAAGGTGCGGTAGTCGTCGCCGCCGAGGAAGCAGGCCTCCTGGCTGTCGGGGCGATTGGCCGAGGCAAGGCCCGCTGCCTCCGCCTGAGCGCGCGTCTCGGTCTTCGTCTGGCCGCCGAGCGGAAACCAGATCCGATCCGAGGATCGCCGGGTCGAGCGTGGCGAGCATGTAGCTCTGATCCTTCTCGCGGTCGTGCGCCCGCCCGACGGCAAGCGCGCCGGCCCGCTCGACGATCTGCGCGTAGTGCCCCGTGGCGAGCCGAGCGGCCCCGATCCTGGTGCTGAACCGGAGGAGCTCGTCGAAGCGGAAGCCGCCGTTGCAGCGGATGCACGGATTCGGCGTCTCGCCCCGCTCGTAGCCGCGCGCGAACGGCTCGACCACCGAGCGGCGGAACTCCTCGCGAAGGTCGAGCGTGACGTGGGGCAACCCGCGTCGGTGGCACGTCTCGCGAGCTGCGACCACGGCTGCGGGCGAGCAGCACACGCGCTCGGACGCGGACGCGCGGGGATCGATCCAGAGCCGGAGGGTGACGCCGACGGCCTCGGGGCCCGCTGCGAGCAGGGCGACCGCGCTGTCGACGCCGCCGCTCATCGCGACCGCGGTGCGCGTCGGAACGGCTGGGGCGCTAACGGCGGGCCCGATCGCGTTCGCGAGCGCGTCGACCGCGAGCGTCTCGCCGCCAACCGCCGCCGCCTCGAGCAGCGTGAGGCCAACAAGGTCGCGGTCGAGACCCGCCGCGTCGGCGCCGACGATCGTCTGGCCGTCGACCTGCAGCCGCACGAGCGCCCACGCCTCGCCGCGCGCAGAATCTCCCAGAAGCTCCTTCATGCGGGCCAGCGTAGCTTCCGCCTTTCGCTCGGACGGCTTCGCCCGAAGCCGCACCCCCGCTCCGGAACGGTCTCCCTGGCCTTGCGCGGCTCCGGTGGCTTCGCCCGCGTGCCCCGGCGCTCCCCGACCCGGCGCCGGGCCTCGCGGCCCGATATCGAGCTCGTTCGGCGATCGGCGCGAGGAGGCGATGCGCCTCGGGTCCCATCCCAAACCCCCACCCACCCTCGGGGTTATCTGGCCGGCCCGAATCGTATGGGGCGAGGCGTGACGAGGGTGTGTCGAGTTTGCGCCAACAAGCGAAAATCGCGTCCACCGCCGTCCTGAGCCGGCAGCAGCCGAGGCCCGATGAGACAGCCGATGAGCCGAGGCGAACCCTGGCAGGCGCGCCGCCCGCCGACGTAGCTTTCTGAAGCGGCCGCGCTTCCGTGACTGAAGCGGCTGCGACAGGAAAAGCTCGGAGTGCCCCGACCCCGCCGGATAACCGCGCCCGTGTGAACCTGGCAAGCCAGGTGGGTGCCGCGCGGTCCAGGAACAGAACGCTCCTGACCCGACACAAGCTCCCTTTCACGTAGCGTTGGTTCTACATGGTGCGCGGCGTTGCGCACGAGATCGGGCACTCCGAACCGGCCACTGTAGCGGCTCTCAACTCACGGCCGCGTAGCTCCACTGCAGCCGCCGAACGCCCGTCACATCGAGCCGGCGGGCGAGCGCCTGGGTCAGGCCGAACTCACCGCCGGGCGCCGGGGGCGTCCGGCCGATGACCGTAGCGAGCACGGTCTTCCCTCTGTACGAGACGTAGAGGCGTACGTCACACGGGAGCACCGGGCTCGAGATCCCGAGCGTCTGCGCCCCAATCTGCACCCCGCACGACGTGGTCGTTCCGAACGACTTCGACCCGGTCGAGCTGAAGAGAGCGGTGTAGGAACCTTCCGGCTTCGGAAGGGTCGCCGAGCTCGACGCATGCCGCGAGGTGATCGCCAGGGACACCGCGATCGCGAGCAGTGCGGCAGCCGCCAGCATCACCTGGCGCTGGAGGAGCGGTCGCCTCACGAGCCGTGCGGCGCGGAGCCGGTTCGGGCCGAGCCGGGAAGCTTGCGGTTGGGCGGCGGGCCGTCGCGGACCTCGATCACGAACTCCTCGTCGGCCCGGCCGAACCAGCGTCGCCGTGCAGGCGCAGCCAGCGGATCGACGTGGTGCAGAGCCGGGCGATCGACGCGCTCGGGCATCCGTAGCTCGACCGGCTCGTACTCGGCGAGGGGGGCGACAGGCGGTCGTCGGAGCTCGGTCGCCGGGACGGCGACGTTGGCTTCGTCGGTCTCCTCGTCCTCCTCGGCGATCCGGTCGATCCGGTCCCCGATCCCGCCGAGCGGTCCCGCAACCGTGAGCTCGCCGTGAGCGGTAACCGAAGCCTCGCCCGGTGCCGGGCTGCCGTCGGGCGCGTCCGCCTCGATGATCTCGGTCTCCCCGATCGTCGTCGAACCGAGGACCGGCCAATCGACCAGCGTCTCGCCCCAGTCACCTGCCGGCGCGATCCACGTTGCCTCCTCCTCGGCGAGGGCCTCGGCCGGATAGGCGTACGCCCGATGCTGCTCGACCGCTCTCGGCGGCGGCAACGCGACCTGTGGCACGTAGTAGCGCGGTGGAAGCCCTCGCCCGTAGTGCGGCACGTCACGCCATGCCGCCCACTCGGCGAGCGCGACGAGAATCCACGCGGCCGCCATCATCGCGATCACCGCCGGCGCGTGAAACCGCGCGACGGTCACGGCGGCGGCGACCCCCGCCAGGAAGCCCACCTCGATCAGGAACCTGCCGAGCCGCCGCCTCGGCATCTAGGCCTGTCCCTCCCGGGTCGGATCACGGATCCTCGACGGTGACGGCGATCCCGAGCTCCCGGAGCTGCGGCGGCTCGACGGGGGTCGGCGCGCCCGACATCGGATCGACGCCGGCCTGGTTCTTCGGAAACGCGAGCGTGTCGCGGATGTACGGCTCGTCGAGTAGCGTCATCGCGAGCCGGTCGATGCCGGATGCGATTCCCGCCGTGCGGCGGCGCACCCATCGCAAGCGCGTCGAGCAGGAAGCCGAACTTCGACCGCTGCTCCTCGGGCGAGATGTTCAGTAGGCCGAAGACCTTCTCCTGCAGCTCGGCCTCGTGGATCCGGAAGGAGCCGCCGGCTAGCTCGACGCCGTTCCCGACGAGGTCGTAGGCGAGCGGCCTTCGCGGCGCCCGGGTCGGTGTCGAGCAGCGCTGCGCCCTCCGCGTTGGGCCGCGTGAACGGATGATGAACGGCATCCCAGCGCGCGAGCTCCGGATCCCATTCGAACATCGGGAAGTCCGTCACCCACAGGAACCGCCAGGCGTCGCGATCGATCAGGTCGAGGTCGCGTCCGAGCTGAAGTCGCAGCGCGCCGAGCACGCGAGAGACCATCGCAGGCTCGTCGGCTGCGAAGATCACGGTCTCGCCCGGCGCCGAGCGGAAGCGCGCAAGCTCCTGCTCACCGAGGAACTTCGCGATCGGCGAGCGAACCTCGCCGTCGGCGCCGTAGACGAGGTAGGCGAGCCCCTTCGCCCCCCACTGCTTTGCCACCTCCTCGAGCTTCGCGAGCTCGCCGCGCGAGAGCTCGCGCGGCACCCGCAGGAACCGGACCGCCGGCGCGTCCGCGAACACCTTGAACCCGGAGCCGCGGGTGACGTCCGTCGCCTCCTCGATCTCGAGCCCGAAGCGGAGATCCGGCTTGTCGGAGCCGAAGCGAAGGTCGGCCTCCTCCCAGGTCAGGCGCAGGAACGGCCGTTCGAGCTCGACGCCGCGGCACTCGCTCCAGATCCGCGCGACCATCCGCTCGACCAGCCCGAACAGGAACTCGCGGTCCGGGAAACGCCATCTCCACGTCGAGCTGGGTCAGCTCCTGCAGCCGGTCGGCGCGCAGGTCCTCGTCCCGGAAGCAGCGGGCGATCTGGTAGTAGCGCTCGAAGCCCGAGATGACGAGAAGCTGCTTGTAGATCTGCGGGCTCTGGGGCAGCGCGAAGAACCGGCCGGGCTGGAGCCGGGTCGGCACGAGGAAGTCGCGCGCGCCCTCCGGCGTCGGCTTGCCCATGATCGGCGTCTCGATGTCGACGAACCCCTCGGCCTCCATCTCGGCGCGGATGATCGACACGAGCTTGGCGCGGGTCCGGATGTTGCGCTGCATCTTCGACCGGCGCAGGTCGAGCCAGCGGTAGCGGATCCTGAGGGTCTCGTCGACGCCCTCCTCGTCGAGCTGGAACGGAAGCGGCGTCGAGCGCGAGATCGACCTCGAGCTCTTCGGCCTGCAGCTCGATCTCCCCGGTCGCCATCGCCGGATTCACCGTCTGCGGCGCCCGGCGCACGACCGTGCCGCGCGCCTGATCACGAACTCGTTGCGAAGGCCGTGGGCCGACCTCGGCGGCCGCGGGCGCGTGCTCGGGGTTGATCACCACCTGCAGCAGCCCTTCCTCGTCGCGAAGGTCGACGAAGACGAGCCCGCCGTGGTCGCGCCGGGTCGCCACCCAGCCCGCGACCGTCAGAGACCGACCCTCGTCCTCGAGGCGAAGCGAGGCTTCCGCGCTGGTCGCGCCAGGCGCTCGTGGTTTGGCTGCTCATGGGGTGAGCGTATCCCCGAGGCCGTCGAGCGCCACCGGCTCGTCCTGCGCCCCGGCCCGTCGGACGCAGGGTGCCGCCGGCGCCCGCGATCACGAGCACCGGCGCCCCGCTGCGCCCGGCCTGCGTCATCTGCCCCTTGAGCGACCGACGGGCGTAGTCGGCGTCGCACACGACCCCGCGCTCGCGAAGACGCATCATCTCGGCGAGCACCTGCTCCCTGGGAGCGCCGTCGACGACGAAGAAGACCTCTGCCGTCCGCCCGGCGGGGTCGAGCCCCTCCTCCGCCCCATGCGCCTCGCGATAGGCGTCCTGGAGCCTCTCGAGGCCCGCGCCGAAGCCGATTCCAGGCGTCGGCGGCCCGCCGATCTGCCCGACGAGCCCGTCGTAGCGGCCGCCGCCGGAGAGCGTCGACTGAGCGCCGCCTTCGAGCCCGACGAACTCCCAGGTCGTCCGCGTGTAGTAGTCGAGCCCGCGCACGAGGGTCGGCTCGAGCACGTACTCGACTCCGTAGGCGTCGAGGAACGAGCACACGGCGGTGAAGTGCTCCCGGCATGCCTCACAGAGCGAGTCGCCGATCTTCGGGGCCTCGCGGAGCGCTTCACGCACCGACGGCGTCTTCACGTCGAACACGCGCAGCGGGCTCGTCGCGCGCTTCTCCCTCGCCTCGGCATCCAGCGCGCCGGCGTGCGCGTCGAGCCAGGCGTTGAGCTCGCGCCAGGTACGCAGGACGACAGGCGGCATCGCCGATCGAGTTGAGCTCCAGCCGGAACGCCGAGATCCCGAGCTCGCCGAGGAGCCGCCGGTAGAACTGGATCACCTCTGCGTCGATCGCCGGGTCGGACGAGCCGATCGCCTCGAGCGAGAGCTGCCAGTGCTCGCGGTAGCGGCCCTTCTGGGGCGCCGCGTACCGGAACATCGGCGCGAGCGTGTAGAGCTTCACCGGCTGCGGCTCCCGGTGCATCCCGTGCTCGACGTAGGCGCGGCAGATCGGCGCGGTGCCCTCCGGGCGGAGCGTCAACGAGCGGTCGCTCCGGTCGGTGAACGTGTACATCTCCTTCTGCACCACGTCGGACCCGGTTCCGGACGTGCGCTGGAAGAGATCCGTGTCCTCGAAGGTCGGGGTCTGGATCCGGCGGTAGCCGTAGAGCCGGGCGAGCCTCTCGATCGTGGCGACGAGCGTGTCGAACCACACCGGCTGGTCGGAGGGCAGGATGTCGTGGGTGCCGCGCGGCGCCTGGAAGCGCTCCGCCATCAGGGCGCCGTCCGGAGCTCGCCCAGGAACGGGTTGGTGGCGAGCTCCCGGCCGAGCGTCGTCGGCTCGCCGTGCCCCGGATAGACGACGTGTCCGGGTCCGTACCGCTCGAGCAGCCGAGCGATCGAGGCGACGAGCCGCGTCCCAGCTACCGCCCGGCAGGTCGACCCGGCCGACCGAGCCGGCGAAGAGCAGATCGCCCGCAAAGAGGCTCCCGTCCACGAAGAACGCGACGTGATCGATCGAGTGCCCCGGCACCCCGACGACGTGCAGCTCCAGGCCGGCCAGGCGAATCACGTCGCCGTCGGCCACCTCGTGAGCGGGGTCGTGGGCCGCGACCGGGATCCCGGGACGCACCGAGCCGGACCGGACGAACGCGGCCTCGCCGGCCGGCACCCAGGCCTCGGCGCCGCTCGCGCCCGGCGAGGGCGGCGAGCCCGTCGACGTGGTCGACGTCCGCGTGCGTGACGAGGATTCCGGCCACCGTCCCGCTCCGGGCGCTCGAGCGCTTCGAGCAGCGCCTGCCGGGTCGCCTCCGGGGTCGACGACGACCGTCTCCGGCCGCCGACTGCGAGGCGCGGATGAGGTAGCATGTTCGAGGCGAACTGCTCGCTGAGGACGATGCGATCGACGGCGATTGGCATGCCGCCGAGTCTAGACCGGGCACCCTTCGGCACCTGCCGAACCCTCAGGGTCAGCGCGGCTTGCCGGCCCCCGGGTTGCGCTTCTGGTAGCGGCGGTACGCGTACCCGTCGATCAGTAGGTGAGCGGGATGAACATGATCGCGTAGAGCACGCCGATGCTCGACGCGGTTCACGAGCGAGAGCGCTGCGAAAGACGAGGACGAACAGCACGATCATCGGCCCGCCCCACATCCGCCCTCGCTTCGGGCCGCACGGTTCCACGAGGGGACGGCAGGCTCTCTCAGCACGCGGCTCTGCCCTGGCCCGACTTCCCGCCGGCCTTCCCCTTCGCGGTGGTCTTCGTCGCCTTCTTGTCCGGCCGAAGCTCGGCGCGGTCGACTTCGACCTCGTTGCCTTCCTCGTCGTCGACGACGAAGCCGTACTCGTGACGGAAGCTCTTGGCCCTGCGGGCGCGCTGCTTGCGGGTCGGCATCGGCTTCCGGCAACTTTAGTAGCAGACGGCCGTCGTCGGGCAGACTCGCGTGCGTGTCCGATCCGGTTCTTCGGCAGCCCGCGAGAAGTCGAGCTCACCGAGCGGCCCGCCCGGCGCACGCCGGGCGCTCGGCGCGGTCGCTGCTGCGGCGCCGCGACTTCCGCACGCTCTATCCTCGCGGTCTCGGTCAGCGAGCTCGGCGACTCGCTCAACTACATCGCGCTGATGTGGATCGCGCTGCAGAAGGGCGGCCCGCTCGGGGTCGTCGCCGTCCGCCTCGCCGACAGCCTGCCGGCGCTCGTGTTCGGGCTCCACGGGGGATCGCTGCGGATCGCTGGAGCCGCCGGAAGCTGATGATCGGCGCCGATCTCGTCCGCGGCGCCACGCTCGCGCCGATCGCGGTGCTCGGCCTGACGGATCGCTCTCGCTCTGGACGCTCGTCGTCGCGGCCTTCGTGCTCGAGGCCGCCACGAGCTATTTCGCCCCGCCTACGGCGCGACGATCCCCGCCGTCGTCGACCGGGAGAACGTCCAAAAGGCGAACGCCCTCGTGCAGGCGACCGCAGACGGGCTCTCGGTCGGAGGCTGGGCGCTGGCGGCGCTGCTCCTGTCCTTCCTGCCGCTGAGCACGTTCTTCGCCGTCGACGCCGCCACGTTCCTCTTCTCGGCGGCGCTGATCCTGCGGATCCGCTCGGGACGCGGACGCGCCGCGCACGAGCGAGAGCCCGCGCCTCCGCGAAGGGCTCGCCGCCCTTCGCCCCGCCGCGCGGCTCCGAGCTCCGCCGTCGTCACGCTCGGCCTCGCGATGACGATCTCGACGGGCTGCTGGATCGCCGGCGTCCCGACCCTGATCCGGCGTTCGCTCCATCACGGCGCCGGAGGCTTCTCGATCGTGATGATCGGGTTCGCGGTCGGCTCGATCGTCGTCGGGACGCTGCTGGCCCGCATCCCGGTGCGGAACAAGGCGCGCGGCAGCATGCTCGCGTGGCTGCTCGATCTGCCCGCCTACCTCCTGCTGGCCGTTGCGGGCTCGATCCCGGTCGCTTTCGCGGCGGCCGTCTGCTCGGGGGCCGCCGAGAGCTCCTCGTGCGTGCTCGTCAACTCGGCGGCGCAGGAAGAGGTGCCCGATGAGGTGCTCGGCCGGGTCCTCGGCGTGATCTCCTTCGTCCATCGCGGCTCGCACGCGACCGGCCTGCTGCTGGTCTCGCCGCTCTTCGCGATTGCGGCCGCCCGGCCGATCTTCGGCGTCCGCCGCCGTGCTGCGCTCGCCGCGGTCGCGATCGGCGGGACGCTCGTCGCGACGCGGCTCACGCGCACCCTCGCCGTCTAGGGCTCGAGCAGGCGCAACTCGAGCACGTGCGAGGCGTCGAAGCCCTCGATCCCGAGCGAGGCGCCGGCCGCGCGCGCGGCGGCTCCGGCCGGCAGGAGGCCGACGAGCTCGGAGCCCGCCACCTCCACCCCGCGCTCGGCCGCCTCGGTGCGGATCCGCGCCACCATCTCGTGGAGCGCGGCCGCCTCCCAGTCCTCCACGTTCATCGACACCTGCACGAGGCCCGCGCGCGGCAGCTCGAGCCCGAGCGCGCGAACCCCGGGAAAGCCACCGTCCCTCTCGCGCACGACGGCGGCGATCGCCTGGGCGGCCTCCAGCGCTCCCGCGGAGGTTGACGTTGAACGCGATCAGCGGCCGGCGGGCCCCGACGATCACCGCCGCCTGCGGAGGGATCGAGCCGCCCCGGGCCGAAGTCCGGCGTGAGCTCGCCCTCGGCGAGGCGCTCGGGCGAGCACCTCGGTGCCGCCGACGCCGGTAGAACGCCGGGCCGCGCTCCGGGCGGGTCGTAGATGAAGACCGGCAGGCCGAGTGCGCCGATCTGCTCGCCCACCCGGCGCGCCGCAGCCCGTGCCCGCTCGAGGTCGCCCGGGGCGATCGGGACGATCGGGACGACGTCGGTCGGCGCCGATCCTCGGGTGGGCCCCGTCGTGCTCGCGCAGGTCGATCCGCTCGCGGGCGACGTGCACGCCGGCGACGAGCGCTGCCGACAAGCTCGTCCTCGCTGCCGACAAGCGTGAACACCGAGCGGTTGTGGTCGGCGTCCGAGTGCACGTCGAGGACACGCGCCCGCCTCGCGAGCGCCTCGCCGATCGCCGCGATCGTCGCGAGATCCCGGCCCTCCGAGAAGTTCGGCACCGCTTCCAGGGGCAGCACGGCCCCAATCGTATGAGACCGGATCAAGGCGCGCTCACCGCCGTTCAGCGGCGTACGCTTCGACGGTGCCGGGCCAGGAAACCCCTACGTACCGCTCGACCTTCGTGCGCCTGCTGCGCTTCCTCGGGCCTTACAAGGTCTCGCTCGGCTTCTCGATCGTCCTGTCGTTCGTCGCCCAGGCGGGCACGCTGGCGTTTCCGTGGCTCACGGGCGACGTCGTCGGCGCGATCAAGGGCGGCCACCGGAATCAGCTGCCGTGGCTGCTAGGGATCGTCCTTGCCGTAGGTGTCGTCAAGGCCGGCTGCACGGTGATCCGCCGGCTCCTCTCCGGCACCCAGGCCCTCGGCGTCGAGCTCGACATGCGCAACGCGCTCTACGCCAAGCTCGTGCGCCTGTCGTTCGGCTTCTTCGACCGCCACCAGACCGGCCAGCTGATGTCGCGGGCGACCGTCGATCTCCAGACC
The DNA here is from genome assembly GCA_963812555.1 of uncultured Actinomycetota bacterium. GTDB lineage: Bacteria > Actinomycetota > Thermoleophilia > Gaiellales > Gaiellaceae > PALSA-600. The sequence continues at coordinate 391,299 of CAWEVP010000013.1, read as the reverse complement.
GTCCGGTTCTTCCTCGGCTACGGGCTGATCTTCTTCGCCCAGCACGTGTTCACGGTCGTGGGGGTCGGCGTGATCGTGTTCCTGATCTCCTGGAAGCTCGCGCTCGTCGCGCTCGCGTTCTCACCGTTCCTCGTCGCGATCGCCTACCGCTACAGCCACGTCTCGCATCCGATCCTTCGCGACGTCCAGCAGAAGATGGCCGACGTCGCGACGGTCGCCGAGGAGAACATCGTCGGCGTCCACGTCGTGAAGTCGTTCGCGCAGGAGCAGTCCGAGCAGGACAAGTTCGAGCGGCGCTCCGAGACGCTCTTCCGCCAGAGCGTCCTCGCGAACCGGCAGCGCGCCTTCTACGTTCCGGCGCTCTCGTTCCTGCCCTACCTCGGCCAGGCGGCAATGCTGCTGATCGGCGGCCGGATGGTCGCCCACGGCTCGCTCTCGACCCAGGACTTCGTGCGCTTCAACCTCTACCTCGCCCTGATGGTGTTCCCGCTGCGCATGCTCGGGATGTGGATCGGCGAGGGGCAGCGCGCGACGGCCTCCGGCGAGCGCATCTTCCAGGTGCTCGACGAGCTCGAGGACATCGCCGACGACCCGGCCGCCGACGAGCTGCCGCACGGGCCCGGGCCGCGTCCGCTTCGAGGACGTCACCTTCGGCTACGACGCGAGCCGGCCCGTTCTCCGCGGCATCGAGCTCGAGCTCGAGCCGGGCCGCACGGTGGCGCTGATCGGGCACACCGGCTCCGGCAAGACCACGCTCGCCTCGCTGATCCCGCGCTTCTACGACGTCCAGCAGGGACGCGTGACGATCGACGGCGCCGACGTCCGCCACGTGACGCTCACCTCGCTTGCGGCGCGAGATCGGCGTGATCGCCCAGGACCCGTTCCTCTTCTCGGCGACCGTGCGCGAGAACCTCGCGTTCGGCCGCTCCGAGGCGACCGAGGAGGAGCTGATCGCGGCCGCGCGGCTCGCCCAGGCGCACGAGTTCGTCGAGGAGCTGCCCGACGGATACGACACGGTGATCGGCGAGCGCGGCATCACGCTCTCCGGCGGCCAGCGCCAGCGGCTCGCGATCGCCCGCGCCCTCGTCGTCGATCCCCGCACTCTTGATCCTCGACGATGCGACCGCCTCGGTCGATGCGACCACGGAGGCGAAGATCCGCCTCGGCCTGCGCGAGGCGATGGCCGGGCGCACGACGCTGATCATCGCCCATCGCCTCTCGACGCTCGCGCTCGCCGACGAGATCGTCGTGCTCGACGGGGGGCCGCATCGCTGCCAGAGGGACACACGACGAGCTGATCGACAACCCCGTCTACCACGAGATCTGGGAGCACGGCCGCCTCGAGCGCGCTCGACGCCGCCGAGGTCGAGGAGGTGGCCTAGTGCACGTCTGGCAGCCGGGATCGAGCCTTGTCCAGCCGCGCAACACGGTCGAGGACTGGTCGTGGGCGGCGACGAAGCGGCGGTTCACCGCGCTCTACCGGCTCGCGAGGCCCTACCGGGCGCGAACGCTCCTCTCGCTGGGAACGCTCCTCTCGCGACGGCGGCGTCGCTCGCGCCTCCGTACCTGATCGGCACGCGCAGTCAACGACGTCAACCGCGGGCACACCGGGCGAGCTCGACTGGCTCATCGTCGCGCTTCGTCGCCGCGGCGCTCGTCAGCTTCGCGCGCCTCCTCCGCGCAGACGTATTTCACGGGCTGGACGGGCGAGCGCATGCTCGCCGACCTCCGCAACCACCTCTTCCGCCACCTCCAGCGGCTTCCGCTCGGCTTCTACGAGCGAAACCGCGCCGGCGTGCTGATCAGCCGCCTGACGAACGACGTCGAGGCGCTCGACCAGCTCGTCACCGACGGCGTCACCTCGCTCGTCCAGAACACGCTGACCCTGGTCGGCTCGGCCGGCGATCCTCTTCTACCTCGACTGGCGACTCGCGTTCGCGACGATGGTCGTCGTCCCGTTCCTGACCGCCGGCACGGCGGTGTTCCGCAAGAAGTCGAGCCGCTCCTACCGCGGCGTCCGCGAGAAGCTCGGCCTCGTCACGGCGACGCTCGCCGAGGACATCTCGGGCATGCGCGTGCTCCAGGCGTTCACGCGCGAGCAGCGCGGCGATGCGCAACTTCCAGCGAGGTCGGCGACGCCTACCGGGAGAAGAACCAGGAGACGGTCGTCCAGAACGCGCTCTACTTCCCCTACGTCGACCTGCTCTCGTCGCTCGCGACCGCGATGGTGCTCGGCTACGGCGGCTACCTCGTCTTCGACGGCAACACCTCGATCGGCGTCCTCGTCGCCTTCCTCGGGTACCTGACGAACTTCTTCGACCCGGTCCAGAACCTGTCGCAGCTCTACTCGACGTTCCTCTCGGCGGTCGCGGCGCTCGACAAGATCATGGACGTCCTCGTCGAGGAGCCCGACGTGACCGACGGGCCGAGCGAGCTCGAGCGAGATCAAGGGACACGTCCGTTTCGACGGGGTGCACTTCTCGTATGCGACCGGGCCCGAGGTGCTGCACGGGATCGACCTCGACATCCCCGCGGGCACGACTGTCGCGCTCGTCGGCCACACGGGCGCCGGCAAGTCGACGATCGCGAAGCTGATCGCGCGCTTCTACGACCCGACGAGCGGCCAGATCACGATCGACGGGATCGACCGCGCACGCGGTCACCCAGGAGAGCCTGCGCAGGCAGCTCGGGATCGTGCCGCAGGAAGGCTTCCTGTTCGCCGGCACCGTCGCCGAGAACATCGCGTTCGGGCGGCCGGAGGCGACCCGCGACGAGGTCGCCTCGGCGGCGCGAGCCGTCGGCGCCGACGAGTTCATCGGCCAGCTCGAGGACGGCTACGACACCCAGCTCGGCGAGCGCGGGCTTTCGGCTCTCACTGGGACAGCGCCAGCTCGTCGCCTTCGCGCGGGCGCTGCTCGCCGACCCGCGGATCCTGATCCTCGACGAGGCCACGAGCTCGGTCGACATCACGACCGAGCGGCGGATCGAGCGGGCGCTCAGGCGGCTGCTGCACGGACGCACCGCGTTCGTGATCGCCCATCGCCTCTCGACGATCCGCGACGCCGATCGCATCGTCGTGCTCGAGCACGGCGGGGTCGTCGAGCAGGGCACCCACGAGGAGCTGCTCGCCCGCCAGGGCCGCTACTCCGAGCTCTACGGCTCCTGGGCCGAAGACGCGGCGTAGCGGCTCTTCCACGCACGGACCATCGCAATCCGCTGGTCGACCGTCGGATGGTCGTCGAGGAAGATGTACTCCCACGTCGGCGGGCTCGGATCGCTGAGGGCGGTCGGGACGAAGGCGGCGAAGAGCGCGCTTGCATCGCGTGGATCGTGTGTCGTCTGGAGCGCGAGCCAGTCGGCCTCCGACTCCATGTGCCTCGAGATCACGTTCCGGGCCGGCAGCACGACAAGGCCGATCACGACGAACGCAAAGACGGCGAGCGGGACGGCGGCAGGCTCGCCCATTCCCCCTCTGCGCCTCACGATCAGCCCGATCAGGAACGTTTCGGGAAAGAGGAAGAGCCCCTCCCATCCCGCGGACTTCCAGATGTGGTTCCTCGCGACGTGCCCGAGCTCGTGGGCGATCACGACCCGGATCTCGCCGTTCGTGAAACGCCCGTCGAGGAGGGTGCTCCAGACGACGACCCGGCGGCTCGGCCCGATCCCCTCGGTCTCGGCGTTCGGCAGGGTCGTGTCGGTCGAGACGTTCTGGATCCGCACCGGCACGTGGCCGACGTGCGCCTTCCGCTCGAGGCTCGCCACGGACGCCGCGAGACCGGGATAGTCGGACGCCGGGATGGGTCGGCACCAGGTAGGGCGCAACGAGCGCGTCGAGGAGGACGATCCCGACGAACACGGGCGCCGCCAGGATCCACCAGCGGTGCCCGATCCACCGCGCAAGGCCCATGACGATGCCGAGCGCGACACAGAGCAACACGAACTCGAACCCGAGCGCGAACCAGCCTCCGAGAACTGCCGTCACGTAGCTCTCGTGACTCACCCCCTCCCGGCGGTCCCACCAGAGCTCGACGACCTCGAACGGCACGTCGACGAGCCACAGGAGTCCGAACCCGAGCATCCCGAGCAGCATCCCGGTGCCGACCGGGCCTGCCGCCGACTCGCGGGCGAAGCGCGGCCCCCAGCGCGCGTACGCCCCGAAGACGGCAAGCTCGACCAGCACGCCTGCCAGCCAGAGCAGACTGGAGACATGGTCGAAATGGTCGACCCGCCGGAGCTCTGCGGCCGGGAACGTGGCCGCCGTGTCGACGTGCGGGCAGCCTCAGGGATCCAGGCTCCTTCGAGCGCCAGAGAAACCAGGCCGCGACCGCCCAGGCCGCGGTCAGGAGAGCCACGACGCTTCCTCTCAGAACGACCCGCCTGGGGCTCATGTCGAATCGGCTCGAGGCGCTCGGTGCCGCGCTCTCAGGCAGCTACGCCGACGGGCTCGATCTCGCTCGCGTCGTCGTCCGCCTCCGCCCCCTCGAGCGGGCTGGCGTTCGGGTACGCGTCGGTGACGAGGAGCAGGTACGCGTTCGACTGGCCCATGTAGCGGAGCGCGTACGCCGAGAGGTTCCGGAGACCTTCGGGCGCAGAGCCCTTCGCCAGCGAGACGAACCAGATCAGGATCGCGTCGATTACGAGTGTGGTGCCGAGTGCGCCCCAGACGACGAGCGCAGGGACCGCGAGCAGCCCACGAAAGCCCGTCCGCCAGCGGCTCTGGGGGTCAGGCGGCGGGAGGACGAGGTCGAGCGGGTAGATGCCGGGGGCCCCGGCGAACGAGGGGAATGCGTTGGCGACGACCGCCGCGAACGCGTAGACGTGGAAGGCATAGCGCACGTACCTGCTCAAGAACGCATGCAGGGGGCGAGCAGGGCGCCCCCGAACGAGCGTTACGAGCCACTGGAGGATGGCCGCCGGAACCGCCACCGCCGTCCACAAGGCGAGCCAAACGAGGTGCGGGATCGCGAGCGGCAGCCGCAACGCGACCGTCAGGCGGGAGCGGCGAAGGTCGGTGGAGTCGCCGACCACGTGGACGGCGTGCACCGGCGGGCGATCGAGCTCGGCCAGCATTGCGGTCGGATCCGCATTGGGATACGCCTCTGTGACGAGGAAGAGGTAGGCGAGGGTCTGCGCCTGGTAGCCGATCGAGAACGCCGCAGCGTCCCGAAGCCCTCGGGGCATACGGCCCGTGAAGAGGACTGCGAACCAGCCGAGGAATGCACAGGTCGTCCCCAGCCCGAATGCCTGCGCACCGGCCGAGCGAGAGCGGCCACGGGTGGAGGTGGTCGACGAGATCGAGAACCCGCCGAGCGACCCGCACACGAGAAACGCGGGGATCGCCAGCACGATCCGCAGCAAGATCCGCCATCTCGCCTGGGGTGCCGGTAGAGCCGGCAGCCGGAGATCGAAGACGTAATCGCCCGCATAGCCGCCGAACGGCGGGTAGGGATTCGCCACGAGCCAGACATACGCATACATGTGCGCCGAGAAGCGGACGTAGGCGCAGAAGAACCGGTGGATCCCGCCGGGGAGCCGCCCGAGCGCGAGTGCGATCAGCCACGCGAAGAAGCTCAGGATCACGACGCCGACCGTCCAGAGCAGGAACCACAGGAGCAGCGGGATCGCCAGGATCAACCGGAAGAACACGGTGAGCCGGTTACGGCGCAGATCGTCGGGCACGACGATCCGGACCGGATGTTCGTGCATACGTCATTCATGCCATATCCGTCGGCGTGCGCCCCCAGGCCGCAGCCTCGCAAACGGCGACCCAGCCTGCTACGCAGGCGCCAGTAAGCTCCGCGTCGTGGAGCTCGAACCAGAGACCGAGCTGGATCCGGAGACGCAGGAGCGAATCGACGAGCCCGCCTCGGCGGAGGCGGAGCGCGAGATCAGCCTCACGCCGACGGAGGCGGTTGCGCGGATGCGGATCAACGTGCCCGTCCGGCGGAACGACAAGCTCCGGCAGGTGATCTCACGGGTCAACCACGACGACCAGATCAAGGCCTGGTGGCACGTTGCGAACGTCAACGCGGTCGCGAGGCTCGAGATCAACGACCACTCCTGGGTGCACATCCAGATCGTCACGAACATCGCCCTGAAGATGCTGCGGCAACTCACCAAGCACGGCATCGAGCCCGCGATGGTCACCGACTACGGGATGGCCGACGCCGACGCGGAGGTCGTCGTCGCCCTGACCGCCCTGACCCACTGCATCGGCATGTCGGTACATCGTCACGGGCACGAGGATTTCAGCCTCTTCCTCGCCGAGCCCAAGCTGCGCCAGCTCCTCGCGGGCATCTACACGGAGCCCGACCTGACCGTGATCGTCTCGGAGGTGCTGCAGGGGATCATCAGCCATCGCGCCGACGGCGAGCCGCTGACGCTCGAGGCGGGGATCCTCCGGGTCGCCGACGCGCTCGACATGGAGCAGGGACGCTCGCGAATCCCGTTCGAGCGCGGCCACGTCGGCATCCACTCGCTCTCGGCGGCGGCGATCGAAGACGTGTCGATCACCGACGGCGAGACGAAGCCGATCAAGATCGAGATCACGATGAACAACTCCTCCGGGATCTACCAGGTCGACGGCCTGCTGAAGGCAAAGCTCCGCGGCTCCGGGCCTCGAGCCCTACGTCGAGGTGCTGGCGCATATCGACACCGAGGCCGAGAAGCGCCTCGTGCCGCTCTACCGGCTCGAGATCTAAGAGCTCGTCCGAGGCGAGCTCCGAGTCGCAAAACACGGCCCCTCGGTACAATCGATACCCGTTGCGGGATCGTCTAATGGTAGGACGCCTGACTCTGGATCAGGTAGTCAAGGTTCGAGTCCTTGTCCCGCAGCTCTGACACAATCGGCCGCCCATCGGCGTATTTTGTTGCCGATCTTGAAACCGTTGCGACCGACGGGACATGGGCGACAGCTCGCAGCATCGCCCGCCAAGTCCTCGCACGCTTAGGAGATGGCGAGGCCGAGGAGCAATCGTTCCCCGGCCTCCACCCGTACGCGAACAGGAGCCGCACGCTTGAAACAACACGGCGCTCCCGCACACGACCATTACCAGCAATCGCGACTTCTGAACCCCCCGTTTGGACAAATCGTTGCGTCCAGCCCGCCGGCGAACCGGGGCCCGCGCCGGGCGCCGCAGCTGATCGCGGACGAGAGGTCGCGGCCACGAGGCGGTTTTTCGACCATTCTCCGCACAAAACGGGCCCGAGACGCTTCGAGGCGGGCGTCGATCAGGTAGGATTGTCGCGATTCTCAGGTGTCGCGAGATTATAAAAGCCCCGCAAATCGGGGCTTTTTGGTTGGGGAGAGTGAAGAGGTTTGGGGTGAAAGAACGCCGCTCGGCGAGATCGATGCCGATCGGGAGCAGCGATGGAGATCGGAACAGCAGGGCTGGATCGTCCACAACAGCGCTGGCTCACGGATATCAGTGGCGGCCGGAAGGTTCGAGGTAAGCGGGTGTCCCTCGAGCGGGATCGAAGCAATCCCCGGCGCAGTGACAGGTAGTCGAGTCAACAGGCAGCGCAGTCACAGGCAGTACTTAGGCAGTCACAGGCAGCAAGGCAGGAAAAAGCAGTTGCCCGGGTCCTCATTTGACGCTGGAGAGAGACATGACGAACTCGAAGCCCACGTGTCCACAGTGCAAATCACCGCTCAAGCTGCATGAGATGGCGATTCCGCGCCCGGTGAGAGGCGGCACGCCCCGCACCGTTCCCAAGCGCCAATGGGTCTGTAGCAACGAGGACTGCATGTACACGGCGAACCAGCACGTGCACGCACTCTCCTCGCGCTAGACGCCTCAGAGCCTCCAAGGTCAGCCGACCCGGTAGACGACGCCCCCGCGGGTGTCGACCAGCAGCGCCTGCGCGCCCGAGTGGGCGCGACGGCGTCTGCGAGCGGACGCGGCATGCTGCCCGCCGCCGTCGCCAACCCGCGAGCCTGATCGATCCGGACGATCGTGGCCAGCGGCTTGCCCGCGCCGTCGAGGCCGCCGAAGAGGTACAGCTTCGAACCCGACGACGAGAAGCGCGGCGCGATCGAGGCCCTCGGGCAGCGCGGCGAGCGCCTTGACGCCGCCCGAGGCGAGATCGATCGCGTAGACCTGCCGCGAGGCGCCCTGCTCGGTCAGCCCGCCCGCGACGACCAGCGTGTCGCCGATGACGGCAACCGCCGGCGAGCGCACGCCCTCGGGAAGTCGCGCGACGAGGCCGGCGCGTCCGCCCGGCGTGTAGCGGAGGACGGCCGTCGCGTATTTCTGCCCGGTCCAGCCGCCCACGAGGATCACCGAGCCTCCGCTGACGACGGCGCCGGCCTCCGCCAGCGGCTCCTCGAAGGTGCCGGCCGGCGACCGCCCTTGCCGGTCGAGATGTCGATGCGCGTCACCTCGGTCGTTCGGCGTCGTGCCCTGCTCGCCCCCGAGGACGTAGACCGGTCCCGCCGAGCGTGAAGGCCGAAGCCGACGCCACGGCTCCCGGGAGCGTTGCGAGCTCGCGCAGACGCCCGTCGAAGCGGGCCCGCCAACACGCGGTCGCCGCTGCCCCCGGCAATCACGAGGGTCGAGCCCGAGACGGCGGCCGCGGCGCGGGCGCTCGGCGCGAAGTGACCGGCGGCACGGACGGTCAAGCGGGCCCCAATGCGTCGCCGACGGCGGCGTGCCTTGGCACCGGCGCGGGCTTCTTGACGGTCGTGGCGGCGACGGGCGGAGTCGTCGTCGCCGGTGGCGAGGACGGCTTGACTGCCCTGCCGATCGCAATCCCGCCGAAGGTCACGAGGCCGAGCGCACCGAGGAGCACGGCGATCGCGAGCGCCGAGAGCCCCGTTCCCTGCTCCAGGCCCCCATCGCCGCGCTCGCTCCCTCGCCGCCGAAGCGGCCGCCCGACGCCGGGGTCGAGCACGGGCCATGGCGCCGCCGGCCGGCCGGGCCGGCAGCCGCCGAGAGCGGCGCGAGCTCGGACGTCAGATCGGCAGTGTCCTCGAGTGGCTCCCGACGGCCCGCAGCACCTGCGAGCCCTCCTTGCCCCGCCCGATCGGGCTCCCCGGCCGGGCGTTCTGCGCGGCATCCCGGCCGCCCGTTCGCTCCTGCTCCGGGGGTCTCCGGCTCCATTTCGGCCACGTTAGCTTCGAGCTGCGGACCGCGCCCGGGTCGCTGCGCAACGGTCGACCTTTCACCGCGAGGCCGTTCCGTTCTATGCTCTCGCCATCACCCCCAGTTTCACCTTCCAAGAAAAGACAGGAGGGCTTGTGAAGAACCGAATCTTGTTGGGCTCGGCGCTCGGGACGGCGCTGCTCGGCGTCATCCTCGCAGTTACGGTCGGAGGCGCATTCGCGCATTCGACGGCCGCCACGCCGCTCCCGGCAGCGACGTGCTCGGCGGTTCAAAACCCGAGCGGTGATCTGCTCGTCGCCTCCGACCTTCCGCTTCAAGGTGCGGGCCGGTCGCAGACGATCCAGATGACCAAGGCGATCGCCTTCGTATTCGGGCAGGCAGGCTGGAAGGCCGGTAGCTATACCGTCGCCTACCAGAGCTGTGACGACTCGACGGCCCAGGCCGGCAAGTGGGACTCGGGCACATGCTCGACGAACGCAAGCGCGTATGCGGCCGACGCGAGCGTCGTCGGCGTGATCGGGACGTTCAACTCGGGCTGTGCGGAGATCGAGATCCCGATCGAGAACCGCGCCCCGAGCGGCCCGCTTGCAATGGTCAGCCCCGCGAACACCTATGTCGGCCTGACCCACAGCGGGCCGGGCACGGCGGCCGGTGAGCCCGGGAAGTACTACCCGACGGGGACGCGCAACTACGCGCGCGTCGTCGCCGCAGACGACTTCCAGGGTGCCGCAGATGCCACGCTCGCCTCTCAGCTCCACGTCAAGAAGCTGTTCGTCTTGAACGACAAGGAGGCCTACGGGGCCGGTGTCGCCACGAACACGGCGAACGCCGCGAAGAAGCTCGGCATCACGATCGTCAAGAACGTCGCCTGGGATCCGAAGGCAACGTCGTACGCAGCCCTCGCGCTTCAGATCAAGGCTTCGGGAGCACAGGCCGTGTTCCTCGGCGGCCTGATCTGCGAGAACGGCGGCAAGCTGATCAAGGACATCCGGGCCAACGCGCCCGACGTGACCATCCTCGCACCTGACGGCTTCACGCCGGTCTCGGCCGACGTCCAGCAGTCGGGCGGCGAGGCGAACGGGATGTACGTCTCGGTCGCAGGTCTTCCGAACACGCAGCTTCCGGCCGCCGGTAAGGCGTTCGTGAGCCGCGTTCAGCAAGAGCATCGGCGGCGCCGCCGTCGACCCGTACGCGGTCTACGCAGCACAGGCTGCCGACTGTGGAGCTCGCGGCAATCGCGGCCTCCGACGGCACCCGCGCAGGCGTCGACGCGCAGGTGTTCAAGGTCAACCTCAAGAACGGCATCCTCGGGCCGATCGCGTTCAACAAGAACGGCGACGTCTCGGCGAACCCGGTCTCGATCTACAAGGTGGTCGGCGGCAAGTCCACGACCTACAAGGTGATCGTGCCGAAGAACTCGCTGGTCGCATCCGCGTAGCGGACAGACCGGCACCGGTACTCGCGAAGGGAGGGCTCCGGCCCTCCCTTCGTCGTTCTGGCGGCGCCCGTCCCGGCCGCGTGAGCGCTTGCGCTCAGGCGACCGGCAGCGTCGTCTTCGCACGCTTCGGAACGGCGACCTGAGCCCAGAGGACGATCTTCCCCTTGACGATCTCGAATCGGGCAGCCGCGAGCGCTCCCGGGATCGTCGCACGGCGTGGTGCCGCGGTTCCCGAGCCGGAAGACCGCGATCGCGAACTTGCCCTGGTAGCTGATCGAGACGATCTTGCCCGGCGCACGGCAGCTGGGAGAACAAGAGCGCCACCTCGCTGCGTGTCTTCAGGCGGTACGCGTTGGGCGCCTGGATGATCGAGGGTCGGGAGCGAGTAGAGCTCGGCGACTCCCGCGTTGTCGTTCCTGTTCAGGCGAACGCTCCAGGCCTCGATGATCGCCGCCATCTTCCGCTCGGCGGGCGTGGGCGGCTTTGCAGCGGCCGCGCCGGCCGGCACCCGGGCCGGTGCCGGAACGGCCGCGGGCCTGGTGTCGCGCCCGCGTTCGTGACGGAGCCGAAACCGCCCCAGCCGGACCCGGCCGCGAGTATCGCGAGCGCCCCCGCGAGGGCAGCGGCACGAGCCGCTCGTGCGATGCACCGGCCTGCCCGCTCGTGCATGCGCGGCAGTGTGCCCGTTTTGCCGTTCGGATCGCCTCCCGATTTTCGCGCCGCCGCCAACAGACACAATCGGGCGATGAGCGAATCTCGGATCCTCAGCTTCTCGGGCAGGACCGCCTGGGCGCGCAACCTCGAGACGCCCGCTTCGGAGCTTCCTGAGGACCGAGACGGCGAGCGCCGCGATCCTGCTCGGGACGACCGTCGTCGCGCTCGCCTGGGCGAACCTGAACGCCGCGTCCTACGAGCGAACCTGGCATACGACGGTGGCGGTCGAGATCGGGCGCTGGGGCATCTCGCGCCCGCTTCAGTACTGGGTCAACTCGGGCCTGATGACGTTCTTCTTCCTCGTGGTCGGCCTCGAGGCCCGGCGTGAGTTCGATATGGGCGAGCTGCGAGAACGCCGCCGGCTCGCGCTCCCCGTTGCAGCCGGCCTCGGGCGGAATGCTCGCGCCGATCGGCATCTTCCTGGCCATCAATGCCGGCAGCTCGGCCGAGCACGGCTTCGGCGTCGCAATGTCGACCGATACCGCATTCGCGCTCGGAATGCTCGCCCTGGTCGGCCCTCGCTTCCCCGACCGGCTGCGGGCCTTCATGCTCACGTTCTCCGTCGTCGACGACGTCGTCGCACTGATCGTGATCGCGACGGTGTACTCCCAACGACTCGACTGGACGCGATCTCGGGCTCGCCCTCGCCCTGCTCGGCGCCGCCGTCGCGACCGCGCTTGCAGGCATCCGCAGCGGCGTTCATCCAGGCCGCGATCGCCGCCGGCGCGTGGATCGCTATGGCGAAGTCGGGGGTCGACCCGGTCGTCGTCGGGCTGGTGCTCGGCCTCGCGATCTTCGCTTCCCCGGCTGCCCGCGTCGACCTGGAGCGCGCCAGCGATCTCTTCCGGCTCTTCCGCGAGCAGCCGACTCCGGAGCTCGCGCGCTCGGCCTCCGTAGGGGTGCAGGCGGCGATCTCCCCGAACGAGCGCCTTCAGCAGCTCTACCACCCCTGGACGAGCTACGCGATCGTGCCCCTCTTCGCGCTCGCCAACGCCGGGATCACGATCAAGAGCGGCTTCCTCTCGCACGCGTACTCGTCTCCGATCACGCTGGGCGTGCTCTTTGGGTACCTCCTCGGCAAGCCGGCCGGCATCGTCGGGGCGTCCGCGCTCGTCACGAAGGCATCGAGGGAAGGCTCCGCCCACCCGTCGGATGGGTTGCCGTGGCAGGTGGGGGCTTGATCGCCGGGATCGGATTCACGGTCTCCCTGCTGATTGCGAGCTTGGCCTTCCACGGCACCGAGCTCGACGAGGCGAAGCTCGGCCTCCTGACCGCCGCCGCGGCTTCCTCGACCGCCACCTGGCTGCTTTTCCGTGTGACCTCGCGGCTACCTGTCCGCCTCAGGATTCGGGCCCTGCTCGGCACCGCCGATGTGATCATCGACCTCGCCGACCCGGTCGACTCCGAGCGCGATCACATCCGCGGGCCCGCCGAGGCGCTCGTGACGCTGGTCGAGTACGGCGACATCGAGTGCCCGTACTGCGGCCAGGCCGAAGGCGCGATCCGTGAGCTGCTGGGCGATTTCGGCGATCTTCGCTACGTCTGGCGCCACCTGCCTCTGAACGACGTGCACCCGCAGGCGCAGCTTGCAGCCGAGGCGACGGAGGCCGCGGCGGCGCAAGGGAAGTTCTGGGAGATGCACGACCGGCTGCTCAGCCACCAGAACGAGCTGCGCGCACCCGACCTGATCGCCCACGCGCGGGCCCTCGATCTCGACGTCGATCGCTTCACCGAGGATCTGCGGAAGCACGCCGGTGCGGCGCGCGTGGCCGAGGACGTCGACAGCGCCGACCTGAGCGGCGTGTCCGGAACGCCGAGCTTCTTCGTCAACGGGCTCCGCCACAACGGCGCCTATGACGTGGAGTCGCTCACGAAATCGGTGCGACTTGCGCGGGCGCGGGCCGCAATCGCCGCCTGAGCTTCCAAGGGATCGTCGATCGGGCGCGATGGAAAGACACCGTCTGTAAGAGCTCGTCTCGACATGACCGTCACGTCTCGGGCCAAGGTCGCTCGGGACGACGCTCGCCGCTGAACGAGCTCTAGTCCGCTGACGGGTTCGGCGGCGGTTTGAGCGGAAGCCTGTGGTTGGTGACCCAGAAGACCGGGCCCTTCTGGCCCGGCATGCCCTTCAGCGGGCCGAAGACGACCCGGGCATAGCGGATGGCGGTGGTGGCGCTTAGATGGCCGGTACCGCTGATCTTCCCGGTCCACGATCGCCCCGGAGCGAGCTTCTTCGGGCGCGCGGGCGAGAACGACTGCGCGACCGCGAAGCCGATCACCTTGCTCAGGTTGGTGGTGGCGCCGTCGGAGAAGATCGCGGCGCCGAACTCGTTCCCGATCGCGATCGTGGACTTCGACAGGTTCTTCAACGAGACCTTCGCGCTCCAGCCGGTCTTCGTGAAGACGAGCGAGCTCACCTGGAAGCCCATGACCGGCCGTCTTGCCGTTCTTGGCCGTCTCCTTCCAGCGGACGCTCGCTGCCGAAGCGGAGGCGGCGGACGCCACGAGTGACCCGGCGACGAAGAATGCGCAGAGAAGAAGCCGTCTCGCCGAGAACCGCACCCGGGACAGAGTAGGCCATCAACCTGACGCCTTCCTTAGAGCTCATTGCAGAATGACGCTCGTCGATCGGGCGCGCTGGGTGGCGGGAGGGAAGGACACTGTCTTTAGGAAACCCAGGGAGTCCCAATATCCGGGCGATCTTGGGGCGACCGAGGACGCAGCCTCGCGGCGCCCAGCGTGGCCGAGCGACACCAGACTTCATTCTGGAATGAGCTCTTAGAAGCTCTAACACAATGACCTCGCGCTGACTGGGCGTGATGGGTGCGTGCACTGCTAGGACGCAGAGAGCCCCAATATCCTTTGCGATATTGGGGCGACTGAGGACAACGCAGGGCGCGTGCCCAGCGCGTCCAGGCGGCACGTGCTCATTCTGTTAGAGCTTCTTAGAGGCACGAGTTTCAACGGGCACGAGTCCCGTGGGCTTCCCTCGATCGAGGGTGCGAGGGCCGCTCGCGGCGTGCCCACTTCACCCTTCCGGGTCATTGTTCGCAAATGACCTGCGAGCTTTGTTGCGTCAGTGACCAACACGCTCACCACGTCGGAGTCGTCGGAGATCTTCGATCGGACGCGCCTGCTCATCGACCTCGACGAGGCGACCGACCCGACGAGCCCGGCAAGCGCATTGCTCGTGCTGGGCCTGCCGCAACCCGGCGAGAACCGCGCCACCTTCTCCACGGCCGAGATCGAGAAGCTCGTCGAGCATCTCCGCGACCGGCTCGCCGACCTCGTCGGCAACAACGGCAGCGTCTACCGGACCCGCTCGACCGAGCTCTGCGCATTCATCGACGGGAAGCTCCTGCCCTCCGATCATCTGCTCGACACGATTCGCACCGAGCTCGACCTCCAGTGCGAGCCGCTCGCGGTGCGCGTCTCGCTCGGGTGCGTGTCCCTGCCGGTCGAGGCCACCGAGCCGACCGCCGCGCTCGCGCTGGCCGACGAGCGGGCACGCGTCCGGAAGACCGATGCCGCCGAGCGCTACCCGTCCTTCGGCACGCCTCGCGGCGCCGCCTGAAGCATCAGCGGCTCGGTCCAACGCGGCCTAGGGTGGCCGCATGACGAGGATCGTGTCCAGAGGCGCAACTATTCTCGGAGACCAGGTGGCACAACGCTCCCCTGGCCTATGCCGGCCGTAGTCGTGCCTGAGCCGCTCGCTCGACTGCGTCGCGGGCGGCAGTGGTAGGGGCGGCGCCAGGAAGCTCTAACAGGATGCCGCTCGTCGCAGGGATGAACTGGGTACGGGCACCGCTAGGACGAAGGAGCGCCGATAGCGGCGGGGCGGCCGAGGACGACGCAGAGTGCGTGCCGAGGGCGATTCCGGCGGCCTCGTGCTCATTTTGTTAGAGCTTCTTGGGTGCGAATCGTCCTCGTCAGCTCGAACTTCCGGCCGCATGTCGGTGGGATCGAGCGCTTTACGGAGGTGCTTGCGGGCGGGCTCGCGGACCGCGGTCACGAGGTAAAGGTCGTGTGCTGCCGCGATGACCGCGCGCCGCTCCATGAGACTCTCGACGGCTTCGAGGTCGAGCGAATCCGGTCGAGCTACGTTCTCTTCCGCCGCCTGAACGTGCCGTATCCGCTACCGGCTCCGCTCGGGCTGATCGGCACGCTTCGGCGGGCGATCGCGCGTGCCGACATCGTTCACGTCCAGGACGCGCTCTACGCGACCTCCACGCCCGCTCTGCTTCTCGCCCGGCGCCGAGGCGTTCCGACCGTGCTCACGCAGCACGTTGCCTTCGTCCCGCAGGACTCGCATGTGCTCGATTCCGTCGAGCGGTTGGCACTCGCAACACTGGGCCGGTGCGCTCGGCTCGCCCGCGTAGTTGCGACGCTCAATCCCGCGGTTGCCGACTGGGTCGCCGAGCAATGGAAGGTCGAGGACGTCCGGATCCTTCCGATCGGGATCCCGGTCACGGGGGAGGCGCACGGCTCTCGCGCCGAGATCCGAAGCTCGTTCGGTTTGCCGCCCGATCGTTTTCTGGCGCTCTTCGTCGGGCGGGACGTTCCGAAGAAGGGGCTCGAGATCTTCCTCGCGGCCGGCGGCCCGTCGTACGACCTGATCGCCGTCACCGACGGTGCCGGCCGCCGGCAGACCGAGACCGCGACCGTGCTGCCGTTCATGAGCCCCGACCGCCTCCAGGCGCTCCTCCGCTGCGTCGACGCGTTCGTCCTGCCCTCCGAAGGCGAGGGCATCCCCATCTCGCTGCAGGAGGCACTGGCGGCGGGACTGCCTGTGATCACGACGAAGCAGCCCGGCTACGACCTCTTTCTCTCCGCGGACGATGCCCTCTTCGTCGAGCGTGACCCGGCCTCGGTCAGCGAGGCGATCGGCCGCCTCGCCGGGGACGAAGAGCTCCGTCGCGGGCTGGCCGGCCGGTCACTGGCCGTCGCCCGGCAGCACTTCGGAGCCGATCGCATGCTCGACGCCTACGAGGCCCTCTACCGGGAAGTCTGCGCCGCATAGGGGCTCATTGCAGGATGACGCTCGTCGCTCGGGCGCGAGGGAAGGACACCGTCTTTACGAAACGACAGGGAGCCCCGATATCCAGGCGATATTGGGACGACTGAGGACACAGCCTCGCAGCGCCCAGCGTGGCCGAGCGACACCAGACTTCATTCCGCAATGAACTCCAAGACGCTTACGACCGCAGCTCGCGGGAGGGCATCGCGAGCCGGTAGAGCAGAAGCCCGGCGCGGCGATCGCGCGCAACGACCGTACCGAGGGCCGGGAGCGGCCCGGCAGTGAGGACGTATCGATACGTTGGCTCCCCCGCGCCCTGCGTGATCAGTCGACCGTTCCGAAGCCGGGCCGTCCCGACCGGAAGGTCGTACTGCATTCGGGCGCCGAGATTGAAGTAGGCGTCGACGACCGGGTTGAAGAGCTCGGCGCGGAAGAGAGCCTGCTCTCGGCGAACCATCGCCGAGACCCGTACGCCTGGCTCCTTGATCCAGACGACGGCGACCGGCGTCGAGGGCGGAACCGAGTCGTCGACCCAGGAACGGTCTGCCAGCCGGCTACTCGGGACCTCCGTCGAGGCCGTGCCGATCTCGTTCTCGGCCAGCGACACCATGATCACCAAGCTGAGCCCCACTGCCCCGACCTGCAAGAGCGCGATCGACCCGCGTCGCGGAACTGCAACCGCGCCGAAGAGAAAGGCGCAAACGGCCATGGCGTAGTGGACGTTCCTTCCCGCGATCAGCCCGTTACTCCACGGCAGGAGCGCCAGGCCGTCGAAGTCGGCGTTCCCGTGAACCTTCGAGTAGGGCAGCACGAGCGGCAGCGCCGAGGCAGCGAGGCCGATCCACACAAGCCCCCTGGTCGAGAGCTCGGAGCGGTGCCGAAGCCAGTAGACGAAGAAGATCAAGAGGAACGGCGTCACCCAGAAGCAGTAGCGATCGTGGATCTCAGGCGGGATGTACGGGGTGTGGCTGGAGGCGCCGCCCCCTGGTTGGGCGGAAGCGGCGGCCGCGGCGAGCACCGCGATCACGACCGCGGGAACTGCGACCGCGGCAACGGCGCGTTCGCCGCGCGTTGTCCCGCGTCGGGTCAGGAGCGCGCTCACGACGAGCACCGCCGCGACGATCGGGATCACCGCGACGTAGAACTCGATGTCGACGACCTGGTACACCGCCCAGCGGAGCGTCGAGACGAGCGGATAGGTTCGGATGGAGCTCGAGTACCGGCCGAGGACCGCCGTCGGCGATCGACCAACCGCCGCTTCCGCGCCAACGAGCACGAGCACGGCGGCAGGAAGCGTGAACCCGATCGTCCGGTAGCGCCAGAGCTCGCTGCCGACCCGGCCGGTATAGCCGCCTCCTTGCCGATCGGTGCCGGTCAGCGCTTGAAGGACGATCGCGAGCACGAGAATCGGCACGACGATGAGGCCCTCGGAACGAGTGCCGACGACGGGCACGATCGCTGCGAGCGCGACGATCTGGCGCCGGCTCGTGGGCGCCTCGACGACCCGAACGAACGCGAGCATTGCGAGCATGAAGATCAGGAAGAACCCGTTTTCCGACATCAGGACGCGTGTGTAGGCCATGGACGGGACGAGAAGGGTGAGCAGGACCGCGAGCAAGGCGGCGCGAGCGGAAAGCAGGCGGCGTGCGATCAGGAACACCGGGATCGCCGTGAGCGACATGAGCGCGGCATTCACCCACTTCGCGGCCTCGTAGGCGGCAACCGGCCCGCGACCGGCAAATGCCGGCGAGAGAAGAGCCGGATAGCCGGGCGGGTAGAGCAGCGTGTGGACTCCACGGAGCGCGAAGTGACCCGTGCTCGCGAAGCTCCTGGCGAGCTCTCCGTAGGCGAGCTCGTCCGGGAGGATCCAGGGCCCCTTCGTGCCACCCGACAGGAGCCCGTAGCAACAGGTTGAGAGCGCGACTGCGCCGATCAGCAACAGCGTCGTCGAACGACCGGAAACCGACGGGGGCATGCGCCCGTCGGGACGACGTCGCTGCGTCTCGAGCGAAGCGGGCGTCCCGGTCACAGCGACGAATCCCCGGGGAGTCCCGACATCGGCGACATCGTGGCAGCCAGGGCGGTTGACGCTTACTAGGGAACCAGCGTCACCTTCTCGAGCCCCGGCGGACGATCCGGGTCGAGACCCCTCGCAAGCGCGAGCGAGCCCGCGACAAGCTGGCCGGGAACGACCGAGAGCAGGGGTCCGGCAAGAGGCAGCGGTGCCGCGGGAACCTCGAGCGTGTAGCCGGCGCCGTGCAGCGACGCCGCCGCAGCACCGGTGGCGATCACGGGCGCGCCGGCACGCCGCGCGCGCTCTACGGCCTCGGCCACGATCGGCAGGCTCGCGTCGTCACCGGCCACGACCCACACCGGGAAGCTCTCGCCGAGCGCAGCGACGGGGCCGTGAGCGAGATCCGTGGCCGTCATCGCATCGGCGCCGATCCTGCAGGTCTCGAGCAGCTTCAGCGCGATCTCGCGCGCCGTCGCGAGCTCCGCCCCGCGGCCGACGACGATCACCCGGGCGATCGCGCCGAGCCGGTCGGCCAGCGTCCGTGCCTGCGCTTCGGCGTGCGGCAGCCACCGCCCGAGCTCGTGGCCCGTCTCGAGCACCGCCGCGTCGTACTCCGGGCCACGCCCGCCGGCGTGCGCGGCGAGCAGCAGAAGCGCCGCCACCTGAGCCGTGTAGGTCTTGGTGGCGGCAACGGCCCGCTCCTCGCCGGCGCCGAGCGAAAGCACCATGTCGGTGACGTCGGCGAGCGGAGAGGAAGGGTCGTTCGTGATCGCGATCGTGAAGGCGCCGCGCCGGGCCGCCCGCTCGAGATACTCGACGACGTCGGGTGTCCGCCCGGACTGCGAGAGCGCGAGCACACACGAGTCTCCGACGTCGAAGTCGACGCCGAAGTACACGGGGAGCGAGATCGAGTCTCGGAACGCCGTCAGCCCGGCGATCTGGCCGAATGCGTAGACGCCGAAAGAGGCGGCGTTGTCCGACGAGCCGTGCCCGACCAGCCGCACCGAGCGAATCCCGCGGCGGCGGATCTCGGCACCGACTTCGTCGAACTCGGCCGCGAGGCCCGCGAGCCGGGCGAGCACCGCCGGCTGTTGGTAGATCTCCTCGAAGAAGAGCTTCCCTGGAACGTCGCCCCTTGCAGTCGTGCCGGGCACGGTCATGCTTCCGGCAGGGGCACTTCTCGACCACCGACGATGACCTGACGGACAGACAGGTCGTCCTCGAGGATGAGCAGGTCCGCCGGGCCGCCGGGCGACAGCCGGGCGAGGTCGGGGACGCCGAGGAGGCGGGCCGGCCGGTCGGCCGCAGCCGCAACGGCCTCGGCGGAGAGATCCCGATCCGCCCGAGCCGTGCCAGGCCGTCGGTCAAACGGGCCGTGCTCCCGGCGAGCGTCCCGTCCTGCGCGGCGGGCAACCCCGTCGTGGACCTCGACGGTCGACGGTACCGAGCCTGAAGGTCCCGTCCCGCAGGGCAGCGGCAGAGATCGCGTCGCTGACGAGGCTGCAGCGCCCAGGCGCCGCTGCGAAGGCCACGACGAGGAGCTCGTCGGAGACGTGGACGCCGTCGGCGATGCAGCTGCACCGACGACCCCGGGCGTGGTGAGCGCCGCTCCGACCAGGCCGGGCGCGCGGGCGCTCGGCGGCGCCATCGCGTTGAAGAGATGCGTGACGGCGGTCGCGCCCGCCGCGAAGGCACGTCTGGCCTCCTCGGCACCGGCCTGGCTGTGCCCGAGCGAGACGGCCACTCCGCGCCGAACGCACTGGCTCGATCAGCCCGAGCGCGCCGGGAAGCTCGGGAGCGAGCGTCACCGAGCCTCACCGGGCCGGCATCGAGCAGGCGCCCGAGCAGCGCCGGGTCAGGAAGGCGGAGATGCTCGACGGGATGGGTGCCGGCGCGATCCGGCGACAGAAACGGCCCCTCGAGGTGGACACCGGCGATCGAGCGCACCGTCGCGCTCGCGGCCGGACGACCGCAGCCAGCCGGCCGAGCGCCGCGATGCAGCTCCTCCTCGCTACTCGAGATCAGGGTCGGGAGGTATGCCTTCACGCCGTGGGCCAGCAGTGACCGCGCCCAGCTGCTGCAGCTCGTCCTCGCAGGCGCTCAGCACATCGATGCCCGCGTAGCCGTTCACCTGCGCATCGAAGAGCGAGGGGATCGCCAGGCCGCTCGCCTCGCCCGGCCAGCCCGACGTCGCGATCCGGCCGTCGCTGAAGGCCACGTCGCCACGGACGAGCGCGGCCGTCGACGTAGGCCGCGCGCGACTCCGAGCCGCCTGTCGACCTGCGAGGGCGCGACAGGGCGGGCGCGATCTCCTCGAGCGTCTGCCGAAGCCGGCCTCGGTGGCGGTCGAGCACGCCGGCAGCTTCCTCGGGCTCGATTCCGCCGAGCAGGACGGCCGCCGCCGCCTTCGGGCGCCACTCGCACCGCTCGAGCGCGGCCTCGGCGTCGCTCGAGGGAGACGCCGGCGATCTCCGCGACGATGCGGGTCGCCCGGTCGCGCAGCTTCGCGTTCGTCGCGCGCAGGTCGACCATCAGGCCGCCGTAGGTCTTGCCCGAGCTGGATCATCGCCGCGGTCGAGATGATGTTGAGCACGACCTTCTGCGCGGTCCCCGCGTTCAGCCGCGTCGAGCCGGCGAGGATCTCCGGACCGACCACGACCTCGATCGCCACGTCGGCGGCGGCTGCGAGCGGGGCTGCCCGCGTTGCATGCGAGGCCCACGGTGAGCGCTCCTGCGCCGTGCAGCCGCTGCCACCGCTCCGAGCACGTAGGGCGTCCGGCCGCTGGCGGCGATGCCGATCACGACGTCGGCCGAGGTCGACCTCGAGCCTCGAACATCGCCCTCGACCGGCTTCGCGATCGTCCTCGGCGTTCTCGGCCGGGACGTCGAAGGCGGCGGTGCCGCCGGCGAGAATCGCCGACGCACCTGGCCCGGTGGAACGTCGAACGTCGGCCCGGCCTCGGCCGCGTCGAGCATCCCGAGGCGTCCGGCAGTCCCGGCGCCCACGTAGATCAGCCTGCCCCCGCGCTCGAGCGCTCTCCACCACGCCCTCGACCGCCCGCGCGATCGCGCCCTCTGCCTCGGCGACCGCAACGGGCACGCGGCCGACGTCGCGGCACATGAGCGAGACGAGCTGGTCGACCGAGAGCAGGTCGAGCTCGGAGAGCTCGCTGCCGAACCTGCTCGGTGTCGAGCCGGCGCAGGTCGAGGTCGCCGTTGGAGCCCGGATCGCCTGAGCGACATCGGCGCTCGAGCCGGTCATCCGAGCCTCCGCGAGCGTGCAGTGGACGCGGCGGCGCAGCTCTGCCTGCTCCTCGAGGCGTCGCACCGGATGGATCCCGCCCATCAGCAGCACGATCGCCGAGCCCCGACTCGGGCGAGACGAGGAGCGAGGTGCCGGTGAACCCCGTGTGCCAGTAGGTCGAGCGCGGGCCACGCGCCCCACGCGCTCGCGTCGAGGCGCCAGCCGAGCGCGCGCATGTCGGGCGGAGCGCCGGCCTGCAGCCTCGTCATCTCGGCCAGCGACCCGGCCGAAAGCACCGGATGGCGGTCGGGCGCGAGCAGCGCGCTGCGTGAACAGCGCCGAGGTCGCCGATCGGGTGCGAACAGCCCGGCATGGCCCGCGACGCCGCCGAGGGCCCAGGCGTTCCCGTCGTGGACCTCGCCCCAGACGAGGCCCGGCTCGAGCCGCTGGTCGCCGTCGAGCTCGGTGGCGGCGATCCGCGCGCGCGTCCTTCGCGGTCAGGCCGGAAGCCCGGCCGCTGTCATCCCGAGCGGCGCGGCGACGAGCTCGCCGAAGAGCCGGTCGAGCGGCGCTCCCGCGCAGCGCTCGAGCGCCCAGCCGAGCAGCATGTAGCCCAGATCGCTGTAGGCGACCGGGCCCGGGACCGCGTCGACGGCCTCTGCGAGCACGGCCGGGCGGATCGTCGCGACGCCTCGACCGAGCCGGTAGAACTCGCGATGAGGCACGAGCCCGGAGGTGTGGGTGAGCAACTGTCGGAGCGTGAGGTCGGCTCGCGGGAAGCCCTGGCAGCCAGCGTCGCGACCGGCATCGTCGAGGGCCCAGGCGCCGCGTTCGGCCTGCAGGAGGCGTGAGCGTCACGGTCGCGACGACCTTCGTCAGCGACGCGAGGTCGTAGACCGTGTCGCGCCGTCGGTCGCGATCTCGCTCGCCGACCACGCAGGACCAGCCGCCCGACAGGCGCACGATCAGGCCGTCGGCGTCGACGACGACGAGCGAGGCGCCGGGCGGGTACCCGGCTGCGATCGCCTCGCCGAGGAGGTCGGCGACGTGCGCCGGCGGCGGCTGCGAGCCCGTCGGCACGCGCTCCTCGAGCCGCACTCGACCGCGGCGCGACCGCCAACACCTACGCGCTCGCGTCGGTGGGACCGGTCGAGGCGGCACCTGCGGCGACGAGGCTCTGCGCCGGAGCTCGCGGCGGCCCGGGCGAGCCGGATCTCCTGGGCGCCGTACTCCGGCTCGACCCGGCGGCCGCCGTCCGGGACGAACCCGGCGAGCGGCGTAGAAGCCGCGGCGCGCGCTCGTTCTCCTCGAAGACCCAGAGCGTCACCGTCTGGCGGCCGCGGGCGGCGAGCGCGCCGAGCGCGTGGCTCGAGCAGCAGCCGCCCGATTCCGCGCGCGACCTGCGTCGGGTGGACGTATAGAGCGAGTAGACGTGCCCCTTCCTCGGGTCGTCGGGCTCGTCGCCGAAGCCGATGAAGCCCGACGACGGCGCCGCCGGGGGCCACTCGGCGACGACGGTTCGATTGTTTCCCGCAGCGACGAGATTGCCGAGCCAGTCGGCGACGTCCTGCTCGTCGAGCGCCTCGATCACGGCGCTCGTCGACGATGCCGGGATAGGCGTCCTTCCAGGCCGACGACGAACACCCAGGCGAGCGCCGTCCGCGTCCGCAACGGTCGCCGCGCGCAGCAGCGGGCTCGCCGGAGCGCCGGCACGTTGTCGGCGCGGCGCTCGAGCCGCTGGCGAAAGCGGAAGCGGTCGCCGCGGTAGAGCGAGCGCACGTACTCGATCGGGCGGCCCCGGTGTCGAAGGTCAGGCGCGAGAGCAGGAGCAGCGCCGAGGCACCCGCACAGCCGAGCAGCTCGGCCTCGCGGGCACCGGCGACGACGGCCTCGATCGTCTCCTCGGCCGAGGCGAGCTCGACGCCGTAGTCGGAATGAGAGCAGCTGGTAGAAGGAGACGTCGTCGCCGAGCGACGCAGAGATCCCGTCGAACCGCTCCGCGTTGAGGTAGAGCACCTCGATCGCGATCGGCTCGCCGTCGGCCAGTCGGAGCCGCTCGATCTGGAGCACCTCGGCGCCTTCGCCGAGCCTCAGGGCCGCGCCGACCTCGACGCTCGCCGGGATGCGGGTCACGTCGATCAGCTTCGAGCCGGGCCGGATCCCGCTCGCGCGCATCTCCTCGGTGTGGCTCGTGAGGCCGAGCCGCTGCTCGATCTTGGCGTTGCGCGACGAACGTGCCCTTGCCCTGCCGGCGGTAGATCCGCTGCTCGGCCTCGAGCTGCTGCAGCACATGGCGGACGGTGGCGCGCGAGACGCCGAACTCGGCGCACAGCTCGCGCTCGGTCGGGAGCGCGCGCCCTACCGGCAGGCCGCGGATCAGCTCGAGCAGCGCTTCGCGCAGGCGGCTGAGACTTCGGCTGACCGCGTTCTGGTCTGACGGGCTTCGTCCGAGCACCACATCGTCCTCCGCGCGACTCAAGGTTTCCAGCAGGCCTTGCGACTCGACGTCCTCGAGGAGGACCGCCCACGGCGACGAGAATACCATACTTGACCGTACCATTCGCGATTTGTATGATCGCGCGCCGAATTGGTCTGGCCGAGTAACGACCTGGATCTGCAGACGGGAGGACACATGGACCGGGTACGACGGCTCAGGTCAGCCGCGGTCGTCTTCGTCCTCTGCGCGGCAATCGCCGCCACCGCCGTGAGGGGCATCCGCGCAACGCGTCGAAGGCCAGCCGCGCCGGCGGCGAGCACGTTCGTCGTCGCGAACACCTCGAGCGTTCAGAAGCTCGACCCGGACGTGATCACGAACTTCCTCGACTTCCAGGCGCTCGGCCTCATCTACGACGACGCTCGTGCAGTACAACGCGCAGCTGCAAGCTCATCCCTGACCTCGCGACGAGCTGGAAGTTCTCGAACGGCAACAAGACGCTGACCTTCCAGCTCCGCAAGGGCGTCAAGTTCGACGACGGCACGCACCTTCACCTCGGCCGACGTGGTCGCCTCGCTCGCCCGCGTCCAGGATCCGAAGACGGCCGACGCCTCGGCGTCGTTCATCTCGACCGTCAAGAAGGTCGTGCCGGTCGGCGACGTACGCGGTCAAGCTCGAGCTCTCGCGGCCGGACACCTCGATCCTCGACGGGCTCACCTCGGTCAACCTGGCGATGCTGCTCGGCCAAGGCGATCACCGCGGGCACGCTCTCGAAGACACCCGACGGCACCGGCCCGTTCGCAGTACTCGAGCTGGACGCCGAACAGCTCCTTCACCGTCACCGCGAACCCGAACTACTGGGGCGGCAAGGTCACGCTGCCGCAGGTCGAGATCAAGACGATCGCCGTCCGAGCAGTCGATCGCCTCGGCGCTGCAGGCCCACAGCGTCCAGCTCGGGCTCCTGACCGAGCCGCAGGTCACCGAGCACCTGCCGAGCTCGTTCACGGTGCAGAAGGTGCTCGACCTCTCGTATCGCGCACTGATGCTTCAGGACAAGACGGGCCCGCTCGCGAACGTCGACAACCGCCTCGCGCTCGCCTGCGCGCTCAACCGCCAGCAGGTCGTCTCGAGCGCCATGCTCGGCCAGGGCACGCGTCGTCGGCCCGGTGCCGCTCGGCCCGTATGCCTCGAAGCCCGTGTCTCGACGGTCTGCCCGACGCCGAGCGTCACCCAGGCGAAGTCCTACCTCACGAAGGCCGGCAACCCCAGCGGGTTCACGTTCACCGCGATCACGTCGACCGACCTCGACGCGACCTCGAGCGCCCAGGCGATCGCCGTCCAGTCGCAGCTGAAGCAGGCCGGGATCACGATGAACATCCAGAACCTGGCGAGCAACGCAGTACATCCAGGACTGGCTGAAGGGCAAGTTCCAGGCCGCGTTCGCCGAGAACGGCGCCGACCCGAACCCCTACGTCATGTACGGCCGCTACTTCGGCCCCGGCGCCAACCTCGGCGTCCCGGCCGGATACAGCAACCCGGCGCTGCAGAAGCTGATCGTCGCCGCCGACTCGGCCGCAACGCCGGCCGCCAGCACGAAGGCCTTCACGGCGCTCTCGAACTACCTGACCGGGAACGCCGTTTGGCTGTGGCTCTTCGACAGCTACGACTACGCAGCGCTCGCACCGGGACGTGCAAGGGCTTCACGCTGCCGCCGAACCGCGATCTGCAGTCGCTCAAGTCGACGACGTTCTCGTAGGCACTTCCGACACGTGCGGCCTGTCGCTGCCAAGATGGCCGGCAGGCCGCGCATGTTCGGATTCGCGGAATCACGCGCTCCTGGCAGGCGTCGTCCGGCGCCTCGCGAGCATGGTCGTCACGCTCTTCGGCGTCTCGATCGTCGTCTTCGTCATCCTGCGCCTGCTGCCCGGGAACGCCGTCACGGCGTCGATGGGCGTCAGCGCCGGGCTGCTGACAAAGGCTCAGCTCGCCTCGCTGAACCATTTCTACGGCATCGGCCAGCCCGCCCTCGAGCAGTTCACCTCCTGGCTCCACGCCACCCTGACGGGCAACCTCGGCATCTCGCTCTCGGCTCAACAGCCCGTGTCGACGCTGATCTGGCGGGCGCTGCCGGTGACGCTCGAGCTCGGGATCGTGGCCCTCGTGCTCGGCCTCCTGCATCGGCGTCGGCTTCGGCGTCCTCGGTGCGCTCAGGCCCGGCAAGCTCTCCGACGACGTCGGGCAAGGAGTCGCGGTGATCGGGCTCGGGGTGCCGAGCTTCGTGATCGGCACCGGCCTCGTCACCTTCCTGGCCTCCGAGTTCCAGTACTTCCCGTCCTCGGAGGCCTACGCGAGCCTGTTCAAGCGATCCGTGGCTCAACATCCAGCAGATCTTCTTCCCCGCGCTCGCGCTCAGCCTCGGGATCGGCGCCGCGATCATGCGCACGACCCGCGCTGCGGTGCTCGAGGTGAGCGGCCAGAGCTTCGTCGGACCGCACGCGGGAAGGGCCTCTCGGAGCGGCTCGTGATCTGGCGCCATCTCGTGCGTAACGCCCTCGTCCCGATCGTGACGATGTCCGGGATCCAGCTCGGTTACCTGCTCGGAGGAACCGTGATCGTCGAGCAGATCTTCGTCCTGCCGGGAATGGGCGAGCTGCTCGTCACCTCGATCAAGAACCGCGACTTCCCGGTCGTCCAGAGCGCCACCATGATCTTCGCGACGGGCTTCGTCGTCCTGAACGCGCTCGTCGACGTTGCCTGTGCGTTCATCGACCCTCGGACCCGGGCACGGTGAGCGTCGTCGACCCCGAGCAGCTCGGCGCGCTCCGCCCGGGCCGCGGCCCGGGAGCCGTCCGCAGCCGCCCGGCTGCTCCGCAGCTCCTGCGTGCGCTCTGGGGCAGCCGGAACGGGCGAATCGGGATCATCCTCGTCGGCCTCGTCGTCGTCGGCGCCCTCGCAAGCTGGGTGGGGCTGACGCCCCACGATCCGCAGGCCCAGAACCCGGACCACTCCTTGAAGGGGCTCAGCCCGAGCCATCTCTTCGGCACCGACCAGTTCGGGCGCGACCTCTTCTCGCTCGTGCTCTCCGGGATCGGCGTGTCGCTCGAGATCGCCTGCATCGCGACCTTGATCGCCGGCGTGATCGGCACCCTCGGAGGGATCGCGGCGGGCTACCTGGGCGGTCCTGCGGCCTGGGCGATTCTCCGGGCGAGCGACATCATCTTCGCGATCCCGGCGATCCTGCTCGCGCTCGCAATCGTCACCGCGCTCGGGCCCGGAATCCTCGACAGCGCGGTCGCGATCGGTGTGGGCTACATCCCGATCTTCGTGCGGGTCGTGCGGGCGCCCGTGCTCGCTCTTCGCCATGCGGACTTCGTGCGGGCCGGACGAGTCCTGGGATTCTCGCGTACCCGTCTCCTCTTCCGCCATATTCTTCCGAGCGTCTACGGCGCCGTCGCCGTCCAGGCCAGCCTTGCGCTCGCCTGGGCGATCCTCGCCGAGGCAAGCCTGAGCTTCCTTGGCCTCGGCCCGCCCCCTCCCACACCGTCGCTCGGCCAGATGGTGAGCGATTCGAGCAGCCTCGCCCAGTTCGCGTGGTGGACGCTCGCCGGCCCCTCGATCGCGATCGTCCTCGCAGTGATCGGGTTCAACTTCCTCGGCGACGGCCTGCGCGACGCCGCCGACCCTCGGACCAGGAGCAGATAGCGGATGCGTGTGATCGGAATGATCTCGGGAACTTCTTTCGATGCGGTCGAGGCAGTCGCCGTCGACCTCGAGCTCGACGGGGATGCGCTTGTCGCCGACCTGCGCGGCCACGTCTCGGCGCCCTATCCGGACGAGCTGCACGCCGCGATCGCGCGGATCCTGCCGCCGGCAACGACGACGATCGAGGAGGTCTGCAAGGTCGATACGGCGATCGGACGGTATTTCGCCGAGATCGCGGCCGATGTCGCCGCCCGCTTCTTCGACGGGCAGGCCGACGTCGTCTGCTCGCACGGCCAGACGGTCTTCCACTGGGTCGAGGGGCTCCACGCGCTCGGCACCCTGCAGCTCGGCCAGCCGGCCTACATCGCCGAGCGAACCGGCGCGACCGTCGTCGCGGATGTTCGCGCACGCGATCTGGCCGCGGGCGGCCACGGCGCGCCGCTCGCGAGCCTGCTCGACGTCCTGCTGCTCGGGTCGAGCCCTGACCGCGTGTGCGGCTCGCTCAACCTCGGCGGCATCTCGAACGTCACCATTGTCGGCCCCGCGCTCGAGCCGCTCGCGTTCGACATCGGCCCGGCGAGCGCGCTCCTCGATGCCGTGGTCAGCTCGCGGAGCGGAGGTACCGAGACATTCGATGCGGACGGAGCCGGCGCAGCCCGCGGCACCGTCGACGAAGCGCTCCTCGAACGGTTCCTGGACGAGCCGTACTACTCGCTCGCACCGCCGAAATCGACCGGGAAGGAGCTCTTCCATCTGCCGTATGTCCTCGAGAAGCTCGGTGGCCGGGAGCTCGAGACCGACGATCTGCTCGCGACGCTGACCGCCCTGACGGCCGAGACCGTCGCGTCCGACCTGCGGCGGTTCCACGTCGAAGAGGTCGTCGCGGCCGGCGGCGGGACTCGCAACCCGACGATGATGGCCGCGATCGCCGGCCGGCTCCCCGGCGTCGCCGTCCGCACGATGGACGACTACGGCATTCCCGCGACCGCGAAAGAAGGGCTCGTCTTCGCCCTCATCGGCTTCTTGACGGTAAACGGCATGCCCGCGGCGATTGCCTCGTGCACGGGTGCCGCCCATGCCACCGTGCTCGGGGCGATCGTGCCCGGCGACGTGCCGCTTCCGGTGTCGAGCGGAGCCGCTCCGCCGACACGTCTGACCATCCGGACACCGCTACTCACGCCTTGACGGCCACGCCGCTCCTTTCGATCCGCGGGTTGGAGGTCGGCCTCCGCAGGCGCGGTGAGACGCAGACGATCGTGCGCGGCGTCGACCTCGACGTCGCGCCGGGAGAGAAGCTTGCGATCGTGGGTGAGAGCGGCTCTGGCAAGACGCTGACCATGCTGTCGCTCCTCCAGCTCCTCCCCACGCCGCTCCAGATCCTGGGCGGCTCGGTGAGCTTCGCCGGCGAGGATCTGCTGAGACGTCTCCCCCGGCGACTCGGGGAGGTGCGCGGCGGAGAGGTAGGGATGGTCTACCAGGATCCGATGAGCTCGCTGAACCCCTTGCTTCGAATCGGGACGCAGATCGTCGAGGCGCTCCGCGCTCATGGGGTGCAAGCGGACCAGGCACATGCGCGCACCCGAGAGGTGCTGCAGCACGTCGGCATGCGGGACCCGGCACGGGTGGAGGCGTCATACCCGCACGAGCTCTCGGGCGGGATGCTCCAGCGAGTGATGATCGCGATGACGCTCTCCACTTCGCCTCAGGTGCTCGTGGCCGACGAGCCCACGACGGCGCTCGACGTGACGATCCAGCAGCAGATCCTCGAGCTGGTCGCGCGCCTGCAGGCAGAGACGGGGATGGCGATCGTGTGGGTCACGCACGACCTCGGCGTCGTCGCGAGGCTCGTCGACCGGGTTGCGGTGATGTACGCCGGGAGGATCGTCGAGGTGGGCGCGACCCGCGATGTGTTCGCGAGGCCGCAGCATCCCTACACCGCGGCCCTACTCTCGTCGCTGCCGAGCCCCACCACCCGGCACCGTACGGCGCTACGCCAGATCGGCGGCGTCCCACCGGACCCGGCCCGGCTCGAGGGCGGGTGCCCGTTCCGGTTCCGGTGCCCCTCGGCCGACGCCCGCTGCGCCGCCGAGGAGCCCGGTTTGATCGAGCGTAGGCCGGGCCAGCTCGCGGCCTGCTGGAAGGAGCCGGCGACGTGGACACCATGACCCAAGCAGGTTTGCCGCCCGCGGGCGGGTCGGTGATGCTCCGCGCCGACGACCTCGTGAAGGACTATCCCGGGCGAGGCGGGCGCCCGCCTGTGCGGGCGGTTCGAGGAGTCTCCGTCGAAGTCCGGGCCGGCCGGACGCTCGGGATCGTCGGCGAGAGCGGCTGCGGCAAGTCGACCCTGGCCCGGCTGCTCGTCGGCCTCGAGGCCCCGACCGCCGGAACGATCGAGGTCGCGGGCACGGCTGTCTCGGCCGGCTCGACGCGCGAGCGGCAGAGCCTCGCCCGGCGAATCCAGCTTGTCTTCCAGGATCCATTCTCGTCACTCGACCCGCGGCTGACCGTGGAGAGCGCGCTCGGCGAGGTGCTGAAGGTGCATCGAGCTCGCAGACCGGGCCGCACCGGCCGGCGCCGGATCGGTGAGCTGCTCGAGATGGTCGCGCTCGGGCAGCGGTTCGCCGGGCGCTACCCGCACGAGCTTTCGGGCGGCCAGGCCCAGCGGGTCGCGATCGCCCGCGCCCTTGCCGTCGAGCCGCGGATCCTCGTGCTCGACGAGCCCACCTCGGCGCTCGACGTCTCGGTCCGGGCGGAGGTGATGAACCTGCTCGTTCAGCTGCAGGACAACCTGGGGCTCACCTACGTCTTCATCAGCCACGACCTCGGGATGGTGCGCCACGTCAGCGACGAGATCGCGGTCATGTACCTCGGCCGGGTCGTCGAGCAGGGCCCTTACCACGCGCGTGCTCGACGACTCGCGACATCCCTATACGCGCGCGCTCGAAGCGGCCGTCCCGGTGCCCGGACCCGGTTCTCGACGCCGAGCGCCGCGCCGTCGGCCTCGAGGCACGACCGGCCATAGCCGACGAGCCCGAGGGCGGCTGTCCCTACGAGCCTCGTTGCCCTCTCGCCGAGGAAACCTGTCGCTCCCACGATCCGGCACTCCTCGAGCTGGCGCCGTCTCACCTTGTCGCCTGTCATGTCGCCGCCCGAGCAGCCGGCCACGCGCTCGCCCGGTCTTAGAGGTTCTTCGAGCCCGCGCGCGGCACGCTTCCCTCGACTGCAGCATCGACGAGAACGCGTGCCAGCTCCCTCGCGTCGCGGGCGGGAGCGGCAGAGCGCTGAACGAGCGACTGCGACTGGGCGCCCGCGAAGAGCAGCATCAGCCGGCGCGAGAGCGCGTCGGGATCCTCTGCACCAACGGCCCGGGCACGCTCGAAGATCCAGCAACGGAGCCGCTCCTTGTGGCGGCGAACGACCTCGTGGGCCGGATGATCGAGGTCGGAGAGCTCCGAGGCCGCGTTCGAGAACGGGCAGCCCCGGAACTCCGGCAGGCCCACCATTCGCTCGAGCCCGGCGAAGAGCTCGTCGATCTGCTCCCGCGGCGCTGTCGCCGCCCTTTCCGCCGCCTCGGTGAACATCCTGAAGACCGGAACGTCGAGCGAGTCGTAGGCGGCCACGATCAGGCCGTCCTTGCTGCCGAAGCGCTCGTACAACGTTCGCTTCGAGATCCCGGCCGCCCGGCTGAGCGCATCGACGCCGGTCGAGTTGATGCCGTGCTCGTGGAAGAGCTCGGCCGCGAGAGCTGCGATGCGTTCGTTCGATTGCGTCACGACGTAAGGGTACCGATCGGTTTTCGGCCTGTTATAGTCGGCTCGACACAGACACCGATCGGTTTTCACCCGGTCCGGAGCAGGGGAGCACCCAGATGAGGAGCACCAGATGAAACGGGTCATGGTTCGATACAAGGTCAAGCCCGGCGAGGCGGAGGCGAACGAGGCGCTCGTGCGTGACGTCTACGAGGAGCTCGAGCAGGCGCAGCCGGACGGGTTCCGGTACGCGACGTTCAAGCTCGACGACGGCGCTGAGCTTCGTCCACTTCGCCTCCCACGGCAAGGATCGACAACCCGCTCCCGGAGACCGCAGCCTTCCAACGTTTCCAGGCCGGCCTGGGCGACCGGTGCGACGAGCTGCCGGTCGTCACGGAGCTGCACGAGATCGGCTCGTACCGGCTCTTCGAGGAAGAGACATGACCGGCAGTCGCGGATCGACCGCCGCCGGGACCAAGGACGACCCGTGGCGGCTCCAGACCCCGCCGCTGACCTCGGACTACGAGCTGTACCTGGACGAGCGGGACGGGACGAAGGTGATCGTGTGCGTGGTCGGCAAGACCACCTTGCTCTACGACGCGCGCGCGATCGACGACCTGCACGCGATGCTCGTTGCTCATGGCGACTGGATCGAGCTCGGCAGCGCCGACGAGCAGAAGCCGGCGAAGGACGGGACGGTCGAGGCCTGGGGCCGCTCGGCCGACAACCCGGTCGGGGGCTGGTACGGCCTCAAGAAGGGCCTTCGGGGGCGCTTCGGGATGTACCTGCCGCCGCTGCTCGAGGCCCTGGGTCTCGCCGAGGTCGAGCACAACCCCCGCAACAACCGCATGAGGGCTGCGTAAGAAGCTCTAGCAGGCGGCGGTGCCCGGAACCGGGTCGCTTCCAGCCCTTCGGGTCGCTAGGCGAGCTCGGCTGCGCGCATGTTCTCTTCGAGATGCGCGACAGACGAGGTGCCGGGAATCGGCAGCATCACGGGCGAGCGGCGCAGAAGCTCGACGAGAGCATCCACAGGCGACGAGGCTTTCCCGGCGCCGAGCGGGAACCACGGGAGAAACGGGATGCCGCGCTGCTCGCACGCCGCGAGGACGTCGTCGGAGGAGCGATCGTCGGCGTGGTACAGGTTCTGCACCGAGACGACCGGGGCAATCTGCTCGGCGCGCTCGAGTTGCTCGACGGTCACGTTCGAGATGCCGATATGGCGAATCTTGCCCGCTTCCTGAAGCTCCTTCAGCGCCCCCATCGACTCCTCGAGCGGCACCTTTCGGTCCGGCGCATGGAGCTGGTAGATGTCGATCCGGTCGAGGCGCAGACGCTTGAGCGAACCGTCGCAGGCCTCGCGAAGGTGCTCCGGCCGGCCGTCGTCGGCCCACTGCCCCGGCCCCGCCCGAACCTTGCCGCCCTTCGTCGCGATCACGAGGCCGTCCGGATAGGGAAAGAGCGCCTCGGCGATGAGCTCCTCGCTGACGTTCGGGCCGTAGGAGTCCGCTGTGTCGATCAGCGTCGCTCCCAGCTCGACCGCCCTGCGCAGAACGCGGATCGACTCGTCGTGGTCGCGAGGCGGGCCCCAGACCCCCTCGCCGGTGATGCGCATCGCCCCGTAGCCGAGGCGCCCGACCCGAAGGTCGCCGATCGTGATCGTCCCGGCCGGCACAGCACTGAGGGTATCGGCCGAGCCAGCTACTGCGGCGCGCATGCGGGAGAGGTTGGAGTGCCTGACAGCCGCGAGCCACGTATAGTGAACCCACAAGTTCAGTATAAGAAGCAGGCAGGCCCGCTGGTGCCTGCTCGATCCGTCCGCCGGCGAGCGCTTCGCGCAGCTCGTCGAACGAACAAAGGAGACCGATGAACACCACCTCTCTCACCACCCCGAACGAGCTCGAGATCCGCCTCGAGCGAATCTTCGATGCCCCGCGCGCTCACGTCTTCTCCATCTGGACCGATCCGGCCCTGATTCCGGAATGGTGGGGCGACGGCACGGTCGTCGAGGAGATGGACGTCCGTCCCGGAGGCACCTACCGGTTCCGCACGGCGTACGGCGTCGTCGAAGGGGAGTTCCGCGAGGTGGAGGCACCCGAGCGGATCGTGCAGACGTTCCAGAACCACCTGCAGACGCTCGAGTTCGAGGAGCTCGGCGACCGGACGAAGCTGACGCAGACGATGCGCTTCGCGACGACGGAGGAGCGCGACACGACCATGCAGTACGGCGTCGAGGAAGGCGCCAAGGGTGGCTTCGCCCGGATCGATGCGGTGTTGCAGCGGCTTGCTGCCGGCGGCTAAGGGACGCAGGGAGCGACCAACCGAGCGGGGGCTGCGAACGGGAACCGTTTTCCGAGGAGTCGGGTGGCGCTAGGGGTGACGGGTCCAGGCGCCCTGCGCGCCGGCAAGTCGCCAGGCGAGCAGAGTCACGAGCGCGACCACGCCGGCCGCGGCGGCAACTGGCGCGAGCGTGTCGACCCTCCGTGCGAGAAGCGCACCGACGAGCGCTCCGAGAAGCATCGTCGCGACCGACAAGCCACGCCGCCCGACCCTCGAGCCGGCCCCGGCTCCGAGGGTCGAGTCGGCGGCGATACCGGTGAGCGTCATCGTCAAGACGGTCGTGGTCAGCTCGGGAACCGCCAGGCGGCGGACGGACGCGTTCTGAACGCCCATCCCAAGCGCCAGCAGCGCGGTCTCGACGTAGCGCGGTGAGCCACGGGACGAGTCGGAGGCCAGAGCAACTACGATCGCCGCCGAGCCGAGCGCACCCAGCTGGAGAAGCGACGCCCCGCGGAGCACCTTCCCGCGGTGGGGGCCCAGACGCCTGCCGAGGTGTCCGCCGGCGAGGCTGCCGCCGAGAAACGATCCGAGAGCGACGAGCGAGGCCCAGACGGAGATCCCGCTCGCCCCGGCCAGCCCGAAGCCGAGGAAGACGACGTTGCCGGTCATGTTGGCAACGAACACGTGCCCGAGCCTCAGGTAGCTCGCGGCATCGACGAGGCCGGTCACGGCGGTCAGTAGAAGCAGGAGCGGCGGGAGCGGGCCGTCGTCGCTGTCGGCCCGCGGCCGCACCGTTCCGGAGATGTCCGACCAGGCGCTCACACCGGGAATCAGGCCGAGTGGATCTTCTGGGTCGACGACTTCACAGCCTTCGACGAGGTGTCCCCGCGGGTGAGCGCAAAGACGAGAGTGGTGTCACCGCGCCCCACCACCTTGTAGACGAGCACCACGCTCGTCCCGACGTCGGCTTCCGAAAGCTCCTTCACCACTGCCGAGTCGTAGCTGCGAGCGACACGCCAGACGAGCCCCGAGCTCGTGCTCGCACTCGGCAAGGCGACGGCGACGAGCTGGCCGGGCCTGGTTGCCGTCGTTGCGACGGGCCCGGGGGGAAGCGGGCCGATCGGCGTCGAGTCGGCTCGGCCGATCCGTGCGCCGAGGAGTGCGATCCCGGCGACGAGGACGCCGGCGAACACGACGGGCAAGCTCCTGCGAGTTGCGGCGATGCTCATGGACGCTCCTTCTTCGTTGTCGGGACCAGAACGCGAACGGATACAGCTACCGCATCGAAGCCCGGCATGGCAAGTGCGCGTTGCTCCACATCGACCATGCCTGCACCCCCTCCGCACCTCTGGCCTCGCATCCTCGGATCGACTCCATTAGGGTTTCCGGCATGGGGTACTTGCAGCCAGGAGGTTTCCCGCCGCGAGCACTCGAGGCGCCCCGGCGAAGGATCCGACGTGCCGGCGCAGTCGCCGGCCTGGTGAGCGCCGCTGCCCTGCTCGCAGGGCTGTACGCGGGATCGCCTGCCTCAGCTGCCCCGCCGCTCTGCGAGACACCGGCCCTCGTCGTGTGGCTCAACACTCAGGGTGACGGCGCCGCGGGGAGCGTCTACTACACGCTCGAGTTCACGAATCTCTCGGGGCATGCCTGCACGCTCAACGGCTATCCGTACGTCTACGCGGTGAGCCTCGGCGGGGCAACGCTCGGGAGCGTGGCGTCGTTCGACCACAGTCATCCGACGGCGACCGTCACGATCCCGAAAGGGGGCACCGCGAAAGCGGTGCTGCGAATCGTCCAGGCCGTGAACTTTCCGCAGTCGAGCTGCCGGCTCGTCACCGCCGCGGGGCTCCGCGTCTATCCGCCGAACCAGACCCGAGCGGCACACGTCCCGTTTCCGTTCTCGGCCTGCTCGCGCAAGGGCCCGGCCTACCTCAGCGTTCAGGCGGTACAGAAGGCGTGACCTTCGCCTAACCGACGCGCCGGCACCGCTCTGACCGGCACGCTGTAGCGTCGTGACCCCTCCCCCGCTCTCGGTACTCGACCTCGCTCCGATCGTCGAAGGGGCCACCCCCGGCGAGGCCCTGCGTAACTCGCTCGACCTGGCCCGGCACGTCGAGCGGTGGGGCTACAACCGCTTCTGGCTCGCCGAGCATCACAACGCTGCCGGAATCGCGAGCGCGGCAACCGCGGTCGTAATCGCACATGTGGCCGCCGGCACCGAGACGATTCGCGTCGGAGCCGGCGGGATCATGCTGCCGAACCACCCGCCGCTCGTGATCGCCGAGCAGTTCGGGACCCTGGCGGCTCTCCATCCTGGGCGGGTCGATCTCGGCCTCGGCCGTGCCCCCGGAACCGACCTGCTCACTGTGCGAGCGCTCCGGCGCGACCCGGCGAGCGCCGACACGTTCCCCCAGGACGTCCTCGAGCTGCAGCGCTTCCTCGCCGATCCGAGGCCGGGACAGGCGGTCCAGGCAACCCCGGGCGCCGGCACCCACGTGCCGCTCTGGATCCTCGGCTCGAGCCTGTTCGGGGCGCAACTGGCGGCGATGCTCGGGCTGCCCTACGCGTTCGCCTCGCATTTCGCGCCCGAGGCGCTCTTGCCGGCACTCGAGGTGTACCGCTCGACCTTCGAGCCCTCTGCACAGCTCCAGCAGCCGTATGCGATGGTCGGTGTGAATGCGATCGTCGCCGACGACGACGACACGGCGCGACGGCTCTTCACCTCGGTCCAGCAGTCGTTCACGAACATTCAGCGAGGTCGCCGCGGAAAGCTGCCGCCTCCGATCGACGACATCGAGACGTACTGGACGCCCCCCGAGAAGGCACGCGCAGCGGCGATGCTCAGCGCCTCGTTCGTCGGGTCGCCGCAGACGGCCCGGGCAGAGCTCGACCGGTTCGTGCTCGAGACCCAGGCCGACGAGCTCATCGTCGCCGCAGCGATCCACGACCATTCGGCCCGGTTGCGCTCCTACGAGCTGCTCGGCCACGCGGTGGATCCGGGCCCGCGAGCGGCCGGCTGAGTCGCAAGCCGAGGAACTACGAAGCTCTAACGCAGGTGGCACCATGGGCCACCTGACCACCAGATCGGAGCCGACCATGTGGAGTCGAGGAATCACCGGTGTCGTCCTGCTCCTCGTCGGGGCGGTCTGGATCGGCCAGGGCACGAACGCGCTACACGGCTCCGGAATGAGCGGTCACGGGCAATGGACGGCGATCGGGGCCGTGCTCGTCGCGGTTGGCCTCGCGCTGCTCGCCTGGGCCTGGCGGATTCGCAAGCGCGGGCTGGCGAAGCCAGGCTGACCCTCCGGCAACTCCACGCGCTTACGCTTCGGGCCGGCGCGTGAAGGTCACCCGGAGCTTCGTGATTCTGGCATCGTGCGCACATCGCAAGCTCGCCCCAGACCGGCTCTCCCCGTCCGGCGCCCCGTGGAGGTGACGGCGCGCCCTCGACGCCTCCGAAGCCGCGCTTCGCGATCAGTTGGAGGCTCGCCGCCTTCGCGCTGGCTTTGCTCGTGATCAATGTCTGGTTCGGCTCCCGGGCGACGCAGGCACCGACCCGCGTTCGTGTCCCCTACAGCCCCTACTTCCTGAAGCAGGTGACGAGCGGCAACGTCAGCCAGATCACCTCGAAGGGAACGGCGATCCAGGGCGAGTTTCGGCATGCCGAGGCCTACAACGGGGCGAAAGCGACGACCGACTTCGAGACGGAGATCCCTGCGTTCGCCAACACCGATCAGCTCTCGGCGGTTCTGCAGAGCAAGAACGTGGTCCTGAACGCGAAGCCGCTCACGACCGCAGGGCCCTGGTGGGAGGAGGCGCTCCTGAGCTTCGGGCCGACGCTGCTCTTCCTGGGCTTGCTCTTCTGGCTGATGCGCCGCGGGAGCAACGTGCAGGGGATGCTCGGGGCCTTCGGACGGTCTCGCGCTCGCCGCTACGTTCCCTCGGGCGAGCCCGTCACCTTCGCGGACGTCGCGGGGATCGATGAGGCGAAGAACGAGCTCTCCGAGGTCGTCGACTTCCTTCGCCGCCCGGAGAAATACCTTCGGCTCGGCGGCCGGATCCCCCACGGGGTCCTTCTGAGCGGCCCGCCCGGGACCGGGAAGACGCTCCTCGCCCGCGCGGTCGCGGGCGAGGCGGCTGTGCCGTTCTTCTCGTTGTCCGCATCCGAGTTCGTCGAAGCGATCGTCGGCATCGGCGCAGCCCGCGTCCGCGACCTCTTCGCGCAGGCAAAGGCGTCCGCGCCCTCCATCGTGTTCATCGACGAGCTCGACGCGATCGGCCGCTCGCGTACCTCCGGCTCGGCCGGCTTCAGCGGCGGCAACGACGAGCGGGAGCAGACCCTGAACCAGATCCTCACCGAGATGGACGGGTTCGACTCGTCGACCAGCGTGATCGTGATCGCAGCCACGAACCGGCCCGACGTGCTCGACCAGGCCTTGCTCCGCCCGGGCCGGTTCGACCGTCGCGTCGCCGTTCAGCCGCCCGACCGCCAGGGCCGAAAGCAGATCCTCGAGGTACACACCCGCTCGGTCCCGCTCGGCGCGGATGTCGACCTGGGCCGAATCGCCTCCACGACTCCGGGCATGGTCGGGGCCGACCTGGCGAACCTCGTCAACGAGGCCGCTCTGCTCGCGGCGCGGCGAAGTCACGACCAGGTGCTCGAGACCGACTTCACCGACGCGCTCGAGCGGATCGTGCTCGGCGCCGAGCGGCAGGTGATGCTGAGCCCCGAAGACAGCCGCCGCACGGCCTACCACGAGGGCGGTCACGCTCTCGTCGGCATGCTGACGAAGCGGAGCCGATCCGGTGCGCAAGATCTCGATCATCCCCCGCGGGATCTCTCTCGGCGTCACCTTCTCGGCGCCCGACGCAGACCGCTTCAGCTACGAGGAGTACGAGCTGCTGGCGAAGATCAAGGTCGCGCTGGGCGGCCGGGCTGCCGAGGAGCTCGTCTACGGAGCGCCGTCGACAGGCGCGGAGTCCGACATCCAGCAGTTGACGGAGATCGCCCGGCAGATGGTGGGTCGCTGGGGCATGAGCGAGGCAATCGGCCCGCTCACCGTGCTCCCGGCCGACAACCGCGGTTCGTTTTTTCCCGGTGCGTCGGAGGTCTCTCCCCATACCCAGGAGATGATCGACAGCGAGGTGCGACGCATCGTCGAGGACGCCCATAGGGAGGTCGCCACCTTGCTGACCGAGAACCGGAGCAAGCTGGACTCCCTCGCCGCGGCTCTCCTCGAGCACGAGACTCTCGACGAGGACGACGCCTACGCTGCGGCCCAGGTCGTCCACGTGCACGCGGACGACGGCGATCCGCTCGTCGCCGCCGCGCGAGTCGCCGAGTCGTCCCCGTCCGACTGACGCTCCTACGCGGCTCGCGGACGCGCTAAGCGCCCGTCGGCTCGAGCCCGAGGATGCGCTCGAGCACGCCGGCCAGCACCCCGAGGGGATCGGCGACCATCGTGTGCGAGCGCCATGCGACATGGGCGTCCGGGCGCACGAGCACGCAGCCGCTCTCGCCAACCTCGGAGGCGCGCGACCAGTCGTCGTAGGTGTCGAGCACCTCGCGACCGGGCCCCACGACGAACGTGGCCACCTCGACGCCGGTGCGAGCCGAGAGCACAGCCGCCGCCTCCACCCACCGCTCACCGCCGATTCCGGTGAAGAGGGAGAATCTCCCCTTGCCGGCCAGGTCGAGCGTGCTCACCTTGCGGCCGTCGCGCTCGAGCCAGCAATGTGGGAGCCGTGCGCCGGGCCAGGTCGTCGGGTGGTAGTAGAGCTCGGGATCGCGCGATGGCTCCGGCTCCGGCGTCCCGTCCGGGATCACGGCGGCAGAACGGTAGCGCTGGCCGAGCTCGACGCCGTGTGCGTTGAACTCATAGTTCTTGAGCTCGATCGCCCGGCGCAGCTTCGCGCGCTGCTCCGCAGCCTCCGGGGTGTCCAGCTTGCGCGCCTCCATGTTGGCGCGCATCTCCGCCGGGTCGGTCGTGCCGAGCAGGCCGAGGGCCTCGAAGATGGGCCCGAACTCCTCGATGCTCTGGTTGGCGCGGGTGACGATCTGACGGCCGATCGGGGCGCGCTCATCGTCGTAGGTCCGGAGGAGCGAAGGCGCCGCCTTGTCCTGCGTCACGAGCGCGAGCTTCCAGCTGAGGTTATAGGCGTCCTGGACCGAGGTGTTCGAGCCGAGGCCGTTCGAGGGCGGGTGGCGATGGACGGCATCGCCCATGCAGAAGACGCGACCTTCCGAGTAGCGGGTCGCGTACAGCCGGTTGTTCGTCCAGAGGGAGGTCGAGACGATCTCAACCGGGATCGAGTCGTCGCCGATCAGGTTGTGGGCGATTTCGCGGGCCTGATCGTCGCTCAGCTCCGGTTGGGGATCGTTGATGTCGTACCCCCAGACGATCAGCCATTCGTCCCAAGGGTGCACCATGCGCACGAGCCCCATGCCGATCCCGCCGATGTCCGACCCTGGCTGCAGCACCCAGTAGAGGACGCTCGGGCGATGCGCTACGAGCGCCGAAAGGTCGGCCTTGAAGACGATGTTCATGCTGCCGGCGATGTCCGCCTGCCCCTCGAAGGGCAGGGCGAGCTGGTCAGCGATTGCGCTGCGCCCTCCGTCGGCGCCGATCAGGTACCGGGCGCGGACCTCGTACGTGCCGCCGCCCACCCGGTCGCGCACCGTTGCGGTGACGCCGTCGGCGTCCTGGACGAACGAGAGGAACTCCGTGTCGAGCCGGACGTGCGTCCCGCGCTCCGCCGCCGCGCGGAGCAGAATCGGCTCGAACAGCGTTTGGGGAAGGTCGACGTGCCTGGACGGGCTCGCAAGCTCGTAGTCGGCGCGGCGCGCAGGATGGGTGCCCCACGTGTGCAGCCGGCTGAGCTCCTCCCCGGCAAGGCTCGTGCAGAAGACCGTGTCGCCCATCAACTCGTTCGGCGTGCCGTAGTCGATGATCGGCTGCTCGAGGCCTACGTCGCGCATGATCTCGATCGTGCGCTGGTTCGTGATGTGCGCCCGGGGTGTGTTCGCCGTCCACCGGTACTTCGTCAGCACCATGTTCCGGACGCCGTAGGTGCTCAGGAACACAGCGGCGGACCCGCCGGCAGGCCCGCTACCGACGATCAGGACGTCCGTCTCGACCGTGCTGCCCATCTCCCTCCTTCGCTCGCGGGAGCTGCGAACGGTCGGCGAAGGATCGACGCCGCCGCACCCCGGCGAGAGCCCCAAAGCTACCCTCGACACCGATCGAATGAAGCTTGCGAGGGTCGCGGTTAGAGCACGATAGTGCTTTGCAATGCAAGCCAGCTTGTAATCTTTCAGCTGCAAGAAGGCTGCAGGTCGATTCCGGCGCGCCCTCCGTCGCCTCCGCTCCGCCCGGTCGATTTACGCAAGAATGGGCAGGTGACGCTGCACGGCAATCCGATCCACGAAACGGTGCGTCTGCCCGACGGGCGCGAGGCCACCGTCTGGGTCGGGATCCCGGAAGACTCCTACGTGGCTGACCGCGACCTCAACACGGTCGTGCTCGAGCTGCGCGTGGGACGGGGCGTGCTCGCTGTGGTGACGACGATCCTGAATGCCGATCAAAGCGACGAGGCGCGGCATCTGGCCCGCCGGGTCGCCGAGGGCCTGCACTCGGGCGAGCTCGAGCCCCATGCAAGCGCGCTCGAGCACCTCGCCGACGAGATTCTCTAGGGCGGCCGTCCACCCCACGGCCTCGGCGTCCCGGGGCGAGCTTTCGCGGTGGGCAACGTCAAGGCAAGCTCTGCCCGTGCGAGAGCGCTTCTCGGCCGGGAGTCATGCTTCGGTGGCGGCGACCTCGGCTCGACGCGGCAGCACCCATCCGGCGCGCGGGTAGTGACACGTGTATCCGTTCGGGTAATGCTCGAGGTAGTCCTGATGCTCGGGCTCCGCCTCCCAGAACGGGCCGGCGGGCGCGACCTCGGTCACGACACGCCCGGGCCAGAGGCCCGAGGCCTCCACGTCGGCGATCGTGTCCTCGGCAACACGGCGCTGCTCGTCGTCGACATAGAAGATCGCCGAGCGGTAGCTCAGGCCGACATCGTTGCCCTGGCGGTTGACCGTCGTCGGGTCATGGATCTGGAAGAAGAACTCGAGCAGCTCGCGGTACGAGGTCTGCTCGGGATCGAAGAGAATCTCGATCGCCTCCGCGTGTGTCCCGTGGTTGCGGTAGGTCGCGTTCGGTACGTCGCCTCCGCTGTAGCCGACGCGGGTCGAAAGCACGCCCGGCCGCTTGCGGATCAGGTCCTGCATGCCCCAGAAGCATCCTCCCGCCAGAATTGCCTTCTCGACTGCTTCGCTCACTGGGTCTCCCCCTCCTCGGCCGACGGTGTCAAAGAACTTCTCGACCTCCACGGTACCGCCTTTCCGCGGCCCCACTCCACCCCGGCCCGGTCATTCTCGGCGGACGGTGCGGAAAACACGCGCGCTGCGGCGCTCAGCGTTGCCGATGAGTTCCGGGACGACTCGCCGTCCTTGCTTGCACGACCGACCGTGAAGCGAAAGCAACCAAAGGAGGAGCAGTGCGAAAGCTCAAGCTTGCGATGTATGTCTCACTCGACGGCGTGGTCGAGGATCCGGCCTGGACCGGCCCGTTCTGGGACGACGAGCTCTCGAAGCTGCAAGCGGGCTACCTCTTCGCCAGCGAGGCCCTCGTACTGGGACGCGTGACCTACGAAGGCTTCGCTGCGGCCTGGCCGGGGATGGAGGAGACGACGGGCGAGTTCGGGAAGAAGATGAACTCGATGCCGAAGTTCGTCGCCTCGAGAACCCTCGCCGAGGGCACGTGGAACGCCACGATCCTGAGCGGCGAGCTTGCAGACGAGATCGAAAAGCTGAAGAGCCTGCCGGGGGACGATCTCCTGATCTACGGCAGCGGAGACGTCGTCGACGAGCTCACCCGGCATGGCCTGATCGACGAATACCGGCTGATGATCCACCCGGTCGTCGTCGGCAGCGGCAAGCGGCTCTTCAACAACGTCGACATGAAGTCGTTCCGGCTCGACGAGACGACGGTCACGAGGACCGGCGTGGCCGTGCTCACCTACAGCAGCGCAGCGCAGTAGCCCACTCGCGCACGGTTGTGCCCGAGAATGTCCGGCACGATGGGCAGCACAGCACCCGGCTACGGGACACCGGCCCGCCGCCACGCCTCCCCGTGGCGGTCGCAGCCGGTCGATCCGAGGACGGCGTGAGCACACTGCCACGGCAGGTGACGGCCTTTCGCATACTCGAAGCCGTGAGCTTCGTCCACTCGCTCATCTATCTGGCGTTGCTGGTCGCGGCGTTCATCGCCGGCAGCCCGCAGCCGCTCACGTTCGTCCTCGGCCTTACGCACGGGCTGCTGTGGATCGGAATGTCTATTGCCTGCCTCGCGGCGGCTCGTTTTGAGATCGTCCCTCTGAGGCTGGCTGTTGCGGTCGCTGTCCTCGGCGGTATCGGCCCGTTCTTCGGCAGCGCCGAGTTCATCCGTGCACAACGCCGGGCACGGTCCGGATGAACGCAGTGCTCGTGGTCGGCGGCACGATGATTGCCGCGAACCTCGTTCTCGTCCTGCTGCGGTTCGGCTATCGCGCGCGGCCATCGGCTCGGATCGCATCGCTCTACTGGGTCGTCCTACGTGTCGCACAGAGCCTCGCAGTCGCCGACGTCGTCGCTGTCGGCGTCCTCTACGAGCTCGGGCACCATCCGGACAAGCGTCTCTTTTACCTCTACGCCGTCCTCCCGATCGCGGTGAACCTGGTCGCCGAAGACCTGCGATCCCAGTCGCTCCGACCGATCCTGCGCGAGTTCCGGCTCGAACGCCCCGAACAGATCGCCTCACTGCCGGAGGCGGCACAACGCGCGGTGACCACAGCGGCGATCCAGCGCCAGCTCGACGTGATGACGATCGCCGCTGTCGTAACGATCTTCCTCGCG
Source organism: uncultured Actinomycetota bacterium (assembly GCA_963812555.1). Classification (GTDB taxonomy): domain Bacteria; phylum Actinomycetota; class Thermoleophilia; order Gaiellales; family Gaiellaceae; genus PALSA-600. Next base: position 347,669 of record CAWEVP010000013.1, on the reverse strand, counting down.
CTTCGGGCGATCACCACCGCCAACGGCATCTAGGCATGGGTGTCCTCGACGGTCTCAGGCTCGAGTGGATCGAGCGGGCCAAGCACGAGTCCGACGGGCAGGACGAGTACGGTGCTCTTGGCACCGGCGTGATGTTCCGGGACGCCGTCAGGGACAGTTGGCTGCCGTGGGACGACCCGCGCTTCGCAGCTGAAGGAGTGCTGCTGCTCAAGGTCGCCGGCGTCTCGTTCCGCCCAGACGCGCTTTCCGACCGCCGCTGGGAGGTCGGGGCTCGCGTGAGGCTTGTCCCCGAGCCGACGAACGCGCACGACCCGGATGCCATCGCCATCTTCGATCTGGCGCGGAGTCGCCAGGCCGGCTACGTGCCGCGCGCATTGACCGGCGCGGTGCGCCGCCTGGGGCCGCCGGAGGAGACGGCCGCGATCGTTTTCTTCGAGTGGGCCCAGCAGGACGGCACCCGGTCCGCGCTTCGGTGCGCGCTTGGCCCGGAGCCGTTCGTCGCCCGCCTCGAGGCGTTCATCAGGCGCAGCCGCCGGTATGCGTCGCGGGCGAGCAGCTGACAGGACGAGCTCTACGGGGTTTCGAGACCGCGCCGAGAACCGGGGGCCTCGAGCGAGGCCCCCGGTTTGTCTTGGCTCACCTGCGGCGGTCAGGCCTGCGTCGTGGTGGTTGTCGCCGTGGTCGTGGTCGTCGGCGGTGCGGGATGAACCTCGGTGGCGACTGAGCGCTGATGCTCCCAGTTACCGGGCGGGTTCGTCGAAACCCAGGCACGGTCCGTGATCGTGCCCGGCTGGTTGGCCGTGACGACGATCGTGACCGTGGCCGAGTCGCCCGGGTCGAGCGCACCGAGGTTGCATTCGATCGTGGGGCTTCCGGAGCAGGTGCCCTGACTCGTCGCCACCGAGACGAGCGTGGTGTTGTTGGGGAGCAGGTCCTGGAACCCTGCGTTGGCGTCCGTGCCGCTGCCGGTGTTCGTGACGGTAGCGGTGTAGGTGACTTGCCCACCCGCGTTCACCGATCCGGGCGATCCGGCGAGCCGGAGCGCGAGCGCCGGGCTGACGTTACGGACGTAGGTGTCGACCGTGCGCTCGTGCTGCCAGTTGCCGGGCGGGTTGTCCGACACCCAGCCACGGTCGGTGATCGTGCCGGGCTGACTGGGCGTGACGACGATCGTGATCGTGATCGAGGCACCAGGGTTCAGCGACCCGAGGCTGCAGAGAACCGTCGGGGTGCCGCTGCAGCTCCCCTGAGTCGAGCTTGCCGAGACGAGGGTGACGTTGCCGGGCAGGAGGTCCTGGAAGGCAAGGTTGCCTGCCGGGCCGTTACCGGAGTTCGCGACGGTCGCCGTATAGGTCACCTGCTGGCCTGGGTCGACCGCTCCAGGCGAGCCGGCCACGCTCAGGCCCACGTTGGCGCTGACATCGTGGACGTAGACCGTGACGGTGCGATGGTGCTGCCAGTTGCCGGGCGGATTGCTGGAAACCCAGCCGTGGTCGGTCATCCAACCCGGCGTGTTGGCGGTAGCCACGATCGTGACCGTGGCCGAGGCCCCGGCGTTCAGTGAGCCGAGGCTGCACACGATCGCCGGGTTCCCGCTGCAGCTCCCCTGGCTGGTGCTCGCCGAGACGAGAGTGACCTTGCCCGGAAGCAGATCCTGGAAAGCGACGCTGCCGGCGGTTCCGTTCCCCGAGTTGGAGATGGTCGCCGTGTAGGTCACTTGCTGGCCCTTGTCCAGATTCCCAGGTGACTCGGAAAGCTCGAGGCCGACGTTCGAAGTGACGCCCTGCACGTTCGTCGAGACCGCATGGCGGTGCTCCCAGTGCCCGGGCGGATTGGCGGAGACCCACGCGTAGTCGGTCATCCAACCGGGTGTGTTCGCGGTGACGACGATGGTCACCGTCGCCGAGGCACCGCGGCCGAGCGACCCGAGGTTGCAGGTGAGGTACCTGGTGCCGCCGCAGCTCCCCTGACTCGGGGTCGTCGACACGAGGCTCGCCCTTCCGGGTACGAGTTCGAGGAAGCCGGCGTTGCGGTCGGTCCGGCCTCCGGTGTTCACGACCGTGGCCGTATAGGTCACCTGCTGGCCGGTGTTCACGGTCCCCGCCGACCCGGACAGCCGCAAGGCGAGCTTAGGGCCCCGATGGCGATAGGCAACGCGGACCGGGACGTAGCGCTGCTTCACCTGTGCCGATCGTCCTGCCTCCGCGGCAGCGAACGAGGCTGCGACCGACATTGAGAGCAGCGCAATCGCGGCGCCGACTGCAACGCCGCCTGCAAGTTGCGTGGTCTTTGATCTCGAGCTCATCTGCGATCCCTCCGTTGTCGCTAACGGCATCTCTCTTCCAAGCTCAGGTGTAACGCTCGGTTGTCATCCGGCCGTGGTCTGCCGGTAAGCGTTCCGGGTGGCAACGTAAGCGCCCCGTAAACGCCCGTAACAGGCGCAGTCGACGGCCTCGAACGCCCAGGCCGAGGAGCGCGCTCGGGCGCGGGCGCAGCTCGTGCAAAGATCACGAGCATGCTCTCGCGGCTCTCGGCGGTATCCGTGCTCTGCGTGGCGGCGACCTGCCTGGTTCTTTCAGCGGCGGCAGCCGCGTCAACGTTCTGGACCCAGTCAGCCTCCGGCACCCAGTCGACTTCCGTGACGCAGTCGGGTTCCGGAGCCCAGTCGACGTCAGGGGCTCAGCTCTGGACGGCGCTGCACGGGGACGTCGTCTGTGGGATCGCGATCCATCCCCCGAACACGCCCCCGATTCGCCTCCTCTGCAGCGCCAAGCCGGTGCCGGCCCCAACGGGCACGGGAGTCGGCGATCCCGGCTTCGTGTTCCTCGGCTCGACCGGCCGCCCAAGCCGCGCGCGTCTCAGCCAGGACTCTTTCACCGGCACGAGCCCTGTCACGCTGAAGGCGGGCCGGACGTGGACCGGCGGGCCGGTCCACGTGACGTGCGCGATCAGTGCCACCACGGTGAAGTGCACGAACAGCGCTCACCACGGCTTCACGATCACGACGCATTCGTACGCCGCCTTCTAAAGCGCTCATCGCAGAATGGAGTGAGTCTGGTGCCGCGCGGCCGGATCAGACGGTGCGCAGGGCGTCGGTCGGTGAGAGGCGGGCGGCGCGGATTGCCGGAAGCAGCCCGGCGACGGCGCCGATCGCGAAGGCGGCGCCGAGGCCGCCGGCCCAGGCGAGGGTGGGGATGACGGTTGCCCAGTGCTTGGTGTGCGCGTAGACGGCTGGTCGCGAGGATCCCGAGCACGACGCCGGCGAGGCCGCCGAGGAAGGCGAGCAGGATCGCCTCGCTCAGGAACTGGGTGCGGATGTGCCCCTTGGTCGCTCCGAGCGCGCGGCGAAGGCCGATCTCGGAGCGGCGTTCGAGCACGGAGATGATCATGATGTTGGCGACGCCGACGGCACCGACGAGCAGCGAGACGGCGCCGAGGCCGAGGAAGAGCCCGTTGAGGGCGCCCTGCGCGTCGGCGCGGGCCGTGAGGGCCGCGGAGGGCTGGCTGACGTCGACTTCGTTCGGGGACTCGGGATTGGCGGTCGCGGCGAGCACGGATTGGACGGCTGCCGTCTGGCTCGGTGACCGTGCGGACGTAGATCGTGGTCGGGTGGCCGTCGAGGCCGAGGTACTTCTCGGCGGCGCGGAAGCCGACGAGCACCGAGCTGTCGATCTCCGGCGCGAGCGCCGCCGAGGTGAGGATGCCGGTGACGTAGAACCACATTCCGCCGAGCCAGACCCGCTAGCCCGGGTAGACGCGGTCGATGCCGAGCAGCTGCGCCGCCTGGGCGCCGAGCACGCAGACCGGCTCGGTCGCCGTCGCGGCGTTGAGGTAGCTGCCGCGGGCGACGGTCGCGCCGACGGCGGGAAGCAGGTTCAGGGTCGCTGCCTGCACGCTGAGCGCGTTCGTGTTGACGGAGGGGATCAGCGGGCTGCGGTAGACGTTGGCGGTGGTCGAGCCGGTGTCAGCGACCTCGGTGACCGGCCCGATCCGGCCGATCATCCCCGGCGCGGCGAGCGGGAGCTCGGCGGTGCCGCCGAACAGCGTCTGCCCGGTCGTGACCGTGAGCAGGTTCGTGCCGAGCTGGTCGATCTCGGCGAGCAGGCCGGCCTGGGACGAGGACGAGAGGCCGAGCACCGCGACGATCGCGGCGACGCCGATCGCGATCCCGAGCGCCGAGAGGCGCGGCGCGCAGCGCGGCGGGTGCGCACGCCGACGCTCGCGACGCGGGCGAGGTCGCCCGGGCGCAGCTTGCTCGGGATCGAGCGCAGAGGCCGTCGTGGCTCATCCGGCTGGCCGGCCGGCTCGTTGACGAGCGCGAACGCAGCCGAAGCTGCGCCCGGCGGCGCTCGCGCGTCACGACGTAGCCGCCGGCGGATGCGAGTCGGCAGTGAACGCGGGGGCGACCGCGATGCCCGGGCGTTCGTCCGCACGCTCACCGTGCGTGCCGGCGCCGGGAAGCGTGCCGCTCGCGCCCGCCGCGGGCGCCGAGAACGTGACGAGCACGCCGGCGACGGGGTTGTCGTGCCTGTCGGTGACGGTGACGGCGAGGCGGATCGGGAAGCGGCGCCCGGCCGTCGTCGACTCGGTCGCGGCGAGCCCCGGCGGTGATCGTTGCCGGCTTGCCGGCCAGGTTGCGCAGCGGCGAAGCTCGCGGCGTTCGCGTGTCCCGGCCGCGGTGGCGGTGGCGGTGAACGTGCCCGCGGTGGTGTTCGCGGTCGAACCGCGGCGAGGTTGCGATGCCGGCCGCGTTCGTCGTCTCGGTCGCCTGGGCTGCTGCCGCCGACGAAGCTTGCCGCCGCCGACGCTCGCCGCGCCGGCGCCGCCGCCGGCCCCGGCGCCCGCGCCGAGCGTGAAGGTGACCGTACGCCCTGGAGCGGCTTGCCGCTCCCGTCGCGCACCTCGACCTCGAGCGGCGGACGTAATGGGCGCCCACGGTCGCCGATTGACTCGAGTGTGAGCCCGCGGCGGTGAGCTTCGGCGACTTGCCAGCGAGGTTGTCGAGCGAGAAGCCGGCGACGCTGGTGGTACCGCTCGTGGCCGCGGTGGCCGTGAATCGTCCGGCCGTTGTGTTGGCGCTGAACCGCGGCGAGCTCGCGATCCCCGCAGGCGTCGGTCGTCTCGGTTGCCTGGGCGCTGCCGCCGGCGAAGCTCGCGCCCGGCGTCACTCGACCGCCGGCACCCGCCCCGCTCCCGGCGCCCGGCGGAGCCGAGCGTGAAGGTCACTGTCGCGCCCTGCACCGGCTTCCCGCGGCCGTCGCGCACCTTCGACCCGCAACGGGCCTGGGTAGCGGGCGCCCACAGCCGCGGACTGCGTCAAGGAGCGAGTGCGCCGATCGTCGGCGGCTTCGCCGGCGAGGTTGTCGAGCGAGAAGGTCACTACTTTCGTGGTGCCCGCAGTGGTTGCGGTTGCCGTGAACCTGCCTGCGATCGCGCCGGCGCTGAAGCCGGGCGACGTGGCGAGCCCGGAAGCTCGGTGAGCTCGCTCACCTGGCCGGCGCCACCGGCGAAGCTCGCGCCCGGGCTCCCGGAGCCGCCACCTGCCGCCCCGCCGGCGTTCGTGCCCGCGCCGAGGGTGAACGTCACCGTCGCTCCCTGTACCGGCTTCCCGCGGGCGTCGAGCAGCTTCACCTGAAGCGGCTTGGCGTAAGGAAAGCCTACGGTTGCAGACTGCGTTGCCGGTGCGAGCGCGGTGATCCGGGGCGGCTTCCCGGCGAGATTGTCGAGCGCGTAGGCGGCGGGCTCGACCACACCCGCGGTCGCGGCGCTCGCGGTGAACCTGCCGGCGGTGCTACCGGCCGTGAAGAGCGGCGAGGTGGCGACCCCGGTGGCGTCGGTCGTCTCCGTCACCTGGGCAGAGCCGCCGTCGAAGCTCGCCCCTGCCGTGGCGGAGCCTGCCCCGGCCCCGGCGCCGCCGAGGGTGAAGGTAACGGGGGCGCCGTCGACCGGATTGCCGTTGGCATCAAGGACCGTCGCCACGAGGGGCTCGGCGTAGCGGCTGCCGACGTACGCGGCCTGGCTGCTCCAGGCACCCGCTGCAATCGTCGCCGGGACGCCGCTTGCGGTGTTCACGAGCGAGAACGAGACCGAGCCGTAGTCGGACGAGGCGACAAGCTGGTAGCCGCCGGTCAGCCGGTTGGCCGTGAACTGGGGGGCGGTCGCGGTTCCAGAGGCGTTCGATCCGACGAGCACGGCGTTCGACCCGCTCGAGGAAAACGTCCCGCTCGGGCCGCTCCCGGGCGCCGTGAACGTCACCGCGATCCCGGCCAGCGGCGTTGTGATCGGGCAGCCGTTCGTGTTGGCGAAGCGCGACCTGGAACGGATCCGAGAAGGCGTCGCCGAGCTTTGCGCTCTGCGGCGTCCCGCCCCCGAGCGTCATCGTGTTGGGAGCGTTGTAGGTGGGGCACGGATCGGCTGCGCCCCGAGCCGTGCCAACCGCGGCCCCTCCTGCGAGAAGGGCTGCGAGCACAGCCCCTCGGATAAGCATGCACACGACGAACGAGCGGTGACTGCCGGACGGCCTGCTCATGCGGAGGCGTGACCCGTATTGGCGGTGTCGGAGACGATCCGGCCGTCGAGCATCTCGACCTGGCGCGGCAGGCGGGCGGCGAGGTCGCGGTCGTGGGTGATCACGGCAATCGTCGCTCCGGCCGCGTGCAACTCGTGGAGGAGGGCGAGGATCGCCGCGCCGGTCGTGCTGTCGAGGTTGCCGGTCGGCTCGTCGGCGAGCACGATCGCCTTGCGTCCCACGAGCGCGCGCGCGATCGCGACGCGCTGGCGCTCTCCGCCCGAGAGCTGCGTGGGTCGGGCCGTGAGCCGGTCGCCCAGGCCGACGGCCGCAAGCACGTCGGCCGCCTGCGGCGCGTCGCTCGCCGACCGGGACGCCGGCGTAGAGCAGCCCGTCGGCGACGTTCTCGAGCGCGGTCGCGTGCTCGGCGAGGAAGAACTGCTGGAAGACGAACCCGATCCGGGTTGCGCGGAGCGCAGCCAGCTCCCGGTCTGAGAGGCCGGCGACATCGAGGCCGGTGATCCGGACGGTTCCGGAGCTCGGCCGGTCGAGCGTCCCCATCAGGTGGAGCAGCGTCGACTTGCCCGATCCCGACGGGCCGACGATCGCAAGCAGCTCGCCGCTGGTGGACGCTGAAGCTGACGCCGTCGAGCGCGACCACCGGCGGCTCGCTCCCGTAGATCTTGCTCACGTCGTCGAGCTCGAGCACCGGTCGTCCGTGTTCCCGCCGCTCGACGTCGCCGCCGCGATCAGGGTCGGGTCGATGGCGAAGGTCGGGTTCATTCGCTCGGCACCACCACGTGCGTGCCGGGCGCGACGCCGCTACCCGTGATCTGAACGAGCCCGTCCGCGTCGTCGAAGAGGCCGAGCTGAACGCCAACCAGGTGGTGAACGCCCCCGGCGCCTGCCTCCTCGAGCGCGTAGCCCCCGGAGGCGAGCGCCAGGAGCGCGTTGACCGGCACGACGAGCGCGTTCTTGACGCTGCCGGTCGTGATCGAGACGTTCACGGGTGCCTGGTCTAGGTGCCCGGTGGCGGCCGGGTCGGTCGGGGTGACGTCGACCTCGATCGTCGGCGCGCTCGATCCCGCCGCCGCCCTGGTCGGCGCTCGAGGGAACGGTCGCGACGGTGCCGACGTACGAGACCCTTCCCGGCGTCGTGCTGTTGTCCGGGAGAGTGATCGTGACCGGGTCGCCGACCTTCAGACCTCGGACTGCTGGGCTGCGTCAAGCTCGATCGTCACCTGCCGCGCAAGCGAGGTCGTCCCGAGCACCGGCCCCGCCTGCACCGTCGCACCGACCGTCGGCGTCACCGTCGTGACCCGCACCGGCCCCGGCTCGAACACGACTGAGCCGAGCAGCAACTCGCCGGTCTTCTCAAGGCCGTGGGCGGCCTGGAAAGCGTCGATCGCGGCTGCGGTCGCCGGGCTGAACGCGTCGCCGGCGAGCGCCGAGCCGTAGCCGAGCGCGACGCAGGTTCGCGTTCAGCTCCGCCACGTCCTTGCCCGGCGACATTCCGGTCGCGAACGCACGCCACGGCGCCACCGGGCCGTAGAGCAACACCACGGGCTGGCCGCTGATCCCGTAGAGCGTCTGCCCTCGCCTGACGATCTCCCCGACGGCCGGCAGCTCGGTGTACGTGGAGCTCTGCCCGTAGCTCGTCGCAGAGGAGCTCGCCTGCGGTGAGGCCCGCTCTGGCGCTCGCAAGCCCGCTCGTCGCCGAAGCGACCGACTGCCGGTCGACCGCGACCTTCGCCGCGGCCTGGGACGCGCTCTCCTTGTCCGTCGAGAGCGCCTGCGAGTCGCCGGCGCAGGGTCCGGCGCCGGCCCCGGCGCCGCCTGCGGCCGACGAGCTCGCCGCGCTCTCACCGGCGTTGTCTCCCGCGCAATCGACCGTCAGCTTCACGCGGTCGGCCGACAGGGCTGCGTTCGCCTGATCGAGCGTTCCCGTATCGGTCGAAAGAGCCGCCTGCGATGTCTGCAGTTGCGCCTGTGCCGTCGTTGCAAGCTGTTCTGCCTGCGAAAGGCTCGCCGGCGCGGTCCCGGCCGGCACCACGACCGTCGATGAGGTCCGCGTAGCCGAGCGTCGCGCTCACCTGCGTCTGCTGAAACAGTGACCTCCGCGCCACGACGGCCAGGGACGTCGGAAAAGCGTTATCGGCGGTCCCGCCGCCGGAGGTGCCTCCGCCCCCACCAAGAGCGCCGGTCGCAACGACGCCTACGATCACGGCAACGACCGCTGCGCCGAGGCCGAGTGCGATCAGCATCCGCCGCGGCCATCTCACCCGTGAGGCCGAAGGCCGGCGCTCCGGCGGCCGCACGAGACGCGTGTGCTCGGCCTGCGACACGTCCGCTCCTTCAGCCACTTCGCGATTCGCGGTCAGACGCGGGCGGCGCCACGTTCGGCGAAGATCGACGACACCCGCTTACCGTGGCACTCATCGACGCACGAGCCGAAGGTGAGGCGATCCAAGCTGCGCCGGCCGGCGAAGTGGTCGTCGATTCTCACTGCTCATCAGGAAACCCGACAGCTCTAAAACGGCTCTGAACGGCGTCTAACGACTCGATGAAAGAACGCTCACAGGCCGCGGCCTTTGGAGCGGACGCCGAGGCGGCACCGGTCCTAGCCACTCGAACCGCCAACGGATGTCTTCGCCCCGGCTCCGCCCGGCCCCGCACCCGGGGAGCCGGGAGCGTCCTTCTGACAGGCCTTCTGAGCCGCTTGGAACTGCGGCGAGTTGGGATCGATACCCGAGCCCTGGTGGATGCTGATCGACACGCGACCTCCGGACCCGAACTGCGGGTCCGGGAAGCTCGGAACGCCGTGAGCGCGCATGCAGGCCGAGAAGGCCAGCGCCTGTGTCCGCATTTGCGCCTGCTGAGCGGGGGTCGGCTGGCCCCCGTTCGGAAGCAGCTTCTGGCAGACCTGCTGGGCCTGCTGGAACCGCGCCGACCCCGGGTCGACTCCGTTCCCGGAGGAGAACGAGATCTGGCCCTGGGCGTTCGGGTCCGGGAAGCTCGGCACGCCGTTCTTCCGCATGCACGCTGAGTACTTCGTCAACTGTGCGACGCTGCCCCCGTCCACCAGGGCAAAATGGCCGCCGGAGTGTCCGCCGGCACTCGACTGCGAGCTCGACTCGCCCGACGTTGCGCCCGCGCCGCTCGTCCCGGCCGGGGTGGTACTGGTCGTCGCAGTCGACCCCAGGCTCGCGACCGAGGCACCCGGCTTCCCGCCGCCGCAACCACCGAGGAGCAGTGCGAGCCCGACGAAGGGGGTCGCAAGCCCGACTGCCCGTGCGGCGCCCGGTGACCTCCGTTCCGTGGCCGTTCGCGCCACGGCTTCGTTCCCGTTTCGCGCTCCGCGGTCGGCGTCGCCGAAGAAGCTCATCGCCTAAGGGATAGCCGCCGCGCGGTTACACGGCGATAACAGCTTTTGTTACCTGGCTGTAACCCTTTGTGCGGCATGCTGGGTGACGAGCCCTGTCCCAGTACTGGCGGTCTTGACCTGCGGGAGTGAAGCGATGCGCGTTCTCGTCGTCGAAGATCAGAAGGAGCTCGCTGCCACGATCGCGGTCGGCCTGCGTCGCGAGGGCATGGCCGTCGATGTCGCTTTCAACGGCGAGGAGGCGCTCGAGCACGCGAGCCGCGGCACCTATGACGTCATCGTCCTCGATCGCGACCTGCCGAGGATCCACGGCGACGAGGTCTGCCGGACGCTCGTCGCCCAGGGCTCGCGCAGCCGCGTGGTGATGTTGACCGCCGCCGACACGATCGAGCACCGCGTCCACGGGCTGAGCCTGGGCGCCGACGACTACCTGCCGAAGCCGTTTGCGTTCGCCGAGCTCGTTGCGCGCATCCGCGCGCTCGCCCGCCGCAGCCAGCCCGCACTGCCGCCGATACTCGAGCGGGGCGACATCCGCCTCGATACCGGTCAGCGGATCGCGACCAGGGCCGGCCGGCGGCTCGACCTGAGCCCCAAGGAGCTCGCCGTGCTCGAGTTGCTGCTCGCCGCCCGCGGCAGCTCCATCTCCGCGGAGCAGCTGCTCGACCGTGCGTGGGACGAGTACCTCGACACCTTCTCGAACGTCGTCAAGGTCACGATCAGCCGCTTACGGCGCAAGCTGGGCGACCCGCCCGTGATCGAGACCGTCGCGGGCGGCTACCGCCTCGCCTCATGAGCGTCCGATCGCCCACCCGCCGCGCCGGCGTCCGGCTGCCGAGAGGCACGATCCGGCTGCGGCTCACGGCTCTCTACGGCGCTCTCTTTCTCGTCTCCGGCGCCGCCCTCCTCACCATCACCTACCTGCTCGTCGACCATCAATACACGGCAAACGGTGCGAGTCTCTTCATCTCGAGCGGCAGTGCGAGTGACGGTGGCACCTTCGTCCGTGTTGCCGGCGTAGCCGGCGCGGTCACGAAGCCGACCCGGGCAATCCCCGGTATCCCGACCCCGGTACGGGTGGCGGCGGAGGCACAGGCCCACTCGACCGCCGCTCTGAACCAGCTCTTGATCAACTCCGGAATCGCGCTCGCGATCATGGCGGTGCTCTCGATCTGGCTCGGGTGGGTGGTCGCAGGCCGCGCGCTCCGTCCCCTGCGGACGATCACGAACGCCGCCCGCGACATCTCTGCGACGAGCCTCCACAGGCGCCTTGCCCTCGACGGGCCCGACGACGAGATCACCCAGCTCGGCAACACCTTCGACGAGCTCCTCGAGCGACTCGAGGCGTCGTTCGAGGCGCAACGCCAGTTCGCCGCCAACGCCTCGCACGAGCTTCGCACCCCGCTGACCCTCGAGCGCACCCTCGTCGAGGTCGCTCTCGCCGATCCCGAGGCGAGCGTCGAGTCTCTTCGCACGATGGGCAACCGGGTGCTCGCCGTAGGCGAGCAGCAGGAACGGGTGATCGAGGCGCTGCTCATGCTCTCTCGCAGCCAGCGTGGCCCCGACCGTCGCGAGGAGATCGAGCTGGCGGCTATGACCGGCCGGGTTCTTTCCACGCTCGAGACGAATGGGCTGACGGTTACTACGAGCCTCCAGCCCGCGTGGGCGAGCGGCGACCCGCAGCTCGTGGAGCGGCTCGTCGCCAACCTGCTCACGAATGCCGTGCGCCACAACGTCGACCACGGCCGGATCGAGATCCGAACCGAAACCGGCAACGGGCGCGCTCGGCTCACGATCGAGAACACGGGCCCGCCGATCCCGGCCGACCGCGTCGACCGGCTGTTCGAGCCATTTCAACGGCTCGACGGCGAACGGACAGACGGCTCGGGCGGATTCGGGCTCGGCCTCTCGATCGTCCGGGCGATCGCCACTGCCCACCACGCCACCATCAGCGCCCGCGCAAATCAGAATGGCGGGCTTTGGATCGAGGTCAGCTTCTCCGCACGGCCACCGGCGGCCGGTCAGCCGTCGGACACGGCCGGGCCCGCAAGCCACGAGCTGCCGGGGAGGCAGAGCGCGCACCCCGCCGGTCAGAACTCGATCCTGGGGCCAAACGTCGGCAGCAGCGGCTCGCAGGCTTTGTAGGCAGCCTGGAAGCCGGGCGATTTCGGGTCGAGCTTGCCGATCGAGGCGACGGGAAACTGTCCCTGGCCGTCTGGGTCGGGGAAGCTCGCCACACCGTTCTTGCGCATGCACCCGGCAAAAGCCGCAAGCGCTTTCGTGTGCTCGGCCTGCTGGGCAGGGGTCAGCGACGGAGGGCCTCCGCCGGGAAGGAACTTCCGGCAGGCCTGCAGCGCCGCCTGGAACTGCGCCGAGCTCGGGTCGACGCTCCCGAGCGATACGCCGAAGATGCTGAGCCCGCTCTTGCCCGTGCCCGGCGAGGCCGGGAACCCGTGGGCGCCGAGGCAGGTCGCGAACGCAGTCGTGCTCGGTGTCGTCGCGGGCGAGGACCTGCCGGGGCTCGTCGGCCCCTTGCCGGCCGCTTCATTGCCCGGCGCTGTCTGGCCCGCCGGAGCGAGGCTCGCGACCACCGGCGCCTTCGAGCTGCCGCCGCAACCCGCGGCAAGCAGCGCGAGACCCGTCGACACGGCAGCGGCGAGCCCGCGGGCGATCGCCCGCGAGTCCGGGTGCGATGCCCTCATCCGGCCGTATCCCTGGAGCTCGGATGCAAGACGTTCGGTCGAGTCATGGTGCCGCGGCCACGACGCACTTCGACCGGGCCGTTCACTACCGGAAAGGAAAGCCGACGTTCGTGAACTGGCTGTGAAACCGCGCTAACGGGTGTTTGAAAGCCGCAACCGCAAGATTGCGCCGCCGTCGGGCGCGCGGTCGACGGTGATGGTGCCGTCGTGGGCATCTGCGATCTGCTTGACGATTGCGAGCCCGAGCCCGGCACCCGGCATCCCTCGAGCGCCCGCCGACCGGTAGAAGCGGTTGAAGACGAGCGGCAGATCCTCGGCGGTTATCCCGGGCCCGCGGTCACGAACCTCGACGAGGCCGTCGTGAACGGCAACGTCGACCGTCTCGGTGGCGGGGCTCCATTTGCGCGCGTTGTCGAGGAGGTTGACGACCGCCCGCTCCACGCGCTCCGGCACGCCGGTCACGACCGAGGGCTCGAGCTGAGTCCGGAATCTGAGGCCGGGAGCGCGCCTGGCCGTCCGGTCGACCGCCGTTCGAACGACCTCGTCGAGTCGAAACTCACGCCGAGCGACGTCGGGCTCCTCGCCCCGTGCGAGCTCGACGAGCTCCCCGACGAGCGTGGTCATTGCTTCGAGCTCGTCCTGGACGTCGGTCATCAGCTCCGCCCGCTCGACCGGACCGAGTGTGCCCGGATCGGCTAGGAGTCCGATGTTCGCCCTCAAGGTCGTAATCGGAGTGCGGAGCTCGTGCGAGGCGTCCGCGACGAGCTGGCGCTGCGCGCGCAGCGACCCCTCGAGGGTGGCGAGCAGCTCGTCGAGCCGGATCGAGAGACGGCTGATCTCGTCACGCCCGCGCTGGCCCGTGCGCCGGCTGAGATCGCCGGTGTCGATGATCCGCTCGGTCGTCTCGGTGAGCCGGCGCAGCGGCGCCATCGCCCTGCCCGAGACGAGTGCGCCGAGGATCGCCGCAGCGCCGACTCCTCCGAGCGAGATGAAGACAAGCAACCACTTCAACCGGTGGAGGTTGCGGTCGACGTCCAGGAGCGAACGCGAGATCCTGACCGTCTCCCCGGGCGCGACGAGCGTCAATACCCGGGTCGGGACCCCTTTGATCGTCTCGGTGCTGAACCTCGGAGTGGCTTTCGCGGGGGTGGCCCCGGCCTTGCGCCCGTCGATCTGCACCTTGACGGCCGTCGATGACCGGGGCAGAACGATGCTGAAGCGGCTCGGGCGGCTCCGATAGATGCTTGGCCGGGGATGCACGCCTAGCGCGAGCTTCGCAAATGCCGGTGCTTGCGCTTGCCCTGGCCCTTTCGCCGGGGGCCGGCCCGCCATCGCCACGACGCGCGGTAGCGTCCGGCTCTCGCTGAGATCGCTGTCGACCTGGCGGATCAGCTCGTGCCGGTCGGTGTAGTAGACGGCAATCGAGGTCCCGACGATCGCGACCGCCACGGCGAGAGCCGCAAGCGCGGTCAGGCGCAACCTGAAGCTCATCGCTCCCTCAAGGTGAAGCCGACCCCTCGAACGGTCTGGATCAGACGGCGTTCCCCGCCGGATTCCAGCTTGCGTCGTAGATGACCCACGAACACGTCCAGCGAGTTCGACGCGAGCGATGCGTCGTAGCCCCACACCCGCTCGTAGATCAGCCCGCGCGCGAGCACCTGCCGGGGGTGGCGGAGAAAGAACTCGAGCAGCTCGAACTCGGTGGCGCTCAACTCGATCTCGCGCCCGCCGCGGCGCGCGTCGCGCGTCAGGAGATCGAGCTCGAGGTCGGCAAACGCGATCGTCTCCGAGCCGCCGCCGGCGCGGCGAAGGAGCGCACGGACGCGCGCGACGAGCTCCTCGTTCGCGAAGGGCTTGACGAGGTAGTCGTCTGCGCCGGCCTCGAGTCCGGCGACCCGATCGCGGACGGCGTCCCGCGCGGTCAGCATCAATACGGGCAGGCGATCACCGTTGGCGCGGAGCCGCTCGCAGACCTCGATCCCGTCGGTTCCCGGCATCATCACGTCCAGGACGAGAGCATCGAAGGTGTGGGCCCGCAACCGTGCGAGGGCCTCGTCGCCGTTCCCGGCTACCTCGACCTCGAACCCGTTCGAGGCAAGCACACGCCGAAGTGCGTCGCGCAGCTTCGCATCGTCCTCGACCACCAGGATCGCCATCAGGGGATTGTGCGCAAGGTCTCTGAAATGAGCCTAAAGTGCAGGCAATAGGCGGCGCACTAAAGAGCTCATTGCAGAATGACGCTCGTCGATCGGGCGCGCTGGGCGACGCGAGGGAAGGACGCAGGGAGTCCCAAGATCACCGGGATATCGAGGCTCGCTGCGTCCTACCAGTGCACGCGCCCATCATGCCCAGTGACCACGAGGTCATCCTGTTCGAGCTTCTAAGCGCTTGCGTCGGCTCCCGGGAGCATGATCGTCGCGAAGATTCGCCGCGTGCGGCCGGGCTTCGGTGCGTTGGCGAGGCGGGGCTGCACGACCGTGACGAGCTCCCGGACGAAGTCGCGAAACTCGGCATCGTCGAGCCACATGCCGGCGAGGTTGTAACTGGCGCCGTCCCGCGTCGGGTCGATGTTCGCTCGCGCGAGATAGCGGTCGGCGTCGCCGATCAGGCCGGCGACGAAGGCGAGGAAGGCACGGCGGTGGTCGTCGGGGGTCATGGCCGCGACCTCCTGGAGGCTGATGCTAGCGGCGGCAGCGCGAAGGACGTAGGTGCGCTCGAGTGCACCGCGCACCCGGCGCTCGCTGACCACGGAGAGGACACCGCCGTCGACCAGACGGGCGACGTGGCGGTAGAGGCTTCCGGCCGGCACATCGGGAAGCTCGCTTCGAAGCTGTGTCGTCGTCAGGGCGCGATCGCCGAGGAAGGCCTGAACGATCCGCAACCGGACCGGGTGGAGAAGGAGATCGGCACTCGTCACGCTCTTAGAAGCTCTAACAGAATGGGGACGAAGCTGCCTGGCAGTTGCCTTTTGAGGCGTGCTGGGCAGGCACCCTGCGTCGTCCTCAGTCGCCCCAAGATCACAGGGGATGTTGGGGCTCACTTGTGTCTTCCTCAGAGCACGAATCTGCAACGGGATCTCAAGAGCTCATTGCAAAATGACGCTCGTCGATTGGCGGCGATGGGCGGTGCGAGGCAAGGACACTGTCTCTAAGAAACACGGGGAGCCCAATATCCAGGCGATATTGGGGCGACTGAGGACGCAGCCTCGCGGCGCCCAGCGTGGCCGAGCGACACCAGACTTCGTCTGCAATGGGCTCTTAAGTCTCGACAGACGTTCACATCATTGCTAACGTTACTATTTATGGGAACGTTATTACTTCTAGGACAGGAAGGCGGATGAGATGAAGCTCGGCCGCTCACCCGGAACGGCCTCGAGCGAGAGCCGCACGTCGGCAAAGGGCGTGCTGCTCGCCGTCGGCGCACTCACGGCCGCCACCCTGATCGCTCGCCGCCTCGGCTACGGAATCGGCGGCTGGACCATCGTGCGTTGCCGCCGGGGCCATCTGTTCACGACGCTCTGGATCCCAGGCGTGAAGCTGAAGGGTCTCGACCTCGGCCTCGCCCGCGTGCAACGCTGCCCCGTCGGGCAGCACTGGAGCCTCGTCACTCCCGTCCGCGACTCCGATTTGACCGACGAGCAGCGAGAGCTCGCCCGCGCGCGTCGCGATGTCCCGATCCCGTAGCAGCTGCAGCCGGGCCGGTGCCGGCCTCCACTCGCGACCGACCGGCCCCCAGAAGCCGGTCTCAAGGTGAGCGGAGGGCCCCGTGGGTGAGCCCGCCGTCGCCCTTGTCGCATTCGCGCTGTTTCTGCTCGTGGCATATCGCTTCGATGTCTATTGTCTGAAGGACCTTGCCGAGGCAGATGTCGTGTACTTCTTCTCGCGCGGCGTCTGGGCCGGCATCATCATCTTCGCGACGCCGCTTGGCGGGATGACCTACCTGACGGTCGGCCGGTCACGGGGACCTCGGCCGTGAGCGGCGCCGCGGTGCCGGCGGCGGCCTCGCCGCTCGATCGCGGGGCGCGTCGCTTCGGCACCGTAGTTGGAGCCGCCGGCGGCACTTCGACCAGAGCTCCTCGGGCGTTCCCGCCGGGGCCGGTCGCGAAAGAAGGTGACGGACGACGGTGAGCCGCCTCGAACGCGCCGGCGTCGAGCAGCTGGCGGAACATCTTCACGCCTCCTACGGCGCGAGGGTCGAAGCGATCGAGGAGCTCGACCTGGGCGTTTTTCGCGTCGATCTGGCCGACGGTGCCCGATGGGTCGCACGCCTGTTTCCTGCGGAACGACCCCATGAACAGGCCTCCGGTGATGCCGAGGCCCTGCGATATCTCGCTCAGGCCGGCTATCCGGCCGAGCGCTGCGCGGCAGCGGAGCCGGTTTCCGTACTCGAAGGACAGTCGGTTCTCGTGACCGGGTTCGTCCAGGATGTCCCGCGCGCCGGCCGTCGAGAAGCGATCCGAGCTGCGGGGGGCCTCGCCGCCGTCGGGTCGTTGCTCGGACGGCTGCACGCGCTCCCCGCCGACCCGGCAACGGCCCGGCCTGGAGGTGCGTGGCACCATCTCGCCGACGGCGGCCCTGCGAAGGAGCTCGCGGCCCTGGCGAGGCTCCTGGCGGAAACCGGGCGCCCCGCCGGCTCCTCCGCCGCGGGGCTCTACGATCGACTGGTCGACGAGGTCGAGGTCCTCGACGACGCCGCCGGCCTCCCCGAGTGTTTCGTCCATCCCGATTTCGTGGTCGCGAACATCGTCGCGCCACCGACAGGTGGGCTCGTCGTCATCGACTGGTCGGGAGCGGGACGAGCGCCACGCCTGTGGTCGCTCGCGTTTCTGCTCTGGAGCGTCGGTTTCGGCGGCGACCTGAGTCGCGTCGACCGAACGCTCGCGGGCTACCGAAGGCACCTCAGCCTCGAGCCGGCGGAGCTCGAACGGCTCGAGGCGCTCATCCGTGTTCGACCGATCGTCTTCGACACCTGGGCCTTCTGCACCGGTCGAAAGCCAATTGAGCAAGCGGCGTCGACCGTTGCGGCCGCACGAGACGCAGCCGCGGCGATCGCGGTGCGGGCACGAACAGCCTTCGCAACCCGATAACCCGTTTCTCTCTCCACTCCCTCGGGTACCCACAGTTCGTGGAGGTCGTTGACCGCAAACGTCTCGAGGAGGCGCTCACAGAGATCGAGCAGGTCGAGCGGGCGCTTCGACACCACGGAGACACGGCCGCGCTGAATCGTTTTGGCGACCCTGCGGACGGCTTCCGCACCGCCTGCTTGCTCGGCTACGGGCTTCTCTCGACCGCAGAGGCTCGCAAGGTCGACCAGCTACGATCCATGCCGCACGGAACGCTTCTCGTCAGGGCCTTTCTGGAGGACTCGGGCGTACCACGCTCGACGCAGGTCGAGCCTTTGCGAGCAATGACCGGCGGTGATCGCCTGCCTCGCTCCCGAAGCGAAGCGGGTGCGATCCAGCCGGTGGATTCGTAGCTCGAGCACACGATTCGCCAAGCGCAGTTGCCCGAAATGGGACGCGGGTGGGCGGAACCAAGCCAGGGAATGCTCGGAATCCGAGCGAGTCGATCGAAGGAGGCCAAAGGAATGGGCTTCGACCAGTACCACGAGCCACCCGAGGAGCTGTCGCAGGAGGCCCGGACGTTCGCGAGGATGATCGCGTCGCTCACCGAGGAAGCCGAGGCGATCGGCTGGTACGCCCAGCGGATCGAGCTCGAGAGCGATGCACAGGCAAAAGCGATCATGGCGAACGCTCAGCAAGAGGAGTTCAAGCACTTCGGCATGGATCTGGAGTTCCTGCTGCGGCGGGAGCCGAAATGGCGTGCCGCGCTCAAGGAGATCCTCTTCAGCAAGGGCGACATCGTGAAGGCCGGGGAGCGTGGCGAGCACGCCGAGGACGAGGCCTGAGGCCGCAAGCGGCCCAAGCGCCTGCTGGGGCCACACCCGCGGCCGGCACCTCCAACACAGACATGACGGGCCGCGGCCGATCAGGCGCTGGTCCTCCGCAGAAAGGTGTCTAGGTATGCCGTTTCGCCAAGAGAGCACGATCAAAGCTGACGAGGCGGCGGGCTAGTGCGCGCCGCCAAGCCGAGCCGGGTCGCAGCCGGCATCGGCCTCGTCGGGCTCGCGATAACCGCGGCCCTCTGCTGGACGGCAGCCAGAAGCAACCGCAGCAACGAGCACCGCTTGGTCGAGATCCAGACCCAACAGGCCGCCGATGTTGTCGCCTCGGCAATCCTCGGGATCGAGAGCCCGCTCCTGACTGCAGCCCAGATCGCCTCGGTCACGAGCGGCAATGCCGCGCAGTTCAAGCGGTTCATGACGCAGTACACGGGCCCAGGCCGTGAGTTCGTCGCGGCATCCCTCTGGGCAAGAAGCGACCGTTCCGCGAGACCGATCGCAACGGTCGGGGCTCCATCCGTCCTGGTCCCGGCCTCCACCGCCGCGCGGCGGTTCCTGGCGGCGGCGTTTCGAAGCTCGACGGTCGTCGTGACCGGGATCCCGAAGGGCGGTCTGCAGCGCGTCGGCTATGCGGTTGCCAACCGTCCAGGCCGCCGGTTTGCCGTGTACGTCGAACGTTCGATCCCGGCGAACCGCCAGGTACCCGTCGAACGCGACTCCGCATTCGCCGACCTGAACTACGCGACCTACCTCGGGTCGAAAACGACCGCATCCGAGCTCGCGACCACCGACGTCCCGCCGGCCAGCCTGCCCCTCTCCGGATACACCGTTCGAGACTCGATCCCCTTCGGGAACTCCACGCTGACTCTCGTCGCCGGCCCGAGGGGACAACTCGGAGGCAAGCTCGGCAGCGACCTTCCCTGGATCTTCCTGGCAGGCGGCCTCTTGCTGACGCTGGCGACGGCCGGCGCCGGAGGGCAGCTGGTCAGGCGGCGGGCAGATGCAGAGCAGAGCGCGCGGACCATCACCGGGCTCTACGAGCAGGTGGACACGCTCTACGGGGAGCAGCGAACAATCGCGGAGACACTCCAACACGCACTCTTGCCGCAGAGCAACCCATCGATACCCAGCCTCGAGGTCGCGACGCGATACGTCGCGGGAATGGACGGCGTCGACATCGGAGGCGATTGGTACAGCGTGGTGCTCCTCGACGATCGCCACTTCGCATTCGTTGTCGGCGATGTCTCGGGCAGAGGGATCGATGCCGCCGCGATCATGGCGCGGCTGCGGTTCACCATTCGCGCCTACCTACTCGAGGGCCACCCGCCGAACGTCGTGCTCGAGATGTGCTCCAACCAACTCGATGTCGGCACTGACGGGCATTTCGCAACCGTCCTCGTCGGAATCGGCGATGTCGAATCGCGGCGGGTCGTGCTTGCGAATGCGGGCCATCTGGAACCGCTCCTGGTCTCCGGCGCCGCGGCGGGTTACGTAAAGACCGAATCCGGCCTGCCGCTCGGTATCTCCGCCGGCACCTACGCGTCGACCGTGCTCGTGATGGAGCCGGGCTCCACCCTCTTCGCCTTCACCGACGGCCTGATCGAACGACGGGGAGAGGTGATCGACGCGGGACTCGAGCGGCTGGCGAAAGTCGCGACAATCGACAGCCCGACTCTCGACGGCCTGCTCACCGTTGTGATTGCGGACCTCGTCCGGCAGGGGCCGAAAGACGACATCGCGATTCTGGCCTTCAGATGGGCCGACACGGCCCCGGTCGTGTCGTTGTCCTCTTCAGAGCCCATTGCAGAATGACGTCTGGTGTCGCTCGACGAGCGTCATTCTGCAATCAGCTCTTGGAAGCTCTATCCCGGTAGGCCGGCGGCCGAAACCGAAGACTCACCCGTGCCGGGCGCCCAGGGCGAGCGGCATGACGCAAAGGCCGCTGGCCGGATCCTTCAGGACCGACGCCGCGGTCAGAAGCGCGTCGAGCTGATCGGCCTCGATCGCCGTCGCAGGCCGGAAGGAATGCGACAAGCTCCGTCGCACCTCGGCGGGCGAGAGGTTCGCTTCGCATTGCCCGCGGTGCTCGACGCGCCCGGCGCCAACCACGAATACGTCGAGCTGGCCCGGTTCGAGACTCGGCGCGAGCACGCAGAGTTCAAGCACCAGGAGCTCCTGCAGGTGATCGAGCGCACCGATGACGGCCTGGAGGGACGAGATTCGCCGGCGCTGGCGGCGGAGCTCGAGCTCGTGCGCACGTTCTGCCAGCTCGGGAAGCTCGTGGCGGAGCCGCTCCAGAGCCGCCCCATCGAGAAGATCGTCGAACTCGGCCTCGGAGCAGCCTTTCAGTGCTTCGGCTGCCCGCCGAGCCTGAGCGCGATGCCGGAGCGGACCGAACCGCGACGGTGCGCGGCTCACGACCACGCGTGGACCCTTTCGATGGAGATACACGTAGTTCTCGGGTCTCGGCGTGCGTTTGTTCGCGGCCGGCCGTAGCTCGCGGATCAGCCTGATCTCCTCCAGAGACGCTGCGAGCTCGGATCCCGTGATGCGCCACTCGATCCGCTCGAGCCCGTCGAGCGCCTCCTCGACGGCCGGTCGCTGCTCCCGGTTATGAAAGTAGCTGCGAAGCCGATTCCTCAGGTTGCGTGCCTTGCCGACATAAAGCACCTGCCCTGCGTGGTCGCGAAAGAGATAGACGCCGGGGCATGTCGGCGCGTCGCGGACCAGATGGCGCTTGGCCTGGATTCGCCGCGGGCGTGTCGCCGCCAACTCCTGGAGCTCCGCAATCGTCGTCGCGCCCTGTTCGCGGGCGAGCTCGATGAGCCTCAGGAAGACCTCCGCAGTCGCCTGCGCATCCGGCAGTGCCCGGTGACACGGCTCGACCGACACGCCGAAGAACACCGCGAGTGCCGCCAAACTGGTGCGCTCGACACGGCCTGGAAGAAGGTTTCGGGCAAGCGGCATCGTGTCGATCACCGTGGCCGCAAGCCGTTTTCCGCACTGACGGTCGAGCTCGCGATCGATGAACCCGACATCGAAACGCGCGTTGTGCGCCACGAGCACCGAGGTGCGGGCGAAGGCGACGAAGCGCGGTAGCGCCTGGCCGATTCGAGGCGCACCGCTCAGATCCGCGTTCGTGATCCCTGTGACGCGCTCGCTCGAGCGTGTCACAGGGCAATCCGGCTCAACGAACGTCTGGAAGCTCGCCCCGATCGCGAGCCTTTCGATCCGTACCGCGCCGATCTCGCAAATCCGCGACGAGGGACGCGCGAGGCCGGTCGTCTCGAGGTCGAAGACAACGAACGACGCATCGGCTATGAGCGGATCCGCGCTCGCTGCAAGGGTCACCTGCGAGCCTCGCCATCCGAGTCGTGAGTCCGTCTCGACGAGCGGCCTCAGGAGCTGGTGCGCGAGGCCCTCGGGCACGTCCGCTGCCGCAAAGAGCACCCGCACCGCGTCGCTCGCGGCGACCAGGCCCCCGTAGTCCTCAACTAGCTCGACCAGCCTGTCGAGCGAGCTCACCGACAGCCGCACGGGCACCACGATAGCGAACATATGTTCGTACGGTGCTTGAGCGGCTCCGCCGGGGCACCTCTACTGGGCACCTCTACTGGCCACTTCCAGCAGGGCCGGCCCTGACCCCGTTTCCGCCCGGCTTTCCGAGTGCGTTTGACACACTGCCGCTCACGTCCTTCGTACGCTCAGCTGATTCGACCCGAGACTCCGGGAGTCGACGAAACCCCTCGGCTCGGGTTCGGCAGGCCGACGACCCGAACGCACAATCCAGCGTGAACTCGGCAGCGCTCGAGACGGGCTCGGGCCAGACCGCGCTCTCTCCCTGCGGCACCTTGCTATCTGTCAACGTGGGCATGCCGAAGGACGTGCCGTGGCGGGGCAAGACGGTTTTCACGGGGGTCTACAAGGCCCCGGTCGGCGGCCGGCGCAGAGTCGACAGGCTGAATGTCGAGGGCGACGGTCAGGGCGATCTCGCCGGGCACGGTGGCGAGCAACGCGCGGTCTTCGTCTACCAGCTCGACTCCTACCGCTACTGGGAGCGCGAGCTCGGACGAGACGACTTCGTCCACGGGCAGTTCGGCGAGAACTTCACCGTCGAGGGGCTTGGCGACGACGAGGTCTGCATCGGCGATCGCTACCGGATCGGCACCGCGGTCTTCGAGGTCACCCAGCCCCGCGTCACCTGCTACCGCGTCGGGATCCGCATGAACGACCCGCGCATCCCCGCGCTCGCTCGTCTCGCACCACCGCCCGGGGTTCTACTTCCGCGTGCTCCGAGGAGGGCGAGGTTCAAGCGGGGGACGATGTCGCTCAAGGTCGCGGCCGGGCCCGGAGCAGATGACCGTCGCGGAGGTCGACGCGCTCCTCTACCTGCCCGGGCACCCACGCCAGCCACTCCTCCGCGCGCTCCGGATCCCGGCCCTCAGCCCCGGCTGGCAGACGTCGTTCCGGGCTCTGCTCGAAGGAGCAGCCCGGCGGCGGAACGCCGGCCTGACTGCCGTGGGCCCGCCACCGGCCTGGCCCGGCTTTCGCCGCCTGAACGTCAACGCGATCGACCACGAGAGCGACTGCGTGATCTCTATCCGTCTCGACGATCCCGGCGGCGCACCCCTCCCTGCTCCACGCGCCGGGCAGTACGTGACGGTACGCATCCAGCCCGAGCCCGATGCAAAGGCCCCTGCTCCGCAACTACTCCCTGTCCGGCGCGGCCGATGCCGGCGACTACCGCATTAGCGTCAAGCGGGAACACGACGGTGCCATGCCAGCGGCTATCTCCACACCCACCTCCGGGTCGGCGACCAGCTCGACGTCGCCGCGCCGCGCGGCACCTTCATGCTCGATCAAACCCAGGCACCCGTGCTGCTGATCACTGCCGGCATCGGCGATCACTCCCGCTCTCGCCATGCTCCACTCGCTCGCGATAAACCGGTTCCAGCGCGAGATCTGGTGGCTGCACGGCGCCCGCAGCGGCCGCAACCACCCGTTCGCCGCCGAAGCGAACGCGCTCCTTGCCTCCCTCCCGAACGTCTGCGCGCACGTCTACTACAGCCATCCCGATCCAGACGACGTCGAAGGCCGTGACTTCGACAGTCCAGGCCGCCTCACCGCCCCCCTCTCGGCCGAGCTCGACCCGCCGCGCGAGGCGGAGGCCTACCTCTGCGGCCCGGCCGCGTTCATGGACGAGATCAGTGCCGCCCTCGCTGCGCTCGGCCTCGATGCGTCGCGCATCCACACCGAGCCGTTCGGGCCCGCGCCGGGCTGACGCCGGGGATCGCCGCTACGACCGCGTCGCGATCGCCCCATCCGCCGGCCGGGTCGAGCCCGGAACGGGCCCAACGATCTCAGTTTGCCCGCAGCGACCTCGCGATCCCGTGGGGCGACGATTACGCGAGCCTGCTCGAGCTCGCCGAAGCATGTGACGTACCCGTGCGCTGGTCGTGCCGCACCGGTGTCTGCCACACCTGCGAGACCACCGTTGTCGCCGGCGACGTCGGCTACGGCCCCGACCCGGTCGAGCCCCCGCCCGACGGGAGCATTCTCATCTGCTGCTCGCGGCCACGCGACGACGTGGTGCTGGACCTGTGAGGGCATGCTCACCGTGAAGCGCTGAGAGCACGAATCAAGATGAGCGTCGTTCCCGGCGCCCTCCGGATCGTCCTCCAGCTCGGGCCACGAACGCTTCGCGCCCGCGACCGGAGCTTCCGGCGACCTTGATCCGGCTGAGCTGGTCTAGCGCTCGACTGAATCGGCTCAGTTCGGGATCGGCTCAGTCGGGATCGGCCCATTCGGAATCGGCCCAGTTCGGGATCGGTCCAGTTCGGGATCAACTCGGTTCCGCAGGATCAAGGGCTCCGCGGCTGAAATGGCCGTCTCTCGGACAGGCAACCAGCCTGGCCTCCGAGCCGGCCATCCCACCCGCTCGCTCCGAGAGCCCCGAACAGGGACGCCCATCGTGATTCGTGCTCTTAAGAGCTCATTGCAGAATGAAGTCTGGTGTCGCTCGGCCGCGCTGGGCGCCGCGAGGCTGCGTCCTCGGTCGTCCCAAGATCGCCTGGATATTGGGACTCCCTGGGTTTCTCAAAGACAGTGTCCTTCCCTCCCGTCACCCATCGCGCCCGATCGACGAGCGTCATTCTGCAAGGAGCTCTAAGAAGCCCAGGCCAGCAGCAGCTTGTCGACCGTGATCGGCAGGTCGCGGATGCGCGTGCCCGTGGCGTTGTAGATCGCGTTCGCGACCGCACCACCGACGCCGGTGATCCCGATCTCTCCGATCCCCCGGGCACCCATCGGCGCGTGCGGGTCCGGGATGTCGGTCCAGATTACGTCGATCTCGGGCACGTCCAGGTGCACTGGAACGTGGTAGTCGGCGAGGCTCCGGTTCATGACTCGCCCTTTGCGTTCGTCGAACTGGGTCTCCTCCATGAGCGCGAGGCCGAGCCCCATGATGATGCCGCCGCGAACCTGGCTCGCCGCCAGCTTGGAGTTGAGGATACGGCCGCAGTCGAACGAGCCCAGGAACCGGCTGACGCGTGTCTCGCCGGTGACGGCGTTGACGCGCACCTCGCAGAACTGGGCACCGAACGAGTGCATCGACCATTCCGCAACCTCGACGGGCGGGGCCGCGGCAGCCTCGACGCTGATTTCGTCGCGCCCGGCACGGGCGAGGATCGAGACGTAGCTCTCGTACCTTTCGGGCTCGTCGAGCTTGCAGAGGCCGCCGTCGATTCCTCCCACCTCGCTCGGGCCGAGGCCGGCAAGCGGCGAGCCGGCACCGGCAAGCTCGAGGAGCTCCGTGACGAGCAGGCGATGGGCGGCGATCACGGCGCCCCCGATCGAGGCGGCTTGCTGCGATCCGCCGGCAAGGACGACACCGGGGAATGACGAGTCTCCGTAGGCAAAGCTCACCTGGTCGAGCGGTAGGCCGAGCCGTTCGGCCGTGACCTGCGTCTGGACGGTTGCCGTACCCATGCCCATCTCGTGCGCGGCGACCTCGACCTTGGCGCGGCCGTCCTTGCCGAGCGTGATCCGCGCGGCGCCGCCGGAAAAGCGGTGATACGGATAGGTCGCGGTCGCACAGCCCATCCCGATGAGCCATTCGCCCTCGCGACGGGTACCGGGCTTCGGATCCCGCTTGCTCCATCCGAACCGCTCGGCCCCCGCCCGAAAGGCCTCGACGAGATGCCGTGAAGAGAAGGCCTTGCCGGAGATCGGATCGGTCTCGGGCTCGTTGCGGATCCTGAGCTCGATCGGATCGATCCCGATCTCCTCGGCGAGCTCGTCGATGGCGCATTCGAGCGCAAAGGTGCCGACGGCCTCGCCCGGTGCCCGCATGAAGGTGTTGGCGAGCATGTCCAGGTCGGCGATCTGGACGTCGAGCTTCAGATTGTCGGCTGCGTAGAGGCAACGTGTGGCCAGGATGAACGGCTCGGGCACGTTGTTATGTCGGGTCATCGCCACGGTGCCGGTATGGATCAGCGCCTGAAAACCGCCGTCTGCCGAGGCACCGATCGCCACCCGCTGCTCGGTGGCGGTGCGTCCGCCGACGACCCGGTACACGCCCTCCCGCGAGAGGGCGATCCTGACCGGCCGCGACACGAGCCTCGAGGCGGCGGCCGCAAGAACGTGATGCTGCCACAGCGTCTTGCCGCCGAAGGCGCCGCCGACAAACGCGGCCGTTACGTGGACCTGACCCTCCTCGAGCCCGAAGATGTCCGCGAGCGACCACGCCATATGCGTCACGCCCTGCGACGCGTCGTGCACGGTCAGCTCATCCCCGTCCCATGTGAGGGTCGCCGCGTGCGGCTCGATCGCGTTGTGGTTCTGAAACGGCGTGCGATAGGTGACATCGACGCGGTGAAGCGCCGCAGCGAGGGCTCCCTCGGCATCTCCCGCCTCGTTCCTCAGCGGCTCTCCTCCGAACGACGCCGGGCGCGCCAGCAGCTTTGCCTGCTCGAAAGCGGTTGTCGCCTCCTCGATCTCGTACGTCGCCTGGATCAGCGATCCGGCGTTGTCCGCCTGCTCCTGGGTCTCGGCGAGGACGAGCGCGATCGGCTGGCCGTTCCAGTGGATTCGGTCGTCCTGCATCACGGGGAGGTCGTCTCCCCCGGCCGCCTTCGCCGACGTCATGAACATCGGCAGGGGCTTCAACCGCGGGGCGTTTCGGTGGGTCATCACCAGCACGACACCGGGTGCTTCCTCTGCGGCGCCCGTGTCGAGCGAGGCCAGGCGGCCCCTTGCGATCGTGCTGAAGACCAGCGCGGCGTAGAGCATGCCCTCCAGCTGCACCTCGGCAGCGAAACGGGCGGCGCCCGTTACCTTCAGCGCCCCATCGAGGCGCGAAACGGGCGCGCCCACCAACCCGTGCTCGTGCCGGATCAGCGGATCGGGCTCGCTCCCCGGCTCCCAGGTTTCGGGCCCGAGGGGGATCGCGGTCTGCGACTCGGACTGAACCGAGTCCCCGACGACGGTCATGCCCCACCTCCCGAGAGCTCGGCGAGCACCGCGCTGATGGTTCGTCGCGTCAGCTCGAGCTTGAATGCGTTATCGCGGAGCGGCCTCGCGTCGGCGAGCTCCGCCTCGGCCGCCGCACGGAAGGTGTCCTCCCCGACCGGGCTGCCCCTGAGCACCTCCTCGGCCTTCCAGGCACGCCAGGGCTTGGACGCGACGCCGCCAAGCGCCAGTCTCACGTCGCGGATCGTCCCGTCTTCGACCTCGAGTGCCGCCGCGACCGAGACGAGAGCAAACGCATAGCTGGCCCGGTCGCGCACCTTGCGATAGGTCGAGTGTGCGGCCAAGGCCAACGCGGGCAGCTCGACTGCCGTGATCAGCTCTCCCGGCTCGAGCGCCGTTTCGAGCTCCGGATGATCCTCGGGCAGGCGGTGGAGCTCGGTGAGCGGTAGCCGGCGCGCGCCGGATGCGCTTCTCAGATGCACGACTGCGTCGAGCGCCGCCAGAGCGACGCACAGATCCGATGGATGCGTCGCGACGCAGGCGGATGAGGTGCCGAGAATCGCATGCGTGCGGTTGAGGCCTTCGATCGCGTCGCAGCCCTGGCCGGGGGAGCGCTTGTTGCAACGCGATCCATCCAGGTCGTAGAAGTAGGTGCAGCGCGTTCGCTGGAGCAGGTTCCCGCCGACGGTGGCCATGTTGCGGATCTGGGGCGAGGCACCCGCGACGATGGCCCGCGTGAGCATCGGGTAACGCATCCTGACCGCCCGGCTCTCCGCCACGGCCGTATTGCGGGCCGAGGCACCGATGAGCAGCCCGCCCTCCTCCGTGTCCTCGATCGCGCTCGAGAGCGACGTCACATCCACGAGCGCCTCGGGTCGCTCGATCGTCTCGCGCATCAGGTCGACCAGATTCGTGCCGCCGCCCAGGTACGTGGCACCGGCAACGCCGCCCCGGCGCACCGCGTCCGCGGCATCGTCGGCGCGGGCATAGCTGACAGGGATCACCCGGCCGCCTCCGGCGCATAGGTCTCGACGATGGCAGCGACGATCCCGTTGTGCGCCCCGCAGCGGCACAGGTTGCCGCTCATCCGCTCGCGAAGCTCATCGTGGCCGAGCGCGATCGAGTCCGAGCACAGATCGCCGGTCACCTGGCTCGGCACGCCGCGCCGCACCTCGTCGGCCATCCCCACCGCCGAGCAGATCTGCCCGGGAGTGCAGTAGCCGCATTGCAAACCGTCATGATCGATGAACGCCTGCTGCAGCGGGTGCAGCTCGCCGTCCGCGCCAAGTCCCTCGATAGTCGTGATCGAATGCCCCTCGATCTGGACGGCCAGGGTAAGGCACGAGAGGATCCGCACCCCATCGACCAGCACCGTGCACGCGCCGCAGGCCCCCTGGTCGCACCCCTTCTTTGTCCCTGAGAGCCCGAGCCGCTCACGAAGCACATCGAGGAGGCTCTCACGGACGTCCAGCTCGAGCGAATACGCCTCGCCGTTGATCCGCAAGTCGTTCATCGCAGTCCGGCGAGACTACTCATAACGAGTCACCCGGAGAGGCCGGCTCGAGTTGCCGCCCCTCCGCACGACCGCACGGAGCGACGTGAGACACTTGCTGCGATGGGCCGAGCCTGGGCAGCCGCCTTGCTTGCGCTAGCGGCAGTTCTGGCGCTGACCGGGGGAACGGCCGTTGCGGACCGGCAGCCTCACGTCTCGGTCGACTTCGTCCAGGGCGAGCAACTCGAGCCCGTCCTCCGCCCGGGCTCGGATGCTCTGGACGCGGTGCAGCAGCTGGTCGCCGGACCCACGCCTGCCGAGCGCGCCCGAGGCTTCCGCACGTATATCCCGGCGACCACCCGGGTGCGAAGTGTGAGCGTCACGAACCGGATCGCGACCGTCGATCTCACCGAGCCCTTCGTAGCCGAGACCGGATCCGCCTCCATGCTCGCGAGGCTTTCCGAGCTCGTCGGCACGCTCACCGGGATCCAGGGGGCGACGAAGGTGCAGTTGCTCGTGAACGGCGTCACCACGGCCGGGATGTTCCCAGGCGTCTCGACCGGAAACCCGATCACCCTCCGCTTCCTCGAGACACCGAACGTGCCCGTCACCAAGGCCCCCGGGGAGAAGCTCCCAGCCCCCGACCCGCGTATCAAGGCGACACAGCAGCGGCTGATCGCGCTCGGCTACCTGCTGCCCGGCGACGACGACGGCCGCTTCGGCCCGGCGACGCAGAATGCGATCCTCGCCTTCCAGAAATGGGAGCGGCTCGACCGCACGGGCCTACTCGACGGCCCCACGAGGCTGCGCCTCGCCACCGCAAGCCATCCATCGCCAATCACCCGCGGAGGGCCCGGCAAACGGGCGGAGGTCCTCCTCGACCGCCAGGTCGCGCTCCTGATCGATAACGACAAGGTCGTCCGCACGATCGCCGTGTCGACCGGCAAGTCATCGACCCCGACACCGCCTGGCGACTACCGCGTCTACGCGAAGATCCTGCGCTGGTGGTCCGTGCCGTTCCGCGAATGGCTCCCGTACGCGCTTCCGTTCGTCGGCGGCATTGCGTTCCACGAGTTCGGAGACGTGCCGGCGTACCCTGTCTCCCACGGATGTGTCCGGCAATCCCCGACCGTCGCCCAGTGGACATATGACTTCGCCTATGTGGGGATGCCGGTGAAAGTGATCGCCCTTTCGTGAGCCCGGAACGCGAAGCCTGCCTTTACTCCCGATAAGCTCGTGCCGTTCTCGCACGCGGCTGTCTCTCGCGACCAGGGAGCGCGATGTCCTCGACCGCACTCGATGTGGGGCTGGAAGCCGGGCTGAGCTACGCCGCCGACAACCCCGGCGATCGAAGCCGGCTTGGTCGAATCGCCCGAGCTCAGACCGCGGCGGACGTCGCCGCGATCCTCGGTGAGGGCTTCGAGGAGCCGGCCCGGATCAGCGACCGGGCCGCATTTTGGAGCGGTTTTGCGCACGGCGTCAGGCGTTTCCTTCAGGAGAACACGGACACGCTCCCGGATCGCCCCTGACGACGACGACCGGCCTCGCGGAACGTTGGGCCCCTCCCTCGACCCTGTCGAGCATTCGGGGGTTCGGGCCTCGCTCGCGAGCGGTCGCGGGATCACGGTCTTTCATTCGATCCGCATCCCGGATCCTCTCGATCGAACTCACTAGCCGGACTCCACGCGACCGATGAGATCGACGCCGCCGTCAGGTCGAATCAAACAACGACAAGAACCCGGCAAAGGGAGCGCGACCATGAAGCTGATCACCATGACGCAAGTCACCGTGGATGGAGTGATGCAGGGAAACGGCGGCGCGTCGGATGAGGATCGCAGGAACGGATTCGAGCGCGGCGGCTGGGCGATGGGCGTGGCCGACAGCGAAACCAGGGCGTTCATCGCCCAGACCTACCAACGCGCCGACGCGTTCCTGTTCGGCCGGCGGACCTTCGATCTCTTCGCAGGCTACTGGGGCGACGAGGAACGGGCTCGCGCAGCGGCGGAGGATCCGGGCAGCAACCCGATCACCGATGCCTTGAACACCAGGCCCAAGTACCTCGCCTCGAACACGGTGACCGAGCCACGCTGGGCGAACACGACCGTCCTCTCGGGCGACGTCGCGTCCGCGATCGGGGAGCTGAAGGCGAATCGGGGCGGCGAGCTGCAGGTACACGGCAGCGGCGCCCTGATCCGGTGGCTGCTCGGCAACGACCTGGTAGACGAGATGACACTGCTCGTCGTCCCCGTGATTCTCGGACAGGGCACGCGGCTCTTCCCCGAGGCCGGTCCTGACGTCGCGCTCGAGCTCGTCGACTCGCGAGCCGACTCTAACGGCGTGGCGATACAGGTCTACCGGCCCACCGGGCGCCCACGTTATGCCCCAGCGACCGGCACATGACCTCGACTCGCCGTCAACCGACGCCCGCGATTCGGCTCGGATCGGCCGCCTGAAAGAACGAGACGCACAGCCCCCTGCGCGCGCCGCTCGCGACTTCGGCCGATCCGCAAGCGCTCTGCTCGGCCCTCAGCCGTGGTGCTGCGCGGTCCCGCGTCGATCGTTCAGAAGCGTGGCTCCGGCCACCAATGTCGCGAACGCCGCCACCTGCATGACTCCCTTCACGCCAGAAGGGATGTGCTCGCGGAAGAGCACGACTCCGGCACCGATCGGCACCGCGTTCGTCGTCAGCGTCGCCATGCCGGCCGCGGTAAGTGCGTCGCCGTGCTGAAACGCCGCCTGGAGCTCGATCGAGCCGAGCGCATACGCGGCGATCAGCACGAGAACGACAAGAAGCCACGCCCCGCCGGACACCGCGAGCTTGGCCGAGATGTCCCCGGTGGCAAAGAGGAGCCCGGCCCCCAGCCCGAGCGCAACGGCGCGGTCGAGACGTATCTGCGCCAGCGTCACGAGAGCGGCTGCGCCGACGCAGGAACCGAGCCAGAGAACGACCGGGCCGGCGTGCGGCTGACGGCCGGCCGGATGCGTCCCGACAAGCGACAGCCCAAGCAGGATCAGCCCGGCGACCACAACCGTGGCCGCCAGTTGCTCTCGCGTGCGGAGGCGATTCAGGTGGCCGCCTGATTGCGCGAGCGCGAGCACCGCGATTCCGGCTGCACCCACGGTCTGGACAAGCGCCAGGGGAGCGAGACGCAGAGCCGCCAGGTAGACGATCCAGCCACCGCTCTCAGCCGCGAAGCCGACGCGCCAGGCCGAGTTGCGCACGAGCACGCCTGCCGAGGCGAGCGGCCTGCGCGCCGAGAGCTGCGGGAGAGTCGCCACGGCGTCATGCTCGCGCGTATAGGCCCAGCCGATGACAACCGCTGAGCCCAGCGAAAGCACGAGACCGATCCACACCGACACGAAGCGCGAGGCTACCCGGGACGGCTCTGAACCCCCGGTCGGGACCGTTCCCGCACTTGGACGGAAGGTCAATC
Organism: uncultured Actinomycetota bacterium; assembly: GCA_963812555.1. Lineage (GTDB taxonomy): Bacteria > Actinomycetota > Thermoleophilia > Gaiellales > Gaiellaceae > PALSA-600. Next base: position 315,784 of record CAWEVP010000013.1, on the reverse strand, counting down.
CGGTCCAGTTCGAAGCCCGGTTGCATGACCAGGGTTGGTGTCGGTCCGCACCTCGACCCGCTGTCGCAGTGGTCGAGGTGCGGACCGAAGGTCGGCCGCGAAAGGACTCGGCGCTAGATCTTGTTGCCGGTGTTCGAGAACAGCTTCGTGATCGTGCCGCCGAGAAAGACGAGCGCGACAACTGCGAGGACGGCGATCAGTGTAAGGATCAATGCGTACTCGGCAAGCGTCTGCCCATCCTCCGGTCCGGAAAGCACGAAGCCACTCCGAAGGCGAAGGACCACGTTCGAAATCGAGATCTGCAGTTTCGTCATATTCCCCCCATTTCAGAGCACGGCATCTGCCCGCCGCGCCTGGGCCGGGTTATCGGCAGCGCGGACGAAATGCTTTACTCGTCTTCGACGCATTCTCCTCCGCGTGGGCGCGGTCGACAATCGCTTCGCGGGGTGAGGCGGCCGGGCTGGACTTCGCTCCCTGAGTGCGTCCCAGACCTCGAACGCGTTGAGATGCGACTTAAGAGCGTAGGCTCGCGTCGTGTTTCGCCGGCTCATCGTGGCTTTCGTCCTCGTATCGGTCGCGCCTGCGCTCATGCCCCCGATCGGCAACTCGGCGCCCACACCGCATCTACAGGCGAAGAACATTGTGCTTCGAGTCACGGATTTTGCAGAAGGCACAACAGTGACCCTGGAGGAGAACTCGCCGTCCTCAGTTCTTCGGGGCATTCCCGCTGCGAGTGCGTATACCGAGGTTGTCTCCGTTCCAGGCCTCGGCGGCCTTGCGAACTCGGCCATCGTCACTCGAACCGCACGTGGGGCAACGACATTCGTCAGAGAAGTAAGCGCCGCAGTGGCGACACCGACGAGCCGTGCCGAATGGGCTAAGTCGCTCCTGAATAACTTCGATCGCGCCGGGTTTCCGGCCACGTCGGCGCGCATCCTCAGACACAGGAGGCTGAAGGCCGGGGACGGCGCGGCGGAGATCGTCGCTCAACTCAGCGTTGGCAACGCGAAGGTCTTTCTCAGCGAGCTGTTCGTCAGTGAAGGGCCTGCGGTCGAGAGCCTGACCCTCACTGCGGTAAGCCCGATAACTCCGGGCGAGATGACCCACTTGGCCAAACTCATCGCCGACCGGGTCCGCGCGGCCGCACAACCACCGCCGGACAACACGGCTTCTCCATCGATCCGCGGCACGATTCAACTGGGTCAGATCCTCACCGCGACACCGGGACGGTGGAGCGGAAAGGAGATTGCCTTCGCGTTCCAATGGCTGAGGTGTGATCAGACCGGCGCACGCTGTGTGTCGATTCCCGATGCCACGAACTCGATCTACACGGTCAGTTCGAGCGATGAGGGATCCACGCTCGTCGTCGCAGTCCAGGCGACCGACGCGGCAGGAACCGGAAGAGCGATCTCGCTCGCAACACCCGTGGTGCCCTGAGCCAACGTGCGCCCGATGGGGCGTCGGGGGCCTGGTCTTTGGCGCGCCTTCGTGCCGGTTCGTTCAGCCGTCCTGTCGCTGCGCCTGCTTGAGGCGCGTTCGGGGCAACAGGGATCCAGGCGCGCGTGCTCCATCCGTCCTCCCCGTACGGGCCGGCACGGAGGGTCCCGCCGCAGGCGCCCACTCGTTCGCGGAGGCCTGTCAGCCCGCGCCCCGAGCCGAGTCCGAGGCGGCGAGAGGAGCGCGAGCCGCCGTTGACGATCGAGAGCTCGAGCGCACCCGGGCGCGCGTCGACGTCGACTTCGACCGCGGCGCCTGGGGCGTAGCGCAGGGCGTTCGTCATTCCTTCCTGCACGACCCGCAGCGCTGTGTGGGCCACAGCGCCCGAGACGATGGTGGCGTCGCCCGACATGCGAAGCGTCACCAAGAGCCCCGAAGCGCGTGCGGTGTCGACGATCTCGCGAACAAGCCCGAGATGGGCAGTTTCGTCTTCCGAGGCATCCTGGGCGAGCAGGTCGGCGAGACGGTCGAGGTCCGCCTCGGCTTGGCGAGAGGCTGTGGCGATGATCTCGAACGTCTCGGCAGTGCGAGCGGGCTCCTGGACCGCGAGCCGCTGGCCGGCACTCGCCTGCACGACCATCATCGAGATCGCGTGTGCGACCACGTCGTGCAGCTCGGCGGCGATGCGCGCGCGCTCATAGCGAATCGAAAGACGCGCGTAGGCGTCGCGCTCGGTCTCGAGCTCCACCGCCTGCTCGGCGAGGCTGGCGGCAACCAGCTCGCGGCTGCGAAGCGCGAGGCCGGCGAAATACAACGTGATGGGAAGCATCAGCTCCGGCACGATCGAGCCGTTGTCGAACAGGATCAGCTGCGAGACGACGATGCCTGCCAGTAGAAGCCCGATCAGCAGCCGCGCCGGCCGGCCACGCGGGAGCGCGGCCGGCCAGGAACGCGGCGACAGGCAGGGCGAGCATGATCCAGCCGACCTCCTGCCCGGCGCGAGCTTCTGCGACGAGCACGATGAAGACGCCGGCCGCCGAACCCAGCACGCCCACGGCGCGCCGGCGGTGCGGATCATGCCGGGCACGAGCACCGGCAGGGCGGCCGTCACACGCGTGCGGCCGGCAGCAGTCTCTGCCTGCAGGCTGCCGTGATGGAGTGCCAGGCGCTCCCGGGCCCGGTCGAGAGCGCTCTCGGTCTGCCGACGGCTCCCACGCGCGGGGCCGCTCACTGTCAGCTGCGACCGCATCGGACTGGAAGTCGACGTGAACCACGACGCCCGGTGCGTCGCCTGTTGCCCGGAGCAGGTGCTCGACGACCCGGTAGGCCGACAGCTCCAGCCCGGCCGGCAGGACGCGCGGCTCGCCGGCGACCGTCAGCTGCGCGTCGGTGCCCTTCTCGCTGACGACGAGTGCGTCGAGGTGGGCGAGCGTCGGCTGCGGTTCGGTGCCGGCGTCGTCGCCCTCCCGCAGCAGCCCCACGACCGCGCGCATCTGCTCGAGCGTCGCCCGGCTCTCGGCCTCGATGCGCTCGTAGCGCCTCGCGGGCATCCTCGCGGCCGGTGCCGGCCTCGGCGAGCTGGGTCAGGTCGGCGAGACGCGTCCGCAGCAGAGCATCGAGCTCGGCCGAGAGGCGCACGCGCTCGCTTTCCACCTGCAGGCGCGCGTTCGCCTCACGTTGCTCGCCGAGCTGCAGGTTGCGCTCGCTCAGACGTGCCGCGAGGTGTGCGCGCGACCTGACGACGCGACCGATGAACCAGACCGCGATGCTGACCGGCACCGAGATGGTGAGCCCTCCCCAGCCGGCCGACGAGTCGCGCGAGAGGCAGACCACGCCGGAGCCGAGGACGATCGCGATCCCGACCAGGGACTTGCGACGGTCGAGCCAGGCGGCCACGGAGAACGCCTCGACGAAGAACAACGGCAGAAGCAGCCCGCAGCGGCCGATCGTGCCGTAGGCGGCGACGTGAATCGCCGTGCCGATCAGCGTCCCGGCCGCGGCCGCGAGCGGCAGCCGGCGGCGCCAGAGCATCGGGATCACGGCGAGGAGTATGGACACGCCCATCAACGCCTTGCCCGCGGTCGACCCTGCGCCGAGGCCGTTGTCCTGCGCCCAGCCGATGAAGTACACGCCGAGAACGCCGAAGAGCACGGTGATGGCGACATCGCGGAGTGCGATCCGCGGGCCTTTCGTGAACATGAACGACATCATTTCGATTTAGTCCTTTCGTGACAAGGAACAGATGCGAGCCACCTTCGCGGTTGCCGGGCGCAGCGTCGTCACCGTGTGGGATGAGTTCGCGACAGACGTCTCACCCCGTGGTCTGACGGTGGCCGCACCGGTTCGGCGCGATGATGCGCCCATGAGCGTGATCCAGACGATCCTCGTCGCCGCCGACCCGGAGCCCGGAGCCGAAAGCGTGATTGCCCTGCACCACGGAGAACTCCTGGCGAGCGACCGGATCGTCGCCGCGTTCGCCGCGCCCGCAGACGCCGTCCGCGCGGCCGCGGCGCTCGTCCAGCCGCGATGGTGAGACCGAAGCCCGGATCGGCGTCGATGCCGGGGAGCCGTCGGTTGCCCTCGACGTCGCCGAGCGGATCTGCGCGGCGGCCGAGTCGGGGCAGGCGCTCGTCACCGAGGCGGTCGCGCACCTCGCCGGTCCGGCGGTGGCGGCTCTGCTGCAGCCCGCCGGCGGCGTCCGTGTCGCCGAGCTGCGCCGGACCGTGGCCGTCTTTTCCGCCGGGCGCCGCGCGCGAGCAGCCGACCGGCCGCGCGGTAACGACGGTCGTGATCGCCGACGATCAGGAGCTCCTTCGCTCCGGCTTCCGTGTGATCATCGACGCCGAGCCCGACCTCCGGGTGGTCGGCGAGGCGGCGGACGGCTTCGCGGCGATCGAGGTCGTCCGCCGCCGCCGGCCCGACGTCGTCCTGATGGACATCCGCATGCCAGGTCTCGACGGCCTGCGCGCCGCCGAGAAGATCCTCGGCGATCCCGAGTCGACCTCGGCGGTCGTCATGCTCACGACGTTCGACGTGCAACGCTACGTCTACGAGGCGCTGCGCCTCGGGGCAAGCGGCTTTCTGCTCAAGGATGCGCCCGCCGACCGCCTGCTGGACGCGATCCGGGTAGCCGCAGCCGGAGAGGCGCTGCTCGCCCCCACGATCACGCGCCGCCTCGTCGAGCGTTTCGCAGCCGGAGAGCGCCCGCTCGACGGCCGCCGATCGCGAGCGTCTCGCCATCCTGACCGCACGGGAGCTCGAGGTCCTGCGCCTGATCGCCCGCGGACGCTCCAACGGCGAGATCGCCGCCGACCTCGTGCTCGGCGAGAACACGGTCAAGACCCACGTCGGCCGCATCTTCTCGAAGCTCCACCTGCGCGACCGCGCCCAGGCGGTGATCGTCGCCTACGAGACCGGGCTCGTCCTGCCCGGCCCCGACAGCGCAGAGCTCTAGCGTCACTCCCCGGCCGCGAAAGCATTGTCGGATGCCGCTCGGGCATCCACGCTCTCGATAGGGGGCAGCGCCTGACGGCGCTGCCCCCCGGGGAGCCGGAAGACCTAGCCGGTGACCTTGACGGATGGTGGAACGATCACGGCGTTGATGATGTGGATGACGCCGTTGGAGGCCTGGACGTTCGCTTTGGTGACTTCGGCGGTGCCGTTGAGGTAGAGCTTGCCGGCTTTGAGGGAGAGCGTGATCTTCTCTCCTTCGAGTGAAGCGACGGTGCCGTGCTTGGCTGCAACCGTGGTTGCTGCGGCCGCGTCAACGGCCTGCGGGAGGACGTGGTAAGTGAGGATCTTCTTCAGCAGTGCGGGGCTCGCGAGGACGGCTGCAAACGTCATCGGGTCGGCCTTCTTCAGGGCGGCGAAGGCGTCGTTGGTCGGTGCGAACACCGTCAGGTGAGCGCTGGGGTTCGAGAGAGCCGAGACGAGTCCGGCCTTCTTGACGAGGCTCACTAGCGTAGAGAGTTGCGGGTTCGAGGAAGCGTCCTGGACGATGTTCGGGGTCATGCCGCGGTGGGCTGACGAGGACTGCTGCCGCAATCCCGAGGCGCCAGCGGCGCTCACTACGACGAGGGCCATTGTTGCGAGCGCGAGGGAAACGGTTGTTCTTTTCATCAGGGACTCCTGTTCGGGTTGAGATGGTTCGAGTCCCGGTGATACGACAAACCGTCGACCGCGGATCAGTCGCCGAGTTTCGGTGCACGGAGGTGATCCGACACTGCGATCCTGACGAAGAACCTCCTAGCTGTGCGATCGTCCTACTGGCGCAAGGAGCGAGGTTGGAAACTGTCGAGACCGCCGGGTTCGAGGGAAGCGGGTCCCGGGCGGGCTCGCGCAGACGTGGATACGCTCGAGCCCGGTTGAGCGAAACGGCCCCGAATCCGACAACCGGCGTGGAAGATCCGGCTGTTGTCCTGCGGGTCGCTGCGGGCGACCTCGACGCGCTCGGTGACTTGTACGCGCGGTACGGCCGAATGGTCTACGCGATCGCTTTCCGCGTTCTCGGCGAGAGCGGTGCCACAGAAGAGTGCGTCCAGGACGTCTTCATGGAGCTCTGGCGCCACGCCTCCCGCTACAACGAGCGGCGAGGGCGTGTGTCGACGTGGCTCTGCACGATCGCGCGGAACCGCGCGATCGACATCGCCCGCTCCCAGCAGCGTCGGGCCCTCCCCGACGGGGCCCTCGAGGCGACCGGGGAGGCGGTGGACGTGGCCGACCTCGTCGAGGCGGCCGACCTGGCTGTTCGCGTTGCCGAGGCGATCGCCGCTCTACCCCAGCCCCAGCTCGAGGTCGTTCAGCTCGCCCACTTCAACGGCCTCACGCAAAGCGAGATCGCCGCGCGCCTCGGCGTGCCCCTCGGGACCGTCAAGAGCAGAATGCGGGCCGGCCTCGCCGAACTACGAGGAGTCGCCAACGACCTTCGCTCTGAGGACACCCGATGACTGACAGAGTTGACCCGTATGACGAGGACGAGGCTGTCTTCGACCTGCTTGGTCGGGGGCTCCCGCGTGTGGTGCCGCCCGACGACCTCCTGGGTCGCATCCTCAGCACCGCCCGACTCGATCTGCCTGCAGAATCCGAACGGCCGGCACGGGCCAGGCAAGCGCGGTGGCGCGGTTGGCTTCCGATTGCCGGCACCGCAGCAGCGGCCGCAATCGCCGCCGCAGCGCTTACCGCCGTACTCGAGACGGGCGCCAGCCCCGGCAGCGCCGCGGCAAGAGCCGTCCTGAGCGCCCAGGGCGGATCGGCGATCAGCGGGAGCGCCGACCTCTACAGCCCCGACAGGGCGGGAGGCAAGATCCGTCTCCGCCTCCGCAACGTGCCCCTGCCCGCCCCCGGAACGCACTACGAGCTCTGGCTTCTTCCCCGAGGCTCCACCCAGATGACGGCAACGGCAGCGTTTACCCCCGCAGGCCACACGGTCGATCTCCTGCTGCCGCTGCCAGCGCCGGAGGAATACGACGCGTTCGAGATCTCCGTGCAACCCGACAACGGCCCACCCCAGCGATCGAAAACCGAGCTTGCGAGCGGGACCTTCGCCGGCAAGGGGTAGACGGGACGTGTCCATTCACTCGACCACGATCGAACTGGCGCGGACTCGAAGCTGCGAGACACCCTCGGAAAGACCGCGCCGATCCCCGTCCGACGCGACACTCCTCGAGCTGTGAGCGAGTTCGCGAGCTCGTGCGTCGTTCCCTACCCGCTCGAGCGGGTTGCGAGGTTCTTTGCCGAACCGGCGAACCTCGAGAAGTTGACACCGGGCTGGTTGCACCTCCGCCTGATCGAGGCCCCTCGTGAGATCGGCGTGGGCTCTGTTCTTCGCTATCGCGCCGGCCCTTCGGGCTGACTCAAACCTGGGTGGCGGAGATCTCCGTCTGGGAGCCGCCCCACCGGTTCACGGATGTCCAGCGGAACGGCCCCTACAAGTCCTGGGAGCACACGCACAGCTTCGCCGCCGCCGGAAGCGGGACGGAGATTCGGGACCACATCAGCTACCGGCTCCGTGGTGGCCCCCTCGCCTGGATCGCCGACCGCCTGGGACACCGCACCCTGCTCCGTCTTCTGTTCGCCCATCGAACGAAGACGCTTACGCACCTCCTCAACGAGGAGCGCTGATGGAATCAGTGTGGGATTATCCGCGCCCCCCACGGGTCGAGCCCTCCGTCAAGCGAGTCCGAATCGTGCTCGGCGGCGCTCTCATCGCCGAAACAAACCGAGCGCACCGCGTGCTCGAGACGAGCCACCCACCCGTGTACTACGTCCCGGCCGAGGACGTTTCCGCCAACTCGCTCAAACCGTCCTCCGGGCGCATGAGCTTCTGTGAATGGAAGGGCAACGCGTCGTACTTCGACGTCGTCGGCGGCGACGCTCGATCCGTCGAACGTGCTGCCTGGACGTACCTCGATCCTTCCCGCGGCTTCGAGGCGATCCGCGGGTCCGTTGCCTTTTACCCGGGCCTGATGGACGAGTGCACCCTCGACGGCGAGGTCGTGGAGGCGCAAGCGGGCGGCTTCTACGGCGGCTGGATCACCTGCGATATCACGGGCCCATTCAAGGGCGGCGCCGGCAGCCGCGGCTGGTGACGAGTTCGACGGGAGGCGCTTCGCCGGAGGAGGACGCCGCCGGCCACTCCGCGGCGCGCGTGCTCTTTTGCGACGAGAGCGACTTCGGCTTCGGCTGGATCTCGCCGAAGCCGGGCTGGATGGCACGCGCCTCGCATGCGCTCGCGACCGACGGCGATGTCTGGCTGATCGATCCGGTGGACTTCGACGGACTCGACGACCGCCTCCGCTCGCTCGGCGACCCAACCGGCGTACTCCAGCTCTTCGGTCGCCACCACCGCAACTGCGCCTCGATCGCCGCCCGGCTCGGCGTGAGGCATCTTGTCGTCCCCGAGACGGTAGTGGATTCACCCTTCGAGACGATCCCCATCACGGGACTACCGGGCAGGCAGGAGACCGCGCTCTGGTGGGCCGAGAAGCGGACACTGATCGTCGCCGAGGCAGTCGGAACCGCCGCCTACTACCGCGCCCACGGCCAGCCGCTCGGCATCCTCCCGTCCTTCGAATCTTCCGCCCACCAACCGCACTGCTCCAGTTCGAACCCGACCACATCCTCTGCAGCCACGGCCCCGGAATCCACACGCGTGCAACCGAGACACTCCGCAGCAGCATCCACCGAGCCCGAGCGACCTTCCCGAATACTCCCGAGGCTCATCGGTACACGGCGCACCTGACCCGGATCCCGCGAATCACCGTCGGCCACGGTTGAGGCCGCTCACCGCCGGCGGCTACCGGGTCGGCGGCGGTTTGCTGGTGAAGCGCAAGCCTTCCACGGTTCGTGCCGCGGGTGCGCAGACAGGCGACCTGCGGGCCGCACGGCCCTCCCATCTTTGCCGGTCGTCGATCTTTCTTCGGTCGTTCCCCCGCAGCGGCGCACCGCGGCACGATTTTGCGCCAGTCGCATTGGTCGCGGCACGCCCGGGACGGTCCGCTCCGGGCGCATGGCCATGGCCTGGCAGAGTGTCGAGCGATGGCTCTGGAGAACGCGATCGAGGCCACCGGTCTCGTCAAACGCTACGGCGACAACCTCGCGCTCGACCGCGTCGACCTCGATGTTGCCCGCGGGTCCGTCTGCGGCCTGCTCGGACCGAACGGGGCTGGTAAGACGACCGCTGTTCGCATCCTGACCACTCTGACCTCTCCCGACGCGGGCACAGCTTACGTCGCGGGCCACGACGTGATCCGCGATCCGGCCGCGGTGCGCCGGAGCATCGGGCTCGCAGCTCAGGATGCGACCGTCGACGGATTGCTCACGGGACGCGAGAACCTCGTGATGATCGGGGAGCTGCACCACATCGGCCGCCGGCGCGCCAGGCAACGGGCGACCGAGCTGCTCGAACAGTTCTCGCTCACCGACGCCGGCGACAGGGTCTGCAAGGAGTACTCGGGCGGCATGCGCCGGCGGCTCGACCTGGCCGCCACCCTCGTCGCCGAGCCCGAGGTTCTCTTTCTCGACGAGCCGACCACCGGCCTCGATCCGCGGGCTCGCAACGAGCTCTGGGACGTGCTCGACGGGCTTGTTGCCGGTGGCGCCACGATCCTGCTGACGACGCAGTATCTGGAGGAAGCCGACCGGCTCGCGAAAGACATCCTCGTCGTCGACCACGGTCACGTGATTGCCCGCGGCGACTCGCGCTCGCTGAAGCGCCAGGTCGGCGGCGACCAGCTACACGTCGTGTGCGCGCAGGCCGAGGATCTGCCGGCAACTGCCGAGATAACCGGACGGATCGCTGGAGCCGCTGCTAGTACCGACGCCGCAGCTCGCAGCGTCACCGCGCCCACCGACGGTGGCGCAGCTGCGCTTGCCACGCTTGCGCGTGAGCTCGCCGACCGGGCGATCGCCGTCGACGATCTCGGGCTCAGCCAGCCCACGCTCGAGGACGTGTTCCTGACGCTCACCGGCGCGCCGATCGAAGAGGAGAGCCCGCCGGACACGAAGAAGAAAGCCGGCCGGTGAACAGCACCTTCTTGGCGGACACGTGGGTGATCGCGCGCCGCGGGATCACCCACATCCGGCGCCAGCCCGAGATGCTCGCCGACGCGACGATCCAGCCGATCATGTTCGTGCTGCTCTTCGCGTTCGTCTTCGGCGGCGCGATCCACGTGCCCGGCGGAGGCAGCTATCGCTCGTTCCTGATGGGCGGGATCTTCGCCCAGACGATGACCTTCGGCACGTTCGGCGTCGCGATCGCGCTGGCTCACGACCGCACGAACGGGGCGATCGACCGCTTCCACTCGCTGCCGATCAACCGGCGCAGCCGTGCTCGCAGGGCATGCCGTGGCGAGCCTGATCAAATCGCTGATCCCGATCGTCGCTGATGTCAGTCGCCGGTCTGGCCGTCGGCTGGCGTATCGAGGGCGGCTTCCTGAAGGCGCTCGCCGCCTACGGGCTGATGGTCGTGTTCTCGTTCGCGATCATCTGGATCGGCGTGCTCCTCGGCAGCGTCGTGCCCACCCCGGAAGGCGTTCAGGGCGTCGCCTTCATCGCCATCTTCCCGATCACGTTCGTCGCGAGCACGTTCGTTCCCGTCACCACCCTGCCGACCGGACTCCGGCAGTTCGCAGAGTGGAATCCGGTCACCGCCCTCGCGGGAGCGCTACGCCACCTCTTCGACAATCCCGGCGGTAACGCGGCAGCGCACAGTCCCTGGTCGATCACCCATCCCGTCCTCTACACCCTGATCTGGGCAGCCGGAATCGTGGCCCTCTGCGCACCAATCGCGATCAACCGCTACCAGGCCTCGATCAGTCGCTGAGCAACACCCGACGCCCAGCCCCGAGGGTTGTACAACGCAGGAGCACCGAGTGATACCTCCACCACGGTAAACACCGAATACGCGTAGAGCCTTTTGCCTTTCAGGCCGATTGCCGAGCTGGTTCGAATCCAACCAATTTCCTGCAAAGCGTACTTTTAAGGCCCACACGGGGCTTGAACATCCCCGCAAATAGGCACTTTTCCACGCAAGGTGAGCACCCTGTGGCCACCATACGAGCTCATCCGGGCACGTCTGCCACGAATCGGCCATCTGCGCGCCCAGTCGGTACTCGAGCCGATTTTTCGGATTCGGGCGCATTCGAGCTGGCGCATCCCGCGGTCTGTCGCCCCGTGAAACGTCCTAACCCTTGGGAGCGGGATGGCTCTGAACTCTCTCGTAGAGCTTGGTGACGGCGGCGACGAGGTCGGCGCGGGTGGGGGCGTTTTTTTCCCCGGCCGTCCAACCCTCGCCGACCAGGTAGAGGAAGCGGCCGTCGGCGAAGAGGATGTTCTCGCCGATGAAGCCGTTGCCCGAGACGTGGTAGCCGTGAGCCGCTGCGATCCCCGGTACAGAGTAGGCCGAGAAGCCCGGGTTTTGGGCCTTGTCCTCGGCGAGGTTGGCGGCAAGCTCCGCGCGGGCCGCTGCCGCTGATCCGAGCTGCATCACCCACGAAACGCCGTTCTGCTTGCCCGGCGCCCGGTCGAGGTACTCGACCAGGACTCCCTTGAAGCCCTCCCGGTGAAGCCTCGCGACATCCGCGCTCACCTGGGACGGAATCAAGCTGGTGTCCAGGCTCGTCCAGGTCCCCGCCGAGCGGTACTCCTTCGGCGAGGGCTCCGGAATGTAGCCGGCGAAGTCGCCGGCCTCGATCAGGCGGGCGCTCAGCGGCAGCGCGCTCGCGGCGCCCCCCGATCTCGCTGCGAGGCCGGCGACAATCGCGACGGCGAGGCTCGCAACCACGATCCGGATCACGGCTCCGTACCCTCTCACGCGGGCCGCGCCGGGTCAAGCCTGCATCACCGTGACGCGGCCGCTGAATCCGACGCACCCCCTCCGGAAACTCGGCAACCCGCACAGCGGGAATCTACCCACGACAAACGGGATATCTCCACGCGCTCCCGCACAACACCCGACCGGAACGCGGTCACAACTCAGGTTCGAAACCCAAACCGGATCCAATCGAGTCCGCCTTCCAAGACAACAAAAAGCACTGATTTACAGATATTTAAGGCCCATACGGGATTCGAACCCGTGCCGCCGCCGTGAGAGGGCGGTGTCCTAGGCCACTAGACGAATGGGCCGCGCCAGGAGCGGCAGTTTACCGGTCAGGCGCCGAGCTCGTGGAGCAGCGGCGCCGTGTCGAGCGGGTCGAAGCCGAGCCGGCGCGGCGATCTCCTCGCTCGAGGGCTTCGTGCCCTCGCGGAAGAGGTCGCGCAGGAGCTCGCCCGTCGCCGGGTTGCGCCACCAGTCCTCGCCGACCGTGCGCGATCAGGTGCCGGCGGAGCTGGGCCGAGCGGATCCAGGCGCGCAGGTAGTCGGCCGAGTAGAAGCCGGCGTCCATGTCGGAGAGGTAGTTGCGGCGCGCGGTAGCGGATGCCCGTCGCGGCGGTCAGGTACTCCTCGTAGCCGTCCGGGGTCGCCGCCGACGTCGGCGAAGCGCGACCAGAAGTCGAGCTCGAAGCGGAGCTTCGCCTCGTAGCGGCGGAAGAGCAGCGCCTCGAGGAACACGGTCGCCTCGGCGTTCTCGGCCGCCTGCGCGTCGGAGAGGCCGAAGTACCGCGCGTGCCACTCCGGCTCGCGTGAGATCGCCTCGACGATGTAGGAGTAGATCTCGGTCAGCGCGTGGTCGCGCGAGAGGCGCCGGAAGGCCAGCGGCAGCGCCGGGTCGACGCCGCCGTAGTGGAGCGCGTGGCCGGCCTCGTGCAGGAACGCCTGATAGTCGTGCAGGCCGCCCTGGGCGCGCGTGATCAGGTGCACGACCTTCGGCGGGTCGCTCGCGATCACGCAGGCGCGCGGCGACTTCTGCGGGCGGTCGTCGAGGTCGAGCTTGATGTTCGTCGCCGCCGCCAGGTCGAACCCGAGCTCGGCGAGCGTCTGCAGGCAGACCTCGGTCGCGCGCTCCTTCGTGTAGGTCGACTCGAGCGGCGAGAGCCGGCGCATGTAGGCGATGTGGTAGCTCGACGGGATCGCGGTCGCGCTCGGGGCCGAGCAGCTTGCTCGAACCAGCGGTCGCGCAGCGGCACGTAGCGCCTCGGCACCGTCGTCGCTCGCCGCCTTCAGGGCTGCCGAGAGCTCGCGCAGCGAGATGCCCTTCTCCTCCTCGTTCCGCTCGACGGCGCCGGCGATCCCCGAGAGCTCGGCCTCGAGCTCCTCGCCCGCGCGCATGCAGCTCGAGCCGGTCGGCGTTGAAGCGCGGCGCTCGCCTCGGCCTGGATCTCGCCGAGCTCCTCGCGATCGCGGTAGGACGGCGAGCACCGCGAGCTGCGCCTGCGCGGTGCGCAGCGGCATCTCCTCGCCGCGGAAGCTGACGCGCGCCGCGAGCATCCGGTTCTCGAGCTCGTCGTAGCGCTCGACGAGCTCGTTCGCGATCAGGCCGCCCTCGCAGGTCTTGCGGAGGCGGTAGAGCCGCTCGCGCTCGTCGCCCGAGCTCGCGCTCCTCGGCCTCGCGGAGCGCGTCGAGCTGCTCGCGGCTGAAGAGGTCGGCGTAGCGACGGACGATCTCGGCCTGCTCCGAGGTCTCCTTCTCCCCCACCCGCACCGCGCGCCCCTCCTCGGAGCGCTCGAACATGTACCGCGCGAGGCGACTCTCGAACTCGGCAGGGGCTGCGGACGGTGGCGACGGCTCATGCGATCAACGCTAGCCGACGCGCGTGCCGCGCGAGCGGCGATCGACGAGCTCGTCGGGCTCGAACGGCTTCGACAGCACCGCGCTCGCGCGGCCCTCGTACTCGGCGACGTCGACCGTGCCGCTCACGAGCACGACCGGGATCCTCGGCCGCGTCAGCTCGGCGAGCAGCTCGTCGGAGGCCGCCGCGCCGAGGTGCAGGTCGAGGAACACGAGCGCGGGCCGCTCCTCCGCGACGGCGCGCGCGGCCGCCTCGACGCGTCGGCCGCCTCCCGGACGCGAAACCGCTCGAGCTCGAGGTTGACGCGGCAGACCAGGCGCAGCGCCGCATCGTCCTCGACGACGAGGATCGATGGCCCCGGCGTCCACGCGCCGCGATCGTACTCGATCGCGGACCGCGCTAAGATCCGCGGCGTGGCGCCGGAAACCAGGCCGGGGAGCGCTACGCGACCCAGGTCGGCGAGCTCTGGAGCGGGCTCTCGCACGACGCTCGCCCGGCTCGAGTCGATCGCCGCGCGCGCCCGAGCGGCTCGACGACGACGACGCCGTCGACGCGCTGCGGCGGCTCCAGTACCGCCTGCACGTCGCGAGCGAGTACGGTCGCTCGGCCTCTCGCCGCCGCTCGACGCCGAACCGGCCCACACCGAGCTCGCGCGCGGCGCTCGACGGCGCACGCGACGCGACCGGCGAGGTCGTCGAGGCCGTCGACGCCGCACGGCGCCGCCGCGGTCGACGCGCTCCTCCACGAGTGGCGCGGCGCGCTCTTCCGCGTTCGCCTCGCCCGGCTGCGGCTCACCGGCGCCCCGGGCGACCCGCCGCCGAGCCGAGCGAGCATCCCGAGGCTCCGCGCGCCCGCTCGCCGCCTTCGCGCTCACGGTCGGCGGCGCGGCCGCGTTCGCCGATCGGCGCGACCGTCGGGCCCCTGGCCGCGTCTGGGTCGCCGGGCTGGTCGCGGTCTGCGCTGTCGCTGCTGCTCTACCGTCCCTGAGGCCCGAGCGCTCGCTCAGGCACGCGCGCCGCGACGGCGCGAGGCGCGCGAGCGACTCGTCGCTGCCGAGCAGCTCGAGGCTCTCGAAGAGCCCGGGCGAGATCTTCGAGCCGGTGACCGCGAGCCGGATCGGCGCGAAGGCCTCGCGCGGCTTCTAGCCCGAGCGACTCGGCGAGCGCGCGCAGCGCCTGCTCGATCGCCGCGGCCTCCCACGGCTCGACGCGCTCGAGCGCGTCGCGCGGCCGCGCGCGCAGATCGCGGGATCGGCCTCGACCGGGCTCGACGGGCTCGAACAGGAAGCGGACGAAGTCGGGGTACTGCCGAGAACTTCTCGATCTTCTCCTGCACGAGCGGCACGGTCGCGCGGACGCGCTCCGCGCGGCCAGTCGATCCCCTGCTCGCGCGAGCCAGCGTCGAGCAGGTGCGTCGCGTACTCGTCCGGCTGGCAGCGCGCGCAGGTGGACGCCGTTCAGCCAGTCGAGCTTCTCGTAGTCGAACGTCGCCGGGCTCGGGCCGACGCGATCGAGCGAGAAGCGCTCGATCAGCTCGTCGGGGCTCATCACCGTCGTCTTGTCGTCGTAGCTCCAGCCGAGGAGCGCGAGGAAGTTCATCAGCGCCGCGGGCAGGTAGCCGTCGGCGCGGAAGGCGTCGATCGAGACCGCGCCGTGGCGCTTCGAGAGCTTCTTGCCGTCGTCGCCGAGCACGTCCGGGACGTGCGCGTAGACCGGCAGCTCGGCGCCGAGCGCGCTGCAGGATGTTGATCTGCGTCGGCGTGTTCGAGACGTGGTCGTTGCCGCGGATCACGTGCGTGATCCCGTCGAGCATGTCCTCGACCGGCGAGGCGAAGTTGTAGGTCGGGCGGCCGTCGGAGCGGACGATCACGAGGTCGGCGAGGTTCTCGTTCGCGAACTCGATCCGGCCGCGCACGGCGTCGTCCCAGCCGACGACGCCCTCGTCGGGCATGCGGAAGCGGATCGCGCCCTCGTCCTCGTAGGCCTTGCCCTCGGCGAGCAGCCGCTCGGCGTAGCGTGCGCACCTCGTCCATCCGGTCGAGCTGGAAGGTGACGGGGCCGTCCCAGTCGATCCCGAGCCAGCGGAGCGACTCCTGGATCTGCTCGACCGCCTCCGCGACCTCGCGGCTCGTGTCGGTGTTCTCGATCCGCAGCCGGCACTCGCCGCCCTGCTGGCGGGCGAAGAGCCAGTTGAAGAGGAACGTGCGGACGCCGCCGACGTGCAGGAAGCCGGTCGGGCTCGGAGCCATGCGGACGCGGACGACGGACATCGCGCTCATCGTAGGTGGCGGCGGTACGGCAAGCTTCGGCGTGGAGTTCGGCGCGCACATGTCCTCGGCGGGCGGCATCGACACCGCGATCGACCGGATCGAGGCGATCGGCGGCGACTGCGTGCAGGTGTTCACGCAGAGCCCGCGCATGTGGCGGCCGACCGCGCACAAGCCGGAGGCGATCGAGCGGTTCAAGGCGCGGCGCGCCGAGGCGGGCATCGGCGGGGTCGTCTGCCACGCGCTCTACCTCTGCAACCTCGCCGCGCCCGACGACGCGATCTACGAGAAGTCGGTCGCGACGATGCGCGCCACGGTCGACGCCGCGAGCGCGATCGAGGCGGACGCGGTCATCTTCCACGTCGGCTCGCACCTCGGCGCCGGCTTCGACGGCGGCGCTCGAGCGAGTCGTCCGCGGCGCTCGGGCAGATCCTCGAGCGGCTGCGACGGCGACACCTGGCTCCTGATGGAGAACTCGGCCGGGCCCGGGCGGCACGATCGGCCGCTCGATCGACGAGCTCGCGACGCTCCTCGACGCGCTCGACCGCCACCCGCGCCTCGGCATCTGCCTCGACTCGTGCCACCTCTACGCCTCCGGCTACGACGTCACCGATCCGGCCGCCGTCGACCGCGCTCGTCGCCGAGATCGACGAGACGATCGGGCTCGACCGGCTGCGCGCCCTGCACGTCAACGACAGCGCCGACGCCGCTCGGCTCGAACCGCGACCGGCACGCGAACATCCTCGAGGGCGAGCTCGGCGAGGGCCTCGGCGCGTTCCTCGCCCACCCCGCCTTCCAGGGCCTGTCGCGCCTACCTCGAGGTCCCCGGAGCCGGCGAGGGCCCCGACGACGAACGAGCTCGAGAAGGTGCGCGAGCCTGCACGCCCGCTGGACCGCGGAGCCGGCGACAGGGCGCAGGCGACGGACCTGAGACATGCCGCGCGATCGCGGGTTGTGACGCTGCCGGTCGACGGCGGCGTATGGACGATGTGAGCACCTTCGCGCAGGCCGCCGAGACGCACCTCGACGACGTCTACGGCTACCTCGTCGTGGTTCACCGGCGACCGGTTCGTCGCCGAGGACCTCGTCGGCGAGACGTTCGAGCGGGCGCTGCGGCTCTGGCACCGCTTCGACCCCGCCCGCGGCTCGGCGCGCACCTGGCTCTGCCAGGTCGCGCGCACCGCCGCGCTCGACCACTTCCGCTCCGAGAAGCGCCGCCGGCGCCGCGAGGAGCTCGCCGCCCCGCCCGAGCGCTTCGACGAGCGGCTCGATCGAAGGCCTCTCGCCCGAGCTCGAGGCCGCGCTCGCGCGCCTCACCGCAGGCGAGCGCGAGGTGATCGCGCTGCGCGTCGTGCTCGACTTCGACGCGCAGGCCGCCGCCGGGATGCTCGGGATCTCCCCGACCAACTGCACGACGCGCCTGAACCGCGCGCTCGACGAAGCTCGAGGAGGCTCTCCATGTCGCAGCCTGACCTGCTCGCCGAGCTCCGCGACGCCGCGGCCGGTGGCGCCGGCCGAGCTCCGCGAGCGCGTCCGGCTGATCGCGCGCGCAGGCGGAGCCGGCGACCGCGCACGGCGCTTCGACCTGGCGCCGCGCCCTCGTCGTCGCCGTCCCGGTCGCCGCGGCGGCTGGCCGGCGCGGCGCTCCTCATCCCGGGCGGCACGACGCACGCACCCAGCCGACCGTGCCGCCTCCGGCAGCGACTACGCCGTCCCGACCTCGGCGAGCCCGCTCACCGCCGGAAGGCCGCAAGTCGCCGCCCTGCCGCGCCGCCGCGGGCACGGCGGGCTCCGCCACACGAGCTCCGTCGCCCGAGCCGCCGCACGGCGAGCGCTCGTCCCCGCACCGAGCGCGACCGCGTCCAGCGCTACAGCGCCTCGCTCGAGCTGCGCGTCGCGACGCCCAGGCCGTCTCGGACGCGACGAAGCAGGCCGTCGCGGATCGCGCGCTCCTCGGCGGGTTCGCGTCGAGCGCTCGACGTCGACGACCTCCGGTACGCGGCCGGCGACGCGCGACCACTCGTCCTGCGCATTCCCAAGGCAGCACGTCCAGCAGGCGGTCGCGCGCCTCTCGGCGCTCGGGACGATCATCGGCGAGAACGTCTCGATCCAGGATCTCACAGCCGCAGGTCGACGCGACCACCCGCAAGCTCGCGCCGCCTCAAGGCCGACGCTGGCCGCGCTGGCAGGCGCATGCCGCAGACGACCGAGACCGAGAAGCACATCGCCGCGCTCACGGCCCAGATCGCGAGGCTCCAGCGCGGCCGCAGCGGCGACCGTCCGCGCCGCGAGCCTCGCGACCGTCAGCCTCGCGCTCAGACGCGCCGCCGCCGCCGCGTCGCCGCGCCCACCACGCACGGCCCGCTGCACGGCCTCGGCGTCGCCTTCCGCTGGGCCGGGATCGGCGCCGTCTACGCGCTCGCGCTCGGCGCGCCGCTCGTCGCCCTCGCTGCTCGTCTGGCTCGGGGCCGCATCGTTCGCGCCGCCGCGACGACCAGCTGCAGCCGTCCGGCGCCGCCGTCGCGTCGACGGCGCTCCTCGAGCCGCGCTCCTCGAGCTAGTCGCCGTTCTTGATCTGCGCGAAGACGCGGAACGTCGGCTCGCCGACCGGAAGCTCGCCGAACTCGGGGTTGATGCAGCCCGTGTCCGTCGGTGCGCGAGCGCGTAGGTGCTCTCGACCTCGGCGCTGGCACATCGGCAGCGGCTGGCGCATCGCGCGGATCGCGCCGAAGCCCGCCTGCCGGCGCTCGGCCGCACGGAGCATGTCCAGGTCGATCTCGACGTCGTAGACCTTCTGCATGCAGCCGACGTAGGTGTGGCCCCAGGCCTCGTAGGAGTAGACGAACGGGCAGCCCGCTCGAGGCACGCGCCGGGGTAGACGACCTTGTCGCAGTGCACCTCGCAGCGGCGGCACTCCATCTCCTCCTGCGGGTGGAGGGGCAGCGACCGGGCTGTCTGCGTCTCGGCCATCGGCTCCATTGTCTGCCCCGTTTTCGGCTTCTTCAAGACTTGACTTTCGGCCGGTCGCCCGCTAGGCCAGCAGCAGAGCCGTTCGGGTGTCGAAGCGGCGCCGGTTAGGCTTGACCGAGTGGCGCGGAGGACTCTATCTGGGCCTCCCTCGCGCTCACCCCGGCCGTGCTCGTCGCGCGCTACGCGGCTCCACGCCGGACGGCACACTCGTCTTCGTCCTCGCGGCGGTCGCGCTCGCACCGCTCGCGTTCCTGATCGGCGAGGCGACCGAGAACGTCGCCGAGCACACGGGCCCCGGGATCGGCGGCTTCCTCAACGCGAGCTTCGGCAACGCGCCCGAGCTGATCATCGCCCTGTTCGCGATCGGCGACGGCTTGCCCGACGTCGTGCGCGGCTCGATCACGGGCTCGGTGGTCTCGACCTGCCTGCTCGTGCTCGGCGGCGCCGATCGTGCTCGGCCGCGGCGGGCGAGTCGTCGATCGCCGCTCGCTCATGCTCCAGATCGGCGATGATCGCTCGTCGCCGTCGCGCTCTTCCTGATCCCGGCCGTCGCCGGCTGGCACGGCAACCCGGACCGTCACAGCCTCTACCTCGCCTCGCTCCCGGTCGCGGCGGTGCTGCTCCTGCTCTACCTCGGTCGTCACGGTCCAGAACCTGCGCACCCACTCACGCCGCGCACGGCGCCGCGGCCGCCGAGGGATGCCTGGCCGCCTCCGCACCGGCGGTCGCGGCGCTCGCCGTCGCGACCGTCGGCGACCGCGCTCGTCTCCGAGGTGCTCGTCGCATTCGCTCCACGCGTTCGGGCACGCGCTCGGCCTCTCGCAGTTCTTCGTCGCGGTCGTGATCGTGGCGCTCGTCGGCAACGCCGCCGAGCACGGCGGCGCGGTCGTGATCGCGCGGCGGGGCAACATGGCGGCTCGGCGCCGAGATCGCGATCTCGTCCTCGACCCAGGTCGCCGTGTTCGTCGCGCCGGTGGTTGCGCTGGCGTCCGGGCCTCGTCGGCCGCGGGCTGCCGCTCGGCGTTCCGGCCGGTCGAGATCGCGACGATGGCCGGCGCAGCGCGTCGCGGTTGCCTGCGTCACCCTCGACGGCGCGCGCCCGGCGCTGGGAGGGCTGGCATGCTGCTCTGCGCTCTACGCGGCTGCCGTCGCGGCGTTCGCGCTCTCGGGCGACCGCTAGGTGACGCTCGAGCCCGGCGAGGGCTCCTGGGTGCGCGTGAACGGGTAGCCGCCCCAGACCATCCGCTCGCCCTCGACACGCAGCCGCTCGCCACGCTCAGCGCCCCGACACGACACGGTAGCCGCCCCCGGGCTCCGCCTCGAACACCGACGGCTTGACCCGGGGCGGCGCGCCGGGCATCTCCGCGACGAGCTTGCCGTCCTTCCAGGCGAAGACGAACTCGCTCCCCTCCGACCACCAGCGGCCCGAGGATCGCGGCGACCTCGGCCGGCGGGCCGCCGCGGGACGCCAGGGCTCGATCTCGGCCGGCCACAGCTCGAGCGTCGTCGCCGCCAGCTCGAGCGCGATCTCCCTCGTCGGCGCCCGCGTGCCCGGCGTTCGTCAGCACCGCCGCTCCGACCCCCGACGCGCGGTTGACGTAGAGGCCGGCCAGGAAGCCCGGCATCGCGCCGCCGTGGCCGCCGAAGATGCGGCCGCCGTGGTTGCGACGAGCTCGAGCCCGAGGCCCCAGCCGACCGTCCAGTCGTCGGGGTTCAGCATCACCTGCGGGCGCCCACATCTCGTCGGCCGTCGCCGGGTCGAGGACGCCCTCGCGGCCCTCGACGAGGAAGGCGCCCCAGGCGCACAGGTCGTCCGACCGTCGACCAGAGCTGCCCCATCGCGGTCACCCCGCCGCATGTCGCTGTGCGGCTCGCGCCGGCGGTGCCCGCGTACTCGTCGACGAGGTAGCCGACGGCGCGCGGCTCCTGCTCCTGCCACGTCGTCCGCCCGAGGCCGAGCGGCGCGAGGATCTGCTCGTCGACGTACTCGGTGTAGGGCCGGCCGCTCGTTGCGGGCGACGACCTCGCCGAGCAGCGCGAAGCGCGAGGTTCGAGTAGTGGTGCGCCCGGCGCGGCGGGCAGCACGAGCTCGTAGGCCGGCCATCGCCTCGATCACCTCGGCGATCGTCGGCGCCGACGCCGGTGACGAACATCTCGCCCGCCTCGCGCTGGAGCCCGGAGATGTGCGCCAGCATCCGGCGGAGCGTCGGCGACCCGTGGGCGATTCCGGGCAGGTGCTGCTCGAGCGCGATCGTCGAGGTCGAGCTTCCCGGCGTCGCGGAGCTGCATGATCGCGACCGCGGTGAACGTCTTCGTGATCGAGCCCGACCCGGTACTGGGTCTCGGGCGTCGCCTCGATCCCGGCCTCGATGTCGGCGAGACCGACGGCGCCCGACCAGACGACCTGCCCGTCGCGCACGACGGCGGCGGCGAGCGACGGCAGCCGCTCGGCCTGCCGCGGCGCACGGATCGCTCGAGGCGCGGTCGAGCGCCGGGGCGAGGGCGTCAGGCGCGGGCAAGGACGCCGAGCGCGGCGAGGGCGCGAGCTCGATCGCAGCTCGATGTCGGCGTCGTCGAGATCGAGATGCGTCACCGCTCGGAGCACTCCGGGCCGGACGGTTCCGCTGAGACCCGACCCCCGCACGGCTTCAGCCGGTCGATCGCCTCGGCCGAGGTGAGCCCGAGCGCGCCGACGTCGAGCTGGACGAAGTTCGTCTCGACCCGCTCGAGGTCGACCGGCATGCCGGCGGCGGCCCAGCCCTCGGCGAGCCGGCGCGCCCGGGCGTGGTCGTCGGCGAGCCGCGTCGACGTTGTGCTCGAGCGCGTAGAGGCCGGCGGCCGCCACGATCCCGGCCTGCCGCATCGCCCCGCCGAAGCGGTGCTTCTCGATCCGCGCGCGTCGCCATCAGCTCGGAGCGAGCCGGCGATCACGGCGCCCGAGCGGAGCGCCGAGGCCCTTCGAGAGGCACAGCGTGACCGTGTCGAAGAGCCGGCCCATCTCGGCGGCGGGCACGCCGGAGGCGACCGCGGCGTTGGCGATCCTGCGCGCGCCGTCGAGGTGGGCGGCGAGCCCGAGCTCCCGCGCGTCGCGACGTCGCCTGCAGCTCCTCGAGCGGCCAGACGG
This sequence comes from uncultured Actinomycetota bacterium, assembly GCA_963812555.1. Classification (GTDB taxonomy): domain Bacteria; phylum Actinomycetota; class Thermoleophilia; order Gaiellales; family Gaiellaceae; genus PALSA-600. The sequence goes on along the minus strand of CAWEVP010000013.1, from coordinate 293,819 downwards.
CCCCGCCGGAGCTGTTGTGGGTGTTCTCGAGCGGCGACGATCGAGATCGTGCGGCCCGTGCAGCGGGTCGGGCGGCCGGATCGCTGCCTCGAGTCTGCTCGGGCGAGATCCGGCCGCGGTCGCCGGGCAGTGCCCCGGGTCTGAAGCCCGGAGTGGACGGCGGCGCCGCCGAGCTCGGAGATCATGATGTGCGCGGTCTCCTCGACCACGAGCTCGGTACCGCGCACGCCGAGGATCGAGAGCGCGATCTGGTTGGCCATCGTCGCGGTCGGCAGGTAGACCGCCTCCGGCTGTCCCGAGCAAAGCCGCGGCCCGCTCCTCGAGCGCGATCACGGTCGGGATCCTCGCGCCGCTGCTCGTCGCCGACCTCGGCGCTCATCATCGCCTCGCGCATGCCCGGCGACGGCTTCGTCTGCGTGTCGGAGCGCAGGTCGATCACGAATCCAGCCTAGCTTTCGACCGACGGGGGTCGGTCCCTGCGTTTTCGCCGATGCTGCCGCCGCGGGGAGATCTGCGGCGCTGCGACAGTCAGCGGCCGGGAATCTGGGCCGGTTTGGCGCCTGTCTCAACTCGATGGCGATGGGAAGAGCGTTACGCTCTCAGCGATGTACACGCCCGCTCATTTCTCCATGGATGACGCAGCCACAGCCGACTTTCTGGGCAGCATCGAGGTTGCCGACCTTGTGACGGTGACGGAAGCGGGGCTCGTCGCGACCTTCCTGCCGCTCATCTTCGACGCTGGGCTCGGCGCCGACGGCGCGCTTCTCGGCCACCTCGCGCGGAAGAACGATCAGTGGAAGCGCCCGGCAATCGGCGAGGCGCTCGTTATCGCCCACGGCGAAAACGCCTACGTGACCCCGAGCTGGTACGAGAGCAAGAGGGAGCACGGCCGCGTCGTGCCGACCTGGGATTACACGACGGCGCACATCTACGGTGAGTTACAGGTCCACGACGATCCGGCGTGGGTCGCTGCGCTCGTCCGTAATCTGACCGAGCGGCACGAGTCGCGACGAGCCGGCCCGTGGAGCGTTGACGACATGCCCGAGAAGTTCCACGAGGGGCAACTTCGCGCCATCGTGGGTGTCGAGCTTCGGGTGACTCGCATCGAAGCCAAGGCGAAGCTCAGTCAGAATCGCAGCGATGCCGACATCGACGGCGTCATCGAAGGTCTGATGCGCGATGGCTTGACCGACGTTGCCGGCGCCGTCCGCCGCGCACGTCCCTAGGAAGACCGACCATCCGCCGGGGCCCGGCGCAACGTGGCCGAGGCATGGTGGCGCAGCCGAGCCTCCTGCCGCCAAAAAAAGGTGTCAGGTCTTGCATTCACACATCGCGCCGGCGGGCGCAAAACCGGTGTCAGGTCTTGCAATCGCACATCGCGCGGGCAGGTGTGTGAATGCAAGACCTGACACCGCTCAGGTTTGGCGCTCGTGCCCCTTCATCGCCTGGGCCGGTGTGCGAATGCAAGACCTGACACCACACGGGTCGGCGCCGCCCAGGTCGGCGTGTGGTTATCCAGCTTCCTCGGAATCGAGATGAAGTTCCGGAACATCCCTTTCCGTCCTGAGATCGGCCTCGGCACGCAGCCAGTTGTCGAGAGCGTCTCCGCCGATGCCCGAGCTGTAGATCTCGTACGCGCGCGCCGCGACCTCCTCAGAGTTCACCACACCAGCTGCGGGGTCCATCGCTTCGACCTCGTGGGCGTTGCCGACCTTCGCGCTCATCTCGAACCTCCTCGTCGGGGCGGGGACTTGGCCACTCCCCAAGCGACAGAGAGCAGAACGCCACGGTAGAAGCCATTCCCTTCCACCGGGTGACACGGAAGGGAGTGTTTTGGTGACGATTCTGATCCGGCGAAGCCGGATCAGGCGGCGGCCGCAAAGACGTGTCGAGCAGGCCTATCTCGCAGGTGATCGCGTGCGAACCGATGCGCGAGCACCGGTATGTAATCGTCAAACCTAGCCCCTACGAGGAGGCTCTCCGTCACCGTCTCGATCTCATGCACGACCTCCTCGCCGGGTAGCTGACTGAACTCCCTGAGCAAGGCCTCGGTGCTGTGTTCGAGCTTCAACTGGGTGATCTGCTTCATCCGCATCGCAACCCCTTTCAGAGCGGTCTACACGGAGCCCAGCGTCTCAAGAGACACCGTTGGCCGGCATCGGTGACAGCCCTGATCGCGACGCGCGGAAAGGTTGCTAGCTCAAGCCGCGAGCTCTCGGCCAGGTCTGACCGCCGGGCCTCTCGTCGCGCAGCTGGGAACGTCCGGCGGGCGTCCCAGGGATCTCACGCACGCGGCCTTAGTCCCGCCTCAGGCGGGCTGCCACAGCTCGACCCGGTTGCCCTCAGGATCGGTGACCCACCCAAATCGACCGACACCCTCCAGCTCCTGAGTCTCTTCGGCCACGTTCGCTCCCTTGACGCGCAACTGGGCGAGCATCGCGTCCAGATCGCGGACCCGGAAGTTGAGCATGGTCTGCTGCGTTGGGGAACCGAAGTAATCGGTCTCGGACTCGAACGCCGCGAACACGGTTGGCCCTGCTTCCTGGTGCCACTGGCCATGCTCATCCGCGTCAAGGCCTAGACACTCGCGGTACCAGGCACCCAGGGCCACCGGATCGGCGGTCCGCATGAAATGCCCGCCGATTCCAAGCACCCGTTCCACGTCGCCATCTTGCCACGATGGGGCTGCGGCCGACCGGCTCGAACCAGCGCCTGCTGCTACCCGGATTGAGCGGGCGCCGCCGGCGCCGCGACCGATGAGCCGTCGCTTCCCGAGCCCAGACAGTCTGCAATCTCCTTGACTTCCCGATGCACCTTGTATCGCTCCACATTGGAAAATGGAGAGCTGTAGGCGGGACCGGTGATCAGGAAGGCTCCGGCTCGACGATGGTAGACAGCGGTGGCACCAACCGAAGCCGCAGCCGCCTTGTCCTCGGTCTTGAACCTGAAGACGAACAGAACCACGTTGGTCCCGATGAAGTAGGTGCCGCCCCAGGTCGGCTGTTCCGCCATGCGAACCTGGTAGACGCCCGTCACCCCGCGCTGGGCGAGGCATTGAGGCGCGGTCGCGGCGAACATGCCCCACTCTATTCGCGCGGCCAGCTTTCGCATGCCAGGGCCTGGCGCCGGCAGGCCCATCGCCGTGGGCGCACGCCGGCTCCTGCTGCTCGCTGTGACGCTCGCCGTACCACCTTCGGCGGCGAGCATGAACGCGCCCACCCGCGTTCTCAGCATTGCCTGAGAGGTGACAGGGCAGCGGACTGCAAGCCCACCCGGCCGCGATCGCCCGTTGGTCGACGCGGGGAGTGGAGCAGCGAGTGCGTCAGTTCCGGTGAATCCGAGCGACCAGCTTCGGCCCGCCCAGGATCAACAGGGCAAGCACCAGGATCGCCGCGCCCGCGTAGAGCCCGTAGCGACTGATGCTGTCGGCGAGTGCCTTGCCACCGTAGTAGGCAAGCAGGCCAACCCCGCCAGCCCAGACGATTCCGCCGGCCGCGTTCCAGAAGAGAAACCGCGGCCACGACATGCCGGCGAGGCCGGCGACCCAGGCGATGGTCTCCCGTAGGACCGACACGAACCGCCCGAAGAACACCGCGCGCCCGCCGTACCGGTCGATCAGCGCTTCGCCGCGGGGTAGGAGGTCCTCCACGCGCCGCTCGATCCAGGGGTACCGCGCGATCAGGGCCCGGCCGCCGCGACGGCCGATCAACCAGAAGCCGAGGTTGTCACCCAGGATCGCAGCGGCCGCCGCCACCGCGATCACGCTGGCGATGGGGTAGCGGCCTTGCGAGGCGAGCACGCCGAAGGCGATCAATGCCGTCTCGCCCGGGATCGGGATCCCGAACGACTCGACTGCGACCGCGGCGAAGAGCAGCGGGAGGCCGTGATGGGTGATGAAGGACGTCATCGAACGAGAATGATGAGTCCTCTCCCAGAGGATCGTCAGGGCATTGCAGCCCCGGAAGCGACGGAAGCGCTACTCACGACGCTCAAGATCGACGCAGTGAACGGCGAGCTGCCTCGAACCGAGAGTTACGCGGCGGGTGCACGGAGCGGCCAGTCGGTCGTGCCGCTTCGCTTGCCCTGAGCATCGATCAGTTGAAAGGTGCTGATGATCCAACCTTTGCCGTAGAGCGCTTTTGCGAGCTTCCAGGCCGTCGAATACGAGCGACAGGCCATCCCGTTGAACACGCCCGCCGGCTTGCCGCCGGTCAAGTCAATCGTGAACGAGAGCACACGACCGAGGTCGCTGCCTGTTTTTAGATGCTCGTGGACGACGAGCCGCAACGGCACAGTGGGCGTGCACGCCCGCAGGTTCAGGCTGGCCTGACGCGCTGCTCCCGAACCCTCCAGCTTGAACCCGAAGCCGCCGCCCATGAATAGCGGCGTCGCGGCCGCCGGCGTCGTCGCAGTGGTGGTCGTGTTGCTCGCAGTCGTCGTAGTCGCGGTCGTGGTGGTCGTGGCGGCCGTCGGGCCGTTGATCGAAAGGGCAACCGAGTTATTGTCCGGGAGCCAGTCCTCCGCAGGCCCGGATCCGGCGGCATCTCCACCCCACGACCCCACCCACACCTGGATCGTGGGCGCCACGGGCACCGCCGCATCGCCCCGCAGCTCGACCAGGCTGAGGCGTACGGAGAGCGATCCGGGAGCCTGCACGAGCTCGGGAAGCTGGCGGATGTTCGTCCAGCCCGAGCCAACCGCGCGAGCGAGATAGCTCGGACTGAAGCTCGGCCACATCGACAGGTTGAGATCAGCCGTCCCGTCATCGTTCAGATCGACGAAGATCTGCACGCTCTCGCCCGCCTCGAGATAGGTGCGATTGGCCAAACCGACGTTGAACGACACCGTCCCGTCCGAGTAGCTCGTCACGGCCAACGACGAAAGATCCGGCCCGGAACCGCTGTCACCGGTGGGGTCCGAGACCTGAACCTGGTTCAGGACGCCTGTATCGCCGACCGACCCGCTCGCAAGACCGGCCCCGCCGAACGCGCAAAGCACGACCAGCCCGGCCACCAGAATGCGAGCCTTCGATCCCCCCCTAGCCATCCGACTCAGCATCGTGCCCCGACCCGCACCTGTCAATATGCAGCGCAAGCTCGGAGACCGAGTCGGCGTACCCGCCCGGTGGTCTAGCGAGGCCCGCGACGCGGCAGCCGCACCTCGCGCCCGCCCGTCAGGCCCGACGGCCGCAGGATCAGCGACGAGCGCCATCACGGCACCGATCGTCACGAGCCGGGTCCCCGTCGGCACGTCGAGCCTGAAGCCGATGTGGATGCCCTGCTCGGCGTCGGCAAGGAACGAGTTGAGCGCGCTGATCGAGGAGCGCGCCCACGACGGCGCCCCAGAGGCTCGAGACGCCGCCGACGACGAGCATCGCGAGCGTCGTGAACGTGAGCTCGAGGTAGACCTGGCTCGGTCGTGATCGACCCGAGCTCGTGCACCAGGAGGCCGCCCGCGAACCCGGCGAGCGCGCCGCTGAGCACGAACGCGTAGAGCCGCTGGCGGTGGACGTCGATTCCCGGCCGACTGGGCCGCCTGCGGGTCCTCGCGCGTCGCCCGTAGCCGTCTCCCGAACCGGCTTCGGCCGTAGGCGAACGCGACGACGATCACGATCAGCGCGCCGATCGTGAGCGTCCAGACGCCGCTCTCCGGGACGAGCGAGAGCGACGTCACGCCCGGGCCCGATCTTCTGCCAGTAGCTGAGGATGTTGTAGGTGATCCCGAGCACGGCGAAGGTGGCGATGCCGGCCGGAAGCCCCGAGAGCCGCATCAGCGGCATGCCGACGACGAGCGCGAACACCGCGCCGGCGAGCGCCGCCGAGCGCGAGCGAGGGCACGGTCGAGACGTGCGTGTGGCGCAGGAACGGGTACATCGTCGGGATCACGAAGTTCTTCTGCTCGGCGCCGAGCGTGAGGATCCCCGAGAGGTACGCCCCGACGGCGACGAAGCTGACGTGCCCGAACGAGATCACGCCCGAGTTGCCGATGAAGACGTAGAGCGCGACGACGATCGCGGTGTTCACGAGCGCGTTGTCGAACTCGAGCTGGCGCACGGCGCCGAGCTGCGAGCCGAGCACGGCGCGACCGCGACGCACGAGCCCGACCGGCGCGAGCAGCGCGCACGGCGCCGTCGAGGCGGCGCCTCATACGCGCTCCGCAGCGGGTCGCGCCCGGCCCGGCGAAGACGCCGTTCGGGCGCAGGAGCAGCACGACGATCACGAGCCCGTAGATCAACGAGGGCAGGTAGACGCTGCGCGAGGAGGGCAGCTCGGCGCCGACGAGCGAGGTCGCGAAGCCGATCGCGAACCCGCCGAGCGTCGCGGTCCAGAGCCGGTCGAGCCCGCCGACGACGACCCCGACGAGCGCGAAGAGCGTCACCTGCACCCCGAAGTCGGGCGTGACGAGCGGCGACTGCACCGTGAGCAGCACCGCGACCGCGGCGGCGAGGAAGCCGGAGACGAGGAACGAGAACGCGATCACGCGGTTTGCGCGCACGCCCGAGGATCCGGGCGGTTCGGAAGTCGGCCGCCGCAGCCCGGATCTGCACCCCGACGGTCGTCCGGTTCAGCAGCAGGGCGGTCAGCGACGAGCAGCACGCCGCCGGCGATCAGCGCGACGATCGAGATCCAGCGGATCCGCAGCGACCCGACGGTCGATCGCGGTGTTCAGGCCCCCGAGCGTGCTCACCGCCTTCCCGCGAGAGCCGAACGAGAGCAAGTAGACGTTCTGGAGCAGGTAGCTGACCCCGAAGGTCGCCACCAGCATCGTCGCCGGCGAGGTGCCCCGAAGCGGCCGGAACGCCGAGCTCCTGGACGAGCGAGAGCGCCAGCACCACGCCCGACGCACGCGAGGATCGCGATGACCGCGGGCTGGTTCGAGAGGTAGCCGAGCGTGAACGCGCCGGCCGTGATCAGCTCACCGTAGGCCAGGTTGATCAAGCCGCATCACACCGAAGACGAGGCCGATCCCGAGCGCGACGACGCTGTAGACCGCGCCGAGGGCAACCGCGTCGATCAGGTACTGGAGGAAGGTCATCGTGCCGCGACCTCACGAGAGATAGGCCGCCGTCAGCTTCGCGGTGAGCTCGTCGGGCTGAGGCGGCGTCGTGCGATCCGAGCGTCAGGCGCAGCTCGGCGTTCGAGAGCACGTGGGTGCGGTCGGCGAACGAGACGGCGAGCAGCCCTCGCTGCTCGACGAGCAGGATCGTGACCCCGTGGTCGCGCACCTGCCCGAGCGTCTCGAAGAGGGTCTCGACGACGCTCGGCGCGAGCCCGAGCGAGGGCTCGTCGAGGAGCAGCACGTCCGGCCGCGCGATCAGCGCGCGCGCGATCGCGAGCTGCTGCTGCTGGCCGCCGGAGAGCAGCCCGGCCTTGCGGCGGGCGAACTCCGCGACGACCGGGAAGAGCGACCTGCACCCAGTCGAGATCCTCCGCGACCCCGTCGCGTGAGCGCCGTCCCGAGAGGCCCAGGCGAAGGTTCTCCTCGACGGTGAGGCGCGGCGAAGATGTGCCGGCCCTCGGGCACGAGCGCCACGCCCGAGCGGGCAACGTCCTCGGGCCCGCCCCGGAGCGGGAGGCCGCGGAGCAGGACCTCGCCGGCGTAGATCGGCACGACCCGCATGATCGAGAGGAGCGTGGTCGACTTCCCGGCACCGTTCGGCCCGATCAGCCCCACGATCTCGCCCTGTTCGAGCCGCAGGTCGAGACCGCGCACCGCCGGGACGTCGCCGTAGCGAACCTCGAGCGAGCGCAGCTCGAGCACCGGCGGGTCGCTCGCGAGCGTCCCGGGTGCGGGCGTCTCAAGCATCTGCCGTCTCCACCGCGGAGGCCCCCGCGCCGAGGTAGGCGGTCGCGACGTCGAAGTTGCTGCCGGATCTCGGCCGGCGTGCCCACCGCCAGCGTCCGGCCGCGGTCGAGCACGTGGACGCGGTCGCAGACCTCCATCATCAGCGCCATGTTGTGATCGATCAGAAGGACGCCGGCGCCGAAGTCGTCGCGGACGGAGCGCACGACCGCCGCGAAGGCCGGGATCTCCGCCTCGTGCAGCCCGGCCGCGGGCTCGTCCATCAAGACGAAGCGGGGCTGCAGGGCAAGCGCACGGGCGACGCCGAGCCGGCGCTCGTCGCCGTGCGGGAGCACGGCTGCGCTCTGCTCGGCCCTGTCCGCAAGCCCGAGCAGCGCGAGCAGCTCGGCCGCCCGCCGGCGAGCCTCGGCCGGCGAGGCCCCGACGCCGAGCGCCGCAACCTCGACGTTCTCGCGCACGGTCAGGCCGCGAAAGAGCCGTCCGTGCTGGAAGGTCCGGGCGAGCCCGGCCCGGCCCCGTCTGTGCGGCGGCCAGCGCGTGATCTCGGTGCCGCCGAGCTCGATGCGGCCCGACGAGGGCAGGTCGAAGCCGGTGAGCAGGTTGACGAGCGTCGTCTTACCGGCCCCGTTCGGGCCGATCAGTCCGAGCACCTCGTCGGTCGCGAGCTCGAGCTCGACGTCTGCGAGCGCCTGCACGCCCTTCGAACGAGCGAGAGACGCCGAGGGCCCGGAGCGAACCGGGCCCTCGGCGGGTCTTCTCGGCGACGAGCGTCGCAGCCGCCATCAACCGCTTGTGGCCGAAGTAACCACGACTAGTGGATGTTCGGGATGACCTTCGTCGTGTGCGCGGTGAGCACCTTGGCCACGTTGTTGTTCACCTCGATGACGCGGTAGGGCCGGCCGGTGACGGTGTGCAGCGCCGGCGTGAAGCTGATCGGGCCTCCGAGCGTCTGGAACTTGTGCAGGTGCGAGAGCGTCGCGGCGAGCTTGGCGCCGTCGGTCGAGCCGCCCGTCTGCTTGATCGCGTAGGCGATCGCGTCGATCGCGTCGGCGCCGGTGATGAAGCCGCCGGTCTGCGCCGGCGAGCCGGCCGCCTTCAGCTTGGCCTCGAACGCACGCACGGCCGGATCCGGATCCTTCGCCACCGCCCCCGCGAAGGTCAGGAAGTAGAAGTTCGTGACCTTCGGGTTCTTCGACCACCAGTACGAGCCGTCACTGGCCCAGCCGTTGATGATCGGTGTGTTGTTCCCCTCCGAGCGCAGCGCGTCCACGAACGCCGGCTGATCGGTGCCGAACGACGTGCAGAAGGCGATCACCTTCGCCGGGTTGCTGTTCACGCGGGTTGCGACGTTGTTGATCGTCTTGTCTCCCTGCGTGAACGACTCCGAGTCGACGATCGTGCCGCCGAGCTGCTTGAACCGGTCGGTGAAGGCCGTGCAGACGTTCTGGAAGTACACGAGCAGCTTGTCGGTGACGACGTCGGCCGTCTTCCAGCCGCGGCTGATCGCGTACTCGGCCGCTGCCGCGCCCTCGTCCTGGGCGGCGTTCCCGAACGAGAACGCGAGCTGGCCCGCCGAGCCGAACCGCGACGGCCCCATCTGGTCGGTGCCGATGCACGGCGACGACCGTCAGGAGCTTGGCGGCCAGGAACTCCTGGATCGCCGGGGTTGCGTAGTCGACGTCACACGTGACCCAGCCGATGTTGACGCCCTCGCTGACACGAGCTTGGTCGCGTCCTCCTTCGTCTGAGTCGGGTCGAGCTGGTCGTTCAGGTACTTGATCTCGAGCGGGTGGCCGTCGACCCCGCCGGCGGCGTTGATCTTGGCGATCTCGATCTTCGCCGCGGCGAGCGCCGGCGCGTCGAACGGGGCCATGTTCTTCGTCAGGTCGATCGCGGCGCCGATGACGATCGGCGTGCCGGCCGCCTTCGAGCGTGTAGCCGCACTGGTCGCACCCGCGGTGCCGAGCACGATCAGTGCGGCCGTGACGAGCGCAATCGGAACGACTCTTGCGAGTCTCATTCACCCTCCTTGGTTTTTGGGACGGATCCGTGGCGGTGGGACTGGATCGTAGGGACGATCCGCCGGCCTCTCTCCCAGGCCGCGTCGAGCGATTGCGCGGCCCCGGCGGGCGAGCTCGGCGGCGGGGACGTTCCAGAGCGAATCGGGCAGCGTCGTGCCGAACGTGCCGTTGTCGGAGAAGATCTCGAGGTCGTACAGGCCCTGCCAGCCGGCCTCGTCGAGGGCGGCGAGGATCGTCGGGACGATCCGCGATCCCGTCGCCGGGAAGGACCCGGTCGGCCCAGCCGCGCGGGTCGGGTCGCGCACGTCGCAGACGTGGACGCCCGCGATCCGGTCGACTCGCCGCGCTGATGTGGCCGCAGAGCTCGGGCGTGTTCCAGAGATGCCAGACGTCGAACTGGAGCCCGAGCGCCGGCGAGCCACCGGCCTCGTCGATCAGTTCGAGCGCCTCGGGGATCGTCGTGGCGATCGTCCACTGCCTCGCCGTCGTCGCGCTGGTAGGGCTCGAGCGCGATTCGCGTTCCGGCGAGCTCCGCCTCGCCGCGCGAGCGTCCGCAGGCCCTCGACGACCGATCTCGTCGCGCGACGTCGGGGTCGCGGCCGAGACCTGTCCCGGTGAGGCAGACGATCCCGGGCGCGCCGAACGCCGCCAAGCCGGTGGATCGAGGCGCAGAGCAGGTCGATGCGCTCGGCGGGGTCGTCGGCGCCGCCGAGCAGCGGGAGCGGCAGGATCGAGGGGATCGTCGGCACAGCCGAGGCCGGCTCGAGGCCGCTCGCCGCGAAGGCCTCGAGCGCGGCCGAGTCGTCACCGTCCGCGGCGAGCTTCAGCTCCCAGATCCCGATCCCGTCGAGCCCCGCGGCGGCGTAGGCCGCGAGGTCGTCCTCGAAGCTCGCCGCGAGGGTCGAGATCTCGCGAGATCGAGAAGCGAGGGGATGTTCGACGAAGGCTGCTCTCCATGCTGTCGGTCACTGCGATCCCACCTTCGCCCTCGTCGCGAGCAAGGAGCGATCTTTCCACAGCGGCGCGCCTTCCGGCAAGGCGGCGCACCGTCACCGGACTAGACACGCAGCCCCTGCGAGCCGCCGGCGGATCCGCTCGAGCGCCGGCGGCTTCAGCAGCTCCTGCGCGACGATCGTGCCCGAGCCGGCGCCGAGCCCGGGCCCCGGCCAGGTGCTCGCCCCGATGTGCCAGAGCCGGTCGACAGGGGTGCGGTGGCCCGGGCCGGCCCGGGAACGGCCGCCAGAGGAAGTTCTGGTCGAGCGCGAGCGAGCCGCCGTAGGGATCGCCGTGGTGGAGGTTCGGGTTCGCCGCCTTGAGGTCGGCCGGGGAGAGCGAGGTGCGGGCGAGGATCGAGCGACTCGAGGTTCGGGATGTGGCGCGGCAAGCCGGGCCTGGATCCGGTCGGCGTAGCGCTCGCGCAGCGTCCTCCGTCCAGGCTCCCGTCGCCCGTGTCGAGCTCGCCGGCGGCATCGCCCTTCACGTGCCACGGCAGCTCCTGAAGCTGGATCCAGAGGATGCCTTTGCCCTCGGGCGCACGGCTCGGGTCGATCGTGAGCGGCTGCCCGCACACGACCGTCGCCTCGGCCGGCAGCAGGCCGCGCTCGGCCTCGTTGACGGCCCGCGAGACGCCGTCGAGGCCGGGTGTGACGTGCACGATCGCCGTTCGTCCGAGCCGCTCGTCGCCCTCCCAGCGGGGCGGCTCCGAGAGGGCGAAGTGGATCTGCATCTCGGAGCGGCCGTAGCGGAACCGCCGCGCGGCGGCCGACGACCGGGTCGGGCCGGTTGCCGAGCAACCGCCCGTAGAGCTGCGTCGGGGTCACGTTCGCGATCACGGCGCCGATCCGCGGCATAGGTCTCGCCGGCGGCGGTACGCACGCCGCCGGCCGCGGCCGCCCCTGACGATGATCTCCTCGACCTCTGCGCCCGTCTCGACAGACACCGCCGTGGCTGCGGATCAGCGCCACGAGCGCATCGACGAGCCGCGCCCCGCCGCCCCGCGGCACGGGCATGCCGCCCTCCTGCACGGCGACGGCGATCACCTGCGTCATGAAGCCCGCTCGAAGCGGCATCCGGGCCGAGCCCCGTGTGCAGCACCCAGGGCGCGAGCAGCCCGTGGGCCTGCGGCGAGGCGAAGGTCGTCTCGCAGCCAATCGCGGCTCGAGCTCAGGAGGTTGCCGGCGAACTCGGCGAACCCGCCTCGCCCGAGGCGCCGGAGGGCCTTTGCGCCGAGTGCGGCGCCGTCGCCCGACCAGAGCTCGGTGCCGAGCAGCCCGAACGACAGGTCGGCGTTCGGGAAGAACGCGTCGAGCGCCGCCATCCAGGCTCCGCCGTCGCCCGCGGCGTGCCGTTCCAGCTCCCGCGCATTCGACTCGCCCGTCGCGGAGCAGGAAGGCAGAGGTCGCCGTCCGGATACGCGGAGCCTGTCGGAAGCTCGGTATTCAGGTATTCGAGGCCGTGACCGGCGAGCTCGTCGCCGAGCAGACGGTGGGCGGCGCCGCCCACCCACAGCGGGTGCCAGGCCGAGAAGACGTCGTGGTGGAATCCCGGCTTCGTGATCTCGGCCGTCTTGACCGCGCCGCCGAGCCAGTCATTTCGCTCGAGCACGCAGACGCCCCAGCCGCCCCGGGCGAGCAGAGCGGCGCACGCGAGCGAGTTGATCCCGCTCCCGACGATGACGGCGTCGTAGCGAGAGGTCGGCACGCCGCTACGGTAACTCGATGAAGTCGGAGCTGCCATGAACCTCGAGTTGCTCAGCGAGACGCTCGTCGGCCAGCCGGAGTACCGCTCGAAGCAGGTCTGGGAGTGGGCGGCACGCGGTGTCGCATCCTACGGCGAGATGACGAACCTGCCCGCGGGCCTCCGCGCGGAGCTCGAGGCGCGGGTGCCGTTCTCGTCGCTGCAGGTCGTCACCGAGGAGACCGCGCGGCGACGGCACCCTCAAGGTGCTCTTCAAGACGGCCGACGGCCATCCGGTCGAAGCAGTCCTGATGCGGTACCGCGACGGGCGTCGCTCTGTGTGCCTCTCGTCGCAGTCGGGCTGCCCCCTCACCTGCACGTTCTGCGCTACCGGGCAGATGCGCTTCGGGCGCAACCTGAACGCAGGCGAGATCCTCGACCAGGCCCTCCACTTCCGCAGGATCGAGCCGATCGACCACGTCGTGTTCATGGGAATGGGCGAGCCGATGCTCAACCTCGACCCGGTGCTCGAGGCGGCCCGGCGGCTACCGAGCCTCGGCGTCACCCCGCGGCGGACGACGATCTCGACCGTCGGTTGGCTCCCCGGTTTGAAGCGGTTCGTGGACGAGGTGGAGGAGCCGATCAGGCTCGCGCTCTCGCTGCATGCCCCCACGGACGCGCTCCGGAGCCGGATCATGCCCGTCAACGACCGCTACCCGCTCGAGGACATCCTTGCCGAGTGCCGGCGCTACTTCGAGCTTCGCCGCCGCAAGGTCTACGTCGAGTACGTGATGCTCGCCGGGGTCAACGACGCGCTCGAGCACGCGGAGGCGCTTGCGCGGCTCCTCGATCCGAAGGTGTTCAAGGTGAACCTGATCCCGTACAACCCGACCGGGAACGTTGTGAACGGGGTAGGTCTCGACGGAAGTAGTCGCGAAGTCATCGGGCGGTTCAAATCGGTGCTCGACCGGCGACATCTGCCTGCGACGGTGCGCCTGACGCGGGGGCGCGAGATCGCCGCCGCGTGCGGCCAGCTAGCTGCGACTGCCAGAGCGGACGCAAGGTAGAAGCGCCTCGACGACGAATCGGAAGATCGCACCCACGAGGTCGGCGATTCAAGCCCGGCCTGCGTTTCCCTCAGTGCCCCAGTTCGCGAGGTCGAGCGCCAGGGTTGCCAGTTCGACCACGAACATGGGCAGGGCCGTGATCGATTGGAGGCGGGCAATCGCCTAGAGGTGATGGCGAACGACGAGAACGGGGCGCGGTGCCTCGTGCAGTACTCCGCTTGACACGCTGCCGAGGAGCGATCCTACGACCTCGTGTTGACCTCGCGAGCCGACGACGATCAGATCAGCATTGATCGCATCGGCGTGCGAGATGATCTCGGACACGGGATCACCAGAGGCAATCTCAACGTTCGAGAGAATCCCTCGTGCTGCGGCCCGCTCACTGGCCTTGTCGAGCATCACCTGCTCGTCTGCATCAAGTTGAAACGGGAATGACCGCACCTCGCCTTGACTGAAGTCGGCGTTCCATTCGCTCAAGACAACCGGCCGGATCGCGTAGAAGAACGTCACCGTCGCATCCTGTTTCTCGGCGATCTGAAGACCGAACTCAATCGCCTCTCGTGCCGAGGGCGAGCCATCCACGGCGATCAGGATTCGCTCGATCATCGCCTGGACTCCACTTCGGTGGCGAGGACGGTCGCAGTCATCGTGCTCCTTTTTCCGAGGTTGTCGAGGTCGCGTCCGAAGACGGTCGCTTCCAAGTGAAGCCGAGACGAAATCCGAAGACTGCCCGCCCGCGCTGGAAACGGCTGTGACCTTGGATGTATATGGAGATTCCTTTGCGTGCGAGCCCGGCGACCTGCGCTAAGTAGCTGACCTACTGGACTCCATCGGCTACGCGCCATCGCATTGACTGTCGGCCTCGGCCGCCCCGGCGGCAGGCTGACCCGCCCGTGGTTTGGCGCTGACCGGAATAGCTGCCAGGAACACGCGGCACGCCAGCGATGAACCGATCCTCTCGCTGATCCGCGCCTCGCACCCCTAGATCGAGCAGATGTGCCAGCGCATGGCCTGACAGTAGCTCGCCGTCTAGCCGAGCAATCTCGGCGTCCAAGCTCGCTATCTCTGCATCGAGTGCGGCTATCTCGGCGTCGAGCCGGGCTGCCTCAGCAGGTCTTTCTTCCAAGTTGATCACTGTTCGCCTCCTCGCCATTGCACGGGTGCTCTAGCCCTCGGGCTGCGTGAAGACTAAGAGGCGTCCACGATCCGACTATCGGCGGTGGCCCCGATTTTCCGTACGCGATGGCCCCGATCTTCCCTACGAGCTTCTGCACCTCTTGTTGCGGGAATGCCGCGAATACGAACCGTCTTCCCGCAAGCGCCGCGTCAGTAGATGAGAGCCACCACCGCTACGAACAACGCCACCAAGAATGGCACCAGCACCGCCATTGCCGTGGCAACTGAAACCGAGAGCGGCTCAGCACCCTGCTCCTCGTAGAACCACGGCGCTTCCCCTACCCAGTCATCGTCGGTAGTGCTCACAGACATGGCATTCCCAGGCTGTTGAGCAGTCAAACAAACGGGTTGTCCTGAGCCCACAAAGAGAAATCAGGCTTTAGAGCGCCTCCCGACCTCGTACGCCCCCCGTTTGATGGCTTCGATCCCCCGAAGCAAGCGCTCATGTCCAGGCGGATTGGCACTGTGAACGCGCATCTCTGGCGGCTTGAACTGCCGAAGCGCGACGGCCTCCTCGATCCACATCAAGACTTGGTAGCCCGTAGCTCGTTCTCGTCCTCGAAGCCGAGATCGTGGTCGAAGCTGATCACCTCGACCACTCGCGATTCGAGAAGCTTGATCGGCACGGCAGGAGTAGCTACCGCCGTCCATGTCTCATCGGGGGCCGGTCGTCGCAAATCGTGCAGGAATACCTTCACGGCCTCATCGTCGCACGGGACGGCCTCGGTGTCGGCGAGATGCCTCAGATATAGGGTCGGCAATAGCCCTCGGACAGCCTCTGCAAGAGGGCTGAGAACCCCCGTGCGCCGTTCAAACAAGAACAAGGTAGTTCTCCATCTCGGTCTACTGCCGCAGCCTTAGAATCGCTTGCCTATCAGAGACCGAATAACCAATTCGTATTCGGTATCGAGATGCATTCGGGGCGTGTACATCGTCTCGATGTTTCGGGGCGTAGACCCGGCCCCTCCGGACGGCGAGGTCTGGTGTCAGGACGCTCGTACAGCCCGTGTTGCTTACGCCGTGGACGTGGATTGACCGTTGTCCCGATGCCTGGAAGGGACGCCCCACGACGACACCACGCGGCCGCGACCGTCGATGAAGACCACGAAGTGTCGGTCAGCCGTGTCAACGGACGCAAGCTGCACCGGGCCATCCGCGACGCTAAGGCGTGCGATCACGTCGTCAGACCCAACCGTTTCGGCGCCTAGTTCCGCAAGGTGCCGGACTCGGATCGCGTAGATCCGGACGAGGTGATCGACCTCGACAAGACCAGGAGCGATCCTCACCTGGCCGCCGCCTTCAAGCGCCTCGCGGCAGGCCGCGTCGGCCACATAGTGGGTGTTCAGAGCCTCACGAAGTTGCGCCTCGTCCACTCGCGAAGGATGCCGAATGGTCGGGCGTCATTGCGGAACACTCGGGCAGCCGAGCGGCCTACGGCCCGACGACCCATGGAGCGTCAGTTGGGACCTCGTCCGGCCGGGGTTGGCGAACGTCGTGCCTTCGGTCTACGTCGTATGAACCGAATCGAATGAAGTTCGCCTGACCGTCAACCAACCGCATGCCGTTAGAGCTGCGAGCATGCGGATAACGGCGAGCGACGTAATCGTCCTCCCAGCCGCAGACCTCGCAGTTCTGGAAGTTCGCGAAGTGAATCTCGTCCTCGCTCAGGAGACCTTCCGTGTCGAGCGTCAGGTATCCACAGCAAGCGCACGCGCGCGCACCCATCCCCGCTAAGTCTGCCTTATCCGGGCTGGCACGACCTCGCGACCAGCAACCGAACACGCTGTGCCATCAGCGGGATTGTGCCGACCTGCGAAGCGGTCGGCTAGTCAGGTTTCTTTTCGCACACTGGCGGAAGCCTCCGCGACAGGGCCTGACCTACGCCGCTCCGCCATCTACCGACTAACACGCAGCCCGGCTTCGCCTCTTCGGTAACGCACGAACCACACGATCAAGAAACACCACGCCGCGACACCGACGATGACCTGCACCGCGACGATTCCCGTGGACTCACCCGCGAGAGCGCCAAGTAGTCCACTCGTGAGAAAAAGACCGGCTGCGATACGTAGGAACGGGTGAGCCTTTCCCATGGGACCAGACTACGCCAACAGCCACGCACCAACAAGCTGACGCTCAGCGGGATTGGGCGGATTTCAAGACCGCAAGCAGCCTCTTCGACCCCGTTGCGCAACGTTGGAGAGCCGGACAGATCGCGCCAGTCCGCTGCGGGAGAGATACGTCGCTAGGCGTGGCACGCGGCGGCAGGGATGGGCATCGCCTCATGCAGCTTCCCGCTGATGAAACGGATCGAGGCCGCGGACTTCGTGAAGATTGCCGCGTATCTCGCTTTTTTCACCGCGCCGCCTACGGCGAGGTATTCGACCTCATACTGACGCCCTGCCTTCAGGAATCCGTAGACCTGTTGATAGCTCTGCCCGATTCGGCTGAGCCAGGTAGCGGTGATCCGGACAGCTCGACCCGCCGGAAGAGCCACGATCTGCGAGTGAAAGACGGCCTTCGACGCCCCAATCAGATCGACCTCACGGACGCGTCCGTATAGGCGCGATGCGAACCCGCTCTGTGAGCCAACGTATGGGGTGCCGTTGATGGTGACGCCCACTGCCTGTTTTTGGTCACCGGCCGCAAACGCCAGATTCCCGGACAGTTCGAGCGCCTTTTCGACTTGCCAGGACTTCGGGAGCTGCAAGCTCATCGGTACCCGCGTGGGCTGGATCGTCATCCACGGCGTCGAGGACACCAAGCCTCGCAACCCCTCGGTTGCCGACCCGCCTGCGGCTAGCGCCAACATAATCACGGCGGCTGCACAGGTCGCCGCTGCCAACGTCTGCTGCTTCATTTGCATAGCGTAGGCCCCCCCACTAACGGATCGACATTGCCGCCTTTCAGGCCCATTTGCGCACGCTGGAAGATGAGAACCCTTACGTCAGTTGGGCGGCGTGATCCCTCTAGGCGATGGGGGTTGGGCCGCTGAGTACTTCGAGCACGACCGCTCCGAGATGAGCGCTCGAAGCGCCGTCAGGGGCCTAGTGGACTCGCGTTGCTGGTGCGCTCGGATCTATCGGAGGCAGCCATCCGCCCGCGCGCCGACGTAGGTAGGGACTGATCGTCCACCGTGTCAGCTCCCGCTCGACGCCGACCAGCTTCGAGCCTCGTTCAAGGCTTCCCCAATCCCTAACCCCTACCGCCGCGAGGACTTCCGACTTCCACTTCTCGCGCACCTCATCACTCGCGGGGACATTTAGGTACTCGCAGGCATCGGCAGCCTCGACCAACGACTCCCCCAACTCCCGGTCAGGCACCTTCTCGGATACGACGAAACATGGAGGACGCGCGACCGTCCAGCCACCCATCGTCGCGCTCGAAATCACAACGATCCTCCGACCTCTGCGATACACCGACACGTAGGCGTCGAGCACCGCCCGAGCGTAACGTCTCCTTCTGATTCAGGCGTGACTCCGAAACCTGGCGCAGCGGAGCCTGCTTCAGCCTGAAACGGCCCGAGCGATACTTCGGAAATGCGGCAAATGAGGCGAGTTGCAGTTGATGACCTACGTGCTGACAGAACGTTTGATTTGCCGGCGTTCGTGGTTGCTGTTGCCGTGGGTGTCGCGGCCACGGTCGGCATTTGGATCCACGAGCGCCCTGCGAAGTCGGCCGGACCGACCGCCGCCACCTTTGGTGATCTTGGCCGCGTCTTTGACGCATTCTTGCTTGGCGTGCTTGTTGTCGGCCCGCTGGTTGCAGTCGCTATCTCTCGCCGAGGGGCACGGCCCTGGACTGCGATTGCGGTCCCTCCGGCGGTTCTGCTGATCGCCTTCGGCACATTCGCGCTCCACTAGAAGCTTTCGCGCAACGGGTCGGGCCTCCATATGTGAACATTCGCAGCGCACCGGCCCTACGGCGGACAGTTCATCATGGGAGCCGTGACGACTGTTCTCGACCTCTCACAAGAACTGAATATTCCGGTGCCCGCCGTCATCAGGTGCTTGCTGGACTTCGGTCGGATGAGGACGGTGACTCAGAAGCTCGAACCAGACGAGATCACGCTCGTTCGCGACAACGTCGAAGCCCTTCGTAGTCGGGACTTCGTGCGTGGGCGAAGATCACCACCCCCAACGAACGGCGATGGACCGGACAATCCCGGCGTGCGTGAGCCACGAGGGCCTCGGCCATCACAGGGATCCGCAGGCGCCACTCCTGCCTTCGCACCCGAAGAAACTTCGACTCACGCGCCTCCGAGGTCGGGAGTCACTGGCGAACGTTGGCGCATTGAAGCGCGGTGACGCTTGGCTCGCGGATGCAACCGTTCAGCCACGGATAATGCGTCCAGCGTACGACGATGATCGTCTTCGGAACAGGGTTTGACGCGTGGTGGGTAATCGGCTTCGCTCTTGTCGCCGCGGTGATAGGGGCGACGCTGATCCGAAACTGGATCAAGGCTGATCTCCTGCCTGACGGCTCGGGGCCGATCCAATACCAGGAGAGTGTGTCCGCCTGGAAGAGGAGTCCACAAACCGGCGGTTTCGTCATGCTGAAAGGCGGCACGGGGCCGCTCACGCTGACGGTTCGAGATGACACGATCAGCCTTCGGCATCCGTCCTTCCCTCGTCACTTCGCCGCGACGTTTGGCCTGGACTACACGCTGATGACCCATGAGGTCACGGTCAACCCGGACGATGAGACGGTCAGCTACGGACGCTCAACGGTGGTTCTCTACGGGACTGAACAAGACGGGCCGATTCAGCTTGCGATCAGACCGGCAGATCACGACCTCGCGCGACTCAGGACTGCACTCGCGCTTGCGGGGACGCGAACACCTCAGAACGATCCATAACACGAGACGTTCCCTCAGCCGCCTGTAAGGCAGGCTGGGGCGACCCAGTGTGTCCTTGACCGGGTGGCGGGCCATCGTCCAGTGAACTAGGCTGCGGCCAGGGGGGTGAGATGCTGAGGCAGGCCGTTGTGGCGAGCGCTTTGGTCGCATTGGCGATGGCGTCGGCTGCGGCAGCCAAGACGAGCCCGATCGTCGCGAGGCTCGTAACCGGCCCTCGTGTTGCCACCCCAGCTGGGTGGATGTTCAAGGGGCGAGAGGTAATAAAGGGCGGCCTTGTTAGCGCGGGAGCCGTGATGTTCGCGTCACGAGGAGTTCGGACGACCTTCGAGGGCGTCGTCGCTTACGCGTTCGCGACCCCGAGCTACCTCGGTGGTGTCACCTTCTACGTCGCGCCAAGCGGCGCCGACGCGCAGGAGGCAGCGGCGCAGCTTCAACGCAGCGAGGCTGCCTCGGGGGTACCGACGACGGCGATCGGCCGCATCGTGGGGCTCTCGACCGCCGTGGGGGCGTGGGAGATCGACACAACGGGGGCGCCAATCGCGATCACTGCGATCGGCCCGCTTTTCGTGGTTGTCACACCGGGGCCGATTCTCGGCAACACTGCGGCCGCTCGACACGCGGGCTCACTCGCAACCCAAACACTCCTCCGCTACGGAATCGCGCAGGCTCACCGATCCGGAATCTCGTAGCGCGCGCGAGACTCGGGCGTCATCGCGGGGGACACCTGATCGGGCGTCAGCCCGACACGCTCGCGCAGCCGACCGCCTAAACGCCAGAGATGCGCTCGAACCATTCCACCTCCCCCGTTCCGTAACCTCCTCACCGGCATGTACGACGGCACGCCGCGGGAGGCGATTGGACGATTCAAGTCCGTTCTCGACCGGCAGCACCTTCCGGCCACCGTTCGCCTGACGCGGCGCCGCGAGATAGCCGCGGCCTGCGGACAACTGGCTGCAACGCGTTCCTGAGGCGCCGGCCGGCGTCACCCTTTCCCGGGTTGCCGCTCATCCGGGCAACGCAGTAGGCTCGGACGCAGACATCCAGCGTAAGGAGAGAAAGCAGATGCGTCGGAGGCCCATCAGTATTCTCACGATCGCCCTCGTTGCCGTACTCGTTCTCACGGCGGCGGGCTGCGGCGGCAAGAAGAAGAGCAGCACCACGTCCTCGACCGCGGCCACGACGACCGCGGCGGCCACGACCGCGGCCACGACCACGACGCGCGGCTGCCGCCACGAGCACCGCAGCGGCAACGACGACCACCGCGTCGAACTCGCTCGGCTCGCTCGCTTCGGTCGAGAACTGCAAGTCGCTCTCCGACCTCGGGGCCGCGTTCGCGAGCTCGCTCCAGGGTGCCAGCGGGAACATCCAGAAGGAAGTCCAGATCATGCAGGACTTCGCCTCGAAGACACCGTCCGACATCCGGCCCGACTTCGAGACACTGGCAGCAGCGTTCGCGAAGGCTGCCAGTGCGTTGAAGGGCGTGGACGTGTCGTCCGGGAAGACGCCGAGCGCAGCGACCCTCGCGAAGCTGACGCAGCTCGGCACGGAGTTCGACTCTCCGGCACTGAAGAAGGCCGAGGCCGACATCCAGGCCTGGGCCGCCAAGAACTGCCACGCCTAACGGCGGCGCGACCTCAGGCTGCCTGCTCGGAAGCACTGCTGTTCCGGGCAGGCAGCCCCTTCTTCTCCGTGGCTCAGCCGGGCGGAGTCAGCGACCAGATGTCGACCGGCATGTCGTGCATCCGCGTCGCGCTCTCGATCTTCATCCCGAGCCGCGCGGCAACCGCGGCCGAGGCGCGATTCTCCACGGCGATCAGCGAGATCAGCCGGCCGCGGCCGAGCGCCCCGAACGTGTGATCGCGCACCGCACGGGCGGCCTCGGTCGCGTAGCCGTGCCCCCAGTGCTCGCGACCCAGCATCCACCCGAGCTCGAGCTCGTAGGGATCGTGCGCCTGGCTCACCGTCGTGATCGTCCAGTCCGGCAGCTGCCAGGCAAGCAGGCCGCAGCGGCCGACGACCACCCCGTCCTCCATACGCTCGAGCACGAACTGGCCGTAGCCGTCTCGCTCGAATCTCTCCCGCCACACCTTCATCCGCTCGGCCGTCTCCTCGCGCGAGAGCGTCTCGGCCCCGATGAAGCGCATCACCTCGGGATCGGCCATGAACAGTGCGAAAGCGTCCAGGTCGCCCGGCTCGACCGCTCTCAGCCTGAGCCGGTCGGTCTCGAGCCTCAGTAGCTCCATCGTTCGAGCGTACCGCTACCGCGAGGCAAAGAACGAGCGTGGGCGCGATCGCGCCCACGCTCCGGTTTCGTCAGCTTGCGAGCGCTACGTGGCAGGTGGCGAGCCCGCGCTTCTCGAGGTACTGCTGGTGGTAGTCCTCGGCCGGCCAGAACCGCGGCGCATCCTCGATTGCCGTCACGACGGGCCGTGCGACCCGAGCCTGGATGCGGCCTTGGACTGCTCGGCCGCCTCACGCTGCACCGCGTCGTGGACGAAGATCACCGAGCGGTACTGATCGCCGACGTCAGGCCCCTGCCGGTTGAGCTGAGTCGGGTCGTGCTCGGCCCAGAAGACCGCGAGCAGCTGCTCGTAGGGGACTCGCTCCGGGTCGTAGGTGACCTCGACGACCTCGGCGTGACCGGTGCCGTTCCAGCAAACCTGCTCGTAGCTCGGATTGTCGATCCCGCCGCCGGCGTACCCGACCTCGGTGCCGGTCACGCCCGCAACCCGGCGGAACGCGGCCTCGACGCCCCAGAAGCAGCCCGCTCCGAACGTCGCCTTCGCCTCCAACTACGACTCCTCCAGCTTGAGTGACGCCGAGTTGATGCAGTAGCGCAGTCCGGTCGGGTGCGGGCCGTCCGGGAAGACGTGCCCCAGATGGCCGCCGCAGGAGGAGCACATGACCTCGGTGCGGACCATCCCGTAGCGCGGTGTCGGTCTCCTCGTCGATCGCCTCGCTGCTGGCCGGCGCGTAGAACGCAGGCCAACCGCAGCCGGAGTCGTACTTCGCGTCCGAGACGAAAAGCTCGGCCCCGCAGCCCGCGCAGTGATACGTCCCCGGCTCGAAGACATGGTCGTACTCGCCCGAGAACGGCGCCTCGGTTCCCTTCTCGCGTAGCACCCGGTACTGCTCGCTATCGAGCTCGTTCCGCCACTCCGCCTCTGTCTTTACTACCTTTGTCAATCGATCCCCTTTCGTGTCTCGTCCTTCTTTTGACTTACACAGAGGAAAACGATGAGAGGGGTGCCGAAGTTCCCGCCGCGCGGGCGAGCTTAGGTGCCGTTAAGACGACCGGTATCGCGCCCTGCTAAAGCGTTTCCTGGTATTCGGCGGAGTTGAGCAGCGACCCGGTCTCCGCCGCGTCGGCGAGGCGGATCCGCACCAGCCAGCCGCCGCCGTAGGGATCCTCGTTGACGGTCTCCGGAGCGTCGACCACGGCCTGGTTCACCTCGAGCACCTCGCCCGAGAGCGGTGCGATCAGCTCGGACACGGCCTTCACCGACTCGACCTCGCCGTAGACGCCGTCCTTCGCGATCGACGCGCCGACCGCCGGGCGGCTCGAAGTGGACGAGCTCGCCGAGCGCGTCGACGGCGAACGCGGTGATCCCGAGCACCGCCTCGTCGCCGTCGACCCGGGCCCAGTCGTGCCCGGGGTGGTAGAGCAGGTCGTCGGGATAGGACTGCCCGGCGGCCATCTTCACTCGCCTCCTTTGCGATCTCGTTTGTAGAGCGGCTTCTTCCTGATCTCGCCGCGCCGTGTCTCGCCCGCGGACGTCGACGCGTGAGTGGCGTGCCCGGGCGCGGCAGCTCGCCGCCGGAACGTAGCCGAGGCCGATGCCCGACCTCGAGCATCGGCGAGAGCGAGCCCGAGGTGACCTCGCCGCCGCCCTCGATCGCCATGCCCTGGCGCGGGAATCGCCTGCTCGGTCATGACGGAACGCGACGAGCTCTGCTCTCGGGCCCGTCGCTTGCGACCTCCCGGAGCCTCGCGACTCCGGAGAACTCCTTGTCGAGCGCGCACACCCAGCCGAGGCCGCTCGAGATCGCGTCGTGCTCCGGACCGATGTCGTTGCCGTGGAGCGGGTAGCAGACCTCGAGCCGGAGCGTGTCGCGGGCGCCGAGGCCGCAAGGCGTGACGCCGCGCGCGAGGATCGCGTCCCAGAGCGCGGGCGCGTCCTCGGGCGCGCAGGCAAGCTCGACTCCCTCCTCGCCCGTGTAGCCCGTGTAGCTCGACCATCGCCTCGATCCCGTCGAGCTCGGCCATCTGCCCAGGTGAAGGCCGGGCGCCGCTCGAGGCCGAGCCGCTCGAGCGCGCGCGGCCCCTGCACGGCGAGGAGCGCGAACTCGTCCGAGACGTCGCGGACGTCGGAGCCGCGAAGCTCGTGCTCGACGAGCCAGTCGAAGTCGACGGCGCGGTTGGCGGCGTTGACGACGAGGAGGTAGCGGCAGACGTCCGTCCGGCTGACGATCAGGTCGTCGATGATCCCGCCGCGCGTCGTTGGTCAGGAGCGTGTACTGGGACTCGCCGACGCCGAGCCTCGCGACGTCGTTCGAGAGCAGCCGTCTGCAGAGCTCGAGCGCCGCCGGCCCTTCGACCTCGATCTCGCCCATGTGCGAGACGTCGAAGACCCCGGCGTCGGCTGCGCACCGCTCGATGCTCGGCGAGCACCCCTTCGTACTGGACGGGCAGCTCCCAGCCCGCGAACGGCACGAGCCGCGCGCCGGCCGCGAGGTGCTTCGTAGAGCGGCGTC
This sequence comes from uncultured Actinomycetota bacterium, assembly GCA_963812555.1. Classification (GTDB taxonomy): domain Bacteria; phylum Actinomycetota; class Thermoleophilia; order Gaiellales; family Gaiellaceae; genus PALSA-600. The sequence continues at coordinate 269,466 of CAWEVP010000013.1, read as the reverse complement.
GCTAGAGAGCTCGCACCGTCTCGATGCTAACGGAGGCCGTCTGGCGACCCGATCGAGCTACGGCGTCAGTCGCGGCGAGCGCGGCGTCGATGGTGACCTCGGCGCCCGAGCGCTTGAGCATGCGACGAGAACGGGCAGCCCTCGTCGGCGATCGCGAACCGCCTCCGCGAAGGTCGCCTCGTCGAGACCCGGAACCGCTGCCCGAACCGTCAGGTGCGAGCCGACGATCTGGTGGCCGTTCGCCGCCACCTCGTCGAGCACGATCCGGCAGGAGACCTCGAGCTGACTCCGGCGGATGCCCAAGCCCGGTCAGCTCGCCGGCGAGCGAGGTCGTGAAGCAGCCGCCGTGCGCGGCCGCGAGCAGCTCCTCGGGGCTCGTCTTGCCCTCGGGGCTGCCGATCCGTGACGCCAGGGTGAAGGGAAGCTCGGAGAACGCGCCCGACGAGCCCGCCGTGAGCATGCCCCGGCCCCGGGCCAGGTTCCCTTCCCAGTCGATCTCGGCAGTGCGCTCGATCCTCGGCATTCGTCGCTCTCCTAACTCTCGGGGTACGCAGCAGGCGTGCCGTCAGGGTAGTACGCCTCGGCCGGCGAGCCGCCGGGCCGGAAGACGCCGAGCAGGCGCAGCTCGTCCTGGCCCGTCGTTCTCCAGGCTGTGGACGAGCAGGCGTGGCAGGTGGACGCAGGCGCCCGGGCTCGAGCGGCGCCTCCTCGCCGCCGATGTGCAGACGTCCCGCGCCCTCGAGGATGTAGATCACCTCGTCGTAGCGATGGAAGTGGTCGGGCGCGCGTCCGGGCGGGATGTAGCCGATGAACTGCGTCACCGACGGGCAGCCCGTGTCGGGGCAGATCCCGAGCGTGAACTGACGGCCCGCGGTCGCCGTCCCCTTCGCCACCGCCTCGAGGTCGACGACGGCGTGGGTCGCCGGCGGCGAACCGGCTCCGGATCGCGGAACGAGCGACCGCGAGCAGCTCGAGCTCGCCGTCGGCGTCGATCGCCCACGCGAGCTCCGCCGGCTGACATGGATTCCGGTGCCGGGGCCGATATCGCTCCGCCGACCGTCGATCGTCACCGCACCCGAGCCGGCAAGGACGTAGAGCACCTCGTCCGACCCGGCGGCGGCAGCTCCGCGGAGCGGCCCCGGCGCGGAACGAGAGAATGCGCTGCGCAAACATCTCGCAGCCGCTGGAGTCATCGAAGAGGTGGATGCACAGACGCAGCTCGCCACGTGCAGCCGGGACGGGCTTGACGTCGCCTGCGGAGGATGCTGTACCTCACCGGGCGAATCTACTCCACGAGTCGTGGCAAGCCGCGGAGCAGCCGCTTCCTGCTTGTTCCGGACTCGAAGCACGGCGTAGGATCCCGTGCCTCGCCCGCGGTGGCCGTTCCGCACCGACGGCTGTGCATCACGAACGGACAGTTCAAGACCAAAATCGCTCCGGGCCCGCGGGAACGCTCCAACGGCCCTTCGGCCTGAAATGTTTGAAGGAGGCTTGATGGTTAGAAGGGCACTACTGATCACGATCGGGAGCGCATGCGCCGTGTCGGCGCTCGTGTTCGCCGGCATCGCGAGCCCTGCGGTGAAGTCCCAGGCGGCAGCCCCCGCGACTGTCTCGTGCTCGATCCCGGTCCAGATCGGCATGATGGGGCCGTTCACCGGCCCCGCCGCATCGATCGGCGACGACCAGCTCCACTGGGCGCTCTACGCGGCCAACGTCTGGAACGCGTCGCACAAGACGAAGATCCAGATCGTCCAGGGCGACACTCAGCTCAACCCGGCGATCGCCTCGACCGTGTCGCAGTCGTTCGCGTCGAACTCGAGCATCGTCGGCGTGATCGGCCCGGCCGGCAGCCAGGAGGTCATCGCCGTCGGCTCCGATCCTGAAGAAGGCGGGCTTCGCGTTCACCTCCGGATCGGCGACCAACGTCACGCTGACGAACGGGAAGCTGAAGGGCTACTTCTTCCGCGTCGTCCCGAACGACGGCGTCCAGGGCCCGACGGACGCCAACTTACATGATGAAGCACCTCGGCGTCACCAAGGGCTCGAGCGTGATGATCGTCGACGACCAGGAGTCGTACTCGACCGGTCTCGCGGACATCGTCCAGGCCGACCTGAAGAAGGCCGGCGTCAGCGTCGACCGCGAGTCGATCACCCAGAAGGACACCGACTTCTCGTCTCTCGTCGCGAAGGTGACGAGCAGACGAAGGTCGTCTTCACCCCGTTCCAGCTCTCGTCGCAGACCCAGCTCCTCGCCCAGCAGCTGAAGTCGCAGGGCAAGACGGCGGTCGTGTTCGCCACCGACGGCAGCTTCGACTCGTCGAAGTACAACGTGAGCGGGGACTACGTCTCGTTCTTCGCGCCTGACGTGACGACGATCGCCGCCGACAAGGCGGTCGTGGCCGGCTACCACAAGCAGTTCCCGGGCGGGCACGAGCCCGTTCGGCGCACCGAACTACGTTGCGTCGCAGCTGTACGCGCAGGCGGTCCAGCAGGCGTGCACGGCCGGCAAGGGCACGATCACGCCGCACCTCGCTGCGCCTGCGCTCTCGCCAAGCAGAAGATCGCGAAGTCGATCCTCGGCATCCCGATGGCGTTCACCCCCAACGGTGACGTCTCCGGCGCCAAGGTCTTCGTCTTCAAGATCGTGAACGGCAAGTACGTCACGGTCGCGCTAGCCCTCGACCCGTGGGGGCACGGCTCCGGCCGTGCCCCCACACTCTTCGCCCCAGAACTGAACCTCTTCATCACCGAGCTCGTCGCCGGGATCGTCCACGGCAGCGTCTACGCCCTGATCGCCCTCGGCTACTCGATGGTGTACGGGATCCTCAAGCTCCTCAACTTCGCCCACGGCGACGTCTACATGGTCGGCTCGTTCATCGGCTACGGCATCCTCACCGTGTTCGGCGGCGCAACCTCGCTCTCGATCCCGATCGGGCTCCTGATCGTGCTCATGTTCCTCGCCGCGACGCTCGGCGGCGGCCTGCTCGGGGTCGTGATCGAGCGCTTCGCCTACCGGCGGCTGCGGGAGGCGCCTCGGATCGCGCCGCTGATCACCGCGCTCGGCGTCTCGTTCTTCCTCGAGAACGCCGCGGTGCTGCTGCTCGAGCGCGAACTTCGAGAGCTTCAACACCTTCAGCTGGGACACGAACTCCTCCGGCCTCGGCGTCCTCTGGCGGAACGGCTTCACGCTCCCGGCCGCGCGTCCACGTCGCGCTCGCGCAGATCATCGTCGTCGCCGGGACGATCGTCCTGATGGTCGGCGCTCACCTGGTTCGTCGCCCGCACCCAGCTCGGCCGGGCGATGCGCGCCACCTCCTTCGACCGCCAGGCGGCCGAGATGATGGGGATCGACGTCAACCGCGTGATCGCCGCCACCTTCTTCATCGGCTCGGCGCTCGCGGGCGCCGCCGGGATCTTCAACGGCCTCGTCTTCCAGCAGGTCTGGCCCTACATGGGCTTCGACGCCGGCCTGAAGGCGTTCACGGCCGCCGTCGTCGGCGGGATCGGCAACCTGCCCGGCGCCGTCGTCGGCGGGCTCGCGATCGGCCTCGCCGAGTCGTTCACGATCGGCTACGTCTCCTCGACGTTCTCCGACGCGATCGTCTTCGTCGTCCTGATCGCCGTGATGATCCTCCGCCCGAGCGGCCTGCTCGGGCGAGCGACGGTGCAGAAGGTCTGATGGACATCGAGCCCGACGGACCCGAGCTTCCCGAGCCCTCGACCGCGCCGCGGATCGGCGACGACGAGTGGGTCGCCTCGCACGAGAGCCGCCGGCGAGGCGCTACACGGGGCCGATCGGCGCGGTCCGCACGCGGATCGAGGCGCTCCCCCAGCCGGTGCTCTTCGCCGTCTTCGGCGTCGCCGCCGCGCCTCGTGCCGCTGTTCACGAACAACGGCTACGTGATCCGCGTCGGCTTCGACACGCTGATCTACATGCTGCTCGCGCTCGGCCTCAACATCGTCGTCGGCTTCGCGGGGCTCCTCGACCTCGGCTACGTCGCCTTCTTCGGGTTCGGCGCCTACGGCTACGCGATGCTCGCCTCGTCGCAGTTCGACCTGCACTGGCCGACGCTCGCGATCCTGCCGCTCGTGACGGCTCGCGACCGTCGCTGCTCGGGTTCCTCGTCGCCCTTCCCTCGCGCCGCCTCGTCGGCGACTACCTCGCGATCGTGACGCTCTTCTTCGGCCAGCTCTTCGTGACCGTCGTCGAACAACGGCGACCGGATCTCGGTGCTCGGCTTCACGCGGGGCTACAACATCACGAACGGCCCGAACGGGATCGCGAACATCGATCCGTTCCACCTCTTCGGGCACCAGCTCGAGTCGCTCAAGAGCTACTTCTACGTCGCGCTCGTGTTCTTCCTCGTCGTGCTCGGCGCCGTCTATCTGGTCGAGCAACTCGCGCACCGGCCGCGCGTGGCGCTCGCTGCGCGAGGACTCCGCTCGCCGCCGAGCTGATGGGCATGCCGGTCAACCGCCTGAAGCTCCTCGCCTTCGCCTTCGGCGCGGGCGTCGCCGGCCTCACCGGCACGCTCTTCGCGTCCCTCAACACCGCCGTCTTCTCGAGCGACTTCGACACGCCGCTCCTGATCACCATCTACGCGATCCTGATCCTCGGCGGCGCCGGGCAGCCTCGGCGGGCGTGATCCTCGGCGCGCTGATCGTCAACGTCACGCTCGAGGTGCTCCGCACCCCGAACCACGCGACGTGGGTCTTCTTCACCCTGATCGCTCGCGACGCTGCTCGCGAAGCTGCGGCCGTGGCGGGTGCTCGCCGGCGTGCTCGCCGGGCATGCTCGCCCTCGGGTTCGCGGTGCACGCGATCGTCGGCGGCGATCTCGTCGGCGGACGTGCACGGCCAGGGCGCGGTCGACGGGCAGCTTCGGGCGCGCGCTCGCCCACTGGGTGCCCGCTCCCGCCGACCCCGGCGACGGCCGGCAACTACGCCTTCGTCGCCCTCGTCGCCCTGATCCTCGTGCTCACGACCGTCCGGCCCTTCTGGCGGAACGTGCTGCTCGCGCCGACCCTCTACCTGACGACGTTCGTCTGGGATGCGCGGCTCGCGTTCGAGCCGAGCATCACGCGCCTGATCCTGATCGGCGTGATCCTGATCGTGCTCATGAACGCCCGCCCGCAGGGACTGCTCGGCGAGACCCGCGTGGAGATCGTCTGACCGATGGCGACGGCTCCTGCTCGACCTGCGCGGCGTCTCGAAGAGCTTCGGCGGGCTGACCTGCATCACCGAGCTCGACCTCCACGTCGACGAGCACGAGATCGTCTCGGTGATCGGGCCGAACGGCGCCGGCAAGACGACCCTCTTCAACCTGATCACCGGCGTCTACCCGCCCGACGAGCGGCGCGATCGACTTCGACGGGCGAGAGCCTGATCGGGCTCGAGCCGCACGAGATCGTCGGCGCGCGGCGTCGCGCGCACCTTCCAGACGCTGCGTCTGTTCCTGAACATGACCGTCAAGGAGAACGTGATGGCGGCCGCCTACTCGCACACGCGACGCCGGGATCGTCCGCTCGATCCTGCGCACCCCGGGCATGCGCCGCGAGGAGGCGGAGATCGCGCGGCTCGCCGAGGAGCGGCTCTCGTTCTTCGGCGAGCGGCTCATGGGCTACCGCTGGAACCAGCCCGCCTACAGCCTCTCGTACGCCAACCGGCGCCGGCTCGAGATCGCCCGCGCGACCGCGACGAAGCCGCGGCTGCTGCTGCTCGACGAGCCCGCCGCCGGCATGAACCCGGTCGAGACGCACGAGATCACCGAGCTGATCGCGAAGCTGCGCGACGGACGGCCGGCTACACGGTGCTCGTGATCGAGCACGACATGCACGTCGTCGAGGGGATCTCCGACCGCGTGATCGCGCTCGACCACGGGGTCAAGATCGCGGAGGGCTCGTTCGAGCAGGTCGCGACCGAACGAGCGCGTGGTCGAGGCCTACCTGGGCCTGAAGGCGACGGCGACGAAGTGAGCGCGAACGGCGCCGCGGCAGCCCCGCTGCTGAAGCTGTCGGCGGTCGACACCTACTACGGCCCGATCCACATCCTCCAGGGCGTCGAGCTCGAGGTCGGCCGCGGGCGAGCTCGTCTGCCTGCTCGGCGGCAACGCCTCGGGCAAGTCGACGACGCTCAAGACGGTGCTCGGCGTCGTGCAGCCGCGCCGCGGCACGCGTCGAGTTCGCCGGCGAGGACGTGACGCGCCGCCCGACGAACTACCGGATCCGCAAGGGCATGGCGATCGTTCCCGAGAACCGCCGCCTGTTCGCGCCGATGACCGTGCTCGAGAACCTGAAGATGGGCGCCTACCTGCGCGGCGGCGGCGAGCCGGACGACTACGAGCGCGTCTACCAGCTCTTCCCGCGCGTCTACGAGCGCCGCGAGCAGCTCGCCGGGACGCTCTCGGGCGGCGAGCAGCAGATGGTCGCGATGGGCCGCGCGCTGATGTCGCGCCCGAAGCTGCTGCTGATGGACGAGCCGTCGATGGGGCTCGCGCCGCTCCTCGTCGAGCGGAGCTTCGAGATCATCAAGCAGGTGAACGACGAGGGGGTCGCGGTGCTCGTCGTCGAGCAGAACGCGAACGTGTCGCTCTCGATCGCCGACCGCGGCTACGTGCTCTCGACCGGCCGCGTCGTCCTCCACGGCAAGGCCGCCGACCTGATCGAGAACGACGACCTGCGCAAGGCCTACCTTGGCCGTTGACGCTCTCCGCGCTCGGTCGCCGGCTGCCGCTCGCGCTTCCCGATCTTCGAGCGGCTCATCTACCTCAACTCGTGCTCGCAGGGCGCGCTCTCGGACTGCCGTGCGCGCCGCCTACGACGCCTACCTCGACGACTGGGACGAGAAGGGCGCGCCGTGGTCGTACTGGGTCGAGCGCGCCGAGGCGGCGCGGGCCGCGTTCGCCGGGCTCGTCGGCGGCGAGCCGGACGAGGTCGCCGTCACGACCTCGCTCTCGGCCGGAGTGAGCGCGCTCGCGAGCACGTTCGACTGGACGCGAGCGGCCGCGCGTCGTCGTCACCGACTTCGAGTTCCCGACCGTCGGGCAGATCTGGCATGCCCAGGAGCTGCGCGGCGCCGAGGTCGTCCACGTGCCGCCGCCGAGGGCGAGATCCCGCTCGAGCACTTCGACGAGCTGATCGACGAGCGGACCGCGCTCGTCGCGGTCACGGCGGTCTGCTACCGGAACGGGGCCCGGCTGCCGGTCGAGGAGATCGTCGAGATCGCGCACGCGCGCGGCGCGCTCGTCGCTCCTCGACGCCTACCAGGCGATCGGCAGCTATCCCGATCGACGTCGCCGAGCTCGGCGTCGACTTCCTCGGCGCCGGCGTGCTCAAGTACCTGCTCGCCTCGGCCGGGCTCGGCTTCCTCTGGTGCCGGCCGGGACTCGCCGAGTCGCTGCTGCCGACCCAGACCGGCTGGTTGGCCGACCGGAACATCTTCGAGATGGACATCCACGACTACTCGCCGTCGCCGACGGCGCGGCGCTTCGAGTCGGGCACCCCGCCGATCCCGGCGATCTACGCGGGCATCGCCGGGCATCGAGCTGATGCGCGAGATCGGGATCGCGGCGACGCGCGAGCACGTGACCGGCGCTCAACGAGCGGCTGATCGCCGGCGTCGACGAGCTCGGCGGCATCGTCGCGACGCCCCGCGATCCCGAGCGGCGCGGCGCCCTCGTCTGCATCCGCTCGACCGACGCCCCGGCGCTCGTCGCGGCGCCTCGGCGCCGACGGAGATCGTCGACCTCGGAGCGCGACGGCAACCTCCGGATCTCCGCCGCACGCCTACAACGTCGAGGACGACATCGACGTCGCTGCTCGCGGCGCTCGCCCGCCACCGCGAGCTCCTTCGCCCGCGTGAGAAACCCGCCGCTCCCGGCACCTCGACGGCGGATTTCCGCTAGAACCTGCGCTGTGCTCCCGCGGGAAGTCGGATACGCGACGCCCTCGACGCTCGCCGAGGCGCTCGGATCTGCTTGCCGCCAACGACGGCGCGCGTCCGCTCGCGGGCGGGCAGACGCTCGTGAGCGTGATGAAGGCGCGCGTCGCCTCGCCCGACGCGCTCGTCGACCTGAACGGCCTCGACGAGCTGCAGCGGGATCGAGCTCGGCCGCGACGGCGGGCTCGAGATCGGCGCGATGACCACCTACACGCGAGCTCATCGCGAGCGCCGAGGCGCGCGCGCGGCCGATCCTCGGCGAGGTGTGCGCCCAGATCGCCGACGTGCAGGTGCGAAACCGCGGCACGATCGGCGGCAACATCTGCGCCAACGACCCGACGAACCACCTGCCGCCGCTGATGGTCGCGCTCGGCGCGCAGATGACGATCGTCGGGCCCGACGGCGAGCGGACGGTCGCGGCCGACGACTTCTTCCTCGGCGTGTACATGACCGCGGTCGGCCCGGGCGAGATGCTGACGAAGATCTCGATCCCGCCGGGCCGCCGCGACGGCTTCGCCTCGGTCACGATCGGCGCGCGACGGCACCTGCCTCGTGTACGCCGCCGTCTCGCTCGACGGCGGCGCCGCGGATCGCGATCGGCTGCGTCGACGCCGTGCCCCACCGCGCGACCGACGTCGAGGCGCGGCTCGAACGGCGATCATCAGCCTCGAGGCCGCCCGGGCCGCGGTCGCCGGGCTCGGCGCGCACGCTCGACCCGCCCGGCGACGTCCACGCGCCCGCCGCCTACCGGCAGCACCTCGCCGAGGTCGTCGCGGCGCGGGCGATCGTCGAGGCAGGCAGGCGGGAGGCGCGCGATGACGGCGATCGAGACGAGCAGGCCGCATCACCGTCGAGGTGAACGGCGTCTCCTACGAGCGCGAGGTCGAGGCGCGGCGGCTCCTGATCCACTTCCTCCGCGACGACCTCGAGCTGACCGGCAGCCACATCGGCTGCGACACCGGCAACTGCGGCGCGTGCAGCGTGCTCCTCGACGGCGTGCTCGTGAAGAGCTGCATGCTGCTCGCGGTCCAGGCCGACGGCGCGCGCGATCCAGACGGTCGAGGGCCTCGCCCCCGACGGCGAGCTGACGCCGCTCCAGCAGGCCTTCCACGAGCAGCACGCGCTCCAGTGCGGCTACTGCACCCCGGGGATGCTGATGCTCGGCGACGGCCTGCTCGAGCAGAACCCGCGGCCGAGCGAGGAGGAGATCCGCAAGGGCCTCCAGGGCAACATCTGCCGCTGCACCGGCTACTGGAACATCATCAAGGCGGTCAAGGCCGCCTCCGGCCAGGAGGTCGCGGAATGAGCGAGACGATCGATCGCCAGCCCGAGCGGACGGCGAGGTCGACGACGCGCCCGACGCCGAGATCGAGGCGCCGCTGAGCAGCGCGGGCCAGAGCGTCCCGCGCAAGGAGGACCGGCGGCTCGTGCAGGGGCAGGGCGTCTTCGTCGACGACATCAAGCGCCACAACATGGGCTACGCCCACTACGTCCGCTCGCCCTACGCGCCACGCGCTGATCAAGTCGGTCGACGTCTCCGCGGCGCTCGCGCTCCCGGGCGTCTACGGGACGCTCACCGGCGACGAGGTCGCGACGCTGACCGACCCGTTCTTCCAGCTCTCGACGCCGCCCGGCAACGAGATCAAGGACTACGCGCTCGCCGTCGGCCGCGCCCGCTTCGTCGGCGACCCGGTCGCGATCGTCGTCGCCGAGACGCGCGAGCTCGCACGCGACGCCGCCGAGCTCGTCGAGGTCGACTACGAGCCGCTGCCGGCGATCGTCGACGCGCGCGAGCGCGCTCGAGGCCGGACGCTCCGGTCCTCCATCCCGACGCCGGCTCGAACCTCGTCTGGGAAGGCGTCTACGAGTGGGGCAGCTGGGAGGACGCGGTCGCCGAGGCCGACCAGATCGTCAAGATCCCCGAGCTCCATTTCGACCGCTTCAACTCGACCCCGCTCGAATGCGACGGCGCGCTCGTCGAGTACAACCGCGGCACCGGCCAGTGGACGATCTACACGAACAACCAGTTCCCGGGGTTCGCCGGCGATCATGATGGGGCCGGCGATCCGCTGCGGCCTCGACAAGCTCCGCTTCGTCACCCAGGACATCGGCGGCGGGTTCGGCAACAAGATCACCTCGCACCCGCAGCTGGTCGCGATGTGCCTGCTCGCGCGAAAGCTCAACCGCGCGATCCAGTGGACCGAGTGGCGCACCGAGTTCCACATGTCGATGTCGCACGGCAACGAGCGCTGGTTCCACGACACCGAGGTCGCGGTCAAGAACGACGGCACGCTGCTCGGCTTCCGCACGAACGCGCTCGACGACGCCGGCGCGTACACCCGCTACGAGCCGCTCGGCGGCGTGATCTGGGCGCAGGTCACGCCCGGGCATGTACCGCTGGCGGAACATCCGGCTCGATTTCACGCAGGTCGTCACGAACAAGGCGCCGTGCTCCCCGAACCGCGGCTACTCGCGCATGCAGCACCTCTGGTTCACCGAGCGCGTGATCGACATCGTCGCCGGCGAGCTCGGCCTCGACCCGGTCGAGGTGCGCAAGCGCAACTACATCCGCGCCGACGAGATGCCGTACACGACGCCGAACGGCTGCGTCTACGACTCGGGCGACTACGCCCGCATGCTCGACATCGCCCTCGAGCTGATCGACCACGCCGGTCTCGACGCGCGCCGGGCCGACGCTCAGTCGCGCGGCAAGCTGCTCGGCCTCGGGATCGGCTCGACCCTCGACTCGGGCACGAACAACTTCGCCCAGTCGCGCATGATCAACCCCGAGCTGCAGTTCTCGGGCAACAACGAGGTCGCGACGGTGAAGCTCGACATCTTCGGCGAGATCGTGGTCACGCTCGGCACGACGCCGCAGGGCCAGGGCCACGAGACGACCGCCTCGATGGTCGTCGCCGACATCCTCGGCTGTCGACCCGGACTCGGTCAACGTCCGCGTCGGCCACGACTCCTACTGGAACTCGCACGCCGGCTTCTCGGGCACCTACGCGAGCCAGTTCGCGGTCACCGGCCTGAGCGCCGTCAAGGGCGCGACCGACCGGCTCGCGGCCGACATCAAGCTGCTCGCGTCCGGCATCCTCGGCACCGACGGCCCCGACGAGATCGTGCTCGAGGGCGGCTTCGCCAAGCGCGCCGACAACCCCGAGGCGGCGCTCCCGTTCTTCGCGCGTCGGCGCGATCGTGAACGCCAACAACGCGATCCTCTCCGACGAGGGCCGCGAGATCACGCTCAACCAGCGCTACGTCTACGTCCCGCCGTTCGAGCTCCCCGACCTCGAGCGCAAGTACGGCAACCTGACGCTGACCTACGCGACCCAGGTGCACGTCGCGGTCGTCGAGGTCGACCCCGAGACCGGCGACTACGAGATCGTCGACTACGCCGCCGTCGACGACTGCGGCACCCGCATCCACCCGCAGATCGTCGAGGGCCAGGTGATGGGCGCGCTCGCCCACGGGATCGGCGCCGCGACCCACGAGACGTTCACCTACGACGAGGAGGGCAACCTGCTGACCCCGAACTTCTACGACTACCACGTCCCGCACGCGATGGACATGCCGCCGCTGAAGACGGCGCGCGATCGAGTCGCCCTCGCCGTTCACCCCGCTCGGCACGAAGGGGATGGGCGAGGGCGGCGGCGCGGCGATCCACGCCATCTGCGCCGCGCTCCAGGACGCGCTGCGGCCGCTCGGCGCGCCGATCGTCTCCGACTCCTGCAACCCGCCGTTCCGCGTCTTCGAGCTGATCAACGACCCCGCCGCGAGCCGGCGGGGCCTCGAGGTCGTCGACGCATGAAGGTCGAGGGCGAGCGCGACTTCGCCGCGCCGCAGGCGCATCGTCTGGGACGTGCCTCAACGACCCGGCGAAGATGGCCGAGCTGATGCCCGGCGTGCAGTCGTTCGAGATCAAGGACGAGCGCAACTGGCGCGCGAACGTGAAGATCCCGCTCGGGCTCGGCTCGCTCGCGATGACGATCGACTTCGAGAAGACCGAGGAGCGCCCGCCCGAGTTCTCGAGCCTGCACGCGAAGGGAAACGGCGTCGGCGCGATGCTCAACATGCAGACCTCGTTCACGCTCGAGCCGCTCGAGGACGGGACGAAGATGCTCTGGAGCGGCGGAGGTGACGATCGCGGGCCCGGTCGGCGCGATGGGGCAGCGCGTCCTGCAGCCGATCGTGAAGCAGCAGGTCAACCACGTGCTCGCCGCGCTCGACAAGCAGGTGACCGAGGCCGCGGCCGCCGAGGGCGCCGCCGCCGTCGGCCGTAGACAGCGCCATGAGCGCGCTTCGCATCGGGCTGATGCAGCTCACGATGGAGCCGCTCGAGGAGATGCTCGAGACCGCGCGGGAGCTCGACCGCGGCGGCTTCGACACGATCTGGCTCGCCGAGGCCTACCCGTGGTGGCGCAAGCACGGGATGGAGGCGCGCTCCTCGACCGTCCTCTCGGCGCTGATGGCGCGCGACACCGAGCGCCTGACGATCGGCTGGGGGATCATCTCGCCCTACACGCGCCATCCGGTGCAGGTCGCGATGGACGCGCGGATCGTGCAGGAGGCGGCCGGGCCGGGCCGGTTCATCGTCGGCTTCGGCACCTCGAAGATCTTCCTCAACAACACCAAGCAGGGCGGCTCGCCGAAGGAGACGAAGCCGCTCGCGCACATGCGCGACTCGGTCGCGATCGTCCGCGGCGCCCTCTCGGGCGAGCGCTTCGACTACGACGGCAAGGTCTTCAGCGCCGACCTGCCGGCGCTCATGCCCGAGGCGGACGCGCCCGACTGGGACGTCCCGGTCTACGTCGCGGCGACCGCGCCGATGATGCAGGAGCTCGGCGGCGAGATCGGCGACGGCCTCCTGACCCCGTCGATCACGACGCCCGGCGTTCGTCCGCTACACGCGCGGGAACGTCGCCAAGGGCGCGGCGAAGGCCGGCCGCGACCCCGGCGAGGTCGACGTCGGCTGCACGATCGTCGCCTCGATCGACGCGACCGACCGCGACAAGGGCCGCGACGGCGCGCGCGAGATCGCCGGCATGTACCTCGCGAACAAGTTCCAGAACATCAAGGGCTCGGCCGACACGCTCCTCGACCTCGCCGAGATCCGGATGGAGGAGCTCGCAGCCGGTCGCCGAGGCGATGGAGCGCGGCGGGCGCCTGGCGGCGAAGGCGCAGGTGACCGACTCGCTCCTCGACCGCTGCAAGCCGATCGCCGGCCTGCCCGAGGACTGCATCGCCGCGATCGAGGAGTACCGCGACGCCGGCTGCTCGCACATCATGCTCGAGCTCTGGGGCGCCGACCGCCACGAGCAGATCCGGCTCTTCGCCGAGCGGGTCCTGCCCCACTTCCGTTGATCGTGGGGGAGCACTTCGGTTCTCCCCCACGAACCCCCTCTCCGACATCTTTCTGCGGCACTGCAGGCGGAGCCGGCCTCTTCCGGCCCACCGCAACGAATGCAGGTGCTTCGGACAGCCGCCCCGACCGCGCCCGCCATGTCGGGCGCAGCGGCAAACGTCCTCGCACCGTGCGCGAGCACCTCCGGTTCTCCCTCACGAGCCCTCACTCCGCATCGTGGGGGAGCACCTCCGGTTCTCCCCCACGAACCCCCTCTCCACATCTTTCTGCGGCACTGCAGGCGGAGCGGTCTCTTCCGGCCCATCGCAACGAATGCAGGTCTCTTCGGCGGGCCGATGCGGCGGCGGCCATCCCGGGAGCGTGTCCGTGCCTTGTACATGCTCACCTTCTTCGCCGCGGTAACGTTGCCCGAGTTCCGCACCCGCACCAGCAATCGCCGTGACCCGACCGTTCAATCCACCTTGCCTGCCGTGAACCCCCAGATCACCATCGACGAGGAGCGGCTCGTCGACTGGGCCTCGCGAGGCGATCGGGACGCCGAGCTTCACCGGCAGCGAGCAGGCGATGGCCGAGCTGATGGCCGAGACGTTCGCCGAGATGGGCCTGCAGGTGCAGTGGCAGCAGGTCGAGGAGGGCCGCGCGAACGTGCTCGGCACCTGGCGCGGCGCCGGCGGCGGGCCGAGCCTGATGTTCAACGGGCACATGGACACCTCCTACTCGGGCCGCGAGCCGTGGCTCGCCGGCGTCGCCGGCTTCCAGCCGAGCGCGTTCGTCAAGGACGGCCGCCTGTTCGGCCTCGGGATCTCGAACATGAAGGGCGCGCTCGCCTGCTACGTCGAGGCGGTGCGGGCGCTGCAGGACGCGGGCGTCCGCCTCGCCGGCGACGTGCTGGTCGCGGCGGTCTGCGGCGAGATCGAGAAGGCGCAGTGGGGCGATGCGCAGGGCGCCGAGTTCCGCGGCTACGCGGCCGGGTCGCGCTACCTCGTCTCCCACGGCGGGGTCGCCGACATGTGCATCCTCGGCGAGCCGACCGAGTCGAAGGTCGTGCTCGGCCACTTCGGCTCGCTCTGGCTGCGGATCTCGACGCGCGGCAACTTCATCCACACCGCCTTCAGCGAGGGCAAGCGCGACCAGAACTCGATCCTGCGGATGCGCGAGGTGCTCGACGCGGTGCTCGAGTGGATCCCGACCTGGGAGGCGCGACCCGGCCAACGCCTACCGGGGCGTCGCCGGCGATCGTGAACGTCAGCGCGATCCAGGGCGGGTTCGGCTGGCGCGTCTCGCGCACCCCGCACCGCACCGACCTCTTCCTCGACGTCCGCGTCCCGCCGACGAAGCCGATGGCGACCGCGCGGCGCGAGGTGCTCGACGATGGTGCGCGGCCTCGCAGGAGCGGTTCCCCGACTACGGCGTCGAGGGGGAGGTCTACGTGACCGCTCCGGGCGCCGAGATCGACGAGGGCCACCCGCTGATCGCGGCGCTCGACGCCTCCCACGAGGAGGTGTTCGGCGCCGTGCCCGAGCGCGACGTGACCCGCTGGTTCTCGGACGCCTCGGCGCTCACGCGCGCCGGCGATCGCGACCGTCAACTACGGCACCTCGACCGGCCTGCTCGACACGACCGACGGCGAGAACCTCGACATCGCCGGGCTCGTGAAGACCGCGCGCGTCTACGCTCTCGCGGCGATGCGCGTCTGCGGGGTCGCATGAAGCTCGTCACCTACGACGGCGGCAAGGTCGGCCGGATCGACGGCGAGGAGATCGTCCGGCTCGACGTGCCGGACATGCGCACGCTACTTCGAGCGCGGCGGCGCCGACGACGCGGGCGAGCGGACGCCGCTCGCCGAGGCGCGGCTCGAGGCGCCGATCGTCCCGAAGAAGTTCTTCCACACGGCCGGCAACTTCCGCGAGCACGAGGACGAGTCGAAGAACGTCGACTGGTCGCACGAGATCGCGCCCTGGATCGTCTTCTTCCAGAACGCCGATGCGATCGTCGGCCCCGACGAGCCGGTCGTCTACCCGGAGCACCTGACCGAGGAGCTCGACTACGAGCTCGAGCTCGCGGTGATCCTGCGCAAGGCCGGCAAGTGGTTCTCGCCCGAGGAGGCGGCCGACTACATCGGCGGCTACGTGATCTTCAACGACATCACCGCGCGCGACATCCAGCGGCGCGAGATGCGCTCGGGCGTGTTCTCGTTCTGCAAGGCGATCGACACGTTCTGCCCGCTCGGGCCCGTGGATCGTCACCCCCGACGAGATCCCCGACCCGCACGACCTGGCGATGACGCTGCGCGTCAACGGGCGAGGAGCGGCAGGTGTCGCACTCGAGCCGGATGTCGGTGACGATCCCGGAGATCCTGAGCCACTACTCGGCGCTCGGCTACTCGGCCGGCGACGTGCTCTCGACCGGGACGGTGTCGGGCGTCGCCGGCTTCAGCCCCGACGCGGCCGTCGCTCTACCTGCAAGCCCGGGCGACGTGATCGAGGCCGAGATCGAGCGGATCGGCGTGCTGCGCAACCCGGTGATCTCGTGGCAGGAGGCGCACGGCGAGCCCGCGCCGCCGCGGGTCAAGTGGTAGCACGAGCCCGGTCGTGAGCTGGCCCCGCGACGACGCTCAAGCTCGAGCGGGTCCGCGAGCTCATGGCCGAGGCGGGGCTCGACGCGCTCGTCGTGCGGGCGCCCGACAACGTCCTCTACCTGACGAACTTCTGGGGCATGAAGGGCTACGACGCCTGCGTCTTCCCGCGCGAGGGCGAGCCGGTGCTGCTCTGCCTCGAGGCCTCGCTCGAGGACGCGGCGCGAACGGCGTGGCCGGGCGAGGTCGTGCCCGTCCGCGGCTACGACGAGCCGACCCGCGGCCCGCGATCGCGCGCACGCTCGCGCTCGCGCTCGAGGCGTCGCGGCCCTACGCGCCGCGTCGGGCTCGAGCTCTCGCTCGGGACGCAGGCGAGCGGACCGGATGGTCGGCGAGCCGACGACGTTCACGAAGGCCTGGTTCGACGCGTGGCCGGAGGCCGTGGACGCCACCCCGCTGCTCGCGGCAGCCCGCGCGATCAAGACCGCGCAGGAGATCGAGCGGATGCGGCTCGCCAACGAGATCTGCGCCGGCGGCGATGGAGCGCGTGCGGTGGCGAGCTCGAGCCGGGGATGAAGGAGAGCGAGGCGGCCGCGATCTGGCAGGCTTCGTCCACGGCGAGGGCACCGGCTGGCGCGGCCAGGTCGAGCTGGCGCTCGGCTTCTCGCTCGTCTGGTCGGGCCCCGGGATCAAGACGTTCACCGCGACCGGCGACCGTCCGGTCAGCCGCCGACGAGCCGACGCTGTTCGAGATCTGGGTCTGCGCCGACGGGTACTGGTGCGACCACACGAAGCTGCTCTGCCCCGGCGAGCTGCGCGCCGACTACCGGCAGCTCGAGGCCGGGCTGCTCGAGGTCTACGGCCGCGCGTCGCCCACTGCCGCCCGGGCGCGAGCCTGGCCGAGCTCGACCGTGCTCGTGCGCGACGGGATCGCCGAGCTCGGCTATCCGGGCCAGCCGTCCCATCCGATCTGCCACGGCGTCGGCGCGCGCGCCCACGAGCCTCCCTATGCCCACCAGGCGGGCGGCGGCGAGGTCGCCGAGGGGATGGTGCTCGCGATCGAGCCCGGGCTGCTACTGGGAAGGCGGCGGCGGCCTGCGCGTCGAGGACAACTTCCTGATCACGCGCCGCGGGCGCCGAGAAGCTCTCCCGTTCCCGGACGGCGTCGTCACCGCATGAGCGCGCGACCGGTGGCCAAGGCGTCGCCCGCGGTGCGCGCCACAAGCGTTGCGTGATCGTCTCGTGCAACCCAGCTGATTGCAGCGCGTAGGAGCGCGCTGCATGAGCGACCTGATCTGGACCGGCGCTCAACGATCCTACCGGCTCGGCGGCAGCGTCGGGCCTCTACGACACGACGCTCCGCGACGGCGAGCAGACCGTCGGGGTCGTGCTCGACCCCGAGCAGAAGCTCGAGATCGCCCGCCTGCTCGACGAGCTCGGCGATCGACCGGATCGAGGCGGGCTTCCCGCGCGTGTCGGCCGACGACTGGGAGGCCGTGAAGCTGATCTCCGCCGCGGGGCTGCGCGCCGAGATCTGGGGCTTCTCGCGCGCCGTGCCCGCCGACCTCGAGGCGCTCGCCGAGCTCGAGGTGCGCTTCTCGGTGATCGAGTCGCCGATCTCCGACCTCAAGCTCGACGCGATCGGCGTCTCGCGCGAGAAGATGCTCGAGCGGATCACGAGCGCGATGCGGTTCGCCGCCGACCACGACATCCACGCCGCGTTCTTCGGCGTCGACTCGACCCGCGCCGAGCCGGACTTCTACCGCCGCGTCTACGCGAGCGCGGTCGAGGCGGGCGCCCGCGAGGTCGTCGTCGTCGACACGCTCGGGATCGCCTCGCCCGAGGCGGTCGCCGAGCTCGTCGGCTCGACCGTCGAGCTCGTCGGGCCGCGACGTGCCGGTGCACTTCCACGGCCACAACGACTTCGGCGTCGCCACCGCGAGTGCGGTCGCGGCCGTCCGCGCGGGCGCGACGTACGTCCAGGGGACGATCAACGGGATGGGCGAGCGCGCGGGGAACGCCAACCTCGGCGAGGTCGCGCTGACGCTGCGGGCCCTCTACGGCGTCGAGTCGAACCTGCGGCTCGACCGGATCCGCGCCGTCTCCGACCGCGTTCGGGAGCTCTCGGGCTACGCGCTCGAGCCGTGGAAGCCGCGTCACGGGCGAGACGCTCTACCGCCGCGAGAGCGGAGCCGTCGCGAGCCAGTTCCACGACCCGCCGTCGATCGAGCCCTACTCGTCCGAGCTCGTCGCGCGCCGAGCGCTCGATCGTGCTCGGCAAGAAGAGCGGCCTCGACTCGATCCGGATCAAGGCCGGCCGAGCTCGGCCTCGACTTCCCCGAGGAGCGGCACGCCGAGCTGCTCGCCGCGGTCAAGCAGCTCGGCTCGAGGCCAACGGCAGGCTCGTCACCGACGACGAGTTCGCCGAGCCTCGCGCGGCCAGGCGCCGTGATCGAGCGCGTCTGCATCGCCGGCTCCGGGCGTGATCGGGAGCCTGTTCGCCGGTCATCTGGCGCAGGTCGCCGACGTCTCGGTGCTCGTCCGACGGCGACGAGCATGCGCGCGCCGCTCAACGAGCGAGGGCCTCCGCGTTACCGGCCGCTCGCGACCTCGCACGGCGAGCTCACCGCAGCGACCGACGCCGCCGATGCTCCCCGACGCCCGATCTCGTGCTCGTCTGCTGCAAGGGAACCGACCTGGAGGCGATCGGCAGCGCTCTCGCGGGCCATTTTCCGGACGCCACCGTGATGACCGACGCAGAACGGGCTCGGCGCCGACGCGATCGTCGGCCGCTCACGGCGACTGGCCGCTCCTCTCCGCGGTCACCTTCATGAGCGGCACGCGCCACGCGCGACACGAGCGTCGAGTACATCCTCGACACCGCCACGTGGATCGGCCCGAGCCGCGCGAACGACCGGCGACGATGCCCGAGAGGTCGCCGAGCTGTCCGCTCCTCCGGGCTGAAGGCCGAGGGGTTCGACGACCTGCGGCCCGATGCAGTGGTCGAAGCTGATCTTCAACGCCACCGTCAACGCGGTCGCGGCGCTGACCGGCCTTCCGCACGAGCCGCGGTTCGCCCAGCTCGACGAGCCCGGCGATCTCGGCCACCTCGTCTTCGCGCTCGATGGACGAGGGCAAGGCGGTTGCCGCCGCGGCAGGGATCGAGCTCGACGAAGATCCCTGGGAGATGAACGTCCACGCCACCCAGCGCGGCCACTGGCACTACCCCTCCATGCTCGAGGACGTCGAGGCCCACCGCCGGACCGAGATCGACCTGATCACCGGCTCGCTGATCGGCGAGGCAGGCAGGCTCGGCGTTCCGGTTCCGCTCCACACGGCGCTGTACCGGCTCGTGAAGGCAAGGAGGCCTCGTGGGACGGGCCGTGGCAGGGATCGAAATGAGGATCTGCATCGTCGGCTGCGGCGCGGTCGGCTCGCTGTTCGCAGCCAACCTCGGCACCCTCGACGACGTCGAGGTGTGGGCCTACGACCTCTCCCGCGACCACGTCGAGGCGATCAACCGGGACGGGCTGCGGCTCGTCGGCGCAGGCGAGGTCGTGGGCTCCGTGCACGCCACCGCCGACGCCGCCGAGCTTCCGCCGTGCGACTTCGGGATCGTGGCGACGAAGGCGATGCACACCGATCGCCGCGTTCGCCGCGACCGCGCAGCGCGTTCGCGAGCGGCTCCGTCGCCACGTGCAGAACGGGATCGGCAACGAGGAGGTGGTCGCGCGGCACTGCGAGCGGGTGATGCGCGGCACGACCTTTCCGGCCGGGAAGGTGATCGAGCCCGGGCGTCGTGCAGTGGGACGTCAAGGGCGACACGACGATCGGCCCGTTCGAGCCTCAGCCGGCCCCGACCGCCGAGATCGAGCGGCTCGCCGAGGCCTGCACGCGCGCCGGCATGCCGACCCACGCGGTCGCCGACGCGCGCGGCCCGCAGTGGCGCAAGGTGATCTTCAACGCCGCCACCAACCCGCTCGGCGCGCTCAGCGGGCTCACCGCACGGCGTGATGTGCGAGCAGCCGCCGCTGCGGCGCCTCGCCTCGCAGCTCGTCGACGAGGGCAAGGCCGTCGCCGCCGCGCAGGGGATCGAGCTCGACTCCGACCCCGAGGACCTGATCGACTACGCCGCCCGGCCCGAGGTCGGCTACGACCACAAGGCCTCGATGCTCCAGGACGTCGAGGCGCGGCGGCAGACCGAGGTCGACTTCCTGAACGGCGGCATCGTCGAGTTCGGCCGCCGCTACGGCGTCGCGACGCCCGGCGAACGAGGCGATCTGGGCACTCGTGAAAGGAGTAGAGGCATCGTGGACAGCTGTGAACACGGCAGTCATCCCGCCGGAAGGCCGAGGCCGACCGGCGCTACGCGCTGATGCGCGAGGCGATGGACGCGCGACGGCCTCGACGCGGTGATCGTCTCCGGCAACGAGTACACCGGCTTCGAAGGCGCCGTCACCTACCTCTCCGGGCTTCGTGATCGTCCACCGCTACGCCTACGTGCTCCTGCCACGCGAGGGCGAGCCCGTCGATCGTCTTCCCGCGCGAGGCGCGCTACGTCGGCGAGCACGGGACGACCTGGATCGACGAGCAGGTGTTCGTCGACTGTCCCGGCGAATGGCTCGCCGACCGGCTTCGCGGCAAGCGCGTCGGCGTCTACGGCCTCGACTACGCGATGACGGTGCGCGACTACCGCGCCCTCGCCACCGCTCGAGCCCGTGTCCTGGGACGAGCCGTTCGACCACGCGCGCGCAGTCAAGAGTCCGGTCGAGCTCGAGTCCGTGCGAGACAGCGTCCGGATCAACACGGAGGGCTTCTGGATCTTCCTCGAGGAGTTCGCCGCCCGGCCGGAGCGAGCAGGAGGTGCTCGCGCCCTGCGAGCGCTACTTCGTCGCCGAGGGCTGCGGCCGCCAGACGATGGACATGGTGCTCGTCGGCGAGAACGGCGCCGCGCTCCCCGAGTTCAAGATCGCCGGCGCGCGGCGCTTCAAGCAGACCGACATGGTCCTGCCCTCGCTCGAGGTCGCCGGCGCCGGCGGCCACTGGGTCGAGGTCTCGCGGGCCGATCTGCCCGGGCGAGCCGAGCGACGACACGAAGCGGATGCTGGACGCCTACGACGAGTACTACGCGGCCGCCCACGAGGCGCTCAAGGACGGCGCGACCGCGCACGACGTCCACCGGGCGGTCTCGAAGGGCTTCCACGACCGCGGCTTCCAGCTCGGTCACGTCACCGGCCATTCGATCGGGATGACGATGATCGAGTTCCCGAAGATCGGCGAGGGCGACGAGACCGAGCTGAAGGCCGGGATGGTCTTCTCGATGCACCCGCACGCGATCTCGCAGGACGGCACCGCCTGCCTCTACATGCAGGACACCTGGCTCGTCACCGCCGACGGCGGCGTGCCGCTCGCCGGGCTGCCGATGAAGATCTACGACGGCACCGAGACCCGGCCGTGACGCGCGCGTGAGCGGCCCGCGCCTCTCGCTCGGGTGCGGCAACTTCGGCGGCATCGGCTCGTCACCCGCGTTCTTCGGCAAGGGGACCGGGAAGGACGAGGCGTTCGAGCTCATGGACGCTGGCCTGGGAGGCCGGGATCCACTGGTTCGACACCGCCGATGCCTACGGCGGCGGGCGCAGCGAGCTCTTCATCGGCGCCTGGCGCGACCTGCGCGGAACCCGACGGGCTCGACGCTCACGACGAAGGTATTCAACCCCGTCGGCGGCGACCCGACCGACCAGGGCCTCGCCCCGGACCGGATCAGACGGCAGGTCGAGGGGAGCCTCGACCGGCTCGGAGTCGACCGGATCGACCTCTACCTCGCCCACGACCCTGATCCCGACGACGCCGCTCGCCGACACGGTCGCGACCTTCGAGCGAGCTCGTCGTCGGAGGGCGTGATCGCCGCCTGGGGCCTCAGCAACTACGACGGCGCCGGGATCGAGGAGGCGCTCCGCCACGGGCGTCCCTCGCTCGTCGCAGAACTCCTACTCGCTGCTCGACCGGGACGACGAGGCACAGGTGCTCCCGCTCTGCCGCGAGCACGGGATCGACTACGTCCCGTTCGGCCCGCTCTCGGGCGGCTGGCTCACCGGCCGCTACCGCCGCGGCGAGGCGTTCCCGGAGGGATCGCGGATGACGATGCGGCCGGAGCCCTACGCAGCGGCTCGTCGACGATCGCGTGTTCGACGGGCTCGAGCGGCTCGCCGACGACGCAGCGACCCGCGGCGTCGAGATGGCCACGCTCGCGTTCGCCTGGGTGCTCTCGGGCCCCGGCGTCACCGGCGCCGTCTGCGGGCCCGTCCCGAGCCGCTCACCTCGCGCCGGTTCTCGCCTCGCTCGACATCTCGCTCACCGCCGGAGGAACGCGAGCGAATAGGCTCGTACTTCGAATGAGCGTGAGGATCCTCAGCGAGGCCGACGCACGCCGGCTCCTGCCGATGGGCGAGTGCATCGAGGCGATGGCGGAGGTGCTCGCCGCCCTCGCCCGCGAGGAGCTCTACAACCCGCTGCGCTCGATCTTCTTCCCGCCGGGCGAGCGCAGCGGGATGGGCCTGATGCCCGCGCACCGGTCCGGCGACCGAGCCCGTCTACGCGCTGAAGACGATCTGCGTCGTGCCCGGCAACCGCGCCCGCGGCCTCGACAGCCACCAGGGATTCGTCGCCCTCTTCGACGGCGAGACAGGCCAGGTGACGACGCTGATCAACGCGAGCGCGATCACCGAGATCCGCACCGCCGCGGTGTCCGGCGTCGCGACCCGCCTGCTCGCGCGGCCCGAGTCGCGGACGCTCGCGATCCTCGGCGCCGGCACGCAGGCCCGGTCGCACCTCGAGGCGATGCGGGCGGTGCTGCCGATCGAGCGTGTCCGTGCGTGGAGCCGAACCCCCGGCAGCGCCGCCTCGGAGCTCGACGGGCGACGTCGAGGAGGTGGGCTCGGTCGAGGAGGCCCTTCGGGGCGCCGACGTCGTCGTCACCGCGACCGCTGCGCGCGAGCCGATCGTCCGGCGCGAGCTGGCTCGCCGAGGGAACGCACATCAACGCCGTCGGCTCGAGCATCACGACCACGCGCGAGCTCGACACCGCGACGATCGTCGCGCTGCGGCCCTCTTCGTCGACCGGCGCGAGTCGACCTTCAACGAGTCCGGCGACTATCTCTTCCCGCTGCGCGAGGGGGCGATCGGGCCCGAGCACATCCGCGCGCGAGCTCGGCGAGCTCCTGATCGGCGCCGCCGAGGGGCAGCCGGTCGACCTCCGAGCTGACCGTGTTCAAGTCACTCGGGCTCGCCGTCGAGGACCTCGCCGCGGCCGAGCTCGTCTACCGGCGCGCCGAGGCCGAGGGCGCCGGCGTCGAGGTCGAGCTCTGATCCCGCTCGACGGAGATCCTCCTCGCCCGCGACACGATCGCGGGCCTCGCGAGGCGCACCCCGCTCGTGCGAGCTCGAGACCGACAGCGCCGGACGCACGCAGATCTTCCTCAAGCTCGAGACGCTGCAGCCCGTCAACTCGTTCAAGATCCGCGGCGCCGGCAATGCGGTGCTCCAGGCGACGCGCGAGCAGCTCGCGGACGGCGTCGTGACCGCGAGCGCCGGGAACATGGCCCAGGGCGTCGCCTACGCGGCGCGGATCCGCGGGGTGCCGGCGACGATCGTCGTCCCCGAGGGCGCTCCGGAGACGAAGATCGGCGCGATCGAGCGCTTCGGCGGGACGGTCGTCAAGCTGCCCTACGACGACTGGTGGCGCGTCCTCGTCGAAGGCCGTTACGACGGTGCCGACGGGCTCTTCATCCATCCGGTCGACGACGTGAAGGTGATGGCGGGCAACGGGACGATCGGACTCGAGCTGCTCGCGGACCTGCCCGACCTCGACGCGGTCGTCGTCCCCTACGGTGGCGGCGGCCTCCTCACCGGGATCGCGAGCGCCGTCAAGGCCACGCGGCCAGACGTCCGCTTCTACTCGGCCGAGCCGGAGACGGGCGCCGTGGCGGCGGCCTCGTTCGCAGCCGGACGCCCGACCGAGGTCGACTACGCACGCTCGTTCGTGGACGGCGCCGGCAGCCGGTCGCTGATCCCCGGCGTCTGGGCGCACGCCTCGGAGCTCCTCGACGGCGCGTTCGCGGTGTCGCTCGACGACGCCGCGGCTGCGATCCGGCTGATCGCCGAGCGCGTCCGCGTGATCGCCGAGGGCGCCGGCGCGCTCGCAACCGCAGCGGCCCTCTCCGGGCGGGCCGGCAAGGGGAAGATCGCCTGCATCGTCTCGGGCGGGAACATCGACCCGGCGATCTTCGCCCGCATCCTCGCCGGCGAAACGCCCTGAGCGAGTTTCTTCCGCTCTCCGGCGTTCGTGTCGTCGATGTGACGACCTCGTACGCCGGCCCGTTCTGCACCGAGGTGCTCGGCGCTCTCGGCGCGGAGGTGGTCAAGGTCGAGCCGCCCGGCACCGGCGACGAGGCTCGCACGTGGGGGCCGCCGTCGTTCGAGGGGACGAGCACGATGTTCCTGACCGCGAACGCGAACAAGCGGTCGGTGGCGATCAATCTCCGCCACGGCGGAGAGCTCGTGCGCCGCTTGGCCGAGCGGGCAGACGTGTTCGTGCAGAGCCTGCGCCCGGGCCTCGCCGACGAGCTGGGTCTGGACGCAACGACCCTCCGACACCGAAGCCCACGGCTCGTCTACTGCTCGCTCGACCGGTTCGGCACGAGCGGTCCGCTCGCAGGGCGACTCGGCTACGACCCGCTCGCACAGGCGGCCGGCGGGATCATCAGCGTCACCGGCCCGGCGGGCGGCGCCGGCGTCCGCGCCGGGATCTCGCTCGATCGACCAGACCACGGGGCTCTGGGCGGCAACCGCGATCCTGGCAGCCCTCACGCGGCGGGCCTCGACCGGGGAGGGCGCCGCGATCGAGCTCTCGCTCTACGAGACCGCCGTCTCCTTCATGGGCTATCACCTGGCCGGGCTCGCCGCCTCAGGGCCGTTCCCGGCCGGCATGGAACCGCGTTCCCGTCGATCGCGCCGTACCAGACCTTCGCGGCAGCCGACGGCGAGCTGATGATCGCCGCCGGAAACGACCGGGCCTTTCGGGCCCTCGCGCGCGTCGTCGGGCTGCCGGAGCTCGCCGTCGGACCCGCGCTACGAGACGAACGAGCTGCGCGTCGCCGCGCGCGAGACGCTTGCCGCGGCCATCGCCGAACAGGTCGCACGCGAGCCGCGCGAACACTGGCTCGAGCAGCTCGCGGCCGCACATGTGCCCGCGGCACCGGTCCAGGATGCCGCCGAAGTCAGCCGGCCACCCGCAAACGGCCGCGCTCGGCCTGCTTCCCGACCTCGGCGGGCTTCCGATCGCCCGCCTGCCGTTCTCGGTCGACGGCGTCGCGGTCGACGCATCGCTCGGCAGCCCCGGCGCTCGGCAGCGATACTGAGGCGGTGCTGAACGAGGCCGGCTACAGCGACCAGGAGATCCGCAGGCTGATCGAGACCGGCGTGATCGAGGTCGCATGAGCAGCTTGCCGGCGAAGCCGACGACAGCAAGTGTTCGGGATCGGAGCTCGTGTGAGCGCGACGATGTTCGACGTCGAGGCCGCTCGCGGGCGGTTCTCGTCGCTGCGCTCCGGCTTCGCCTTCTTCGACGCCCCGGGCGGCACGCAGGTGCCCGACGAGGTCGGCGAGGCGATCGCGCGCGCGCTCCGCGACGCCTCCGGCAACCTCGGCGCGCCGTATGCGACCGGCCGCGCGGTCGAGGCGATCCTCGCGGGCGCGAAGGCGCGACGCCGCGCGCTTCCTCGGCTGCAGCGCCGACGAGGTCGCCTTCGGCATGAACATGACCTCGCTCAACTTCGCGCTCAGCCGCGCAGCCGGCCGCGACTTCGCGTGCCGGCGACGAGATCCTCACGACCGCAGCTCGACCACGACGGCGGCGTCGCCCCCTGGGTCGAGCTCGCGGCCGACAAGGGCATGAAGGTGCGTCGTCGTCGACGCGACCGACGGGCTGACCGTCGACTACGACGACCTCGAGCGGAAGCTCTCCGACCGCACGCCGGTCGTGGCCTTCGCGCTCGCCTCGAACGCGACCGGCTCGGTCGCCGACGCCCAGCGGATCTGCCGGCTCGCCCGCGAGGCCGGCGCGCTCTCCTGGATCGACGCCGTCCACTACGCGGCGCACGAGCCGCTCGAGGTCGCCGAGCTCGGCTGCGACGTGCTCCTCTGCTCGCCCTACAAGTTCTGCGGGCCGCACCTCGGCATGGCCTACCTGCGGCCGGAGGCCGCCGAGTCGTGGCGCCCCTACAAGGCGCGGCCCTCGTCGTCGCAGCCCGCTCGGGCGCCGCTTCGAGACCGGCACGCTGCCCTACGAGCTGCTCGCGGGCTTCCAGGCGACGATCGCCTACCTCGACTCGCTCGGCGGCATGGCGGTGCTTCGCGACTACGAGCGGGCCCTCGGCGAGCGCTTCCTCGCCGACGCTGCCCGACCGCGTGACGCTCTACGGGCCGCCGACGATGGCCGAGCGCGTCCCGACCTTCCTGCTGAACGTCGACGGCGTCGAGGCCGAGACCGTCGCACGCACGCTCGGGCGAGCGCGGCCTCGGGGTCTGGTACGCCGACAACTGGTACTGCGTCGCGCTCGCGGAACGGCTCCCGGCGAGCTCGGTGCGCGTCGGCCTCATCCACTACAACACCGAAGACGAGGTCGACCGGCTCGTAGGCGAGCTCGCTGCGCTCGCCGGGTAGCCCGCCGGGCCTCCGCGGCGCGCGGTCTAGTTCTCGCGCAGGAACGACGGCACGTCGAGCAGGTCGCTCGACGGCTGATCGACCCGCGGCGGCGCGCCCGGCGCCGCCGCCGACCGTCTCGCCCGGCCCGCGTGTCCGGCGGCGGCGCTGCTCGCCGAAGCCGGTCGCGATCACGGTGACGCGAACCTCGTCGCTCCGGGCCTCGTCGATGACGGCGCCGAAGATCACGTTGGCGTTCTGGTCGGCCGCGCTCGTGACGACCTCGGCCGCCTCGTTCACCTCGAAGAGGCCGAGGTCGGGCGGGCCGGTGATGTTGAGCAGGATGCCGGTCGCGCCCTCGATCGACGACTCGAGCAGCGGCGAGCTGACGGCCGTCCGCGCGGCCTCGGCGGCGCGGTTCTCGCCCTGGCCGATCGCCGATGCCCATCAGCGCGGAGCCGGCGTCGCGCATGATCGTGCGCACGTCGGCGAAGTCGAGGTTGACGATCCCGGGGACGGTGATCAGGTCGGTGATCCCCTGGACGCCCTGGCGGAGGATGTCGTCGGCCATCTTGAACGCGTCCGAGAGCGGCGTGCGCTTCTCGACGACCTGCAGCAGCCGGTCGTTCTCGATCACGATCAGCGTGTCGACCTTCTCGGCGAGCTCGGCTGATCCCCTGCTCGGCCTGCTGCGCGCGGCGCCGGCCCTCGAAGCTGAACGGCCGCGTGACGACGCCGACGGTGAGCGCCTCGAGCTCGCGTGCGAGCTCGGCGACGACCGGGGCGCCGCCGGTGCCGGTGCCGCCGCCTTCCCCGGCGGTGACGAAGATCATGTCGGCGCCCTTCAGCGCCTCCTTCAGCTCGTCGCGGCTCTCCATCGCGGCGGCGTGGCCGACGGCCGGGTCGGCGCCGGCGCCGAGACCGCGCGTCGCCTTCGCGCCGATGTGGATCTTCACGTCGGCGTCGCACATCAGGAGCGCCTGCGCGTCGGTGTTGACCGCGACGAACTCGACCCCGGTCAGGCCGGCGTCGACCATGCGGTTGACCGCGTTCGTGCCGCCGCCGCCGACGCCGACGACCTTGATCACGGCCAGATAGTTTCCGGAACGGTCTCTCATCTCACCACGTATCGACAAAAAGTATGGACTAAAGCTGCTTCGACCTCAAGCTTCAGTGCAGGCTGGGGCTGCCGAGAGCGTCCTCCATGCGCAGAGTACGGACAGTCGGACTCGCTTGTCAATGCGGAAAACGAAACTCTCGAGTCCGGCTAACCCTCAACCTATACCTTCGACTTGAGAGTTTGGAGAGCCCGAGCACCGGCCGCTCCGGGACGCTCACATCGACGTAGGCGCCGCTCGTGCCTCTCGTGCTGCGCGGCAGATGCGAGCACCCGCTCGGCGATCGCGAGCTTGAGCCCGAGGTTCGCCGATGTCGCCGAGCCGGATCTGGGTGCCCGTCCGAGCACGAGCGTGAGCGAGCTCGCGGTCGCGGATGACGCGTCCGGACGCCGCCGGGATAAGCACGCCGGGCGATCGGGCGCGACCGCGGCTGCGGCGAGCGCGCCGTCGAGGCGCGGGAGCGTCTCGCCCACCGTGACCGGGATCCTCTTCGGATCCACAGCCGCGGGAGGCGAGCTGCGCTTCGGGTCGGCCAGCCTGCGCATGACGCGTCCGCGAGCCGAGACGACCCAGCTCGTCGTGCCCTGCCGGAGCAGCAGGACGGCGCGCTCCGGCGTGACGGTGACCTGCAGGGTGTGCGGGAAGGAGCGGTCGAACCGCACCGAGACGACGTCCGGGATCGACTGCGGCGCGGCTGTGAGACCATCGCTGCCGCTGACCGCGAGCAGGCTCCGCCCGAGCTCCGGCGCGAGCGCCTTCCGCACCTCGGCCTGGACGCGCGGCGAGCCGCCGCAGACCGCGATGCGTGCGGACGGCGAACACCGACGTCTCGCGGGCGGCTGCGTATGCCCCGGCCGGCGAGCGCGAGGATCGCGAGCGCCGATGCGAGCAGCGCGGACGCGACAGGGACGCCGAGGCGGTGGCGCCCCGCGCGGAAGCCGGCCCGGCGCGTCCGCGGAGCGACTGCTCCCGCTGCCGAGAGGGCAGGGCGACCGCGCGCGCCGCGCGTCGCCTCGTCCTGCTCGCGGCCACGTGGTCGTCTTCGCCGCGAGGCGTCGAGTTCCCTACAGCGCGCGGCAGCTCGAGCGGGCCGAGGAAGCGCACCTCGTGCTCGAGCGCGACCCCGAAGCGCTCGTGCACGCGCCGGCGCGCCTCGGCCATCAGCGCGATCGCATCGGCGCTCGTCGCGCCGCCGGCGTTCTCGATGAAGTTCGCGTGCCGCTCCGAGATCAGCGCGCCGCCGATCCGGTGGCCCTTGAGCCCGCACTGCTCGATCAGCGCTCCCGCGCCCGGGCCCGCTCGCCGGGTTCTTGAAGACGCTGCCGAAGGTGCGCTTCGTCGTCGGCTGGGTGGCCTTCCGCTGCGCGAGCAGCTCGCGCGACCCGCGCCTTGATCTCGCTCGGGCGCGCTCGGCGACGAGCCGGAACCGGACCTCGGCGACGACCTCGCCCGGCGCCGAGGCTCGAGCGGCGGTAGCCGAGCCCGAGGTCGGCCGCGGTCACGGTCCGCGCGCCCGCCGCGCGTCGACGACGAGCGCGTCGATCATCGTCGAGCGCCAGTCGCTCCCGTAGGCGCCGGCGTTCATCCGCAGCCCGCCGCCGGCCGTGCCCGGGATCGCCGAGGCGAACTCGAAGCCGCCGAGCCCGGCGGCGCGCGCGCGATGGAGGCAGACGGCGTTCGTCGCCCCGCCGCCCGCGACGAGCGTCTCGCCCTCGATGCCGACCGCGGCGAGCTCGCCCGCCGAGCCGCAGCACGAGCGCGTCGACGCCCGTCGTCGTGGACGAGGAGATTCGAGCCGAGCCCGATCGTCTCGACCGTCGACTCCGCTCCCCGGCCGCCCAGGCGAGCAGCTCGCCGAGCTCCTCCGAGCGTCTCCGGGCGGCGCGAAGCAGCGCGCCGGCCCGCCGGTGCCGATCGTCGTGAAGCGCGCGAGAGCGGCACGGACTGCTCGAGCGCGATCATCGCCGGCGCCTCCGAGCCGTCGCGCGCGAAGGAGCGCCGGTGCGCCGGTCGACGTCGCCGGCGCCGAGCGACGAGCACGCACGTCGCCCGGCTCGGCCCGGCCGCGCCAGGTAGGCGGCGGCCTGCGTCGAGCTGCGGGGATCCACGCGGCGAGGCGGCCGCGGTCGGAGAGCGCCTCGACGACGAGCTTGCCCGCTGACGCCGGGATCGGGCTGCTCGCGGGCGAGGTAGATCTCGGTGACGACGACGTCGTCGGCTGCCGGCGAGCGCGGCGCCGAGCTCGCCCGCGAGGTGGCGCGTGCGCGAGACGAGGTGCGGCTGGAAGAGCACGCGCAGCCGCCGGCCCGGGAAGGCCTCGCGGGCCGCCGCGATCGTCGCGGCGAGCTCGGTCGGGTGGTGGGCGTAGTCGTCGACGATCGTCACCCCGCCGGCCTCGGACACCTCGAACCGCCGCCCGGTGCCGGTGAAGCCGCGCGAGCGCCGCCTCGGCCGCCGGCCCGGGCGACGCCCGCAAGCTGCGAGCGCCGCCAGCGCCGCGCCCGCGTTGCGCGCGGTTGTGCGCCCCCGGCAAGCGCGAGCGGGCCCGCGTAGGGCGGCGCGTCGCGGACGACGTGCGGCGCGCGCGCGGCCCAGCGGTCGAACTCGGCCTCGAGCTCGGCCGAGCGAGGCGAACTCGCTGTGATGGTCGAGCTCGACGTTCGTGATCACGGCGATCTCCGCCGGCGAGCCCGAAGACGGTCCGGTCGGACTCGTCGCCCTCGATCACGAGCCAGCCCTCCCCCGCGCCGGCGTTGCGCGCCGAGCTGGGGCACGGGCGCGCCGATCAGCCAGGCCGGATCGCCGCCCGTCTCGCGCAGCGACGTAGGCGATCATCGCCGCGGTCGTCCCCTTGCCGTGCGACCCGGCCGACCACGATCGAGCGCCGGAGGCCGACGAGCTCGGCGAGGAAGCTCCGCCCGTGCTGCGCCCGGCGACGCCCGGGTAGGCCGAGGAGACGACGACCTCCCAGCCGTCGGGCACCACGGGCTCGGGCGAGATCTCGATCCGCTCTCCGCGCGAGCGGCTCGAGGTAGGGCGTCGGCGACCCGGTCCCAGCCGCCGACCTCGCGCCCCCCAGGCGCGCGCGAGCTGCGCGTAGGCCGAGAGGCCCGCGCCGCCGATCCCGACGAACCAGAGCCTGCGCCCCAGCGGCGGCCGTCAGAGCGCGCCGGGCAAGCGCGATCAGCCCTTCGGCGATCTCCTCGGCGGCGTCCGGCTTGGCCGCGCGCAGCATCGCGCTCCGCCATTCGCTCGAGCCGCGGGCGGGTCGTCGAGCAGCGAGCGCACCCGGTCGGGGACGTCGTCGAGGTCGAGGTCGCGGATCATCATCGCGCCGCCGGCCTGCGACGAAGTACTCCGCGTTCTTCGCCTGGTGGTCGGCGGTCGCGAACGGATAGGGCACGAGGATCGCGGGCTTCCCGGCCGCGGCGATCTCCCAGACCGAGCTGCCCGGCCCGCGCGAGCACGAGGTCGGCGGCCGAGTAGGCGGCGCCGATCCGGTCGGTCGAGGGGATCAGGCGGTAGTCGTCGCGGCGCACGCGATGCCTGCAGCGCCCGGTAGTCGCGCTCGCCGGAGATGTGGAGGATCGCCGGGCCGACCTCGGCGAACGCCTCGATCACGAGTCTCGTTGAGCGAGCGCGCGCCGGCGAGCGCGCCGGCGACGAGCAGCACCGGGCCCTCCCGGCGGCAGCTCGAAGATCTCGCGCGCCTCCGGCCTGCGGGATCGGCCGCGCGCGCGCCGGGATCGGCCGGCCGACGACCTGGTAGCGCGGCGCCCGTCGCGGTCCGCGAGCGGATAGGCGAGGAACACGCGCTTCGCGAAGGGCAGCGCGAGCCGGTTGGCGAGCCCGAGGTGCGCGTCTGCCTCCGAGAGCGCCGCCGGGCAGCCGAAGCGAGCTCGCCGCCAGCACCATCGGGCCGGCGACGTAGCCGCCGGCGCCGAAGACGATGTCGCAGCGGCGCCTGCGCAGGATCGCACGGCAGGCGCGGGGCGCGGCGCCGGCGCGGAGCAGCGAGCGGACGAGCGCAGCGCGAGGGCTGGCGCGGGAAGCCGCTGATCCGGAAGGTGTCGAGCTCGTAGCCCGGCGTCAGGAACGAGCTGCGCCTCGACTCGATCCGGAGACCCGGCGAACGTCACGAACACGCCGCGGCTCGTCAGCGCCTCCGCTACGGCGAGCGCGGGCAGGACGTGCCCTGCCGTCCCCCCTGCTGCGATCACGCACCGAAGCTGTCTCTGCGTTGCCACGTGCTGCGATGTTAAGGAGGATTCCCACCGAGGCGAGCAGAACCACGAGGCTCGAGCCGCCGTAGGAGACGAACGGCAGCGGGATCCCGGTCAGCGGAGCGAGCCCCATCACCGCCGCGATGTTGACCGTCGCCTGGCCGCAGACGAGCATCGTGAGCCCGACCGCGAGCCTCTTGCCGAACGGATCGCGGCAGCCGAGCGCGATCTTCAGCCCGGCCCAGGCGAAGAGCGCGTAGGCGATGAGGAGCGCGGTGACGCCGACGAGCCCGAGCTCCTCGCCGATGTTCGCGAGCATCATGTCGGTGGGCGCCTCGGGCAGGTAGAAGAACTTGCGCGATCCCGTTGCCGATCCCGACGCCGAAGATGCCGCCCGAGCCCATGCCGATCATCGCCTGGACGATCTGGAAGCCGCTGCCCTGGGCGTCGTGCCACGGATGGAGGAAGGAGAAGAAGCGCGCCCGCCGGTAGGGCTCGATCCAGATCGCCAGCGTGCCGAGCGCGACCGGCGAGCCCGAGCGCGAGGCCGAGCACCCGCGCCGGGCGTGCCGGCGACGAGCAGCATCGCGCCGAGCATGAGGAAGAGCGACGATCGCCGTTCCGAGGTCGGGCTCGGCGAGCAGCAGCACCGCGTAGACCCCGGCGAGCAGCCCGATCGGGCGGGCGAGCTGCTTGAGCGATCGCGGCGGCGGCCGGCGCGACGAGGTAGCCGGCGGCCCAGACCGCGACCGCGAGCTTCGCGAGCTCCGAGGGCTGGAAGACGATCGGGCCGAGCGCGAGCCAGCGCCTGGCGCCGTTCACGTCGGGCGCCGACCACGAGCACCGCGAGCAGCAGCGCGAGCGAGACGAGCACGAGCAGCGGGGCGAGCGCGCGCAGCCGGCGGTAGTCCCAGCGGCGCGCGAGCGACCATCAGCACGATCCCGAACACCGCGTAGAGGCCCTGGCGCTCGACGTAGTAGTTCGGGTTCCCGCCGCCGACCGCAGCCGGGCCGGAGGTGGCCGAGTACACGCAGACGATCCCGAAGGCGACGAGCGCCAGCGTGACCAGGACCAGGACCCGAGCTTCGAGCTCCCCTCGCCTCATTCGGTTTTTGTTCGCCCGCGAGGCCGGGATTCCTGGCGCGAGGCTTTCAGCGATCGCGCGAGGGCCGACCCGGCGCTCCCGCGGGCGCCGTGCCGGGCTCGCGGCGAGGCGTGAATCGGCAAGGGCGAACGCCGAGCGTGGATCGCCCGCCTCGGCCGGGACGCCAGCCGCGCCCCAGGCCGAGGTCGACGGCGACGGACGTCGCTCGCTCGCGCAGCCCCTGCGACCGCGGCATCGAGCATCGGCGCGGCCGTCTCGACGGTCGCCTCGAGCACCGCCGCGAACTCGTCGCGGCGCGGGCGAAAGCAGCACCCCGTGCGGGGCGAGCGCCTCCGACAGGCGCGCGGCGAGCTTGACGATCAGCGTCCGGCCGGCGAGGCGGCCGAACAGCGCCTCGTACTCGTCGAACCCGTCGAGCGAGAACACCGCGAGCAGCGCAGGCGGTGCGCCGCCCGCCCCGACGCATTCGAGTGCCCGCAGAACCGCAGCTCTCGTGCCGAGGCAGGTGAGCGGGTCGACGTCGACCCGGTCCCTGTCCTTCGGCCCGCTGGAGGCACTTCCCCCTACCAATACCTAATGTCTTTTGACATCACGACACACTATTCTTTTGTCAGCGAGTCGGAAACCCCTGCCGCTCGGCGTCGGTCGTCCGCAGGGAGCTACGGCCGGCGAGCGCGGCGACGAGGCGCGTGAACTCCTCCCCGCGGCGCTCGAAGTTCTCGTACTGGTCGTAGCTCGCGCAGGCCGGGCTCAGGAGCACGACGTCGCCGGGCCGCGCGGCCGCGGCCGCGTGCTCGACCGCGCGCGGGATCGTCCCGTCGCGCTCGCGAGGGCCGCGGTCCGAGCGCCGCCTCGAGCTGCCGCGGCCGCCTCGCCGACGAGGTGGATCGAGCGGACGTTCGGCCCGATCGCCGCGGCGAGCGGGTCGAAGCTCTCGCCCTTCGAGCGAGCCGCCGAGGATCAGGTGCACCGGCTCGCCGGCGTAGGCGGCGAGCGCGCGGATCGCCGCCGCGACGTTCGTCGCCTTCGAGTCGTTCACGTAGCGGACGCCGTGTACCTCGCCGACCGGCTCGAGCCGGTGCGGGACGCCGGGAAAGCGTCCGCAGCGCCTCGGCGATCGCCTCCTCGCCGATCCCGGCCGCCCGCGCCGCGAGCGTCGCCGCGGCGGCGTTCTCGCGGTTGTGGCGCCCCGCGGATCAGCGGCTCGGCCGGCAGCGGGTCGTCGGCCGAGAACTCGAGCCGCTCGCGCCGCCGACGGCGAGCGCGAGCCCGCGCGGGACGACCGCGAGCCTGCGCCCGCTCGAAGATCCGCAGCTTGGCCGCCCGGTAGCGCTCGAAGCTCCCGTGCCGGTCGAGGTGGTCGGGCTCGAGGTTGAGCAGCACCGCCACCTCGCAGGCGAACGTCGTGCACGTCCTCGAGCTGGAACGACGAGACCTCGCAGACGACCCACTCGACCGGTGCGACCGACGTCAGCGGAGGTGCCGATGTTCCCGGCGACCGCCACCTCGCCGGCCCGGCCGCGCGAAAGATCGCGCCGAGCAGCTCGACCGTCGTCGACTTCCCGTTCGTGCCCGTGACGCCGACGAACCGCGTCCCGGCCGGCGCGAGCAGGCTCCAGCCGAGCTCGAGCTCCGACCACACCGGGATCCCGCGCTCGCCGCGCCTGCTCGCACGAGCGGGCGCTCGCCGGGAACGCCGGGCGACTTGACGAGCAGCTCGACCCCGTCGAGGAGCGACGAGATCGTCCTCGTTCCCGAGCGATGCCGTCGACGGCGACGACCTCGTCGCCGCGCTCCCGCGAGCGCTGCACGGCGCCCTCACCCGAGCGGGCCAGCCCGTAGACCGAGCACACCTCATCGCCGCACGGCTTCTCACGCGTCTGAGCGCGGAGGACGGTCATCGCTTCGGTGCGACGTCAGCGGATGGATCTGCGGGTAGTACTTGTAGAAGAGCGCGAACCCGCCGGCGCACAGGATCCCGGCGACGATCCAGAAGCGGACCATGATCTTCGTCTCGGACCACGCCTTCATCTCGAAGTGGTGGTGGATCGGCGCCATCAGGAACACCCGCCGGCCCCACCAGCGGAACGAGACCACCTGGAGCATCACCGAGAGCGCCTCGATCACGAAGATGCCGCCGACGAGCAGGAGCAGCAGCTCGACCTGCAGGAAGATCGCCATCGCGGCCGATCGCGCCGCCGAGCGCCATCGCCCCGGTGTCGCCCATGAAGACCTCGGCCGGGAAGGCGTTGAACCAGAGGAACCCGATCGCGGCGCCGATCACCGCCGCGCCGATGTAGGCGGCATCGAGCCGGTTGGCGATCCGAACCCGTCCGGGCGGCGCGGAGCGGATGTAGATCGTCACCGCCATCGCGGTCAGCGTGAAGAGGGCGATGATCGAGGTGCCGGCCGCGAGGCCGTCGAGGCCGTCGGTGAGGTTCACCGCGTTGGCCGCGCCGGCGATGATGACGAAGACGAGCACGTACCAGCCCCAGCCGAGCGGCACCGACTTCTGCACGATCGGGACGAAGACCGAGTGCGGGAGCCGCTGGTGGTGCGCCGCGATGCACACGACCGCCGAGGTCGCGAGCAGGAGCAGCATCTTGATCCGCCCCGAGAGCCCGAGCGAGCGGCGGTGGCGGACCTTGATCAGATCGTCGAGGAAGCCGATGCACGCCGCAGGCGAGCGTCGTCCCGAAGATCGTCAGCGCCGGCACCGTGCGCACGCTCGTCGCGAAGAAGGCGATCGTCGCCGCGAGCACGATCAGGACGCCGCCCATCGTCGGCGTGCCCTGCTTGGCCGAATGGTGCTCGGGCCCCTCCTCGCGGATCGTCTGGCCGAGCGAGTGCCGCCGCAGGAAGTCGATGAAGGGCCGGCCGGCGAGGATCGAGATGAGGAGCGCGACGAGCGCCGCGACGAGGACGTGTGCCATCTAGTGGTCGGTTAAGTTTCGCCGCCACAGCCTCGAGTCCCACCGCGCGCGACCCCTTGACGAGCACACGTCGCCGGGCCGCAGCAGGCTGCGGACGATGCCCGGCGGCCTCCTGCGGCGCGAGCCCGCGTGGACGCGCGTCGACGCCGTCGCCGCTCCGACGTACCCGGCCGCGAGCGGGCCGACGGCGACGAGCGCCTCGATGCCCATCGCGGCCAGCGGCGGCGCCGACCTCGCGGTGATAGCCGGCGGCGCCGCTCGCCGAGCTCGGCCATCTCGCCGAGCACCGCGACGCTGCCGGCGCCCGCCCGCGACCGCGCGCGAGGTGCTCGAGCGCCGCGCGCATCGAGACCGGGTTCGCGTTGTAGGAGTCGTCGATGAGCGTCACGCCGTCCGGCGAGCTCGATCACCTCCTCGCGCTAGCGGGCTGAACTCGACCTCGAGGCGCCCGTCGCCGAGCGGGATGCCGAGGACGTCGCAGACGGTCAGCGCGGCGAGCGTGTTGTCGAGCTGGTGGGGCGCCCGGAAGCTCGTCTCGAGCCTGACCGTCGCGCCCGCCGACCGCGAAGCAGCCCGGCTCCTCGACGCGCGCCGAACCGGCGGATCTCGATGTCGTCGCGCGTCAGGTAGGGCTCGAGCAGCGGCTCGTCCGGGCACGACCGCGACGCCGCCGGGCGGCAGCGCCTCGATCAGCTCGGCCTTCGCCCTGGCGACGTTCTCGACCGTGCCGACGAGCTCGAGGTGGACCGGGCGCGATGTTCGTGATCAGCCCGATCTCCGGCCGGGCGAACGAGGCGAGCCAGGCGATCTGGCCGAGCCCGCGCATCCCCATCTCGACGATGCAGAGCTCGGTGTCGGGCTCGATCCGGCAGAGCGTCAGCGGCACGCCGAGCTCGTTGTTGAAGTTCCCCTCGGAGGCGACCGTGCGGAGATGCGGGCGGCAGAGCGCGGCGAGGATGTCCTTCGTGGTCGTCTTCCCGGTCGCGCCGGTGATGCCGACGACGCGCGCGCTCGAGCGGTCGCGCACGGCGCCGCCGATCGCGGCGAGCGCCCGGTGCGGGCTCGTCGGGGACGAGCGCGGCCGCGGCGCCGCGCGCGAGAGCGTGCGCGACGAAGTCGGCGCCGTCGCCGACGGCCACGAACAGGTCGCCCTCCTCGATCCGGCGCGAGTCGATCTGCATGCCCGGTCACCTCGGTCGCCCAGGGGCGGGCGGTCGAGCCGGCCGAGCGGCTCGAGGAGCTCGAGCTCGAGCGGGATCACGGGCGCGCCGCTCACCGGCCGGGCGCCCAGGCCTCGCGGGCGCACGTGCGACCGAGCGGTCGTCGAAGGGCACCTTCCCGGTCGCGAGCTCCTGCTCGGGCTCGGCGCCGCGGCCGGCGATCACGACGACGTCGCCCGGCCTGCGCCGCCGCGAGGGCGAGCTCGATCGCCGCGCGGCGGTCGAGCTCGACCTCGATCGCGCCGAGCGCGCCCGGCGGCGACCTCGGCGGCGATCGCCTCCGGCGCCTCGGAGCGGGGGTTGTCGGAGGTGAGGATCGCGCGGTCGGCGAGCTCGGAGACGATCCGCCCCATCAGCGGCCGCTTGCCGCGGTCGCGGTCGCCGCCGGCGCCGAAGACGACGATGCAGCCGCCCCTGCGCCGAGCCCTCGCGCCGCGCGGATGACACGTTCTCGAGCGAGTCGGGGGTGTGGGCGTAGTCGACGATCACGGTGAACGGCTGGCCCTCCTCGATCGTCTCGAAGCGGCCCGGGACGCCCGCAGACCGACTCGATCCCGCGCCTGATCGCGTCGCGCTCGATCCCGAGCGCGGAGCGGCGAGCGCGGCCCCGATCGCGTTCTCGCGGTTGAAGGCGCCCGCGCAGCCGCGAGCTCGATCCCGTCGAGCGCGTCGGAGGACGCGTCGAAGGTGACGGCGTCGGGCAGCGCTCGGCCGCGAGCCGCCGGCCCCACTCGTCGCCGACGTTGACGACCGCCCGGTCGGCCTGGGCGAAGAGCGCCGCCTTCGCCGCGAAGTAGGCCTCCATCGTCCCGTGGAAGTTGAGGTGGTCCTGGGTCAGGTTCGTGAAGACGAGCACGGCGAAGCTCGTGCCTTCGAGCCGGCCCTGCGCCTGGGCCTCCGAGGTCGCCTCGAGCACGCAGGCCTGGTCGCCGCCGTCGACCATCTCGCCGCAGCAGCCGCTGGAGGTCGATCGCCTCGGGGGTGTTCAGCCCGGTCGGGCGCTCCTCGCCGCCGACGCGCCGCTCGATGTTCGTCAGGAGCCCGGTCTGGCCGCCCGGCCGCCTCGAGGATCGATCGGAGCAGGAAGGCGGTCGTGGTCTTCCCGTTCGTCCCGGTGACCGCCGGCCACCGGCAGGTGCAGCGGAGGGGTCGTCGAAGAAGAGGCGCGGCCGCGGCCGGCATCGCCGCGCGCACGTCGGCGACGACGAGCTGCGGCAGCTCGACGCTCGAGCGGCCGCTCGACGACGAGCGCCACGGCACCGAGCGCCGCCGCGGTCGGCGCGAAGGCGTGCCCGTCGGCGTTCCGCCCGGGCACGCAGAAGAAGAGCGCGCCCGGCGTGACCGTGCGCGTGTCGTAGGCGAGGTCGCGATCTACGTCGACGCTTCCGCGCTCGCTGCCAGCCTGCGGGCCGCTGACGATCTCGATCGGCTCGAGCGCCGCGATGAAGCGCTCCAGGTTCATCGCGCGCCGAGTCTATCGACGCCCGGCGGGCCCGCCCGCGAGCCCACCGCCGGGCGCACCGACAACGCCAGCGCGGGCTGCAGCCGGCACGGCCGGACAGCGCCGAGCGCCACACGGAATGCGCGGCGCTTCGACGCTCGAGGAACACCGTGTCGCGCCAGACCCCGTGAAGGCGGCCGATCCGCTCCCTCGTGCCGACGACGCGGAAGCCCGACCCGCCGATGCAGCTCGAGGCTCGCGGTGTTCTCCGGGAAGATCGAGGTCTGGATCGTCCAGATCCCCGCCGCCTCGGCCCGCGCGATCAAGGCCTCGAGCAGCGCCCGGCCCACCCCGCGGCCGCGTGCCTGCTCGGCGACGTACACCGACTCCTCGGCCACCCCCTCGTAGACGCAGCGGCTCGAGACGGGCGAGAGCGCGGCCCAGCCGACGACCTCGCCGTCCGTCCAGGGCAACGAGCCGGTGCCAGATCGAGATGAGAGCCGTCCCAGACCTCCCAGGACGGCACCTCGGTCTCGAACGTGGCATTGCCGGTCGCGATCCCCTCCGCGTAGATCCGCGCGACCGCGTCCCAGTGCTCCGGGCGCAAGCGCCTCGATCGTCAGAGCGTCGCTCACCCTTCGACCGCTAGTCGAGCCGGGCTCACTGCGGTCGCAGACAGGTTCGTCGCGTCGAGCGTCTTCGGGGCGTCCGGCGGCACCTCGAGATACTGGAGGTCGAACTTCGCGATCGCCGCGAACGCCGGGCGCCGCGACCACGCCGCCGAAGATCGAGCCGCGCGGATCGTCGACCTTCACGAGCACCACGAGCCGCGGATGCGAGGCCGGCACCATCCCGACGAACGAGGCGGTGTAGTCGGTGCTCGAGTACCCGTGGGCGGTCGCGACCTGACCGGTGCCGGTCTTGCCCGGCGACCGTGTAGCCCGGGATCTTCGCCTCGTTGCCGGTCGCGCCGGGATCGTTGACGACGCCGCCGAGCATCGCCTTGATCTCGCGGTCGACCGACGGCCGACATCAGCCGGCGGTGCTTCCACGTCTCGGGCGCGCGGCCGCCGACCCGGTCGACGAGATGCGGCTGGATCCAGACCCCGCCGTTCGCGACCGCCGCGTACACCGAGGCCATCTGGATCGGCGTGACCGAGATTCCCTGGCCGATCGGCACGTTGCCGATCGTCGTCTCGCTCCACTCGGTCGAGCGGCAGCACGTAGCCGGCGCTCTCGCCCGGGAAGTCGATCCCCGTGAGCGAGCCGAAGCCGAACCTCTTCACCCAGCTCTGGAGCCGCTCGGGCCCGAGCTTGCGCGCGATCGTCACCGCGCCGACGTTCGACGAGTACGAGAGGATCTGGGCGACCGAGTAGTTCACCGTCGGCCGGTACTCGGCGTCGTGGACCGAGCACTGCGCGCACGGGCCGTACTGGAGCCGGTAGGGAAGCGTGAACCGCGTCCTCGGCGTCACGAGCTTGTCGGTGAGGCGCCGCCGTGAGCGTCACGAGCTTGAAGGTGGAGCCCGGCTCGTAGGTGTCGGTGACGGTCCGGTTGCGGAGGAGCGCCGGCGCGTAGCGGGCGACGTTCGAGGTGTTGTTCGCGTCGTAGCCGGGCGTCTGCGCCATGGCGAGCACCTCGCCGGTCGCCGGGTCGAGCACGAGCGCGCTCGCGTCCTGGGCGCCCCAGTGGGCGACCGTCTCGCGCAGCACCTTCTCGGCCTGCGCCTGGATCGTGTGGTCGATCGTCGTGAAGAGGTTCGAGCCCTCCTGCACCGGGCCGCGAGCTGATCACGTCGATCGCCTGGCCCGTCGGGTCGCGCACGATCGTCTGGCTTGCCGGGCCGCCCGGCGAGCTTGCGGTTGTACTGGAGCTCGAGCCCGCCGAGGCCGGTGTCGTCGACGCCGGCGAAGCCGAGCACCTGCGCGCGCGACGTCGCCCTGCGGATAGGTGCGGAGCTCCTCGGGATACGAGGCGATCCCGGCGAAGCCCTTCTTGAGGAAGAGCGCGGCCTTCGCCGGGTCGGCGAAGCGCTTGACGTAGACGAACTGGAGCTTCTTGTTCAGGAGCGCGGGGTACAGCGAGTTCGCGTCGACGCCGAGGATCGTGTGCGCGGCGAGCGCGATCCCGCGCGCGTTGTGGACGAGCTGCGGGTCGGCGTAGATCGTCGTCTCCTGCTCGCCGA
This sequence comes from uncultured Actinomycetota bacterium, assembly GCA_963812555.1. GTDB lineage: Bacteria > Actinomycetota > Thermoleophilia > Gaiellales > Gaiellaceae > PALSA-600. Next base: position 228,659 of record CAWEVP010000013.1, on the reverse strand, counting down.
TCGCGAGCTGGACGCCGGTGCGGTCGTAGATCGTGCCGCGGTCGGCCGGAATCGTCTGCGTCTCCTCGCTGCTGGCTCTTCGCGAGGTGCGAGAGGTGCGCCGCCTCGACGGTCTGCAGCCAGAACGCCCGCGCGAACATCGCGCGCGAAGGCGACCGTGAAGACGACGAGGAGAAGCCGGATGCGCCGGTTCGCCTGCTTCTCGCGCATCGGAGAGGCCACGGGCCTACTTCCTCGAGGTTGATGTAGCCGATCGAGGACGGATCGGCCTGGACGAGCCCGTCGCTGCTGATGGGCGAGCGCCTGGATGCGCGTGCGAGGCGAGCGCCGCCGAGAGCTGGGAGGAGAGCGCGGCGTTCTCGGCCCGAAGCTGCGAGCGCTCCTGGGTGGCGCTGTCGAGTCGGAGGTTCAGGCGCAGCACGGCCAGGTTTACGAATACGACGCCGGCGAGCAGAATCCCACCGAGCACGATCCAGGCGATCGCGCCGCGCGAGCTGCGACCGCGCCTTCGCCTTGCTGCGCGGCTTCGCAGCCGCCTTCGCGGCTTGCGCGGGCGCGGTCTTCGGCGCGGCGCGGCGCGGGCGGGTCGCCGGCTCGGCGGCCTTCCTGGCCGGGCCGCGGCCGGCCCGCGCCGGAGCGGTCGACCGCCGCGGCCCTGCTAGCCAACCTTCACCGCCACCCGCAGCCGTGCCGACTGCGAGCGCGGGTTGCGTGCGACCTCGGCCGCGGAGGGCCTGATCGCCCGGCGCGGGATCGCACGCAGGGTCGGGGTCGCGCCGCAGGCGCAGACCGGGAAGTCGGGCGGGCAGGTGCAGCCGTGCTCGCCGTCCCGCAGGAAGCGCTTGACGATTCGATCCTCGAGCGAGTGGAACGAGATCACCGCGAGGCGGCCGTGCGGCCGCAGCATCTCGAGCGCGGCGGGCAGCGCCCGCTCGAGCTCGCCGAGCTCGTCGTTGACCTCGATCCGGAGCGCCTGGAAGACGCGCCTGGCGGGATGGCCCTCGCCGAACCGGGCCGGCGCGGGAATCGCCTGCTTGATCGTCTCGACGAGCTCGCCGGTCCGCTCGAACGGCTGCTTGCCGCGCCGCCGTACGATCGCGCGGGCGATCTGGCGGGCGTAGCGCTCCTCGCCGTAGCGGCGGAAGATGTCGGCCAGCTCGCCACTCGGGCGCCTCGTTCACGATCTCGCGCGCGGTGAGCTCGGCCGACGGATCCATCCGCATGTCGAGCGGCGCGTCGGTCGGCGTAGGAGAACCCGCGCTCGGGCCGGTCGAGCTGCATCGACGAGACGCCGAGGTCGAGCAGGATCGCGTCGGCCCTGACGCCGTTCCCGGCGAGCTGCTCGAGCACCGTGGCGAAACCGCCGTGCAGGAGCCTGCACCTTCGCCGCCGTGAGCGCGGCGGAACCGCTCGAAGTACGGCGCGACGGTCGGGTCGCGGTCGATCGCGATCAGCTTCCCCTCGCCGCGAAGGCAGCCGACGAGGAGCTCGGAATGGCCGCCCGGAGCCGAACGTGCAGTCGACGATCGTGTCTCCCGGGCTGCGGCGCCAGGGCGCTCAGCACCTCGTCCGCGAGGACGGGGACGTGGTCAGTCTCGGTTGGCAAGACGCTCGGCAACATCTTCCGCGCTCCCTCCGGCTTGCGTCAGCTGCTCGCGCCAGGCGGCGCGATCCCAGATCTCGAGGTGGTCGTAGACGCCGGCGATCGTGACCTCGCGCCCGATCTCGAGCTCCTCGAGGAGCTTCGCCGGGACGACCATGCGGCCCGCCTTGTCGAGCTCGACGGGCGGCGCGCCGGTGAAGAAGTAGCCGCTGCATCGTGCGCGTCTCGCGGCTGAGCGGATCGAGCGTGCCCATCCGCGCGGCGAGGACGTCGAAGGCAGGCCTGGAATAGACGGCGAGGCACCCATCGAGGCCGCGGGTGATCACGACCTCGTCTCCCGAGCTCTTCGCGGAGCTTCGCCGGAAGCGTGAGTCGGTTCTTCTCGTCGAGGGTGTGGTCGTATTCGCCGAGCAGCATTGCAGTGGCGTCCATCAGCCTTTCCACTGCGCCCCACTTTACCCCACTACATCCCACTTGTCCACACCTATTCGAGCATGAATCGCGCGAGCGCTGTCCCACGGCGCCCTGGATCGTCCCCGCCTCGGGCCACGACGCGCTCGGGTCGCCCGGCGGAGCTGCTCCTAGAGCGAGATCTGCGCCGTGTACGGCCCCTTGCCGGTCACGACCGCCGCGCCCGCCCGCGCGGCGAGCGCGAGCGCGTCGGCGAGCGAGTCGCCGCGGGCGAGCGCGAAGCAGAGCGCGGCGGCGAACGAGTCGCCCGCGCCGTAGGTGTCCTCGAGCGGCCCCGGCGGCGGCGCGGCCTCGTAGCGCGCGCCGTTCGCGATGCCGCCCCGCGCGCCCTCGGTCGCGCAGACGACCGCGGCCTCGAGCCCGCCCGTCGTAGCGCTCGCCGGGGTCGGTCGCGCTTCCGACGAGCAGGTCGAGCGCGCACGTCGCCCTCGAGCAGGGTCTCGAGCTCGCGCGGCGTCGCGGCGAGGAAGCGCGGCCTCGCGGGCCGAGCGCAGCGCCGGCGACATCGCCGGCGACGAAGAAGACCGCGTCGTAGCCCCCGAGCGGCAGCGGCCCTCGCGGCCGAAGCTTCTCGCCGATGGTCGTGATCGTCCGCTCGCGGTTGGCGTCGACGTGCGTGAGCGCGCGCCGGGTCTGCCCGAACCACTGCACGTGCAGCGTCGAGGCCGAGCTCTCTGAGCCGCGTCTCGGACCGGCGGCCGAGCTCGTCCTCGCCGAGCGCCGTGAAGAAGTCGCAGCGCGCCGGCGAGCTTCAGGAGCTGCGCGGCGACCACTGCGCCGCCGCCGGCGGGCTCGGCCCACGAGTCGAGGCCGTGGGCGATCTGCCCGGGCGCCGGGACGTGGTCGACCTCGACGAACTCGACCCACTCGACGTGCCCGACGACGGCGACTTCATCTCAGGCCCTGGAGGTCGGAGCTCGTCGAGCGCCCGGTAGATGGTCGCGACGGTGCCGGCCGAGGTGATCCGGCCGCTCCGTATCGGCCGCCTCGAGCCCGGCGACCGGGATCAGCACGAGCTCGAGCTCCTCCTGCTCGTCCCAGTGTCGTCTCGCCCGCGGGCTCGCGCCCCGAGGCCGAGGTAGGCGACGATCGTGTTCGTGGTCTTCGTCGGGTCCGGCTCGAAGCGCGCCGAGCTCCCGCAGCTCGCTGCAGGCGTATCCGGTCTCCTCGCGAAGCTCGCGCGCCGCGGCCTCTTCCGGGTCCTCGCCCGGTCGCACATCCCGCCCGGCAGCTCGGTCAGGAACGCACGGCGGCCCTGCTTCCACTGCCGGACGAACACCACCTCGTCGTGCGGGGTGACCGCGAAGACGAGCACGACGTCGGCGCGCTCGGAGACGAAGTAGTCGTCGACGACCCGGCCCGACGGCAGCCGCACGGTCTCGCGGCGGAGCCGGTACCAGCGGTGGTCGAACGACGACCTCGGAGCCGAGCGTCTCCCACGGCGTCAGCTCGTCGGCCCATTCCGCGGACGACGCTAGCTCACGCAGCGCCTCCGCGGCTCGCGCCCGCGCGTCGCGTCTCACAGTCCGCGCGCTCCGCGTTACAGCTCATGATGCAGGCGTGCCGGCGATCCCCCCGTTCGAACGGTTCTACGGCGAGCACGCGGGCGAGGTGCTCGGATACCTCCGGCGGCTGCTCGGCCAGCGGGCCGAGGACGCCTGGCAGGAGACGTTCCTGCGCGCGCTCCGCGCCTACGACCGGCTCGAGCACGGCGAGCACCTGCGCGCCTGGGTGTTCACGATCGCGACCCGGGTCGCGATGGACGACCTCCGGCGCAAGGGCCGGGCCGCGGAGCTCGTCGACGAGCTCCCCGACCGGCCGGCGCGCGGAGCCGGCCCGTCCGGCCTACGAGGAGCTCGAGCACCTGACCGGCGAGCTCCCGCCGACCGAGCGCGCCGCGGTCGTGCTCCGCTACGGCTACGACCTGCCCTACGCCGAGATCGGCGCCGCGCTCGGCTCCTCCGAGGAGGCCGCCCGCGCCGCGGCGTCGTCCGGCGTCCGCAGACTGAGGAGGAACCTTGAACGTCAGCCCTGAGCTCGACGCGCGCTTTCGCGCCGCCGCCCTGCGCGAGGGGCTCGTCGATGTCACGCTACGACGTCGTCGACTCGCCCGTCGGCGAGCTCTTCGTCGCCTCCACCCCGCGCGGCCTCTGCCGGATCTCCTACACGGTCGAGGGCCAGGACGAGGTCGTCGCGCGCACCTTCGGCGCGCGCGTGCTCCGCGTCGCCGCTCGACGACGTCCGCCGCGAGCTCGACCAGTACTTCGACGGGCGACGCGGCGCGACTTCGACCTCCCGCTCGACCTGCGCGTCGCGCCGTTCCACGAGGCGGTGCTGCGCGAGCTCGCCCGCGTGCCCTACGGCCGGGTCGACACCTACGGCCACCTCGCCGCGCTCGTCGGCCGGCCGAAGGCCGCCCGGGCCGTCGGCACGGTGATGAACCGCAACCCGATCCCGATCGTCCTCCCCTGCCACCGGATCGTCGGCGCGAACGGCTCGCTGACCGGCTACGCCGGCGGCCTCGACGTCAAGCGCCGCCTGCTCGAGCTCGAGGGCGCGACGCTCCGCTTCTAGCGGACGCGCGGCGGCAGCGCCGCACGCGTTGTCCGGCGGCGCCGGCGAGCGGCTCCGCGAGCTGCTCGGGCAGGCCGAGCGAGGCGGTAGCCGACACCCCACTCGTTGTCGATGTAGGCAGTCTCGCGGATCGAGCGCGCGCAGCTTGCGCCGCAGCCTCGAGGCGTGCGAGTCGAGCGTGCGGGTGCGCATCGCTCGCCGGCCAGGCCCAGATCGTCGCGTAGCAGCTCGCCGCTTCGTGAACAGCCGCTCCGGCTCGGCCGCGAGCACCGCGAGCAGCTCGAACTCCTTGTGCGAGAGCCTGAGCGGGATGCCGCGGAGTGTGACGCGGCGGGAGCGCTCGTCGATCTCGAGGGCGCCGGCAACGATCGTCCGCCTGCCTGCGGCGATCGCCAGGCTCGGCCGACTCCCGGCCCTGCCGCGCATCGGCCGCCGGGAGCGCCGAGCACCGCTCGGATCCGCTCCACGAGCTCCTCGTGGTCGAAGGGCCGCGTGAGGTAGTCGTCGCAGCCGCGCCGGAAGGCGAGCACTCGGTCGTCGGGACGGTCGTCGGCTGCGCCGAGGACGATCACCGGCGCCTCGGCGCAGAGACGCTCGAGCTCGGCCCCGTCTGCCGCCCGCACGTCGGCCGCGATCACGACGTCGGCGCGGCCGCCCGGGCGCGGCGATCTCGAAGCCGTGGTCGCGCAGCTGCTGCTCGAGCAGACCTCGGATCCCGGTCTCGCCGCGCTGCGAGGAGAACGGTCGTCGACATCCAGCCGACGGTAGCGACCGCGACCGGCTCTGACCAGATGTCCTTTGCCGCGAAACTGTGACGAGTTCCCAGCCCTGCGATCGAGCTTGCCGTCGTTCAGCCTCGGCCGCTCGATTGGCGAGGCGGCACCGGCGCGAGGAGCCGGATCGCTCCCCGCCCGGCCGGAGTCGCGCCTAGCCGACCCCGACCCGGTCCTTGACCTCGAGTGCGCGCTCGAGCAGCTCGAAGGCCTCCTCGCGCCGGCCGAGCTCCTTCAACACCTCGGCGAGGGCCGCGGTAGGTCGAGCTCAGATGCTTGCTCGGCGCCTGCCCCTCGCGCGCACTCGAGCGCAAGCTCGTAGAGCTCCTTCGCACGCTCCAGATCGCCGAGATCGCGATACAGAGCTCGGCGGTCAGCGCATAGGCCCGGCCACGCGAGACCGGCTGTACGTCGGCGAGCTGTCCTGCGACCGACATCGCGAGCGAGGCCGCCTCCTCCGTCTCGCCCGACCATCGCGAGCGCCCGGGCCCGCTCGATGCGGAACCGGCCGATCTCCGGCGCCGTGCCCGAGAGCTCGATCAGCGGCTCGCCCTCGTCCAGGAGCTCGAGCGCGTCGGTCGGGCCGGCCGAGGTCGAGGTAGATGTGGGCCAGCGTCTCGAGCGCGTGCGCGATCGCGTAGGTGTCCTCGGTCACGCGCGAGCGTCTCGAGCGTCTTGCCGCGCATAGCGCTCGGCCGCGGCCGGGTTGCCCTGCTCGGCGAGGAGCCTCGACTGCGACCAGTAGAGACGCGCGCGAGCGTAGGGATCGGCGACGTTCGCGGCCGGCGACGAGCGCCTTCGCAACCACCCGCTCGGCGCCGCCGATATCGCCGCTGTCGGTGAGCGCGTAACCGAGCATCGAGGCGAAGCGGATGTACAGGAGCGTGTCGTCACCCGCCGCGATACTCGCTCGACGCAGCGTCCGAGGAGAGCCACGGCCTGAGCCGACTCGCCGATCTCTGCATACGCGCGCGCCAGCGTCTCCGCGATCGTCGGATGATCGACCGGGTCGAGCCCGCCTTCCTCGACGGCCTGCTCGATCTGGTGGATCGCGTCGCGATGGCGACCCTCGCGGTGGGCGAGCTGGCCGAGCCCGGTCATCGCCTCGATGCGGTCGCGGCCGGTCGCCTCGCTCGAGCACCGTCCTCGTAGAGGTCGCGTGCCTCGGAGAGATCCTCGAGCCGTAGCGCGAGCTCGGCCTCGAGCAGGCGCGGACGCTCTCCGCCACCCTCCATCGACCGAGCCGGTTGCGAGGTACTCGGCGCTCACGTCGAGGCGCCGGGCGAGCTCCCGGAGGAGCTGAAGCGACGGCGTGCGATCGCCCAGCTCGACCCTGCGAGATGTACGCCGCCGAGCAGTCGCTCGCCGGCGAGGACGGCCTGGCTCAGGCCTGCTTGGATACGCGCCGCCCGGATGCGAAGGCCAACCTCGACCGGGTCAGTCACGTGTAATGACTTTTGTTTTCGCGACATCTATACTCCTGACTCGTCCGAGCGCTCGGACTGTCCTGAACGCATCGACTGGAAGGATGGTCCGACATGAAGGTACGTCTGTTCACCCTGCTCGCAGTAGCTGGTTCTCTTGCCGCGTTCCTCGGTGATCTTCCCGTGGGGGCATTGAGCTAAGAAGAGTCTCGCAGTAGCCGGCTGCGCACGCTCGATTTCTGCCGGCACGGCGATCGGCGACCACCAATCACTGTCTTTCGCAAGGAGACACTGCTGGTTCGAAGGCACGACTGTTCGTGACACTCGCATCAGAACTACTGCTGCTGCTGGAAACATCACTGTCCTCAGAAACGCTGCTGTACTGAGAAGCGACCACTTCAACTGCAGGCAGTTTTGCTGCAGGCATTCACATCGTCAGGCATTGATGCTGCAAAGTCAACATTAGTTTCGCCATCGGTCGGCGGTGGGGCGCGCGCCCCATCGCCGACCTCCCTCGATGTGCAGGGATTTGGCCGCCGACCGTTGGCCCGGGCGACGCCCTGGGCGCTAGATCCGGCCGGAGCGGACGACGCCCCAGAGCAGCCAGACGCCGAGCACGCCGGAGAGCACGAACCCGATCGCCGAGACGACGTTCAGCCCGAGCACGTGCGGCCCGGTCTTCGCGAAGATCCCGATCAGGCTCGACCCGATCAGCCCGCCGGTCGTGACGAGCGCGATCACGAGCCGGTTGGCGAGCACGTCGAGCTTGTGCATGAAGTCGTCGAGCCCCTTGTGCACGAACCCGAGCTCGATCTCGCCGGCGCGCACCTGCTCGAGCGTCTCGTGGATCTGGTAGGGCAGCGCCGAGGCGACCTGCGCGAGCTGCACGCGTCTCGCGCCGCGCCCGGCCGACGAGCCGCTGCGGCGTGAACCGCTCGAGCATCAGCGAGCGCGCGTAGGGCCGCGCGACCTCGAAGACGTTGAAGTCGGGGTAGAGGTCGACGCCGACCGCGCCGATCGTCGCGATCGCCTTGTCGAGCAGCACGAACCGCGACGGCAGGCGCAGGTTCATCGAGTAGATCAGCCCGAATGCCTCGCGGATCACCTGCAGCGGATCGATCTCGCTCAGGCTCGAGCCGTAGTAGCGCGAGTAGATCGAGTGGAGCTCGGAGACGAACTGCTCCTCCTTCTCCTTCGGGTAGCGCACACCGAGGTCGGCGAGCCGGCGCGGGAGCACCTCGACGTTCTCGTGCGCGGCGTCGATGAAGAGCCGCGTCAGCTGCGAGAGGTCCCGGTCGGTGAGCTTGCCGGAGAGGCCGAAGTCGACGAGCCCGATCCGGTCCGGGCGAGAGCACGAGGATGTTGGCCGGGTGCGGGTCGCCGTGGAAGAACCCGTGGCGGAAGATCATCGTCAGCCAGGTCTCCGCGATCACGTAGGCGAGGTCGCGGCGCTGCTCCATCGTCCAGGCGTCGAGACGTCGAGGTCGGCGAGCTGGACGCCGTCGAGGTACTCGAGCGTGAGCACCCGCTGGCTCGTGTAGCTCCAGTAGGTGCGGGGCACGGCGACGTGCGGGTGCGCGGCGAAGTTGCGGTGGAAGGCCTGCGCGTTTCGGCCCTCCTGCCGGTAGTCGAGCTCCTGCCGGATCGAGCGGGCGAACTCGTCGACGATCTCGCGCGTGTCGACGAAGTCGAGGGCGCGCACGCGCTCCTTGACGAGCTTCGCCGCCTGCTCGAGCAGCTGGATGTCGCTCTCGATCTGGCGGGGCGCGTTGGGCCGCTGCACCTTGACCGCGACCTGCCGGCCGTTCGGGAGCACCGCGCGATGGACCTGGCCGATCGACGCGGCCGCCACCGGCTCGCGGTCGAACTCGAGGAAGAGCCGCTCGAGCGGCTGCTTCAGCTCCTGGCTGATCACGCGCTCGACGTCGGCGAACGGGAACGGGCGGACGTCGTCCTGCAGCCCGCGCAGCTCGGCGATCCATGTCGGGCGGGACGATGTCGGGGCGGGTCGAGAGCAGCTGGCCGAACTTGACGAACGTCGGGCCGAGCTCGTCGAGCATCTCGCGCAGATGCCGGCCGCGGATCGCCGACGAGGTGACTCCGAGCGCGATCCCGATCGGTGCTCCTCGAGCAGCGAGCCGAAGCCGTGCCGCACCGCGACCTGGGCGATCTCGCCCAGCCGTCCGATGTTGGCCGTTCTCGTGCTTCGTGGCCATCCCGGAAGTGTTGCACGCGCCCGCGCACAGACGCCCTGCCAAGGCCGCCACGGGCGGCGCGCGTCGCGAGGGCCCGGTGTCGCTCAGCGCGGGAACGCGGCCGGCGACGCCGCCGTCGACCGGCAGCACCGCGCCGGTCGTCGCGCGCGAGCGGTCCGAGACGAGGAACGCGACGCGCCTCGGCGACATCCTCGCCGGTGACCGGCCGCGCCGAGCAGGCTCCGTGAGGCGTAGAACGCCTCGAGCTCGTCGAGGGCGACCCCGTGGGCCTCGGCCCGCTCGCGCGCGCACCTCGTCCGACCAGAGCCGCGAGCCGCCGAAGATCGCGTCGGGGTTGAGCGCGTTCGCCCGGATCCCGTAAGCGCCGCCTTCGAGCGCGGCGATCCGCATCAGCTGCACGAGGCCCGCCTTCGCGACCGAGTAGGCGCCGAAGCCGGCCCCGGGCGCGAACGCGTTCTTCGAGGCCATGTAGACGAGGCTGCCGCCGATCCCCTGCTCGCGCAGGACCGGCAAGCACGCGCCGCGTGAGCAGGAAGTGAGCGGTCAGGTTCACCTCGAGGCTGCGCCGCCACTCGTCCTCGCCGATCTCGCTCGAGCGTGCCGATCGAGGCGACGCCGGCGTTGAAGACGACGGCGTCGAGACCGCCGAAGCTCGCGACCGCCGTCTGCACGAGCCGGTCGACGACGCGCCTGGTCGGTCAGGTCTCCGGCCACGGCGACCGCCTGCTCGAGCGACGACGCCGTCTCCGCGAGACCGGCCTCGTCGAGGTCGGCGAGCACGAGGTGGGCGCCCCGGGCGGCGAGGTCGAGCGCAACGTCGCGCCCGATGCCCGGAGGCGGCGCCGGTGACGATCGCCGACCTGGCCGGCAAGCTCGGGCGGTGCGGGGCGAGCGTCAGCTTGTAGAGCTCGAGCGGCCAGTACTGGAACTCGTAGACCTCGCGCTCGTCGAGCCAGCTCGCAGCCCCGAAGCGGTCGAGCGTCGCCGCCGACCGTCGCGTGGGAATGCGCCGGCGATCTCGGCGCGCATCGCGCGCGGTGCGGCGATCGGGGCCGGCCGCGACGCAGCCGAGACCCGGGGACGAGAAACACGCGCGGCGCCGGGCTCTGCTGCGGCGGCGGCTCGTCGCCGACGGCGGTGCGCGCGTACCGCGCCGTCTCCCCCGCTTCGAACTCGTCGATCGGCCCGTCGAGTCGTCGTCGAGCCCGATGACGCAGGTGCGCGGTCGCCGATCCGCAGCATGTGGTCCGGGGTGCCCCGCAGCTCGGCGAGCCGCTCGACGTCCGGCGATCGGCGAGCGCGGCCTGCGCCGCGGTCGGTGGCGAGCACCTGCCGCGTGCTCGCGCGAGAGGCGCCCGCGCAGCCGGACGAGAAACGCCTCGACGGCGCGCGCGTCGGGCTCCGCCGCCGGCGGCCTCGGGCGTCGCGGCCGCCGACGGCGTCTTGCGCCTTGCCGACGAGCTCGAGCGTCAGCCCGTAGGACTCCTCGTGCGTCTCGCCCCAGGTCACGAGGCCGTGATGGGCGAGCACGACCGCCCGCGCCGCCGGCGAGCTCGGCGACGCGGCAGGAGAGCTCGAAGCCCGGGCGGAGGTAGTCGACGACCGCGATGTCGGCGCCGAGTGCCTCGCGCACCGCCGCGTGCGGGTCGGGCGCGTTCGCGAGCGCGCAGACCGCGTCGGCGTGGACGTGATCGACGTGCGCGGCGGGCAGGAAGGCATGCAGGAGCGTCTCGATCGAAGGTCGCCGGCGCGCCGGGGTCGACGAGCGAGCGCTCCAGGTAGGCGACCATCTCCTCGTCGCTCATCGCGTCGCGCTCGCGGAGCGGCAGCAGCTCGTCGAGCCAGAGCCCCGGGAAGTCCGCCGCGCTGCCGTCGCGAGGTCGGAGCCGCTGCCCTTGATCCGCAGCACCCGCCGCTCGCGGCCGAGCTGGTCGCGCTCGAGCGAGCTTCGTCGAGGTGTTGCCGCCGCCGTGGAGCACGAGCGGCCGGGTCGGAGCCGATGAGCCTCGACCGGTTGACCAGCCGTTCGAGCTCGCTCTCGCCCGGGATCGCCGTCATCGCGCGACGGCTAGCGAATCGCGGCGATCGTGGCGCGCCACGAGCCTCGCGGCGCGTTGCACCTCGACGGTGTCGCCCGACTCGTGGCCGAGCAGCGCCGAGCCGAGCGGCGAGGTCGGCGAGACCGTTCCGGTGCCGCCGACGGCGCTGACCTCGACGGTCATCGTCTCGCCGCCCTCGTCGGTGACCTCGACGACCGAGCCGATCCCGACCTCGTCGCCGACCGTCTCCTCGACGATCTCGGCGCTGTCGAGCCGGTGGCGCAGCGTGCGGATGCGAGCCTCGAGCAGCCCCTGCTCGTTCTTCGCGGCGTGGTACTCGAAGTTCTCCGAGAGGTCGCCGAACTCGCGCGCCTTCTTGATCGCGGCGACGACCTCGGTGCGGCGCGGCCCCTCGAGCTCGGCGAGCTCGGCCTGGAGCGCCTCCGCCTGCTTCGCGGTCAGCCGCTCGTCTACCACTTGGAGCCTCGCCCGCGGCGCGAGGTGTAGACGAGACGCGGGCGGGCCATCTTCATCCCCGACTCCTCGAACCGCTCGGTCTGGCCCTGGAGCCGCGCGACCCGGCTGACGTCGGCCTGCTGATCCGGGAGGACGAGCGTGATGCCCGGTGCCGCCGCGACCGGCCCGGCCGGTGCGGCCGACGCGATGGGTGTAGGCGGATGCCTCCTCCGGCGGATCGAAGTTGATCACGTGGGTGATGTCGTCGACGTCGAGCCCGCGGGCGGCGACGTCGGTCGCGACGAGCGTGCGAACCTTGCCGGAGTCGAACCGGGCGAGCGCCTTCTCGCGCTGCGCCTGGGCCTTGTCGCCGTGGATCGCGACCGCGTCGACATCGTGGCGGCGGAGCTTCTCGACGAGCCGGTCGGCACCGGCCTTCGTGCGCACGAAGACGAGCGCGAGGCCGCCGTCGTCGGGAGCAGGTCGACGAGCGTCTGCACCTTGTTCTCGGGCGTCACCGGGATGAACTGGTGATCGACGTCGCCCGAGCGCCGCTCCTCCGGCAGCACGGAGTCGAACCGGGCCGGGAAGCGCGTGTAGCGGCGCGCGAGCTCGCCGACGTCGCCGTCGAGCGTCGCGGAGAAGAACATCGTCTGGCGGTCGACTGGAGCCGGCGCGACGATGCGGTCGACCTGCGGCTTGAAGCCCATGTCGAGCATCCGGTCGGCCTCGTCGAGGACGAGCACGCTGACCGAGTCGACCGAGACGAGGCGCCGCTCGATCAGGTCGTGCAGCCGGCCCGGCGTGGCGACGAGGATCTGGGCGCCCTGGGCCTCCTCGGCCTGCTTGCGCAGCGGCATCCCGCCGTAGACGGGAGCGACGCGAAGCCCGCGCGCAGCCGCCGATCGGCTCGGTCGCCTCGGTCACCTGCGACGCGAGCTCGCGGGTCGGGACGAGCACGAGCGCGGCGACCTCGCGCGAAGTCGGGGTCGAGCCGCTCGACGATCGGGATCGCGAACGCGAGCGTCTTCCCGGAGCCGGTCGGGCTCTTGGCGAGCACGTCGCCGCCGCGGAGCGCCTCGGGGATGACGAGGCTCTGGACGGGGAACGGCCGCTCGATCCCCTGCTCGGTCGAGCACGGCGTTGACGGCCTCGGAGACGCCGAGGCTGAGGAACCGCCCGTGTCCTCCTGGTCGGAGGTCTCGGCCGGGACCGCGACGTCACGATCGACATGGAAATCAACAGTCATGGAAGTCGGCTCCTTCTGAGTCGGTCGAGATCCCGTCGCCACGACCTGTCAGGACAGAAAGAGACGCGATCTCACTGGAGGGCCGGATTGCCCTCCGTACCACGAAGATAGCAGCGCGACCGGCTACTGCTCGCGCCCGCGTCTCTGTTGCGTCGTTGGCGCTCCTCGAGCAGCCGCAGCGCGGTGCTCGAGCTGGGCGACGCGCAGGTCGAGCTCGTCCCAGTCCTCGCGGGTGATCAGCCCGAGCTCGTAGAAGAGCGCGTTCAGCCGCTGCCGGGTCCCCTCGCCGACGCGGATCGCGTCGCCGCGCCACCGCGTCGTCGCCTCGTCGAGCAGCGAGCGCAGCTCGTCCAGCCTCGGCCCGAGCAGGGACAGGAGCCGGTCGAGCGGGTCGCGGTCGCCGAAGAGGTCGTTACCGGGGTCGTCCATGCGGCCTCGATTGGCGGCGCTGCGCGCCGGCGCTGGCGCTTGTCCTCGGCCGAGGCGACGCTCTCGCCGACCCGGTCGATCACGTGCTCGATCTCGTCGATCGGCGAGGGCGGCGACGGCATGTCGGCGGCTGCCTGCTCGGCCTGGCGGAGCACGCGCGCCCGCACCTTCGAGTCGTAGGCGTCGCCGCGCCGTCCGGCGTACTCGGGATCGCGCTCGAGCAGGGTCGAGAGGATCGGGGTGGCGATGAAGATCGTCGAGACGGCGCCGACGGCGATGCCGACCATGATCGCGAAGGCGAAGTCGCGCAGCGTCGAGCCGCCGAAGGCGAACAGCGCGACGATCGGCAGCAGCGTGATCGTCGAGGTGACGATCGACCGCTTCAGCACCTCGGAGACCGACACGTTGATGATCGTCCCGATGCTCGCGCGCGGCATCAGGCGCATGTTCTCGCGCACGCGGTCGAAGACGATGATCGTGTCGTAGACCGAGTAGCCGAGGATGGTCAGGATCGCCGCGACCGTGTCGGCGCTCACCTCACGCCCGGCGATCGCGTAGACCCCCAGCATGATCGGGATGTCGTTGCCCAGTGTGCGCAGGATCGGGATCGCGAACCGCCAGCGGTAGCGGAACGTCACGTAGAACGCGATCAGCACGAACGAGACGATCACCGCGAGGATCGCGCCGTCCAGGATCTGCCGGCTGAAGCTCGCCGAGACGTTCTTGACCCCGAGCTTCTCGGCGTTCACCACGCTGCGTGAGGCTGTTCGTGAGCTTGTCCTGCTCCGAGGTCTGCAGCTTCTTGAGCCGGATCTGGAAGTTCTTGTACGAGTCTGCGCCCGTCGTCACGCCGCGCCCCTGGACGACCGCGTCGTTGCCGGCGATCGCGTCCGTGGTCTGACGCACCTTCGCGAGCGAGGTCGGCTTCGGCGTCGCGAACGAGATCTGGACGCCGCCCTTGAAGTCGATCCCGAGGTTCAGGCCCTTGAACGCCGATCGCGGCGACGCTGAGGACGACCGCGACGACCGAGATGATGAACCAGAGCCGCCTGCCGGGTGACGACGTCGATCCGCTGCCAGCGCGGGATCTCGGAGGCGCTCGCGCCCATGAAGCGCGGGTCCTGGAACCAGCGGAAGCCGGCGAGCAGGCCGAGCAGCGCTCGCGTCGCAGCGACGGCGGTGATCAGCGAGACGACGGTGCCGATCAGGAGCATCAGCGCGAAGCCCTTGACCTCGGCGGTCGCGACGGCGAAGAGGATCAGCGCCGTGATCGCCGTGACGACGTTCGCGTCGACGATCGTGCGGAAGCCCTTGCGGTAGCCGGCGGCGACGGCCGCGCGCACCGAGCGCCCGGCTCGCGCCTCCTCCTTGATGCGTTCGAAGACGACGACGTTCGCATCGGCGGCCACCCCGATCGTCAGGATCAGGCCCGCGAAGCCCGGGAGCGTGAGCGTGACGCCGAGGAGCAGGATCGCGCCGTACATCAGGGCCGCGTAGATCGCGAGGCCGAATCACGGCGACGAGGCCGAGGAAGCGGTAGAGGAACGAGCAGGAAGAGCGCGACGACGATCAGGCCGGCGATCGCGGCGTTGCGCGCCTGGCGGAGCGAGTCCTTGCCGAGCGTCGCCGAGACGTCGGAGCGCTCGACCGTCACGAACTTGACGGGCAGGGCGCCGGTCTGGAGCACGAGCGCGAGGTTCTGCGCCTCCTTCTCCGATTGGAGGCCGCTGATCTCGGCGCCCGTCCCGGTCGGGGTCGATCCCGTCCGCGTACTTGGTGTAGTCGATCGTCGGGAACGAGTAGATCTGGTCGTCGAGGACGATCGCGAAGCTCTGGAAGTTGTCGTTGCCGAGCTGCTGGCCGCGCTGGGCCTCGTCGCGGGTGATCTCGTGGAAGAGCTTGTTGCCCTTGCCGGTGAACTGCATCGTCACGATCGGCAGGCCGCTCGTCGGGTCGATGTCCGCCTGCGTGCCGGAGAGCTTCAGATCGTCGCCCGTCATCTGCGGGTACGGGCTCTCGGTGTCGTTCGGGTAGACGCCGTGCTTGAAGAGGTAGTAGTAGGTGACGCCGGGCGCCGGTGGCGCCGAGAGGCCCGGGCACTGCGACGGCCACGGTCGAGTCGCACGTGATCACGACCGCGTTCCCGGGGACGGTGAGACCTGGTAGCCGGTCGGGAAGCCCGGGGTCGTCTTGCCCGGCGCGATCGTCTTGGTCTTGGTTCCGCCTCCGTCCGAGCCCTTCCGCTCCCCTTCGCTGCGGCGCTACCTGCACTCCCGCTTGCGCCCTTGCCCGGGGTCGCAGCGGCCGACTTCTTCTTGGCCGGGGACTTGACGACCACGACCTTCGGCTTGACGGGCTTCAGGCTCAGCACGACCGGGTCCCGCTTGAGCGCCGCGAGGGTCTGGTCGGGCCCGGCGACGAGCGTCTTCGTGCGCGAGTTGAAGAGGTAGTACGCCGACGGCGTCCCCTTCTGGCCGCTCTGAACGAGCGCGAGCAGGTCGAACAGGCTCGTGTGGGGGACCGGGTTCTCGCGTGCGCGTCGATCGAGGGCCCGAGCAGCGACGGCGTCAGGTCGTAGAGCTCGAGCTGGGCGGTCTGGCCGATGATCTTCGCGGCCTGAGTCGGGTCGTGCACGGCGGGCAGCTCGATCACGATCTGGTTCGTCCCCTGCTTGGTGATCACCGGCTCGGAGACGCCGAGCTTGTCGACGCGGGTGCGCATGATGCTGATCGAGTTCGTCATCTCGGCCGAGGTGAGCGGCTGGCCGCGCTTCGGCTGCGCCTGGAGGACGACCTCGAGCCCGCCCTGCAGGTCGAGGCCCTGACGGAGCGTGCGGTGGAACGGCGAGCCGGGCACGCCGAGCAGAGCGACTCCGACGAGAGCCGCGACGAGCAGCGCGATCAGCGTCAGATGCGAGCGGCGCGAGGCCAAACGTATGAAGGTTAGCCGGTTGGCGGAAGTTCTTCGGCGTGGACGTCGTCGAGCTCGCGGCTGCCGCCGGGTTCCGGCGAGTCGTCCTCGTAGCAGGCTCATCGTGGGCGACCGCCGCGACGGCCCGCCGGTCGAGCGTGACGACGACGCCGGGAGCGATCTCGACCCGCAGCTCCTGCTCGCCCGCCTCGCGCACGACCGCATGCATCCCGCCGGCGGTGATGATCTCGTCGCCGACCGACGATCGCGTCCTGCATCGCCAGGTGGGAGCGCTGGCGGCGGCGCCACGGGACGCGCCAGGAAGAGCCAGCCGCCCACGACGAGGATGAGGATGACGATTACCGGTCCCATGGCTGAGAGCCTTTCGAGCGCATCCCGCTTGTAGCGAGTCGAAGCGTCCCTTGCAGGATCGCCTCGCGCGCGCGGCGGGTGAGCTCCAGCAGGAAGCGTAGATTGTGGAGGGAGAGGAGCCGGTGGCCGAGCAGCTCGTCCTGGTTCACGAGGTGGCGGACGTAGGCGCGCGAGAAGCCGGTGCAGGCGGGGCAGTCGCAGCTCTCGTCGAGCGGCCCCGGGTCGCGGGCGAAGCGGGCGTTACGGAGGTTGAGGCGCCCCTCCCAGGTGATCGCGCTGCCGGTGCGGGCGGTGCGGGTCGGGAGCACGCAGTCGAACATGTCGACCCCGGCCTCGATCATCTCCAGGATCGCCCTCCGGGTCGCCGATGCCCATGAAGTAGCGCGGCTTCGTCGGCCGGGAGCATCGGGGCGAGCCAGTCGGTCGTCTCGAACATCAGCTCCCGGTCCTCGCCGATCGCGAGCCCGCCGATCGCGTTGCCGTCGAAGTCGAGCTCGAGCAGCTCCTCCGCCGAGCGCCGCCGCAGCTCGCGGTCGGTTCCGCCCTGGACGATCGCGAAGCGAAGCTGGCCTTCGGCGCGCGCGGCGCGTCGCGCTGGATCGCTGGCCCAGAGCGTCGTGCGGCGCACCGCCTCCTCGAGCGCCGCGGCGAGAGACGCCGGCGCGGCGGCACCTCGTCGAGGCACATCGCGATGTCGCTGCCGAGGTTGCGCTGGATCGCGGCCGCGAGCTCCGGCGTGAACCGGCTCGCGCTGCCGTCGTAGACGCTCCGGAAGGTGACGCCGTCGTCGTCGACCGCCAGGAGCGTGTCCCGGAGCGAGAAGACCTGGAAGCCGCCCGAGTCGGTGAGGATCGGGCGCGTCCCAGCTCATGAAGCGCGTGGAGGCCGCCGAGCTCGGCGATCAGCTCGTCGCCCGGCCGGAAATGCAGGTGGTAGGCGTTTCCGAGCAGGATCTGGGCCCCGAGCGCCGCGCACCTCCCCGGGCGTGAGCGTCTTCACGGTCGCCTTCGTCCCGACGGGCATGAACGCCGGCGTCTCGACGGCACCGTGCGCGGTCGTGAGCAGGCCCGCGCGGGCCGCGCCGTCGACGGCCACGACCTCGAACACGCCCGTCACCGCGGCGCCCGCTTCCGGGGCTGCTTTCACTCCACCGCTCCGGGGTCGGAGCCGTGTCTGAAGGCAGTGTCTGCAAAGGGCGTGTCGTCACAGGATCAGCATCGCGTCGCCGAAGGAGTAGAAGCGGTAGCGCTCCTCGATCGCGAGGCGGTAGAGGCGGCGGGTCTCCTCGACGCCGGCGAAGGCCATCACGAGCGCGAGCAGCGTCGAGCGAGGCAGGTGGAAGTTCGTCAGCAGCATGTCGACCCGGCGGAAACTCGAAGCCGGGGAGCACGAAGAGCGCCGTCCGGCCCTGCGAGCGGGCGCGCCGCGGGCGACCGTCTCGAGCGTCCGCACGGTCGTCGTCCCGACGGCCAGCACCCTCGGCGCCGCCTCGATCCGCTCCCACGCCGCCGCGCTCACCTCGTAGCGCTCGCCGTGCAGCGGGTGCTCCTCGACGCGCTCGACCGCGAGCGGGCGGAAGGTGTCGAGCCCGACGTGCAGGGTGACCGCGCTCGACATCGAGCCGGTCGAGGAGCTCCGGAGTGAAGTGCAGCCCGGCCGTCGGCGCCGCCGCCGAGCCCTCCTCCGCCGCGTAGACCGTCTGGTAGCGGCTCGGGGTCGCCGAGCGGCTCGGTGATGTACGGCGGAAGCGGCGCAACCCCGCCGGCCTCGCCGTGCGAGCCGAAGCCGCCAGCGGCCCGCGCCGAGGTGCTCGAGCAGCTCGACCGCGCCGTAGCGCTCGCCGGCACGCAGCCGGCGCGTCGGGCGTGCGAGCCCCTCCCACTCGCCGCCGGCGAGCCGCTCGAGCAGCAGCACCTCCCCGCGCGGCTTCTCGATCGCGATCCGGGCCGGCACCACCCGCGTGTCGTTGACGACGGTGAGCGCTGCCGGCCGGCAGCTCGCCGAGCGAGGTCGCGCGAAGCATGCGATGACGAATCTCGCCGCTCGCCCGCGAGTAAACGAGCAGCCGCGACGCGTCCCGTCGCTCCAGCGGACGCTGCGCGATCAGCTCGTTGGGCAGTTCGTAGTCGAGCTCGGTTGCGTTCATCCGACCGCGACGTTACCGTCGGCGTCATGGAAGATCGCTACTCCCTTCCGCCCGAGATCGCGGCCGCGCTCGATCGGGCGCGGCTGCAGGTCGAGGCGCTCGCGCAGACCGCCGACGAGCTTCAGGTCGTCCTCCCGGACGCCGTCGGAAGCGCGCTCCGCGACGGACTGCGCGAGGAGGCGGCCCCGATCTCGCGCCGCCTCGCCGAGGTCAAGGGCCTGTCGAACCAGATGATCCGCCGCCTCGAGCGCCTCGAGACCGACCTGCTGATCGAGCGTCACGCCCGCATCGACGACCTCGCCCTGCTCGTCGACCTGATCACCAGCCAGTGGCGATCGATCAACGAGCGGCTCGACCGCATCGAGCAGAGCGTCGATCCGCGCGCACAGGTCGTGCCGATCCGCACTGCCGAGACAGGCTGATCAGTCAACACCGGCTCGGTCAACACCGGCTCAGCGGTAGGCTCGGCCTCCTGCGCGCGGCTCCTGCTCGGGCGACCGACTCAGCGACCGAGCTAGCTGGGAGCACGAGCTCGAAGCGCGACCCGCGACCGACCTCCGAGTCGAGCTCGATGCGTGCCGCCGAGCGCATGCGAGAGCTCACGGGCGATCGTCGAGGCCGAGGCCGGTGCCCGCCGCCGCCCGAGACGAACGGCCGGAACAGCCGCTCGAGCTGCTCCGCCGGGATCCCGGGGCCCGTGTCCTCGCACCGCGACGCGCACCGTCCCGTTCGTCTGCCCGAGCTCGAGCCCGATCCGGCCGCCGTCCGGCGTCGCGCGGAACGCGTTCGAGAGCAGGTTGTCGACGATCTGCAGCACCCGGTCGCCGTCGGAGACGATCACCGGCTTCGCGCTCATGGTCACCTCGAAGTCGATCGAGCGCGCCCGCGCCTGCTCGGCGAAGGTCTCGTAGGCGCGCTCGACGAGGTGCTCCATGCCGACCTCCTCGTGGTGCACCGTGAAGCGGTGGGCGTCGAGCCGTGCCAGGTCGAGGATCTCGCCGACGAGCCGCTCGAGCCGCTCGGCCTCCGCCTCGACGATCGCGAGCGAGCGCGACTGCTGCTCGGGATCCTCGATCAGCCCTTCGGCGAGCGCGGCGACGTGCCCGCGGATCGCGGTCAGCGGCGTGCGGAGCTCGTGCGAGACCGACATCAGGAAGTTCCGCTCGCGCGCCTCCGACTCCATCAGCCGCTGGGCCATCTCCTCGAAGCGCTCGGCGAGATGGCCGATCTCGCCGGCAGCCGCGGCCGGGCACTGCGACGTCGTAGTCGCCGCCCGCGACCGCGTCGGCCGCACGCGAGAGGCCGAGCAGCGGCCGCACGAGCCGCCGAGAGACGTAGAGGGCGAGCGCGCCGGCGACGATCAG
Source organism: uncultured Actinomycetota bacterium (assembly GCA_963812555.1). Classification (GTDB taxonomy): domain Bacteria; phylum Actinomycetota; class Thermoleophilia; order Gaiellales; family Gaiellaceae; genus PALSA-600. Next base: position 208,633 of record CAWEVP010000013.1, on the reverse strand, counting down.
CCCGAGCGCGAAGGCGACCGCGAGCCGGCGTACGAGCGAGTCGACGAGGTCGTTGATCGCGGTCTTCTTCTTCGCGACGATGATCGCGCCGATCGGCGTCCTGCCGACGTTGACCGGGTTCGCGACCGCGTAGTAGGCGCCGTGCAGGCCCGGCGGGGTGAACTCGAAGGTGAGCGCACGGCCCGACGTCCAGTTGACCGTGCGTCAGGTTGAGCCGCGGCAGGCCCGAGTTCTCCCCGGGGAACGGGCTCACGGACCCGTCGAAGTAGATCTGGTCGCCGGTCGCATGCTCGAGCTCCATGCGGGCGAACTTGGGCGCCCGCCGCGAGTCGCCGCGGGGGGCGGCGAAGTCGGCGTTGACCGCGCTCGAGTAGAGCTGCGCGATCCCGGCCGCCTCACGGCGCAGCTCGTTCAGCGTCTGGTGGCGGGCGAAGCTCGCGGAAGAGCTGGATCGCGATCAGGGTGGTGACCATCCCCGGCGAGCACGACACCGGCGAGGAAGAGCAACGGCAGCCGAACGCGGAGCGAGCTGAACACGGTGCGCCGACTAGACCGGGCCGGCGTCCCTGTGCATCTCCCGGGCGGTCGAGACCTTGTAGCCGACGCCCCACACGGTCACGATCGGCGAGGCATCGCCGAGCTTGCGGCGCAGCTGGCGCACGTGCACGTCGACGGTGCGCGTGTCGCCGGCGAACGTGTAGCCCCAGACGCGCTCGAGCAGCTGGTCGCGGGTGAGCACGAGCCCGCGGTGGTCGAGGAGCTCCCAGAGCAGGTCGAACTCCTTCGGCGCGAGCTGGATCTCCTCGCCGTCGACCGTGGCCTCGCGCCGCCCGGCGTCGACCCGGAGGTCGCCGTGCTGTGATCACCTCGGTCTCGAGCTCGCGGCGCTCCGGCGAGGAGCGGCGCAGGATCGACTTGATCCGCGCGACGAGCTCGCGCGGGATTGAACGGCTTCGTCAGGTAGTCGTCGGCGCCGACCTCGAGCCCGATGATCTTGTCGATGTCCTCGTCGCGCGCGGTGAGCATCAGGATCGGCACGTCCGAGTGCTGGCGCAGCCGCTTGCAGACCTCGATCCCGTCGATGTCGGGGAGCATCAGGTCGAGCACGACCAGCGCCGGCGTCGCGGCGGCCGCCTCGGCGAGCGCCTCGGCGCCCGTCGCGGCCGTCTTGCACCGCGTAGCCGGCGTTCTTGAGGTAGAGCGAGACGAACGAGGCGATCGAGCTCTCGTCCTCGACGACGAGGATCGTCGAGTCGGCCGCCGACACGCCTAGAGCCCCTTGGCGCCTGAGGAAGACAGCCGGAGGGACATCAGGTCCCTTGCCCGTGCCGAAGGTCTGGCTCGTGCGAGCCTTCGAGAGCTCGACCGGCTTGCCGCCGTTCACGGTCACCGTGCCGTCGTCGCGGAGTGCCCGGCTCCGGTGGCGACGACCGTGCCCTTGCCGACCGCGGAGGCGTTCGACGTCGGTCGCGACGAGCTCGATCGTGTACCGGCCCGACGGAAGCAGGAACCTGACGTCGCTGCCGCTGTAGACCACGCCGCCGCGGCTCGTGCTGCGCCCGCACGTTCGAGACCGACGGAACACTCGCGCCGTCGTCCGGCTTGTAGTCGACCACCGTCAGCGTCCCCTGGTCGAAATGGCCGTAGATGACGCCGTGGCCCGACGACCACGCTGCCGTTGGCAGCCGACACACCGAGCGAGCCGTCGCCGGCCGCACGGTCGACGCCAGGGCGACCGCAGGGGCGGCAAGTGCAGCCATGAGCAGGATGAGGCAGATTCGGCGCATCGTCCCACGAAGTCTCGCTTCGCAAGTATGCCGTGCTTCACGGAAACGTAAGGATTTCCAACCGCAGCAGGATCTTCGACCGCAGCAGGGTTCCCGACCGCAGCCACGGCGCTAGCCCGGCCTTCCGAGGCCCCGGAGCCAGACACTCTCGTGAGCTTGGCCGACGACTCCGCCCTCTGAGCGTACGGGTCGTGTCAATCGCAACTCGGACCCGCGGGCCGAGACCGGCGGATGCCCCCGTTAGACTCGTCGGGGATGCCTCTGTTCCGCCGTGAGGACGGCCCCAGATCCGGCTCGGCCAAGCCCGGCTCGGCAAGATCGGGCTCGGCCAGGCCCGAGTCGCCGCGCCCCGGCCGGCCCACGCCGATGCAGCGCGGATGCGCCGCCCCATCCCGGGTCTGCTGCGGCGCGAGCGGCGGGCCCTGCTCCAGGCGCGCGAGGAACGGCTCCGCGACCTCGGCGGGCTCACGGTCGAGATGTACCGGCGGGGCGCCTGGCGCGACGACCTCCTCCACGAGCGCTGCGCGGAGGTGATCGGGATCGACGCCCGGCTCGCGGAGATCGACGAGCTGCTGCACGGGAGCGAGGGAACCGAGCGCTGCCGTCCTGCGGCGCCCCCGTGCTGCGCGGCTCCCATTTCTGCCCGAACTGCGGCCGGCTCCTCGAGGACGGGCGACGAGGAGGTACCGGGCGACACCATGATCGCCCCGCCCGACCGCGGCGAGGGCTGCGAGCCGGTGCGGCAGCCAAGCGGAGCGTGCCGGCCGTGACGGCGGCGATGTCACGCGAGCTGCGCTGCGCGGCCTCACGCAAACGACGTGCCCACGCTGCGGCGCCCGCGCGAGCCGCAGCCAGACCTACTGCCTCGAGTGCGGCCTGCGGCTGCCCGTCGTGGCCGGGGCGATCGCCGGCTTGCGCCGCGTCTGGATGCGGCGGATCGGCTGGTATCCGGGCGACTGGCTCTGGCTCGCGCTCGCCGCGGCTCGTGCTCGCCGCTGCCGGCGCGGCGCGCGTCGATCGTGGTCAACCGCCACCACGGGTCGGCGCGGCCGCCGACGACGTTCGTCGCGCGCCGCCTCGCTCGGCGCGTCGCGAGCGCCGGTCGCCAGCGGCGCCAACGGCCAGACCGTGTGGCCGGCCGAGTCTCGACGGCTGGACGGTCGTCCTCGTCTCCACTCCCGCCGCGACGGGCTCGAAGCAGCCGCGCGCGGTCGCGAGAGCGGCCGCCCGCGACGGCCTCCCGCAGGTCGGGGTGCTCGACTCCTCGCGTTTCGGGAGCCTTCATCCGGGCTACTACGTCGTCTTCAGCGGCGTCTACGGCGCCCCCGGAGATGCGCAGACGGCGCTCGCAAACCGTGCATGATCGCGGCTTCGGGGCGCGCCTACGTGCTCCGCGTTGCCCCGTGAACGGAGCCTCGAAGCGCGACTCTTCGACTCTCGACTCGATGAGTTGTCAAGTGAGAAAACATTTGTAACAGCCTGGAGAAGCAGGTAGAGTGCTAGTCTAGTGACAGGCGGTCGCGGCCACGGTTTGCGGCTCCCAAACATCGGTTTGCACATCGTCGCAGAGGAGACGAAGGCGACAGCATGGACGAGCGCGATCCTTCAAATTCAGCACTGCATGTATCAATACTCTCGAGCGATCTATCGCTCGATCAAGGATCTGATCGATCCGTACGTCGACGCGAGCGACGCACCTCGAGTACCGCCGCGAGGTGCTCGCCGCCTGCGAAGGGACGATGGAGCGGCTCGCCGCCGACCCGCACTACTTCGCGAAGCCCGACCGGGCGCTGTTCCAGGACATCCGGCGCTACTTCCCGATCACCGTGCAGGCGCAGGTGGCGTGGTCGGTGAACCACGGGGTCGGCGCCGCGGTCGAGTTCATCGAGGAGCAGATCGAGTCCGGGGCCTTCGAGGGCGGCATCGCGCACTGCCACGCGACGACGCGCAAGGGCAAGCCCTGCCAGCGCACGCCGCTGCCGGAGCGGGACTACTGCCCCTCGCACCAGCACCTCGACCGCTCGCGGGTCGCGGCCTGAGCGACGCCGTCGGACGCAGCGTCCCGCCAGCGTCGAGACCGCTCCACGCTGCGTCGTGACCGACGGACCCGTGCGGTCGAAGCCGAGCTGCATGGCTCGGAGCTGCCGCGCTGTAAGCTCGCAAGCCCTGTGAGTCACGACACCGACAAGCTGATCCGCCAGCTCTCGCTGGTCGCATTCCTGATGGCGGAGCTGCGGCCGCTGACGGCGCGCGACATCAAGTCGAACGTCGAGGGCTACCAGGAGATGAGCGACGAGGCCTTCGCCCGGCGCTTCTACTCCGACCGCGCCGAGCTCGTCGGGCTCGGCGTGCCGCTCGACTCCCAGCGCGACGAGTTCACCGGCGAGGAGCTCTACACGCTCCGCTCGGAGCGCTACTTCCTGCCGCCGCTCGACCTCGACGACGACGAGCTCGCGGCGCTGCAGACCTGCCTCTACCTCCTCGAGGGGCGCTTCGCCTACGCCGAGCCGCTCCGGCTCGCGCTCCAGAACCTCGCGCTCGGCCGCTCGGCCGGCGATGCTCGAGGGCGCGCCGACCGCGACCGCCGTCCGCGTCGAGGTGCGCGACCCCGACTACACGCCCGAGCTCCAGGGCCGGCTCGGCAAGCTCGAGGCGGCGATCTCGAAGCAGCGCACGGTGCGCTTCGCGTACTGGTCGATCGCCCGCGACGACGAGCGCGAGCGCACGATCAACCCCTACGCGCTGCTGCCCGAGAACGGCACCTGGTACGTGATCGGGCTCGACCTCGAGGACAAGGTCGTGAAGAGCTTCCGCGTCTCGCGCATCCGCTCCGAGATCCGCTTCGCGACCCGGCGCGAGCGCGACTTCCGCGTCCCGGAGAGCTTCGACGTCGAGGAGTTCCGCGGCCGCGCCGAGTGGCAGTTCGGCGAGATCGCGCGGCGAGGCGCGGATCAGCGTCGCGCCCGACACCGCCTGGTGGGTGCAGCGCGAGTACGACGGGCGCCCGCAACCGGGTCGAGGACGGCGTCTTCGTCACCGAGTACGCCTCGCTGCCGCTGCTCGCCCGCTGGATCCTGCGCCAGGAGGGCCGCGCGGTCCCGCTCGAGCCCTCACCGCTCCGGCGGCTCGTGACCGAAGGGCTCCGCGCGGCGCGGCGGGCGCACGAGGGGCCGCCGCCCGTCGCCGGCGGCCGAGCAGCGCGATCATCTGGGATCGACCGCCCGGCCGACCGCCAGGCCGGCCCGGTCGCCCCGGAGCGCTTCGGCGTCCTCCAGTCGCTGCTCGCCTACCTGCTCGCCGCCTGCGGCGAGGAGCGCGACGCCGTGATCCAGGCGGAGGAGCTGATCGAGCGGTTCTCGATCCCGCCCGAGGCGCTCGAGGAGCACCTGTCGCTGCTCAACCTCGTCAACTTCGGCGGCGGCTGCTACGCCGTCTACGCCGAGCTGCACGGCGACGAGGTGCACGTCGACAAGGAGCTCTTCGGCGACACCTTCCGCCGGGCGCCCGCGGCTGACGCCGCTCGAGGCGCGCGCGATCCGGCTCGCGCTCGAGTTCGTCGGGCCGATGATCGCCGCCGGCTCGAGCTCCCCGCTCGACCGGGTGCGCGAGAAGCTCGAGGAGGCCTTCGGTCAGTTCGACCTCGCGCAGACCCCGACGCCGCAGGCCGGCGCCGAGGAGGACCTCGTCGGCGACGCTGACCCGCGCGATCGATCAGCGAGCGGCTCGTCGAGCTCGAGTACCTGAAGCCGGAGTCGACCGAGGTCGAGACGCGGACGATCGAGCCCTACGGGATCGAGCGGCGGCTGCCGCACTGGTACGTGCACACGTGGGACGTCGACCGCGACGCGCCGCGGAGCTACCGCCTCGACCGGACCCGGACGGCGAAGGAGCTGACGCGGGAGTTCAGCCCCCGCGAGGGCTTCGATCCGCTCGGAGCTCCACGAGGCGACGACCGCCCGCATCTGGTACTCGCCGGCGGTCGGCCGCTGGGAGGTCGAGAAGGGCGCGCGCCCGCTCGTCGACGGCGCGGCGCTCTCGGAGCGGCCGGTCGGCAGCGCCGACGTGGCTCGTCGGCGAGGTGCTCTCGTTCCGCGGCGAGGCGATCGTGCTCGAGCCGCCCGAGCTGCGCGCGCTCGTCGCGACCCGGGCGCGCGAGCTCGAGCGCGCGAGCTGCGCCGAGCCGCCCGGCGCCTGACCGCTGACGCGCACGCCGCCAGGCGACGCGTCCGGCGACTGCCTCGCTAGGCGTCGGCCGCGACCTCCCGGAGTCGCGCTCACGACTCGGAGTGCCGCAACGGGAGCGTCAGCGTGAACGTCGAGCCCTCGCCGGGCGTCGAGCGCGACCTCGAGCGTGCCGTCGTGCGCCTCGACGATCGCCCTTGCGATGTAGAGGCCGAGTCCGCGTGCCGGGCTCGAGACGGGTGCCCCGGAGACGCCCGAACTTCTCGAAGATCAGCGCCCGGTCCTCGGGCGCGATCCCGCTCCCCCGGTCGACCACCTCGACGGTCGCGTGCCCGTTCGCGGCGCTCGCGCGCACCTCGACCGGCGAACCTTCGGGCGAGTACTTGACCGCGTTGTCGATCAGGTTCGTCAGCACCTGCCGCAGCCGGGCCGGATCGCCGCGGACCAGCGGCAGGTCGCCCGGCACCTGAGCCGCGATCCGGGGCGATGTTGCGCCCGACCTCGGCAGTCGCCGACCGTCTCGCTGATCAGCCCGCCGAGGTCGAGCTCGTCGAAGCGGTAGCTGAAGGTGCCGGCGTCGATCCGGGAGCTGTCGAGCACCTCGCCGACGAGCGCCGCGAGCCGGTCGGTCTCGTCGGCGATCAGGGCCAGGAACGCGTCCCGCTGCTCGGAGCGAGAGGTCGCGCCAGCGTTGCTGCAAGCGTCCGGGCCGAGCCGATGACGGCGGCCATCGGCGTCCGCACCTCGTGCGAGACGAGCGAGACGAAGTCGGCGCGCAGCGCCGAGAGGCGGCGGAGCTCGTCGACGGTGCGCCGTTCCTCGTCAGCCGCTTGGCCTCCGGCGAGCGCCCCCTCGGCAGCGAGCCGCCGCACGAGCCAGCCGACGATCAGCGCCATCATCAGCTCGAGTCCGGTCTGGAACGCGACGAGCTTCCAGCTGAAGTTGATGTGGAGCTGATCGTCTCTCAGTCGCTCGAAGACGGCGACGATCGGGGCCGAGACGACCGCGAGCGCGATGCCGCCGGGGATCTCGAACCGGACGCAGGCGGCCGCCAGGTCGATGTAGAGGACCTGCTGGACGGGCGTGCCGCGCGCGAAGCTGAACACCATCACGTACGAGGTCACGATCGCCGTGTCGAAGATCTGCGCGACGAGGCTCTGAGCGAACGGGTGCGCGTTGCCGAGCGCCGACCGTGCGAGCACGAAGAAGACCGCTGCACCGGCGGCGAAGACGGCGGTCGTGAGCCACGCCCACATCTTCCAGCCCGTCCGGGTAGCTCGAGGCGGCCACCGACGGCAAGAACGAACGGGAACGCGCAGAGGCGGACGAGCGAGATCCACCGCTCGAGCCCTCTCAGCTGCATGCGGCGTCAGCCTTCTCCGCGCGGGCCCGCTCTCCCTGCTGCGCGAGCGCCCAGCCCGGCATGCTCCGCGAGCAGCTCGTCTCGCCCCGCCGGCGTGGCGCTCGAGGACGTCGCGCACAGCCTCGGCCGCGCCCGACCCTCGTTGCCGAGCGCGACGAGGGCGTTGCGCCGCAGCCAGCGCGGGTCGTTGCGCGGGACGTAGAGGCGCCGAAGCAGGTCCTCGTCGAGCCGGCGGTCGCCGCCGAGCCAGGCCAGCAGGTCGACGTGCGCGGCCGGATCGGGCTCGACGGCGGCTCGGCGGCCTTCGACGCCGCGGTTCCAGGGGCAGACGTCCTGGCAGATGTCGCAGCCGTAGACCTGCGCGCCGAGCGGCGCCCGGTAGTGCTCGGGGATCGGCTCGGGCACCTGCGTCCAGTAGGAGAGGCACTGTGTCGCATCGAGGACGCCGGGCTCGTCGAGCGCGCCCGGTCGGGCAGGCGTCGATGCAGCGCGTGCACGCCCCGCACCCGGGCGCCGATCGCTGGCGGTGGGCTCGAGCTCGGCGAGGTGACGAGCGTCCCGAGCACGACCCAGGAGCCGTGCCGGCGCGTGATCAGCATCGTGTTCTTGCCGTAGAAGCCGACGCCGGAGCGGGCGGCGGCTTCGCGATCGACGTGCTGGTTCTCGTCGACGAGGACGCGGTAGGGCGCCGCCGAGCGCGCGCGCCGAGCGCCTCGAGCCGTCTCGCGCAGCGCCGCGTAGCCGTCATGCCACGTGTAGCGCGGCAGCCGCCCGTGTCCCGGCGCGAGCGTCGGGCTCGGGGGCGTAGTAGCACCAGTGCGGCCGAGATCACGCTCCGGGCCTCGCCCCGTCGAGGAGGAGCTCGGGATGGCACGAGATCTCGGCGTGACGGTCGTGAAGCGCAGCCGCCCGAAGAGCCCGCGGGCGCGACGCTCGCGGATGTGCCGCTCCGTCTCGACGTACGGCTCGGCGCGTGCCACCCCGACGGCATCGAGGCCGAGCTCGAGCGCCGAGCCGCTGCACCTCGGCGGTTGTCATGCAGGCATTGTGGCAGCGGTACCCGAGGGTGCCGCCTGCGGCGCTCGCATACGATCGAGACGTGAAGGCGATCCGGATCCACGAGGAGGGCGGCCCCGAGGTCCTCCGCTACGAGGACGTGCCCGACCCGGTTCCCGGCCCCGACGAGGTGCTCGTCGAGCTTCGAGCCGCCTCGCTCAACCACCTCGACATCTGGCTCCGCCGCGGGCTGCCCTCGGTCCCGAAGCCGCGGATCCTCGGCGCCGACGGCGCCGGCGTCATCGCTGGCACCGGCGAGCGCGTCGTGATCAACCCGGGACTCTCGCATGACGACGGGATCCACGTGCTCGGCGAGCACCGCGACGGCACCCATGCCGAGCTGATCGCCGTGCCGCGCAGCGCGGTCCACCCGATCCCGGCGGGGCTGTCGTTCGAGGAGGCGGCGGCGTTCCCGCTCGTCTTCCAGACGGCCTACCGGATGCTCGTGACCCGGGCGCGGCTCGAGGCGGGCGAGTGGGTGCTGATCTGGGGTATCGGAAGCGGCGTCGCGACCGCGGCGCTCGCGATCGCGAACGCGCTCGGGGCGCGGACGATCGTCACCTCCTCGAGCGACGCGAAGCTCGCGCGTGCGCGCGAGCTCGGGGCCGAGGCGACGCTCAACCACGCCACCGACGACGTCGTCGCCCGGGTGCGCGAGCTGACCGGGAAGGGGCGCAGACGTGATCGTCGAGCACGTCGGCGAGGCGACCTGGGCGCGCTCGCTCGCCTCCGCGGCACGCGAGGGGCGCATCGTCGTCTGCGGAGCCACGTCGGGCCCGAACCCGCCTGCCGCGCTGCACCGGATCTGGTGGCGGGAGCTCACGGTCCTCGGCTCGACGATGGGGACGCCGGCCGACTTCCAGGGCGCCTACGACCTGATCGCGAGCGGCGAGGCGAGGCCGGTCGTCGACGAGGTCTTCCCGCTCGCCGAGGCCGCCGCCGCCCATGAGCGGCTCGAGCGCGGCGAGCAGCTCGGGAAGATCGTGCTGCGCATCCCGGCCTAGTGCTGGGGATTCGGACCTAGTACCGGGACTCCCGTCCTAGTGCTGGGGATCCCGGGCTGGCTGCCGCTGCGGGCAGGATCGCGGCCGGCGCCCGTGTGGGTCAGCGCGAGCCGACCTGGAACGGCACCTGCGCCTGGAGCTCGCCGTCGATCTCGAGCTCCCACCGGTACCCGCCCGCCGGCAGCCGGATGCCGTTGAACTGGATCGCGAGCGGCAGGTCGATGTCTGTTCCCGGCTTCACGCCGGCGGGACGGCCTACCTCAGCCTCGCCTCCGGCCTCGACGGGCTCGCCTTCGATCTCGACGTGCTCGCCGTCCTCGGTCATCAGCTTCGCGCGGATCATGTGCGGGCGGTTCGTCTGGTCCCATGGAACGCCGATCTTGACCGCGAGGCCCATCGGGACGGGCGAGTCGGGCACGTTCAGCCGCGACCAGCCGCCGCCGAGCACGTACAACTTGCCGTCGGCCTCGGCGACGGAGTCACAGAGGAGCATGGTGACGTTCAAGCCGGGATCCTGACGTTCAAGCCGAGCATCCTGACGTTCAAGGAGGCAGCTGACGTTCAGGCTGGCATCCTGACGTTCACGCAGGCATTCGTGGGTTCGCGGGCGGATCGCCAGGTTCACGAGCTGCGCCGGGCTCAGAAGCCGAGGATGAACTTGGCGTCGTCGGACATGCGGTCGGGGTTCCACGGGGGCTCGAACGTCAGGTCCGACTCGACGTCCTCCACACCTGGAAGCTCCCGTACGACACGGTCGATGTCCTCCTGGATCATCGCACCGGCCGGGCATCCCATCGAGGTGAGCGAGTAGGTGACCTTTACCTTCGCGCCGTCGACCTCGACGTCGTAGAGAAGCCCGAGATCGACGATGTCCATTCCGAGCTCGGGGTCCTCGACCTGGTGGAGCGCTTCGAACACTTCTTCGCGCGTAGGCATGCCGCGAGAGTAGCGCAGCGGCCCGTCACGGCAGCTCGTGGCTCGCTTCGAGAGCTCATTTCACACTGCCGCCGCCGTGGGCGCCAGCGCGAGCAGCGCCTCGTCGAGACCCGGTGCGACGACGTCGTTGGCGGCCAGCACGACCCGTTTGCCTCGTGCCACCGCCTGCTCGGCGACGAGGTCGACGGCGGCGCCCTTGAGCTCGATCAGGTAGGTGTCGGCGTCGAGGCCGCGCGAGCTCTGCCTCGAGCGCGTGGCGGTCCCCGAGGCTCCGCGAGACGTGGACGATGTCGGCGTCGAGATGCCCGAGCGTCGGCCGGACCGGCGGTGAAGACGGCGACACGCCCGGCGAGCTCGCCGAGCGGGCGGAGCCGGAGCGTCGGCCGCGATCGCCCCTTCGGCCTCGCAGCCGATTGCGACGACGAGGTCGGAGATCGAGCCGTCGGTAGGTCGTCGAGGCGCTCGGGCCGGTCGTGCCCGGGGCCGAGGACGAGGATGCGGCGGTCGGCGGCGACGGGCGGGATCGCGGTGCCGCTCCCGTCGAAGATCGCGAGCTCGGGCGGCGCTCGTTCGACGAGCCGGATGCCGTCGCCGACGTTCGTGACGAACGGACGTGCCTGCGAGCCCGCCGCCGGCCCGCCGGCAGCCGATCGTCGTCACGCCGGTCGTCGCAGCGCGATCTCGAGGTGGTCGGAGGCCGCATGCCGCCCGGCCCTCGACAGCTCGAGCAGATCGATCGAGCTGCGGCGGCGAGCTCGACCAGCTCCGGCTCGGCCGGCCCACCCCGGCCCATCGTGACGACGAGCGACGTTGCGGTCGCGAGCGAGCAGGCGCGCAAGATGCGCGGTGATGGCCGTCTTCCCGACGCGCTTCCCGGTTCCGAGAACGGCGATCGAGGGGACGTCGACCGGCTCGTAGACGGGAGGGTCGAAACGGAAGTCGGCGCCGACATATGCGAGGCCCGCGGCGAGGGCGCGCGAGACCCACTCGAACCGGGCGGGCGGCGGCAGCACCGGGTCGTCGGAGAGATCGACCACGAGCTCCGCATCGCCGAAGCCCTCCACGATCGGCACGCCGAGCCGCCAGCCGCCGCGAAGCTTCTCGCCGCCGCCGACGAAGATCGCCCCCACCCACTCGTACGGCAGCTCGAGCAGGGCCGCCCCGAGGACGTCCTGCGAGTGCTCGCCGTCGACGAGGGCGACCGCTCTCAACGCTGCATCGCTCTCAACGCTGAGAGGTGACCTCGTGGTCGATCCGGGCTGTGTACTTCTCGTACTCGAGGGTCTCGAGGTCGAACTGGATGATCCGCTCCTGGCTGTGGAACGGATAGCTCCGCCAGATCTCGACGTGCGAGCCCGTGACCTTGACGACGTTGTAACAGGGCCGGGTGTTGCCCCTCAGCCGTAGCGTCGAGACCGTGCCGGTGTTCACGACGAAGAGATTCTCGAGCCGCCATGCGTATGGAACGTGCTTGTGCCCCGAGAGCACGAGGTTCACTCCTGCGCGCTGCAGGCACTCGATCGCATCGCCCGCGTCGTAGACGACGTTTCGCTCGCGCCCCGTGCCCGGCACCGGCAGCAGGTGATGGTGGAGGACGAAGACCCTCAGGCGTGCCTCGGGGCGAAACTGCTCCTCGATCCAGCGGTAGCGCCCGCGGCCGATCTGGCCGTGGTCGAGGTCGGGCTCGGTCGAGTCGACCGCGACGACCGTGACCCCGTCCTTGTGCAGCACCGAGTTCCGCTCGCCGAACAGCTCCTCGAAATGGACGTAGCCGACGTTGCGCGAGTCGTGGTTTCCCGGGATCACGACGAACGACTCGCACTCGATCCGGTCGAGGTAGCGCCTGCGCCTGCGCGTACTCCTCCTTGAACCCGTAGGTGGTCAGGTCGCCCGAGCAGACGACGATGTCCGGGCTCAGCGCGTTGATCTCGGAGATCGCCCGCTCCATCAGGTCGGGGACGAAATGGGGATCGCCGCAGTGGATGTCCGACAGGTGCGCGATCGTGAACGTCGGCTCCACGCTGCGGCAGTCTAGATCGGACGCCGAGCATCCGATCCCACTGGTACCTTGATCCCAGGTGGCACTGGAAACGCCTCATTTCCAGGCATATCGTGGCGATGGACACGCCGCGCTTCGTCAACGAGGCCGAGCTCGAGTACGCGAAGATCCTCGATTACTACGGTTGCCCTGGCTGTACGAGCCGCACACCTTCGTGCTCGAGCGAAGACGAGGAGGGCCGGGTCACCGAGGCCTTCACGCCCGACTTCTACCTCCCCGAGCAGGATCTGTACCTCGAGGTCACGGTGATGAAGCAGTCGCTCGTGACGCGCAAGAACCGCAAGCTGCGGAAGCTGCGGCAGCGTCTACCCGGACGTTCGCATCAAGCTCTTCTACGAGCGCGACTTCGCGCGCATCACCGAGCATTACGGTTTGCGCCGCGCCTCTTGAGACTTCCCGACCACGGCTCCGGCTGCCAGCGATCGACTCGGATGATGGACGAGCGGATCGGCGAGGTGTACCTCGGCGCCGATGCACTCGCGGCGCGCGTTCGCGAGCTCGGCGTCGGCGATCACGCGCGACTACGCCGGCCGTGAGCCGGTGCTCGTGGGCGCGCTCAAGGCCTGCGTCCCATTCGTGACCGACCTCTCACGCGCGATCCCGATCGCCCATGCGCTCGACTTCCTCGAGCTCGCCGCGCTACGGGTCGGGCGAGCTCGGCGGGCACGAGCAGATCCGCTTCCTCAAGGATCTCGACCTCGAGATCGCGGGTCGCGACGTGATCATCGTCGACGAGGTCGTCGACACGGGCCTGACGCTCCACTATCTCTGCCGCACGCTCCGGCTCCGCAACCCGGAGTCGCTCGCCTGCGCGGCCCTCTTCGACCGCCCCTACCGGCGGCTCGTCGACGAGCTCCCGATCCGCTACGTCGGCTTCACGATCCCCGACGAGTTCTTCGCCGGCTACGGCTTCGGGCTCGACGAGCGCTGGCGCAACCTGCCAGACGTGCATCTCGTCAACTAGCGCCCGTCTCCACCTACCGCGTCACGCGCCGTCGATCAAGAGCGGCGCTTGAGCTTTGCCCGGCGTGGCGGCGTCACTGGATCGACGGCGCCATGCGCATCGAGCGCCTGGAGAGAATCCGCCGCAGCGCGCCGGAGCGGGCCGACGAGCGAGCGGTAGTCGTCGTCGTCGACCTTGCCGGTGCGATGGTCGAACTCGAGCTCCTTGAGTGCCGCGAGCGCGCGATCGCGCGCCTCCATCAGCGTCAGCCGGTCGGCGACGACCGCGAGCGCCTCGTCGAGTTGCTCGGGCTCGCCGGAATCTCGCAAGAACGGCAGCGCCACCACTACGACCGCGGCGGCCGCGATCAGCCCTCCCACGAGAAGGGCGGTCACGCCCGGGCGAGCGAGAGCCGCGTTACGAGCCGGCGCTGCTCTCTGGCATCGGGCCACAACGCCACCAGTGAGCCGCCCAGGAAGATGTAGCCGGCCACCCAGATCAGGTTCACGAGTGGCTTCACGAGCACCTTGAAGAAGACCTTGTTCTGGCCGACCTGGTCGAGGATCACATAGAGATCCTCGGCCCGCAGCCAGTCGGTGTGGATCCCGACGTTGTGCGAGGGTACCGAGCGCGGAGGAGTTCACGAGCTCGCTCGAGAGCGTCCCGTTGTAGCGGCCCTGGACGAGAAGGGTGCCGCGAATGTCGGTCGAGGAGCCGGTCTCCGTCACCACAGGGGTGCGCTGGAGCCTCTCGTAGGTGAGCGTGTAGCCGGGCACATGCATCGATTGGCCGATCGCGAGCGGGACCTCCTTCGAGGTGCCGTATGCGCTCGAGCCGATGACGCCGATCGCGAAGAGCACGATCGCCGCATGGACGAGGTACCCCCCGTAGCGGCGGCGGTTCCTGGCCACGAGCTGGGTCAGAGATCCGGTCGCGCGCGTGCCGCGGACGAGCTCGACGATGATCGTCGTCAGCACGAACGCCGAGAACGTGTACCCGATCAAGCCGGGCAGCGACGAGCCCGCGCCGTCGGCGGTGAGCGCGATCCCGGAGACGATCGCGACGCCGATCGGCCACCGGAGCGCGATCAGCAGCGCACGGCTCGAGGTACGGCGCCAGGCGATGAGCGGCCCGATCCCCATCAGGAGCAGTAGCGGGAGCCCGAAGATCCGCAGGAAGAAGTCGAAGTACGGGCGGCCGATCGTCTTCTGCTCGCCTTCGAAGAGCTGCGTCAGGATCGGGAAGATCTCGCCCCAGAGGATCGTCAGGCAGAGCGCGACGAAGAGGAGATTGTTGTAGAGGAAGGTCGCCTCACGTGAGAGCGGCGACTCGAGCTTCGTCCGCGCCCGCAGCAGCGGAAGGCGCTTCAGGATCAGCACGAGCGAGAAGAGCGAGCTGATGATGACGAACGCGAGGAACCACCCGCCGATGGAGCTCTTGGCGAACGAATGGATCGAGTCGACGACGCCCGAGCGCGTCAGGAAGGTGCCGAACACGGAGAGCTCGTAGGCGAGCGCGACGAGCACCATGTTCCAGACGCGCAGCATCCCCTTCCGCTCCTGGATCATCACCGAGTGCAGGAATGCGGTGGCCACGAGCCACGGCATCAAGGCGGCGTTCTCGACCGGGTCCCACGCGTAGTAGCCGCCCCAGCCCACCTCGACATAGGCCCAGTGAGCGCCCAGGATCTGCCCGAAACCCAGGAACATCCAGGCAACGAGCGTCCAGCGGCGGGTCGCGACGATCCAGCGCTCGTCGGTGTGACCGGAGAGCATCGCGCCGGCGGCGAAGGCAAACGGGATCGAGAGCCCGACGTATCCGAGGTAGAGCATCGGCGGATGCGCGACCATGTAGGGGTTCTGGAGGCTCGGGACGAGCCCGAGGCCGTCGACCGTGCGGGTCTGGGTGACGAAGGGGCTCGCGACGGCGACGAGCACGAACGCGAAGAAGCTCGCGATCCCGCCCAGGACTGGCACGACCCAGACGACCACGTCCTGTAGGAGCCGTCGGTTCAGCGTGACGGCGAGGGCCGAGAAGCCCGTCAGCACGAGCAGCCAGAGGAGCAGCGAGCCCTCCTCCCCGCCCCAGAACGAGGTGAGCGAGTAGATCGTGCTGAGATCGCGGCTCGTGTGCTGGTAGACGTAGCGGTAGCTGAAGTCGTGCGACACGAGCGCCCGCGCAAGGACGAACGAGGCGATCACCGTTGAGCCGAAGCAGGCGATCAGCGCGTTCCGTGCCGAGTCGGCGAGGCGCCGGCGCCGGGTAATTGCCGCGACCGTCCCCCCACCGCAGGCGTAGAGCGCGAGCCCGAGGCTGATGATGAGTGCTGCGCGGCCTACCTCAGCCATGACGACTCCGGGTAGCCATGAGGCCTTGCATGTCCACTTAGGTCTGGGACGTGTACTTGCTGGGGCACTTCGTCGTGAGTGCTGTCGCCACGAAGGCGCCATCTTGCATCTCGCCCGTGACGTTCACGTCACGGCCCGTCTTGAACAGGTCGGGGACGGAGCCGTGGAAGACGATCGGGATGACCGGGCTCGTGCCGTTGATGTTGTGGAGCTTGAACCTCAGCCCGTCGGTCTGATGGGAGTCTCCGGTGACCGTTCCGATCACCTTGCCCGTGAGCGACACCGTTCCGGCATGGCCGGCGAGGTTGCTCGGCTGGAGCGCGGGCGTCGAACCGTGGAGGGCCGTGTAGATCAGGAAGATCGCCAGGAGACCCGATACCGACAACGCAATGACGAGCCTCGCCGGGCTACGACGTGAGCGAGCCATCGGCTTCGAGTGTACCTCCCCTCAAACGAACCCGTCCTTGAAGGCGTCGGTGCGGCGAGTGGTCGCCGGGAACCTGGTTCAGGCGTCCGCGGCGGTCGGCACGCGTCGCTCCGGCACCCGGTAGCCGTGGTCGGCACAAAGCGACCCGGGCAGCTCCTCGGTGAGTGCGTCGCAGTACCCCTTGCCGTAGGCCGCGCGCATGAAGGCCGCGACGACTTCGAGCGACCACTCCTCGATCCCCTCGGCTTCGCGCCACAGATCGGTGAGTCGGAGGTCGATGTCGAGCTCGAGCAGGTCTATGCGTGTTGGGCGTTCAGGCATGCGTTTGAGCGTAGAGGGCCAATCGGACAGAATGCCCCGGCCGCGGGCGGCCTTCGGTCGGCCGAGCCTCTAGGCTTTGTCGCGATGACGAAAGCCCTGCATTTCGGCCCTGCCAGGGTTCCGGTGCGAGAGACCCCGGAGGCTGCCCTCGAGGCTCTGCTCTCCCGCGGCTTCTCGGCCTGCGAGATCGACTTCGAGGGGGGATTCTGGATGAGCTACGAGTTCGCCGAGCGCTTCGGCGAGCTCGCTCGCAGAGCGGCGTCGTGCTGTCGGTGCACGCGCCGATCGCCGGCTTCATGGGCCATGCCGAGCGCGGCAAGAAGCTCAACATGGCGGTGGGGATGCTCGACCATTCGGCCGGGATCGCGAAGGCCGCCGGAGCCGAGCTCGTCGTCTTCCATCCGGGGTTCCTGCTCGGGCGGACGCGGGAGGACGCGATCGATTCGGTGTGCGAGCAGCTCGGCGAGCTCCGCGGGCGGCTCGCGGCGAAGGGCAGGGATGTGCCGTTCGGCATCGAGGTCATGGGCCGGGTGCGGGAGCTCGGGTCGCTCGAGGATGTGGTGGAGATCTCGCGGCGGCTCGGCTGGGTACGCCCGGTCATCGATTTCGCGCACATGCACGCGACCTCTGACGGCGGCTTCACCGTTGTCGAGCGGTTCTCCGAGGCGCTCGAGGAGGCCGATGGGGTGCTCGAGCAAGGGGCGCCCTTCCACATCCACTTCTCGGACATCCAGTTTGCGAACCGCAACGAGACGAAGCATCTCCCCGTACGGCTCCGGCACGCTTCGGGCCGAGCCGCTGGCGGAGGCGCTCGCGGGGCTTCGACCGCGCGGCGACCGTGATCTCGGAGTCGCCGGACGCGGCGTCGACCGACGCGATCGGCGTCATTCTCGAATCGGCGGTCGCCGGCCCGCCGACCTAGGATTGCGGCATGAGCGTGCGACAACGGCTGCTCGAGACCCCGGACGGGCGGGTCACGCCTGAGCTTGCACGCACCGTCGCCGACTTCTGCGCCGGGCTCGACGTGATCCGTGCGGCCTATGTCGGGGTCGTCGAGACGACCCGCGACTTCGACCATCCGGTGGAGCACCTGGCGGTGGGCTTCGAGCTTGCCGAGCCGGCGGCAGACGCCGCGAAGGCGACCGCGAGCTCCGGCTCGTCGCCGACCGTTTCTACGACACGATGCCGGAGGATGTCCAGGCAGGCGGCTGCAACTTTCTCGAGCCGGGCGGGATCTCGGCGTGGCAGGAGAAGGCGAGGCTCGTGTTCTCGCGCTGAGGCGCCGCAGTCCGTAGGATCGAGCCGATGCTCGATCCGTCCGCGTTCAAGGCCTACGACGTGCGTGCGCTCTATCCGTCGCAGCTCGACGAAGAAGGGGCGTATGCGATCGGCCGCGCGTTTGTGGAGCAGTTCGAGCCCAAGCGGATCGCGGTCGGCCGCGATGTGCGGCTCTCGTCCCCGTCGATGGCCGAGGCCGTGATCTCCGGGGCCGCCGACGGCGGCGCCGACGTGGCCGACCTCGGCCTGGTCGGCACGGAGATGGTCTATTTCGCCACCGACAAGCTCGGGCTGGACGGCGGGATCATGGTTACTGCCTCGCACAATCCGAAGCAGTACACCGGCATGAAGATCGTGCGGCGGGGCGCCTTGCCGGTAGGGCAGCGAGTCCGGGCTGGTCGAGGTGCGCGACCGCGCCGTTCGCGGCGAGTGGCGAGAGGGCCGCAAAGGCGAGGTGCGTCCGGAGAGACGTTTGGGACGGGTTCGTCGACCGCGTGCTCTCGTTCATCGACGCAGCCTCGATCTCGCCGCTTCGGGTTGTCGTCGATGCGGCGAACGGCATGGCCGGCGATGATGCTCCCGCCGCGTTCTCGAGCGGCTGCCGCAGGTCGAGGTTGTGCGCTGCTACTTCGACCCGGATGGGTCGTTCCCGAACCACGAGCCCAACCCGCTCCTGCCGGAGAACCGCGAGTTCATCGTGCGCAAGACCCGTGAGGAGAGCGCCGCCTTCGGCGTTGCCTACGACGGCGATGCCGACCGCTGCTTCTTCGTCGACGACGGCGGCGAGTTCATCCCCGGCGACTTCGTGACGGCGCTCTTTCGCCGAGTCCGTCCTCGCGAAGGAGCCGGGCGGCAAGGTGATCTACGACGTGCGAGCCTCGTGGGCGGTGCCGGAGACGATCGAGCGGGCGGGCGGCGTGGCGCTCGTGAACCGCGTGGGGCACTCGTTCATCAAACAGCGGATGCGGGAGGAGGGCGCGGTCTTCGCCGGCGAGGTCTCGGCGCACTACTACTTCCGCGACTTCTCGCAGGCCGACTCGGGCGTGATCCCGTTCCTGCTGATGCTCGAGCTCGTCTCGAGAGCGGCCGGAGCCTGAGCCGAGATGCTCGCCCCGTTTCGCGTCGAAGTACTTCCTCACCGGCGAGATCAACACCCCGGTGACGGATGTGGCTCTGAAGCTGCAGGAGCTGAAGGAGCGCTACGGGAAACGAGGGCCGTGTGTCACACCTCGACGGGCTCTCGATCGACGCTGCCGACTGGCACATGAACGTGAGGCCGTCGAATACGGAGCCGCTCCTGAGGCTGAACCTCGAGGCGCTGTCCGAGGCGCTCATGGTCTCCAAGCGCGACGAAGTCCTCGCGCTCATCCGCGATTAGCTCTACGGCTCTCAGCACGCGTCCCGGATCTCGAAAGGGCCCGGCTCCACCCTCCCCTGCCCCCTTGCAGCGGCAAGCGCCGGTAGCTCGTGGCCGCACCCCGGAGGAGGCCCACCGGGGCTCGGGACCAGCAATGGACGACCGCGGTCGCCGCTTTTGGTGAAGATTGCGCGACCGTCGTTTCCCCGCGGTGTGAGGTGGCGAAGCCGTTCGGCTCCGCCATTCACGGCGTTCGAGGCATCCCAGCCACCGTACTCGACCCGGCGACCCTTCCGGCCGAAATGACGGAGCTGTTCCTCAGTTGGCACGAAGTCGGCACACGTTTAACCAGGTGTCTGACCCCGGGCTTGGGTGCGGGTGGCTGCTTCGGCCGCGGCTAGGATCGACGCGTGTTCGAGCCGGGGCATCCGACCGACCGCAAGCCGCCGTTTCGCTTCGCGGTCTACACGCGCGTCGGGTTCTCCGACACCGACGCTCAGGGCGTCGTCTACTACGGGCGCTACCTGCCGTACTTCGACCTCGCCCGCACCGAGTACCACCGGCATCTGCGCGGCGAAGCGATGCCCGGCGCCGCGCAGTTCGTCATGCGCGCCTCGGACATCGAATACCTCGCGCCCGCCCGATTCGACGACCTGCTGGAGGTGTTCGTGCGTACCGCTCACATCGGCCGAACGAGCGTCACCTACGAGTACGCGGTCTACCGGATCTCCGACGACGACGAGCCGCTGATGGCGACCGCCCGGCAGACGATCGTGCTGATCGACCATTCGACCCGGCTGAAGCTGCCTGTGCCAGACTGAGTTCCGTGCCCGCGTATCGAGGTTCGAGGGCGTCTCGCTGTGATGGACCCGGCCGCAGCGCTGGCGGAGCTCGGCGACGCGCTCGCCGCCGCCGAGGACGCCGACGACGGTCTCCGCGCAGTCGTCGAGACCCTCGTCGATGAGCGGCCACTGCGCCTGGGCGGGCATCCTCTTCACGGAAGCCGGCGAGCTCGTGCTCGGCCCGCAGGCGGGGACGCCAAGTCCCGCAGCACCGCGCATGCGCGTCGCCGTCGACTACCAGGGCAGCCGCGTTGCCGAGCTGGTCGCCGACGCCTGCGACGACCCGTTTCGCTGCTCGAGCGTGTCGCGCACCTCATCTCTCCCTACTGCCTCGTCGGCTGGGACACGGGCGGCATCCCGTGGGATCCGCCGCCTAGCGGCGTCATCCACGCCTCGCCGACCGCGACCGGCTCAGGTCGGGCGTGACGCGGTAGGCGTCGAACACCGCGTCGACGGCGCGCAGCGAGTTGAGCAGCGACCGCAGCGACGACACGTCGCCGACCTCGACCGTGTACCAGTTCTTCGCGAGCTGATCCTCGACCACCCCGCCGTAGGAGACGATGTTCGCCCCGTGCTCGGCGAACGTCCGGGCGACGTCTTCCAGGAGCCGCGGCCGGTCCCATGAGGTCACGGCCACCTGGACGCGGAACGACTGCGTCCCGTCGCCGCTCCACTCGACCGCCGTGAACCGCTCCTCCGTCCTGCGCAGTGCCTTCACGTTCGGGCAGTCGGTCGCGGTGGATCGTGATCCCCTTGCCGAGCGAGATGTAGCCGACGATCGGGTCGCCCGGCACCGGCGTGCAGCACTTTGCGAGCCGGACGAGCACATCCTCGACGCCCTGCACGACGACGCCGACCTCGCGTGCCGGAGATCGCGCTCCGTGCCTTCGGCGTCTTCGTGACGACGGGCGCCTCCTCGGCCACCTCGTCGGTCTTGAGCCGCTGGATCACCTTGTTCACGATCGCGCCCGACTGCAGCCGGCCCGAGCCGAGCGCGAGGTAGAAGTCCTCGGCCTTCTTGAAGCCCGAGTCGCGGATCACCTGCGCGAGCACCGAGGAGCCCCGCAGCTTCGCGTACGGCAGGTTCTGCTGCTTCAGCGCGTGCTCGAGCGCCTCACGCCCCTTGTGCTCCTGATCCTCGCGTGTCTCGCGCGTGTACCACTGGCGGATTCGGTTCCGCGCCCTGGAGCTCTTTGCGAGCGACATCCAGTCGCGTGAGGGCCCCCGACCCTGCTTCGAGGTCAGGATCTCGACGAAGTCGCCGTTCTTCAGCTTGTAGTGGAGCGGGACGATCCGGCCGTTGACCTTCGCGCCCACCGTGTGGTGGCCGACGTCGGTGTGCACGGCGTAGGCGAAGTCGATCGGGGTCGAGCCCGCCGGCAGCGTCTTGACCTGGCCCTTCGGCGTGAACACGTGCACCTCCTCGTCGAAGAGGTCGGTGCGGAACGTCTTCATGAACTCGCGCGGATCGGCCTCGTCGGTGCCGACGTCCATGAGCTGCTTCACCCACTGCGTCCACTCGTCGTCGTGACGGTCTCGGCGGCCGCCCTTGTAGATCCAGTGCGCCGCGACGCCGTACTCGGCGGTCTCGTGCATCTCGCGGGTCCGCACCTGGATCTCGAGGGGTCGACCCTCCGGCCCGATCACGGTCGTGTGCAGCGCCCGGTAGGCGTTGAACTTCGGCATCGCGATGAAGTCCTTGAAGCGGCCCGGCATCGGCTTCCAGAGCGAGTGGATCAGCCCGAGCGCGCCGTAGCAGTCGCGTGTGCCCTCGTCCCCGCCCCGCTCCACGATCACGCGCATCGCGGTCAGGTCGTAGATCTCGTTGAACTCGCGGCCCTTCCGCGTCATCTTGTCGTAGATCGAGTAGAAGTGCTTGGCGCGCCCCGAGATCTCGGCGGGGATGTCGACCTTGTCGAGCTCGTGCTGCAGGACGAGCGAGGCCTCGCGGACGTGCTCCTCCCGATCGGCGCGCCGCTCGGAGACCATCTGCTTGATCTCCTCGTACTTGCGCGGATGAAGCGTCCCGAACGCGAGATCCTCGAGCTCCCACTTGAGCGCATGGATGCCGAGGCGATGGGCGAGCGGCGCGTAGACCTCGAGGGTCTCCCGCGCCTTGCGGACCTGCGTCTGCTTGCCCATGTACTCGATCGTGCGCAGGTTGTGCAGCCGGTCGGCGAGCTTGATCAGGATCACGCGCACGTCCTCGGCCATCGCGACGATGAGCTTGCGGTAGTTCTCAGCCTCCGCCTGCTCGCGGCTCTGGAACTGCACGCGCGTCAGCTTGGTGACGCCTTCGACGAGCTTCGCGATCTCCTCGCCGAACTCGGCCCGGATGTCGTCGATCGCGACGCCCGTGTCCTCGACGGTGTCGTGCAGGAGCGCCGCGGCGATCGTCGCCTCGTCCATCCGCAGCCCTGCGAGGATCTTCGCGGCGCCCCACGGGTGATGGATGAACTCCTGTCCCGAGCTCCGAACCTGGCCGTCGTGGGCCGCAGCGGCGTATCGAACGCTCTCGTGATCAGGCCGCGGTCGAAATCCGCCTTGTAGGCCTCAATCTCGGCGACGAGTTCGTCGATGAGATCCTGATGCCGCTCGATGACCGCCATGACCTCATTTTAGCCGGGCAGCTCGCCGATCCTGGCGACGCCGCCAAAAACAGGAAAGCAGGCCCCAGCGCGGAACGAAAACGCTTCGATGCTCGACCGACACCCAATGTTCAGGCGGCGCCGTGAGGCGCGCCGTCTTCGGCTCGCAGCGCGTCTCCTGCTCGCGCTGACCCGCTCGGCCTGACAGGCCGGAAGAGCTACGCCGCTTCTGCGAGCGGAGGCGCCTCGAGCAGCTGCCGAAACGCCTCGGACTCGAGCAGGCTTCGGCGAGCGCCGTCGGCCAGGCCGAGCTCCTCGAACACGGCGCGCACCTCGGCGGTCCACGCCCCGTCCCCTCGCCGCCACTGCTCCGCGAACCAGGTCCGCAAGTCCTCGTACCGCTCGTCGGTGTCGAAGATCCGCCGCACGACGAGTTGCGGCGAGACGGTCCCGTTCCAGCGGTTCTCCTGCAGCCTGAAGGCAACATCGAAGAGGCCCACGCGGCGGTAGCGGTCGATCTGCCCGCCGAAGCCGAACGCGATTGCAGACCCGGCGTCGAGGCCCCGCTGCTTGACGCGGAAACGCAGATGCTTTCCCTCGCCCACGGTCGCAAGCTCGCCGAGCACGCACGCAGTCGACGAGCAGGGTGACACCCGGGTTACCCGAGCCCGAACGGAGCCAGCCGGGAAAGCTCCTCACAGAGGGAGAGCCCGAGCTCGGATCCTCGAACGATGGCGTCGATCGTCACCTTCGAGCCGAGGTCCTCTTCGGCGAGCGTCGCATCTGCGTAGGCGCCGAACGCTTCGGCGAACGCCTCGACCTTCCCGGGGTCGATGCTCAGCCCGGCTGCCGCCCGGTGCCCCCCGAATCGCCCGAGATGTTCCGCACACGCGGCGAGGCCCGCATGGAGATCGAAGGTACCGCCCGCCCGGCCCGAGCCCTTCCAGTGGCCGCCCGAGGCCGAGCCTGCGATCAGGACGACGGGCCGCCCGTAGCGCTCGGCCAGTCGCGACGCGACGATGCCGATGACTCCTTCGTGCCAATCCTCGCCGGCGACGACGTAGCCGCGGCACCGGCGGCGTTCTTCCGGCCACGAGCCGATCTCGGCGTTGGCGGCGCGAAGAATGCGCTCTTCGACCGCCTGGCGTTCGCGATTGAGCTCTTCGAGCTGTTCGGCCAGCTGAGAGGCTTCCGAGGCTTCAGGGGTCAGCAGCAGCTCGAGCGCGGCCTCGGGCCTCCCGAGGCGGCCGGCTGCGTTGATCCGGGGGGCAAGACGGAAGCCGATCGCGCTCTTCGTCGCACGCTGCGGGATCGACTCCGGCGACTCGCATGAGCGCGCGGAGCCCCGGCTTCTGCGTCTGCGAGAGTCGGCGCAGACCGGCGGCGGCCAGGCCTCGGCTCTCGTCGATGAGTGGCACGACGTCGGCGATCGTGGCGAGCGCGACGAGGTCGAGGTGCCGGTCGAGGAACGGCATGCTCGGCCCCGAGAAGTGCCTGGGCGAGCTTCCAGACGACCGCCGTGCCGCACAGCCCGGCGAATGGATAGTCGCCGCGCAGCGGCGCGACGACCGGGCAGGCAGGGAAGCTCTCGGCAGGCCGGTGATGGTCGGTGACGACGATCTCGAGGTCCGAGCTCCGCGGCCGCCTCGACCTCGGCGACGGCGGTGATCCCGCAGTCGACCGTGAGCACGAAGTCGATCGCCGTCGGCGGCGAGCTTCGTGAGCGTCTGCTCGGCGAGCCCGTAGCCCTCCTCGAAGCGCGAGGGCAGATGCCAGGCGGGCTCGGCTCCGAGCTCGCGGATGCAGGAACACCGCGAGCGCGGTGGCGCAGATGCCGTCGGCGTCGTAGTCGCCGTGGACGCAGATCCGCTTTCCTGCGGCGACTGCGGCCCGGATCCGACTCGACCGCGTCGGTCATGTCGCCGAGCATGAAACGGGTCGTGGCCGGGAAGCTCAGCCTCCAGGAACGTCCTTGCCTCGGCCGGATCCGTGTAGCCGCGCCGCACGAGCACGGAGGCGAGCGTAGCGACTCACGCCGAGCTCCTCGACCGACCGCCGGACGCCTCGGTGGAGCAAGGAGCGATCGTCCAGGGCGACATCTCCATCGGACGATCGAGGGTACGGCCGTCGCCGGACGGTGCCTGGCGACAGGGCCGGGGAGCTATTCCTCCTTCGGAAGCGAGACGCCGAGGTAGGTCAGGAGGACGATCACGCCGAGGAGCGCGACGCTTCCCGCGAGGACGAGCCGCTTGTGCTTCATGCCCGCGGATCCAGTCGGCGAACGCCCGGCCGAGAAGGATGAGCACCGCGAGCACGAGGCCGGCCGCCGGCGACGAACACGGGTGAGAGATACGCGAAGCGCTCCCAGGCCGAGGTGGACGCAAGCATCGTTGAACCGTAGCCGGAGAGGAGGGGAGCTCCTTCCTGTTGGAGGCTATTCTGGGACCGGCGATGACCGATACGAACTACACGTCGGGCGACGACTACATCGTCGAATACCTCGGCTACCGGCTCACCTTCAACGCCTGCGACTTCGAGCAGCGGGTCGTCGCCGCCGCCTCGAAGCTCGGCCTCGTCGAGGCCAACGAGCTCGACGAGGACGAGACGAGCGACCTCGTCGCGCTGACGGCGCAGGGCATGCTCGACGAGCCCGAGTCGCGTCTCGGCCGCTACCTCGAGCGCAACTGGGAGCGCGTCTCGCTGGTCGGCGGCGAGTCGCTCGTCTACTGGCTGCGAAAGCTCGTCTTCCGCGGTGCCTGGCTCGACCACCAGGTCAAGCGCGGCGCGCTCGAGGTCGTGTGGGAGGAGAGCGAGGCGGAGTTCGCCTACCAGCATCCGGGCGGCCGCCGCCCGCTGCTCGAGCTCGCGCCGGTGCCCTCCTGGCACGAGCTGCAGTTCAAGGGCTAGACGTGCGCTCGCGTCGGCGGCTGATCCGCCGACCGCGCCGAGGCGTCGGTCTAGGACGCTGATCGGTTCCGCGACCGGTCGCTGACTTCGGCTCGCGCGGGACGCGCCGGAACGGGTCGTGCGGGCGCCCTCACGGTGCCTCTCGCTCCCTCGTGTGACCCCTCCGGAGTCGCGGGAAGACCCCGCCCAGGGTGGGGAGCCAGCCCGCCGGCCTCAATGCCAATTCTATGTGCTCGCGTCGCCGGCGCTTTGTGCCAGCTCTGTCAATTCTCACCGTTGACGGCTCACCGCACCCCGCACCAGCGGTGTGAAGCCTGACGCGTTGCGCGAACGCCGGCTGAGCTCCCGCATTCGGCTCGCTACGCTCGCCTCGACGTGCGCCGTGCCGCCGTCCTGATCGCCTATCTCGCGCTCCTGCTCGCCGCGGATCACTTCTCCTCGCACCGCGAGCAGTTGGCCCTCGGCGCGCTCACCTGGGCCGTCCTCGTCTTCGCGTCACGCCGCCTGACCGCGCTGCAGCAGGCGCAGGTGGTCGGCGTTGTCTGCTTCGCGACCGTCGGCGAGCTCACCGGCTCGATCATCTGGGGCGTCTACTCGCTACCGGCTGCACAACCTGCCGCTCTTCGTCCCGCCGGCGCATGGCCTCGTGTACCTGGCCGGGCTCTCGACTCGCGACGCTCGCTCCGCACCGCACGCCCGCGCGCCTCGTCGCGGCCGCGGCCGTCGGCGGCGGCGACGTGGGGGCTGCTCGGCCTGTTCGTGCTCCCGCGGCGCGACGTCGCCGGGGCGGTCGGCGTGCCGCTGCTGCTCGTCTTCCTCTGGAGGTCCCGCAACCGCGCGCTCTACGCGAGCGTCTTCCTCGTGGTCGCTTCGCTCGAGCTCTACGGCACCGCGCATCGGGACGTGGCGATGGGCGCGCACCCTCCCCGGGCCTCGGAATCCCCGACGGCAACCCTCCGTCGGGCGTCGCCTCGGGCTACGTCTGGTTCGACGTGATGGCGATGCTCGTTGCGCCCACGATCCTCCGTCTCTTCACGCCCGCATGCCGCCGGCTCTCCCCCGCCCCGAGTAGCCCTGGGCGAGGAGTCATCCCGCAGCCGCTAGAAGAGCGTCGAGGTCTCTCGCGGCGCCCCGGCCTGGGCACGCCCGAGCTCGGTGATCACCCGGCCGCGCGGGCGTCCGCTGCAGGAGCCCGAGCTGCAGGAGGTAGGGCTCGTAGACGTCCTCGATCGTCTCGGCCTCCTCGCCGAGCGAGACGGCGAGCGTCGAGAGCCCGACCGGGCCCCCGCCGAACTTGTCGACCACCGCCGAGAGCAGGTCGCGATCGAACCGCTCGAGGCCCGAGCCGTCGATCTCGAGCAGCGCGAGCGCCTCGTCGGCGATCGTCGACCGTGATCGCGCCGGCGTGACGCACCTCGGCGACGTCGCGTACGCGCCGCAGGATCCGGTTCGCGATCCGCGGCGTTCCGCGCGCACGCCGCGCGATCTCCTCGGCCGCGTCGCCCTCGATCTCGACGCCGAGGATGCGCGCGCTGCGCACGGACGATCGCGCCGAGCTCCTCCGGCGAGTACGGGTCGAGCCTGAACGTCAGCCCGAACCGATCGCGAAGCGGCGTTGTCAGCAGGCCCGTGCGCGTCGTCGCGCCGATCAGCGTGAACGGCGGCAGGTCGAGCGTCAGCGTCCGCGCGCCCGGGCCCTGGCCGACGACGATGTCGAGGCGGAAGTCCTCGAGCGCCGGGTACAGGATCTCCTCGATCGACGCGGTTCAGCCGGTGGATCTCGTCGATGAAGAGCACGCTCCGCGGCTCGAGCGCCGTCAGGATCGCCGCGATGTCGCCCTTGCGCTCCAGCGCCGGCCCGGCGACCTGCCGGATCGACGACGTCGAGCTCGCGCCGAACGATCTGGGCGAGCGACGTCTTCCCGAGGCCGGGCGGCCCTGCGAGCAGCACGTGGTCGAGAGCCTCGCCACGCTTCTTGGCGGCATCGAGCGCGATCGCGAGCTGCTCCTTGACCCGCTCCTGGCCGACGAACTCGGCGAGCGAAGACGGCCGGAGCGTGCTCTCGAGCTCCTCCTCCTGCTCGAGTGCCACCGGGGTCAGCGTGCGCTCGCTCATCGGCCCAGTGGCCGGCGCAGGGAAAGCTCATGCCGCCTGCCGGAGCGCCTGCCGAACCTGCTCTTCGGGCGAGAGCGACTCGTCGACAGCGGAGAGTGCCCGCTCGGCATCGATCAGCGTCCAGCCGAGCGCGACCAGGGCGTCGCGGGCCTCGAGCTCGTCGCCGGCACTCCCGACCACCGCCGAGCCGGAGTCGGACAGCTTGTCCTTGAGCTCCATGACGACACGCTGCGCGGTCTTGCGGCCGATGCCCGGGATCGCCTCGAACCGGGCGAGATCGTCGCGGAGGATCGCGCGCCTGAGCTCGGCGGGCGGCGAGCCCGAGACGATCGCGAGCGCGACCTTGGGCCCGATCCCGGAGACGCCCAGGAGCAGCTCGAAGAGCTCGCGCTCCTCGGCGCTCGCGAACCCGTAGAGCTGGAGCGCATCCTCACGGACGTGAAGGTAGGTCTCGACCGTCGTCTCCTCGCCGACCCGCGCGCTCACCCGGGGCGTGGCCGCCACGAGGTAGCCGACCCCTCCGACTTCGATCAGCACCCCCGCGCTCGACCTGGCGGCGACGGTTCCGCGCAACGCGCGATCGCGCCATCCTCCGAGAAGCGAGACTCCGAAATCCGGTCACGGTCACACCGTACGCGCGACCACGGACGACTCCTGCCCGGTATCGCCGGCGGGAGCTCCTCAGCGGCTCGCGACGAGCGGCGGCGGTGCGAGCGCGTGGCAGATCGCGACCGCAAGGGCGTCGGCGGCGTGATGAGGCGTCGGCAGCTCCTCGAGCGCGAGGATCGCCTTCACCATCCGCTGCACCTGCGCCTTCTCGGCTCGGCCATAGCCGCAGACCGACTGCTTGACGCGGCTAGGGGCGTACTCGGCGCAGTCGAGGCCTGCGGACGCTGCGGCGACGAGCACGGCGCCCCGCGCCTGCCCGACGGAGAGCGCGATGCGGGCGTCGGCGCCGACGTACGACTCCTCCAGGGCGACGGCATCCGGGCCGTGCTGGGAGATCAGCTCCGAGACGCCCTCGAAAATCGTGAGCAGCCGAAGATCGACGCGCTGCGAGGCGGGAGTTCGCCACCACCCGTGGCAGGTGGCCCTTAGGCGCCCGTCGCTTCCGTGGACAATTCCGTACCCGCAAGCAGCCGTCCCTGGGTCGATGCCCAAAACCATCATGCGTGCAGCGCTTTCACACGGAGAGGTTAGGCACCGGATCGGATGTTCCTGCGGTCGGCCACAACGAGATCGCCGCCACCGATGCGAGCCCGCACGCCCCGGCAAGGGCGATCGCGGTGCCCGAGCTCACCACCTGGGCGAGGGCGCCGGCGAGTGCGAACCCGAGGCCCTGCAGCGTCATCACTCCCGCTGTCGAGAGCGTCATCATCCGCGCGAACAACGCGTCCGGCGTCGCGGCACGCAGGCGGCCGTCGAGCCCGAGCACGTACATGCCGGAGAGCCCCGAGAGCACGAGCAGGGCAATCCCGGCGCCGATCCCCGGCTGGAACGCGAAGAGCAGGTACGGCACGAACCCGGCTGCAGCAACCGGCATCACGATCCGCCGTTGCACCGCAGGGCGCAGCAGGCGCACCCCCGCTACATCGCCCGCGATGATCCCAATGGGGAGCGCCGTCAGCCACCAGCCGACGAGGCTCGTCGATCCGTGCTGCGCCGAGACGTAGGGCGCGGCGAGCGACTCGGGCGCGACCGAGAACATCGGCACGACCCAGCCGAGCACCACCAGGCGGGCGATCTGCCGGTGAGAGAAAACGGTTCGGGCACCGATCAGCGAATCACGAAGCAGGCCGGATCGCCCGGGCTCGGCCAGGTTCGGATGGTCCGAGACGACCAGGCGGACGAGGAGGAACGAAACGGCGAACGACGCGGAGTTGACGAGGATCGCCCCGCTCGTCCCGAGCACGACGACGAGCGCGCCGCCCAGGGCGTTGCCGCCGATCTGCGCGCTCTGGCCGGCGATTCGCATGAGCGAGCGGGCCGGCACATACGCTCGGTCGGGCACGGTGGCGCGGACGAGAGAGGACTTGGCGCCGTTCCCGAGCGAGGAGGCTGAGCCGAGGCAGAAGAGGAGCACCAGCAGCACGGCCACGGGGATCCCCGGGATCGCCATCGAGGCCGCGATCACTGCGGAGAGGGCGTCGCAGGTGTTGACGATACGCCGCGGCCGGACCCGGTCGACGAGGCCGGAGAGGAGCGTGCCCGCGAGCAGGAAGGGGGCGAAGCCGAGCGCGAAGGTGAGCGAGGAGAGAAACGGCGAGCCGGTGCGCCGGAACACGAGCACCGTCAGCGCGACCGCGGCGACGCTCCCACCCGTGATCGAGATCGCCTGGGCCGTGAAGAGCGCCCTGAACTGGCTCGAGCCGAACGCCTCGCCGTAGCCCGCGCGCGGGGGCTCCGCGACGGGCGCGCCGGCGCTCACCTACGAGATGGCCGCTTCGAGGACCTGCTCGGGAATGTCGAAGTTCGCGTAGACGTCCTGCACGTCGTCGTTGTCCTCGAGCGCGTCGATGAGCCGCATCAGCTGCTTCGCCTTCCCCTCGTCGTCGATCGCGACGGTGTTCTTCGCGATCATCGAGAGCTCGGCCGATTCGATCGTGAAGCCCGCCTCCTCGATCGCAGCACGCACGGCCGCGAGATGCTCCGGCGCGCTCGTCACCTCGAACACGTCGCCGTCCTTCTCGAGGTCGTCGGCACCCGCGTCCGCGGCGGCCAGGAAGAGCTCCTCCTCGTCCACGCCGTCGGCGGCGACGAGCACGACTCCGCGGCGCTCGAACTGCCAGGCGACGGCGCCCGTGGTGCCGAGGTTGCCGCCGAACTTGGCGAAGGTGTGCCGCACGTCGGAGGCGGTGCGGTTGCGGTTGTCGGTCAGCGCCTCGGCGATGACCGCGACACCCTCCGGCCCATAGCCCTCGTAGACGATGCTCTCGAACGCAGCGCCGTCGGTGCCGTCACCGGCGCCCTTCGCGATCGCGCGCTCGATGTTGTCCTTCGGCATCGAGTAGGACTTCGCCTTCTCGATCGCGTTCTGCAGCGCCAGGTTGTTCGCAGGATCCCCCCCGCCCTCTTTCGCGGCCACGATGATCGAGCGCGCGAGCTTCGAGAAGAGCTTGCCGCGCTTCGCGTCGGCGGCGCCCTTCTTGTGCTTGATCGACGACCACTTGCTATGCCCCGACAACTTCTACCTCCCGCGCCGATTCGAGGAACAGTTCGTGGAGCCGCGAGTCGCCTGTCAGCTCCGGGTGGAACGCGGCGACCAAGAAGCGTCCCTCGCGCGCCAGGACCGGATGGCCGTCGACCTCCGCGAGCACCTCTACCCCGGGCCCGGCCTCCTCGATCCACGGCGCCCGGATGAAGACGGCGCGGAGGGGGCTACTCAGCCCCGCCACGTCGAGATCGGTCTCGAAGCTCGCGACCTGCCGGCCGAAGGCGTTCCGCCGCACGCTCACGTCCACGAGGCCCAGATGGTCTCGATCGAGGACGATCATGCCTGCGCAGGTGCCGAAGACCGGGACCCGGGAAGGCTCTGAGAGCCTCGTCGAGCCCGTAGAGACGCATGAGCCGTGTGAATGCGGTCGACTCCCCGCCCGGTATCACGAGGCCGTCGAGACCCTCCATCTGCTCGGGCTTGCGAACCTCGAGCACGACCGCACCGAGCCCGCGCAGCATCGCTGCGTGCTCGCGAAAGTTCCCTTGCACGGCGAGAACACCGATCCGGAGCGGCTCCATCGAGGCAAATGGTAACGCCCATGCGATGCTGGCCAGGTGAATGCAGCCGCCGTCCTGCTCGCGCTCGCCTCGGCAGGAAGCTGGGGAATCGCCGACTTCTCGGGCGGGTTCGTCTCGAGGCGGGTCCCGACGATTCCCGTATCGGTGATCTCGCAGTCGGCGGGCTTCGCCGCGCTCCTGGTCGCGCTTGCGATCCACGGCGGCGGCCTCGACGGGCGATCGCTGTGGCTCGGCGTCATCGCCGGGATCGGCGGCGGCTCGGGCCTTGCCGCCTTCTACAAGGCGCTCGCAACCGGGACGATGAGCATCGTCTCCCCGGTCGTCGCGTGCGGGGCAGTCGTCCCGTTCGGAGTCTCGCTCGCAACCGGAGAACGCCCCTCCCACATAGCGCTCGGCGGGGCCGTCCTTGCTCTCGCCGGGGCCGTTCTCGCCTCGGCCGAGGAGCAGCGGTCCGCGGTTCCCGACAGGGCGCGAGCGATCATGCTCGCGATCGCCGCCGCCGGGGCCCTCGGCATCTTCGCCTACTTCCTCGGGCTCGGCAGCCGCGAAGGGAGCGCGCTCTCGACGCTCGTCGGCGCCAGGATCGGCTCGCTCTCTTTCCTGATCGCGCTCGCCCTGGCGCGGCGCGACAGCCTCCGGGTCGACCGCCGCTGGCTCGTCCCGATCGCGGCGATCGGCCTCTGCGATGTGTCCGCGAACGCCTTCTTCGCGCTTGCGAGCGGTCACGGCCTGATCTCGCTCGTCTCGGTGCTCGGCTCGCTCGCACCCGTGATGACCGTGTTCCTCGCCCAGCTGATCCTCGGCGAGCGGCTTACTCGCCTGCAGCTCGCCGGTGTCGGCGCCGCCCTCGCCGGGATCGTGACGCTGAGCAGCGGCTAACCCTGTCCGGGGCTCTCGGAGCGACCGGGTGGGACGGCCGGCTCGCAGGCCAGGCTGGTTGCCTGTCCGAGAGGCGGCCGTTTCAGCCGCGAAGCCCTTGATCCTGCGGGAACCGAGCCGATCCTGAACTGGGCCGATCCCGAACTGGGCCGATCCCGAACTGAGCCGATCCCGAACTGAGCCGATTCAGTCGAGCGCTAGACCAGCTCAGCCGGATCAAGGCCGCCGGAAGCTCCGGTCCCGGGCGCGAAGCGTTCGCGGCCCGAGCTGGAGGACGATCCGAGAGCGCCGGGAACGACGGCCCATCTTGATTCGTGCTCTAACGAGGTCACCGCAGATGACGCTCGAGGCCGGACGTCGTTCTGCCGTCGGCTCGAAAGGCTCCCGCGCCGGGACATAGCGCCGGGCAGGATGCCGGAAGCTGCGATGCTTTGAGGGTGGAATCGGTGGCCGGCTACCTGCTCGTCTCGTCTCCGGCGCTCGTCGATCCGAACTTCCGCCGCACGGTCGTCCTCATGACCCATCACGACGAAGAGGGGGCAGTGGGGCTCGTGCTCTCGCGCCCCTCCGACCTGCGCGTCGCCGATGCCGTGCCGGATCTGGCCGAGCTTCCGAACGCCGACGACCTCGTGTACGTCGGCGGGCCGGTTCAGCCCGAGGCCGTCGTCGTCCTGGTCGAGCTGGACGACCGGCGGGACGACGCCGCCCCGATCGTCGGTGCCGTTGCGTATATGCGGCCCGGAGCCGATCTCGACGAGCTCGGAGCCACCCGGTCGCGCGTGTTCGCTGGATATTCGGGCTGGGGCCCGGGCCAGCTCGAGTCCGAGCTTGCGGAGCCGTCCTGGATCGTCGTCGACGCGGAGCCCGACGACGTGTTCTCGTCGGACCCTGACGAGCTCTGGCGTACCGTCGTCCAGCGCAAGGGCGGCAGGTTCTCGCTCCTCGCGACCATGCCCTTCGACCCGGGGCTCAACTGAGCGCCCGCCAACGCTTCACGGGTGGACCGTGGACATCCACCGTGGGCCGTCCACCCCGGGGACATCTAACCTGGCGTCATGCCTGAAGACTCGCTGACCGTCGTCGACAATCGCACCGGCCGCGAATACACGGTCCCGATCGTCGACGGCGCGGTCCGGGCAACCGACCTCCAGGATCTGCTCTCCTACGATCCTGCGTTCCTGAACACCGCCTCGTGCCGCAGCGAGATCACCTACATCGACGGCGACGCCGGCATCCTCCGCTACCGCGGCTACCCGATCGAGGAGCTCGCCGAGACGACCGGGTTCCTCGAGACCGCCTACCTGCTGCTCGAGGGCGAGCTGCCCACCGCCGACGCGCTCCGCACCTGGGAAGACGACGTTCGCGTCCACACCTACGTGCACGAGAACGTCACCAAGTTCCTCGAGGGCTTCCGCTACGACGCCCATCCGATGGGGATGCTGCTGGGAGCCGTCGGCGCCCTCTCGACGTTCTATCCCGACGCGAAGGACATCTCCGATCCCGAGAACCGCTATCTGCAGCGAACGAGGCTGATGGCGAAGCTGCCGACGATCGCCGCGTACGTCTTCCGCCACAACCACGGCTTCCCGTACGTGCTGCCGCGCAACGATCTCGGGTATGTCGGCAACTTCGTCAACATGACCTTCCAGATCGGCGGGGAGCTCGAGCCGAACCCGGTGCTGCAACGGGCCCTCGAGGTGCTCCTGATCCTGCACGCCGACCACGAGCAGAACTGCTCGACCAACGCCGTCCGGGGGGTCGGCTCTTCGCATGTCGACCCGTTCTCGGCCGTGTCGGCGGGGATCGCCGCCCTCTACGGGCCGCTTCACGGCGGCGCGAACGAAGCAGTGCTGCGGATGCTCGACGAGATCGGCGACAAGAAGAAGATCCCCGCGTTCATCGAGCAGGTCAAGAGCGGAAACGGGCGGCTGATGGGCTTCGGCCACCGCGTCTACAAGAGCTACGACCCCCGCGCGACGCTGGTCAAGAACGTCGCCGACTCGGTCTTCGAGGTGACCGGGCTCGACGCGAAGCTCGAGATCGCACTCGAGCTGGAGCGGATCGCGCTCGAGGACGACTACTTCGTCTCGCGGAAGCTCTACCCGAACGTCGACTTCTACTCCGGCCTGATCTACCAGGCGATGGGCTACCCGACCGACTACTTCACGGTCCTGTTCGCCGTCGGACGCCTACCCGGGTGGATCGCCCAGTGGGAGGAGATGCTGAACGACCCCGAGCAGAAGATCGCCCGGCCGAGGCAGCTCTACGTCGGGCCCGGGCTGCGCCACGTCGTGCCCATCGACGAGCGCTGAGAAGCCGGCTCAGGAGCCTCTAGGCGCGGGCGAAGACGAGCACGGCGTTGTGGCCGCCGAAGCCGAAGGAGTTCGAGACGACTGCGTCCGTGGCGACCGCGCGCGGAGCGCGGATGTAGTCGAGCTGGGGATCCGGCTCCGGGTCGTCGAGGTTCCAGCTCGGCGGGAGGCGATCGCGGACGAGCGCCATCAGCGCCGCCACGGCTTCGACTCCCCCGGCCGCTCCGAGGGTGTGGCCGTGGAGCGCCTTCGTCGAGGAGACCGCTGCGCCGCCGAGGCCCGAGGCGGCGATCGCACGCGCCTCGGCGCTGTCGCCGAGCGGCGTCGAGGTTGCGTGAGCATTGACGTACCCGATCTGCTCCGGCTCGATCCCGGCGTCGGCGAGCGCGAGCCGGATCGCGGCTGCGGGGCCTTCGCCCAGCGGATCCGGCTGCGTCAGATGTCCGGCGTCGCAGTTGCTCGCGTACCCGACCACCTCCGCCAGGATCCGGGCGCCGCGCCCGAGTGCCCGCTCGCGCTCCTCCAGATAGAGGACACCGGCGCCCTCTCCGATCACGAACCCGTCGCGGGCGCGGTCGAACGGGCGCGAGGCATCCGTCAGGCGGCCCGTCACTCGTCGAGAGCGCACCGAGCTGCCGGTAGGCGGCGACGACGAAGGGTGACACCGGGGCCTCCGCGCCCCCGGCAAGCATCGCGTCCGCGCGGCCCGACCTGATCAGCGAGAGCGCCAGGCCGATCGCGTCCGTCCCTGCCGCGCAGGCAGTTGCGATCGACGACGAGGGGCCGTGGAGGCCGTTCAGCCGCGTCACCGCCGCCACCGGCGAGTTGGTCAGCCCCAGGGGGACCGTGAAGGGGCTGATGCGATCGGGCCCGCGCCCGAAGAACTCGCTGTAGCCGCGATGGATCGTCTCGGCGCCGCCGTGGGCGTTTGCGATCACTGCCCCGATTCGGGTCTCGTCGAGCTCGGGGCGGCCGGCGTCGTCGAGCGCCTGGGCGGCGGCGAGAGCAGCCAGGAGCCCGGCCCGGTCGAGCCGCCGTGCCTCGCGGCGATCGATCGCCGCGGCATCGAGCTCCTCGACGACGCAGGCGGTGACGTCGCCGACCCGGTCGAGGACGATCCTCCGCGCCCCGCTCGATCCCTGCTCGAGCGCATCCCAGAAGGTCTCCCGGCCGCTTCCGAGCGAGGTGACGACACCTGCGCCGCTGACGACGACGCGGCGCTCGGAGAACGGGTGGCGGGACTCCCATACGTCTCGGGGAGGATACGAGCGAACGCGATCCTCGCGTGGAGTTACCCGCCGTCGCGGAAGCCGCCTGCCGCCCGGGTCAGCGATCGACCCAGCGTGGGGTGCGCTTCTCCAGAAACGCGGCGATGCCTTCGCGTCCGTCGTCGGAGGCGACGCAGCGGGAGAAGGCATCGAGCTCGGCCCGGTAGTCGCTTGTGTCGCGGGTGGCTCGCAGGAGCTGCTTCAGCTCGCGAAGGGCAGTTGGGCTCTGCTCGGCGATTCTCCCCGCCACCCGCTCGATGCCCTCGTCCAGATCGTCGACGACGAGCTCGACGAGGCCCCACTCCTCGGCCTCCCGTGCAGAAAGACGCTCGCCCAGCATCATCAGCCACGCCGCCCGGCCCGAACCGAGCAGGCGGGGCGCACGCTGCGTTCCGCCGCCGCCGGGGATCATGCCGAGCCCCACCTCCGGGAGCGCCAGCTTCGCGTCGACCTGCGCGACCCGAACGTCGCAGGCGAGCGCCACCTCGAGGCCACCGCCGAGGCAGTAGCCGTGGATCGCCGCGACCACCGGCAGCGGAAGCGCTTCGATCGCCTCAGCGAGCGGCTGGATGCCGCCCGGCGGGCCGCCGCCACCTCGGATCGCGGTCAGATCCGCGCCTGCCGAGAAGGCCTTGTCGCCGGCGCCACGGACGACCACGACGCGGGTCCCCGCCGGGAGCGTCTCGAGCGACTGCAGCAAAGCGGCCGAGACCTCGTCCGTGATCGCGTTGACCGGCGGATTGTCGATCCACACCGTCGCGATCGTGCTCATCGCCGCCATGTCCTCACTGTAGAGCGCCATGAGAGATTCGCCAGCCTCGTCTGGTTTGTCCCGGTCAGGTTGTCTCGTGGGGAAAGCCCTGCCCACATTGGGCATCCGCCGAGGGCCCTACCCTCGCGGGCAATGGAAACCGGGAGGCTCGAGGCATTCGCAGACGGCGTCTTCGCGATCGCGGCGACTCTGCTCATCCTCGACGTGTCCGCCGACGCGCGCGGCGGTGCGCTTGGGCACGCCGTCACCCGTGCCTGGCCCGAGTACGTGACCTACGCGGTCGCGTTCCTGACGATCGGGATCATGTGGATCAACCATCACGCGTGCATGCGGCAGATCGACCGGGTCGACCGGACCTTTCTCGTCCTCAACGTCGGCCTCCTGATGTGCATCTCGTTCGTGCCGTTCCCGACGAGGCTGATCGGAGACCACCTGCGCGATCACGGCCTTCGCGCGGCTGCCCTCACCTACGGCGTCACGCTCACGGCAACATCGATCCTCTTCGGCCTCTTCTGGTTCTACGCTGCATCCGGTAACCGGCTGATTGCGAGCGATGCCGACCCGCGGGTCGTGAACGGCATCTCCCGCGCATTCCGCCCCGGAGCCCCGATCTATGCCTCCGCGACCCTGGTGGCGCTCTGGAGCCCGAAGCTCGCCGTAGCGCTCTTCGGGGCAATCGCCGTGTTCTACGTGCTCGAGAGCTCTCTCTTCGCCCGCTCGAGCAGAGAGCCCCGTTGAAAGAAGGCGCCTAGCAGATTCGAACTGCTGTAGACGGCTTTGCAGGCCGCTGCCTAACCACTCGGCCAAGGCGCCGGACGGGCGCATGGTATCGGCGTCACGCGGTGACGACGTTGAGGCTCACGCCCGCGAGCCGGTAGCCGCCCTCTCGTGCGAGGGCGCGCTCCTCGACGGCGGCACGGATCCGGGCACGCTCTGCTGGGTCGAGGTTTGCCAGCGCGAGCGAGACTGGACCTCGGAGCTCGCTCACGAAGCTCCACAGCTCGTCGGAGCCGTCGAACGCGTAGGCGACCGGCATCTCCACGAGCTCCGGCTCGCCGAAGCCGGCCCCGGCGAGGAGTGCCGAGATCGTCTCGGGCCGGCGGCGCTCCGAGAGGCGCTCCCCGGCTGTGCTCGGTGACGAGGTGGCCGCGCTCCTCCATCACGTCGGCGGGAATCGTCATCCACGAGTTGCGCGAGCGCTCCGCCCAGACGGCAAAGGCGAACCGGCCTCCCGGTCTGAGCACCCGCCTGGCCTCGCTTAGCGCCGTCGGAGGGTTGCCTCGGAGGACGTAGCCGAAGCGGCTCAGCACTCCGTCGACGCTCGCGTCGGGCAGGTCGACGGCCATCGTGTCGAGCGCCCGGAACTCCGCGTTCACGACTCCCAGCTCCCGACCGACCCGTTCGGCCGCCGCCACCATTGCCGGCTCTCGGTCGCTCGTGATCAGCCTTCCCTCCGCGCCAAGCCGTTCCGACGCGAGGAAGCCTGTCTCCCCCGTGCCGGCTGCAAGCTCGAGAATCGTCTGCCCCGGCAGGGGATCGAGCCGCGAGACAAGCCACTCACTCACCTCACGCGTGGCCCGCCAGAGCAGCTCGCGCCCCTGCTCCCACCCGGGGGCAAGGGCCTGCCACTCCCGCATCAGAGCGACCGGAAGGGTCTCGCCCGCACCGCAGCCACGCTCGAGAAGCAGTTCAAAGAGCCCGTATTTGCGCCAGCTCGTCCTCGGACGGCTCCCATTCGCCCGCGGCCACGTTCGCGCGGACCTGGGTTGGGCTCATCGCGCCCGCAATCACCGAGCAGACCGTTGGTTGAGCGGCAAGCCCTCCGATCGCGACATCGAGCAGGCTCAGGCCCCGGGCGGCACCCCAGGCGGCGAGCCCCTCGATCCGTTCCCACTGGGCGTCCGTCACCTCGACCCGGCCGCTGAGCCGCGTGCCGTCCGGCTCCGGCTCGCCACGCCGGTACTTCCCCGTCAGAAGCCCGCTTGCGAGCGGGAAGTAGGGAAGGAGCCAGACCCCGTTCTCCTCGCAGGCGGGAATCACGTCCTGCTCCGCATCGCGCTCGAGCCACGAGTACTCGTTCTGAGCGGTCACGAACCGCTGGAGATCGCCCTGGGCCGAGCACCTGCTCCGCCTCCGTGATCTGCGCCCCCGAGAAGTTGGAGGAGCCGATGTGGCGCACCTTGCCTTCGGCGACGAGCTCGTCGAGCGCGCCGAGGGTCTCCTCGATGGGCGTCATCCCGTCGGGGCGGTGGTACTGATACAGATCGATGTAGTCGGTATCGAGCCGCAGCAGCGACCGCTCGATCGCGCCACGGATGTAGCCCGGATGACCGCGGGCGATGTCGTTGTCACCTCGGCCTCTCCCCCAGCCGAACTTCGTCGCGATCACGACCCGGTCGCGCCGGCCGGCGACGGCCCGCCCGAGGAACTCCTCGCTCAGCCCGTCGCCGTAGGTCTCGGCCGTGTCGAAGAGCGTGATCCCCGCATCGATCGCCGTGTCCACCACCGCGCGGCTTCCGGCCTCATCGAGGCGCCACCCGAAGTTGTTGCAGCCGAGCCCCACGACCGACACGACGAGCCCGGGGGCGACGAAGCGCTCGCGCATGTCTCGACGGTACCTCAGCGCTTCCGGGCGACGACGTGGAACACGTGCCAGTGCTTCGTCTTGCCGATGATCGTCGGCCCGTCACCGTCGAACTCGTCGAGGAGCTCGATGTCGAACGGCTCGAGGAGCGCCTCCGCCTCCTCCCGCGTCTGGACGACAACGCCGGTCCTGGCCCAGTCGTCTCGGACGCCGAAGAGCTGGCCGGCAAAGCGGCCGCCCGGCACGACCGAATCGACGATCCGCTGCCAGAGAGCCGGGAACAGCGCCGGCGCGCAGAACGGCAGCGCGAAGCTCGCGTTGAAGAGATCGCAGTGCGGCCACGAGGTCTCTTCGAACCGGCCGACTTTCGTCTCGAGGCGGGCGCTGTCGCCGACGTGGGCAAGGATGCGATCGACTGCCTCCTGCTGCCCGTCGATCGCGACTACCTGCCAGCCGCGCCGAAGCAGCTCGGCCGTGTCGCGCCCGGTCCCGGCCCCGAGATCGACGGCAAGACCCGGCTCGGCGAACCGCTCCGCCGCCTCGACGAGCGTCGGCCGCGGATCGAGGCTTGCCCGCTCGAAATAACGGCTCCAGCGGCTCCAGGTCCTGTCGAGAACGCGGAGCCAGTTGCGGTGGGTGATCTTGTCGAGGTCACCCTCGCTGTAGCCCGACGCCCTCAACAGCTCGACGAGCCGCGGCAGCCCTGCGATCCCTCCGAGCTCGTCGGGCGTCTCTGCCCCGTCGAAGTCGGACCCGAAGGCGACATGATCGACCCCGATCCTCGCCGCGATGTAGTCGATGTGCCGCACGATCTCCGTGAGGGGGATGTCCGTGCCGAGACCGCCGTCCTCGCGCAGGAACATCGCCGCGAAGTTGACCCCCACCACCCCATCGGAGTCGCCGATCGCATCGAGTTGGCGATCGGTCAGGTTCCGGGTCGAGGCGCAGATCGCGTGGGCGTTGGAGTGCGTCGCCACGATCGGCGCCTGGGTGATTTGCGCGACCTCCCAGAATCCCGCCTCGTTGAGATGCGAGACATCGACCATGATCCCCTGCAGGTTGCAGGCGTGCACGAGGTCGCGGCCTGCACGTGTCAGGCCCGGCCCCGTGTCCGGCGAGCCCGGGAAGCGGAAGGGGACGCCCTCGGCGAACTCGTTCGGGCGCGACCAGACGATGCCCACGGAGCGAAGGCCCCGCTCGTACCACGCCTCGAGGTCGGACAGATCCGGGGCGAGCGGCTCGGCGCCTTCGAGATGCATGATCGCGTTCACCCGCCCGGGAAGGATCTCCTCGACCCTGCGGACGATCGAGACGTCGAGGCCCTCGAGCGTCGTCGCCATCTCCTCGGCATCCTTGCGCGCCTGCTCGTGCGGGATCGGCGCATCGAGCGGCAGCGAGTAGGGCACCTCGGTCGGCGGCTCGAAGGCGCTTCCCGGCGCCGCGAGCGCGAAGAACCCACCCGGAGAACCCCACGCTGTCGGCGATCCCAGGTCGACGTCGACGCCCTGCGGTTGGCCTCCCCTGCCTGCCGCCTTCC
The DNA here is from genome assembly GCA_963812555.1 of uncultured Actinomycetota bacterium. Taxonomy (GTDB): domain Bacteria; phylum Actinomycetota; class Thermoleophilia; order Gaiellales; family Gaiellaceae; genus PALSA-600. The sequence continues at coordinate 168,032 of CAWEVP010000013.1, read as the reverse complement.
AGACTCGAAGGGCGAGGTCGTTGTGGCCGTCGAGGATCACTTGAGGCCGTGAGGAATCGAGCAGGCTCCGGAAACCTGCTCGTGCTGTCCGGCAGACTCGCTGCCCTGCGGTATCACGCTGCCCTTCGGTGGCACAGGCCCATCGTAGGGACGGTCGGGCGACGGGCGCCCGGGAGCCGTCGGCCCGCGCCCAGGCCGCCCGGTACCTGCGGGAAGCGCGGCCTGCGCCCGTGGCATGGGGCGCTACGCTCGGATCGATGAACATCGGTCGACGAAGGCAGGGCAAGCCCATGCGGTGCAGGCCCGGGCAGCGCCGAGGCCGCCGATCGCAAAGGCGCCGAGGACGTCAGCCACGACCATTCAGGGCACAGCCACGGCGCCCATGTTCACGCAATCGGCCCCGACACCGACGCTCGCAGGTTGCCACCGGGCTCGCACTGATCGTCGCGTTCATGGTCGCCGAGATCGCAGCCGGGCCTCTGGCGCACTCGCTCGCCCTGCTTTCGGATGCGGCGCACATGCTTACCGACGCCGGCGCGCTTCTGCTCTCGCTCGTCGTGCTCCGGCTGATGAAGCGGCCCGCCTACGGCAACCTCACGTTCGGCCTGCGCCGGACCGAGGTGCTCTCGGCGCAGGCGAACGGCGCCACGCTCCTCGTGCTGGCGGGCCTCGTCGTGTTCGGCGGCATCGACCATCTCGTCGATCCGCCGGCGGCAAGCGGCTGGACGATCGTCGTCGTCGCTCTCGCCGGGATCGCAGTGAACGCCGTGCGCGACGAGCGTCCTGGCCGGCGCCGACCGTAGCTCCATGAACGTCGAGGGCTCGTTCCAGCACCTCCTGACCGACCTGTACGCGTTCATCGCGACGGCGGTCGCAGGCGGAGTGATCCTGGCCACGGGGTTCGAGCGAGCCGACGCAATCGCCGCTCTCCTCGTTGCGGCCTTGATGCTCCGGTCGGCCTTCTTCCTGCTTCGGGACTCGGGTCGAGTCCTCCTGGAGATCGCCCCGTCGAGCCTCGAGGTCTCGGAAATCGGTGTCGCGATGGCCGCACACGCCCATGTGGCGGAAGTACACGATCTCCATGTCTGGGAGATCGGCTCCGGCTTCCCGGCGCTATCCGCTCACGTGCTCGTCGAGCCTGATGCGGACTGCCACGGCATCCGCCGCGAGCTCGAGAGCCTCCTGAACGAGCGCTTCGGGGTCGACCACACGACGCTCCAGGTCGATCATGCACTCGCCGACCGGCTCCTTCAGATCGGGCCGGGCCGCCCGGCCGGCACTAGCCACGACTAGCGCCGGGCGTCACTTCCCCACGAGACGGCAAACCAGGCGAAGGTCAGCGCGACGACGCCGAGGTCGGCGGCACCCGTCGCCCAGGAGTGGATGCCGAAGCTCAACGTGACCCAGGCGAGCACCGCGACGCAGGCGAGCCAGGCAGCCCTCGTAGCGGCGAGAAGACCGGATCCGAGCCGCGGCATGACCGCCGTCGTGCCGGACTCCGGTTGCAGCTCGTGAATGCGGGCGACCAGCCTCGCCGCACGTCGTGCCCTCAGCGCGTGGCCGGCGCGGCGGTGAGCGGCGTACTGCGCCTCGGCAGCTCGAAGGAGCGATTGCGCGAGCAGGGTGCGGAAATGAGCTTCGAACCGGCTGTCGACGATGGTGGGAACGCGAAGCTCGACCATCGCCCTCTGTTCTGCGTTCGCGTGCGGTTGCCTTCGCATCCCACTGGGCCCAAGAAAGGACTGCCTCCATGATCGCCTAGCGCTCGCCGGCCCGTAGTTTCGGGCATTGCGATCCGTGGCTGCTCGGATGCCGGCCTGCTCACGCCCTGCGAACCTGGCCTCGACCGAGTCGGTCTCGCGTACACGGCTCGAGACCGAAGTAGGTGTTTACAGAAACAGGTGGCCTGCGGTGCGGCGACGCGCCGCAGGCCACCTGTTTCGACTCGCCGAGCGCTAGGCCACCGCCGGGACAGCCACGGGCGCGTCGGCCCGGGCGAAGAGCAAAACGCCGAGGACGATCGACCAGATCGCGATCCCGAGGATCGCGAAGAACCCGACGGCCGGGATTGCCGCGAGGATCGCGAGGGCGACCGCCAGCCAGCCGAGCCACCGCGGCACGGCCGCGCCGCGAAGGATCGCGATTCCGTACCCTGCCATGTAGGCCACCATCCCGATCTGGAGCAGCGGCCCGACCATGTCGTCGCCCACCAGGTTCACGGCCTGCAGCGCAACCGGATCGAGCGACTTCGTGTGATCGACAAGCGCGAGCGTCAACCCCGCGCCGCAGGCGATCGCCACCGCGAACATGACGGCCCCGCCAAAGCCGAGCGCAACCAGGGCATCGGAGCCCGTGCCACGCAGCCGCGGACGGAGAGCGGCGGCGAAGAAGAGCGCGAAGACCGCCGAGTACGCAAGCGCATAGCCCGAGACACTGACCGACCCGTTGTGACCCACGTAGTACGACAGGACCTTCGCAGGCGAAGCGTGCGAGTTCGGCTCGCTGCCGCTGACGAAGAACGCGATCAGGATCAGGACCGTGAATACGACCCCCGTGAGGGGGACAAGCCGATTCCAGCGATCAGCCATCTAGCTCCTCCTTAGTCTTCCGCAGGTGTGCCTGCCCGCAAGGCGACCGTAAACCCCGTCTGCGAGCACCGTCAAGCCTCTCCGCGTCGGGGAGGCTGCGCCCCCTTCAGCGCCTCGATCAGCTCGATCGAAAGGAGACCCGGCCTCGTCCTCATGCCGGTGAGTGTGCGACGACCCGAAGCCGAAGTCCATACGCCATTGGACGTATGCTTTCCCGTCACATGCCGAGGCTCAGCAACACAGAAGCCTCGCGTCTGGACGACGCCCTGACCCGGCTGTATGCGGTGGTTCCCCTCGAGGATTTTCCGGCTCGGGCACTCGATGTGGCCAGCGGCCTCATCGGGTCGAACAACTGCAGCTACAACGAGATCGACGTCAGGCGGGGCAACCACCGCGTCCTGATCGATCAGGCCGACCTGGCGCGCCCGGAGCTGATGGAGCCCTTTGCCCGCTACATCCACCAGCACCCGGTCATCGCGCACTACGCCGCGACGGGAGATGCCCGGAGCCACCTGATCACGGACTTCCTCACGACTGCGGAGTTCCACCGGCTCGATCTCTACAACGAGTTCTTCCGCCCGACCGGGACGGAAGCGCAGCTCTCGACCACCTTGATGACGCGCGGGGAGACGCATGTGATCGGCCTCGCCTTCAACCGTGGTCGCGAGGGCTTCGGCGAGCGGGAGCGCATCCTGCTCGACTGCCTTCGCCCGCACCTCCTCGTGAGCTTCGAGAACGCGGTACGCCTGAGCGAGGCGATCGCAGGCGCCGGCCGGTCGATGGAGCCCATCCCGGCCGGCACCGATCAGCTCACGGACCGCCAGCTCGCCGTCCTGCGGCTGGTGGCGGAAGGCCAGACGAACGCGCAGATCGCCTTTCAGCTGGGGATCAGCCTCGCCACGGTCAAGAAGCACCTCGAGAACATCCTGGCTCGCCTCGGCGTCCCGACGCGAACGGCGGCGGCCGCGCACTATCTCGCCACCGACGGCACGGTGACCCCGATCTGGAAGCCCACCGTGGAGTTCTGATCTGGTCACTCACCCGTGGAAAGGCCTGCCGCAGGTTCGACGACCGGAGCCCTTCCCTCGCCCGGGTGCCTCGGCACGCGACAAGATGTAGGCGTGATGCCCGCCAACGATTCGAGCCCAGAAGTCGACCAGCCGGCTCGCCTTCCCTCCACGCTCTTCACCCTGCTCGACGGAAGCGAGATCGCGGATCGGGTGGGCCTGACGATCGAGCTTCTCACCGTTGATTCCGACGGCTGGCCGAGAGTGGCCCTCTTGAGCGCCGGCGAGGTGCTCGCCCTGAGCCCGTCGGTCATCCGCCTTGCGCTCTGGCCGGCCACGCAGTCGACCTCGAACCTCACCCGCTCAGGCCAAGGGTCGCTGGCGCTCGTCCACGCCGGTGCCGCCTATGCGATCCGTCTTTCGACGCGCCGGATCGCCGATCTCGCGGACCCGGTGCTGGCGGCATTCGAAGGCGCGGTCGCCTCCGTGCGCCGCGATGAGGTCGCCTATGCGCGGCTCCGGGCCGGGATCACCTTCGAGCTGCCCGACCCGGAGCCGGTTGTCGCACGGTGGCAGGCGACGGTGGCAGAGCTGCGGGCCCATCCCGGCCTCCAGGCCCGAGCCGCAGGCTGATGCGGCTCGTCGTCGGGATGACGGGGGCGTCCGGGGTCGTCTACGGGATCCGGATGCTGGAGGTGCTTCAGCGCGTCCCGGAGGTCGAGACGCATCTCGTGATGAGCCCCGCTGCCCGCGAGACGATCGGCCTCGAAACCGAATGGCGGCCGCGCGACGTCGACGCGCTCGCAGACGAGGTGCACAGGTTCGGCGACATCGCCGCGGCGCCGTCGAGCGGCTCCTTCAGGCTCGACGCGATGGTGGTCGTGCCGTGCTCGATGAGGACCTTGTCGGCGATCGCCCATTCGCTGAGCGACAACCTGCTCGTACGGGCGGCGGACGTGGCGCTGAAGGAACGCAGGCCGCTCCTCATCGCCCCACGGGAGACGCCGCTTCACCTGGGCCACCTCCGGGCGATGGTCGCCGTGACCGAGATGGGCGCGATCGTCGCCCCGCCGATGCCGGCCTTCTACCACCGGCCCCGGACCGTCGACGACATCGTCGACCAGACCGTCAACCGCCTCCTCGACCAGCTCCGCATCGAGCTTCCGGAAGATCTGTTCCAACGCTGGCGCGGCGGCAAAGCCGAGCAACACGGATCCGAGCAGCGGGAGCCGGGATCCGCGGGCGCCGATTGACGGAGACCGCGTTGCGCCGGTAGCTTCCCCGAACCTTCGGGCAGGCAGAAGCGGGGCGTCGAGATGTGTGAGTCCGTTGGGAAGTGCGGTCTCCGAGCCAAGCGGCTCGGTGTGCTCGCCGGCCTGCTGGCTGCCGTTGCCCTGTTCGCCGTCGCCGTCGCCGGCGCCGGAGCGCAGACATCGTTCGCAGTCAAGAAGCTCTGCGCGCCCCTCCTGCCGGCGAAGGCGGCGCTCCCGAAGGGAATCGGGCTACCGCAACTCGCAACGACCACCCTGCCCGTGAGCGCGAACGCCGCGGCCCACCATGCGCTCTGCCGGATCGGGGTCTATTCCCCGAGCGACGGGGCCCGCTACAACGTCAACTGGTACGTATTCCCGTCGCACAAGCTCGCGCTCGCCGATCTGGGGACGCTGAACGTTCATTTGATCTACGCCAGCGTCAGGAGCGAAAAACCGGCCACCGGCCTACCCAAGCCGGGCTACCTGTTGACCGGCACCTACCTCTACCTCGGGCGCCAGGAGAGCATCATCACGTTCTCCTTCGTCGACGGCCCGGCGCTCGTCTCGGCCTCGATGCTGGGCGGCGGCACCACCGGCCAGGCGCGGGCGCTCGCCCACTGGGCCGAGCAGGACCTCGCTCGCATCGAAGGCGGCCGCTAAGAGCTCGTCTCAATGAGCGTCGTCCCCGGCGCTCTCGGATCGTCCTCCAGCCCGGGCCGCGCACGCTTCGCGCTTGCGGCCTGAGCCTCCGGCGACCTTGACCCGGCCAAACGATGCTCATTTCAGGGACTGAGTCCCGTTTGCGATCGCGAGCGGGTATCAAGGGCTTCGCGGGAGGGACGGCCGTCTCATGGACAGGCAACCAGCCTGGCCTACGAGCCAGCCATCCGACCCACTCGCTCCGAGAGCCCCGGGAAGCGACGCTCATATAGAGACGAGCTCTAAGGGACGCTCGGGGCCGTCCGGGGCCGACTAGACGTTCGTCCAGTTCCAATCCCGGCACGGGGTCTTACGCTCCGTGGATGAGAAAGCTTCAGGTATTCGGGATCGCCTCGGGCCTCGTTGCGCTCGGCTCGGGGCTGTACCTCCTTCAGCACAGCTGAGCTGACTGTCCCGCGCTGACTGCTCCGAGCCTCTTGCTCAGAGCTCACCGCTCTGGGCTCACCTATCTGGGCTCACCGATCTGGGCTCACCGATCTGGGCTCCCCGATCCGGGCTCCCCGATCCGGGCTCCCCGATCTGGGCTCCCCGCTCTGAGCTGACCCAACTGGGCCCACTGCCCTGCCTAACCGCTCGAGGTGACCGTGAACTGCGGGCCGGAGAGATCGGGCCCGCAGGGGATCGCCGGGTTCTCGAACTGCGTCACCGCGGCGCCGCTCTCGAAGACCGTGCAATAGGCGACGACGTGCGGGTCGATCCCGAAGTTGACGTTGCAGCGAACGACGTTGACGCCGCGGTACCGGTGGTCGGTCCTGATGCACGCGACCCACTGGTAGGTGAGGTGCTTCGCACGAAGGGCCTTCACCGTGGCGGCGTGCGCCTCCTGAAGGGTCGGCGTCCTGAAGCCGGTCGCCGCCCCTGCCCAGGCCGGAGCCGCGACCAGGAGACACAAGCCCGCCGCCGCGGCGACCCTCACGTCGTGAGCACCACCTTGGTCGCCTCACGCCGGTCGAAGAGCCGGTAGCCCTCGACGGCCTCCTCGAGCGGGAGCGTATGCGTGATCACAGGGGTCGGGTCGAGGCGGCCCTCGGCGACCAGGTCGAGCAGGCGGCCGTGGAGCGACGTCGGGTCGCCCCAGCTGAAGCGCATGGTCAGCTCCTTCTCGAACATCGTCAGGTTGTCGAGCGGATAGTCCCGTTCGAAATGGGCGCCGACCACCGAGACCGTGCCTCGTCCGCGCGCGAGCTGAAGGGCCGAGTCGAGAGCCTGAGGCGCCCCGGCCGCCTCGATGACCACATCCGCGCCGACCCCGTCTGTGAACTCGGCCACGAGCGCAGCGGCCGACGCCGGATCGACGGCGGTGGCCCCGAGCCGCTCCGCCAGGTCGCGACGCGAGGCGATCCCATCGACGGCCACGACGTTACGGGCGGTCCGTACGGCGCAGAGCACCGCCATCAGCCCGACCGGGCCGCACCCGAGCACGACGACGGTGTCGCCGTCCGAGACGCCGCCGCGCTCGACGGCGTTGAGCCCTGTCGGCAGGATGTCGGCGACGAATACGCCCGCCTCGTTCGAGACGGAGTCCGGCAGCTTCCAGAGGCAGCGGTCGGCGTTTGGAACGCGCACCCGCTCGGCCTGGCCCCCGTCGAGCCGACGGTAGACCCCTGAGAAACCGAAGAGGGCCCGGTCGAAGCACTGCGTCGGGCGCCCCGCCCGGCAATGGGCACAGGTGCCGTCGGTCAGCGTGCTTCCGCACACGACGCGGTCGCCGGGCGAAAGGGCTCGCACGTCGTCGCCGATCCCGGCGACAACACCCACGAACTCGTGCCCGAGGATCGTTCCCGGCTCGAACCCGGGGACGTAGCCGTGGTAGGGGAAGAGATCGGCTCCGCAGATCGCGCTTGCCTGGACGGCGACGATCGCATCGCCCGGATCGACCAGCTCCGGATCGGGAACCTCGTCGACCCGTAGATCGTCGGCTCCGTGGACGACCACCGCCTTCATGCGGGCTGCTCGATCTCCACCAGGTACCCGTCGGGATCGACGCAGAAGAAGCGCTCGCCTCCCCAGGGCGGCCGGTAGGGCTCGGCAAGGAACGGCACGGCTGCCGCCGCTAGCGCGGCGTGCGCTGCCGACGCGTCGTCTACCTCGAGCACCAGCACCACGGACGCTGCCGACCGGTCGCGAGGCGCCGTCAGCTCGATCCCGGGCAGGTCCTCCGCCGGATGCCCCTGCTCGGCCAGGGAGATGCGGGCGCCGGCACAGACGAGCGTCGCGTACGGTGGATCCTCGTACAGCGCCTCGACCTCGAGGCCGAGCGAGTCGCGGTAGAACGCGAGCGACCTCTGAAAGTCCGAGACGGCGAGAATCGCTCCCGCCCGGCGAACGTCGAGGCCGGCCATCAGTTGTGGGTGTGCCCGCCGTCGGCGACGATCATCTGGCCCGTCACCCAGCCGGCCTCCTCGGACGCAAGGAACGCGACGGCCGGAGCGATGTCCGCAACCTCACCGCGCCGCGGGATCGCCTGGAGCATCTGGACGAAGTCGAACGCTTCGGCGTGGGGCGAGGCAAGCACCCCTTCCGAGGCGGTCAGGCCCGGCGCAACCGAGTTGACCGTGATCCCGTACTTGCCGAGCTCGCGGGCTGCGGCCCTAGTGAACGACCAGACGCCCCCTTTGGAAGCAACGTAATGGGCCAGGTTCGGGGTGCCCGCGAGAACGACGTTGGACGCGATGTTCACGATCCGCCCGTACCCGGCCTCCCGCATCGGCTTCTCGACCGCCTTGATCGTGAGGAACACGCCGTCGAGGTTCACGCTCATGATCCGCCGCCATTCGTCGAACGTGATCTCGTCCCAGGCCGTGAACGGGACGATCGCCGCCACGTTCACGAGGACGTCGACCTTGCCGTACCGCGAGATCGTCTCGTCGACCATACATTGCACCTGCTCGGCGCTCGAGACGTCGATCGCGAGCCCGAGCGAGTCGGGAAGCGCCGCAGCGGTCTCCTCGGCACCCGTGCCGTTGATGTCGGCCGCGACGACCTTCGCGCCTTCGGCCGACAGTTTCTGGGCCACCGCACGCCCGATGCCCTGGGCCGACCCGGTGACGATCGCAACCCGATCCTGCAGCTTCATCGGTTACAGCCTCCTAGAGCTCGTAGAAGTCGGGCGCGTGCTTGTAGCCGTGCCACGCGTCCATGTCGTGTGAGAAGAGGATCTCGGCGTCGTGCTCGGCAGCGAGGTCCCGCAGCCGCTGGATCGAGCGGACGCCCGCGACCGGGTCGTAGTGGAAGCCAGGTTGAACGCCCTTCTCGAGCGCCTCGGCCGTATAGACGACATCGACCGCGAAGAGCAACGCCTTGCCGCCGTTCGAGGGCTTGGCGAGAAGCGAGTAGTGCCCGATCGTGTGGCCCGGTGTCTCGAAGAGCCAGAGGTTCTTGGCGTACTCGAGGTCGCCCGAGATCGTCTCGATCACGAGGCCCGGTCGGTCCCACGTCGCGTCCGAGTAGCCGAAGCGCTCGAAGGGCTCGAAGTTACGGGCCTCGTCGAGCTCCTTCTCGTGCAGCACGAGCTTCGCGTTCGGGATGTGCTTGTTGCCGCCGCAGTGATCGAAGTGCAGGTGCGAGTTGACGAGCACGGTCACGTCCTCGGGCTTGAAGCCGCAGCGGGCGAGCTGCGCGGGGATCGTCTGCTCGTCTGTCTGCTCGGGAAACTCGAACGGCAGCACCCGGTCTGTGTGCTCCCAGTCGAAGCCCGTATCGAACAGGAACAGCCCCTCCTCGTGCTCGATCAGCACGCCGTAGGAGGGGATGCGCACCGGGGTCCCGCCGCCGATGTTCCACATCAGCTGGGCGTGGTCGATGACGATCGAGCCGTTGTCGAGCAGCCAGATCTTCACGGCATCCTCCTAGTCGCTCAAGGCCTTGCGAACCGCGACGAGCTTGCGGGCACGCATCGCACGCAGCTCGTTGATCCGCTCGGGCGTGTAGTCGTAGAGGCCGCTCCCGGTCTTCATGCCGAGGTTCCCGGCCGCGGTCCGGTCGGTGATCGTCTTCGAGACTTCGGTTCCGTTGCAGAGGTCCTTGTTCAGGTAGCTGCCGACCGCCTGGTAGATGTCGAGCCCGGCCATGTCGAGGAGCTCCATCGGGCCGATCACGGCGAGCTTGTAGCCGATGCCCCAGCGAACGCAGCGGTCCATGCCGTCGGCGTCGATGATCCCCCGGTCGACCAGATCGACGGCCTCCCGCATGATTGCGTACAGGATCCGGTTCTCGACGAAGCCCGGTACCTCGCCCTCGACGACCGCCTCGTAGCCGATCCGCTCGACGAGGGCAACGGCCGTGGCCGTCGTCTCGGCACTGGTGCGCTCGCCCGGGATCACCTCGATCATCGGGATCACGTGCGGTGGGTTCGACCAGTGCATGCCGACGATGTTCTCCGGACGTGCCGCTTTCTCGGCGATCTTCGTGATCGGGAGGCCCGAGGTGTTCGAGGCGAGGATCGCATCCGGCGGTGCGAGCTCCTCGAACTTCGCGAAGACCTCGTGCTTGAGCTCGAGGCGCTCGGGGACGGCCTCGGCGACGAGCTCGGCGCCGTCGAGAGCCTCGGCGAGGTCGCTCACGTAGCTGAGCGAGCCGCCGTCCACCTGCTCGATCCCGAACTGGTCGAGCACCGTGTTCGCGAGCCCTACTCCCGCCGCTGCGCGTTCGAGAGCGTCCTGGCTGACGTCGTAGAGGCTGACCTCGATTCCGTACCGGGCGAGCACCGCGCCCATGCCGGGGCCCATCGTCCCCGTGCCGATCACTGCAGCCCGCTTCAGCGCCGCCGCCCTCGCGACGGCCGCCGCTGCAACCGATTCGTCTACTGCTGCCACGTGCCAACCTCCTTCAGCTCTTGGATTCGCCGCCAGACCCGTTCAGGGGTCAGCGGAAGCTCGTTCATGGGCACACCCGCATCCGCGAGAGCCGTGACGATCGCGGCGGTCGTGGCCGCCAGCGATCCCTCGCCGCAGCCCTTCGCTCCGTACGGGCCGGGCCCGTCTTCGTTCTCGACGATGATGCAGCTCATCTCGCCGGGAAGATCGGCGAGCGACGGTACCCGGTACTCGAGGAGCGTGTCGTTCGCGATATGGCCGTCCTCGAAGATCAGCTCCTCGAAGAGAGCGTTGCCGAGACCCTGCAGCGTGCCGCCCTCGTCCTGCCGGTGGACGAGCAGGGGATTGATCGCCCGGCCGACGTCGGCGATCGTCGCGGTCTTTCGAACCCGGACGACGCCGGTCTCGGGATCGACCTCCACCTCGGCCGCCCCGACGCAGACCTCCCAGAAGACAGGCCCCTCGGCGTAGGAGCCGGTGCCCGCAGGCGCAACCTCGCCGTGCCCGATGATCTCCCCGCCGGCGAGACCGAACCGGCGCGCCATGAGCGCCGTGATCGACCCCGTGTCGATGGGATCGCCGCCGGCGATCTCCTCCAGCTCCGCTCGCACCTGGATCGCAGCCCGTTGCACCGCAAGCCCGGCAAGGGTGGTCGAGCGGCTGGCCCCGGTCGAGCGGTCGTACGGGGTGAAGCGCGTGTCCGCCCCGCGTACGGTGATCCAGTCCGGTGGGATCCCGATCTCCTCCGAGGCGATCTGGGCGAACGCGGTCCGGTTGCCCTGACCCACCTCCGTCGTGCCGACGAGGACGATCGCGTGCCCGTCGGCCTCAAGCTTGACGACCGCCGTCGACACCGGGTGGGCGCCGGCGGCAAGGAGGCCCACCGAAACCCCGCGTCCGACGTTCGGCGCCTTCGGCTCGCCCCAGCCGACCCGCTCGGCCGCCTTCTCGACGTCGCCGACGAGGTCGGCGTCGAGGGCCTTGCCACCGTGCCGGATCTCCTCGCCGGGATGGCAGAGGTTCTGGCGGCGGACCTCGAGCGGATCGAGGCCCGCAAGCCGGGCGAGCTCGTCGACCTGCTGCTCGCCGATCCACTGCAGGTGCGTCGCCCCGAAGGCGCGGTAGGACCCCGAGGGGGCCGTGTTCGTGTAGACGCAATCCGCGTTGACCCGGAAGGCCTCCCAGCGATAGGGGCCGGGCGCGGCGTCGGCGCCCGTGGCGGTCACGCGCGGGCCGTTGTCGGCGTAGGCCCCGGTATCGAACCAGCACTCGACCTCGCGGCCGAGCAGGCGGCCCTCGGCGTTCATCGCCGTGCGCATCCTGGCCTGCATCCCGTGGCGGCGGGTCGTTGCCATCGACTCGTCGACCCGGTTCTGAATCCGCACGGGCCGCCGCGCCTTGCGTGCGAGCGCCACGGTGATCGGCTCCATCTTCGTGTACGACTTCGACCCGAACCCGCCGCCGAGGTACGGCACGATCACGCGCACCGATGCGAGCGGGAGCTCGAAGAGCGCCGCAAGCTCTGCCCGCACGAGAAACGGATGCTGGCAGGCGGCCCAAACCGTGATCTCCCGGTCCGTGGCCTCCGCGAGCACCGTGTGCGTCTCGAGCGAGTACTGATAGACGCCCGGGAACGTGTAGCTGCCTTCGACGACGTGGGTGGCGTGCGCGAACGCGGCCTCGATCTCTCCCGCTCGATCCCGTAGCGGTAGCAGACGTTGCCGTCGCGCTCGGGGAGCTGTCCGAGCCCGTGGAAGAGCCCCGGCTCCTGCGGCCCCTCGTGCACGAGCGGCGCGCCCGGCGCCAGGGCCTCGTCGAGCGTGCCGGCGACCGGAAGCTCCTCGTACTCGACGCGGATCGCGAGCACGGCGGCCTCGGCTGCCTCCTCGGTCTCCGCGGCCACAGCTGCGACCGGGTCGCCCGGGAAGCGCACCTTGCCGAGCGCGAGCACAGGCCGGTCCTTGATCGAGTGCCCCCAGTAGGGGTGGATGTCGCCGAGGTCCGCACCGGTGAGGACGCAGACGACCTGGGGCATCGCCTCGGCTGCCCTGGTGTCGATCGAGACGATCCTCGCGTGAGCCACCGGGCTTCGCAGCACCTTCCCGTGGAGCATCCTCGGTGCCAGCAGGTCGCCTGCGAACTGGGCCTGGCCCCGGAGCTTCTCGGGCGCGTCGGCCCTCGGCACCGAGACCCCGACGGCGCCGCGACGGAGCTCGACGTCCGAGACGGTCACGCCGGAATCCCTGCGAGCTCCGAGACGGCTTCGAGAATCGACTTGTAACCGGTGCAGCGGCAGAGGTTCCCGGCCAGGTTCCGGCGTAGCGAGTCGGAGTCGCCCAGGTCACCGGAGCCGAGCAGGCTGTGCACGGTGAGTAGGAGCCCGGGCGTGCAGAACCCGCATTGCAATGCGGCCCGCTCGGTGAAGGCGGCTTCGAGGCGGGCAAACTCAGGTAGCTCCGCGAGGCCTTCGATCGTGAGCGCGTCCCGCCCGTCGAGCTCGGCTGCAAGCGTGCAGCAGGAGCTCACGGGCAGCCCGTCGAGCAAGACCGTGCAGGCCCCGCACACCTGCACCTCGCACGAGCGCTTGGCGCCGGTCAGGCCCTCGTCTTCACGGAGATGGTCGAGGAGCAGCCGGTTCGGCTCGATCGAGGCCCGGCAGGGGGCGCCGTTCAGCGTGTACGAGATCTCCACTAGCTCGCCGAGAGGCTCGAGATGCCGAGACCGAGCCGGTCGAGCTTTCGCTGCCAGGACGCCCAGTACTCGTCGACCTGCTTGTCGTTGTACTTGTCGGGCCAGAGCCTGAGCGCATGCTCGCGGCCGATCGGCCGGAGCGGCCCGAGCGTCGAGGCGATCGACTGCAAGCGGACGGCCCGCTCGAGCGTCACCGCGGTGAGTGCCGCCCAGGGCACGTCCTTGCCGACAACGAGGACTCCGTGGTTCCTCATCACGACCGCGCGCCCCGTCCCGAGGGCGGAGGCGACCGCAGCGCCCTGCTCGGTCACGGTGATCAGCTCCGCCGTCTCCTCGAACGTCGAGATGCTGTCGACGAACATCACCGCGTCGTGGTTGATCAGCTGGAGCGGCGTCTCGACGGCGCCGAGCGCCGTCGCGTAGGGCGGGTGGCCGTGGACGACGGCGTGAACGTCCGGACGGGCCAGGTAGACCTCGGTGTGAAGCACCGCTTCGGCATGCATGTCCGGCTGCTCGAAGGCGGCCGGATCCTCGAGGTCGAGCGGAATCACATCGTCGGGCTCGACCTCGTCGAGGGCAACTCCGCGCCGCTTGATCCAGACGATGGGGCCGGTGTCGTCGCTGCGGGCGCTCACGTGGCCGAGCGTCAGATCGGCGTAGCCCTCGAGCGCAAGGAGCCGGCAGGCCCACGCCACCTGCTCCCGCAGGAGCGGCGCATCCGGGTGGATCGTCAACGGCGCTCCGTGGGCGGATAGTCGGGATGCGGGAAGCCGAACACCATGATCACGTCTTCCTCGCCCGTGTTCGCGACCGCATGCCACACGCCGGCCGGAATGAAGAGGGCGTCGTTCGGGCCGAACCCTACGACCTCGTCGTCGAGCCGAAGCTCGCCGGAGCCGGAGACGACGTAGGCGAACTCCTCGGTCTCGTGCTTGACCGGGCTGAGGGCCGTGCCCGGCGTGAAGACCGAGTAGCCGAGCGAGGCCCGGTTGCCGTCGACCTGCTTGTCCGTCACGACCATCCTGCTCCAGCTCCCCTGCGGCAGCTCGATCGGATCGACCGTCTCGAGCGCAACGCGGGCTACAGCGCCCATTGGCCGTCCTTGAGGATCCACGTGCCGTCGTCGACGATCTGCAGGCTCGCATCGAGAATCACGCCGTCGAGGTGGAGGATGCTCACGTTCTGGCCGCCCGGGTAGGCGTTGTGGTTGTCCCCGAGCGCGAAGTGAACGGTTCCGAGCCTGCCCTTCTCCGAGGGCGACCCGAAGGGCGAGCGCTCGCTCGTGCCGAAGGCAAACTCGCCGATCACGTCGGCGCCGTCGACACCGTCGATCACCTCCCGCAGGCGGTCGGCCTCGGCCCCACCCTCGATCTTCACGCAGCGGCCGCCTTCGAGCGTCCAGGTGATCGGCTCCTCGACCTGGCCGGGCAGGCCGATTCCGAGCATCACGCCGTCGACGACGATCGTGCCCCGGGTGTAGTCCTCGACCGCGGCGAACGCAACCTCGGCCCAGAGCGGCACGGGGCCCATCATCTGGCCGCGCCGCTTGATCGGCGTGACCTCGAGTGACGGCCTGCTCTCGATCGAGACGGTCACGTCGGTGCCGTTTGCAGCGGTGACGCGGCAGAGCTTCTTCCCCTCGAGCGCCGCCATCGCAGCACGGGCGCGGGCGGTTGCCTCCTCGATCATCTCGCCCGTCAGGTCCCAGGAGCCCATGCCTTCCTCGACCGAGGCGATCTTGCCGTTGGCATTGCAGGTCTCCTTGACGGCGTTCACGTGGGCGAACCGGTTCGCCCACTCGAGGTTCGCAACGATGATCACCTCGTCGGAGGCGACCATCGCCTGGTGCAGGTTCTTCGGCGGCGCCATCGGGAAGCGCGTGTCCGCGCGCCCGCGGCGCACCTGCTGCTCGTTGTTCATGATCACCGGCCACGCGCCGCGCTCGACGCAGACCTCGGCGATCGCCGCAGCCTGCTCGACGTGCTCGTCGTCACAGATGATCGTGACGGTGTCGTCGGCCTCGACCGACATGCAGACGTCGACGACGAGCGTCGCGTCTTCCTTCAGGGTGGTTGCAACGGTAGCCATGCTGGTCACCTCACTCGCTCGGCGGTGAATGCGGGCAGAACGTCCTTCGCGAAGCGCTCGACCTGCCCGAACTGGTCGATCGCCCCGAACCGGCAGATGAAATGGTCGACGCCGCGAGAGGCGAACTCGCGCAGCCACTTCACGATCTGCTCCGGCGTCCCGACGGGGCCCCAGTTGGAGAGATCCATCGCCTGGGAGAGCTCCGGGTAGTACTTGCCGATGTAGTCGCCGAAGGCCTGGCGCGCCTCGTCCTCGGAGTCGCCGATGTTCATCGTCACCTGATAGGAGACCGTGTAGTCGTCGAGGTTCGCCTCGTACTTCTCTGCGGCCTCGCCGAGGTAGCCGAGCTGCTCGGTCAGCTCCTCGGGATGCTGGGCGCGGCAGCAGGTCATCCAACCGTCGCCGTACTGGATCACCTGACGGCAGGCCCTCTCCATCCGCCGCCGCATCTCGTCGCTCGGCGCGTCGCCGACGAGCCTCGGGTTCGAGACGACCCAGATCGGCGGGGCGTCTGCTTGGGGCCGAGCGGGCTCATCTCGGTCCCCGAGAAGAACGCCACGTCGTCGTAGTCGAAGTACGTGCCGTGGAAGGTCACAGAGCTCTTCGTCCAGAGCTCACGCAGCACGTGGAGGCCCTCCTCCCAGACTGCTCCCCGCTTGTCGAACGGGAGCCCCAGCGCCTCGAACTCGCGGCGAACGCCCTGCTCGGGATTGCCCTTGCAGGCGCCGAGGATCGTGCGCCCGTTCGAGATCTGGTCGAGGGTCGCCCATTCGAGTGCCAGGTACAGCGGGTTTCGCGTGGAGGTGACGAGGCACGCGGTGCCGAGCCGCACGCTCTTCGTGCGCTGTGAGATCGCCGAGAGGAGGGACAGCGGCTCGTAGCGCGGCTTGGAGAAGAGGCTGTCGCCGACCCACACCGAGTCGAAGCCGAGCTGCTCGACCCTCGCCGAGAGATCGAGCAGGGCGCCGAGGTCGTAGTCGGGAGCGATCAGGGGCTCCCGGTTGTTCAGGTTGACGCCGAACTCGAGCTTCGTCTTGCTCATTGGCTCACCTTTCTGTCAGGTCTTGAAGGATCGGGCCAGGCTCCGGCTCGGGACCGAGCGCAAGCGGGCCGAGGATCGGCAACAGCTCGTCGTCGGTGAGCTCCTGCAGCCGCAGCTGTGGCACCCGGATGTGCTCCGAGCAGGAGCCGGGCGGCCGCGTCGGCATCGCCTGCGGCGGCCGCCTTGACCACCGCACGATGCTCGAGCACCGAGCGCTGGAGGCTTCCGCGCAGCGAGACCGAGCGGGTGCGATACCGGCCCATCTGGCCGACGAGCTGCCTGTACATCTCTCGCAGCTTCCGGTTGCCGGCGGCGATGAAGATCGTGTCGTGGAAGGCCGCGTTCGCCTCGAAGAACTCGTCCAGCCGCTCGGCCTGCGCGCAGGCGGCCATCTCGTCGGTCAGCTCGCGCAGCCGCGCAATCCCGTTCTTGCCGAGCCTCGGCACGGCGAGGCGGATCGCCGCCGCCTCGAGCGCCTCACGCACCTGGTAGAGCTCGAGGAACTCTGCGCGTGAGAGCGAGCGCACGACGGCCCCGCGACGCGGCCGGACCGTCACGAGCCCCTCGGCCTGGAGACGTCCGATCGCTTCCCGCAGCGGCCCGCGGCTCACGCCGAGCTCGCGTGCGAGCGCGACCTCCTGAAGCTCCGTGCCGGACCGCAGCCGCTCCGAGAGGATCTCCTCCCGGAGGTACTCGTAGACCCGTTGCCAGAGGGTGAGGTTCTCGAGCTTGCCCCCGGCACCGAGCCTGTCCCCGGTCGTTCCGGGCTGCGGATCGCCCTCGCCAAACGCCGCTTCAGTCATTGCTTGCTTCCCAGTCCCGATCGGAGTAATGTCCGTGACCGTCCGGTTAAGTGTCGACAATTTGCACCCTACCACCTTGACCACCGAGCGGCAACGAGGGGCCTTCGGGACGACCCGAAGGGGCTTTGCTGCCGTTGTGAAGGCTCCGGAGTTGTCGTGAAGTTTCACGACGGAGTTGTCCCGACCCCAGGAAGAAAAGGAGAGATGGGCATGCGCAAGCGCCTCGTTGCCGCCTTGCTGCTCACGGGTCTCGTGTCCGCCGTCGGGTTCACCGGCGGCGCTTCGAGCGCTCGGAGCACAACGGCCGGCAAGGTGACGAAGGTCGCGATCGCGACGCCTGCGAAGGCGAGCGACTACGGCTGGAACCAGCAGGGCTTGAACGGCGCGAAGGCTGCGGCAACGGCGAACGGCGCGACGCTGCAGTCGATCACGAACATCGGTTACAACAACACCCAGAACGTGCTCCGGCAGCTTGCGCAGGGCGGCGCCAACTTCATCATCGCCCACGCAAGCGGCTACGACACGATCGCGAACCGGATCGCACAGCAGTACAACGTGCCGATCATCACCTACGACGTCCCGAGCAACCTGAAGAAGGGCCAGCTCTCCTACGTCACGACGTCGAGCCAGCAAGGCGGCTACCTCGCCGGGATCCTCGCCGCAAAGACGACGAAGACACACAAGGTCGGCATCATCATCTCGGCCTCCGACGACAACTGGTACGAGATGAGCGGCGGCTTCGTCGCCGGCTTTCGGAGCATCGACAAGACGTCGAAGATCTTCTTCGCCACGATCAGCCCGACCGGCTATGACGATGCCGCCGGCGGCAAGCGCGTTGCGCAGAGCATCATCGCGCAGGGCGCCGACGTGATCTTCGCGATGGGCGACGACGCCTCGTTCGGGTACCTGCAGGCGATCTCGAGCGCGAAGGCCGGTCACAAGGTCTGGTACATCGGCGACATCGGCAACATGACGCCGATCGACAAGCAGCATGTCCTGCTCTCGTCGGTGCTCTGGAACTTCACGGGCGTCTTCACGCAGGCGATCAAGGACATCAACGCCGGGACCTACGGGACGCACGGGTACAACCTGACGCTCGCGAACGGCGGCATCTCGCTGCTCCATTCGAAGTTCATCACCGCCCCCGTGTGGTCGGAGATCACGGCGGCGCAGAAGCAGATCGAGTCCGGGAAGATCTCGGTCCCGGTTACTCACAACGCCGGCGCGGTCCAGAAGCTCCTCTCCTGAGACGTCGATCGGGAGCGTGCCGCCGGAGCCAACCGGTGGCACGCTCCCGGCGCAGCCGGCTGAAACGATCGGCCGAACGAGGGTTCAAGTGACGGATCAGACACGAACCGACCCAGTCGAATCGGGCTCGCCGATCGTCGAGATGGTCGGCATCACGAAGAGCTTCCCCGGCGTGCTCGCGAACGACGCCGTCAGCTTCACCGTGCGCCGCGGCGAGGTCCAGTGCCTGCTCGGTGAGAACGGGGCAGGCAAGTCGACCCTGATCGGGATCCTGTCGGGGCTTGTCCGGCCCGACGCCGGCACGATCAAGATCGACGGCGAGCCGGCACCGATCGATTCCCCTCGCGCCGCGCTCGAGCTCGGGATCGGGACGGTCTACCAGCACTCGGCCCTGATCCCCGCGCTGACCGTGCTCGAGAATCTGATGCTGGGCGACTCGCGCCAGCTCAGGCTCGGCGTCGCCGCCGCGAGAGCCCGGCTGGCCGAGCTGGCAGGCTCGCTCGGGGTCGTGGTCGACCCGGAGATGAAGGCGTCCGACCTTGCGCTCGGGGCCCAGCAGCAGGTCGAGATCATCAAAGCGCTCTGGCGCGGGTCACGGGTGCTGATCCTCGACGAGCCCACCTCGATGCTGACCCCGCAGGGCGTCGCCGAGCTCGGTGCCGTCCTTGAACGCCTCAAGGGTCAGGGCCAAGGCGTGATCTTCATCACCCACAAGCTCCACGAGGCTCTGACGCTGGGCGACGGGATCTCGATCCTCCGCGCCGGCCGGATCGCAGGCTCGATCGACCGCGCGACGCTGCGCTCGACGCCGCACGAGGAGCTGCGGACGCAGATCGTCCACCTGATGTTCGGCGCGGACGCAGGGGCGGTCGCGTCGGTTGCCGAGCTGCAGGACGAGCTCGTCGAGGGCCGGGCCGAGCGCAAGCAGCAGGAGCTCGCCGGCGCCGAGGCCCTGCTCGAGCTTCGCGGCGTCTCGGCCGAGGGCGAGCGGACCGAGCTCGGCATCGACGATGTGTCGCTCGACCTGCACGAAGGCGAGATCCTGGGCGTGGCAGGCGTGGACGGAAACGGCCAGCGCGCACTCGCCGAGGTGATCGCCGGGCAACGGCCTGTCGCAAAAGGCGACGTGCTCCTGTTCGGCGGCTCGGTGGCACGGATGTCGGTTGCCGCCCGGCAGAAGCTCGGCCTTCGCTACGTCACCGACGACCGGCTCGACGAAGGCGTCGTGCGCTCGCTCCCGGTGGGCATCAACCTCTTCTTGAAGCGCATCGGACAGGGCCCCTTCTGGCGGCGGGGCCAGATCCAACGGTCTGTCGTCGACGAGCGCGCCGAGGAGCTCGTCCGGGAGTTCGACGTCAAGACCCCGAGTGTCGCCACCCGCGTCGGCACGCTTTCGGGCGGCAACATCCAGAAGGTGCTGCTCGCGCGGGAGCTCTCGTTCGAGCCGAAGGTCGTCGTCTTCAACAAGCCGACCTACGGCCTCGACGTCAAGACGACAGCAGCCGTACGCGAGCAGATCCGCGGCCTGGCCCGTGCCGGAGGCGGGTCGCTCGTGATCTCGACCGACCTCGACGAGCTGCTCGAGCTCTGCGACCGGATCGCCGTCCTCTCGCGCGGGCAGATCGTGGGAGTGATCCCGAACGGGGCCGGTGCCGCCGAGGCGGTCGGGCGCCTGATGGTCGGCTCCGAGGCGCCGCTCGAGCCTGACCCCGCCGACGGTGGGGAGCCGCCACACGGCCCGACCCAGCATCTGATCCGGGGAACGCGTTGAGCCGCGGCGCCGTCGTCGAGGTGCAGCCGTGACCGAGGCTGCGATCGGATCGGAATCGCCGGGCCTCGCGAGCGCCCAGACGCAGGCCGGCCCGTCGCTGCTCCTGCGCGCGACCGACATGGTGATCCGGTCGGTCGTGCCCGTCATCCTGGCGCTGATCGCGGGCGGCCTCCTGCTTCTTGCCCTCTCGCGCAATCCACTCACCTTCTACGGCCAGGTCTGGAAGGGCGGCGTCGAGAACGGGGCCTGGCAGGACAGCGCGATCCTGATGGCGCCTCTCCTCCTGATCGCGGCCGGGCTGACCGTGATCTTCAAGGCCAACATCTGGAACCTCGGCTACGACGGGCAGTTCCTGCTCGGCGCGGCGTTCGTCTCCGGCTGGGGGCCTTCGCTCGTCGCCAAGTTCCCGCTCGCCTTCGCGCTGCCGCTCCTGTTCGTGATCGCCGGCCTCGCCGGGGCAATCTGGACGCTGATCCCGGCGATCCTGAAAGCGAAGTACGGCACCAACGAGATCATCACCACGTTGATGACGTCGTTCATCGGCGTCGACATCGCGAACATCCTGATCAAGGGCCCCTTCCAGGACCCGACGGTGACGATCCCCCAGACCCGGGTGCTCCCGTTCCAGGACATGCTCCCGAACATTCCGGGCACGCGAATCCACTGCGGGCTCCTGGTCGCCTTCACGGCGATCCTCGTCGTCCACTACGTGATGACGCGCACCTCGTGGGGCCTTCGGCTCCAGATCATGGGTGCGAACCCACGCGCGGCCCGACACTTCGGGATCGACCTGAAACGCTTGACGATCACGGTCTTCCTCGTCTCCGGGCTGATGATCGGGCTCTCGGCCGCAGCCGACATCCTCGGCCTCTGGGGCTACGCGCGCGCCAACTGGAACCCCGGCTACGGCGACACCGTGATTCCGTTCGTGTTCCTCGCCCGCCTGAACGCGCTCGCAGTCGTCCCGTTCATTGCGTTCTTCGCGGTCCTCTCGACGGGCGGCGACCTGGCCGCCGCGAACGTCAACCTCCCGACCGACTTCCTGCTCGTCCTCGTCGGGCTGATCCTCCTCTTCATGACGGTGATCGAGTGGTTCGGCCGGAGCCGGCCGCTCGGGACGAGCTACCTCACCCCCGGCCTCAAGCAGGCCCTGAAGCAGCCGCTGCTCGGAAAGAGGGGCCGCTGAGCATGCTCGTTGCCGGCGAGCTCGCAACGAACGTCTTCTGGACGAGCGTGATCGCCGGCGGGCTGCTGGCCGGCGTGCCGCTCATGTTCACAGCTCTCGGCGAGACGATCTCCGAGCGGGCGGGCGTGCTGAACATCGGGCTCGAGGGGATGATGCTCCTCGGCGCCTACTCGGGCTTCCTCGGCGCCTACTACGGCCACACGGTCTGGCTCGGGTTCCTCGCCGGGATCGCGGGCGGCATGGTCGGCTCGCTCTTCATGGTCGTCCTCTGCGTCTGGCTCGGTCTCGACCAGATCGTCGTGGGTATTGCGATCACGCTCGCCGGCGAAGGAATCACGAGCGTGCTGCAGGGCGCCGAGTTCGGCAGCACCTATCCGCGCCTCGGAGCAACGGCCACCGCCCCGATTCCACTCCTCGACCGGATCCCGGTGGTCGGCCGCAGCCTGTTCGACCAGCCGCCGATCGTGTATCTCGGCTTTGTGATCGTCGCTGCGATCGCCTGGACGTTCCGCTCGACGAACGTCGGGCTCAACCTGCGTGCCGCCGGGGAGAAGCCCGAGGCGCTCGACCAGGCGGGCGTGAGCGTAAAGGCGACGCGAAGCTGGGCGGCGCTGACGACCGGGGCGTTCGCGGGGCTCGGCGGCGCGTACCTCTCGATCGTGGGTGCCGGGATCTTCACGCCCTTCATCACTCAGGGCGAGGGCTACATGGCGATCGTGATCGCGATGCTCTCGAGAGGCCGCGCGCCGCTCGTCCTCGTCTTCTCGTTCGTCTTCGGCGTCGCGCTCTCGCTCTCGGACTCGCTGCAGATCGCCGGGATCAACCTCTCGGCAGACCTCGTCAACATGTTCCCGTTCGTCTCGATCAT
This sequence comes from uncultured Actinomycetota bacterium, assembly GCA_963812555.1. Lineage (GTDB taxonomy): Bacteria > Actinomycetota > Thermoleophilia > Gaiellales > Gaiellaceae > PALSA-600. Next base: position 145,953 of record CAWEVP010000013.1, on the reverse strand, counting down.
CGTGGCGCTGATCATCTTTGCCCGCCGCTCGTACCTACCGCCCGCCCTCGCGCTCCCGTATGTCCGGGGAGCGCGGTGAGAAAAGGAGGCTCCCGTGCGTAACCCCGACTTCACGCTCGCCGCCGGCCCGACGACGGCCTGGCCCCGCGTGCTCTCGGCCCTCGGCTCGCCGATCGTCTACCACTACGACCCGTCGTTCCTGGAGGAGTTCCGGCGCACCGAGCGCAAGCTCGCGACGATCTTCAAGACGAAGAACGACGTGCTGCTGATGCAGGCCGAGGCGGTGCTCGGCCTCGAGGCCGCAGCCCGCGGCCTCGTCCATCCGGGAACCCCGGTGCTGAACCTCGTCCAGGGCATCTTCGGCAAGGGCATGGGCTACTGGCTCAAGGACTTCGGCGCCGAGCTGCACGAGCTCGAGGTCGCCTATAACGACGCAGTCGACCCGGCCGAGGTCGAGCGCTACCTCGACGACCATCCGGAGATCGAGCTCGTCACCGTCGTCCACTCCGAGACGCCGTCCGGGACGCTCTGCGACATCTCCTCGATCGGCCCGATCGCCCACGGCCACGGCGCGATGATGCTCGTCGACTGCGTCTCCTCGCTCGGAGGGATTCCGCTCGACGTCGACGCCTGGCACCTCGACGTGTGTGTCGCCGGGCCCCAGAAGTGCCTCGGTGGACCCGCCGGGATGTCGCTGATGACCGTCAACGAGGCGGCCTGGGAGCGCATCCGCTCGAACCCGAACGCGCCTCGCGCTTCGTTCCTCTCGATGCTCGACTGGAAGGAGAAGTGGCTCGACGGCGACCGCTTCCCGTTCACCCCGTCGGTGACCGAGATCCACGGCGTCGAAGCGGCCTGCGACGTCTTGCTCGAGATCGGGCTCGAGGAGTCGATCGCCCAGCACGAGCGCGCCGCCGCCGCCTGCCGGGCCGGGGTTCGGGCGATGGGCCTCGATCCGTGGCCTCGCAGCGACGCGATCACGGCGGCCTGTACGACGGCGATCACGGTGCCGGACGGCTTGACGGACGTCCAGGTGCGAGCGCACTGCCGCGAGCGTTACGGGGTCATGATCTCGGGTGGCCAGGGCGCCGGCAACCTCGTCCGGATCGGGCACATGGGCCCGACCGCCTACTCCGTCTATCCGCTTGCGGGCCTCGCCGCTGTCGCGCAGACACTCGCCGACCTCGGCGCTTCGATCGACATCGGTGCCGGGCTCGAGGCGACGATGGCGGGGCTCTCCGAGACGACCGCAGCAGCGGGCCCGGTGTGAGCCCGGCCGCCGAGACGCAGCTCGCCGGCTACGCAGACGTCACGCTCGAGCGTGACGCCGAGTGCCGCCTCCCCGACGGCGTCGTCCTGAGGGCGGATGTTTACCGGCCGTTCACAGAAGGCGAGTCGCCCGTCCTCTTGATGCGGCTCCCGTACGACAAGACGACCGCAGGAGCGAACTGGGGCTATGCCCATCCGGCCTGGTATGCGAGCCACGGCTACGTCGTCGTCGCCCAGGACGTCCGTGGCCGGTACGCCTCGGAGGGTGAGTTCACCCCTTTTGCCACGGAGGAGGCCGACGGCTACGAGAGCGTCGAGTGGGCTGCCGGGCTGCGCGGATCGAACGGCGAGGTCGGGATGTACGGCTTCTCGTATGCGGGGGCGACCCAGACGCTCGCCGCCTCGGCCCGCCCGCCGAGCCTCCGGGCGATCGTGCCCGGGTTCACCTCGTCGCAGTTCTATGACGGCTGGATCTATGCGGGCGGCGCGCTCTCGCTTGCCTCGGTAGCCGGCTGGGCGAGCTTCCTGGCTCTCGACACGGCCCGCCGGCGGGGCGACGGCGAGGCCCACGCCGGCCTGCTGGGCGGGCTCGGTGCCGCCGCCGGCCTCTTCTGGACGCTGCCGCTGCGCGACTACCTCCCGCAGCTCCAGGCGCACGCCCCCTACTTCCGCGACTGGCTCGAGCACTCGTCCTATGACGACTACTGGCGGGCAACCTCACTCGACGAGGACTTCTCGCGGATCGAGGTGCCGGCCCTGCATCTGGGCGGCTGGTACGACATCTTCGTCACGGGAACGGTGCGGAACTTCTCGGGCCTCCGCGCTGCCGGAGGCCCGGCGGCCATGCGGCAAAAGCTCCTGATCGGGCCGTGGCAGCACTCACCGTGGCGCGCGATCGCCTCCCCCGCCCGCGCCGACCTGGGAGCCAATGCGGTCGACGACTGGCAGCTCCGGTTCTTCGACGAGGTCATGAAGGGCCGCTCGAGCGGGGTGTTCGACACGCCCGGGCGGGTCTACGTGATGGGCGAGGACTGGCGTGACGTCGGCGACTGGCCGCCGCCGGACTCCGTGGAGACCTCGCTCTATCTTCATTCCGGCGGGCGCGCGAACTCGCTGTACGGCGACGGGGCCCTGACGACCGAGCTTCCGGAGGGCGAGCGGCCCGACCTCTACCTCTATGACCCGCTGATGCCGAGCATCAGCCACGGCGGCCACTCGTGCTGCACCGAGACGATTGCGCCGATGGGACCGGCCGACCAGGAGCCCTACGAGGCGTCGAAGGGTGTCCTCGTCTACACGACCGAGCCGCTCGACAGCGATCACGTGCTGCTCGGCGACGCGCGCGTGGAGCTCTTCGCCTCCTCGAGCGCGCCCGACACCGACTTCACGGCTCGACTCTGCACCGTCGAGCCGGACGGCCGCTCCACCAACATCAAGGAAGGCATCATCCGCGCCCGCTTTCGCACCTCGTTCTCCGCCCCCGAGCCCCTCGAGCCGGGGCAGGCGTACCGGTACACGATCTCGCTCGGCCCGGTGGGGATCCGGGTGCCCGCCGGCAGCCGGATCCGGCTCGACGTCTCGAGCTCCGACTTTCCCCAGTGGGACCGCAACCTCAACACTGGCGGGGCGCAGGGGACCGAGCCGGCCACCGCCGCGAGGGTCGCGACACAGGCAGTGTTCCACGACCGCGAGCGGCCCTCGCGATTGATCCTGCCGATCGAAAGGAGGCGCGGATGATCTTCGACTCGCACATGCATGTCGGCTCCTACGACGAGCTGTTCGACGTCCGGCTCAGCCGCGACGGGATCGCCCAGGTGATGGAGGAGCACGACATCACCGGCGGCGTCGTCTTCTGTCCCGACAACGCGTACGTCGCTGACGTGATCGACACGATCCCCGGCCTCTACGGACTCGTCTGGGCAAACCCACGGGCTTCCGGCTACCTCGACGAGGCCCGTACCTACCTCGACCACCCGAAGTTCCTGGGGATGAAGCTGCACCCGCTGATCGACGGCTACCACCCGAACAGCAAGGGCGTCCATCCGCTGATCGAGCTCTTGCTCGAGCGCGATCAGCCGGTGCTGATCCATTCCGGCCACCCGATCTTCACGCTGCCCTGGAGCATCGAGGAGCTGATCGTGAACTTCCCCGACGCGAAGGTGATCCTGGGCCACATGGGTCACGGGAACGTCGTGTACATCAATGCGGCGATCGACGTGGCGGTGCGACACCCGAACGTCTACCTGGAGACCTCGGGGATGCCGATGCACACGAAGATCAAGGAGGGGATCGAGCGTGCCGGCGAGACGCGGGTGCTCTTCGGCTCCGACGTGCCGTTCCATCACGCGACGGTCGAGATCGACAAGGTGCGCCTGAGCGGCCTTTCCCCGGAGCTCGTCGACCGTGTGCTGAGCAAGAACGGACGCCGGCTCTTCTTCGGCGACGACGATGCCGACGCGCCGGTGACGAGGCGCTGATGGAGATCGAGTCGGAGTTCTCGGTACCGGCACCGCCCGAGACCGCGTACCGCTTCCTGCTCGATCTCGAACGGGTGGCACCGTGCATTCCCGGTGGCACGCTCGGCGCGCCCGACGAGGCGGGCGTCTATCCGGCGACGGTCACGGTGAGACTCGGGCCGATGAAGCTCAGCTACAACGGCACGATCGAGGTTGCCGATTCTGACCCCGGAGCGCGCACCGCGACGCTTGCTGCGAAGGCACGCGAGACGCGCGGCAACGGAACCGTGCAGAGCACGATCTCGATGCGGATCTCTCCGGAGGGGACCGGGTCGGCGGTCGCGGTGACGACCCAGATGGACCTGACCGGGCGTGCGGCCTCAATGGGCCGCGGGATCGTCGAGGACGTCGCGAAGAAGCTCGTCGGCGAGATGGCGACCTGCCTGGCCGCCCGGATCTCGGCCGAGGCTCCGGAAGGGCTTTTACCGGCCGTCCAACCGCCCGGGACCCGAGAAGCGCAGGGCATCGCCGCCCCGGCTCCGGCTGTGCCGACCGTGGCATCGCCGGTCTCGGCGGTCTCGCTCCTCGGTCACCTCGTGCGGGTGAGGCTCGGAGCGCTGCTCCGCCTGGGACGGCGTCCTGCATGACGCTGCCGCGGTTCGAGCTGCACCGGCCGGAGACGCTCGAGGAGGCACTCGCCCTCCTCGAGCAGCACGGCGACGACGCCGTGGCGATGCAGGGCGGAACCGAGCTGTTGCTCCTGCTCAAGCTCGGGCTCGCCGACTACCGGCACGTCGTCGACCTGAAGCGGCTGCCCGAGCTGCGCGTCCTCGAGACCCAAAACGGCGGGCTGCGGATCGGGGCAGGCGTGACCCATCTCGAGCTCGAGCGCTCGGCGCTCGTGCGAGCGGGCTGGCCCGCCCTCGTGCGGATGGAGCAGATGGTGGCAAATATCCGCGTCCGCGCCGCCGGGACGATCGGTGGCAACCTCGTGTTCTCGGACCCCCATTCCGACCCCGCCACGTTCCTGCTCGCGAGCGACGCCGTCCTCAGCTTGCAAGGCCGCTCCGGCAGCCGGGAGCTTCCGATCGACGACTTCCTGCTGGGCCCGTACGACACGGCCCTGCAGCCGGGCGAGCTGCTCGTCTCCGTCGACGTCCCCTCCCCTGCCGACGGCGCCCGCATCGTTCACAGCAAGCTGTCGTTCCACGAGCGGCCCGCCGCGACGGTGACGTGCCTCGTCCGGATCCTCGACGGCACGATTGCCGAGGCCCGGATCGCGGTGGGCTCCGTGGGGCCCGTTCCGGTGCGCGCCGGCGAGAGCGAACGGCTCCTCACCGGGCTCGACGCGGCCACACCCGACGCCGCGGCCCTCGAGGAGGCGGCAGGCGCGGCTTCAGAGGCCGCACGGCCGACGGAGGATGCGAACGGCTCGGTCGACTACAAGCAGGCGCTCGTCCGGACACTCGTGAAACGGGCGTTCCTCGCCGCCTCCTCGCCGGAGCCCGGATAGCGGCACCGGGCTCGAACTCCAACCGGCTCTCCGCCAAGTCTGACGTCGCTCTCAGCTCCTTGCCAGAGGCACGGTGGATCCTGGACGGCATGTCTAGGAAGCAGACAAGTTGGGAACGAGGACCGTCAGGGCCGGCCACGAACTATGGGGGTGCCCAGCTGATGACCATGAGGAGCCACACCTGGTTCTCCGGAGCGGCGAGCGCGATCTCCCAGCGCTTCTTCGGCTCGTTCGCACGGCACGCCGGCAAGATCGCGTCCGAGCCCATGGCCGTCAGGGCGAGCGAGCGGCTCGAGTTCGGCACGTGGGCGTTGCCGAGGACGGCACCCACTCGCGGGCGGGTCGGCGGCAAAACGGCCGTTCCGACCGAACGGGTGACTGTGCTCTGCCCGGCGGTCGGGGAAGACTGCCTCGCAACGCGCTTTCGCCAGTACTGGTGGCGCACGCCTGACGCAACCGGGATGCTCTGCTCGGGCTGCGGCGCCCGCCTCCCGGCCCCGTCACATCCGCGGCTCGTCTGAGCCGGTCGCCCGTCGGATCGAGGCCGTCCAGCCCGACCGCTTCCGCCACGGCGACCTGACGTTCCCGCCGGGCGGGCCGACCCCCGTCTGCGCGTAGGCCGGAGAGAAGCCCGCCGCGGCCGGCAGGTCGGTCTCTTCTACGATGCGAGGGTCTTGCAACCCGAGTCGACGAATCGTTCGCGTGGCGGTTCAGCGACCCCGTGGTGGCGAGCGGCGGTGATGTACCAGGTCTATCCGCGCTCGTTTGCCGACTCCGACCTGGACGGGGTCGGCGACCTCGAAGGCATTCGCTCGCGGCTCGGCTACCTCGCGCAGCTCGGCATCGACGCGATCTGGCTCTCGCCGATCTACCAGTCGCCGATGGCCGACTTCGGCTACGACGTGAGCGACCACACGGCGGTCGCTCCTGTCTTCGGGGATCTCCAGAGCTTCGACCGCCTGCTCGAGGAGGCCCACCGTCACCGCCTCCGCGTCATCCTCGACTGGGTTCCGAACCACACGAGCTCCTCCCACCCGTGGTTCCTCGACTCCCGCTCCTCTCGCACCTCGGCGAAGCGGGACTGGTACCACTGGCGCGACGGGCGCGGCGACGAGCCTCCGAACAACTGGGCCTCTGCGTTCGGAGGGCGTGCCTGGACTCTCGACGAGGCGAGCTCCCAGTGGTACCTCCACTTCTTCCTGGCCGAGCAGCCCGATCTGAACTGGGGGAACCCGGAGGTCGTCGAGGCCATGCACGACGTCCTTCGCTTCTGGCTCGATCGAGGCGTCGACGGGTTCCGCGCCGATGTCGTGCACCTGCTCGGAAAGGATCCCCGGCTACTCGACCTGCCCGACGAGCGCGCGCACCTCGACGTCGTCGACACCTATGACGATCCCGGCACGCACGAGCTCCTGCGAGGCATCCGCAGGGTCCTCGACGAGTACGGCGGAGACCGGGTGATCGTCGGTGAGGTGACGCTCGGGTCGCCGGAGCTCCTCGCTCCGTATTACGGGCTCGACGACGAGCTGAACCTCGTCTTCAACTTCGCGCTGCTCCGGGTGCCGTGGTCGGCCGAGGCGTTCGGGCGCGCGATCGACGACGCAGAGCGCGCGCTCGGGACACCCGGCCGGTGGCCTTGCTGGGTGCTCTCGAACCACGACCGGCCCCGTCATCGCTCGCGCTTCTCGGGGTCGGAGCCGCACGCCCGTGCGGCTGCGCTCCTCCTGCTCACCTTGCGCGGGACCCCCTGCCTCTTCGCGGGCGAAGAGCTGGGCCTTCTGGACGCCTCCGTCCCTCCCGAAGCACGCGTGGACCCCGGCGGCCGCGACGGCTCGCGGGCTCCGATTCCCTGGGACGGGTCGCCGGGGCACGGTTGGCCGCTTCGGCCCTGGCTGCCGCTGCCACCCGAGCCCGAGCGCTGGAACGCCGAGGTTGAGGCCGCCGACCCGGACTCGATCCTGGCCTTGTACCGCCGTCTGCTGAGTCTGCGGCGCACCCTTCCCTCGCTCGAGCTCGGGAGCTACGAGCGCCTCGACGCACCGTCGGACGCACTGGTCTACGAGCGATCGTGGGACGGCGTCACGCGACGTGTTGCTGTGAGCTTCAGCGATCGTCACCTGACAAACGTCGCGCCCGGCGACGGCTGGCGCATCGAGGCGGCCACGACGCTCGCGCGCGAGGGCCGTCCGTGGGACGGCTGCCTGAAGCCCTCGGAGGCCGTCATCCTCGCCCGGCCCTGACCGCATCGCCCGCCACGATGCGCCGGTAGACCTCGAGGTACTCGTCCACCATCCTGTCGACCGAGAAACGGCGCTCGACGGAGGCACGGATCGTCTGCCGGTCGAGACGTTCGACCGCCTGGACCCGCTCGACGGCCTCGTCGACCGAGGCGACGAGGAATCCGTTGACGCCGTCCTCGACGATCTCCGTCATCGACCCGCGCGCCGCCGCGATCACCGGGGTGCCACAGGCCATCGCCTCGACGACGCTGAACCCGAACGGCTCGTCGAACCCGATCAGGTGCAGGAGCGCCCGAGCGTTCCCGAGCAGGTCGCTGCGAAGCCCGGCTTCGACCGGCCCGAGGTAGCTGATCAGGTCCCCGTCGAGCCGAGGCGCCACGAGACGGTCGAAGTAGTCCTGGTCCTGGATGATCCCGGCGATGACGAGCGGCAGGCCGCACCGCGTGGCCACCTCGATCGCCTCGGCGGTTCCCTTGTCGGGGTGGATCCTCCCGAAGAAAAGCAGGTAGCCGCCCTCCCCGTCCCCAACCTGAACGAGCCCAGCTCGATCCCGTGGTGGATCGTGGCGATGTAGTCGAGGCTCTCGTGCCGGTCGGCATCGCTGATCGACACGTAGTGCCCCGTCGCGTTGTACTTCTGGAACACGGGCAGGATCAGCTCGCTCGAGAAGCCGTGGATCGTCGTCACAACGGGCGTGGCCACGAGAGCGCTGTAGGTGAGCGGCAGGAAGTCGTAGCTGTTGTGGATCAGATCGAACTCGCCGGCCCGCTCGAACAGCTCCGAGACGTGGAGGCACTCCCACACCTTTGCATCGAGCCCCGCGTCCTCCGAGTACCCCGTCGGAGCCGTCCCTACGAGTCGTGCCCCGGTGATCGAGTCCGCCGTGGCAAAGAGCGTGACGTCGACCCCCCGCTTCACGAGCCCTTCGGTGAGAAGCGACACGAACTGTTCCCAGGGGCCGTAGTGGCGGGGCGGCACGCGCCAGGAGATCGGCGCGAGCATCCCCAATCGGAGCCGGCCCGAGCCGGGCTCGGCGGTGATCTGGTTCGGCTCGGACGGCATCGCGGCACCGACAGTAATCACCGCTCTGCTCGAGCGGTGATTCCATGTATCTTTTGTGACGAATGCGAAATCCGTTCGCGAGCGAAGCTGACGCCTACCGCACGGTGTGGGCGACGATCGTTGCACTGGCGCTGGTTGTCGCCGGTGCTGCGATCGACCGCTGGGTCGGCGTCGGAGTCCTGGTCGTCGAGATCGTGGCGCTGATCGCCTGGTCGGCGAGGCGGGGAGCGCGTGAGCAGCCGGTCCGCCAGGCCCCTCCCGCGCATCCGGGCACCGAGCATCGCATCCTCGTGGTCGCAAACGAGACGGTCGGCGGCGCCGAGCTTCTCGCGGAGCTCCGACGGCGGATCGTGGGCGTCGACGGCCGGGTCCTCGTGATCTGCCCGGCGCTCAACTCGCCGCTCAAGCACTGGGTCTCGGACGAGGACGGCGCGCGCCGGGAAGCGCAACAGCGCCTGGACCATTCGCTCGCGGCGATGCAGGCTGCGGGCATCGACGCCCAGGGCGAGATCGGCGACAGCGATCCCCTGCGGGCAATCGAAGACGCGCTTCGCACCTTCGCACCCGACGAGCTCGTGGTCTCGACTCATCCCCCGGGCCTGTCGAACTGGCTCGAACATGACCTCGTGAACGCCGTCGCCGAGCGCTTCGCGCTCCCGACGACACACGTCACCGTGTACGTCGAGTCCGTACAGCCCGCGGCGGCCGCCGGCTCCTAGCGGCTTCGACGGCCCGCCGAAGAAGTCCCTCAAGTCAGGGACGTCCGCTGCCGATAGATGAGTCAGCGCGGCAGACCGTCACGGCCGGATCCGCCGCGTGACTTTCCCATCGCACGCAAACGGCGGACGGGATCGAGGCCATACCGTCCCCTCGATCCCGTCTTCCGTCTTTCGTCGCGATCGCCCCGCTTTACCGCGATCTCCGAGCGGCGACCTTCGCGCTAACGCCCCGTCGAGTCTTACCGCCGTCTCGCGCGCCGGGAGTGGATACGCCAGACGATCAGGGCGACGATCGCAACCAGGTAGACGCCTCGGATCACGTCGTAGGCCGGGCCGTGGTGATGAAGCGTGACCCCGATGATCACGATGCCAACGGCGATCGCGACGCGCGCGATGATGAAGTTGCGCCGCCTCATGCCGAACGGACTCGGCCGCGACGGCCGGTCGTCTGCTGCAGAGCGTTCTTGCTGCGGTTCGGTCATAGGGCTCCTCGTTTCGTCGCCGGTCTGGATGCTGAACGCCGGTGGTCAGATCTAAGATCGCAGCGAAGGTCTCCGCGTCCAGAGGAGGACGATGAAAGCGCTCGTCAAGGCCGTAGGCGCGAAGGGATTGTCGGCTCGACGACGTGCCCGAGCCCGAGCTCGGGATCAACGATGTCCTGATCCGCGTCCGCAAGACCGGGATCTGCGGCACCGACCTCCACATCGACGCCTGGGACGAGTGGGCGCAGCGAAGACGATCCCGTGCCGATGGTGATCGGCCACGAGTTCGTCGGCGAGGTCGTCGGCCGTTCGGTTCGAACGTCAGCGACTTCGCCGTCGGCGACCTCGTCAGCGGCGAGGGTCACGTCGTCTGCGGGCGCTGCCGGAACTGCATGGCCGGCCGCCGGCACCTGTGCGCCCACTCGATCGGTCTCGGCGTCAACCGGCCGGGGGCATTCGCCGAGCTACGTCGTCGCTGCCGATGACGAACATCTGGCATCACTGGCCGGGAATCGACGAGGACGTCGCGTCGATCTTCGACCCGTTCGGCAACGCCGTGCACGCGGCGCTGCAGTTCGCCGTGCTCGGCGAGGACGTGCTGATCACCGGAGGCCGGCCCGATCGGGCTGCATGGCCGTCGCGCTCGTCCGGCACGCAGGCGCCCGCCACGTCGTCGTCACCGACCCGAACCCCTACCGGCTCGAGCTCGCACGCAGCCTCGGCGCGACCCTCGCGGTCGATCCCGGGAGCCGTGACCTCCCCGACGTGCAGCGCGAGCTGGAGATGACCGAAGGCTTCGACGTCGGCCTCGAGATGTCCGGCAGCGCCGAGGCCCTTCGATCGATGATCGCCAACATGGCGCACGGCGGGCGGATCGCCCTGCTCGGCATTCCCTCCGGCGAGGTGACGCTCGATCTCGGCCCGGTGATCTTCGACATGCTCACGATCCAGGGGATCTACGGGCGAGAGATGTACGAGACCTGGTACCAGATGTCCGTCTCTCGTCCAGTCCGGTCTCGACATCGCGCCGGTGATTACCCATCGGTTCTCTCATCGCGACCACGAAGAGGCGTTCGCCGTGGCTCACTCCGGCCGGTCGGGCAAGGTGATCCTCGACTGGACGGACGTCTAGGAGCGCATTCCGGAATGAAGTCTGGTGTCGAGCGTCATTCTGCACTGAACTCTAAGACGCTCCAACAGAATGACCACCGGCTGACTGGGCGTGATCGGTGCGTGCACTGCTAGGACACCGCATGTAGGAAGACACGAGTGAGCCCCAATATCCCCTGTGATCTCGGGGCGACCGAGGACGACGCAGGGTGCGTGCCCAGCACGCCTCGAAAGGCAACTGCCAGGCAGCTTCCTGCTCATTCTGTTAGAGCTTCAAAAGACCGTAAGGAGCCGGCGTGTACGGAACATGGCGCGAGGAGATCGAGGGCCGTCTCGGCGAGGCCCGTGAGGCGGGCTCGTACAAGACCGAGCTCGTGATGAGCACGCCGCAGGGGGCGCACGTCGCAGTGGAGGGGCGCGGCCCGCTACTGAACCTGTGCGCGAACAACTACCTCGGGCTGGCGAATCATCCCGCCGTTATCGAGGCCGCCCATGAAGCACTCGATCGCTGGGGATATGGGATGGCGTCGGTGCGATTCATCTGCGGCACCCAGTCGCTGCACCGCGAGCTCGAGGAACGGCTGAGCGCCTTTCTCGGCACCGAGGAGACGATCCTGTTCAGCTCGTGCTTCGACGCCAACGGCGGGCTCTTCGAGGCGCTCCTCGGCGAGGAAGATGCCGTCCTCTCCGATTCGCTGAATCACGCGTCGATCATCGACGGGATCCGTCTTTGCAAGGCTCGCCGGCTCCGATACGCGAACGGCGACCTCGACGAGCTCGAGGCACAGCTCATCGAGAGCGCAGGTGCCCGACACCGCCTGATCGCCACCGACGGCGTGTTCTCGATGGACGGCTACCTCGCACGTCTCGACGCAATCTGCGCCCTGGCCGAGCGATACGACGCCCTCGTCATGGTCGACGACTCTCATGCGGTCGGCGTGGTCGGCGCTGAGGGCCGCGGCACCCCGGAGCGGCACGATGTCGTCGAGCGCGTCGACATCGTCACCGGCACCCTCGGCAAGGCGATCGGCGGCGCCAGCGGGGGCTATGTCTCGGGCCGGCGCGAGATCGTGGAGCTCCTGCGGCAGCGCTCCCGCCCCTATCTGTTCTCGAACAGCCTTGCACCGCCGGTCGCCGGAGCGAGCCTGCGCGCGCTCGACCTGATCGAGAGCTCGCACGAGCTCCGAGAGCGTCTTCGCGACAACACCGCCCGGTTCCGAAGCGGGATGACCGACCTCGGTTTCGACGTCCTGCCGGGCGAGCACCCGATCGTGCCCGTCATGGTCGGCAACGAGGTGAGCGCTGCGCGGCTTGCCGAGAGGCTCGTCGACCACGGCGTCTATGCGGTCAGCTTCTCGTTTCCCGTGGTCCCGAAAGGGACGGCGCGGATCCGCACCCAGATGTCCGCGGAGCACACGCCCGCCGACATCGACCTTGCGTTGACCGCGTTCTCGAGCGCGCGGAGCGAGCTCGATGCCCAGTCACAGCTCGACGGTTCGTAGAGGCAGTACGGGCCCGATCGGCAGAGACGCTGCGTTCCGGGCACCTCTTTCGCCCTCGCCGGGTGGTCGCGCCCTTCAGGGGGTTCTTCGACGCAGGGTCGCGGCAGCGAGACCGAGAGCGACGAGGACGCCACCGAGCGTCACGGTGACATCTGCGACGAAGCGTGCTCCATACGGGCCGCCGGTCGCCACGCGCGCCAGCGCGTCATAGGCATAGGTCAAAGGAAGCGCGTCGGAGACGTCGCCCAGCCACCCTGCCATGTCGGGACGAGCGACGAAAAGCCCGCACAGGAGCATCTGTGGGAAGACGACTGCAGGCATGAACTGCACTGCCTGGAACTCCGTCGTTGCGAAGGCGCTCACGAACAAGCCCAGCGACATTCCCAGCGTTGCGTTCGCGACCGCGAGCGCCACCACCGCGAGGCGCGGTCCCTCGACGTGGAGGCCGAGGAAGCCGAAGGCAAGCGTCGAGACGACGGCAGCCTGGACGGCCGCCACGAGTGCGAAGGCTGCGCCGTAGCCGGCGAGCAGGTCGAGCTTGCCGATCGGCATGGTCAGCAGCCGCTCGAGCGTTCCCGAGGTGCGCTCCCGGAGCATCGTCACCGACGTGACGACGAACATCAGGACGAACGGAAACAGCCCTAGAAGTGGCGGTCCGACGTGCTGGTAGACCTCGGGGCGACCGGAGAAGACCTCCTTGAGCAGCCCCTCGAGCAGGCACGGCACACCGATGATCAGCACGAGCGTGCGGGGATCTCGCCGGAGCTGCGTGAGCACGCGAAGCGCCGTGGCGGCGGTAGCGCGTGTGCTCACCGAGCGGCTTCCACGAGCCGCAGGAAGACCTCGTCGAGGTTCTGCTCGCCTGTTTGGGCGCGCAGCTCGGCCGGGGTGCCAGTCGCGATCATCAGCCCCTCGCGCAGGAGGAACAGGCTGTCGCAACGCTCGGCCTCGTCCATCACGTGGCTCGAGACGACGAGCGTCGTGCCGGCACCGGCGAGGCCGTGGAACAGGTCCCAGAGATCGCGACGCAGGAGCGGGTCGAGGCCGACGGTCGGCTCATCGAGGATCAACAGCTCGGGGTTGCCGAGGAGCGCCGTAGCGAGTGAGACACGTGCCCGCTGGCCACCGGAGAGCCGACCGACGGTATGCGCAGCGAAATCGGTGAGCGCCACGGTCACGATCACCTCGTCGACGCGCTCGGATGAGGCGCCGAGCAACCGTGCGAAGTACCGAAGGTTCTCACGGACCGAGAGATCCGCGTACACCGACGGCGCCTGGGTCAGGTACCCGACTCGACGACGGAGCGACGCAGAGCCTGCGGGCCGACCGAGCACGGTCACGCGTCCCCCTGCGACTCGCTGCACTCCGACGATCGCCCTCAACAGGGTCGACTTGCCGCCGCCGCTCGGCCCGAGCAGGCCCGTCACCGTTCCGGCTGCGACCGAGAGCGACAGTCCGTCCAGTACGGCTTGCCCGCCACGAACGACCCGCAGCTCCTCGATCGCGATTGCGACCGCTGGTCCTTCAACCATGATCAATCGAAGGCGATCTCCGCCGCCTTCTCATCACCCGCGCAGGCGGCCGCGAGACCGATTCCGTTCGACGCTCGCTCCGGTAGCTTCGAAGTGCGCCTTCGGAGCGAGCGAACGGCATGGTTGCGGCTTCGAGACCACCTGCGCGGGATCTCCTGCTCACATCGAGAACACGATCCGGGCCGGCACGCGACCTGCCTCGACATCGGCGATCGACTCGTTCACCTCGTCGAGCGGCCGGATCTCGCGAGTCACCGTGGTCTTGCCCGCCGCGTGCAGCTCGAACACCTCGCGCAGGTCGGCACGCGTACCGACGATCGAGCCGACGACCGTGATCCCCTGCAGCACCGTCTCGAAGATCGGCAGCGTCATCTCGTTGTCGGCCGGGAGCGCAACGAACACCAGCGTCCCTCCCCGGCGCAGCGAGCCGAATGCCTGCTCGAACGACCGTGGCGATACCGCGAGCGCGATCGCCTGATCGGCCCCTCCGAGCCGCTGGATCGCTGCAATCGGGTCCTCCTTGGCGGCGTTGACCGTGAACTCGGCGCCGAGCTCGCGAGCAAGCTCGAGCTTCTCGTCGACGAGGTCGACTGCGATCACGCGGCCGCCGGCGATCTGCGCGTACTGGATCGCCATGTGGCCCGAGGCCGCCGACGCCGAAGACGGCGACGAGATCCGACGATCTCGTTCCCGCGACCTTGACCGCCTTGTAGGTGGTGACGCCCGCGCACGTGAGCGGAGCGGCGTCGAACGGGTCGATGCCGTCCGGGACCTTCACGACGTAGCGGGCGTACGCGCGGTGCGTACTCGCCGAAGGCGCCGTCGATGGAGTAGCCCATGTTCTTCTGCTCGAGGCAGAGCGTCTCGCGCCCGGACACGCAGTAGTCGCAGATGCCGCAGGCGTACCCGAGCCACGGCATCGCGACCCGGTCGCCGAGCGCCACCTCGGTCACCTCGGGACCCAGCTCGACCACGATCCCGACGCCCTCGTGCCCGGGGACGAACGGCGGGCTGGGCTTGACCGGCCAGTCGCCGTGCGCGGCATGGATGTCCGTGTGGCACAGGCCGGAGGCCTCGACCTTGACGAGGATCTGGCCGTGGCCGAGCTGCGGGCCGTGCGACCTGATCGATCGTCAGCGGCGCGGCGAAGTCGTGGACGACGGCGGCGCGGTAGGTGGTTGCCTCCGGCGCTTCCGGGGTCGTTGTCTGTTCGAGAACCGATGTCATGTCAAGTTCCTTTCCGATCGTTACCCGCAATGCTTCTGCGGGTTGCCGCGCCGAGCATCCGCGAGGGCACGAGACCGCGATGCGGGGAACTACCGATCCAGCACGCAAACAGCCTCCGAGCGCACGCAAACCGCCTTCCGAGGCGCCACCGACGCTGCGGTCAGGCTGGGGCTGGACTACTCCGGCTCGAGCAGGCCCTGCGCGAGGGCATGGCGAACGAGATCGGCGCGCGTGCTGAGGCGGAGCTTCTGCATGATGTGGGCCCGATGGCTTTCTGCGGTGCGCACGGAGATGAAGAGCTTCGCTGAGATCTCCTGGTTCGTGTAGCCGAGCGCCAGCAGCTGCAGCACCTCGCGTTCGCGATCGGAGAGCGGATCGTCCGCCGCTTGGCGGGCCGCAACGGCCTGGGCCTGGATGAGCCGGGCACCGAGCTCGGGGTGGACGTATTGCCCGCCGGCCGCGACTTCGCGGATAGCGGTCACGAGCTCGGTGTCCGCCGCCTCCTTGAGCACGTAGCCCTTCGCACCGACGGCAAATGCCTCGCGCACGAAGTGAGCGTGATCCTGCATCGAAAGGATCACGATCTTCAGCTCCGGATGCTCGTACAGCAACGTTGGGGCGACCTCGAGACCACTCTGCCCCGGCATCGTGACGTCCATGAGCACGACATCCGGTTTCAACGCACGGGCCTGGAGGATCGCCTCGCGTCCGTCGCCGGCCTCGCCGACTGCCTCCATGTCGGTCTCCCGGTTGATCAGGAGCGCAAGCCCGGCCCGCACGACGGCATGGTCGTCGACGATGAGAATCCGCAAGCTCACGCGAGCGGTACCTCGACGAGGACGGTCGTTCCCGTTCCCGCGGCCGACTCGATCGTCATCTTGCCGCCGATGAGCGCGACGCGCTCACGCATCCCGACGAGCCCGTACCGCTCCTCCGAGATCCGAGCAGGATCGAATCCCTTGCCGTCGTCCTCGATCACCATCGCCACTCCATTGTCCCTCGGAGTCAACAGGATGCTGATCGTGTGGGCCTGCGCGTGCTTGACGACGTTCGTCAGCGACTCCTGCACGATTCGGTAGAGCGCCGTCTCGGTCTCGCCGGACAATCGCCTCTCTCCGATTCGGTTCTGAAAGTCGACTGCGATACCGGTCTGCTCGGCGAAGGTCTCGACCAGCCGCTCCACGGCCGGCACGAGCCCGAACACGTCGAGGGCCTGCGGGCGCAGCTCGACCGCGAGTCGACGCACGTCGTCGAGGGTCGCCACGACATGCTCCCGCAGGTCCGCCACCGCTGCATGGAGCGCGTCCCAGTCATGGACCTCGTCGAGCAGCTTCAGCCCGAGCACGATCGAGGTGAGCGCCTGACCCGTCTCGTCGTGCAGCTCCCGTGCCAGCCGTCGCCGCTCGAGCTCCTGGGCATCCACCACCCGTCGCAACGAATCGCGCGCGACACGCTGCGAGAGATCGACCGCGAGGGCTGCGCGTGCCCCGAACGTCTCTGCCAGACGCAAGTCCAGGTCGGAGAAACGCGCGTCTGGACCAAGCTTGTCGTGGATCTGGATCACCCCGATCGGCTCATCGGCGAGAAGCAACGGGACCCAGAGACCCGTGCGGGCACCGACGAGACGCGTCACGTCGCGATTCACCTCGGGATCGTCGAAGACCGAATCGATCCGTTCGCTTCGACGACGCTCGATCACCTTCCCGCTCTTGGATGTCCGCCGCGAGATCGTCTGGCCGAGGAGGTCTTCGCTCCCTTCGCCGGCCGCAGCGACGAAGCGGAGCTCGTCGCTTCCGAATGGGAGCAAGATGCTGACGATTCTTGCGTCGAGAAGCTCCCGCAAGCGTCTCACGACGAGGTCGAGCAGGCGGTCGAGGTCGGTTTCGGTCGCGACGGCGTTTCCGACCTCGATCAGCGACTCGAGCTGCCGCGACCAGTGCGTCGCGGCCTCGTAGAGCCGTGCATTCTCGATCGCGACCGCCGCCTGCCCGGCCAGCAGCGTCACGAGCTCCGTGTCCTCCTCGGTGAAGTCGCCTCCCCCGGCTTTCTCGGTCAAGTACAGGTTGCCGTAGGCGATCCCGCGGAGGAGCACGGGCACACCCAGAAACGACCGCATCGGGGGATGATTCGGCGGAAATCCGATCGAGTCGGGGCTCTCGTGGAGATCGTGCAGGCGCAGTGGCCGCGCTTCGCGAATCAACACGCCGAGAATCCCCAGGCCTCGGGGGAGCTCACCGATCGCGGCCTGGGCTTCGGCGTCGATTCCGGTCGTCAGGAAGCGCTCGAGCTGCGAGCCGCTGCGGTCGAGAACTCCGAGAGCCGCGTACTTGGCCTCCGTGATCTCTGCTGCCGTCTTGACGAGCCGATGGAGCAGCACGTCGAGCGAAAGCTCCGATGTGATCGCGAGCCCCGCGTCGAGTACCGCGTGAAGTCGAGACCTGGTCGGCATATCCGACGCCACTTGGCCCACCATACAGCCCGGGCAACAAGCCAGTGCTTCCCGTCAGAAGGCAGTGCCTCCCGTCAGCGCAGGTCGGAGATCTCGTCCTCGAGCAAGGCGTGTTGGGCTTTTTCGGCGACGCCGGCGCCGGCCGTTGCCACTGGCGGCCGCTCCGCAGCACGCGTAGCCGCCTCGCCTGGCGTCACGGCACGCGCTAGCCGGCGTGCTTCGAGCACTCGGCCTTCGATCTCGTTGAGAAAGCCCGCCCCCGAAAGACTCGCGATCTGAAGATCCGCCCCATTGCGCCGCCCCAGGACGAGCGTCGGGCGGCCCCTGAGGCGGCCCTTGTGGACGCGCTCCATGAGCACATCGGTCACCTCGCCGAGGCTCACGCTCGTGGAAAAATCACGGATCGAGGGGGCGGTGCCAACCAGGCTGAGGGAGGTTCCCCTGATCTCGAGGCTTCCCGCGTAAACGGGCTCCTCGCCCACCACCCTCCACGTGACGGCGTACTTCATACCGGCATTCTTCGCTCCGTTCGTTGCGCGCCGCGTCGGCGTTCACACGGGTCCGTCGTTACGGAAAAACCCGGATGCTCGGCTCGAGCGGCAGAGCTCTTGAGAGACTGGAGCTAGGGGACGAGCACGAGCGCACCCCGGACGTCTCCGGCGCGGAGCTTCGCCAGCGCCTCGTTCGCCTCCGCGAGACCGAACGTCTCCACCTCGGTCCTGATGGGCACCGTTGCTGCGAGCGCGAGAAACTCTTCCCCGTCGCGTCGGGTGAGGTTCGCAACCGACCTCAACGACCGCTCACCCCAGAGGATCTCGTAGGGGAAGGCCGGAATCTCCGACATGTGGATCCCGGCACAGACGACCGTGCCGCCCTTAGCGACGGCACGGAGCGCCGACGGGACGAGCTCTCCGGCCGGCGCGAAGATGATCGCCGCGTCGAGCTCCTCGGGCGGCGGCCCGGCGCCTGCCCACTCGGCGCCCAAGGACCGCGCGAAGGATTGCGCCGCCTCGTCGCCCTCGCGGGTGACGGCGAAGATGCGTCGACCTTCCCAACGGGCCAGCTGCGCGACGATGTGCGCCGCGGAGCCGAACCCGTAGAGACCGAGCCGCTCGGCGTCGCCCGCCAGACGCAGTGAGCGATACCCGATCAGCCCGGCGCAGAGAAGCGGCGCCAGCTCGGAGTCGGGCACGTGGTCCGGGACGGGAAAGCAATAGCGCTCGTCGGCGACGGCCCACTCCGCATAGCCGCCGTCGATGTCGTAGCCGGTGAATCGCGCGCGATCGCAGAGATTCTCCTTCCCGGCCAAGCAGTACGAGCACGTGCCGCAGGTCCATCCGAGCCACGGCACCCCTAGACGTCTCCCGTCGTCGGCGATCCCGACGATCTGATGGCCGAGGATCAGTGGCAGCTTCGGGAACGAGAGCTCCCCGTCGACCACGTGAAGATCGGTACGGCACACGCCGCAGGCGAGAACGCGCAAGAGCAGCCGGCCGGGACCCGGCTCGGGCCGCTCGACGTCTGCCGGATCGAGCGGCGTTCGGGGTGAGCGAAGGATCATCGCCTTCATGCGCTTCGAGCTTGGCTACCTGGAAGGACGGCGGAACCCGGAGGTCGGAGGCGTACGGGCCGGCGATGAACCGCCCGACGAGCGGCGGTGATGCTCCCTCCCCTCGAGCACCACCGCATCTACGGCCTCGCGGATCGTCTAGACCTCTGCGGGCACGGGCACGAGCAACCGCTGCACGAGGTCGACGAGCCGGTTCGAGTATCCCCATTCGTTGTCGTACCAGGCCACGACCTTCACCTGTGTTCCGTCGATGACCATCGTGAGGCCCGAGTCGAAGATCGACGAGTAGGGCGACCTGACGATGTCGGACGAGACGAGTGGCTCCTCGGAGTAGCGGAGGATCCCGGCGAGCTCACCCCGGTCTGCGCGACCGGCGACAAGAGCGTTCACCTCCTCCACACTGGTGGCATGCTCGACCTCGATCGTGAGGTCGACGAGCGAGCCGGTCGGCACGGGCACGCGCACGGCGAAGCCCTGGAGCTTGCCCTGGAGCTCCGGGATCACGAGACCCACCGCCTTCGCCGCCCCGGTCGTGGTCGGAACCAGATTGCAGGCCGCGGCGCGGGCACGCCGGTAGTCCTTGTGCGGCGCGTCGAGAAGCCGCTGGTCGCCCGTGTAGGCGTGCACGGTGGTCATCAGGCCGTGCCGGATCCCGAGCCCCTCGTGCAGCACCTTCGCGACAGGTGCGAGGCAGTTGGTCGTGCACGAGGCGTTCGAGATGATCCGGTGGTGCTCCGGATCGTAGGCCTGGTCGAAGTTCACGCCCAGGGCGACGGTGACGTCCGGCTCCTTCGCCGGCGCCGAGATGACGACCTTGCGGGCGCCTGCCTCGAGGTGTTTCTCCGCGCCGGCGCGGGCGCGGAAGAAGCCCGTGGACTCGATCGCCACGTCGACGCCGAGCTCGCCCCAGGGCAGAAGCGCTGGATCCGCCAGGCCGGGCGTCGGGATGCGGACGCCGTCGACGATGATCGCATCGTCCGTCGCCTCGACCGTCCCGGCGAACGGCCCGTACACGGAGTCGTACTTGAGGAGCTGCGCAAGCATCGCCGGGTCGGCGAGGTCGTTGATCGCAACCCACTCGATGGGAGCTTCCCGCTCGTAGGCAGCGCGGAACGCAGCCCGACCGGTGCGCCCAAAACCGTTGATTGCAACGCGGATCGCCATTGTCACACCTCCAAAGTCGTTGTCGATGCGACCGTAGGCTCGTCCCGGTGAGGTGACATCGGCGGAGAGCCCGATCGGTTTGCGGGTTTCCCGCACGGCCGGTTCGCGGAGCTCGCCACCAGCCCCGACCGGTGCGGGCACGGAACCCGCGGCACCGTAGATGCGATCCGAGCGTCAGCCTCCGGGCTTGAGGTCGATCGAGGGGTGCCGGCAGCAACCCTCATTGCTCTGGTTCGACTCCGCCCCCGTACCGAGCGACCCGCACCGAGCGATCCGTAGCGGGCGATCCGTAGAGCGCCGGGAGATTCCGTAATTGCCCGCATGCGATTGCCGCTCGCGCACGCCAGACTGGCGGCAATGAGCCTCGGTGACCTGACGCCGCTGCCCGATCTGCTCCACGGGCGCTCGAATACCGGCCCGGTTCGCGAAGAGCGCCCCGTTTACGTCGACCTCCTGCCGCCCTGCAATGCCGGGTGCCCCGCGGGCGAGAACATCCAGTCCTGGCTCGCGCACACGACCGCAGGCCGGCACGAACAGGCCTGGCGAGCACTCGTAGCCGATAACCCGTTCCCCGCCATTCACGGGCGTGTCTGCTACCACCCGTGCGAGACCGTCTGCAACCGTGCGAGCCTCGACAGCGCCGTCTCGATCCACTCGGTCGAGCGATTCCTCGGCGACCTCGCTCTCGAGCACGGGTGGCTCTTCGACGAGCCGCCGGCGCGCACCGGCAAGCGGGCGCTCGTGATCGGCTCGGGCCCAAGCGGTCTTTCCGCGGCCTATCACCTGGCCCGGCTCGGCCACGAGGTCGAGATCAGGGACTCCGGGCCCGAGCCGGGCGGGATGATGCGCTACGGCATCCCCGCCTACCGGCTGCCGCGGGAAGTACTCGATGGTGAGCTCGCCAGGATCGCAGCCCTCGGCGTCACCCTTACGAGCAGCCACCTGGTGGAAGACCTCGAAGCGGAGCGGGCAGAGGGCCGCTTCGACGCCGTTTTCGTTGCCGTCGGCGCGCATCTCTCCAAGCGAGTCGACATCCCGGCGCGAGACGCCGGCCACATCGTCGACGCAGTTTCGTTTCTTCGCGGAGTCGCCTCGGGCGAGCGGCCCGCGATCGGCCGGCGCGTCGCCGTGTACGGCGGCGGGAACACCGCGATGGACGCTGCTCGTGTTGCCCGCCGGCTCGGAGCCGACGAGGCGATGATCGTGTACCGGCGTACCCGTGAGCAGATGCCCGCGCACCTCGAAGAGGCCGCGGACGCAGAGCGGGAAGGCATTCGGATCAACTGGCTCAGGACGATCACGGCTTTCGACGGCCCCGACCTGACGGTGGAGCTGATGGAGCTCGACGAGTCCGGCTACCCGAAGCCGACAGGCCGGTTCGAGACGCTCGCCGCGGACACCGTGATCCTCGCGCTCGGCCAGGACAGCGACACGGCGTTTCTCCGCCCCGTGCCCGGGATCGAGTTCGAGAAGGACGGCACGGTGCGCGTCTCGACGTTGTTCCAGACCGGTTGCCCTGGCGTCTTTGCGGGCGGCGACATGGTGCCGAGCGAGCGCACCGTCACCGTCGGCGTCGGACACGGCAAGAAGGCCGCTCGGGCAATCGACGCGTGGTTGCGTGAAGCGCCCGTCGCGACGGCCGCGAAGCACGAGCTCGCAAGCTTCGAGAAGCTCCACCTCTGGTATTTCGGAGACAACGCTCGCGGGCGGCAGCCGGAGCTCGAACCCGGTGAGCGGGTCGCCGGCTTCGAAGAGGTCGTCGGTGGGCTCACCCCCGAACAGGCTGTCTACGAGGCGGGACGGTGCCTCTCGTGCGGCAACTGCTTCGAATGCGACGGCTGCCTGGGGGCTTGCCCGGAGGACGCCGTGATCAAGCTCGGCACGGGTCACCGGTACAGGTTCGACTACGACCGCTGCACCGGCTGCGGAGCCTGTTTCCAGCAGTGCCCCGTACATGCCATCGACCTGGTCGCCGAGAGCCGCTGATGCGCGCGACGATCGATGGGAACGAGGCAGCGGCCTCGGTCGCCTACCGCCTGAACGAGGTCTGCTGTATCTACCCGATCACGCCCTCGTCGCCGATGGCCGAGCTCGCCGACGAGTGGTCGAGCCAGGGCAAGGCGAACGTCTGGGGCAGCGTCCCGTCGGTGGTCGAGATGCAAAGCGAGGGAGGCGCGGCGGGCGCGCTGCACGGGGCGCTCCAGAGCGGTGCGCTCGCAACGACGTTCACCGCGTCCCAGGGCCTGCTGCTGATGATCCCGAACATGTACAAGATCGCGGGCGAGCTGACGCCCTGCGTGCTCCACGTTGCAGCGCGCTCGCTTGCCGCGCAGGGCCTCTCGATCTTCGGCGACCACTCCGATGTGATGGCGGTCCGCCAGACCGGCTTCGCCCAGCTCGCCTCGGCCTCCGTTCAGGAGGCACACGACCTGGCCCTCGTCGCGCAGGCCGCCACGCTCCGAACCCGGGTGCCGTTCGTGCACTTCTTCGACGGGTTCCGCACTTCGCACGAGCTGAACACCGTGGAGCTCCTGTCCGACGACGACCTACGAGCGCTCGTCCCCGAAGAGCTCGTGTGGGCGCATCGCGAGCGGGCGCTCTCGCCGGAGCGGCCGTTCATCCGCGGCACCGCCCAGAACCCGGACGTCTACTTCCAGGCACGCGAGACCGTCAACCCCTTCTATGCGCGCGTCCCGGGCATCGTCGAGGAGGCGATGGCGGAGCTCGCGGGGCGCACGGGCCGCGACCTGCATATCGTCGCCTACAGCGGGCACCCGGAAGCCGAGCGGGTGATCGTCGTGATGGGGTCTGCAGGCGAGACGATTCGCGAGACGGTCGGCTGGCTGAACGAGCGCGGCGAGCGTGTCGGCGTGCTCCAGGTGCGGCTCTACCGTCCCTTCCCCGAGCAGGCACTCGTCGAGGCGATGCCGGCGAGCGTGCGCTCGATCGCCGTGCTCGACCGGACGAAGGAGCCGGGCTCTGGCGGCGAGCCGCTCTTCCTCGACACGATCGCCGCGTTCGCGTCGGCTCACGCCGAGGGCGGGCGGTCTTCGATGCCGCGTGTGACCGGCGGCCGCTATGGGCTCTCGTCGAAGGAGCTCACACCGGCGATGGTCGCCGGCGTCTACGAGGAGCTCGCACGTGAGCACCCGCGCCGCCAGTTCACGATCGGGATCAACGACGACGTCTCCGGGATGAGCCTCCCCTACGACCCCTCGGTCGATCTCGAACTGAAGGGAACGGTGCAGGCGATCTTCTACGGGCTCGGGTCCGACGGGACCGTCGGTGCAAACAAGAACACGATCAAGATCCTCGGCGACGAGGGCCTGCATGCGCAGGGCTACTTCGTCTACGACTCGAAGAAATCTGGCTCCCAGACCGTCTCGCACCTGCGGTTCGGCCCCGAGCCGATCCGTGCCCCCTACCTCGTGCAGCGGGCGAGCTTCGTGGGCTGCCACCAGTTCGGTTTGCTCGAACGGGCAAACGTGCTCGAGCACGCCGCCGAAGGAGCCACCCTGCTCCTGAACTGCGCCCAGCCGCCGGATCGCGTCTGGGACTCGCTCTCACGCCCGGTTCAGGAGCAGATCATCGGCAAGCGCATCGAGCTCTACGCGATCGACGCAGGGAAGATCGCTCGTGAGGCCGGCATCCCGGGGCGCGTGAACATCGTCCTGCAGACCTGTTTCTTCGCGGTCTCCGGCGTCTTGCCGAGGGAGCAGGCGATCGAGCGCATCAAGGGGGCGATCGCGAAGACCTACGGTCGGCGCGGCGACGAGGTCGTCCGGCGCAACCAGGCTGCGGTCGACGCCACGCTCGCCGGTCTCCATCGGATCGAAACACCCCAGGAGGCGAGCGCCACTCGCGAGCAGGCGCCGCTCGTCCCGGACGAGGCGCCCGCATTCGTGCGCGAGGTGACGGCGATGATGATGGCGGGCCGCGGGGACGAGCTCCCGGTCAGCGCCCTGCCGGTCGACGGGACGTACCCGGGCGGGACGACCGCGTACGAGAAGCGGAACATCTCCGAGCTCGTCGCGGCCTGGGATGCCGATCTCTGCATCCAGTGCGGCAACTGCAGCTTCGTCTGTCCGCATAGCGTGATCCGCTCGAAGTACTACGACGGCGCCAAGCTCGACGGGGCGCCCGGCGGGTTCGCTTCGGCGCCCCTCGATGCCGTCGGCCTGCCCGATGCGCGGTACACGCTCCAGGTGTACGTCGAGGACTGCACCGGGTGCGGGCTCTGCGTCGAGGCCTGCCCTGCGCTCTCACCGGACGAGCCGGGCCGGAAGGCGATCAATCTCGCCGACCGCGAGCCGCTCGTCGTTGCGGAGCGCGAGAACATTGCGTTCTTCGAGCACCTGCCGGCCACGGACCGGGCGCGGGTCGACTTCGGGACCGTTCGGGGCACCCAGTTCCTCGACCCGCTCTTCGAGTTCTCGGGCGCGTGCGCGGGTTGCGGCGAGACTCCTTACCTGAAGCTGCTCTCGCAGCTCTTCGGGGACCGCATGATGATCGCGAACGCCACCGGCTGCTCGTCGATCTACGGCGGGAACCTGCCGACGACGCCCTGGACGAGCGGGCCCGACGGGCGCGGCCCTGCCTGGTCGAACTCGCTCTTCGAGGACAACGCCGAGTTCGGGCTCGGCTTCCGGCTCACCGCCGACCGGCACCTCGAGCTGGCCCGCCGCCGCCTCGGCGAGCTGCGAGACGCGATCGGGCCGGAGCTCGTGGACGAGCTGCTCGAGGCGCCGCAGCTGCGCGAGTCGGAGCTGCGCGCACAGCGCGACAGGGTGAGCGAGCTGACGCGGCGACTGGACGCACTCGAAGGCACGTCCCGAACCACGGGTCGATCACCGACCTCCTCAGCGTCGCCGACCACCTCGTCCGGCGTAGCGTCTGGATTGTCGGAGGCGACGGCTGGGCCTACGACATCGGCTACGGCGGCCTCGACCACGTCCTTGCGAGCGGCCGCAACGTCAACGTGCTCGTGCTCGACACCGAGGTCTACTCGAACACGGGCGGCCAGATGTCGAAGGCAACTCCGATCGGCGCCGTGGCCAAGTTTGCAGCGGCCGGGAAGAGCGTGCCCAAGAAGGACCTCGCGCTCCAGATGATCGCCTACGGCAATGTCTACGTCGCGCGAGTTGCGATGGGCGCCGATCCACAACAGACCCTGAGCGCCTTTCGCGAGGCGGAGGCCTACGACGGGCCGTCTCTCGTCCTCGCCTACAGCCACTGCATCGCGCATGGAATCGAGATGCGCGACGGCCTCGACCAGCAGCGCCGCGCCGTCGCGAGCGGATACTGGCCGCTCATCCGCTACGACCCGATGGTCCGCGCGGCCGGCGGCAACCCGTTCCTGCTCGATTCCCCCCGGCCGCGGCTCGCGCTCGAGGACTACACGAGCCGGGAGCTCCGGTACCGGACACTCGCCAACACCCATCCGGAGGAGGCCGAGCGCCTGCACGCTCTCGCCGAGGAGTCGGTGGCGCAGCGCTGGCAGGTCTACGAGGAGATGGCGGCTCGCGGCGCGAACCGGTTTGCCTCCGATGGACGTCGGCCCTGATGGGCGTCGACCTCGCGACCCGTTACATGGGGCTTCCGCTCCGCAACCCGCTGGTCGCTTCGGCCTCCCCGCTTTCACGCACCGCCGATGATGTGCGCCGGCTCGCCGAGGCTGGTGTCGGCGCCGTCGTGCTCTACTCGCTCTTCGAGGAGCAGGTCCGTCGCGAGTCTGCAGCCAACGCGAAGCTCGTCGAGGCCGGTACCGAAAGCTTCGCCGAGGCGCTCTCGTACTTTCCGGCCGAAGCGGAGGACGAGCCCGGCGCCCGGCGCTACCTGAGCCTGCTGGAGCGGGCCGCGGACAGCGTCGAGATCCCGGTGATCGCCAGCCTCAACGCTGTCACGCCGACCGGCTGGATCGAGTTCGCCCGGCAGATGCAAGCTGCGGGGGCGGCCGCAATCGAGCTGAATATCTATTCGCTCCCCGGCGACCCGGGCACGTCCGGGCGCGAGGTCGAGCAGCGCCACCTCGATATCCTCGCGCGGGTCAAGGCGGCCGTTACGGTTCCGGTTGCCGTCAAGCTCAGCCCGTTCTTCAGCTCCCCTGGCGAGATGGCACTCCGGCTCGACGATGCCGGAGCCGATGCGCTCGTGCTCTTCAACAGGTTCCTGCAGCCGGACATCGACCCCGACACCCTCGCCGTCGTTCCGGGCGTGGGGCTTTCGAGCCCAAGCGAGGGACGGCTTCCGCGGACCTGGATCGCGCTTCTCCACGGCCGCGTACAGGCCTCCCTGGCCGCCACCACGGGTGTCGAGGACGCCTCTGACGTGGCGAAGTACCTCCTGGCCGGCGCCGACGTCGTCATGACCGCCTCGGCACTTCTCCGGCACGGCGTCGGGCACGCCGCGGCGCTCCTCGACGGTCTCGCCGCGTGGATGGAGCAAAAGGGGTTTTCGAGCGTCGGAGACGTCCGCGGGCGCCTGGCCGCGCCGGCCGAGGCCGACGCCTACGAGCGGGCCGGCTACGTGAGCGCCCTCCGGATTGCGAACGAGGGTGGCTACACGACCTGAAGTTCACGTGCCGAAGCCGCGTAGTCCGATCCGTCTGTCGCTCAGATGATCGTCTCGAACATCACGACTCCTTTCGTCGCAACAGTCCAAAGGGGTACAGCTCGAGGCTGACCGGCAAGGGAGCCGCTGCCATCGGCGTCGCCACGGATCCTCTTGCCCGAACCTACGGAGGCTGCCGCGCGCCTGGGCGTTCCCTGAGCGACCGGTTGCATCGGCAGCGCGGCGGCGGCTCTCGACGCCGTCCCGCCATCGTCAGGAGCCGAGAAGGTCGCGCCTCCGGAACGCACCGGTCCCGACAATCGCACTGACTACGCCGATGGTGATCATGGCGACGGCGGCAACGGGACGAAAGGATTGGGCCGGGACGAGCCCGACGTGCGCGAACGGGGTCACCCCGACAAGCCAGGTCGGCGCCCCGAGCAGGGAGCCCACGAGCTGCCAGAGGAATGACAGGACGACGAGCCCGTAGGCGATCCCGCTCCCGGCGCGCGGCGCCAGGGCGTATGCGAGTGTGGCGAGGCCGAGGAAGAGAAGCGCGACAGGTAGGCAGTTGGCACCGGCTTCGATCATCCTCGGCAGGGAGATGCTGGTTCCACCCGAGCCGGCCCCCGCCCACACGAGAAGACCCGCTGTGAGCGAGATGAGTAGGGCGGCACAGGTTGCGATGAGGAGCCGTCCACCGAGCCAGCGGCGCCGGCTGACCGGTTGGGCAAGGAGCGTCTCGAGCTGCTCTTCGGCTTCTTCCTGCCTGGCTGCGCCGATTCGGGAGACCGCGAAGAGACTGACGGCGAGGACGAAGAAGATGAAGACGAAGGCGAGGTAGCCCGTAGGCGTGGTGATCGAGCCGGAACCCAGCTTGGCGATCTCTTTTTGCGCGCTCTTCGAGACGTCGGCCGGAGAGATGCTGTTCGAGATGACACCGAGGAAGTACGCCCCCGGCCGCGACGCTTCCCGCCCAGACGAGCAGCACGCCGCGCTGGCTGCGTAGCGACTGGGCCATCGGCGACGAGAGCAGGCGCAGGTTTGCGTCGACAGCGTCGCGCGCCGGGAGCAAGCCGGTGCCGATATCGCGGCCCGCGCCGATCCGAGCCGCTGCAAGGAGCAAGAACGCCGTCACCACCGCCGGAAGCAGCAGGACGGCCGGTTGGGCGCCCGCAAACGGTCGCAGCTCTTCGGCCCATCCGAGCGGTGTCGCCCATCGCAGCCAGGCAAAGCCGCTCACGGTGTCCGCGATCACCCGGAAGAGGAACATCACGCCTATCGTCGCCCCACCCAGCTCGAGCGCGATCCGGCGCGTTGGCGCGAGTTGGCACGCGACTGCGCCGATTCCGACGCACACCGGAATGACCGACACGGTTGCGAGGGCGAGGTACGCCGACCCGGCCACCGGGAGCCCGCCGAAGAGAAACCCCGCCAACTCACCTGCCCACAGCAAGACGGTGCCGGCGGCGATTGCGGCAAGGGACGAGAGATACACGGTGCGACGACCGGCGATCCCTGCGAGCACGAGCTCCATCCGCCCGGTGTCCTCTTCCGTTCTCAGCGCCCGAACGGCCGCCAGGAGCCCGAAGACCGCGGCCGCAATCGCGAGTGTCCCCCCGACGCGCCAGGCGCAATAGCCGCTGACAGCAAGCAGATCGTGGGGTTCGCCGTAGATCAGCCGGAGGCCCTTGTTGTCGCCGAAGCTGCGTGCGAAGGCCAGCCGCCCGGCAGCGGTTGGATAGGTGTGGCGGTAGCCGACCGCCTGGACGTAGGCGTACGCGGCGAACACGGAGGCAAACGCGATCGTGCGAATCCTGGCGTCTCGACACGCCCGCCCGGCAAGCGCACGGGCAGGCCCTGGACGGAGAGCCGGGACGAGCCTCGCGGAGTGCTCAGCCGCCGGCATTGCCGTCGACGCCGTCGTAGTGATGCAGGAAGATCTCCTCGAGCGACGGCTCGTGGCTCGTCAACGTCTCCACCGGGTGTCCTGCAAGCGCGGTGATCACCGGCTCGATGTGGCCGGCCACCTCGAATCGGAGCGCATTCGGCCCCGCGCCGATCACCTTCACGCCCGGCAGCGGCGGCAGCTCGGGCACCTTGCCCGCAAACGTCACCTCGACCGTTTGCACGCTCAGATGGCGCAGCTCCTGCAGCGTGCCTTCGTCGACCAGCTTCCCCTGCCTGAGGATCCCGACGCGGTCGCAGAGCGCTTCGACCTCGCTCAGAATGTGCGAGGAGAGAAAGATCGTCTGGCCACGCGCCTTTGCCTCGTCGGCGCACTCGCGAAAGACCACCTCCATCAGCGGGTCGAGCCCGCTTGTGGGCTCGTCGAGGAGCAGCAGGTCGGCGCGCGTCGCAAGCGCCGCGATCAGCTGGACCTTCTGGCGGTTGCCCTTCGAGAGGGCGCGAACCTTCTTGCGCCGGTCGAGCTGGAAGCGCTCCACCAGCTGATCGCGATAGACCCGGTCGGTGCTTCCGTGCAGCCGGGCCAGGAACTCGAGCGTCTCTGCGGCCGTCAGAGACGGCCACAGGAACGGCTCCCCGGCAACGTAGGCGACCCGACGGTGCGCGGTGACGGGATTGGCCCACGCGTCGATGCCGAACAGCTCTGCGTGCCCGCCTGTCGGCCGGTGCAGCCCGAGCAAGAGCCGGATCGTCGTCGTCTTCCCGGCGCCGTTCGGGCCCAGGAACCCGTAGGCCTCTCCGGGCTCGACGACAAGGTCGAGCCGATCGAGCGCGATCGTCGATCCGTAGCGCTTGCTCAGGCTTTCCGTTCGGATCGCGGCCATCCTTGAGCATGCATCCTCGCTCGCGATCGACGCTTCCGTAGTTTTCCGTAACCGGGGTCCGCAGCCCTTCTGAAGCACGGGACCGCAGTGCGGTCGAGAATCGAACGCAGTCGAGGTTCCGAGAAAGGTGGTGGGATCGTGGGCACGATCGTGGTTGGGGTGGACGGCTCTCAAGGCTCGGTGCGAGCCTTGCGGTATGCGCTCGACGAGGCGCGAGCCCGTGCCGCAGAGGTGACCCTCGTCGGTGTCTGGCACATACCTGCCGCCGTGAACGAAGCGTTCTGGGTGCCTGTGGACATCGATCTCGATGACTCGTACGCGAAGGCAGCGCAGGATGTTCTCGATAAGGCGCTCGGGACGGTGGGCGAAGCGGCATCGGGCATCAAGACGACCACAGTCGTACGCGAGGGGCAGGCCGCCTACGCCGTGTGCGCCGAAGCGGAGGGCGCAGATCTCCTCGTCGTCGGATCGCGCGGGCTCGGGGGCTTCCGTGGGCTCATCCTCGGATCGGTCAGCCAGCAATGCGCTCACCACACCCCGTGCCCCATCGTCATCGTTCCCGCCAAACCACACGAGGCCGCGGCACGGACCTGACCTGACGATGAAGTGAAAGAGAAATCAGTGGCTCTTTGCCGCTCTCCGTATGGCGCTCCGGCAGACGGTTTCACCACCCGTCTGCCCCCTACCGCTACGGTTTGTCGAGCGCGATGAGCAGCGTCGCCTGCACCCACCTGGACGAGATCACGGTCCGCGAGCTCCCGGCCTCGGTTGACGGCTGTGAAGACTGCCTGCGCATGGGCGGCAAGTGGCTCCATCTCCGGATCTGCCTCATCTGCGGCCATGTCGGCTGTTGCGACGACTCGCCGAACCGGCACGCGACCGCGCACGCGCACTCGGCGTCCCACCCGATCATCCGCTCGCTCGAGCCCGGCGAGGACTGGAGCTGGTGCTACGTCGACGAGGTGGCGTTCGTCGTCGCCGGGATCCACGGGACGACCCGAATCCCGCCCTCGCCGCTCATGCAGTAACCGACGCGGTAGAGCACTGGCTGCGGGTTGGATGCTCGAGCTCGACACGCCTCACGGGCCCGCGCGGGCGCACGTGCTTCCCGTCGAGTCGCCCGTCGCGGGGCTCGTCCTCGGTCACGGAGCCGGCGGCGGAATCGACTCGCCCGATCTCGTTGGCACAGCCCAGGCCGCTCGTTCCCTGGGGCTCAGCGTCGCGCTCGTCGAGCAGCCCTATCGGGTCGCCGGCAAGCGAGCCCCCGCTCCGGCGCGTCAGCTCGACGCGGCCTGGGCGTCGGTCGTCCTCGAGCTACGCCGGGGTTCGCTTGCCGGTCTTCCGATCCTGACCGGTGGCCGCTCGTCGGGCGCCCGCGTGGCATGCCGTATGGCGGCCGAGACCGAGTCGGTCGGGGTCGTCTGCCTCGCGTTCCCGCTCCACCCACCCGGTCACCCTGAGAAGAGCCGGCTGCCCGAGCTCGAAGCGGTCATCGTCCCGACGGTCGTCGTCCAGGGCGAGAGCGACCCGTTCGGGATGCCCCCGAAGGGCTTGAACCGCACCGTCGCCCGTATCCAAGGCTCCCACTCGCTGAGAGACGGCGCCGCGGTTGCGGCCGCCGTGTCGGGGTGGCTGTCGACGATCGGGCTCGTCCTACGTTGAGCGGGAGCCCCGCGCGAGTGACCGCCGGAAGCTCGACGATGAGGAATCGCGCGCGGTCACCTCACCAGAAAGCCGCGCCCAACGACCGCGCGCCGCTACCCGTGCCACCACTTGCCCTCGATGGCGGTGCCGGTACCGCCGGTGCGGTCGAGCCGGTCGAGCCGAGCGATGTCGTCATCTGTGAGGCTGAAATCGAAGAGCTGCGCGTTCTCCGCAATTCGCTCGCGGTGGGAGGACTTCGGGATGACGGGGAGCTCGCGCTCGAGGCACCAGCGGAGCAGCACCTGCGCGGGCGTGCGTCCGAGTCGCTCGGCGATCCGACGGGCGGTGTCGCTGGAGAGATGGCGACCGGTTCCCAGGGGGCTGTAGGCCTCGAGGGCGATCCCGTGCCGTGCACATGCCTCGAGAAGCGTCGCGCGGTACTCGTAGGGACTGAACTGGACCTGATTCACGACCGGCGGCACGCTCGATGTGGCGAGCAGCGCGTCCACCTCTCCGACGTCGTAGTTGGAGATACCGATCGAGCGGGTGTAGCCCAGCTCCTGCGCTCGCTCCATCCCGGGCCAGGCCCAGCTCGGGCCGCCTCCGGGCCAGTGAACGATGTAGAGGTCGACGTACCCGAGCCCGAGGCGCTCGAGGCTGCGCGCCGCCTCCTCGACCGGGTCTTTGTGACCGGGGTAGAACTTGGTCGTCACGAACACCTGATCGCGAGGGATGCCGCTCTCGCGTAGGCCTCGCCCCACGCTCTGCTCGTTGCCGTACGCCTGTGCCGTATCGAGATGCCTGTATCCGAGCTCGAGCGCCCAACGGACGGCATTCACACACTCGGGCCCGTCAGGCACCTGCCAGACGCCCAGCCCGAGAAGCGGGATTCGGTTGCCGTCGGCAAGCAGCCGTGTTCTTCCATCCTCAGCCACAGCACCCATTGACACCTCCACTCCTCTTCGCTTCGGGCATTCGCCACGCGTTGTTCATCACCCCAGGATGCCGCGAGCGACGGGCGAGCCGCGGCCGAGCCGCCCTATGCAGCCCCGATTGCGGTGACGCGCCCCGACGTCACGGCCTCGGCGAGCGTGCGGTGATCGCGTTCGGTCAGGTCCGCGTAGGCGCTCGCGAAGGTCGCAACGGCGCGGTCGAAGCTGTCGCTGCCGCCGAGGTAGGCGGCGATCGGAACGGGGTCGCCCGCGCGGGCGTGCGCTCGGGCGAGCGTCCAGCCACACGCGTCGGCGTAGAGCTCGAGGCCCGCGGGCAGAATCGTGCGCAGGTCGACCGAGACCTTCCAGTCCCGGAGCTGCCGCGCGTAGTAGTCGCGGGCCTCGTCGTCGGGGGTCTCGTCCGCGCGGACGAAGCTGAGGAAGATGTCGCTCGCCGCCTGCATCAGCTGCTGCCCTTCGACCACCCGCCTGCCGTGACCGGCAAACTGGCTCCGGCCGAGGCCCGGCTCGAGCACGGAGGGGCCTGCCTCCTTGATCTGCAGGAACAGCGGCTCGCGCTCGTCGCGGCCGATCAGCAGGACCACCCAGCACCGGGTGCCGACGCTGCCGATGCCGACGACCTTGCGCGCCAGATCGACGTAGCGAAACCGCTCGAGCAGAATGCGCCGCTCGCGGGGCAGCGAGCGGCGCAGGCGGCGGTAGATCGCCCGCACGGCAGCCTCGACGTCGCCGCCGGCCAGCTCTGCCGCCGGCACGAGCAACGGCGGCTTCGACGCGAACCTCGCCTCGCCGTCCACGAACTCGGTCAACGTGGAGAGGAGCCGGTGCTCGTCGTGCTCGTGAGCTGCCTGGCCCGACTGCTGCAGCGACTTCACGAGCTTCCGGTCGTGCTCGTCCGTGAGACGCCCGAGGAGAGCTCCCGCATCAAGGCGGGCGTACCAGACGTCGAGGTCACCCATCCCTGCAAAGCCCTGCATCGCCTCGCGATAGGCACGGAGCGCGGTTGCGACCGCGGCGCCCGTGGCGGCCTTGTCGAACTCACGCAGCCGCCCGGCGAGCTCGATACTCGTCGCGAGCCGCTTCACGTCCCATTCGAAGGGGCCCGGGAGCGTCTCGTCGAAGTCGTTCACATCGAACACCAGGTCCCGCTCGGGCGACGCGAACCCGCCGAAGTTGAGCAGGTGCGCATCGCCGCAGAGCTGCGTGACCAGGGTGGACCGCGGCGTCGCCGCGAGGTCGGCTGCCATAACGGCCGCCGCGCCGCGGAGGAAGGCAAGCGGCGAGGCGAGCATCCGGCCGTAGCGGATCGGAACGAGCTCGGGCACGCGAGCTGCGTTCTGTGCCTCCAGAACTGCGACCGGGTCACGGCCGGCCGGGAGGATGAGCTCCGCGTGGTGCGATCGCGGCAGTGCGGCCCGTGCCTGCCGCCCGGCCGCGACGCGCGCGCCGACCGTCGGATGCGGAGTTAGCGGCTCGGCGCTCGCCACGAAGCTCGGATCTTCTCACGACACGTCCCCATCGGCGGACGTGCGAGCGTTTGCGGGTTGAAGCACCCGATCCGCGGCCCGCGGATGCGGGACGGCTGCGTAGGCGCCGATCCGCCCGGCACCGGCCTCGAACAGCCCGTCGCGCACGGCTGGAGGTCGCGGCGCCGATCTCGTATAGTTCATCTGCCGTACAAGAGTTCGGTGCGCGCAACATCGGGCCGCGGTGCCCTGCGTGAGAGAAAGACGGTCGGGAGCCCTCATGTTTCGAGGCAGTCAATGAAATCCGAGCCCAGCTATCTCATCCATGGCGCGGAGGTGCTCGATGCCGCAACGGGCGAGGCGACCCGTCGTGACCTCGCGATCGTCGACGGACACGTCGCCGAGATCGCACGGGCCGGCGACGCCGTCGACATCGACGGCCAGGGCCTCACGATCTGCTTCGGCCTCTGGGACTGCCACGCCCATCCAGGCAGCTTGATGTACGACCTCACCGGGCGAAGCTACTTCGAGCCTGCGGCTGAATGGGCGGTCAGAGCGGCCGCGAACCTCTTCGAGGCAGCCTCGATGGGAATCACAGGCGTCCGCACGCTCAGCGAGCCGGACGGCGTCGATCTGGCCTGGAGAGATGCGTTTCGCTCGGGATCGGTTCGCGGGCCTCGACTCCGTTGCGCCGCTCAACCGATCCGCACGACCGGCGGGCACGGGAGCGCCTATCCGCGACAGCACACACGGGTCGATGCCGAGGTCATCTGCGATGGCCCGGTCGAGATGGCGCGCGGGGTGCGTCAGCTCGTCGAACGCGGCGCCGACTGGATCAAGGTGATGCTCACCGGCGGCCTCTACAGCAAGCACGAGACGGTCGACGGCGGCCAACTCACCGAGGAGGAGCTCGGCGCACTGGTCGCGACCGCTACCGACAAGGGCCTCCCGGTCGCGGCGCACTGCGGCAGCGCCCGCTGGGCGACCGTCTTCGCGCGACTCGGCGGACGGTCGGTCGAGCATGGCTACGCACTCGACGAGGCGGCCGCTCGGGCGATGGCGGAGGCCGGGACTTGGCTCGTGCCGACGGTCGGCGTCACCCATGACGTCGAACTGATGGAGGCCGACAACTGGCCCCCGCACGCACGCGAGCGGGCCGCCGCGGTTGCCCCGGGCCACGCCGAGGCGATTCGCGCTTGCCTCGAGGCGGGCGTGCGGCTGGCGATCGGCGCCGACTTGAACCCGATCGGGCCAAGGCTGCATGCCGAGTTGCGCCTCCTCGAGGGAATCGGCATCGACCGCCTCACCCTGCTCCACGCGGCGACGGTGGGGGGCCGGGCATTGAACGGGCTCGGAGATGCGACAGAGCCCGTTCCGGGGACAGTCGCCGACCTCCTCCTACTCCCGGGCAGTCCGCTCGACGGGCTCGACGTGCTCGGGCGCCCGGCGGCGGTCTTCGCGTTCGGAAGGCCGATCGCCGGCTCGCTGAAGCTCGACTGATGCCCGTGGATCTCCAAGCCGACGTGCGCGAGCTCGTCGACCGGCAGACGATCGCCGACCTCATCTACGCCTACTGCTTCCACTTCGATCGCAACGAGCCCGCCGAGGTGGCCTCGCTCTTCACGGCTGACGCAGTCGTCGACTACGGTCCGGAATCACCCAACATCGTCGGCCCAGCCGCGATCGCCTCGACGATCGCCGTTGGCCTCGCGCAGACATTTGCGGCCACGAGCCATCACGTCTCGAACATCCGTGTGACGTTCGCCGACCCCGACCATGCGTCGGCCACGACCTACCTGTACGCATGGCATCGGTACGTCGACGGATCGCCCGACGGCGAGCTCTGGGCCCAGTACCACCACCGCTTTCTGCGAACGTCGGGGGGCTGGCGCATCGCCGAGCTCGTCCTGAAGGCCGCGGGCACGACGAACTTCCACCGGGCGACGATGCACCCGATCGGCCGGCGCCCGCTTGATCCGGCGGGCTAAGAAGCTCTAACTAATCGCCACTCGTTGTCCGGGCGAGCTGGGCGCGCGCGCCGAGAGGACGCAGGGAGCCCCGATCGCAGCGCTACCGGGGTGACCGAGGACGATGCAGAGTGCGTGTCCGGCACGTTCCGGCGACCTCGTGCTCATGGTGTTAGAGCTTCTTAAGAGCACGAATCAACATGAGCGTCGTTCCGGCGCCCTCGGGAAGGGCCGCTCACACTGAGACGCGCTGTCCGAAGGGCGCTCGGCCTCGAGCGTCGCGAGCACGGCGCGATCGATTGAACCGGGCCTGAAGCGTCGTTCCAGGTTTCGCTCCGAGGCCCACAGTTCGAGCGCCGTCTCGGCCTGCGCGGCGCTCGTACCGAGAATCGCGGCGACTCGAGACAGCGTCTCGCCGGTGAGCGGGAGCGCATCTCCTCCAGGCGGGCCGTATTCGAGCAGGAACGCGGGAAGCAGGGCGTGCAGCCGATGCACCGGCAGCGGATCGTCGTCGACACGGAGGTCGGCAAAGGTGTCGATGTCCGTGCCCGCGGGCGACTCGGACCGCCAGATCCGCACAGCCGCCGACTGGCGGCCGCGCCGGTCACCGCCGGCCTCGTCACCTGCGAGCAGCGCCGTGACGAGCCGCTCGACGAATGTGAGCGAGGCCGCGTCCTCGTACGCGGCGGCCATCGCCTCGACGACCTGGGCGCCGGCAAGCAGGTTTCCCTGCACCGCATAGCCGTTGCCGCTCATCCCCCCGGCCCAGGGTAAGCAGCGCGAGCCGGTGTAGGAGGCAACCCGGCCGCTTCGGTCGACGACACCCAGTTGACGATGCGGGGCCTCGTCGTCACCCTGCGTGAGCGTCTGCACGATGCTCGCCGGCGAGTGCCCGGCCCGAAGGAGCGCGAGCCCCTCCCAGCCGTAGCGCAGGTCATGCCAGGCCTGCGTCGCGATCGCACCGATGCCTGCCGCACCCCACGGAACGTGCGCACCGACACACAGCGCCTTCGACGCGACCGCGACCCCGTAGGCGCCGGTCGCGTCGTCCACCGCCACGACCGAGTAGGTCATGCGACGGCGGCTTCGGCCTGTTTCCGAAGGTGCGCGAGCACGAGCGGGTCGATCTTGCCCGGGAGGTCGCGTTCCTCGAAGTTCTCGGTCCCGACCCATCGTGCATAGGCGTCGTCGAATCCACGCTCGGGCTCGTAGCCGAGCACCGTGAGCGCCGCCTCAGCTTCGAGCGCGAGCTCGCCGGCGAGGTCGAGCAGCGTCCCCGGCTCCGGGCGGCAGAAGTAAAGCGTGTGGAGCGCGACGAGCCGGCCGAGCTCTCGGACAGGCTCGGGATCGTCGTCGACCCGAAGATCGACCGCGACATCGAGCCCACCGCCGTAGGCGGCGCCTTCGCGCCAGACGCGGACGCAGGACGATTGCTTGCCGCGGCGGTCACCGCCTGCGGCCTCGCCTGCCTCGAGCGCGCGGAGCAGGCGCTCGACGAACGGCTCCCCGTCGCTGCCACGATAGGCCGCGAGCATCGCCTGAACGACACTCTCGCCCGCGAGGATGTTGCCCTGGACGGTCACCTCGCCGTCGACGATCCCCCCGGCCCAGGGCAGGCACTCGGGGCCCGTGTGATTTGCTGCCCGGCCGGCCAGGTCGACCACGCCGAGCTGGCGGCGGGCGGCGAGCTCGTCAGGCGCTACGAGCTGCTCTACCACCTCCGGAGCGCTCACGCCGGCGCGGAGGAGCGCGATACCGTCGGGCCCGTACGAAAGGTTCGCAAGCGCCTGCGTCGCGATCGCGCCGGCCGTCGCGGAGCCCCACGGCACCGCGTGACCGACCGCGAGGCACTTCGAAGCGACGGCAACCCCGCACGACTCGCTCTCCTGGTCGAAGGCGACGATGGAGAAGGTCATCGCTGTCCCTCGCGCTTCACAGCAACACCACCGGTCGAGCCGAGCCTGCCGGTCGAGGTGCCTGCGAGGTGTTCGAGCGTGCGAATCGTGAACATCACGTGGGTCAAGGTCAAGGCATTCCCTCCTTGCAGCAGTGGGGCCGGCACAGGTCGTTGCGGCGCCCGCACGGGCGCTCGCACGAGCATGGCTGTTTGTTCGTTAGGCGCACAGTATGCCGGTTGACGCACAAGCACGTCTATGCGAGGATCCTCACTCTTCAACCGTCCCGCTGTGTCAGCGAGACGGTATTGGCCCGAACAAGGGAGAGGTGAAACGGCACATGGCGCGGCGACTCTTCGACCACATTCGTGATTCGGAACCATCCGGCGGGCAAGGCCGGCGTTGGAGCGGAAGGGTGCGTGCATCGCTCGTCGCCGCCAGTCTGGGCATCGGGCTGCTCGCAGTCTCCACGGCTGCCTCCGCCCCGGCGAAGTCCTCGGCCTCGACCCCGAAGTCGGGCGGGACTCTGTACCTGCTCGGGAACGGCGATGTCGACTACATGGACCCCAACGTCTCCTACTACACCGTCGGCCAGCTCGGCATGCGCATGTGGAGCCGGCAGCTCATGACCTATCCCTCGGTCGCCGGCAAGTCGACCGACATCGAGCCCGATCTCGCTGTCGCGCCGCCGAAGGCCAGTAACGGCGGCAAGACCTATACGGTCACGATCCGGACGGGGGCGATGTGGAACACCACTCCGGCCCGCCAGGTAACGGCAGCCGACGCCGTGCTCGGGCTCAAGCGCTCGTGCAACCCGGTCAAGCCGTCCGCGGCCTTGCCGGACTACGAGTCGCTGGTGGTCGGGATGACGCAGTTCTGCACCGCCTTCGAGAAGGTCAAGCCGACGTTGACCGCCATCGACGCGTTCATCGCGGGCCACTCGATTCCCGGGGCCACCGTCGACCCGAAGAACCCGCTCACCGTCGTCTTCAAGCTGACGCACGCCGCGACGTACTTCCCGGCGCTCCTCGGTCTCGGGGCCTTCGCGCCGGCGCCGAAGGAGTACCTGAACTACCTGCCCGTGAGCTCGGCCCTCGCCACGCACACGATCGCGGACGGGCCGTACCAGATCGCCTCCTACAGCCCAGGGAAGAGCATCGACTTCGTGCGGAACCCGGCCTGGAAGGCCTCGAGCGACCCGATCCGCCACGCCTATGTGAACGAGATCAAGGTCGACGAGACGGTCAACCAGAACACGGTGCAGCAGGAACTGCAAACGAACTCGCCCGACGCCAACGCCGAGTGGGGCGATTCCCAGCCGCCGCCCGCGCAGCTTCCCGGCCTGATCGCGTCGAAGAACCCGAATCTCATCCTCGGGCCAACGAGCGGCATGGACCCGTTCATCATCTTCAACTTCCACGACAACAACGAGAACGGCGCCATGAAGAACCTGAAGATCCGGCAGGCGATCTCCTACGCGATCAACAGGACGGCGCTGATCCAGGATGCCGCAGGACCGCAGGTGAGCCCCCCGCTCACCCATGTGCTTCCGGCGGACGTCCTCGGCTCGCGCAACTTCGACCTCTACCCCTACAACGTGGCCAAGGCGAAGGCACTGCTCGGCTCGGCCAAGCTCTCGCTGAAGCTGTTGTACGAGGCCGACAACCAGGTGCAGGTCAAGATGTTCCAGACGGTGCAGTTCGCTCTGTCGCAGGTCGGGATCAAGGTCACCGGGCTCGGCGTCCCGACCGCGGACATCTACACGAAGTACCTGCTCGTCCCCAGCGTCGCGAACCGCGGCGTCTGGGACATGGCGTTCGACCAGTGGTACCCCGACTGGTACGGCAACAACGCCGTCAACTACTTCCTTCCGATCTTCTCATCCAAGTCGTTCGCCCCCGCAGGTGCGAACCTGAACCTCTATTACAACCCGAAGGTCGACAAGCTGATCGATGAGGGTCAGGATGCGACGAGCAACGCGGCTGCAGCAAAGATCTGGGCGGCAGCCGACCGCCAGATCATGAGCGACGCTGCGATCTACGCGATCGACTCGCCGAACTTCGCGGTCTACCACTCCTCGGCGGTGCAGGGCGCGGTGTTCGTCCCCTACCTCCAGGATCTCGACCCGACGAACGTCTGGCTCTCCTCCTGACGCAACGGGCTCCCGTGCCGCCCGCCGGAGCGCAGCAGCGCCGGCGAGGCGGCCGGGAGCCCGCTCCTCCAGCAACGGAACGGCCTCCCGCCCTGCCCCTTGTCGATGACCCCCGGTGATCCCGCAGCCGAGTCCGCAGGCGCCGCGGGGGCATACGAGGTATTCCTTCCGGGAGTGAGCAGCGAGGAGCCCGAGGCGGGCAGCGAGCGGGCTGAGGTCGCCGGACGGCGGCCGAGCCGGCTTGCGCTCGAGCGGCTGATCCGCGACCGCGCCGCGATGATCGCCGGCGCCGTGATCCTGCTGATCATCCTGATCGCGGCCGGCGCGCCCGTGGTCGCCTGGGCAACCGGGCACGGCGTGAACGAGCAGTATTCGATCACGGGCCTGACCCCGGACGGCCTTCCGCGGCCTCCGAGCACGACGTTCCTGCTCGGTACCGACGATCAGGGCAGGGATCTCCTCGTCCGGATCGCCTACGGCTCGCGGGTCTCGCTGCTCGTCGGCGTCGTCGCCACCCTCCTCACCGTGCTGATCGGGACGATCGTCGGGCTGATCGCGGGCTTCTTCGGCGGTGTCGTCGACACGATCTTCGCCCGGGCCGTCGACGTGATGCTCTCGATCCCGTTCCTGCTCTTTGCCGTCTCGCTCGCGTCGGTGATCTCGGTCACGCCGCTGCACGTCGGGCCGTTCACGCTCGGGCAGGGCGTCCCGATCGTCGTCGTGGTAATCGGCACGTTCAGCTGGGCGACGGTGGCGCGGATCGTGCGCGGGCAGGTGATCTCGATCCGCCACAAGGAGTACATCGAGGCCGCCCGTTCGCTCGGCTCTCCGCCCTGGCGCATCATCCTGCACGACGTCCTCCCGAACGTGATGCCGACGATCATCGTCTACACGACCCTCCTGATTCCGGTCAGCATCGTCGCCGAGGCGTCACTCTCCTACCTGGGCGTCGGAATCCCACCGCCGACGGCCGACTGGGGCTCGATGATCGCGGAAGCCCAGAACTACTACCAGCAGGCCTGGTGGTTCCTCACCTTCCCGAGCCTTGCCTTGCTCGTGACGACGCTTGCCTTCAACGTCTTCGGCGACGGGCTGCGAGACGCGCTGGACCCCACTCGACCGGGTACGGGAGCTAGCCCGTGCTGCTCTTCCTCGCCCGCCGTCTAGCCCTCGGGCTCGTCGTGATGTGGCTCGTGACGGTGATCGTCTACCTGATCTTCTACGTCGGCCCCGGCTCCGCCGACGTCGCACGCGCCCTCGCGGGACGTACCGCCTCGCCGCAGATCGTGCACCTGATCTCGCACAGGCTCCTCCTCGACCGGCCCTGGTACGTGCAGTACTGGCACTTCCTCACACAACTCCTGCACGGGAACCTCGGCTACGACTACTACCACGACCAACCGGTCACGACCGTGATCGGCCAGGCGTTCCCGATCACGCTCTCGCTCGTCGTCGGAGCCGCCCCGATCTGGCTCTTCCTCGGCGTCCTCAGCGGCGTCTGGTCTGCCGTGCGGCCCCGCTCCGTGCTCGACCGGCTCTTCACCTCGGTCGCGCTCTTCTTCTACTCGATGCCGACCTTCGTCCTCGGCTTGCTCCTCGTGCTCGTCCTCTACTACGAGCTCACGATCCACGGCTATGCCTGGTTTCCGGGCTCTGGCTACACAGCGCTCACGAGCGACCCGTGGGAGTGGTTCAGGGGCCTGATCCTGCCCTGGATCACTCTTGCCCTGGTCTCCGCGGCTGCCTACACGCGTCTCACGCGCGCCTCGATGCTCGACGTGCTCGGAGAGGACTACCTGCGGACTGCCAGGGCCAAGGGCCTGAGCGAGCGCAGGGTGATCTTCCACCATGCCCTCCCCGCCGCGGTCACTCCGGTGATCACCCAGTTCGGCATCGACGTCGGTGCGCTCGTCGGCGGCGCGGTGATCACCGAGCAGGTGTTCGGGCTACCGGGGCTCGGCTACACGGCGGTGCACGCGATCGAGCAGCAGGACCTGCCCGTGATCATCGGAATCGTCGTCATCGCCTCGGCAGCGGTCGTCGTCGCGAACATCCTTGTCGACCTGCTCTACGCAGTGATCGACCCGAGGGTCCGCATCCATTGAGCGGCAGGCGGATCAGACGACGAGCAGCTCGCGTGGAAACCGATTGAGCGGGCGGCATCCCGTCTCGGTGACGACGACGGTGTCCTCGATGTGGATCGGCGTGTCCCGGGCGATGAACGCGCCCGGGTCGATCGTCACGACCATGCCCGGCTCGAGGAGCGTCGTGTTGCCGGTCTGCAGGAGCGGCGGCTCGTGAGCCTCGCCCAGGCCGACGCCGTGGCCGACTTTCCACACCTGCTCGTACCCGGCGTCTCCCATCGCCTCGACACAGGCCCGATGCACCGACTCTGCCGTCACCCCCGCCCGGGTCGCCGCTACCGTCGCGTCGTATGCGGCGAGAGTCGCGGCATACAGCCGCTTGGCCCCTTCGCTCGGCTCGCCGACGAAGACGTTCCGGGCGGTGTCAGCGCGGTACCCGCCGTACGAGCCGGGGAACAGATCGACATCGACTATGTCGCCGCGCTCGAACCGGCGCGGCGAGAGCGACTTGAACGATCCTGCGATTGCAAGCTCCTCCGACCCGGCCTCAGCCATAGCGCGGATGATCTCCGCACCGGCCTCGGCGACGGTGACGCCGGCCGCGATCGCATCCGTGGCCCGGCGGTACCCGGCATCGTGCGCCTCGGCCGCCCTCCTCAGCTGTTCGAGCTCGAAGGTGTCCTTCACGGCGCGGAGCCGGTCGAACGCTCCCTGGACGAGGGCGAGCCCCACGCTCGGCACGGCCCGGCCGAGGAGCTGGCTGTCGCCGAACCAGAGCGAGCTCTCGACGCCGACCCGCTCACCCGCGAGGCCGGTCGCCGCGAACGCACCGGCAAGCGCAGCCGTCGGATCCTCGCCGTCGACGTAGGTGAAGACGCGTGGGATGGGAGAGCTCTCGAGGTCGAAGATCTCAGCGTGCATCTTGCTGACGACCATCGCCGGGTCGCCATCGACGGGGACTGCAACGGCCGAGAGCCAGATCGGCCAGCCGCCCGGATGGGCGAGCTCACCGGTGAGCCAGCGAAAGTTGGCGCCGGCCGTGACGTAGAGCCCGGCAACCCCGGCCTCCCTCGCCAGAGAGCGGACGCGGCCGAGCCGGCTCTCGAAGTCCGGCTTCATCGGACGTGGGCCCTGGTCCCGACGATCCGCGAGAGCCGCACCATCCTCACGCCGGCAATGTTCGCAGAACGCGCGTTGCGCCGCAATGCGCACATTCGCTTCATCGGGCTGGCCGGGCCGATGCGATTGAGCGGGCGTAGCGGAGCATGAGCGGCTTGCGGGCGGCGCCCCGGGGCCTGCGCGCCCTCGATGACCGTGTCACGATCACCGTCGGGGGAACGGCCGTGTCGTGTGCGGTCGGCGACACGGTCGCAGCGGCGCTCGTTGCAGCCGGGAACCTCGTGTGCAGGCTCACCGAGCACGGCGATCCGCGGGGCGTCTTCTGCGGCATGGGGGTCTGCCAGGAATGTGTGATGGCGGTCGATGGAGCCGCGACGCGGGCCTGCATGACCACGGTCCGTGACGGGATGACGGTCTGCATCTCGCCTCCCCGTTCACCAGGAGCGCGCCTCCCGGTGGGGCAACCGGCAGCGAGCCCGGAGCTGATCCTGACCCCCGACTTGCTCGTCGTCGGCGCCGGCCCGGCCGGTCTCTCAGCGGCGCTCGCAGCCGCCGGTCGCGGCGCCGAGGTCGTCCTGCTCGACGAGCGGGAGAAGCCTGGCGGGCAGTACTACAAGCAGCCGGCGTCGAGCTTCTCGGTCGATCCGAGGCAGGTCGACCGCCAGTATCGCGACGGCCGCAACCTGATCGCAGAGCTCGAGCGCTCATCGGTGAAGCTCATAACCGGTGCCCAGGCCTGGGGCGCGGCGCGGGGTCCGGTTGTTCGGGCGGCGACCCGCGAGGGCGCGCTCACGGTCGAGCCGAAACGGCTCGTGCTCGCGGCAGGCGCCTATGAACGTGGCGTGCCGCTGCCCGGTTGGACGCTCCCCGGCTTCATGACCACCGGGGCGGCCCAAACCCTCATGCGCTCCTACGGGGTGATGCCGGGCACCCGCGTGCTCGTCTCGGGGACAGGACCGCTCAACATCCAGGTGGCAGCCGAGCTCGTCCGGGCGGGGGTGGTCGTGGTCGCGCTCTGCGAGACCGCGGTGATTCGCGAGCCGGCGCGCGCCTGGCAGGCGCTTCGCCTCGCGGCCGCCGCACCCGACCTTGCCCTTGAGGGGCTCGGTTATGCGCGCACGCTGGCCCGTGCCCGCGTGCCGTTTCTCGCCGGCTACAGCGTTGTCGCGGCCTTCGGCGACAGGGCGGTCGAACGGGCCTCGGTCGCGCGGCTTGATCGGGGAGGGAGGGAGCTGCCGGGGACGCAGCGGAGCTTCGACGTCGATGCCGTCTGCGTCGGCTTCGGCTTCCAGCCGAACAGCGAGCTCGCCCGCAGCCTCGGCGTCACCCACGATTACGACCCGCTGCGAGCCCAGTTGCGGGCGCGTGTCGACGGCAACGGCCGCACGAACGTCGAGGGTGTCTGGGTGGTC
The DNA here is from genome assembly GCA_963812555.1 of uncultured Actinomycetota bacterium. Taxonomy (GTDB): domain Bacteria; phylum Actinomycetota; class Thermoleophilia; order Gaiellales; family Gaiellaceae; genus PALSA-600. Next base: position 101,625 of record CAWEVP010000013.1, on the reverse strand, counting down.
GGTGACGGCGGCGGGACCGGCGGCGCGCGCCTGGCGCGCGAACTCGGGACGCTGGCGGGCCTTGATGCTGCGCGGAGCCTCGGGCTCGGGCAGTCGAAGCCGCCGGCTTCCGTCGTTCGTGCGCGCAAGCGGAACGAGCGCTTTCAGGACGCGCTTGCCCGGCTCTTTGCGGCTCCCAGCGTCGCGACCACGCTTGCCGCCCCCGGCACCGTCGTCTGCCGGTGTGAGGAGATCTCGTTCGGGACCGTTTGCGACGCCTTCGCTCGCGGAATCGACACGATCGGGGCGGTCAAGCGGCTCACGAGAGCCGGCATGGGACGCTGCGGTGGGCGGTACTGCGGTCCCGTCCTCGCCGAGCTCGCCGCTGCCCACACCGGGGTGCCACCGGACGGGCGCTCACTCTTCGCTCCCGCGCCGCCGTTCAAGCCACTCACGATCGAGGAGCTCGCCCGGCCGTCAGGCAGGTAGCTCCTGGACAAAGCGCTCGGGTGCGAAGGGCGTGAGGTCGTGCGAGACGGGGCGGCCGAGGGCGATCTCGACCGCCAGGCGCCCCATCACCGGGCCGCCGGAGAAACCGAGAAAGGGAAACAACGCCACGATGAGCCCAGGGCAGGATTGCAGCTCGCCGAGAATCGGCCTGTGGTCGGCGGTGCCGGGGCAGATCCCCGGCCATGTCCTCACGACCCGCGCCGTAGCGATCCCGGGCACGACCTCGATCGCGATCCGCAGGTTGGCTGTGAGGCTCTCGAGGTCGACCGCCAGGTCGCCGGACGGGCTCACAGCCGCCGGCCAGCCGCCGCCGATCAGGAACGCGCCGTGGCTGGATTGCTTGAGCGTGAGGCGCTCGGTGGCCGAGTAGAGGAGGTGCCCGACGAGCTGATCTGCCGGTTCGGTGACCGCAAGCTGGATCGGGTGGCGCTCCACCGGTAGCGGGGAGCCGACGAGCCGGGCGATCTCGCCCGCGTCGGCGCCGGCACAGTCGATGATGCGCTCGCTCTCGATCACTCCGGCGCTCGTCTCGACCGCAAAGCCACCGGCCGACGGGTCGATCGCCGTGACGCGGTGACCGGTCAGGATCGCTGCCCCACGCTGAGCCGCGGCGGCGGCCAGTGCCGGAGTGGCGAGGAGCGGGCTCGCCTTGCCCTCCCGCGGACAGAGCAGCCCGCCGACCGACCGGTCGGAGAGGTACGGGGCCTCGGTGCGAAGCTCGCGGCGCGAGAGCAGGCGGGTCTCGACGTCGAACTCCGCCTCGATCGCCGACTTACGCTCCAGGTCGTGCAGCTCACCCTCCTCGGAGGCGACGATGATCCCGCCCATCACGTCGAGCTCCAGATCGACACGGAGCTCGTCCTGAAGCTGCTCCCAAAGCGAGACCGACTCGTGCAACAGGACGAGCGCCGGGCCGAAAGCCCGCGCCCAGTCCTCGCCGAGCTCGACAAACGGCTCGTGCTGGATCTGTGCGTGCAAGCCGCCTGCGTTGCGCCCCGAGGCGAGCGTGTTGAGGTCGCCCGCCTCGACGAGCGCCACCGACACCCCGTCGCGCGCCGCATAGTAGGCGGCGGCGCAACCGGTGACCCCGCCGCCGATCACGAGCAGCTCGTAGGCCCGTTGGGCGCTCACGTTTGAAGTATGATCGCGGCGAGTTCGCTCAGCGCACAGAAGTCCGCGAGCGCCGAGAGCCGAGCTCGATCAAACGACATGAATCGAACCTTCAGGGGCAGCTACACGGTCACGGTGACGCCGTTCACAGAGGACGGGAGCGCCGTCGACCTCGATGCCTGGTTGAGCTTCCTCGATTGGCAGCTCGAGGTCGGCGTGCCCGGGCTGATCATCCTGGGCACGACCGCCGAGTTCGTCACGGTCACAGACACCGAGCGGACGCAGCTGATCGAGAGCGCAGTCGCGCACGTTGCGGGCCGGGTCCCGGTCCTGGTCGGGACGATGAACGCGAGCACGGAGCGGGCCGTTCACTACAGCCGGGAGGCCGAGGCACTCGGCGCCGACGGGCTGATGATTCTCCCGCCCTATTACTACACCCCTACCGAGGACGAGATCACGGCCTATTACGCGGCGATCTGCGACGCGGTGAGCCTTCCGATCATGCTCTACAACAATCCCGTCACCTCGAATGTGGACATGTCGGCAAACCTTGTCGTGCGACTCGCCCAGAGCTTCGAGAATGTTCGCTACATCAAGGAAGCAAGCATGAACGTCGGACGTGTCTTCGACATCGTCGAGGGCAGCGACGGCCTGATGAATGTGTTCGCAGGTGAGCGCATCGTCGAGTCTTTTCTCCTTGGCGCCGTCGGCTACGTCAACCCGTACGGCAATTACATTCCGCGGGCGTCGTACAGGATCTGGGACTACCTCGTCGAGGGCCGGATCGAGGACGCCAAGAGCATCCAGCGGTTGATCGGGAAGATCGACCACATCATCGCCGCGGGGCACCCGACCTACGGCCATCAGTGCTACTCGAAGGCGCTCGCAGCCGCCGCGGGGCATCCGGTCGGAGAGGTTCGGCCGCCATTGACGAAGTTCTCGGCTCTCGGCAATGAAGGCACCCGACGGCTTGCCCTGCTCGTAGGGGTCATGAACGAGCTCGACGAGCTGCTCGACGCCCTCGAAGCTCCCGTGGCTCTCGGAAGCTCCAGCTCCGTCTAGCGACCGGCGGAACGCGGCAGGAAGTCGCGGGCTGTCCGGACGGCCTCGTCGGGCAACGCCTCGGTGATCGCCGCCGCAGCCTGCAACGCCTCCGGCAGAAACTCGCGCTCCATCCGCTCGATGCTCACGCGCGGGCTCGGGCAGCAGACGTTGAGGGCGGCGATCGTCTGACCGTCGAGGTCGAGAACGGGAACCGACAGCGAGCGAAAGCCGATCTCGTACTCCTCGTCCATGATCGACCAGCCGTCTGTCCGAGCCTTGAGGATCGCTTCCTTCAACGCCCTCCGTGAGACGATCGTCTTCTCGGTCCATTTCACCGGGCGGAGATCGGCAAGCCAACGGTCGAGCGCTTCATCCGAGAGCGAGGCAAGAAGCACTCGGCCGGTCGACATGCAATACGCCGGCAACCGGCTTCCGACATCGAGGTTTACGCTGACCACGCGCTCCGACGACGTTCGGCTGATGTAGACGACCGACTCGCCGTCGAGCACCGCTGCAAGGCACATCTCATCGATGCTGTCCGCGAGATCGTCGAGCACCGGCTGCGCGATCTGAGCGAAGGTCAACGCCGAGAGGGCGGAGAAACCCAACTCGAGAATCTTCGGGCTCAGCGAGAAATACTTGCCGTCGGTCTCCGCATACCCGTCGCGAACCAGCGTCAGCAACAAGCGCCGTGCCGAAGCCCGGTTGATCCTGGTTCGCTTCGAGACTTCGGTCAACGTCATGCTCGGCCGCGTTCGTGTGAATGCCCGCAGCACCAGGAGCCCGCGAGCGAGCGAGTTGACGTAGTCGCGATCGTCGTTGTCGCGCTCGGTCGCGACAATCTGCGTGGTCACGGCCGGAAGACTCTATCGCGCTTAGACATCGTCACTCGATCCTCACTCGACTCTCAACCCTGCCGGAGTCACCGTCATCCGATTCTCCCGGCCGCCTTCACCCCGTCAAACCACCGTGCACGGTCGAGAGCCCGGGTGCGGATTGCCGTCGAGATGGAGTCGGTACGCTTTGTTCGCAGGTCGCGCGCTTAGCCGCGATGCGCACAGCCTACCGTCGAGTGATCCGTTGCCGCAGCGCGGCGCCTACCGCCAGCGAGGGTGAGACGCTGCCAGGGAAGGTGAGATGAAGTTCGGGATCTGGCACGACTTTCGCAATCCTGCCGCGTGGCGCAGGCCGTATGACGCTCTCTACCGCGAGAACCTCGCACAGATCATCCATGCGGAGGAGCTCGGGTTCGATGCGGTCTGGCTCTCGGAGCACCACGTCACCGGCGACGGCTACCTCCCTTCGCTCTTCCCGATGCTGGCCGCGATCGCCGCCGTCACAGAACGTGTCCGGATCGGGACCGCTGTTCTTCTTGCCCCGCTCCAGGATCCGATCCGCTTCGCCGAAGATGCCGCCGTCGTCGACCAGCTCAGCGAAGGCCGCCTTGAGCTCGGGCTGGGGCTTGGGTATCGCCTGGAAGAGTTCAGCACGCTCGGGATCGACCGTTCGCAGCGGGCCGCGCGGACGGAAGAGCTGGTCGAGATCGCTCGGCATGCCTGGACCGGGCGGCCCTTCGACTACGAGGGGACGATCTGGCATCACTCCGGTACCGAGGTCACTCCACCACCGTTCGCGCCGGGCGGCCCGCCGCTCTGGATCGGAGGCGCCAGCCGTCCCGCGGCGCGACGGGCCGGAAGGCTCGGCTGCGGGTTCATGCCCGATGCCGCCGTCTCGGCCGAGCTGATCGCGCTCTACCGCAGGAGCTTCGCCGAGAGCGGGCACGATCCGGCCCGGCTCCGGGTGGCAGTCAACCCGACGATCTACGTGACTGACGATCCCGAGCGGGCCTGGAGCGTCCTTGCCCCCCACTTCCAGTACTCCTTCGATCTCTACCGCACCTGGGGAGCAGAGGCCGACGGCCAAGCACCACCGGCGCCCGAGGAGGTCCCGCGCGAGCGATTCGTGGTCGGCACTCCCGATGAGGTCTCGGCAGCGATCGATGAGCTCTTCGAGCGCACCGGCTTCGAGCATCTCTACTTCTGGGCCCGCCCGCCGGGCCTCTCGATCGAGGAGAGCACCGCGTCGATCGAGCGTTTTGCCACCGAGGTGATGCCGCGCTTTCGCTGAGAGCCTCTAACCCACGTTCGCTCTCAGGACCTCGAGGGTGCGCTCGAGCTCCTCGGTGGTCGTGAACTCGAGCACCTCGCAGTCGGTGTCGAACACGAACAGGTGGTTCGGCTCGACGTAGTAGGTCTCACCGGCACCGATCGACTCTTGGCGGTCCGGGTAGTGGATGGTCATGCTCCCGGCGATCAGATAGCCCCAGTGACGTGCCTGGCAGCGCTCAGCGCCCTGGAGTGACGCATCCTGTCCCGCGCCCATGCGCTCGTAGACAACGGTCATGCCGCCCCAGTCGGCGAGTCGGCTCGTGTATCCGGGAGCGATCTCGGTCAGGGGAAGCTCTTCGGGTCGGCAGCTCGGCACAGTTGTCGTTCCTTTCGTCGTGATCGTGGTCAGGACTCGCCGGCGTACCGGTCGCGGGCGGCTTCCGGGCTCACGTAGCCGTCGTCGATGTCGGCGTCGATCAGCTCCTGCTCGCGCTCGGCGGCCGGCCCGTAGCCGCCGCCGCCACCTGTGACGACGCGTAGCCGGCTCCCAGGCGGAAAGTCGAGGTGACTGCATTTGAGCAGCCTCTCCGAAGCGCCACCCGGCAGCTCGAGGAGCGCCCAGGGCGTCGAGCCTTGCTCCCCGCCCTTGATGCCCCAGGGGCCCGTGACGGTGCGCTCGAGCCAGAGCGAGAGGGATGCGTCTGCGAGGGAGGTGAACTCGCGCGAGATGGCCAGGCCGCCACGCCGGCGGCCCGGGCCGCCCGAGTCGGCAAGCAGGCTGTAGGAGTCGATCCTGATCGGGTACTTGGACTCGAGCACCTCGACCGGGTAGTTCTTCAGGTCGCCGCCGCCGTAGTTGGCGAGACCGTTTTCGCCGTCGAGCTCGCGCGAGGCCCCCCAGCCGATCGCCGTCGCCTCGCCGACGACCCACGGCTCGGCGGTGTCCGGGTGAAGGCCGTTGAAGAGAACGTTCATGGGATCGGCGCACTGGGCCCCCGTCGAGCGCTCGGGAAGGGCCTCCGCCATCAACGTCACGAACAGGTCGATCATCAGCCCGGCGTGCGGGTAGTAGTACTGACAGGCAGCCGGTTCCTCGGCGGCAAAGATGCTCCCCGGCGGGGCGCTGACGTGCAGGCAGCGGAAGGTCCCCCCGGTCGCCGGCACATCCGGGTTGATCAGGAGCTTGAACGCGAGCCGTGCGGCCGAAACCGTCTGCGCGAAGCCGGAGTTGAGGCAGCCGCCGGTTTGAGGCGAGGAGCCGGCGAGGTCGAGGTAGATGTCCGAGCCGTCGATCGTCACCTTGAGCGCCACTTTCACGGGCTCGTCAGAGCTTCCGTCGGAGTCCATGTAGCCCTCGCCCTCCCAGGTTCCGTCCGGCAGGGAGGAGACGACCTCGCGGTCAAGGCGCTCGCACTGGGCGAAGATCTCGTCGACGGCGGCCGACACGACGTCCTCGCCAAACCGCTCGATCACGGCCTGGAGGCGCCGCTCACCGGTCCGGCATGCCGCCACCTGTGCGTAGAAGTCGCCGCGGATGCTGCGCGGGAGGCGGCTGTTCAGCATCAGGATCTCGAGCACCTCGTCGTTCGTGCGGCCCCGCCGTACGATCCGGGTCGGCGGGATCCGGTAGCCCTCCTGGTAGATGTTCGTCGAGCTCATCGACTGGCTCGGCTCCTTTGCGCCGATATCGATCCAGTGCGCTTTCGTTGCCGCGAACCCAACCAGGCGACGCTCGTGGAAGACCGGGCTGAAGAGCGAGATGTCGTTGAGGTGGCTCCCGACGAGGTAGGAGTCGTTGACGATGTACACGTCGCCCGGCGCCATCTCGTCGCGGGGATAGCGCTCGATCGTGACGCGCACAGCGTCCTCGAGCGCCCCGAGAAAGATCGGAAGGCCCGGCGCCTGCCCGAGCAAGCGGCAGTCTGCGTCGAAGAGCGCGACGCTGTAGTCCTTCATCTCGTAGATGATCGGGGTGTAGGCGCTACGGCCGAGATTCACGCTCATCTCCTCGCTGGCCGCGATCAGCGCGTTGCGGATGATCTCGACGGTGACGGGATCGACAGCGGCTGCCGTGCGGGGCACGAGGATCGGGGCGCTCACGCTCCCGCCCTCACGATCCGCATCGAGCCCGACTCGTCGACCTCGAGCTGCCACCCGTCGGGCACGACGGTTGTGCAGGAAGGCTCGTCCACGATCAGCGGGCCGGTCACCGGAGCGCCCAGCGGCAGGTCTTCGCGCCGGAATCGCGGCGTCGGCACCCGCGCCTCGCGGAAGAACACATCCTCGACCGCATAGGGCTCGCCCGACCCGGCCTCGACAGCATTGCTTGCGGTTGGGCGACGGTTGCGCCCAGTCGCGACGAGCCGGATCGAAACCACTTCGACCTCCTCCTCCGCGTTCGCGTGACCGAACGTTTTCCGGTAGGCGCGATGGAACCGGTCGAGCGTCGTCTGGTCGAGTCGCTTGAACGGAAGGGTGAGCGAGTATTCCTGGCCGATATAGCGAAGGTCGGCGCTGAAGCGGTACGACGCGTCGCGGGCGGCGACGCCGTCTTCACCGAGAAGCGCAGCACCGTCGAGCCGCATCTGGCTGACGATCTGGTCGATCTCGTCATGGTCGAGCTCGCTCCAGCGGGCGAAGTACGGGCGCGCCATGTCACGCGCTATGTCGGCCGTGAGCATCCCCTGGGCCGAGAGGGTGCCCGGCGAGTAGGGGACGAGCACCGTCCGGATGTCGAGCTCCTCGGCGAGGAACACGGCATGCATCGGCCCCGCTCCACCGAACGCGATCAGCGCGAACTCTCGGGGGTCGAGGCCCCGGCCGATCGTGATCTGCCTGATCAGGCCCGCCATCCGTGCATTCACGATGTCGAGAATCCCGGCGGCGAGGGGCTCGGCGCCGATCCCGAGCTCGTCGCCGAGCCGCGCGAGCGTCGCCGTCGCAGCCTCCGGTGCGAGATCCATCGCACCGCCGAGGAAGTAGTCGGCGTTCACGCGGCCAAGGAACACGTTCGCATCCGTGACCGTCGGCTCGAGCCCACCCCGCCCGTAACACGCAGGGCCTGGGAACGCGCCCGCGCTCTTGGGCCCTACCCGGAGCCCCGCAGCGGACGCCCAGGCGATCGAACCGCCTCCGGCGCCGATCGTGTGGACGTCGACGACGGAGATGAGGAGCGGCTGGCCTTCAATCGCAGCCTCACGCGCCAGCTGCGGCTCACCCCCGACGATCAGCGAGACGTCGAAGCTCGTGCCGCCCATGTCGACCGCGATCGCATGGCGATATCCCTCCGCCCGCGCTGCGCGCGAGGCGGCAAGGGCGCCCCCGACGGGTCCCGAAAGGAGCGTGTTCACCGGCTGGCGCCGCGCCCGGCCGGCGGTCGTCATGCCGCCGTTCGACTGCATCACGTGCACCCCTGCACTCACGCCCTCTTCGCGCAGCCGGCGCTCGAGCGAGCCGAGGTAGGAGTCGACCGTGGAGGCGACGGCCGCGTTGACCACGGTCGTGCTGGTGCGCTCGAACTCGCGCCACTCGTTCGCGATCCGGTGCGACAAGGAGACCGGAATGTCCGGATACCACTCGCTCAAGAGCTCCTCAGAGCGCAGCTCGTGCGCGGGATTGGCATAGGCATGGAGGAACACGACCGCTAGCGCTCCCACTCCCGCCGCGACGAGCACGTCGGCGGAGGCACGAAGTGACGACTCGTCGAGCGGGACGAGGACCTCCCCGCGAGCCGTCATCCGCTCATCGACCTCGAGCCGCAGGCGCCGGCGGACGAGCGGCTCCGGACGGCGGTAATGCAGGTCGTACATTGCAGGCCGGTTGGCGCGACCGATCTCGTAGACGTCCCGAAAGCCACGGGTCGTCAGCAACCCGACTGGCTCGAAGCGCCGTTCGAGTAGCGCGTTTAGGCCGGCGGTCGTCCCGTGCACGAAGAACTCGACCTCTCCACCCGGGACGCCGGCGAGGCGCAGGGCCCGGATCACGCCTTCTTCCAGCTCCCCCGGGGTCGTGAGGGCTTTCGTGGTCAAGGTCGATCCGTCGGGCTGCTGCACCGCAAGATCGGTGAACGTTCCGCCTATGTCAACGGCAACCGCCGCTCGATTCGTTGTGATCACGCCTGCTTCTCCTGCTCGTTGGCGGTTGTCGGGGTAATCGGCTCGTCGAGACCGAGCAAGGTCCGGGTGTACGGGTGCCGGGGCCTGCTGTAGAGCTCCTCGGCTCCTGCCTCTTCGACGATCTCGCCCCGGTACATGACGATCACCCGGTCGCTCAAATGGCGGACGACGTCGAGGTCGTGGGAGATGAAGAGCACGGACAGGCCCCGCGAGGCCTGCAGGTCGAGGAGCAGGTTCATCACACCTGCCTGAACCGAGACGTCTAGCGCCGAGAGCGGCTCGTCGCAAACGAGGTAGGTCGGCTCGAGCGCGAGCGCCCGCGCGATCGCGACGCGCTGCAGTTGGCCGCCGCTCACCTCCTGCGGGCGCCGCTCCAGGAGCCGCGGGCTCACGTCGACCTGCTCGAGCAGGTCAGCGGCGCGCGCTCGACGGGCGGCGCTGTTTCCGAGACCGTAGTTTCGAAGCGGCTCGGTCACGATCTCCTCGATCCGCAGCCGCCAGTTGAGCGCAGAGCGTGGATCCTGGAAGACGACCTGCACGCGCCGGCGGTAGTCGCGCCAGTCGGTCCGGTCGAAACTGCTCAGCTCCCGGCCTTCGAACTCGATCCGGCCGCCGGTCGGGGCGAGGAGGCCGAGGACGATGCGGGCGAGTGTCGACTTGCCGGAGCCGCTCTCGCCCACGAGGCCGAGTGTCTCGCCCGGCTGCAGCTCGAACGAGACGCCCCGCAGCGCCTGCACGCCGGAAACCTCGTCGGCCGCGGCGCGACGCCGCCGCTTCGTACCGAAGCTCTTGGTGACCTCGACGGCCGCGAGGCTCATCCTTCGGGCACCGGGTTGTGGCAGAACCAGTTGTGCCCGCCTGCGCCCGCTTCGAGCGGGAAGCTCTCGGCGCAGGGCTCGACCGCTCTCGGGCACCTCGCGCGGAACGGGCAGCCCGGCTCCGCATCGACCTCGACCGGGCCGAGCGGTGAGCCTGCAATCGAGGCGAGCCGCGACTTGTGCGGCCTGCCCGGGCCCGGGGAGCTCGAGATCAACGCCTTCGTGTACGGGTGCCTCGGCGAGGTCAGCAGTGCCGCAGTCGGCCCGACTTCGACCTTTCTTCCGGCGTAGAGCACCATCACGCGGTCCGCGAGCTGCGAGACGGCACCGAGGTCGTGGCTGATCAGCAGCGTGGTCAGCCGGTGCTCGTCGCGGATCCTCCGCAGCAACTCGAGGATCTGGCGTTGCACGGTGACATCGAGCGCCGAGGTCGGCTCATCGGCGATCAACATGCTCGGCCGCGTGATGATCGCGCCGGCGATCATCGCGCGTTGGAGCATCCCACCGGAGAGCTGATGCGGATACTCGTCGACGAGGCGTTCGGGGTCGACGAGCCCCATCTCGCGGAGCCGCTCGATGACGATCCCGACGACGTCCCGGTACTTCGCCCCCTCGTGCACGATCAGCGGCTCGGCCACCTGGCGGCCGATCGTCATCGTCGGGTTGAAGGCCACAGACGGCTGCTGCGGCACGTAGCCGATCACCTTCCCGCGCAACTTGCGAAGCCCGGGCTCGTCGAGCGCGAGCACCTGGGTGCCGGCGACGGTGATCGAGCCCGCCAGCACCTTGCCCCGGCGCGGCAGCATGCTCATGATCGCGTGCGCCGCCGACGACTTGCCGCTTCCGGTCTCACCGACGATCGCGAAGGTCTCGGCCTGTGCAAGCTCGAAGGAAAGCTCACGCACTGCCTTCAACCAGGCGCCGTCGCTTTCGTATCCGACCGTGAGCCCGGCGACGCTGCAGAGCGCGTTGGCGTCCGGCACGCCGAGGTCTCGAGCGGCCGGCGGAGCCGTCGCATGGCGCGGCACAAGTCCCATCATCCCGCCGTCGCCCGCTCAAGGCGTGCACCGATCGCCATCGCCGAGACGACCGCGGCAAGGATGAAGAGGCCGGGAAGGGTGGCATACCACCAGGCCTGCAGGGTGTAGTTGCGGGCATCGGCGATGATGCTTCCGAGCTCGGGCGTAGGCGGCTGGGCGCCGAGGCCGAGGAAGCTGAGCCCCGTTAGCGCCAGGATCGCGTACCCGACATCGATCGCGATACGCGAGTAGAGCTGCGAGGCGAGGTGCGGGAGCATGTGGCGCAGAAGGATCCGGTAGCGCGGGGTGTTGACCGCTCTTGCTCCTTCCACGAAGGGCAGCTCTCGCAAGACAAGGATCTGGCCCCGGATCGTTCTGGCGTACGACGGCCACCAGACAGCGACCAGGGCGACCAGCACTGTCGAGAGCCCGGGCCCTTCGGCCGCGGCGATCGCAATCGCGAGGATCAAGTACGGGAAGGCGAGGAAGACATCGGTCGCCCGCATGACGAGCGTGTCGACGAGGCGGCTCCCGAGCCCTGCAAGCCCGCCGAGCGCCATCCCGATCAGCGCCGCGAGCAGAACGATCGCGATGCTGATGCCGACGGAGTCGCGCACACCGTAGACGCAGCGCGCGAAGACGTCCCGGCCGGCGCCGTCAGTGCCAAATGGGTGCGACCAGCTCGGAGCTGCCAGAGCAGCAAGCGGATCGAGCGCGAGCGGGCTCCGGCTCGTGAAGAGCGACGGCACTGCGATCACGAGCAGCCAGAAGGCGATGAGGGCAACCGGCCAGCCTCTGCTGACGATCCGTCGGAGGGACCTTCGGCGCGCCCCGCTGCCCACGACCGTCGCGGGTGCCGCACTCGTCACCATGGACGGACACGGGGGTCGATGACCGGATAGAGAAGATCGACGATCAGGTTCACGAGCACGAATCCGGTCGTGATCACGAGCGTCACCGCGACGATCACGGGGTAGTCGAAGTTCTGCAGCGCCGTGTACATATAGCTGCCGATCCCGCCCCACGAATACACGACCTCGACGAGCACGGTCCCGCCGAGAAGCCAGCCGAACTGCAGCCCGAGGACGGTGATGATGGGATTGAGCGCGTTGCGCAGCACGTGATGCCAGAGCAGCCGGCGCGGTCCGACGCCGCGGGAGACTGCGCTCTGGACGTAGGGCCGCGCGAGCTCACCCGCGACCGCCTTCTCGCTCACCCTCGTGGTCAGCGCGAACATCCAGGCGACGAGCGACACGATCGGGAGTGCGAGGTGCGAGAGGGCATCCCAGAGGGTGCCCCACTTTCCCGCGATCACGGCATCGACCGTGTAGAAGCCTGTGACGTCAGGAGGCGGTGTGGCACTGAAGTTGAGCCTCCCGCTGATCGGGAACCAGCCGAGGCGGGCGCCGAGCCAGAGCTGCAGGATGATCGCGAACCAGAAAACGGGGAGCGCGGTGCCGAGGATCGAGACTCCACGAATGAGGTATGTCCGGGGATGGCGCGGCCGCCAGGCCGACACCATCCCCGCGAGGATGCCGAGGATCGAGCAGATCACGAAGCTCGAGAGCACGAGCTCGAGCGTCGCAGGCAGAGCCTTGAACAGCGGCGGGGCGATCGACGACCGGCTCGTGTACGAGGTCCCGAGATCCCCCTGAAAGACCCCGCCGATATAGCTGAAGTACTGGCGCCAGAGCGGCCGGTCGAGGCCGAGCTGGTGCGCGACCTCACGCACCTGGGCCGGCCCGGCGTAGAGGCCGGCCGCAGCCCGAGCCGGGTCGGCCGGGATCTCGTGAGCGAGCAGGAACGTCGTCGAGACAACGGCGAAGAGGACGAGCGCGGCGGCCGCGAGCCGCCGCGCTACGTACCAGCCGAGTGCCACTGTCGATTGCTCGTCGCGTCCGGGATCCGGCCTAGCTCGCCGCTTTGGTGTAGAACCAGCGGATCACGTTGACGTCGAAGAGGGCGTCGTACTTGGAGTTCCGCCACTTCTTCCCGACCGGCTCCGTGAGCTTCGGCGCCAGTGCGTAGACCGCGGCAGCGTCGTCCACGATCGTCTTCTGGAGGTCGGCGATCAGCTTGTTGCGGGTTGCCGGGCTCGGGGCCGCAGCGAACTTCGCGAGATCGGCGTCCACCTTGGGGTTCTGGTAGTACGACCAGTTGTAGCCGCCCTTGCTCGCGATCTGCGACGAGGCGAAGGACTCGCGGATGATCGCGCTCGGGTCGTTGGTGTTCGCACTGAGGTTCAGGAACGTGATGTGCGCGGCGGTGGAGGGCTTCGACATGATCGTCGCCGGAACCGGCCACGGCGGAGTCGTCACGTTGAGCTTCAGGCCGAGCTTCGAGAGCGCCGACTGGAGGACCGTGCCGGCGAACGACTCGTAGTCGAGCCCGCCGACCCCGACGAACGAGAGCGCGGTTCCGGCGGGCACACCGGCTGCCTGCAGGAGCGCCTTCGCGCCCTTGAGATCCTGCTTCGGCATCGGCAAGGTCGTGTCGTGGCCCGGAAGCCCAGGCGGGACCGGCGAGTTCGCAAGCTGCCCGAAGCCCTTGTTGAACTGGAGGAAGGCGTCGTAGTCGAACGCCTTGATGATCGCCTGGCGCACCCTGATGTCGTCGAGCGGCTTCTTCGTCATGTTCAGCGGAAGGATTTGCACCTCGAGCCCCGGCTGGACGAGCAACGCGACGTTGGAGAGCTTCTGAGCCGCGACCGCGTTGTCGGGCGAGATCGCGCCGAGGAAGTCGACCTGGCCCGCCTGCAGAAGCTCGAGCTGCGTTGTCACGTTCGCATTGAGCGTCAGCGATCCGCCCGTCGGGGTTCCTGTGCCCCAGGGCTGCCAGTAGTGCGTGTTCTGGGCGAGGTCGATCCGCGAGGTCGGGTCGAAGCTCGAGAGCATGTAAGGGCCTGTGCCTGCGGAGTTGCTCGCAAACCACTTCGCCGCATTCGGATCGGCGGTCGTCGCGTGGGCGGCGAGCGCCGCCGGGCTCACGATCGGGAGCCATGGCATCACACCGGGCAGGAACGCGTACGGCGCGCTCATGTTGATCACCACCGTCGAGGGATCGCTCGCGACGAAGCTCTTGATGTTCACGAGCAGAGAGGCGGGGCCCTGGTTGATCGCCTTGATGCGATTGAGGCTCTTCACCACGCCGGCCGCATCGAGCTTCGTGCCGTCGTGGAAGACGACGCCCTTCCGGAGCTTGAACGTGTACTTGAGCCCATCCGGGGAGACCGAGTAGGACTCGGCGAGCGCCGGGCGGAGTGTGGTCGATCCCGGGGCGTACTCGAGCAGGCCTTCGTACACGTTGCGGACGAACTGCAGCGTGTCGGAGTCAAACCCGATTGCAGGGTCGAGGTTGGACGGCAAGGCCACGTTCGTCCAGACGACGTTCAGCGCCTCCGCGCGCGCGTGCGCAGAGCGTGCGCCTAACGCCCGCCCGGGCAGGCCGCCTGCGGTGCCGGCAACGAGCAGGACGCCGCCTGCGCCGGCACGGCGCAAGAGCTGTCGGCGAGTCATTGCCTGCCAGTTACCGGAAACGTGCTCGAAGCTCTCCATGACTTGACCTCCGGACGAGTGGCTCAGGTATGAATGTCGAATATCTTGCGCTTACCGAACTCTTGTGCGGAATCTGAACTATAGGAGAAGGACGGTTCACAAAGCAACTGCCCGAGCGGGCGAGGGTTGCCGGGTGGGCGACGGGGCGTTCACGACCCGCCGCGCCTGCTGCAGCCCGCCGGCCACCCGAGAATCACGCCATGTGTCACCCGATGAGAAGGAGCTTCGATGTTCGATTACGCAGCGCGCCGCAACCGTCTCTCCGAGCGTATGGAGGCAGAGGGCATCGCCGCTCTCTTCGTGCCGCCGTCCGCCGACCTCGAATACCTCGCGGGTGTCGAGCGTCAGATCCCGAACTTCGGCCAGACCGCCTACGCCCACGGCTGGGTAGGGGGCGGGCTCTTTCGCCCGCACGCTGACCCGGTGCTGATCTTCCCGCGAATGTTCGCCGCGTTCGATCTCTTCACCAAGCCCGACGGGGAGCTCGTCGTCGTCAACGAGACCGACGACGGTGCGGCGGTCTTCGCAGGCATCCTCGACGCGATCCCGGCTTCCGGGACGGTCGCCTTCGGGGACAGAGTCTGGGGCGAGACCGTCCTCGCGCTCGGAAAGAGCCTCGGCTTCGACCGGCTCGACACGGGCTCGCGGCTCGTGAACGAGCTGCGGCGGGTCAAGGACGCCGACGAGCTCGCCGCGATGGGACGCGCGATCGACACGGTCGAGCAGGCGATGGCCGCGGTCACACCACTCGTCCAGCCGGGAGTCTCCATGGCCGAGCTCGCCGAGGCGACCGAGCACGAGCTGCGCCGGGCCGGCTCCCGCTGCCCCTCTTTCACGACGCACATGTTCACGAACTTCGGGCCGGGAGAGCTCGACTCGGGCACCGAGACCGGCTGGGACCCGATTCCGGAAGGCACCTCGATCATGTTCGACTTCGGCGGAGTCGTCGACGGTTACTGCTCGGACTTCGGACGCACGGTCTACTGCGGCGAGGCACCGGACGACTACCGGGAGGTCTACGAGATCATGCTGGCGGCGCAGGAGGCCGGCCGGGCCGCAGCAGCCGCGGGGGCGATCGCCAGGGACGTCAATGCCGCCTGCCGGGCACCGATCGAGGCCGCAGGCTATGGGGAGTACTTCCGCCACCGCATGGGCCATGCGATCGGAATGGACGTCCACGAGCGGCCGTTCCTCTCGGAGGAGGACACGACGCCGCTGCTCCCGGGCATGACCTTCACCGACGAGCCGTCGATCATGATCTCGGGGCGCTTCGGCGTCAGGATCGAGGACATCATCGTCTGCGAGGAAGCCGGGGGACGCTCCCTGAACAGCTACTCGACCGCGCTGCGAACGTCGGTCGACGACGCCCGCTGACAGGCGGCGGGCGGTCAGGCAAAATCGCCGGATGGCCAAGTCCGGAAGGCTTCCACTCCACGGTGACCTCGAGCGCGGGCCTGCGGTCGAGCTCACCGTCGACGGTCAGAGCGTCGAGGCGTTTGCCGGGGAGACCGTTGCCGGCGTGCTCTTTGCCGAGGGACTCGTGACGACGCGGCACACGCGCGCCGGGGCAGCCCGGGGCGTCTACTGCGGAATGGGGGTCTGCTTCGACTGCCTCGTCGTCGTTGACGGCGTCCCGAATACCCGGGCCTGCATGACATGGGTCGCGCCCGGGATGCGGGTCGAGCGGCAGGACGGGCTCGTCGCCGGCGCACCGTCTCGCACGCAGGAACGAGGTTCGGACTAGTAGCGGGCTTCGACGAGGGAGACGAAGTTGCCGTCGGGCTCGGCGAAGTAGACGTAGCGCCACTCGCCGGTTCCGACGTCGATCGTCTGCGGCTCGCCGAGCAGCTCGACCCCCGCCGCGTTGAGCGCGTGGACCCCCCACTCGAGGCTCGAGACGCCGATCGCAAACTCCATCGGCCCGGGCCTCCCCCACTCGCCCCTGCAGTCGGGTCCGAGCGGCGTCAGCTGACACGGCTCGATGCCGGCGCCCTGGGCCGAGAGGGCCATGATCATGTGTTGCGCGGGGAGCTCGCGCTCGTACCAGGGCGCCATCGGATCGAAGAAGTCAGTCGACTCGAAGAGGAGCTCGCGAAAGCCCAGCCGGCGATAGAACTCCCGGCTCGCTTCGATGTCCGTAACACCGATCGCTACGTGATTGACGCCCTCGGCTCGCGGCTCGCCCGGCAGGGACTTCCAAAGCCCGGTCCACTCGATCATCTCGATCTTCCCGCCCCACGGATCCGCGACGTACGCGATGTCGAGCGAGACGTCATATGGCATCACCGAGCCCGTGAGCGGCTCCATCAGCGAGGTCCCACCCGCCTCGACGAGCCGGGCGTGGACGCCCCAGACATCACGGACGTGGAGGCAGATCTCGCACACGCCGACCTCGCCCCACGCCTGCCCGGCCGGAATCGGCGGTGGCCCGTCGCCGTCGAGGACCTGGACGAGCTCCAGCCGGCCTGGTCCGATCGGCGTGGCGCTCGGGCTCGCGAGCATCGCGATCCGGGCCAGGCGACCGCCCCCCGGGATGGCGTCGGCGCCCGGCAGCTCGCCCGTCCAGTCGAACAGCACGTCGGAGAAGCCGACGCGACCGTAGAACTCGATCCCGGCCGCGAGGTCGGGCACCCCGATGCCGATGTGGTCGACGCCGAGGAACACGCCTCAGATCGCCGCCTCGACCGGCAGGAGGGAGTCCTCCCGCAGGATCTCCCTGATCGCGGCGAGGCTCTCCGGGTCGGTGAGCGGCAGGCGAGGCCGCCTGGGCTCGCCGCCCGGCTGGCCGATCATCTTCATGATCGCCTTCAGCTGGCTCTGATAGGCGGCATAGACTCCTCCCCAGCCCCCAGGAAGCCAGAGCTTCGGGAAGTTCCGGTCGACCCGCTCGGCGTGTGCGCGGCAGGCGTCGAGATTGCCGTTCCACCAGTCGACCCAGAACTGAGGGTCGGGCGCGCCGAAGATGCACCCGCCGCCGATGAACCCGTCGCCGCCGTGCTCCTGCAGGTGCTCGAAGCCGCGCACCGACATGAAGCCGCCGAACACGCGCACCTGCCCGACGACCGCGGCGGCGGTCTCGAGGAACTGATCGAAGTTCGGGGTGCTGTCCTTCAGCGCAACGACGTTGTCGATCTCGACGAGCCGCAGGGCAAGCGCCGTATCGATGTCGACCGAGGTGCCGTGCGGCCAGTTGTAGACGAGGATGGGTGCAGCTCCGATCCCGTCGGCGAGATCCTCGTAGTAGGCGATCGTCTCGTTCCTCATAGGTCTTGCTGTAGGGAGGCGGGGTCGACTCTACGCCCGCCGCGCCGGAGGCCAACGCGGCCTTGCCGATCTCGACCGCCTCACGGGCCGTGTAGGCGGCACAGCCGACGACGACGGGAACGCGCCCGGCGACCTGGTCGAGGGCGGTCTCGGCGACGAGCCGCCGCTCGGCGTTCGTCTGCGAGAACCACTCGCCCGTAGTGCCGTTGATCAGCACGCCGTGGACGCCGAAGTCGAGGTAGACCTCCAGCAGGGCCCGGAGCGAGCCGAGGTCGAGGGCGCCGTCGCTCGCGGAACGGGGTCGGACAGGCGGGCCAGTAACCCTGCCAGGAAACGTCATTGCGGTTCAAGCCGAGTCAGCTCCTCTCACGCGATCGCGACAGTGGACGGACGGTCAGGGTCGAATGCCTCCGGCAACGAGCTCCCCGAGCGCCCGACCAGGACCTCGGTGAGCATCCGGGCGACCAGCGGGCTCAACGTGAACCCCGTCGTCGCGAGGCACAGATGGTAACCGGGCAAGCGGGCTGTCGCCCCGACGATCGGGGCGAGGTCATCGGTGAAGGCGAGCACTCCCGACCAGGTTCGTACGACGCGAACGTCAGCCAGCGCCGGCACGACGCGAACGGCCACCGCGGCGTTGCCGGCGGCGCTCTCCCAGACGGTCGAGTAGCGCCGCGGCGGCCTCTCCGCTCGTGACGGCCAGCCGCCGCCGATGATGAAGGTGTCGTTCGCCGACTGCTTCAGCGTCAGCCGCCGGCCGATGTGCTGAACCATCGGCACGAGCAGCCGGTCGCGTGGCTCCGTGACGTTCACGTGCAGCCCCTCGGTCCAGAGCGGGAACGAGAGGCCGCTGAGCGCGGCGACCTCGTTCAGCCACGCGCCGGCTGCATTCACGATCCGGTGCGCCGAAATCGTCCCGGCCCCGGTCGTGACGGTGAAACGCCGCGTGCCGCCGTCGGGGTTGTGATCGATCGCGGTCACCGGAGCATTCGTGCGGATGACGGCGCCCCGCTCGATCGCGCGGCGCGCAAAGAGGGGCGTGGCATAGAGCGGATTCGCGTGGCCCTCCCGAGGGCAGTAGGTCGCGCCGAGCAGATCCTCGGCGAGATAGGGGGCGAAGTCACGGAGCTCCTTGCCTTCGAGCACATGCGTCTCGAGACCCGCGGCGTCCTCGATCGCATGCTTGTCGTGCAGGAGCTTCAACTGCTCCGGCGTCTCCGCCACCATCAGCCCACCGGTGACGTGGACGTCGAGCGGCCCGTCGAGCTCGACCTCGAGCGTCTCCCAGACGGCCGCCGCCTGCTCGAGACGGCGCACCTCGTCGAGGAGCCTGTCCCCCACACCGCCGGCGTCGAACGACGTCAGCTGGTGGATCGCGATCTGGAAATGGAAGCTCCCGGCATTGGTGCCGGAGGCCTCGCGGTTGAGCTCCCCACGCTCGACGAGGACGACGTCGACGCCTTCCCCGGCCAGGTAGTAGGCAAGCGCCGCGCCTGCGAGGCCGCCGCCGATCACGAGCACGTCGGTGCCGTCCGGCAGCGAGCCTGTGAGGGAGTCGGCCGCCGGCAGCACGGGGCCGTCGGGAAATGCAGGCGTCGATCCCTCGTGCGAATCGCCGGCCGTCATCGCGTGAAGAAGCTCCTGCCCTCGACGCTCGCGTCGGCGATCGCGCCCAGGGGTACCGGCCGCACAGGGGCGCGCGGGGTTGCGGGCGCGACAGCCGCGATCGGGATGTGCTCCCGAGCCGCGATCATGGACATGATCTGGCGCTGGCAGCTGCGTCCCTGGCAGAGGCCCATTCCGGCCCGGGTGACAGCCTTGACCACGTTGACGTCGCCGCCCGAGGCCACCGCGCGCTCGAGCTCGATGCCGCCGACCTCTTCGCAGCGGCACACGGTCGTCTTGCCGTCGGCGAGCTCATAGATGCCCGCGCCCACCCGGTGCATGCGCCGGAGAGCTGCACGGAAGCGGGCCTTGCGGGCAATGCCGCTCCGCACGGGCACGGCGCGGCGGGCTGCCTCGGTCTCACTCAGGGTCCCCAGATCGAGCGCGGCACCGAGCGCGGCAAGCCTTCCCTCCTCGACGGCGACGAACGAGCCTGCGACTCCGGTGCCGTCCCCGGCGGCAGAGATCCCGTCCACCGTCGTCCGCATCCACTCGTCGACCGTGACGATCGGGCCGCCCAGATCCTCGTCGTAGCTGAAGCCGCACCCGGCGAGGAGCGGCAACTCGACCGAGGGGAAGAATCCGTAGCCGACGCAGAGCGTGTCTGCCTCGATCCGCTCCTCCGTCCCCGGGATCGGCCGCCAGTCACGATCGGCCGCCGCATGAACGACCGTCTCGACCCGCTCCTCGCCCTCGGCGCGGACGACGACCCGTCCGTAGCGCAGCGGGACGCGGCCCCGAAGCAGCTCGAGCCGGTAGGCAGCGGCATCACGCAAGAGGCCGGCGTTTCCTCTCGCCGCACCAGCAAGCCCGGCAAGGTCACGAAGCCCCGGGGCCGGCCCGGCCTCGAGCGCGACGGCCACGGACGCACCGTAGTGGTGGAGCTGGGCCGGGAACGCGAGCGCGAGCGGCCCGCTGCCTGCAAAGACGAGCTTGCGCCCGGGCAGGATCCGCTGCGTCTTCACAATCGCCTGGGCAGCACCTGCGGTGAGCACCCCCGGAAGCGTCCAGCCGGGAAAGACGACGGGGCGGTCGTGCGCGCCCGGCGCGAGTAGGAGCCTTCCCGCAGCGACCGTTCGCGCCTGCTCTCCCTCGCGGACGAGGACGACCGTCGTCCCGTCTACCGACACTGCACTCGTATGCGTGAGCAGCGTCACGTCGGCCCGTTCGACGGCGTCGATCAGCCCCCGCCCCCGGAGGTAGTCCCGGCCGAGCTTGCGCGGCTCGAGCACCGTGAACCCGGCTCCGAACTGCTTGTAGATCTGACCGCCGAGCGTCGGGCGCTCGTCGACGAGCGCGACCTCGACGCCGGCCGCCGCTGCCTCGGCCGCCGCGGCGAGGCCGGCCGGCCCGCCACCGACGACGAGCAGCTCATAGCTCTCGGCTGTGCTCAACCCGCTCCTGTGCCCGCATCGGCCGGGCGGCACGAAGCCGCCCGGCCGACATTCGAGGGCGAGAGCCCAGCAGTGCAGCTCTCTCTGGGTCCTTCGACGTACCTCGTCAGCACTTCGGCATCGGGGGCAGCGGAGCACCCTCCGTCGCCTGGTAGATCTTGGCGAGCTGGCCGCTGCCCTGAACCCCGCAGATGAACGTGTTCAGGTACTTCGCGAACGCGGTGTTGCCGTGCTGAACGGCGTAGGCGCCGTACTGCACGTTCAACGGCTTCGCGAATGCGGCCTGCTTGAGCTTCCCGGGGTTCGACTTGTTGAACTGCCCGAGGATGTAGTTCTCGACCACCGCCGCGTTTGCCCGGCCGCTCGCGACCTGGAGCAGCGCGGTCGTGTCATCCGGGAACGACGCCAGCTTGGCCTTCGGGAACGTCGAGGTCACGAGCTGCGCATCGGTCGATCCTTGGAGTGCGGTGATCGTCTGGCTGGAGCTGTTCCACGCCGCGATCGTGGCCGGCGTCGTCGAGTTCACGGGCACGGCCAGGATGAGGGCATACGGGACGTAGGCCCGGCTGAACGTGACCGCCTTCGCCCGGGCGGGCGTGGGCGAGAGCCCGACCGAGACCAGATCGAACTTCTTCGCCACGAGGCCCGGAATCAGCCCGTTGAACGCGAGGTTGTCGATCTTGAGCTTCAGGCCCATCTTCTTGGCGAGGGCCGTCACGAGCTCGACGTCGTAGCCGGCCGGCTTTCCGTTCGCCAGATACATCTCGGGCTTGAACTCGAGGTCCATGCCCACCGTGAGCGTGCCGGGGCTCACCAGGTTGTAGGGGTTGCTCGAATCTCTCGACTGCGCGGATGCGCCGCCGACCGCGACCGCCAGCACGAGGGCCAAAACGGCCACGCCTGCGATCGCCGAGCGCGAGAACCAGTTCGGTGCGCTACTCACTGCTCCATCTCCTCCTTTGGTTGAGCTACTGCTTCTTCGAGGCGCCGAGCGCCCCCGATCCCGGATCCCCCCGCGTGAAAACTCGAACGGTCAGGCATTGATCACCGCTCCTCCGGCACGCTCGACTACCGCCTCGAGCCGCCGGCGCCGGCGCTTGGTCATCGTTTGCGACAGCCACCCACCCGGCGGTGTGGTGAGCGACTTCTCGATCGCGCGGAAGATGAAGTCGATCCCGAACGCCGCAATCACGTAGATCGAGGCAGCCGCCGTGTAGAGGACAAACGGCTGGAAGGTCACCGACTCGACGTCCTGAGTGACGTGGGTCACCTCGAGCATCCCGATCACCGTGAACGTCGAGGTGTCCTTCACCATCCCGATGAACATGCTCCCGATGTTCGGCAGCGCGATCTTGACCGCCTGGGGCAGGATCACCTGCACGAACACGCGAGGTGAGGTCATCCCGAGCGCCAGCCCTGCCTCGCGCTGGCCCCGCGGGATCGCGAGGAGCGCGGCCCGGAAGATCTCCGAGAGGAACGCGCTGTAGAGCAGTGTGAGCGCGATCACCCCGGCCTCGAGCACCGAGAAGTTGATCCCGAAGACGAGCGACCAGCCGAAATACACCCAGATCACGCTGACGAGCGCGGGGACGCCGCGGAAGATGTTGATGTAGAGCGAGGCGAGCCACGAGAGCGGCGACTGCGAGAGCCGCGCGAGCGCGAGCGCGAGCCCGACGAAGACCGAGAGCAGGAGTGCGAGCGCGGAGCACTCGAGGGCGGTCAGGAGCCCGTGGAAGAGCTGGCTCTTGTAGTCCCAGATCAGCGACCACTGGTAGGAGGCCAGCATCAGAGGACCGCGGCGATGAACTGCTGCGTCCGCGGATTGGTGCAGTTGTCGAGGAAGCCGCGCGGGCCGGACTCGGCAATGCAGCCGTCGTCCATGAACACGTTGAAGTCGCCGATCTCCCGCGCGAAGTTGAGCTCGTGAGTGACGACGACCATCGTCATCCCGGACTCGGCCACGCTCCGCATCACCGCGAGCACGTCTCCGACGAGCTCCGGGTCGAGGGCCGAGGTGGGCTCGTCGAACAGCATCACCTTCGGGTCGAGGCTGAGCGCACGGGCAATCGCCACTCGCTGCTGCTGGCCGCCCGAGAGCTGGGCCGGATAGTGGGCCGCCCAGCGCAGCAGGCCAACCCGCTTGAGCGCACCGGCCGCCCGCTCGGCCGCCTCGGCACGGCCGATCGAGCGCGCCGAGCGCAACGGCAGGGCGATATTGTCGAGCGCGGTCAGGTGCGGGAACAGGTTGAACTGCTGGAACACCATCCCGACAAGCCGCCGCAGCTCGACGGGGCTGCCACGACGCTCTCCCTTCTCGCCGCTCGGCCCGTACTCGACGCCGAGCACCTTGACCGAGCCCTCGTCCGGGAGCTCGAGCAGGTTGATCGTGCGAAGCAGGGTCGACTTGCCCGAGCCCGAAGGCCCGAAGATGACCACATGCTCGCCGGTGTGGACGTTCAGGTCGACGCCGCGCAGGACGGTGTTCGTACCGAAGCGCTTGGTGATCGAGCTCAGGCTGACCACGAGCTCGCCGGCCGTGGAGCTCCCTGCTGCGTGCGCTCCCGAGGCGGTCAACGCCACACCCTCCTGGGCTGCGACCGCCGCTCCGGGCGGCGGAGCGTGGGATTCGACTCGTTCGGCCGGGTTGTCACGAAGGAGCGTCCGCATGTGCTCAGTGCGTACGGATAGTGGACGAGTGTTCGCTGTGTGTCAAGCACGGTCACGACCCCCGGATTCTGCGCGCGTCCCCTCCGAGACTCAGCGAATGTAGGTGGCACCGTTGACGTCGAGCGTCGCTCCGCTCAGGTGGCGACATTCGCCCGATGCGAGGTAGGCGATCAGGCCGGCGACGTCCTCCGGAGGCACCACCTCACCCATCGCGAGCTCCGCGTTCAGCGCATCGATCCCCCCTCGGAGGGCCGCGGATCCCGCCGACATCCTCGTGCGAACGATCCCCGGCGCGACGATGTAGGCGAGGATGTTCTCGCGACCGTAGTTGCGGGCGATGGTTTGGGTGAACGCCTTGAGCCCGCCCTTTGTCGCGGCGTATCCGCCCAGGTCAGGGAATGCCGAGCCCCGCTGGGCGACCCAGCTCGACATCGTCACGATCGTGCCCCCGCCGGCGGTAACGAAATGTCCTACCGCCTCCCGCAGGAGGCTGACGGGCTCGAGCAGGTTGACGCGAAGGATCTCGTCCCAGGCCCGGTCCCAGTCCTCGTCGGACGCTGCGAACGGCGTCTCCGGGATCACGGCGGCATTCGCGATCACCGCATCCACACGGCCCTGCCAGTCGAGCGCCTGGCGCCACAGCGACCGGGCGGAGCCCGCGACGGAGAGATCGGTCTGCAGGAGCAGCTTCCGCTCCTCCGGGAGCTCGGCCACGGCCTGCTCGGCGCCCTCGCGGAAGCTGCCGTAGTGCGCGATCACTCGAGCGCCTGCGGCGCCGAGCGCATGGGCTGTCGCGGCGCCGATCCCTCGCGAGGCCCCAGTCAGTAGAACCGTCTTCCCGGTCAGATCGGTCAAGGTCGCTTCCTTCCCGTGGTCAGAGGATTCCCGCGTCGACCGGAAGCAGGTGCCCGGTCACTCCGGCAGCACCAGGGCCGAGCAGGAAGAGCACAGCGGCCGCAACATCGTCAACCGTGGCCATGCGGCCGAGTGCCGTCTGACGGGCCGCGGCCGCGAGCGCCTCGGCAACCGGCGTCCCCAGCTCGGCCTCCCGCCGGCTCATCCGGGCGAGGAGAGCATCGGTGGCAATCGGCCCTGGTCCTACGGCATTGACGCGAATCCCGCGGCGTCCCAGATCGAGTGCGGCGGAGCGGACGAGCCCGAGCACCGCGTGCTTGCTTGCAACGTACGCTGCGATGTTGGGATCGCCCTTCCAGGAGTTGAGCGAGCCGATCGCGACCACCGCGGCGCCGTCGCGAAGGCGGGGAGCCGCGGCTCGGAGGGTCGAGGCAAGCCCCCTGACGTTGACGGCGAAGGTCTCGTCCCAGGTCCCGAGGTCGAGCTCGGCGATTCCCGCCCAGGGCGGAACGATGCCGGCTGCCGCGACGAGCGCGTCGATTTCCGGGCCGATCCGGTCGAAGGCGGCCTCGACGGCCTCGTCGTCGCGGATGTCGAGCGCGATCGCCTGCCAGCCGCCGGGAAGCTCCGACTCGGCCCGGTCGAGGACGAAGCCGCTCATCCCGGTCGCTGCAAGGGTGCTGACGATCGTGGCGCCGATGCCGCTCGCACCGCCGGTGACGACCGCGCGCGTCTCCCTCACTGCGCTCATGCGGCCGCATCCTTCAGGAGGGCGCAGTCTGAGGCCAGATCCCCCTCCCACGACGGGTCGATGATGATCTCGTCGATCCCGGCTTCGGCCAGCTCGCCCAGCCGCGCGGCGACGTCTGCCGCCCGCCCGGCAGCCTCGACGATCCTCAGCACGAACCTCAGCCCGGCATCGGCGCGACCGGCTTCGGCGGCCGCAGCCCGAACGACCTCGATCTCCTCCGCGAGCACCCCCGGATCGAGCTCGGGGAGGGACTGCTGGCCGAGCCAACCATCCCCCACCCGCCCCGCGCGACGCAGAGCGGCCCTGGTATGCCCGCCGATCAGGATGGGCGGCGCGGGCGAGGGCGCCGGGAGGCTGACGAGCCCGCCCGGGAGGCGGTAGGTCGGCGTTTCGAGCGCAGGCGGCCGCCCGGTCCAGCAGGCCCGGGCGACGGCGATCGAATCCTCGAGTCGCGCGCCCCGCCGCTCGAACGGCACGGCGAGCGCGTCGAACTCCTCCTCGAGCCACCCGGCGCCGACCCCGAGCAGCAGCCGCCCACCGCTTGCGGCGTCGATCGAGGCGGCCTGCTTGGCGAACTCGACCGGGTTGCGAAGCGGCAGGACGAGCACGGCGGTGCCGAGGGCGACGCGCTCCGTGACCGCAGCCGCAAGCGCGAGCGCGATCAGCGCATCGAAGTAAGGGATGTCGGAGGCCCATGTGACCCGTCCGTCGGCTGCGAACGGGTAGTGCGAGCCGATCTCGGCCGGCATCACGATGTGGTCGCTGACCCAGAGCGACTCGTAACCGGCCTCCTCGAGCGATCGGGCAAGCTCCGGGATGCCCCGCGCGACCGGCAGCGGGCCGCTGTTTTGAAGCTTGACGCCGATCGTGACCGCGGCCATCAGAGACCGAGCCCTTCGACGCAGAGGTACTTGTAGTCGAGGAACTCGTCGATGCCGTGGCGGGAGCCCTCGCGTCCGAGGCCGGACTGCTTGACGCCCCCGAACGGCGCACCTTCGTAGCTGATCAGGCCGGTGTTCACTCCGACGACGCCGAACTCGAGCCCTTCCCCCACCCGCCAGGCGCGGCCGAGGTCGCGGGTGAAGAAGTAGGCGGCGAGCCCCGACTCGGTGGAGTTGGCGAGCTCGAGCGCCTCCTCCTCGGTCTCGAACCGGAAGACCGGAGCGACGGGCCCGAAGGTCTCTTCGCTCGCGATGCGCATCTCGGCGGTGGCGCCAACTACGACCGTCGGCTCGAAGAACGTCCCCCCCAGCTCGTGGAGATTCCCGCCGACCGTCACCTGCGCCCCCTTCGCGACGGCATCCTCAAGATGTTCACGTACCTTCGCGACTGCCTCGTCGCTCACGAGCGGCCCCTGGTCGACCTCCTCGTCGAAGCCGTTCCCGACGCGTAAGGCGCGAACGGCTTCCTCGAGTCGCTCGACGAACGTGTCGTAGACCCCCGACTGGGCGAGGATGCGGTTCGCGCACACGCACGTCTGGCCGGCGTTGCGGAACTTCGAGGCGATCGTGCCTTCGACCGCGAGCTCGAGGTCGGCGTCGTCGAAGACGATCAGCGGAGCGTTGCCGCCGAGCTCGAGGGCGACCTTCTTTACGGTCGCGGCCGACTGGGCCAGCAGCAGCTTCCCCACCTCGGTCGAGCCGGTGAAGCTGAGCGCGCGTACCCGCGGGCTCGAGGTGAGCACGCCGCCGACGAGCTCGGGTGCACCGTGAACCACGTTCAGCACCCCGGCAGGGACCCCGGCGCGCTCCGCGAGCTCGGCCAGCGCAAGTGCCGAGCACGGCGTCTCGGAGGCCGGCTTGATGACGACCGTGCAGCCGGCCGCGAGCGCCGGACCAGCCTTGCGGGCGATCATCGCCATCGGGAAGTTCCAGGGCGTGATCATCGCCGCGACCCCGACCGGCTCGCGGATCGTGAGGATCCGCCGCCCCGCCGCGTTCGTCGGCACCGTCTCGCCGTACAGCCGCTTGGCCTCCTCGGCGTACCACTCGATGAATCCGGCGCCGTAGCGGATCTCGCCGATCGCCTCTCGCAGCGGCTTGCCCTGCTCCGCGGTCAGGATCGCACCCAGCTCCTCGGCGTTCGCGACGATGAGGTCGAACCAGTCTCGCAGGATGCGGGCCCGCGCCGGCGCCGGCACCTTCGACCAGATCCGGAAGGCGCGGTCGGCCGCCTCGATCGCACGCTCGACGTCTGCGCGAGTCGCGCAGGCGACATCGGCGACGAGCTCGCCGGTCGCGGGATCTGCGACCGCGAGGCGCTCTCCGTCCTCCCCCGCCGACCAGGCACCGTCGATGTAGAGGTCGGCCTTGACGAGGCCGGCGTCACGCGCTGCGGCAAGCGCCGAAGCCGTGCGGCTCTCGCCGGTGGGGGAGACAATCGTCATTGCGAAATCGTCCTCTGGAAGCGGTTGTACGTCAAGCGTTCATGCGTACGGTATCCGCACATGTGCCGTGAGCCTCGACGATGGGTGCTTGACCCACTCGGCCAACGGCGCCTATGGTTCGGATCGAGCAGCTGTTCGGCTCGAGCACAGTGGTGCGTATGACGAACGACGACGTTCACGCGGCACAACAGGAGGCACGACGCCCCACGCACCGGGCGCGAATCGTCACGCTCGAGGAGGCGATCGCCGAGAGCGTCCATGACGGCGATACGGTAGCCCTCGAGGGATTCACGCACCTGATCCCGTTCTCGGCGGGCCACGAGATCATTCGCCAGGGGCGCCGCGAGCTGACGCTGATCCGGATGACCCCCGACATCATCTACGACCAGATGATCGGGATGGGCTGCGCGCGACGCCTCGTCTTCTCGTGGGGCGGCAATCCCGGGGTCGGGAGCCTTCACCGCTTTCGCGACGCGGTCGAGCACGACTGGCCTGGGCCGATCGAGATCGAGGAGCACAGCCACGCCGGGATGGCGAACCGCTATGCGGCGGGCGCATCCGGGCTTCCGTTCGCGATCATGCGCGGGTACGTCGGCAGCGACCTGGTCGCCGAGACCGAGACGATCTCGACCGTGACCTGTCCGTTCACGGGCGAGGTGCTGACGGCCGTAAGCGCTCTCAAACCGGGGCTGACGGTGATCCACGCTCAGCGCGCCGACCATGAGGGGAACGTGCAGCTGTGGGGAATCACGGGGATCCAGAAAGAGGCGGTGCTGAGCGCCCGCCGTGCGATCGCGACCGTGGAGGAGATCGTCGAAGAGCTCGAACCTGTCCCCGGGGCGATCGTGCTCCCGTCCTGGACGCTCGACTTCGTCTGTGAGAGCCCGGGCGGCTCCCATCCGTCGTACACGCAGGGGTACTCGAACCGCGACAACGACTTCTATGTCGCGTGGGATGCGATCAGCCGCGATCGCGACGGTTTCCTCGACTGGATGGACCGGCATGTCCTCGCCGGATAGATCGGCCGCCACAGGCGAGGGCGCCTGGACGCGGGCCGAGATGATGGCCGTGGCGGCGGCGCGGATGTTGCCCGACGGGGCCACCTGCCTCGTCGGGATCGGGCTCCCGAGCACTGCAGCGAACCTCGCGCGGCGCACGCACGCCCCGTCGCTCGTGATGGTCTACGAGTCCGGGACGATCGGGGCGAAGCCGACGGTAGTGCCACTCTCGATCGGAGACGGGATTCTGGCCGAGACGGCGGATACCGTGGTCGGGCTGGTCGAGACGTTCAACTACTGGCTTCAACCCGGGCGCATCGATCTCGGCTTCCTCGGTGCGGCCCAGATCGATCGGTTCGCGAACCTGAATACCACGATGATCGGCGACGACTACGCGCGACCGAAGGTGCGGCTGCCCGGTGCCGGCGGCGCGCCGGAGATTGCGGCGTCGTGCGGGAAGACGGTGGTCGTAATGCGCCAGAGCCCCGAGAAGTTCGTCGAACGCCTCGACTTCGTCACCTCCGTCGGGCACGGGAACGGCGCGGGCTCACGCCGGCGGCTCGGGCTGATCGGAGGAGGGCCGACGGCAGTCGTCACCGACCTCGGCGTGCTGGCGCCGGATCCCGAGACGGCGGAGCTCGTGCTGACTCACGTGCATCCAGGCGTGTCGGTCGGCGACGTTCGAGCCGCAACCGGCTGGGCGCTCAAGAGCTCGCCCGCGCTGGAGATCACGCCGGCCCCGACCGTCTCCGAGCTCACAGCCCTCCGCGAGCTCGAGAGCTCGGCGTCAGGGTCCACGTGAGCGCCTCTCCGCCCGTCGCCGTGCCCGGCGAAGACACGGTCGATCGGGAGCCTGATTTCGTGCAGTCGCTCGGCCGGGGGCTGGCGGTGATCCGTGCGTTCGACGGGGAGCACCCCACGCTCACCCTCGCCGAGGTCGCGAAGGCAACCGGTCTTGCCCGCGCCGCCGCCCGCCGGTTCCTCCTCACCCTCGTCGAGCTCGGCTACATGCGCATCGACGGCCGCCAGTTCCGCCTCTCGCCCCGCGTACTCGAGCTCGGCCGCCCCTACCTCGCAAGCCTCACCCTCCCCGAGCTCGCCCAACCCCACCTCCGCGAGCTCGTCGAAGAGATCCACGAATCCACCTCACTGGCCGTCCTCGACAACACCGAGATCGTCTACATCGCCCACCTCACCGCCAAACGGATCATGTCGATCTCGATCTCGATCGGAGCCCGCGACCCCGCCTCAGCCACCAGCCTCGGCCGCGCCCTCCTTGCCGCCCAGAGCGACGAATGGCTCGACCACTACCTCACCACCGTCGAGCTCACCCCGATCACCCCCCGCACGATCACCGACCCCGACAAGCTCCGCACCGAGCTCAACCGCATCCGCAAAAACGGCTACGCCCTCGTCGACCAGGAGCTCGAAGACGGCCTCCGCGCCCTCGCCGTCCCCATCCACGACACCAACGGCAACACCATCGCCGCCATCAACCTCGCCGTCCCCACCACCCGCTGGACCACCGACAGCATCCGCACCGACCTCCTCCCCCGCCTCCAACACACCGCCACCCAAATCCAAACCGACCTCGCGGCGCGGATGGCGACCCTGGAAGCGCAGGGGCCGGTGGCGGCCGCCGTCGAGCCCGAGGAGAACGCCGAGGATCGGGAGCCTGATTTCGTGCAGTCGCTCGGCCGGGGGCTGGCGGTGATCCGTGCGTTCGACGGGGAGCACCCCACGCTCACCCTCGCCGAAGTCGCGAAGGCAACCGGTCTTGCCCGCGCCGCCGCCCGCCGGTTCCTCCTCACCCTCGTCGAGCTCGGCTACATGCGCATCGACGGCCGCCAGTTCCGCCTCTCGCCCCGCGTACTCGAGCTCGGCCGCCCCTACCTCGCAAGCCTCACCCTCCCCGAGCTCGCCCAACCCCACCTCCGCGAGCTCGTCGAAGAGATCCACGAATCCACCTCACTGGCCGTCCTCGACAACACCGAGATCGTCTACATCGCCCACCTCACCGCCAAACGGATCATGTCGATCTCGATCTCGATCGGAGCCCGCGACCCCGCCTTAGCCACCAGCCTCGGCCGCGCCCTCCTTGCCGCCCAGAGCGACGAATGGCTCGACCACTACCTCACCACCGTCGAGCTCACCCCGATCACCCCCCGCACGATCACCGACCCCGACAAGCTCCGCAGCGAGCTCAACCGCATCCGCAAAAACGGCTACGCCCTCGTCGACCAGGAGCTCGAAGACGGCCTCCGCGCCCTCGCCGTCCCCATCCACGACACCAACGGCAACACCATCGCCGCCATCAACCTCGCCGTCCCCACCACCCGCTGGACCACCGACAGCATCCGCACCGACCTCCTCCCCCGCCTCCAACACACCGCCACCCAAATCCAAACCGACCTCGGCGCCTCGGGGCTCGACGTGCATGAGCTGCACGGTCCGCGCGGGACCTGATGAGCTCCTCCCTAGGCGGTGCCGTGCTTGCGCCGGTAGGCGCGCCACGTGGTCGCCCAGCGCTCCGGATCGGCGAGTGCCGAACCGTCGAGCTTGTGCACGACCTGGTTGTGCGGAGCCGTCTTCACGAGCTCGGGGTCGGAATAGGCCTCCGCGCAGACGCGCGCGAGCACGGCGATCCAGTAGTCGAGGTCCTCCTTCGACCACATCTCCCCGGCCTCCGGAGTGAATGGCTCGGGCACGACCCATGGCTCGTGGCTGAGCCAGAATGCGTCGACGCCGTAGTCGACCATCCGGTTCTGGACGTCGAGGCAGGTGACGCCCGTGTCACGAGCGAGCTCGCCGAGGCTGTAGCGGGTCATCTCCATCCGCCGGCCCGGAAGGTGGGGATGTGACTTCGTCACGCCCTTGATCGCGAGCAGCCTCGCCTCCATGTAGTTGTTCGCGAGCACGGAAAGGCCGGCCGCCTGCTCGATCCCGTCGGCGCCCATCGCGCGCACCCACGAGTAGGCCTTGATGATCTGGGGAACGTTGCCGAGGAACTCCCTCACCCGGCCGATGCCCTCGGGCCCGTTCTCGGCGAGGTGATACCGCTCGCCGTCGAACGACACGAGCGGCCCCGGAAGGAATGGAGCGAGCTCCTCCGTGCAGCCATAGGCCCCGACAGCCGGCCCGCCACCTGCCTTCGGCGCCCCGAACGTCTTGTGCAGCATGAACATGCAGGCGTCGAACCCAAGCTCGGCGGCGCGGATCTTGCCCATCACGCCGTTGAAGTTCGCATGGTCGTAGAAGCAGATCCCGCCCGCGTCATGCACGACCTCGACCCACTCGGCAATCTCGGGGTTGTAGATCCCCATGTCGTCGGGGTTGTTGATCATCAGGGCCGCCGTTCGCTCCGACACCGCCGCCTTGAGGGCATCGAGTGAGGCGTAGCCGTTCTCCTCGAGCGGCAGCGTGATCACCTTGAAACCGGCGGTCGCGGCGGTCGCCGGGTTGCAGGGGTGCGCCTGGATCGAGGTGATGACCTCGTCGCGCTGGTCGAGCTCCCCGCGCACCGAGTGGTAGGCGCGGGTGACACAGGCATGAAGGTAGGCCGCATCGGCGCCTCCACCTGCCTGGAAGACGAAGCGGTCCATCCCGGAGAGCCCGCGGAGGGCGAGGTCGAGGCCGTAGACGATCTCGAGGATCCCTTGCAGGGTCTCCTCGTGCTGGTGCGGATGAACCTCGGCGACGAAGGGCCGCGCGACGACGGCCTCGTTGAGGCGCGGGTTGTACTTCATCGTGCAGGTCCCGAAGAGGCTGATCCCCATCATCCCGAGCGTCTCCTGCGAGAGGTGGAGGTAGTGACGCAGCACGTCGGGCTCCGAAAGCTCGGGCAGCTCGGGCGGCACGGTCCGGCGCATCGCCGCCGGCACCAGCTCGCGGGGGTCCCCAACCGTGTGAGCAAGCCCCGGTTCAAGCGGGGGCGGCTCGAGCCCGCGAGCACCCGGGCGGCTGAGCTCCATCACGAGCGGCTCGTCCCACACGGCTGCGTGGTAACGCCGCAGCACCGGTTCGCTCATGCCGTCACCGCGGCAAGGGCGCCGACGAGCCGGTCGATATCGGCCTGCGCGTGGATCTCGGTCACGCAGTAGAGCGCGCTCTGGCCCAGCTCGGGATGCGAGCGTGAGAGATCGAGCCCGCCGAAGATCCCCTCCGCTCGAAGACGCTCGTTGATCTCGGCGACGGTGTGGCCGGTGGCGGTGAAGTCGACGACCAGCTCCTTGAAGAACCCGGTCGGCCAGGGGATGGCGACCCCGGGGAGCTCGCGGAGCCTCGCGGCGGCGTAGTGCGAGCGCGCGAGGATCGCCTCGCCGATCTCCTCGAAGCCCTTCGGCCCCATCAGGGCCATATAAACCGCGTTTGCGATCGCCCACAGGTAGACCGAGTTACCCGTCCAGTCCTTGCCGTCCTCGCGCGCGCCGTAGGAGGTCTGTTCGAAGAGGATGACCCCGAAGGAGCGCTCGCCCGGGACGATCGTGTCGCAGATGCTCACCTGTAGCGTCGGATACTCACGCGCGTACCGCTCCTCGTCGCGGGTCGCGATGAAGCCGCCGACCCCGCCGCCGGCGTTCATGTGCACACCGAGCGGCTGGGTCGTGCCGACGACGATGTCCGCGCCCCAGTCACCCGGTGCGGCCAGCACACCGAGGCTGATCGGGTCGACGCCGACGATTGTCTCTGCCCCGGCTGCGCGCGCCGCCGCTGCGATCTCGGCGCCGTCGGACTCGATCACGCCAAGAAACGTCGGCGATTCGATGTAGACCGCGGCGGGCAGGCCGGCGAGCTTCTCGTGCAGATCGGCGAGGTCCGTGCGCCCCGTGGCCGGATCGAAGGCGACGGAGACGATCTCGACGTGGCCTCGCATCCCGGGCGGCGAGCAGTAGTTGCGGATGACCGCGAGCCGCTCGGGGTCGAGCCCCGCCGGGACGAGCACGGTCGAGCGCCCGGTGAGGCGGGCCGCCATCCTGATCGCGTGCCCGGCGGCGCAGCCCCAGCTGTATACCGGCAGGCCGACGAACTCCATCCCGACGAGCTCGCCGAGCTGACTCGCGTACTCGAACCAGGCCTGGTTGCGTCCGAAGTCCGAGGCCGACGTGCCCCAGACGGGCGTGAGGAACTCGCTCCGCGAGACGATCTCGTCGCAGATCGCCGGGACGTAGTGCTGCCAGCAGCCTCCGCCGAGGAAGCTCAGCACCTCTTCGCACGAGCGGCTCTTGCCGAGTACCTCCACCAGGTGGCGCTTGAGCTCCGCCTCGGACCGGAGCGCCGGCGGCAGCACGATCGGCGACGAGACCCGATGGTCGGCCGGGATCTGCTGGAAGAGCTCCTCGATGTCTTCGAGGCCTGCCCCGGCGAGCATCGAGGAGATCGCCTCCGGCGTCGAGATCCCCATGTAGGGATGCGCCGCAGGGGTTGCGCCTGAGTCAGCCACGGGAAACCCGCATCATGATCGATCGCCCGGGAGCCACGAGCACCGGACGATAACCGTCGAGGATCGGATCATTGCCATCGTCACCCAGGTCGACGTGAAGGACCGGCGGGACGAGGCCGAGCACCTTGTCCGCGCCCGCCACGATGACCACGTTGTCGGCGCCGAGTCGCCGGATCACCTCACCGCTCAGTTGCTGGTTGCCGCGACCGAGCAGAAACCCCTGCCCACCGATCACGCCCAGGATCAGCGTCGCCTGGTCGCTCTCCTCGAGCAGCTCGAGGATCGTGCGCTCGTCGAGATCGGCGCCGGCATACGCGCCGTCGCGCACAGCGTCGACGCCGAGGAGGCTCGCCTCGAGCCCGAGCGCCCGCATGATCCGAGCGGTGGTCGTGCCGGGGCCGAGCAGGTACAGGCGCCCCGGCTCCATCGTCTCGGCAATGCTCGCGCAGAGGCTTTCGAGGGCCGGCTCGTGAGCCGTCGGCGGAGACGACTTGGCGGCCTGGAGCCGCCCACCGACCGCCGGGACGAGAGCCGACCCGAGCAGGACGCTCTCGAGCGCCGGCTCGTCGTCGGTCGCATCCACGAGCTCAGCCTCGAGCAAGCCGAATCGGCCGGGGTCGGCCAGGTAGCGGGAGGCGGCCTCGCCGGCGGCCTCCGGCGTCGTTCCGAACACCGCCGAGCGCATCTTCACTCCCGACGGGATCCCGAGCATCGGGACGCCTCCGATCGCGTGGGCGATATCGCGCGCGGTCCCGTCGCCGCCCGCGAACAGGAGCACATCGACGTGTCGGTCGGCCAGCTCTCTCGCCGCCGCGATCGTGTCCTTCGCGGTTGTCGGCGTCGCGAGCTCGAGCGGAAGCACCTCGGGGTCGAACCCCGCCTCCCGAGCTATTGAGGCGCCCATCTCACCCGGGGCCGCGATCACCTCGAGCCCAGGCAGGCTCTGCTGCAACACGCGCAGCGCACGGCGGGCACGCGCGGGCGCGGGCGGGACGGCGCCCGCGCGGACTGCGCGCGCCATCTCCAAGGCATCGTCACTCCCCTTCAGTGCCAATGGCCCGCCGATTCCCGCAACCGGGTTCACGAGAAACCCCATGACCGGCATCCGGGCGAGATCGCCCCTTCACTCCCTGCCGAGCTCGTCCATGACGTCGACCGCCGCGGACCGGGCTCGCTCGATCATCGAGTCGAGCTCATCTTCGGTGACGACGAAGGGCGGCGAGAACGCGATCGTGTCGCTCGCGGGAAGCGCGCGGGTGATCAACCCTCGGTCGAGACACTTCGCGACGACCCGCGCCGCCACACCGCGTGACCGCTCGAACGGAACTGTGGGTGACGTGGAGGCGACGAACTCGACGGCGCCGAGAAGCCCCCGGCCGCGGACTTCGCCGACATTCGGCACGTCCGCGAAGGCACGACGGAGACCTTCCTGAAGGCGCTCCCCTCGTCGAGCAGCTTGCTCGACGAGCTGCTCCGACTCGATCAGGTCGAGGTTCGCGAGCGCGGCGGCGGCTGCCACCGGATGCGCGGAATAGGTGTAGCCGTGCCCGAAGACGCTCGCGGCGCTTCCCTCGGCGAGCACCTCCCAGATCCGGTCCGAAACGAGGCAGCCGGACAGCGGGATGTACGCAGAGGTCATGCCTTTTGCGACCGTGATCAGATCCGGCTCGAGGCCGAACGCTTCGCTGCCGAACCAGCAGCCGAGCCGTCCGAAGCCGCAGACGACCTCGTCGGCGATGAGCAGCACGTCGTAGCGGCGCAGCACCTCCTGGATCGCTGCGAAGTAGCCCTCGGGCGGCACGATCACCCCACCGGCAGCCTGGATTGGCTCGGCGATGAAGGCGGCGACCGTCTCGGGCCCTTCACGAACGATCAGCGCCTCGAGGTCGTCGGCGAGCGAGCGGACGAACTCGGCGTCCGTCATCCCCTCTTCGGCTTCCCACAGCCGGTGGGGAGCGCGCGTGTGGCGGATCATCGGGAGCGGGAGGTCGAACCCGTCGTGGAGGTTCGAAAGGCCGGTGAGCCCTGCCGAGAGCACCGTCACTCCGTGGTAGCCACGGTCGCGCGAGATCAACTTCTTCTTCTCGGGACGGCCGAGCGCGTTGTTGTAGTACCAGACGAGCTTCGCCTGCGTGTCATTCGCATCGGAGCCGCTGTTGCCGAAGAAGACCTTCGACATCGGCACCGGAGCAAGATCGATCACGCGTTCTGCGAGTAGCGCCGGCGCCTCGGTCGCCATCGAAGAGAAGGCGTGGTAGTACGAGAGCCGTTCGATCTGCTCGGCGACCGCCGCCGCCAGCTCGGGCCGCCCGTAACCGACGTTGACGCACCAGAGCCCGGCCATCGCATCGAGATACTCCTTGCCGTGCGAGTCCAGGAGCGTGGAACCCTTGCCGCTCACGATCATCCGACCGCCGCCGATCTCCTCGTGGCGACGGAGCGCAGTGAACGGGTGGAAGACGTAGCGCCTGTCGACCTCTTCGATGGATGTGTCGGTGGTTCTCGCCATATGCTTAGGGCAATCGTGTACGCGCAACGGACGTCCGGTCGCTGGACGAACATACCGTGCCGAAAGGCTTCGTGTCCAGAAATCCGCCTGGATCCTCGCTCCGCGACTGTGAACGCCCCTGATTGGAGCCCGCAGTGATCGCCTCGCCTTCCCGCGTGGGCGTCGCCGGTCTCGGAACGATGGGTGCGGGAATCGCCCAGGTGTGCGCCGAGGCGGGCTTCGAGACGATCGGCTTCGACACCTCGGAGGCCGCCGGAGCAAGCGCAGCCGCGAAGATCGCGCATTTCATCCGGCGCAAGGTCGAGAAGGGCCGCCTCGAGGGCGACGCGGCCGATGCCGCAATCGCTCGCCTCAGCGTCACGACCAACCTGGCCGGCCTCGGCTCGTGCGACGTCGTGATCGAGGCGGTGTTCGAAGAACTGAGCGCGAAGCACGCGCTCTTCGGGGAGCTCGAGACGGTCGTCGCCGAGACGGCTCTCCTCGCGACGAACACCTCGGCGCTCTCCGTGACGAGCATCGCAGCGGCGACGGGCCGGCCCGAGCGGGTTGTTGGAATGCACTTCTTCAACCCCGCTCCGCTCATGCCGCTCGTCGAGGTGGTGCGGGCGGAGCGAACCGCCGCCGAGACGATCGAGGCCGCAACCGCATTCGTGACCAGCCTCGGCAAGCAGCCGGTCGTCTGCCACGACACGCCCGGCTTCATCGTGAACCGCACCCTCATCCCCCTCCTCAACGACTGTATCCGCATCCTCGACGAAGCCCGGGTCTCCGCCGAGGATCTCGACCGGGCACTAGAGCTCGGCGCCGGCTGGCCGATGGGCCCCACCCGCCTACTCGACCTGATCGGTCTCGATGTGCACCTCCATGCCTCCGAGGCGCTTTTCGCCGCCCTTCACGAGCCTCGAATGGCACCTCCTCCACGCCTCACACGACTGATCGAGGCGGGCAAGCTCGGACGCAAGAGCGGCGAGGGCTTCCACCGGTACGACGACCCGGCCTGAACGTGCCTCAGGAGCCGCAGGCTCCGCACAGCGAGCAGGATTCCAGACCACAGAGGCATGCTGGCGCCCACGAAGGCCGATGGGACTCTTTGCAGCGGTTCGGTCCCGTCGCTCAGCAAGCGGGAGAAACCTTCGAAGCCGTCCTCTGGTCCGAAAAACAAAAGAGCCCCGATTCAGAGGGCTCTTCGAAGCGGATGATGGGACTCGAACCCACGACCTTCTGCATGGCAAGCAGACGCTCTAGCCAACTGAGCTACATCCGCACGGGGCCTAGCTTAGCCGTTTGGCGGCTCCGTCTCACATGCCGTTCGATTCATCGCGGCGCCGGTCGCTCTAGCTAGAGCCCTTGCATCGGAGCGCGGCCGGCCGCGAGACGGCTGCACGGAGAAGACGGTGCAGCCGTCTGACCCTTTCAGGCAACCGGTTCGAGAGTGCTAGGCGCCCCAGCCGATCTTGTCGTTCGTGTCGAGCTCGTGCCAGAAGACGACCTCGGGCTCGGCGGTGACGCCGACCTCGGCCATCATCGGGCCGACCAAGTCCTGCGTCTCCGCGAAGAACGCCTGGAAGCTCTCGGCATCCGGCCATTCGTCAAGGACCATGATCTGGCCGTCGTCGGTGCCGTAGAACCGGTGGGCGATCACGCCGTGCCGCTTCGCCACCTCGATGATGCTGTTCATCCGCTCGGGGTTCCCGGCTGCTCTCCGCTCTAGCTCCTGGACATCGCCCTTCACTCGCAACGTCATGAGTACGGACACGCGCTCTCCTTTGTCGGTTGAGTGCGGATCAAAGTACAGGCGCTCCCGCGAAGTCAAGGATCAGGGCTCAGGACGCCTCCCAGGCATCGAGCGCCTCGTTCACGAGCCTGTCCGCGAGCTCGTTGTGCTCCCGCATCACGTGGTGGTAGTCGACCTTCCCGAGCTGCCGGGCGAGACGTGCCGGCCTCGAGCGAGAGCGCGCGGAGCGCCTCGTTCTTGACCCGGTACTCGCCGCGCATCTGCTTCACCATCAGCTCCGAGTCGGAGCGCACCTCGACCTCCGCCACGCGCGAGCTCGATCGCCTTCTCGAGGCCGGCGATCAGCCCGCTGTACTCGGCGACGTTGTTCGTCGCGACCCCGATCGCCTTGCCCTCGGCAGCGAGCACGGTGCCGTCCTCGGCCTCGAGCACGTAGCCGTAGGCGGCCGGGCCCGGGTTCCCGCGCGCGCCGCCGTCGGTGTAGAGGCGCGCCTTCACAGCGAGCGGCGTAGATGTCGAAGGCCGGCTCCTCGTAGGGGTGGGCCTCCCGGAGCGCCGCGACGACCTCGTCCTGGCGCTCGGCCGGGAACACCGTCTCGAGCCGCAGCTCCGGCACGCGCTCCTCCGACCCCGACGCTCGCCGACGCCGGAGCGGCGCCGGCGAGCGGCGACGGAACGTCCCCGATCCCCTCGCGTGTACCACGAGCAGCGCTCGTAGGCGCCGATCCGCCCGGCACCGGCGGCGAATATCGCCTCGCGCACGGCTTCGAGCGCCTCGGCCGGGACGAAGACGACCAGCTTGCGGTTCACTGCATTGTCGATTTGGGCGCGCTGCAGCCGGCCCGAGTAGTCGACGTAGATCGACTTCCACTCGGTGAAGACGTCGAGCGCGGCCTGCCCCGCCTCGCGATGGCCGTTGCCCGTGTCCTTGGTGCCCCCGAACGGCAGGTGCACCTCGGCACCGGTCGTGCCGGCGTTGATGTAGGTGATGCCGGCCTGCAGGTCGCGCATCGCGCGGAACGCCCGGTTGACGTCGCGCGTGAAGATCGACGACGAGAGGCCGTAGCCGACCGAGTTCGCGGCCGCGACGGCCTCCTCGAAGCTCCCGACGGGAATCAGCGCCGTCGACGGGCCGAAGATCTCCTCCTGCGCGATCCGCATGCCCGGCCTCGACGTCGCCGAAGACGGTCGGCCGGTAGTAGAAGCCCGCCCCGCCGCCGCCTCGCCGCCCGTGAGGAGCGTCGCGCCCTCGTCCTTCCCGATCTGCATGTAGCCGGCGACCTTGTCGAGCGCGGCACGGTTGATGAGCGGGCCGACGTCGGCTCGGTCCTCCCAGCCCGGCCCGAGCCGCAGCCGCTCGGCGGCCGCGACGAGCTTCGACTGCAGCTCGCCGTACACGGCCTCGTGGACGATCACCCGGGAGGCGGCGGTGCAGCGCTGCCCGGTCGTCCCGAACGCCGACCAGACGATCCCTTCGACGGCGAGCTCGAGATCGGCGTCGTCCATGCACGATGATCGCGTTCTTGCCGCCGAGCTCGAGGTGGACGTGCTTGAGCGCGTCGGCGGCCGCCTTCGTGACCGCGACCCCCGTCTCGCGCGAGCCGGTGAAGGTGATCACGGGCACGTCGGGATGGCGGACGAGCGCGTCGCCTGCCTCCTCACCGAGCCCGTGGACGACGTTGACGACGCCGGGCGGCACGCCGGCCTCGGCGAGCAGCTCCACGAAGCGCTCGGCGAGGAACGGCGTGTCCTCCGCCGGCTTCAGGACGACCGTGTTGCCGCAGACGAGCGCCGGGCAGAGCTTCCAGGAGGGGATCGCGATCGGGAAGTTCCAGGGCGTGATCGCGCCGACGACGCCGACCGGCATCCGCACGCTCATCATGAACTTGTCGCGCAGCTCGCTCGGCGTCGTCTGGCCGAACAGGCGCCGGCCCTCGCCGCCCATGTAGTAGCTCATGTCGATCGCTTCCTGAACGTCGCCGCCGGCCTCGGCCTTGACCTTCCCCATCTCGCGGGTCATCAGGTCGGTCAGCTCCGCCTTGTGGGCGCGCAGGAGCTCGGCGAGGCGGAAGAGCATCGCGCCGCGCTCCGGCGCCGGCACGAGACGCCAGTCCTCGAACGCCGCCTTCGCGGCGGCGACCGCGCGGTCGACATCGGCGGCGCCCGAGCGCGGGAACGCCGCGAGCGTCTCGCCCGTCGCCGGGTTCAGCGACTCGAACGTCTCGCCGCTCTCGGCCGCGACCCACTCGCCGCCGATGAAGTTGTCGAGCCGCTCCGTCGCCGCCATGCCGCGCTACGGCTCGAGGACGTCGGTCTTCGGGAACGTCCCCGACGCGCGCGGCCCGGCGGCGGTCGCGCGTCTCGCGCTGCTCGGCATGCTCGGCCGCGTCGCGCCGCCGCCGCGGTCGGGGCCGGTGCGGCGGTCGAGGATCACGGTCACGCCGGGTTGTCGGCGTAGTAGCGCGACGAGCTTCTCGAAGAGCTCGTCCTCGAGCTCGGGCGGGACGACGCAGTAGATCACGCCCTCAGTCTACGACCCGTGGCGGGACGTCAGACCCTCGCGATGTCGGGAACGACGCGGCCGTCCTCGACCGACGTGCGCGTTCCACTCGGCGAACGAGACCGTCGAGCTCGTCCGGGTCGTGCCCGCGCTCGGCGAGCCGCACCGGCTGGGCCGAGCTCGGGCGGTGACGCGGTACTGGTACCAGGAGATCTCCCAGGCGACGGTGATCACGATCTCCTGGTTGACGCCCGAGAGCGGCGACGATCGAGACGCGCGGGCTGCCGAGGCTCTTCGCGATCCCGCCGACCGTGCGGCGGAACTGGGAGGCGTTGAAGTGGTCGGCGGCCTCGACGATCGCGAGCTCCGACTCGGAGAGGCGGCGGAGGATCGGCTCGCTCGCGACCGGCTGCTCGCCCGGCGGCCGCGTCCCGAGCAGCGATGAGAGCGAGAAGCGCCCGCGGCGCCGCTCGGCGGTGAACGTCGGCGTGGTCGGCGAGCCCTCCTTGACCCAGCCGGAGTCGGTCGCGACCTCGTGGCAGAGCGGGCACACATCGACGTACGTGCACGCCGCCGTTGGCGGTGATAGCGCATCGTGCGCTCGCCCATGAGGAGCGTGCGCTCGCAGATTGCGCATTGCCGCGCGGTCGTCGACCTTCGTGACCCGCATCGCTCCGAGCGTAGCTGTTGCCGCCGCCGCGAGCGCGACAAATCCCCCGCAAATCGGTGCGGACCTACGCCAGGCAGCTACGGCGCTCGTGTCCTTCTTCGCCGCCTCGATCAGCTTCTGGGCGATGTGCGCCGGCACCTCGTCGTAGCGCAGGAACGCCATGTGGTAGTCGCCGCGGCCGCCGTCATCGAGGTGAGCGACTGCGAGTAGGTCAGCACCTCTGCCATCGGCACCTCGGCCTTGATCGTCGTCATCCCGCCCTTCGGGTCCATCCCGTGCAGCCGGCCCCGGCGCGAGTTGAGGTCGCCGTTGACCGCGCCCGACGGCCTCGTCGGGAACGGTCACCTCGAGCTCCATGATCGGCTCGAGCAGCGTCGGCTGCGCCTTCTCGTAGGCGGACTTGAACGCCATCGAGCCGGCGACCTTGAACGCCATCTCCGACGAGTCGACCGTGTGGTAGGAGCCGTCGACGAGCCGCACCCGGACGCCCTGCACCGGCGCTCCGGCGAGCACGCCGTGCGCCATCGTCTCCTGCACGCCCTTGTCGACCGCAGGCCGGAAGCCCTGCGGGATCACGCCGCCGACGATCTGGTCGACGAACTCGTAGCCGACATGCCCCTCGAGCGGCTCGATCACGATGTGGCAGTCGCCGAACTGGCCGCGGCCGCCGGTCTGCTTCTTGTAGCGGCCCTGCGCCCGCGCCTCGCCCTTGATCGTCTCGACGTACGGCACGCGCGGCTGGTGCAGCTCGACCTCGACCCCGAAGCGGCTCTTGAGCCTGCCCGACGGCGACCTCGACGTGCACCTGGCTCATCCCCGAGAGCAGCTGCTCGCCCGTCTGCGGGTCGCGGCGCAGCTGCAGCGTCGGATCCTCCTCGTGCAGGCGGCGCAGCGCCTGGGCGACCTTGTCGTCGTCGCCCTTCGTCTTCGGCGTCACCGCGAAGCTCATCACGGGCTCCGGGAAACTCGAGCACCGGCAGGCTCGACCTCGCGCTCGGAGTCGGCGAGCACGTCGCCGGTCTGGACGTCCTTGAGCTTCGCGACCGCGCCGATGTCGCCGTGCCACGAACGCGTCGGCCTTCTCGTGCTCCTTCCCCTGGAGCACCATCAGGCCGCCGAGCCGCTCCTTCGCGCGAGTCCCGGAGGTTGACGAGCGTCGAGTCGGCGGCGATCGGCGCCGCCGTAGACGCGGAAGGCCGAGATCCGGCCCGGCGAACGGGTCGGCGACCGTCTTGAAGACGAACGCGGCCGCGCCGCCGCCCGACTCGACGTGGGCGGCCTTGCGCGCCGGCGACGGGACGCCCTCGACGATCAGGTCGAGCAGCGCGTGCGTGCCGAGGTTCTTCGTCGCGACCCCGCAGGTGACCGGGTAGAGCTCGTCGTTCGTCACCGCGGTCTTGAGCGCCGCCGCGACCGCAGCCGGGTCGAGCTCCTCGCCCGCCGAGGTAGCTCTCCATCAGCGCCTCGTCGGTCTCGACGACCGCGTCGAGGAGCTTCTCGCGGTACTCGGCCGCGAGCTCCGCCATCGATTCCGGGAATCGCGACCGGGTCGCCCTCGCGGGCGCCGC
Source organism: uncultured Actinomycetota bacterium (assembly GCA_963812555.1). Lineage (GTDB taxonomy): Bacteria > Actinomycetota > Thermoleophilia > Gaiellales > Gaiellaceae > PALSA-600. The sequence continues at coordinate 58,966 of CAWEVP010000013.1, read as the reverse complement.
CCGGGATCCATGTAGGCGCAGTCGTGGAGCAGGTCGACGACCCCGGTCGAGCTCGTGCTCGGCTCCGATCGGGAGCTGGATCGCGACGCAGCGGTCGGAGAGCTGCTCTGCGAGCGGCGGCGAGGGTGCGGAAGAAGTCGGCCCGCTCGCGGTCGAGCATGTTCACGAAGACGACCCGCGAGAGCTCGAGCGCCTCGGCGCGCGATCCCAGACGCGCGTCGGTGTTCACCTCGACGCCCATCACGCCGGAGACGACGACGAGCGCGCCCTCGACGACGCGCAGGCTGGCGATCGTGTCGGCCTGGAAGCCCGGAGTCGCCCGGGGTGTCGATCAGGTTGATCTTGCGCCCCTGCCACTCGAGGTGGGCGAGCGACGCCGCGAGCGACATCTGGCGCCGCTGCTCGTCCTCGTCCCAGTCGGAGACGGTCGTGCCCGCCTCGACCGTGCCGAGGCGGTTGATCGGCGCCGGCCTGGAAGAGCATCGCCTCCACGAGCGAGGTCTTACCCGTCCCGCGGTGGCCGACGACGGCGACGTTGCGGATCTTCCCGGGCTCCTGAGACATTCCTCGCTCCTCTCGGACGGATAGTGGCTAGCAGACGATGTCGAACTTGCGCGAATCCTAAACCGTCCGGCTATGTCGACCGCCGGCTCTGCGCCGGAAGGCTCAGGCAGGCAGCGCGGCGCTCTGCAGGCGCGAGCGGAGGCGCAGGATCGCCTTCGTGTGGAGCTGCGAGACGCGGGACTCGGTCACGCCGAGCACCTCCCCGATCTCGCGCAGGGTCAGCTCCTCGTAGTAGTAGAGCGTGACCACGAGCTTCTCGCGCTCGGGCAGCCGCGAGATCGCCTCGGCGAGCGCCTCGCGCATCTCGGTCTCGTCGAGCGCCTCGGCCGGGCGGATGCTCTCGGGATCCTCGAGCGTGTCGAGCAGCGAGACCTGGTCGCCCTCGCGACGAGGTCGACCAGAGCTCGTCGAGCGCGGCGATCGAGGAGCGGGAGATGTCGATCAGCGATTCCTCGAGCTCCTCGCCGGTGATCCCGACCTTCGCCGCGATCTCCTCGTCGGTCGGGCGCGCGGCCGAGCTTGCTCTCGAGCTCGCGGATCGCCCGCTCGATCTCGCGGGCGCGCGTGCGCACCGAGCGCGGCACCCAGTCGAGCTGCCGGAGCTCGTCGATGATCGAGCCGCGGATCCGCGCGATCGCGTAGGTCTCGAACTTGATGTCGCGCTCGGGGTCGTAGCGGTCGATCGCGCTCATCAGCCCGAGCAGCCCGTACGAGACGAGGTCGGCCTCCTCGACGTGCGCGGGCAGGCCGGAGCCGAGCCGTCCCGGCGACGTACTTGACGAGCGGGGAGTAGTTGACGATGAGCCGGTCGCGGAGCGCCTTGTCACGAGTTCGACGGTACTCGAGCCAGAGGCTTCGGCTGTCGGTATCTCCAGCCACAGGGAGAGAATACGAGCTAGCGGCGCATTCTCCTCAGTGCACCCCACGCAAGGGTCCCCATCCAGGCCCCGATCGCGGCCGCCGCGACCGCGATTACCCACCTCCCGTGCGCCGCGCTCGCGAACGCGATCACGGCGAAAACGCCGCCGTCAGGACGGCGAAAAGCGCCGGCATCGAGTAGCCGGCCCACGGCCAGGATGATGCCCAGAACACGGCCGATACAATCGATCCCGCAACCGAGGGGCGTAGCTCAATTGGTAGAGCACCGGTCTCCAAAACCGGGGGTTGCAGGTTCAAGTCCTGTCGCCCCTGCTCCAACGTGGGGGAACCGAAGAGGTTCCCCCACGTTGCCCTCTCCTCCGCGTTACGCCCGGACCGGTTCGGCTCCGGCCGGGCCGAGCCCGGCTTCGTCGCGGATCGGCGCGGGCATTTGCGCAGGCGGAAAGCCCGTAGTTAGAGCACGAATCAAAACGAGCGTCGTTCCCGGCGCCCTCGGATCGTCCTCCAGCTCGGGCCACGAACGCTTCGCGCCCGCGACCGGAGCTTCCGGCGGCCTTGATCCGGCTGAGCCGGTCCAGCGCTCCACTGAATCGGCCCAGTTCGGGATCGGCTCAGTTCGGGATCGGCTCAGTTCGGGATCGGCTCAGTTCGGGATCGGCCCAGTTCAGGAGCGGCTCGGTTCCGCAGGACCAAGGGCTTCGCGGCTGAAATGGCCGTCTCTCGGACCGGCAACCAGCCTGGCCTCCGAGCCTGCCATCCCACCCGCTGCTCCGAGAGCCCCGGACCGGGACGCCCATCTTGATCCGTGCCCTTAAGAGCTCATTGCAGAATGAGGTCTGGTGTCGCCCGGACACGCTGGGCGCCGCGGGTAGTTAGTGCGCTTGGGGGCGGTGCTTGAGGATCGCGTGGGTGGTAACTACCACCCATACGGCTTCCAGGAGCAGGAAGCCCCACTGGCCACCGTCGGCTGCGCTTGCGACGAGGATGACGGAGCCGAGCCAGTTCGGGATCAGGTAGCGGAGTGCGGAGGACGGGGCGATCTCGAAGTGCAGGAGCGCGAACGCGACCATGTTCAGGGCCGCCCCGACGAGCTGCACCACGATGCCGATGCTCACCCGGCGAGTATCGCTGCCGCCGGCGCGAGGCGTCGAAGATCCCGCGGGCCAGAGCAGAGCTGCGGAAAATCCGCAACGACAGCGGTGGAAACCGCCGATTCCGCTCCCGGGCGGGAGTGCGAGGCTGGTGGCAAATACCGATTGGAGGAGATCGAGATGAAAGCCCTCGTCTACCACGGGCCTGGCGAACGGGCATGGGAGCAGGTCCCCGACCCCACAATCCTGGAGCCGACCGATGCGATCGTCCGGATCGAGTCCTCGACGATCTGCGGCTCAGACCTCCACATCCTCAAAGGCGACGTCCCCGAGGTGAAGCCCGGCACCGTCCTCGGCCACGAGGCCGTCGGCACGGTCGTCGAGATCGGGGCAGCAGTCACGACCATCACTCCCGGAGATCGCGTGCTCGTCTCGTGCATCACCTCGTGCGGGCGCTGCAGGTTCTGCAAGGAGGCCCACTACGGCCTCTGCACCGGCGGAGGCGGCTGGATCTTCGGTCACCTGATCAACGGGCTCCAGGCCGAGCTCGCACGCGTGCCGTTCGCCGACACCTCCGTCTACAAGGTGCCCGAGGCCCTCACGAACGAGCAGGTGCTCTTTCTCGCCGACATCCTTCCGACCGCCTACGAGGTCGGCGTCCTGAACGGCAGAGTCGAGCCCGGCGACACCGTTGCGATCGTCGGCGCCGGGCCGATCGGCCTGGCCGCGATCATGACCGCGAAGCTCCACACACCCGGTCGGATCGTGGCGATCGACCTCGCCGACGCTCGTCTCGCGAAGGCACTCGACTTCGGTGCGGACGTCGCAATCAACAACGGCAGCGAAGACGCAGTCGAACGGGTCATGCAGCTCACCGACGGCCTCGGCGCCGACTGCGCGATCGAGGCGGTGGGAATGCCCCAGACGTTCGAGCTCTGCACGGAGCTGATCCGCCCGGGTGGACGCGTGGCAAACGTCGGCGTGCACGGCGCCTGCGCAACGCTCCACCTGGAGAAGCTCTGGATCCGCGACGTGATGATCACCACGGGCCTCGTCGACACCTCGACGACGCCGAAGCTGATGAAGCTGATCGAGGGCGGCAGGCTCGACCCGTCGCCGTTTGCAACGCACCACTTCTCGCTCGACCAGACCGAGCAGGCCTACGACGTCTTCGGCGCCGCCGCAGAGACCCACGCGCTCAAGGTGGTGCTGAGCGCGGGAGCACCCAGCCAGGAGCTACGCGCTGCGGAGCACGAGCTCGTCGCCGGCTGACCGGAGAAAGGGGACCCACGAGGGCAGCCACCCGAGGAGGCCCTCGTGGGTCCTCCCCACGCGGCTACGCGACAGCGTGCAAGAGCGATCGGCGTACACTGACGTGGGCAATGAGCTTCATGCGAGTGCCGCTCGTGGGCATGATCTTGGCGTTGTCGGCCGCGGGCCCCGCGGCGGCGTTCCCCGGCGGAGGCATCGTGAACTCGTTGGTTCGAGCTCAGATCCGGCTGGACGCGACCAAGAAGGATTCGGCGCGTACATGCCAGGCCGGTCGAAAGCACGAGACGACGAAGTGGACGCTCGTGGGCAGCACGCACAAGATCGCCGTCGTGGCGTGCGAGCAGCCGCCGAGGTCTCAGATCTCAACGCCGTCGTTGAAGCAACTCAACACCGGGGCCGAGGCAACAATCGGCTGACGGCTTTTCTACATTCCGCCCGGTACGACGCTCTGTGCCGGCGCCACCGGGTGAGCCTGCCACACCATCGTGAAGCCGGTGCCGGCCGGGTTGAGCGACGAGGTCGAAGCGCCGGCGTCGCTCGAATCGGTGGCCGTGCCGCCCCGCCTCCCGAAGAGGGCCGACGAGTGCGGGATGAGCTGCAACGGGTTCGAGATCCAGCTCGGGTTCGAGATCGTGCCGCTGACGTCGTTTCCCTTGGCAAACGACCGGGTGAAGTTGACCGTGCCGAAGTTCGTGAGCGGGATCTGGCGGCACTCGCCGAAGCCGCCGCACTCGGCCGGCGCCTCCGCCACCCACTCGGCCGACGTGAGATCCGGGGCGGCCATCGTCAGGTGCTTCGTGAACCTGGTCTTGCGCGTCCGGTCGATCACCTGGACGAGCACGTCGGTGCCGTTGATGACGACGCTCGAGGTGATCACGTCCCCGGGCATGACCTTGAGGCCGACCGTCACCGAGTCCGCCGGGACGAGCTCGTACCAGGCGTAGTAGGTGGCGGTGCCGTTCGCGTGGCAGTCGGCCGACGTCCCGGTCTGCTCGAGCGCGTTCGCAGTCACGCTGTATCCGCCGAGGCCGACCCAGATCGCGACCGAGGTGGGCGTCCCGTTGCAGATCGCCTTCGGCTCGCGCCACTGACCGGTGACGTCCGTGAACGCCATCGACGACGAGGCGGTGGTGGATGAGGATCCTGGCCCGATCGCCGCGTACCCGGCCCAGTTCGACGTCACGTCGGGCGCGCCGGCACCGCCCGCCGAGAATGCAGCGTTACCCGAGGCTCCTGCTGCGAACGCCGCCACCAGGCACAACATGGCGCTCGCCGACGCGAGCGCGAGCCTGCCGCGCACCATCGCTGCCGCTAGGGCTGGGTCTCTGCCGGCTCGACCGTGACGGCGGCGCCTTCGGGCACCGAGACACTGTCCACGGAGCCATCCGAGGACGGATCCGCAGTCGGTGAGACGACCCCGGCGACAACAGGCGCCTCGAGAACCGTAGCGTCGAGGACAGCTGTGTCAGCGGCGGGCCCGGTAACCGGTGGCTCGGAGGGCGCGAGCGCATCGGTCCCGAGGAAGGTTCGCGCCGCGTTGACCGGGCTGACGGCGGTCCGAACGTCGTTCACCGTTCGAGCGCGTCCTTGAGCCCCGTTCCGTCCAGGGACTGCTTGAAATCGCGCATTCCCTTGCCGAGTTGCCGTCCAATCTCCGGGAGCTTGTTGGGCCCGAACAGAAGCAGGGCCACTAGTCCCAGGAGAATGATCTCCATCGGCCCGATGTCTCCCATCCCCAGGCAGCGTACCAGCCCCCACGTCCCCCAATCGAGGCACATCCAGGGGAATCGAGGCCTCCGGCACGGTTAGAACTTCCTAAGACTGACCGCACTCGGTGCCTGGCGGGTCGCCGCAATCGCCGCTACGCTCGGCTCGTGGCGTCCGTCTCGGCACCGCTCCCGAGCTCCGGCCCAGCCCTCCGAGCTCTCACAGCTGCAGCGCTCTCACGGGAGCTTCGGCGGCTGACGCGCGCCGCGACCTTCGTCGCGGTCATGACCAGCCCGGTCGCCTTCTACTGGTTCCACCACCACGACGGCTGGGGGCTCGTCGAAGTCGATCCTCGTCACGTTCGCCGTCGTCGTGGTCTTCCGGGGCCTCATCGACGTGCTCGTGCGGCGGGTCATCCCCTGGCCGAGCCTCTTCGGCACCGACGACGCGCGGCTCCGCGAGGAAGACGTCACGAACCGTCGCCGCGCCTGGACGTGGCGCTGGTTTGTTCGCACGCTGCCTGTACATCGGCGGCGCGATCACGGTCGTCTTCCTCATCCAGACTTTGGACGGCGAACGCGGGCTCGCACATCACGTGGGTCGGAACCGCGACGGCGCTCCCGAACACCTCAACCACTTCCGTAAGAACCCGCAGAACATCCAGCTCGCTGTCCAGATCCCGCTCCTCTTCTTCGCCAACTTCCTCATCTTCATGGGCCCGCTGCTCGCTGATGGGCATCTCGCAGATCCGCGGCTACGAGCCCGGCGACGCCGAGTGGGGCGTCAAGCTCGACCACGTCCGCGGGCAGGCCGAGGCGAAGGAGGACATCCGCCGGGTCGTCACGCTCTGGCAGTCGGGCGAGGTGTTCGAGGGCGCCGGCGGCAAGCGCGAGCGCGGCCTGCTCTTCCTCGGCTCGCCGGGAACCGGGAAGACGATGATGGCGAAGGCGATCGCGACCGGCTTCAACTCGCCGTTCGTCTCGATCCCGGGCTCGGGATTCGCCGCGACCTTCATCGGCATCGACGTGATCATCGTGCGCTTCCTCGCGCGCAAGGCGAAGAAGCTCGCGAGGAAGTGGGGCGGCCAGTGCATCGTCTTCATCGACGAAATCGATGCGGTCGGGATGCGCCGCCAGTCGCTCGGCACGGGCGGCGCGACGATGGAGACCGGCACCTGCCGAAGTTCTACGGCCCGTGGGGCGCCATGGCACCGGGCGGCGACCTGATCATCGAGACGCGCGAGTGGCGCGACTGGATGTTCGAGCAGCGCGCCCCGGAGCGGCAGGTCACCGTACCCGGGCTGGTACACCGGCCTCGCAAACAGGTTCAACGGGATCATCTCGCCCCAGGGGATCTTCCCCGGCATGGGCGGCATGGGCGGCGGGATGGCGCTGAACCAGCTGCTCGTCGTGATGGACGGCATCGACAACCCACCGTTCATGCGCCGGTTCTCACGAGCCGGATCAACGGCTTCCTGGACGCGATCTACCTCGTCCCGACGCGGCTCGGCAAGCACAAGCTCCGCCTGCCGCCGCCGAAGCCCTCCGGGGCGCAGATCTACTTCATCGGCGCCACGAACGTCCCGCTCGAGCGCCTCGACCCGGCGCTCATCCGGCCTGGCCGCATGGGACGCCACGTCTGGTTCCGCACGCCGACGAAGGAAGACCGCAAGGACATCTTCGACCTCTACCTCGGCAAGGTCGCGCACGACCCCGACCTCGACACGCCGGAGCGCCGCGACGAGATCGCGCGCGTCACGAGCGGGTACTCGCCGGCGATGATCGACCAGATCTGCTCGATGGCCCTGACGACCGCCCACCACGAGGGCCGTGCCGCGTTCGTCTGGTCGCGACCTGCTCGACGCGATGACCGTGATCGAGACCGGGCAGGCCGTCAAGATCGACCAGCCGCCCGACGAGCTCCGGTCGACCGCGATCCACGAGGCCGGGCACGCCGTCCTCTCCCACCTCTACGAGGACAAGCTCGAGTCGTCGCGCCTCTCGATCAAGATGCGCGGCGGGAGCCTCGGCCACCACTCGGCGCGCCAGAAGGACGAGTCGTTCGTCCTCTGGCAGAGCGACGCCCGCTCGCGGCTCCTCGGCGTGCTCGGAGCGATGGCCGCCGAGCTCGTCTTCTACGGCCAGAACACGAGCGGCGTCGTCGGGCGACCTGCGCACGGCGACCTCTCAGGCCGCGGCGATGGCCGACTTCTGGGGCATGGCGCCGACGATCCCCGACCCGAAGGGGCAGAAGTTCGCCGACGAGTCCGAGGACGAGACGATCCGGCGGATCCAGCGCCGCTTCGGGGACATCGGGACCCGGCTCCTCAGCAGCTGGGGCGGCGGGGACGACATCGTCAATCCGACCAAGCAGGCGTTCGCGGCCCAGTTCCTCGGCGAGGCGTTCGCCACCGCCTATAACGTCGTCCGGATCAACAAGGACGACGTCGAGCGTGTCGCGAACGCCGTGCTCGAGGAGAAGGAGATCTACGGCGACGCCCTGTTCAAGCTGCTCAGCGAGCAGCACGTCGTGAAGCCCGACATCGACTGGACGAAGGACGAGTCATGGCCGAAGGTCGTCGATCTGGTCGAAGGACCGCGAAGAGACGATCAGGACGACGGAGAGCGGCAGGCCCGCGCCGGGCCCGGGCGGGTCAGTGACTCGGTGTGTCGACGTGCTCCGGCGAGCGGTGCCGGAACACCCGACCTCCGATGCAGGAGAGGCAGCGAAAGCCCGCCCTCGGAGACGCAGGTCGCGACGGACGCCGGGACGCCCGGTCCAGACGATCGTCCCGCTGAGGCCGGTCGCGGCGCCTACACCGGCCGCTTCGTCGCCATCTACGGCGGGCTCGGCGGTCGTGCTCGTGGCGGCCGTCGCGGGATTCGTGATCCTGGTCGGTCAAGCCGGCCGCCGGCACCTCGGTGCCCTGGTCGACCTGGAAGCCGCCGAAGGGCACGACGGCGAAGTGGCCAGCGAGATCGCCGCATCACGTCGCCGCCGCAGTACCACCTGAACAAGCAAGGGAGCCCAGCTCGTGGCCGTCGTCGCCGGGCCGCCGCAGGTGACGAGCGGCACCCACAAGGTCTCGATCTCGAACATCGCGGTCGCAAGTCGCCGAGACAGGCCTCGAGCGGGATCCAGGTGATCCCGTCCGGGCAAGACCTGGACCGACCAGCTCTGCGGGCTCGGCACGAGCTGCTCGATCGCGTCCGGGCACGGCCACCGTGACGCGCGGCCGGCTCGTCCGCCGCGAGGCGCTCGAGGTTGCCCTCTACACGTTCAAGTTCGTGCCGGCGATCGACTCGATCGTCGCGTTCATGCCGCCGCCGCCGGGCGAGACCGCGACCACGCTGCTCTACCTGCAGAAGAACGAACCTGCAAGACCCAGCTCTCGAAGCCGCTCGACCAGACGCTGCCGCTCGCGACGCCGCCGCTTCCGACCGTCGCCCGACCCGCGGGAGCGGCGACGATCGACAAGCTCACGCTGCCCGAACGTCTACTCGTACTCGCTCCAGGCGCTTGCAGGACAACAGCGCGCTGCTCGTCCTGAATCCCTTCCCGACCTCGCAGTAACCGGCCAGGCGGCTAGCGGCCCGCTGGGCTAGCGCGTAGCGCGCTCGATGAAGGCGAGCACGCGCTCCCAGGCGTCCTCGGACGCCTCGGCGTACTCCTCGTGCTTGCGGTCGAAGAAGCTGTGCGGCGCGCCCGCGTAGGTGACGACCTCGTGCTCGACGCCTGCGGCCGTCAGGGCCGCGTCGAAGGCGGCGTTGTGCTCGGCGGTGATGTTCTGGTCGTCGCCCGCCTGCAGCGCAAGGATCGGCGCCGCGATCTCGCGCGGCGCGCTGCGGTCGGGCCCGGGCTGGCCGTTTCGCTCGCCCGGCATCCCGTAGAAGCCGACCGCACCCGCGAGGCCGTGCCCGCCGGCCGCCGAGAGCCACGAGTTGCGGCCGCCGAAGCAGAAGCCGACCGTGAAGACCGACGAGACGCCGCTCGCCGCGGAGGTAGGCGACGGCAGCGGCGACGTCGGCCTGGATGCCCGTCCGGCGTCGTCTGGGCGACGTGCTCCATGTACTCGAACTCGTCGTCGCGCTTCGCCACGCCGGCAGTACGGCCGAAGTAGTCGATCGCGACCGCGGCGTAGCCCGCGCTCGGCGAAGCCGCAGCGCGAGCTCCTCGTAGAAGCGGTAGAGGCCGCGGACGTCCGGAAGGATGACGACCCCGGTCGGCGGCGGGCTCGTCGGGATGCGCCGCGAAGGCCGCGAGCTCGTTGCCGTCGGCCGCCTCGAGCACGAGATCGTCGTGCGAGATCGAGCGCGCCGGCGATCGTCGGGATCGGCGGCGCCGAATCGAGGTCGAAGCACATGGCGCCAGAGTACTCAGCGAGGGGAGCACTCGACTCGAGGAGCGGCCGCGCTAGAGAACGAGCGTCTCCGGGAACGACGGCGTTTCCCTCGAAGCGCTCGAGGCTGTAGGGCGCCGAGGTCGACGCCGGCGACGCCCGAGGATCGCGGCTCGGCGACCGCCTTCCCGACAGCGGGCGACTGCATGAAGCCGTGGCCGGAGAAGCCGCAGGCGGCGTAGACGCCGTCGGCGACCCGGCCGATGATCGGATGGGCATCGGGCGTCATGTCGTAGAGCCCTGCCCAGCCCTCCGCGATCGCTGGTGCCCGCGGCCGGCGGGAAGCGGCGGCGCGAGCCGCTCGAGCCGGTCGGCGAAGACCGAGTCGTCGACGGCCGTCTCGAACCCCCAGCGCGGCGCCGCATCGGCCATCGCGAGCACGAGCCGATCGCCGCGGCGACGGAAGTGGAAGCCCGTCTCGGCCTCGACCACCATCGGCAGGCCCGGGAGCGACCGGAAGCGGCGCGGTCGCGAGCAGCTGGCGGCAGAGCGGGCGCACCGGCAGCTCGACCCCGACCCGCGCGCCGAGCGCGGCCGACCAGGGGCCGCAGGCGATCACGACGCGTGTCGGCCTCGTCGAGCAGCGCCTCGGCGGCGGTGTGCTCGCGCACGTCGACTCCGAGCGCCTGCGGCGCGGCGGACAAGCTCCCGGGCGACCGCGGGCGGGTCGGCGACTCCGTCCTGCGCGCAGAACACCGCGCCGAGCACGTCGCCGGTCTCGAGCCCATCGACGAACGACGCGTCGACGCGCTCGACCGGGACGCCGAGGCCGGCCTGGACGCGGCGGCGCTCCTCGAGCTCGGCGAGGCCCTGCTCGGTGGTCGCGAGGAAGAGGTAGCCGACCTGGTCGAAGAACGGCGGCCCGAGCTCCGCGAAGAAGGCGATGCTCTCGCGGGCGAGCAGCACCTCGGCGGCCGGTCGAGAACTGCTGGCGCACGCCGCCCATCGCCTTCGCGGTCGAGCCGCCGGCCGATCGGCCCGCGGTCGCAGAGCACGACGTCGCCGGCGCCGCCGCAGCGCGAGCTGGTAGGCGATGCCCGCGCCGATCGCGCCGCCTCCCGCAACGAGGATCACGGCAGCTAGAGCCTCGCGAGCTCGTCGTCGCTGAGCCGGCGCAGCGGGCGCGCGCACGTCGGGCCGATCGGGACGCCGCGCCGGGCCACGACGACCTTCGCTGCCGCCTGGAACGGAAAGCGGTCGAGCTCGGCCCGCAGCCGCTCGGCTCGGTCCGAGTGGTGCCGCGGTCGGCTCGCGCACGAGCTCGGCTACGACCTCGGGGAAGACGGAGGCGAGCCCGGACACGGCTCCCGCCGCACCGTTGGCGAGCCCGTGCGCGACGAGCGACTCGGCGCCGATGAAGACGTCGAGGCCGTCGAGCAGGTAAGGCTCGACGCTCTGCCCAGGGCTTGTCGGAGACCTTGAGCCCGCGCAGGTTCGGCGCCCGCTCGCGCAGCCGCTCGATGACGGCCACGGGCACGGCGTACCCGCTGCGGGCCTGGAACTCGTAGACGTAGAACGGGAGCGGAGCGCAGGCGGCCGCGGCGGCGGCGAAGTGCGCCTCGAGCGAGCGCTCGTCGAGCGGGAAGTACGGCGGCGCGATCACGGCGACCGCGGCGGCGCCGGCCTCGGCGGCATGGGCGGCGAGCGCGGCTGTCTCGCGCGTGGTCTGGGCGCCGCAGTGAACGGCGACCGGCAATCGACCGGCCGACGCCTCGATGAAGAGCGTCGGCGGCGCGCTGCCGCTCGGCCCCGGTGAGCAGGATCCCCTCCCCCGTCGTGCCGAGGGCGAGGATGCCGTCGACGCCGCCGGCGACGAGGAAGTCGACGTAGGGCCCGAAGGCGTCGTCGTCGAGCGCCTCGCCGCCCTCTCGAAGCGGCGTCAGGGCGGCTGCGAAGGCTCCGCTGATCACGGGCCGGAGCATATGCTGCGGCGGCGGATGGGGTATTCGGTCGTGCACGTCGACGAGATCGAGCCGGGCGGCCCCGGCGGAGCGGTGCGCTTCGTGCGTCGCGAGCTCGGCGGTCGAAGCCTTCGGGGTCAACTGGTTCGAGCTGCCGCCGGGGGCCGAGGGCCGAGAGCACGACGAAACCGCGAGCGGCCAGGAAGAGGTCTACATCGTCGTTCGTGGGTCGGGCTCCTGGCGGCTCGACGGTGAGCTCGTCGAGGTGCGCGAAGGCTCGTTCGTGCGCGTCGACCCCGCCACCGTGCGCTGTCCCGGTTGCGGGCCCCGGCGGGATGGCGTTCGTCGCGATCGGTGTGCCCCGGGGCGGCTACGCGCCTCGCGGCCCTTTCTAGGAGCTAGAAGAGCTTCTGGAGCTCGAGCGCAGCGCCCATGTCGCCGTCGATCTTGAGCTTGCCCGTCAGGTAGGCCGTGGTCGGGTTCTGCCGGCCCGAGGCGATCTTGTCGAAGGTCTCGCTCGAGGTCCTGAACTCGACGTCGGCGTCCTCGCCGCCGGCTCCCTCGGTCACCGTGACCTCGCCGTCGCGCACGTCGACGAGCCAGCGCCCCTCGCCCTGGATGTCGAACAGGTAGGAGTGCGCCACGCCGGCGATCTGCTCCGGGTCGGCGTTTGCCGACAGTGTCTCGAAGAACTCCCGTGCGCTCATCGACAAGACGGTAACCGACAGCTCTTCGCTGCGGCGGCTCTACCTCGTGTGTCCCGACGTGTGGCCGGCCACAGTAGGCCGGTCAGGCGAGCCGCTCGACCGGGAAGCCGTTCGCCTCGAGCGCGGCGATCAGCTCGCTGGCAATGCTCCTCGTTGCGCATCACGACGGTGAGGTCGAGCCCGACGTCGCCGACCTCGAGGTGCACGCCCTTCGCGGCGGTGCTCGATCTGGACGATGTTGCCGCGCTCGGCTGCGACGAGCTGGCACACCCGGATCAGCTCGCCGGGCCGGTCGACGAGGCGGGTGCGCATCGCCAGGTAGCGGCCCTCGATCGTCATCGCGTGGCGGAGCACCGAGATCAGCGTGGTCGGGTCGATGTTGCCGCCCGAGACCACGGCGAGCGCCGGGCCCGTCCCGCCGGCCTTGCCGGCCAGGAGCGCCGCGACACCGGCGGCGCCGGCGCCCTCGACGAGGAGCTTCGAGCGCTCGAGCAGCAGCGTGATCGCCTCGCTGATCTCGCGCTCGCTGACGATCACGAGGTCGTCGAGGTTGCGACCGAGAATGTCCATCGTCAGCTCACCGGGCTGCTTGACGGCGATGCCGTCGGCGATCGTGTAGCCGTCGCGAACGACCTGCACGCCGACGAGGCCGCGTCTTCGGCCGGAGCGCCCGCAGCGCGGTCGTGATCCCCGCTGCGAGCCCGCCGCCGCCGACCGGGATCAGCGACGGTGCCGAGCGTCGGCCACCTGCTCGGCGAGCTCGAGCCCGATCGTTCCCTGGCCCGCGATCACGAGCTCGTCCTCGAACGCGTGGATGAAAGCCGCACCGGTCTCTTCGACCCGCACCATCGCATCGGCGAGCGCGTCGTCGAACATCTCGCCGCCGAGCACGACCTCGCCGCCGTAGTTGAGCGTCGGCTCGACCTTCGCCATCGGCGCGTCCTGCGGCATGAAGATCGTCGCGCGGATCCCGAGCTCGCGCGCCGCCCAGGCCACCGCCTGGCCGTGGTTGCCGGCGCTCGCGGCCACGACGCCCGTCGCTCGCTCGCTCCGGCGAGAGCGCCGCCAGTCGATTGACCGCGCCGCGGATCTTGAACGACCCCGTCCGCTGGAGGTTCTCCGCCTTCAGGAGCGTGGCGCGGCCGGTCTCCTGGAAGAGGCCCTCGGACGGGTAGACCGGCGTCAGCGCGGACGTGCGGCGCCGATCCGCTCGCGGGCGGCTTCGATGTCAGCGAGCGTCGGGATCGTCTTCGTCGTCAACGTGGAACACCTCTCGGAGGATCTCGTGAACTGCGGTCAGCGGGTCGAGCGACCGGTCGCGCACCCGGTCGAGCAGGGCGCGCAGCGCGGGATCGTCCGCGACTGCATTCTCCAGATGTCGGCGGGCGCGCGCCGAGGCGACCGCGAGCACCTCGGCCGCAGCGTTGTCGCCGCGGCGCGCCTCGAGGCGTCCGCTCGAGTCGTTCTCGGCCTTGTGGGCTGCGATCTGCGTCCCACAGCTCCGCCACTCCTTCGCCCCGTGGTCGCCTCGGTCAGGACGATCGGCGGGCGGCGGTGCCGGGGCCGAGCGAGAGGACTCCGCGCACGTCGTTCCGGGTGGCCTCGGCCAGCGGATGATCGCGCTTGTTGACGGCGATCACGTCGGGAATCTCCATGATCCCGGCCTTCAGCGCCTGAACGGAGTCGCCCGCGCCGGGCACCAGCACGAGCACGACCGTGTCGGCGATCCGCTGCACTGCGACATCGCTCTGCCCCGCACCGACCGTCTCGACGAAGACGACGTCCTTGCCCGCCGGCGTCGAGGATGAGCACGGCCTCGAGCGTCGCCTCGGAGAGCCCGCCCGGCCAGCCGCGCGCACCCATCGAGCGGATGAAGACGTTCGCGATCGTGGAAATGCTCGGCGAGCCGGATCCGGTCGCCGAGCAGCGCTCCGTGCGTGAAAGGGCTCGACGGGTCGACCATGATCACCCCGACCTTGAGGCCTGCCGCGCGGACGTGCGCCACGAGGGCCGAGACGAGGGTCGACTTGCCGGCGCCGGGCGGCCCGGTGAGCGCGACCACGTGCGCCGCGTCCCGTCGCCGGGTAGAGCAGCCTCGTCAGCTCCCGGGCCGCAGCGGGTCATCGTTCTCGACGATGCGAGATCGCCTTCGCAAGCGCCCGGGTCTCCCCCGCCCTCACCCTTTCGGCCAAGTCCGTCAACTCGGTCCGCGCAGAGTCGTGGGGCAGTCCGTCACGCCTTCTGCGCCGCCGGACGCAGCTCGAGCGCGATCCCACGCGTGAAGCGTGCTGCGGCAGCGACCGCAACCAGCACCCCGCCGGCGGCAGCGGCGTAGGTCCAGCGGGCGCCGAACTCGTTCGTGAAGGGCCCTGCCGCGACGAACGCAATCCCGAGCGCCGCGTAGTTGGCGCTCATCAGCAAGCGTGAACGCGCGGCCTCGCACACGGTCGGGAGCGCCGCGCTGGACGAGCGTGATGTTCGCGACGACCGCGCCGCCGTTCCCGAAACCTTCGAGCAACATGGCGATCACGCCCACCCACACGTTCGGCGCCGCGGCGGCGCAGGCGGTTCCGACGGCGATGACGCCGACGAAACGCACGTAGGCCGTGCCGACATCGCGCTCGATCAGCCCGGGCGCCACAAGGCCGCCGAGGATCAGCCCAAGCCCGGCGCCCGCCCAGAGCAGGCCGAAGCCGAAGTCACCGGCGTTGTAGGACACCCGGGCAAGGAAGACCTCCGAGACGTTCACGGCGCCGTTGGCGAGTCATGACGATCGACCAGACGACCAGCACGCACATCAGCGCCTGGGACTGGCGCACGACGGCGTAGCCCTCGGAGAGGTCGCTCCAGCGGCCGCGGCCGATCGGCCGGTCGCTCTGCAGCAGCCTGCGCGGGGATCGCCGCGACGAGCGCAGCGGAGAGGGCGAACGTCGCGGCGTTCACCTCGTACGGGAGGTGCGGGCCCGAGAAAGCGACGAGCGCGCCACCTGCGATCGGCCCGAGCGCGGTCGTCGTCCAGTCGGAGATCTGGATCAGCACGTTCGCGCCCGGCGAGGTCCTCGCTCGTCGACCAGGTTCGGCAGCCCGGCGAGCACGGCCGGCCGGAAGAACGCGTTCCCGATCCCGGCGACCACGGCCAGCAGCACGATCACCTGTGCCGACCCGGCGAACGGGAGCGCGACGAACACCGCGAGCCGCGCGAGGTCCGAGGCGATCATGATCCCCTTGCGCGAGAGGCGATCGACGAGCGGCCCGAGCAGGATCCCGATGAAGACCGCGGGAAGGATGTTCGCGAGCAGCAGCTCCCCGACCCACCAGCCGGAGTGCGTGCGGTCGTAGACGTCGACCTGGAGCGCGATCAGCGCGAGCCAGTTGCCGAGCCCGGAGCCGAGCGTCGCGACGAAGAGCAGCCGGAAGCGGCTGTTCCGGAGCAGCCCGAATCGAATTCGGAAGTGAGCTCCCGTCACGCCCCCGAACCCTAAACCACGTATCCGACAGGGCCGGCCGGGCGGCGGCTACGGCTTCGACACACGCTCGAGCGCCGCCGACAGGAACTCGAGCTCCCCGGGCGTCCCGACCGAGACACGGATCGCCTCAGGGGCGCCGAAGCCGGCAAGCGGCCGAACGATGACGCCCTCACGGAGCAGGCGCTCGAAGACCGGTGCTGCGTCTCCACCTGTCTCGACGAAGACGAAGTTCGCTACTGCGCCAGGAACGGGAGCGAGCCCGTGCGCCGTCAGGATCCGGATCAGCTCCGCCAGGCCGGCGGCGTTGAGCGCCCGGCGCCGTTCGATCTCGTCCGCGTCGCCGATGCTCGCGAGCGCCGCGACCTGAGCGGTCGTGGTGACGTCGAACGGACGGCGCACCTTGGCCATCGCAGCGCAGACGTCGGCAGGCCCGACCGCATAGCCGACGCGCGAGCCGGCGAGACCGTAGATCTTCGAGAACGTCCGCAGTCACGAGGACTCGACGGCCGGCGCGGACGTATCTCGCGACCGCGTCGGGATAGTCGGGGTGGTCGATGTACTCGAAGTAGGCCTGGTCGATCACCGTGAGCACCTGGTCCGGCACGCGGTCGAGGAACGCGTCGAGCTCGGCGGTGGTGTTCATCGTCCCGGTCGGGTTGTTCGGGAGGCAGACGTAGACGAGCTTCGTCCTGCGGCCCGATCGCCGCCGCGAGCGCCTCCAGGTCGTAGCGGTGGTCTGCGGAGCGGCACCCGGATCGCGTCCGCGCCCTGCTTGCGCGGCGTAGATCACGTAGCTCGGGAACGACGGCCAGCCGCAGACGATCTCGTCGCCTGGGTCGAGCATCGCCTGGCTCAGCATGTCGAGGCAGCCGTCGGCACCCGAGCCGGCGCAAACCTCCTCGAAGGCGACGCCGTGGCGTGCTGCGAGCGCCTCGTGCAGGCGGTAGAGGCCGCCGTCCGGATAGCGGTTCAGGTCGTGCTGCGCCTGCGCCATCGCCTCGAGCGCCGCCGGGAAGGGCGGGAACGGGCCCTCGTTGGAGGCGAGCTTGACGACCCGTGTCGAGGCCGAGCTCCCGCTGCACGTCCTCGACCGGCTTGCCGGGCTGGTACGGGGTGAGCGCCTCGACCTCGGGACGAAAGAGTGATCCGTGACCCACGCGCAGACCCTAGCGGCCGTCCGGCCGTCCGCTGACCGCGTCTGGCGGGCCCGGGCGGATCAGAGGTGCTTCGCCATCAAGACGACGTCCTCGAAGCGCCCGCCGGGGCGCCGGTACTGGCGGCGCCGGAAGCCCTCGCGCTCGTAGCCGAGCTTCTCGTACATCGCGAGCGCGGGCATGTTGTGCGGGAACACGTGCAGCTCGAGCTTGTCGACGCCGGCGCCACGCGCCCAGTCTTCGGCGGCGGCCATCAGCGCGGTGCCGATCCCCCGGCGCCGGTAGGACGCAGCGACCATCAGGCCGAGGTCGGCGACGTGCCCGCTCGACGGGTGCGGGTCGCGCATCACCGACAGCCGGCCGACGAGCTCGCCGTCGGCAGCTCGGCCACGAGCAGCGCGGCGTCCGGGTGACGCTGCAGCGCCCGGATGTAGCGGCGCTCGTCGCCGACGCTCCGCCAGCGCGAGTCGGCGAGCAGCCATCCCTGCTCCTCGGCCGCGATCGTGCTTGCGAGCGCCACGAGAGCGCCCGCATCGCCGGGGACGGCTCGTCGAACACGCACGCTCACGCGCACCAGCACGCCCGGCGCCGCCCCGGCGCGGATCGCCGGCCGCGGCCGAGCGAGCCGTCCGGCAAGCGCCTCGACGGCGCCGCGCCCCGCCGAAGAACAGGTTCCGCCGTCGCCACCGCACCGGCTCGTAGCCGAGCGAGGCGAGCCGGTCGAGCTCGGCGGGATCGTGGCCGCCCTCGCAGTGGACGTGAGGCTCGTCGACGTGGATCGCGAGCGGCTTCGATCGCCTCCTCGACCCCGAGCCCGTGCTCGAGGACGTTGACGACGACCTGCATGATCGCCCCACGCAGCCGGGCCGACCCGGCGCTCCCGACCACGAGTCGCGGCGTTGCCCGACACGGTCGAGCGCGATCGTGGGGGCCATCATGCTCGTCAGGCGCATGCCCGGCTCGCGGCGGGCGTCCGCCGACGAGGTCGAACTCGCCGAGCATGTTGTTGAGGTAGATCCCCGTGCCGGGCACGACCACCCCGGAGCCCGAGCCGGTCGAGGTCGAAAGCGCGGCCGCGTTCCCCCGGTCGTCGACGACGGAGATGTGCGTCGTCCCGCCGGGAGGTGCAAGCTCGGCCGCGCCGTCGAGCCGCCGGTCGATCCTGCGCCTGCGCCGCGCGAATGCGAGGCAGGCGCGAGGAGCCGTGCGGCGAGCCCGCCGCGGCGGAGTGCCGCGCTCGAATCCGTCGCCCGCGCGCCCTTCCCTGCTCCCGCATCACCTCGGCGAGGCCGGCGACAGCCTCGGCGCTCCCGGCTGGAGCGCTCGGCAGGCCGCTCGAGCAGCGCGAGCCCGTAGGCGATCAGGACGCCGCCCGACGAGGGCGGCGGGTTCGACAAGACCTCGTGGCGGCGGAAGCTCGACCGACACGGGCCGGCGCCAGACGACACGATAGGAGCCCGAGGTCCTCGAGCGTCAGCTCGCCGCCACCTTCGCGAACGGCGGCGACGATCGCTCGCGCCCGTGCGCCCCGCGGTGAGTGCGTCGCTCCCCCGGCGCAGCGACTGCCTCGAAGCGTCTCGGCCAGGTCGGGAAGACGGAGCGTGTCGCCGGCGACGAGCCGCGTCGCCTCGAGCGGTGCTGTAGACCCTGCGGCCCTCGTCGGTCGCCCGAATGATCGGGTCGAGGATCGCGTGGAGGTGGGCCTGGGCCCGTGTGACCTCGACGCCTTGCTGCGCGAGCTCGACGGCCGGTTCGAGGAGCTCCCGCCACGGCAGGCTCCCGTAACGCCGGTGCGCCGCCTCGAGACCCTGCAGCAGCCCCGGGAACCGCCACCGACGCGGGCCCGATCAGGAACGGCTGGGTGGTCGCGCTGTCGCCGAAGCCGACGTCGACCATCTGCATCGGCCCACCGCGCCGGCGCGAGAGGCCGAGCCCCGGCGCGGCAACGAAGAAGTCCGCAAGCCGGGTCGATCGGTCGCGGGCGCGATGGACGAGCATGAACCCACCCGCGCCGGGGCTCGTCAGGAAGCTCTCGCACACCGTCGCCGCGAACGCCGGCGGCGACGCACGCATCGACGGCATTGCCGCCCTCCTCGAGCACGCGTGCGCCCGCCTGGGCGGTCAGCGGATGGCCCGCAGCGACCGCGCCTCTCATCGGTGGAGGGTAACCACCGCGTCAGCTTGCGGCGATGGGTGCTACTCGCTCAGGAACGACGGCGTCTCGAACGGATCCGGGCGCCCGCCGACACCGGCCAGCGCGCGTGTCTTGCCGAGTGGCTGCCGAGCCCGGTGGCGATCACGGTGACCCAGATCTGGCCGGTGAGCCGCTCGTCGATCGTGGCGCCGAAGATGATGTTCGTGTCGTCGGTCGCGGCCGCGCGAACCGCCTCGGCCGCCTCGTTCACCTCGAAGAGCGAGAGGTCGTCGCCGCCGGCGATCGAGAGCAGGATGCCGCGGGCGCCGGTGATCTCGGTCTCGATCAGCGGGCTCCGGAGCGCGCGCTCGGCCGCCTCGCGGGCGCGGTTGTCGCTGTTCTCGGCGAAGCCGATGCCCATGAGCGCCGAGCCGGCGTCCTTCATGATCGTGCGCACGTCGGCGAAGTCGAGGTTGATGAGGCCCGGATTCGTGATCAGGTCGCAGATCCCCTGGACGCCCTGTCGGAGGACGTCGTCGGCGATGCGGAAGGCGTCGAGCATCGACGTGGACTTGTCGAGCACCTCGAGCAGCCGGTCGTTCGGGATCACGATCACCGTGTCGCACGCCTGCCGGAGCGCCTCGACGCCCTCGGCGGCCTGCTTCATCCGCCGTGCTACCCTCGAACTTGA
Organism: uncultured Actinomycetota bacterium; assembly: GCA_963812555.1. Classification (GTDB taxonomy): domain Bacteria; phylum Actinomycetota; class Thermoleophilia; order Gaiellales; family Gaiellaceae; genus PALSA-600. Next base: position 39,000 of record CAWEVP010000013.1, on the reverse strand, counting down.
ACGGCGTCGTGACGATCCCGACCGTGAGCGCGTCGAGCTCGCGGGCGATGCGCGCGACGACCGGTGCGGCGCCCGAGCCCGTGCCGCCTCCCTCGCCGGCGGTCACGAAGACCATGTCGGAGCCGCGGAGCGCACGCTTGAGCGGGTCGTAGCTGTCCTCGGCGGACTTCCGGCCGATCTCCGGGTCGGCGCCCGAGCCGAGCCCCTCGGTGAGCTCGCTGCCGATGTGCACCTTCGTCGGCACGTCGCTCATCTGGAGCTGCTGGATGTCGGTGTTGACGGCGATGAAGTCGACCTGTGTGATCCCCGCGTCCATCATCCGGTCGAGCGCGTTCAGGCCGGCTCCGCCGACGCCGACGACGCGAATCACGGCGGCGTAGGAGTTCGCGTCGCGCGGTCGTTCGAGTCGCGCGGGATTCTCGGGCAGCGGCTCGAGCCAGCGGGCGAGCGGGACCTCGTCGGCGAGCACCGGCTCCTCCGGCCGGAGCCGGGTTGCGGTCGCGGGCAGGCTCGGGGACGGGCAGGCTCGGGAACGACCGAAAGCAGCTCGGTGGGCTCGGAGCTGCACAGCAGGTGCGACGTCCGAGCCTTCGCGTTGCGCGGCCTCGGTGGCGCGAAAGAGCTCCGCCAGCGGCCCTTCGCGCATGCTAACGCGCCTTCTCGCCATTGAGCACCTCCTTCGCCAGGTCGCGGTAGAGGGCAGCGGCCTCTCCGTCGGGCTCGTACGCCATGATCGATGTGCCCTTCACGGGCGCCTCGGCGTAGCGCACGGTCTTGCGGATCCGCGTGTTGTAGACGAGGTGACCGAAGTTCTCGCGCAGGATCTCGTCTGCCTCGCGAGAGTGCGTCAGGCGCTTGTCGTACATCGTCGGGAGGATCCCCACGATCGACGACTGCCGGGTTCAGGTTGTCGCGCACCATCTGCAGCGTGTTCTCGAGCTGAACGAGCCCGCGCAATGAAAGGTACTCCGTCTGGACGGGCACGATCACGCCGTTCGCGGCGACGAACGCGTTGATCGTCAGGAGCCCGAGCGACGGTGGCGTGTCGATGAAGATGTAGTCGTACTGATCCTTGATCGGGTCGAGCGCCCTCTGGAGGGCGCGCTCCCGGCCGATCTGGCTCGAAAGCGCCATATCGGCGCCGGCGAGATCGATCGAGGCGACCGCGATGTCGACCTCACGCCGGGCGATCACCTCTGACATCGGCATCCGGTGGACGAGAACGTCGAACATCGACCGCTCGATCGTGTCGGGGTTCATCCCCTGCGACATCGTCAGGTTGCCCTGAGGGTCGAGATCGATGCAGAGCACGCGCAGGCCGTACTCGGCAAGCGCGACACCGAGGTTCAGCGTCGTCGTCGTCTTCGCGACGCCGCCCTTCTGGTTCGCGAGCGCAAACACCCGCGTCGTTGCGGGTGCCTTCGCCTTCCCCGAGTTGCGTAACCCGGGCCGCGTGAGGAGACGTGCGACGGCCATTAGTGCAGTCCATTCGCGCGAACTCGGCGCTTTCCTTCACGGCGCCCCGATTCTCGATCTGGGAATCGATCCGGCCTGCGGTCCTCCCCGGCGCCGGTCACACGACGCGTGACTGCCGGCCGGCGCGTACCGGTCGGCGTCGGTAGCCGGGGGCCCCCTCCCCGAGCCAGACGATCAAGCCGCCGACGACAGCCCACGCGAAGGCCTTGTGCGCGAGACTCGGGTGGAACCCGCTCTTGTTGACCCAGAGTGCGAGCGGCACGAACCACGCTCCCGACAGGACCGGCCGCCTCAAGGCAAGGACGAGGAAGACGGCCGTGAACCAGTCGTCATAGACGTAGGTCGTTCCGGTCAGCATCGCCCCGACCGCATAGGAATAGCCCCCGATCGGATCGCCGGCCCGAATGCGCTGCCAGCCACGGCCGAGTGCGGCCAGGGTCACGGCGGCGGCGACCACGCGGCCGCCGGTAAAGGCGGCCGCGACCGAGTAGCCGCCCTTTCCCTGGGTGGCGCTCACACGGGTGAGAAAGTGCGGATACGACTCGAGCCCGGCGAAGCCGATCACCGCCCACGAGCCCAGGATCAGCAGGGCCGCGATCGCAACCGAGCCCGCTGCGGACCGAACGCCCTTCGTGGCGGTCTGCCAGAGAACGAACGGCCAGGCGACGAACTTGACCGCCACCGCAAGCGCGGTGCCGGGCCAGGGCCGGTTCCAGGCGAGCGCAAGGAACCCGAAGACAAGGAACGACGCGTTCGCGACCTCGGCGCCGTGAACGACCGGCGCGGAGCCGATCGCGACCGCGATCGCTCGCGGGTCGCGAACCCCGACCGCGCGCAAGCCGGCCACGAAGATCACCACGCAGCCGAGCGATGCGATCCACAGCGCGACCTTGACCGGAACGAGCAGGAACGGCGTCACGGCTTCCGCATAGAGCGGCGGGTAGACGTAGTAGACCGGGGCATGCGGTCCGTAGATGGGCCGGCCGTGGACGATCTGTGAGGATGCCGTCAGGACAAGGTGGAAGTCCGAGGCAAGCGTTCCGTGGTGCGAGTCGTGCAGGAGCGCCAGGAGCACCAGCAGGGGCCCAAGCACAACGAGGCACCAGCCGCCCGCCCGTCGAAAGGCAATCACCAGGGACCCACCCACCGGCGGCCACGCTAACGCGCCGTTCGGTCGCCATGACCGTGGAGCTCGGCGGCACTTGTCCTGATCGGCAACTCCGCCGAGGCGAGAGACGATCCGAGCTGTTCGACGGCACGGCGCGCACGCCCATCCCCCTCGAGTCGCACCCACGCCTCCGCTTCCCCCACGAGCGTCCTCAGCTCGTCGAGCAGCATGCCGGCCGGCGCCTTCACCCGATCGAGCTCGCGGATCCGCGCGATCCGGTCGAGCACGGTTGCCGCTTCATCCGTTGCCGCTTCTTCCATCTTTCGACGGTAGCGGCGGATGTGTGCCGTGTCTGTGCCGACTCTGTGCCGATAGTGCTACGCGGCGAGGACGGTTGCCGGGCGCGGCCTGAGCCCCAGGAGGGTCTCGTCGAGCGAGGAGACGAGCTCCGCCCGGCTGCCGTGCGACAGCGTCTCGACGAGGGCTCGACGTACCGCATCCCTGGCGGCCGAGCCGGCACGATCGGCGCGAAGCGTTGCGAAAAGCCGCTGGCGCTCGGAGGTCTTCTCCTCGAGTAGGACGGCAGCTCTCATCGCCGCCGCCCACCAGCCGTCGCCCCCTCCCAGCAGAGCGGTCAGCGCTTCCCGCACCTGGCCGGAGCGGAAGGGCTCCTCGGCAAAAAGCGAGAGCTCCCAGCGGTCGAGGGCCTCTCCGAGCTCACGGTCGTCGTCGGCGAGAGGCAGCCGCTCGCGAAGATCGGCCGCGACCCTGGCACGTAGAGCGTCGAGCCGGATCCCTTCGCCGGGCGGCTTGGTGGCCGCAATGGGCAAGAGCGGTGAGATCCTGAGCGGGCGGAAGTCGAGCCGCTCGAAAACGACGGGGCCCGCAGCGATCGCGCCTGCAGTCGCGAGCCGGAGGGCGCTGACCGCATCGGCGAGCTCCCCGGCTGCGTCCGGCGGCTCGCCGTCGTCGGCATCGAGCTCCCGGGTCAACTCGAGCACGCAAAGACGATCGACGTCGCGCCCGAACTCGGGTGGCATCAATCCCTGTGCCTCCGGCCAGAGGCCGGAGACCTCCCCCGGGACCGCCTGGCGCACCCCGATACCGCCCCCGAGATCCGCGGCGGATCCCGCCGAGAGCCCGACCAGCGGGGCGATTGCGGCATACGACCTGGCGTTGCCGAACAGCGTCTGCTCGATCGCGGCATAGGCGCTCTCGAACGCCTCGTCCTGCCAGTCGAACCCTCCGGAGCGCTCGGCCACCGCCGTAAGCGTCGGCAGCAGGATCGTCCGGAAGAGCGCATCGTCGTCGGTCGACCCGACGCCGGAATGCGCGTGGGCGAAGATCGCCGCCGCCGGCTCACGGCGAAGATCGTCGATCGCGTTACGCGTGTCGGGAAGGCGGCGAAGCGTTGGCGCCTGCTCCTCGACGAAGCTCCGGACGAGCGGCCGGTACTCGTAGAGCGACGGGCCGTGCTGGGTCGCATGCTCCTCGAAGGCGAACGGCAGTTCCGCACCGCGCTCGGCGGCGAAGGCGGCGAGGCAGAACGCGCGCAGCGACTGGTAGAGGTGCGGTGCACGAGTCGCCATCCGTGCATCTACGAGACGGCGGCCCCGTCTCCTACCCTGGACGGGCCTTCGGGCTGGCATGAGGGGCACCAGTACGCCAGCCGGTTGGCATCGCCCTGCCCGCGCGAGCGGATCGCGGTGCCGCACCGTGCGCAGGGTCGCCCGGCCCGGCCGTGGGCCTTCTTGCTGCGGTCACGGCCGGCCGAAACCGCGCCTCGCATCAGACGCGCCGCCGTCTCGAGCACCTCCGCCGGCTTGCCTCGGGCACATCTCCGAGCCGAGTCCACGGAGAGAGCCGAGTCTCCCAGAGCGTCTCGGCCATCCACATGTTTCCGATCCCGGCGACAAGCGACTGATCCTGCAGGCTCTCGCCGAGCGCTCTCGTGGCTTCGGCGCCGCGGAGCCGATCGAGCATCCCGCCGATGTCGGGCGGCGACCCGAGGATGTCCGGCCCGAGGCCCGTCAAGCGCGCGGGGTGAAGCTCGAGGACCGGGCCTCCCCAGAGGACTCCTTCAGCTTCGGCGCCGCGGAGGATGAGCCACGGCCGGCCGCGTTCCGCGGCGCCCCTCGGCCGAAGGCTCCAGCGGCCACTCATCCTGAGATGCGAACGCACGACGATGCCGCCCTCGAATCGAAGCACGAGGTTCTTCCCGACCGCGTCGACCGATTCGAGCACCCGGCCGTCGATCTGGGGTGCGACACGGGTGGCCTGCGCTCGTCGGATGATGCGACTCGACGTCCGAGCCGCTCGCCTACGAGCGGCTGGAGCCGCGCAGCGGCCCGGTGAAGCGTGTCGCCCTCAGGCACCGCTGGCGGGAGCGGCGTACGAGAACAGCCGCTTGGGACGGAGCTCCAGCCAGTGAGTCGCCCAGTCGGGGCGCGACTCGAACCGTCGCTCCCAGAGCTCGAGCAGACCGCCGGGGGGAGCCTCGAGCACGATCGCAAGGCCGTCGGCGACGACCGCCCGATGCCCGTCACCGTCGCGGTCGCTGACGACCGCCGAGATCCAGGGCGTCTTGTGGACGTTCCTCAACCTGCCACCCGGGCCGGTCCCGAACCACAACGAACCGCCGAAGACCATGAAGGCCACCGGGCGCGCCTGAGGCCGCCCCCGCCCGGTCACGGTTGCGAGGACGCAGTAGTGCATCTCGTCGAGGAACGAGTCCAGCGCCGTCTCGCCCAGAGCTTGTTCGGGTGGCCAGGCGCTTCGAAGTGCGGCTCCGGCGACGAGGTAGCTATCGAGCTGCACCTGGTACAGGCTCACCGTCAGTCCCCGCTCACGACCTCAAGACCGCCCGCCGCGGCCCCGCGAGGAAGCCCACCTCGACCAGGAGGGGCATGACATCGCTCTCGGTGACCGGCTCGCCGTCGAACCGCTCCACGGCAAGCCGCCTGGCCCGCCCGGCGTGGACATACGCCACGAGCGCTGCGAGCGCCGGCCGGAGCCACGCCTCGTCGGGCTCGCGGAGTGGGACGAGCGAGCGGCCGCCGCGCTCGACGTAGAGCATCGGCCTCGCCGCCGATCAGGACGACATGGGCTCCGGCGACGCGGGCCGCACGGGCGCCTGCCCGCCTGGGCCACGGAAGCGCGGCGCCGTAGGGCTGCGCCGGGTCGGCGGCCGCAAGCACGACCGGAGGCGGAACCTCCTCGGCCTCGCGCAGCTCGCGGATCCGCTCCACGGCCCCGCCGAGCGCGAACTGTGCGCCGCCGAGCCCCTCGACGAAGTAGCCGCGACGGCAGAGCCCGAGTGTCTCGAGCGCCCGCAGCTCCGCGTAGACGGCGCCGTAGCCGCCGGGGATGCCCTCGGCGCGGACGCCGTCGCGCGTGACGATGCCCTGACGTTCGAGCAGCAGCTCGGCGAGCGCGCGGCGCTCGGGCGGCCCTGCGAAGAGCCGCCCGGTCGTCGCCCACCGACCCTGGGTGGCGGTCGCGCCGGTGGCGCGCGTCCGGGAGAAGCGCCTCGGCCGACGCTCCGGCTTCGGCACGCCGTGGCGCCGGCCCGCCCGAAGGGGCGTCCAGGCGTCGTTCGTCACCTCGCCCGCCCAGACGAGATCCCAGAGCACCGGAAGCGCCTCGTCCGGTGCAAGTCCGCTCTCCTCGAGCAGGTCGGGCCAGAAGAGCGCAGACCCTCCCGAGCGCCGCGCGGAGCCGCTCGTGCTCCTCACCCTCGGGCGGCGGCGCACCCGGCACCTGACCGAGCGCGGCGGCGTCCTCGCGGAAGTAGACGGCCACGCGGTCGAGCCCTGCGCCGACCCACACGATCTCGCCGCTCGCGCAGAGCGCGTCGAGCTGCTCGGGCCGATACGAAGGCACACGCCGCGGCAGGAGCTCGTCTCTCCCAGAGCGCCACCGGCAGGGCGAGCGCCTGGAGCGGCACGAGTGCCTCCCGCAGGCTGGCGCGGCGGTCGACCCCGTGCCAGGAAGGCAGAAAGCGCGCGAGCGCTGCGGGCTCGACCGGCTCGACCTCGCGGCGCAGCGCTGCAAGCGAGGCGCGGCGCAGCCGGCGAAGGACGTCCGGGTCGCACCACTCGCGCTCGGTGCCCCCGGGGCGCAGCTCGCCGCGCACGAGCTGCTCCTCGCGCTCGAGCTCGACCAGGAGGCCGACGAGATCACGTCCGAAGCGCTCGGCCGCCTCGCGCCGAGGTGAACGGGCCCGCGACCTTTGGCGTACCGGACAACGAGCTGGCGGAGCGAGTCCGGGCCGCCTTCGAGGAATGCCTCGGGCAGCCCGCCGGGCGGCATCGCGCCGAGCGCGTCGCGATAGCGACCCGCGTCCTCGGCGGCGATCAGCCGCTCCTCGCCTGCGATCCGCACGAGCACAGCGCGCCGCTCGGCGAGGAGCGGCGCAGCGAGCGCCTGGTCGTACTCGCCCGCGCGACGATCGCCTCGAACCCGCAGCTGATCGTGCAGCTCGTCGGGCGTCCGCGGCTCCCGTCGCAGCTGGCGCTCGACCTCTTCGACCGCGTCCGGGTCGAGCAGCTCGCGCAGCTCCTCGCTTCCGAGCAGCTCGCGCAGAAGATCGCGGTCGAGCGACAGCGCCTGCGCCCGCCGCTCGGCCGGCGGGGTGTCGTCCTCGTACATGTACGTCGCGACGTAGTCGAAGAGGAGCGACGAGCTGTACGGGGAGGCGCTGCCGGTCTCGACCTCCACGAGATCGAGCCGCCGCGTCTGCAGGCCTGTGAGGACGGTCCTCAAGCGCGGGCAGGTCGAAGACGTCCTGCAGGCATTCGCGGTAGGTCTCGAGCACGACCGGGAACGAGCCGTACCTGCGGGCGACCTGAAGCAGCGACTGCGCCTTCAGCCGCTGCTGCCAGAGCGGCGTCCGCTGCCCGGGCCGCCGGCGCGGGATCAGAAGCGAGCGGGCCGCGTTCTCGCGGAAGCGAGCGCCGAAGAGCGCCGTCTCGCCGAGCTCGGCGACGACGAGATCCTCCACCTCGGCCGGGTCGACGAGGAGCTCGTGGGCAGGCGGCGGCGAGTCGGAGTCGGGTACGTGGATCGCGATCCCGTCGTCCGACCAGATCGACTGCACGTCGAGACCGAGCGACTCGCGCAGACGCGCGGTGATCGCCATCGCCCAGGGGGCGTGCACGCGCCCGCCGAACGGCGTCAGGATGCAGACGCGCCAGTCGCCGATCTCGTCGCGGAAGCGCTCCACCACGATCGTGCGATCGGACGGCACCGCGCCGGTCGCGTCGGCCTGGTCGCGCAGGAACGCGAGCAGGTTCCGGGCCGCCCGCTCGTCGAGCAGGAACTCGCTGCGCAGCCGCTCGAGCGCCGTGTCGTCGCCGATGGCCGCCAGCTCGCGCGAGGCGGCGCCGATCTTGGCGCCCAGCTCGTACGGACGCCCGATGCCTTCGCCCTTCCAGAACGGCACCGCTCCTGGCACGCCGGGCGCGGGTGAGACGAGCACGCGGTCGCGCGTGATCTCCTCGATGCGCCAGGTCGAGGCGCCGAGCAGGAACGTCTGGCCGGCCCGCGCCTCGTAGACCATCTCCTCGTCGAGCTCCCCCACTCGCCCGCCACCGTCGACCAGAAAGACACCGAAGAGCCCTCGGTCGGGAATCGTGCCGGCGTTCGTGACCGCAAGCCGCCGGGCTCCGTCTCGCGCCCGGATCGTGCCGCCGCTGCGGTCCCAGACGATCCGGGGTCGCAGATCCGCGAACTCGTCGGACGGGTAGCGGCCCGCGAGCATGTCGAGGACGTTCTCGAGCTGCGCCCTCGAGAGCTCGGCGAATGGATAGGCCCGGCGAACGAGTGCATGGAGCTCGTCGACCGTGATCTCCTCGTCGACGGCGATCGCGACGATCTGCTGGGCGAGCACGTCGAGCGGGTTGCGTGGAATCTTCGTCTCCTCGATCTCGCCGGCTCGCATCGCCCGCGCAACGACGGCCGACTCGAGCAGGTCGGCCCTGAACTTCGGGAAGATCCGCCCTTTGGAGACGGCATTGAGCTCGTGGCCGGCGCGTCCGATCCGCTGGAGGCCGCGGGCGACCGACTTGGGCGACTCGACCTGGATCACGAGGTCGACCGCGCCCATGTCGATCCCGAGCTCGAGCGAGGAGGTGGCGACGAGGCATGGGATGCGCCCTGCCTTCAGATCTTCTTCGACGAGCACGCGTTGCTCGCGGGCGAGGCTGCCGTGGTGGGCGCGGGCGACCTCGCGCTCCGCGAGCTCGTTCAGGCGCAGCGCCAGCCGCTCGGCGAGCCGGCGGTTGTTGACGAACACGATCGTCGAGCGGTGCGCCTCGACGAGCGCGAGCAGCTCGGGGTACATCGATGGCCAGATCGAGGCGTGCGCCCGCTCGGGGCTGCCGTCGCCGACCTGCCCCTCGGCGAGGATCGGATGCGAGAGGGCCCGCGGTCGAGCCGAGCTCGCGCAGGTCGTCGACCGGGACGACGACCTGGAGATCGAGCTCCTTGCGCGTGCCGGCGTCGACGAGCTCGATCGGGCGTCCGCCTGAGACGAACCGCCCGATCTCCTCGAGCGGCCGCTGGGTGGCGGAGAGCCCGATGCGCTGGATCGGCCGCTCGACCAGCCGCTGCAGCCGCTCGACCGAGAGGGCGAGGTGGGCGCCGCGCTTCGTGCCCGCGACGCGCGTGCACCTCGTCGAGGATGAGCGTCTCGACGCCACGGAGTGTCTCGCGCGCGGCCGAGGTGAGCATCAGGTAGAGCGACTCGGGCGTCGTGATCAGGATGTCGGGCGGCTCCTTGACGAGCGCGCGGCGCTCCTTGGCCGGCGTGTCGCCGGTTCGGACGCCGACCGGTGACTCCGACCCGAGCCCGGCGAGCGGGCCGCGGAGGTTGCGCTCGATGTCGTAGTTGAGCGCCTTCAGCGGCGAGACGTAGAGCACGCGCAGGCCCCTGCCCGGGCGCGCGGTGAGCCGGTCGATCGCGTAGAGGAACGCCGTGAGCGTCTTCCCCGAGCCGGTCGGGGCCTGGATCAGGACGTCGCCGCCGCGTGGCGATCGCCGGCCAGCCGAGCTTTTGGGCCGGCGTGGCCTCGGCGAAGGCCTGCTCGAACCAGTGCCGCGTCCCGGGAGAGAAGGCTGCGAGCGGTCCACCGTCCCAGGGTATCGCCCCGAAGGCGGGCGAACAAGTGTTCGTTTGGTACGATCTTTTCCATGCCCGAAGCGCTCTATTTCACGGACGATCCGGCAGCCTGCAGAGCTGATCGCGAGCGACTCCTTCGCGCTCCTGATGGGGTTCGCGATCGACCAGCAGGTGCCCGGTGCAGAAGGCGTTTGCCGGGCCCGCTCGCGCTAAGCAGCGCGTCGGCACGCTCGATCCCGCGAAGGCTCGCGACGCTCGACCTCGAGGAGGCGTTCTCGCGCGAAGCCGGCGATCCATCGCTTCCCGGGCTCGATGGCCGGGCGGGTGCGAGAGCTCGCCGCGGTCGTGACGCGAGGATTACGGCGGCGACGCCTCGCGGATCTGGAGCGAGGCCGCCGACGCTGCCGACCTGAAGAAGCGACTCGGCTCGCTTCCAGGGTTCGGGCCGATGAAGGTCACGGCGCTCGCCTCCGTGCTCGCGCACGCTTCGACGTCGAGGCGGCGAAGCCGCTCGTCCCGGGGCATGCCTGCCTCGGCGATGTCGATTCGCCGCAGGCGCTCGCCGACTACCAGGCCGCGAAGCGAGCCCATAAGGCGTCGCTCAAGGCCGGCGCCGGCTAGGCCGGGGGCTCCGGTACAGGTTCGCGCCCGGTTGTGGTTTCGGCCTGGCCCTAGGAGGCATAAGAAGCTCTAACAGAATCACCTCGCGGTGACTGGGCGTGATGGGTGCGTGCAATGGATAGGACGCAGGGAGCCTCAATATCCTCGTGATCTTGGGGCGACTGAGGATGACGCAGGGCGCGTGCCCGGCGCTCTGTCAGATCTTCTGAGAGTGCGTGCCGGGGCCGCGGTGCGGGAAAGCCGCGACGACGCTTCGCCGACTACGTGGCAGAGCGCAGAAACCCGCTGCGGGCAAGACCCGGCGCTCTCAGCCAAAGCACGGATGCCGAAATCGCTCGCACACGAAAGACTGGGGTCACGTTGGACGAGGGCTACCTGAAGGAGGACGATCAGCCGATCCGGGTGCTTCTCTGCGACGACCACGACGGGATTCGCACGCTCGTACGAGACCTGCTGACCGCCGAGCCGGGCATCACAGTCGTTTCGGAGACCGCCGACATCCCGACCCTCCTCGCGGCGCTACCGCTCACGAAACCGGACATCGTGCTGCTCGATTGCATGCTTCACGGTCGCAGCAGCCTGGAGGCGATCGGGGCGGCCCGCACCCTCAGCCCCGAGTCGCGGATCCTGATGTTCTCGGCCGAGAACGATCCGGCCTACTGCCGCAGGGCAATGAACCTCGGCGCGCACGGCTACCTGCTGAAGGAGTCGGCCGACCAACTGGGTGCCGCCTTGCGTGCGGTCGACGGCGGCGGCACGTACATCGACACGACCCTTTGAGCGGGCTGCGGGGCCGCCGCCAAACGCCGTTCACCGCCGACCGGGCGCCGAGCAGCTCCGGTCTGCGCGCCGGGATACGCGGCCGGTCTCACCGGCCTGCGCCCGGTTACCCGCGGAGCTCGCGCAGCGCCGGTCCGAGCGCCTGGCCGCCGTGCAGCACCGGCTCGAACAGGTCGCCAAGCCGGCCGACGCGCTCGAGTGCGACCGCCATCGAGAAGTCGCGCGGCCTGATCTCGGGTGCGAGCTCGTCCCAGTGGAGCGGCGTCGAGACCGGCGCGCCCGGCTTCGGGCGCACCGAGTAGACGGAGGCGATCGTCTTGCCATGGCCGTTCTGGCGGTGGTCGACGAGGACGCCCGACCGCTTCTTCTTCAGCCACTCGGTCGTGACCTCGCCGGGATGCTCGGCCTCGAGGCGCCTCGAGAGCAGCTCGGCGAACTCGTAGGTCTCGTCGTAGCCCGACCGCCGCGTGATCGGGACGAGGACGTGGATGCCGTCGGCCCCGCTCGTCTTCACGTAGGAGCGGAGGTCGAGGCCCTCGAGCGCCTCGCGGATCAGGTGGGCCACACGCACCGCCATCGGGAAGCCGTCGGGCGAGTCGGGCGGGTCGAGGTCGAAGAGGACGAAGTCGGGGCGGTCGGGCTTGTCGACTCGCGAGTACCACGCGTTCATGTCGATGCAGTGCATCTGCACCATCCAGAGCAGCACGTCGGCCGACTGGACGAGCGGGAAGTCGACGAGGCGTGAGCCGCCCTCGCGCGGCCAGGTCCGGAACTGCCTCGTCGGAACCCACGACGGCATCCCTTTCGGGGCCTGCTTCTGGAAGAAGCTCCCGCCTGGAAGGCCTTCGCGCCACCGTTTCATCGTGAACGGCCGGTCGCGCAGGTGCGGGACGATCGCCGGCGCGACCGCCGCGTAGTAGTCGAACAGGTCGCCCTTCGTGATCCCGTCGTCGGGAAAGAGCACCCGGTCGGCGCTCGAGAGCTTGACCCGCGTGGAGGCACAGCGGTCAGGAGCCGCCGTCCGGGAGGCCCGTCGCAGGCTGCGCCCAACGCGGCTCGCGCAGCATCTCGCGGGCGATCACGAGCCGCTGGATCTGGTTCGTGCCCTCGTAGATCTGGGTGACCTTGGCGTCGCGCATCATCCGCTCCACCGGGTGCTCTTTCATGTACCCGTACCCGCCGAGAACCTGCACGGCATCCGTCGTGACCGACATTGCCGCGTCGGTGCAGAAGAGCTTCGTGATCGCGGCGAGCCGCGTCAGCTCGGGCCCGTCGACACCCCCGTCGATGAGCGCGCCGCACTGGTAGAGAAGGCCTCGGCCCGCCTCGCACTTCACCTCCATGTCGGCGAGCATCGCCGCGACGAGCTGGTGGCTTGCGCGATCGGCTCGCCCATCGTCTCGCGCTCGCGCGCGTACTCGAGCGCGTAATCGGTCGCGCCCTCCGCGATCCCGAGCGCCTGGGCGGCGACGCCGGGGCGGGAGCGGTCGAGGATCCGCATCGCGAGCCGAAAGCCGTCACCCTCCTCGCCGAGGCGGTTTGCCGCCGGCACGCGGCAGCTCGTGAAGAAGAGCTCGCCTGTCGTCGAGCCCTTGACCCCCATCTTCGGCTCGATCCGCCCGAGCTCGAAGCCCGGGGCGTCGGCCTCGACGACGAACGCCGAGATCGCCCTCCGCCCCTCCGCGCGACGTTCTCGCGAAGACGATGTAGAGACCGGCGACGCCTGCGTTCGTGATGAACCGCTTCGAGCCGTCGAGGACGTAATCGCCGCCCTCGCGCCGTGCCTCGGTGCGCAGCGCCCCCGCGTCGGAGCCCGAGCCGGGCTCGGTGAGCGCGTAGGCCGCAGAGCGTCTCGCCCGAGGCGATCCCGGGCAGGAAGCGGCGTTTCTGCTCCTCGGTGCCGGCGAGCTTGAACGCGAGCGCGCCGAGCTCCTGCGCCGCCGATGATCAGCCCGCTCGTCGCGCAGACCTTCGAGACCTCCTCGATCGAGACGAGCGTGGTGAGCGCGCTCGCGCCGGTCCCCGCCGAACTCCTCGTCCGCGACGCGTCGCGAAGATCCCGTGCTCGCGAAACAGCTCGACGACGTCCCACGGGAACTCGGCGGTACGGTCGATCTCGGCAGCACGTGGAGCGATCCGCTCGCGGGCGAGTGTGCGAACGAGGCCCCTGATCTCGCGCTGCTCGGCCGTCAACGGTTCATGCGGCACGCCGCAGTCTAGTCGGGTCCCGGAGCTAAGCTCCGGCCGTGGAGGGCGGGCTTAGACCGTCCCGGAACGTGCCGAGCCGCCGGCGGCCGTCTCGTTCGCCGCTGCAAGCGAGCGTCTGGTCGAGCCGACCGGCATCGAGGAATGTCTCGCCGGTCGAGCGCGAAGAGCTCGCCCGCCTCGGTCGTGGTGCACCGTCGCCGTGCGCGGCACATCGCGGAGAAGCGCGATCTCACCGAAGCCCTCGCCCGAGTCCGAGGCGGCCGACGAGCGCACCGTCGATCACGACCTCGGCCGCGCCCGCTCGCGAGCACGTAGTAGCGGTCGCCGACCTCGCCCTGGGTGATCACCTCGGCTCCCGCCGGTGACGCTCGAGCGGCTCGAGGCTGCAGCGCGAGGCGCTCGAGCGCAAGCGCCGGCAGCGGCGCGAAGAGCGGCAGCGCGCGGAGCAGCGCGACCGCCTCGGCCGGTGCGACCGCCGCGCGGTCGACGCGCAGGAGCCGCGAGCCCAGAGCGAGCGCGAGGCCGGCAGGAAAAGCCCGGTGGCGACGAGCGCCCATCTCGTCCCGACCGCCGGACACGAGCGGCGGAACGACGACGGCGCCCAGCGCCGCGCTTGCGTAGATAGAGCGTCTCGACGGCGCCGAAGACACGCGCGAGCACCGTGTCTTCGACCGCGCGCTGGAGCAGCGTGAAGCCGGCGACGTCGACGAGGATGTTCCCGACGCCGATCACGGCGAACGCGAAGATCGCCGCGCCCAGGTTCGGCCAGGCGGCGATCAGCAGGAACGGCGGCCCCCAGAGCACGATCCCGACGAGAAACGCGCGGCGTCAGCCGCCTGCTCCCGCCAACCGGACCGCCGCCACCGCGCCGAGCATCCCGCCGACACCGACTGCGGCGTCGAGCCAGCCCACACCCGCGTTGCCGGTATGGAGCAGCTTGATCGCCGTGACGACGAGCAGCACGGCGAGCGCGCCGGCTACGAGCGTCTGTGCGGTGAACAGCCCGACGATGACGCGCAGGTCTCGGTCGCTTCGCCGATCGTTCGCGCCCCCGCGAGCATCGCCTCGACGAACGACTCGTCCTCTTCCTCGTCGTCTTCGCGCTCGGACTGCGTGCCCGCGCAGCGGGCGGAGCAGCACCACCGTCGAGATGCCGAAGGCGACTGCGACGAACGCGAACACGGCGTTCCGCCCGACACCGCCAGGAGCACGCCGGCGAGGGCCGGACCGGCGAAGAACCCGAGGCCCTCGATCGTCGAGGCAGACGACGTTCGCCGCCGTCAGCTCGTCGGGCTGCTCGACGAGCGAGGGGAGAAGCGCGACCTGGGCCGGACGGAACGGCGTCCCCGCGACGCTGATCGCAATGCTGAGCGCATAGACGACCCAATGGCTGACGCCTCCGAGCACCGCGGCCGGCGAGCACCGCCGAGAGCACGAACCGGCTGAGGTTGGAGACGAGCATCACCCGCGAGCGGTCGAAGCGATCGCCGAGCAAGGACGCAAACGGCGTCGCGACCGCCGCCGGCACGAGCCGGAGCACGTAGACGAGGCTGACCGCCGTGGCCCCGCCGACGTCGTAGGCGTAGACCGAGACTGCGACCGTGATCGAGACGTGCCCGAGGAGGGACGCCGCCCAGGCGAGCTGAGCCCGCCGGAGCGCAGGCTGCCGGAGGTTCGCGGCAAACGCCGCCCTCGTGCCTCCGCTGCCCGCCACCGCCCAACTATCGCACCGCAGGTTCGACGACACTCGATCGGTCGAGCGAAGGCCTCTGCGACACACGACCCGCCTCGAACGGCAGGCCGCACACGGTGCTTTCGCCGGCGGCGGCTCGGAGAACAGGGCACGAAGACGACACGCATCTGCCCGAACCGGTGACAATGCGGTGCTGCGCCGGGGGCGAATCGATCTCCAGGGCGGAGCGGTGCGTCCCTACACTTGGGCCGGGGCCCCGGGGCGCCTGGCGAGCGCCCGGCACGGTTTGACGGCTCGCCAACCCGCTGGGATGATCAGCGGCCCTCGCACTCCACCTATGAGGAGAGGCTGAAGATGCGACCGACTACAACCCTGCGGGCCCGG
The DNA here is from genome assembly GCA_963812555.1 of uncultured Actinomycetota bacterium. Classification (GTDB taxonomy): domain Bacteria; phylum Actinomycetota; class Thermoleophilia; order Gaiellales; family Gaiellaceae; genus PALSA-600. The sequence continues at coordinate 23,610 of CAWEVP010000013.1, read as the reverse complement.
CTCGCAAGCGTGGAGCCGGAAGCGCTACGGCGTCGCGGAGCGGAGGCGGACGAGCTTCGGCGCCATCTGCTCGGGGGGTCGCGAATCGCGGTGATCGAGCCCGGTTACATCAACAAGAGGTTCCTGTACGAACGGGCGAAGGCGCTCGGGGTCGACCTCGTGCTCGTCGGAGATTCCCACAGCTGGGCGCGCGCGCTCGTCGACGAGGGAGTCGCAGCACGATTTGTCAGCGCGGAGACCTCGGGCGACCCGGATGGAGCGTCGGCCTCCGTGCTGTCCGCGCTTGCGAGCGAGGCCGAGCGCCTCGACGGTGTCGTGACCTTCTGGGAGGACGCCGTGCCTGCAACAGCGAGAATCGCATCAGCTCTCGGGCTGCCGGGGATGCCGATCCAGGCGGCGGACGGGGCGCGCAGCAAGCTGCGCACCCTCGAGGCAAGCCGGGATGCGAGCCTCCCCACGCCACGGTTTGTGCATCTCGCCGACGCAGGCACGCTCGCAGCTGCCGCTGCGCAGGTCGGGTTCCCCGCGGTGATCAAGCCGGTTTTCGGGGCCGAGGCTCTCGGCTGCCTACGCGTCGACGACCTGAAGGGCCTCGAGGCCGGCTACGCGAGCGTGACCGCGCTCATCTCCCCCGAGCTCAACCCGATCTTCGAGCAGGGCTGCGACCTCCTACTCGAGGAGTACCTGGACGGCTCGGAGTTCGATATCGACTTCCTGCTCTCCGACGGGGCCTGTGTGTTCTCCGCCGTCAGCGAGAACTGGCCGACGGAGGAGCCGTACTTCGTCGAGACCGGGCTCCAAACCCCCTCGGCGCATCCCCCCGAGCGCGTTGCCGAGCTGATCGACCTGTGCGTCCGCACAGCGTTGGCGCTCGGCTTCCGCGAAGGCCCTCTCCACGCAGAGGCAAAGGACACGACCCGCGGCCCTCGGCTCCTCGAGCTGAACGCCCGGCTCGGCGGCGGCTCGATCGTCGACAACCACCGGCTCGTCACAGGAGTCGACCTGCTCGAGCAGCAACTCCTCGTCTCTGCCGGAATCCCGGTCGCACCGACCGCGTACCCGCAGCCAGCCTGCGGCATCGCCACCGTCGCTCTGCATCCGGCGCGCTCCGGGACGATCGAGCACACACGCTTCTTCGATCGTTTCGCCGACGATCCGTCCGTCATCCAGCGCGACGTCTACGTGGAGGCCGGCGAGCACGTTGTCACATCCGCGGACGGGTTCCCGACGGTGCTCGGTGAGCTGACCGTACGGGCGGCAGACGCTCCGGCGGCCCGCGCTCGGGTGCTCGAGCTGATCGACACGGTGACTATCCCCTACTCCATCTAGATTCCAGCGTCGTGATCCTGGAGAACGGCCTTGTCCGGACGATGGATCGCCAGCTCCCGACCCAGCGGGCCCTCGCGATCGCCGGACGCGTGGATCGCCGGCGGGGTCGGCGTCCACGAGACCGCTCTCGTCTCGCCGGACGTGGTCGATCTTGGAGGCCGAGTCGTCTTCCCGGCCTCACCGACTCCCACGTTCACTTCCCAACCTGGGCGCTTGCGCAGGGCCAGGTGTCGCTGGAAGGCTGCACCTCGCTCGACGAGGCGCTCGCACGGATTGCCGGCGCCGTCCGAGGGCCCGACACGGTGATCCGCGGCTACGGCTGGCGAAGCGGCGACTGGGCGTCCGGCGAGGAACCGACGAGTGCCAGGCTCGACGCGATCACGGGAGACACGCCGGCGGCGATGATCGCGAAGGACTACCACTCGCTCTGGCTGAACTCGGCGGCGCTCGCGCTCGCGGGGGGCGACCTCGAGGTCGAAGGCGGCGTCGTCGAGCGTGACGAGACCGGGTCGCCCACCGGCGTGCTTCGCGAGGAGGCCGCTTGGCGGTTCAAGGAGCGCCACCTGGTCGTTCCCGACGAGGCCTACCTCGCGGCGATGCAGGTAGGTGTCAAGCTTGCCGCCTCGCGCGGCGTCACCTCGGTGCACGACAAGGATGGCTGGCTCGGAGCACTGCGGCTTTGGCAGCGGCTCGAGGAACGAGGATCGCTCACCCTCCGCGTCTGGCAGTCCGTGCCGGCAGCGAATGTCGGTGCGCTCGGCGAGCTCGGGATCCGCTCCGGCTTCGGCAGTCCCCTCCTGCGGCTCGGGTACCTGAAGGCGTTCATGGACGGGACGCTCGGGTCGAAGACGGCCCTGATGCTCGACGGCTCCGGGCGTCACGATCACGAGCGGCGAGGAGCTCGCCGAGATCATCCTGGCGGGTGCAGCCGCGGGGCTTCCCGGTTGCCGTGCACGCGATCGGCGACGGCGCCAATCGCGACGCGCTCGACGCGTTCGAGCGGACGCGCGAGGCGTGGAAGCCGCTTGGGCTGCGTCACCGCATCGAGCATGCCCAGCTGCTGAGCCCCGAGGACCTTCCGCGATTCGCCGGGCTCGGCATCGCCGCCTCCGTGCAGTTCTCCCACGCCACCTCGGATCGCGACCTTGCCGATCGGTTCTGGCCGGGAAGACCGGCGGGGCCTACGCTTACAGGTCGCTCGTGGATTCAGGCGCGGTCGTCGCCAATGGCTCGGACGCGCCGATCGAGGAGCTCGATCCCGCTCGCCGGGATCCGCGCCGGCGTTCGACGCACGATCGACACTCGGGACGCCTGGCATCCCGAGCAGGCATTGACCGTCGAGCAGGCCTTCGAGGCATCGACCACCGCGCCTGCATGGCTCACGGGCGACGAACGCCGGCGTGGGAAGCTGCTGCCCGGCTACGCGGCGGATCTCGTCGTGCTCGACCGCGACCCCTGGGATGACCTCGACGCCGAAGTCGTTGCGACGATGGTCGCCGGCCGCTGGGTGCACAACCCGCCGCCCTGGGACTGATCGTTTGGACCCGGAGCCTGGGCGCTACAGCGCCGCGAGCGCCAGATAGAGCTCGCGCGCAGCGGCGATCCCGAGCGGAACGTAATCGGCGACAAGCCGCTCGTTCGGCGAGTGGATGTTCGAATCGGGGAGGCCGAAACCGGTGATGATCGTCGGGATTCCCTTGTCGGCAAGCGCCGGCACGATCGGGAGGGTGCCGCCCGTGCGGATCAGCGCGGGCCGCCGGCCAAGTGCGCGTTCGAATGCATCGAGCCCGAGGCGGATCGCCGTCGCGTCGGGTGACACGAGTCCGGGCGGCGAGGACGAGAGGCGCTCGATCTCGAGGTCGGCACCGGCCGGAAGGCCCTCGCGGAGAAGCCGCTCGACCTCGGGTGCGATCTCGTCGACCTTTTGCCCCGGAGCCAGGCGGATCGAGATGTTCGCGATGGCCTCGACCGGGAGCACCGTCTTCTGGAGCCGGGGCGAGCCGCTCTCGAATCCGTTCACGTCGAGGGCGGGCTCGGCGAACGTCCGCACGTAGAACTCCTCGGCGGCGGCCGAGTCGGCCGGGCGGGCCCCCTGGCTCTCGAGCTCGAGGGTGCCGCCGGGCAAGAGGGCCCAGCCCGCAAGCTCTTCCGCGGTCGGTGCCACGAGGCCCTTGCGGAGCGGTTCGACGAGGCGGCCGCCGGCCGCCACGAGACCGTTGAGCGTCGTCGCCAGCGCGTGCGCAGCGTTGAGCGCAGCGCCGCCGTAGATGCCCGAGTGGAGGTCCCGCTCACCCGTTCGCAAGCTGAGGTGGAAGTAGATGAGGCCGCGCGTGGCCAGGTTGAAGGCCGGCAGGTCTCGCTCGATCATGCCGCTGTCGAAGATGATCGCCGCGTCGGCGCCGCGCTCGTCCTCGGCCAGGAAGTCGACGATCGAGTGGCCGCCGATCTCTTCCTCGCCGTCGCAGCAGAAGCGGACGTTCACGGGAAGCGCCCCGGCCCGAGCGAGCTCACGGGCCGCGGCGAGGAGCATGTAGAGCTGGCCCTTGTCGTCGACGGTGCCGCGGCCGTAGAGGTAGCCGTCGCGGAGCTCCGGCTCGAACGGACCGCTCTCCCAGAGCTCGAGCGGGGCAGCCGGCTGCACGTCGAAGTGGCCGTAGGCGAGCACGGTCGGAGCATCCGGCCCGTTCGAAGCGCGGATCTCGCCGAGCACGAGCGGCTGCCCGTGCCAGTCGCGAGCTCCGCGTCGCCGCCGGCCTCGCGGATGAAGTCCCTGACCCAGGTGCCCGCGCGAAGCACGTCGTCTCGATGGGCAGCGTCTGCGCTGACCGACGGGATCCGCAGGAAGGGGGCGAGCTCGTCGAACCAGTCGGACATCCGGAGGCCAGTCTAGAGCGCCAACCGGGACGAACGTCACGTACCGCGGTTCCACGGGCTGACGACGATCCGAAATCGGGAAGACAGTTGCTTCCGGACTGCGGATCGAGTCGGCGTGATACTCGAGGGATGACGATTCTCGCAGAGCGGCTGACTGCCCAGCTTCTGGCCGGCCCGCCGGCAACGAGCGCCGTGGCGGTCGCGGAGCGGCTGCTGGCGGTGCAGGGCCAGGACGGTCGCGGAGCCCGCCTCGCCGTGCGCGCCCGGAGTGAAGGCGTGACGGCGGCGGATGTCGTTCGGGGCCTCACAGAGGAGCGGACGCTCCTGATCACCTGGCTCAACCGTGGAACGCTTCACCTGGTCTCGAGCGAGGACTACCCGTGGCTGCACGCGCTCACGACGCCCCCGCTCTTCACCGGCTGTGCGCGCCGGCTCTCGGAGCTCGGCGTCGTGCCCTCGGCCGCCGACCGTGCCGTTGCGACGATCGAGCGGGCGCTTGCGGAGGAGGGGCCGCTTACCCGAGACGAGCTCGGAGCACGCGTTGCTCGGATCGGGGTGGAGACGGAGGGGCAGGCGCTGCTGCACCTCCTCTTCCTCGCGTGCCTCCGAGGCATCGCCGTCCGCGGGCCGATGGTCGGAAAGCAGCATGCGTATGCGCTCGTGAGCGACTGGCTCCCCCCGAAGCCGCCGGCGCTCGATCGCGGCCGGGCGCTGGCGGAGCTCGCCCGGCGCTTCCTCGCCGGGCACGGGCCCGCCTCCGACCGCGACCTCGCGAAGTGGACGGGCCTGCCGTTGCGCGATGCCCGCGCCGGCCTGCAGGCAATCGCGCCGCAGCTCGCGAGCCGCGAGGACGGTCTCGCCGCCCTGGCGGGCCTGCCTCCGCGCGGCCGGGATTCCCGCGGCCACGGCTGCTCGGGGCCTTCGACCCCGTCCTCCTCGGATGGATGCCGCGAACGCCGATCCTCGGGGAGCACGAGGGCGCCGTTGTCTCGGGCGGCGTCTTCCGTCCTTTCATGCTCGCGCGCGGCCGTGCGGTCGGGACCTGGCGGCTCTCCGCACGACGCGTCGTGCTCGAGCCGTTCGTACAGCTCCAGCCCGAGCTGACGGCATCCTTCGAGGCCGACGCGGCCGACGTCGTTCGCTACCTCGAGGAGTGAGCGAGGGCCCTCACGCCGTTACTCACTGGCACTCACGCGTCCGGGCTACGCCCGGGCCCGCTCACCACCACTGAACGGAGAGAGCCGCCTCGCCTCGGCAGGAAACGCAGGTTCCTACCGACCAGCTATGCGACGTCGCGAAGCTTCTGCGACTCGGCCAGGAGGCGCAGCTTCTTCAGCGACTGGTTCTCGATCTGCCGTGACCCGCTCGCGAGTGATCGCGGAAGGACCGGCCGACCTCGTCGAGAGTGCGAGGGGCCTCCCCGTTGAGGCCGAAGCGCAGCTCGAGGATCTTCCGCTCGCGGTCGCCAAGCGTCGACAGCGCCCGGGAAAGCGCCTCGTTGCGGAGCGAAAGGCCTGCCACCTCGTCGGGTAGCGGCTCCGATTCGTCCTCGATGAAGTGCCCGAACTCCGACTCGTCGTCGCCGCCGACGGGTCGCTCCAGCGACACCGGGGTCTGCGAGGTACGGCGGATCTGCTCGACCTCCTCGATCGACATCTCGAGCTCCTGCGCGATCTCGGCCGAGCTTGGCTCCCGCCCCTTGCTCGGCCCGCAGCTTGCGCTCGACGCGAAGGATCTTGTTCAGCTTCTCGACGACGTGCACCGGCATGCGGATCGTCCGGCCCTTGTCGGCGAGGGCCCGCGCAACGGCCTGCCGGATCCACCACGTCGCGTACGTCGAGAACTTGAATCCCTTGCGGTGGTCGAACTTCTCGGCGGCGCGGACGAGCCCGATCGTGCCTTCCTGGATCAGGTCGAGGAAAGGCAGCCCCTGGTTCCGGTAGCGCTTCGCGATCGAGACGACGAGCCGGAGGTTTGCCTCGACCATCGCCTGCTTGGCGCCGTGGTCGCCTCGCTCGATCCGCTTGGCGAGCTCGACCTCTTGCGCTGCAGTGAGCAGGCTGACCTTGCCGATGTCCTTGAGGAACAGCTGAAGCGAGTCGGTCGTGATCTCGACTCCGAGCGACTCCTCGGGATCCGCGTCCTCGAGCTCGTGGATCCCGTCGAGCGCGAGCTCGCGTCCCGTCACCGTCGCGGAATGAAACTCGGCGCCTGAGCCGTCATCGCCGGCGCCGTCATCGCCGGCGCCGTCTATCGGGCCTCCAGGCTGTTCCGGGTAGGACTGATCCGGGTGCAGTCTCGCGGCACTCGACAGTCGATCTGAATGAGGTGCGTCGCCGTCGAGCTCCTGCTCGAAGTACGCCGCCTCGGGCTCGTTGATCCCCACGCTCTTCGTCCGCTCCTCTCCTGCCCCACCGGACGCTGCCGCGCCCACCGTGCTGCGGCGAGGGCTTTGTCCACGACGGCGGCGAGTGTTGCAGCGCCACCGGACGGACGCCATCCACCGGACGGCTCATTTCGAGGCGGCGCTGCTCGAGCTTGCGCTGGGCTGCTTCAGGAACTGCGAGGCCGTCTTTCCGAGCGTCGTCGACGGCCCGAGCGGCGACGACTCGCCGGAACTGCGCGATCGCCTTCGGCCCCTGGCTCGTCCAGGCGAGGAGCAGCCCGAGGTAGTAGTGGACGACCTGGCTCTTCGGGTACCGCGCCGTCAGCGGGCCGAGACGCGAGAACGACGGCGTCAGGTTGGCCTCGTCGAAGAGCCCGACGGCGACCGCGACCTTCGCGGCGACGCTCGCCGGATGGAGCTTCGCCGCCCGCCGATAGAGCGACTCGGCCGAGACCTGATGCCCTGCCTCCTGCTCCTGCGAGCCTTTCCTGAGCAGCGGATCGGAGTTGACGGGGACGAACACCGGGTAGCCCGGGCCGCCCGAGGATTCCTCGAAGTAGTTCGGGTGGAGGAGATTGTCGGCGCGGTTGTGGATGATCGTGTTGCGCCCGAGCCTCTTCGCCGACTCGAGCGCGGTCTCCGCGTCGGCCGGGTACCCGGCCCAGAGCAGAGCCGACGCCGCGGTAGTACTGCACGATTGCGCTGAGCGAGCGCTCCGCCGCCGTCTTGCCGCCGTCGTGCTCGAGCCCCAGTCGCTGCATCGTGTCGATGCTTCCGTGAGGCCAGTCCCGGAAGGCCGCCACGATCTCCGTGCCGACTGCGCCGGTGAGCCTCGGAACCGGCGGCTTCCCGGGCGCGGCCTTCGGCTGCGTCGGCGTCGTCCGGGTGTCGAGCGTCAGCCCGACGACAAGACCGGCAGCGACGATCGCTGCGGCCGCGACCGTCAGATACAGGCGAAATCTAGGAGCCACGCGTCGCCGAAACGTTAGTGCAGATATCGCCCGGCGGGTCCGGAGGGCTATCCGGGAATGCCGCGGACGGCTACTATCGTTTTTGAAGCAATGGTGAGCTACAGGGAACTTCTCAAGCAGGTCAAGGATCGCGTCGTCGAAGTCGACGCGCGCGAGGCGCAGGCGATCGAGGGCGCAGCCTGGGTCGACGTCCGCGAACAGGACGAGTGGGACGAGGGGCATATCCCGGGCGCCGTCCACGTCCCTCGCGGGAACCTCGAGTCGCGGATCGAAGGGGTTGTCGCCGACCGCTGCGACGCCGATCGTGCTCTATTGCGCCTCCGGTGCGCGTTCGGCCTTCGCCGCCGACAGCCTGGCGGCGCTCGGATACGAGCGCCCCGTCACGCTCGCGGGCGGCTTCACCGACTGGAAGCGCAACGGGCTCGACGTGGTCATGCCCCGCCAGCTCTCGCCGGAGCGGCGCGCGCGCTACTCGCGCCACCTGCTGATCCCGGAGATCGGCGAGGCGGGCCAGCTCGCGCTGCTCGATGCGCGCGTGCTCCTGTCTCGGCGCCGGCGGGCTCGGCTCGCCGGCATCGCTCTACCTGGCGGCCGCAGGAGTCGGGCACATCGGGATCGTCGACGCGGACATCGTCGACGAGTCGAACCTGCAGCGGCAGATCGCCCACTCGCTGAACACGCTCGGCACCCCGAAGGTCGACAGCGCCCGCCGCACGATCGAGGCGCTCAACCCCGACGTCGAGGTGACGACCTACCGCGAGCGGCTCACCTCCGAGAACATCGACCGGATCCTCGACGACGGCTGGGACATCATCGTCGACGGCACCGACAACTTCCCGACCCGCTACCTCGTGAACGACGCCTCGGTCTGGCGCGGCATCCCGGTCGTCCACGGCTCGATCTACCGCTTCGAGGGCCAGGTCACGGTCTTCAAGCCCGGAGACGGCCCGTGCTACCGCTGCCTCTACCCCGCCCCGCCCCCGCCCGAACTCGCGCCGTCGTGCGCCGAGGGCGGCGTGCTCGGCGTGCTGCCAGGGATCGTGGGGACGCTGCAGACGAACGAGGCGTTGAAGCTGGCGCTCGGGATCGGCGACCCACTGATCGGGCGGCTGCTCCTCATCGACGCGCTCACGACCGATTTCGACGAGGTTCGCATCAAGCGCAACCCGGATTGCCCGGTGTGCGGCTCGAACCCGACGATCACCGAGTACGTCGACTACGTCGAGTTCTGCTCGCGATGAAGGCCTTCCGTGTTACGAGCCGGGCGGCGCGGTGAGCATCGTCCGGGTTCCACCCGTCTTGCGCGGCGAGGCCGACGGTGCCCGCGAGGTCGATCGCGTCGGGCGCCACCGTGCGGGAGCTGCTTCAGAACCTCACGGCACAGGTTCCGGCGCTCGGCGAGAAGGTGTTCGACGGCGCCGAGATCCGGCCGTATGTGAACGTGTACGTCGACGGCGAGGACGTCCGCACGACAGGTGGGCTCGATGCCCCGGTCGCGGCGGATGCAACCGTGGTGCTCCTGCCTGCCATGGCGGGCGGGGATGGTCGCTGAGTCGCTTCTCGACCTGATCGGCTCCACGCCGCTCGTCAGGCTGCGGCGAGCTGTCGCCGCCGGGCGTCTCGATCTACGCCAAGCTCGAAGGGCAGAACCCGACCGGCTCGATCAAGGATCGGGTGGCGCTCGCGATGGTCGATGCGGCGGGCCTCGAGCCGGGCGCCGAGCTGCTCGAGCCGACCAGCGGCAACACCGGGATCTCGCTGGCGCTGGTCGCCAAGCTCCGCGGCCTGAAGCTCACCTGCGTGATGCCGGCGAACGCGACGCCCGAGCGCCGACTCGTCCTCGAGCTCTACGGGGCGACGATCGTCGACTCGCCTGCCGAACGAGGGCTCCAACGGTGCCGTTCGGCTCGCGCAGGAGCTGGCTGCGGCGGATCCGCGGTACACGATGCTCTTCCAGTACGCGAACGAGTGGAACCCGCGGGCGCACTACGAGGGCACCGGCGCGGAGATCGTCCGCGACCTGCCGCGCGTCGACGCGCTCGTCGCAGGACTCGGCACCGGCGGCACGCTTGATGGGAACGGGGAAGCGCCTTCGCGAGTCGTTCCCGAACGTCGTCGTCGCGGCGGCCGAGCCGCTGCCCGGCGATCCGGTGATGGGCCTCCGCTCGCTCGACGACGGCTACATCCCGCCGATTCTCGACGTGTCGAAGCTCGATCGGAAGATCCTCGTCTCGAACGCAGAATCGGTGGCAGCGGTGCACGCGCTGCTCGATCGGGAGGGCATCTTCGCCGGCGTCTCCGCGGGAGCGGTCGATCCACGTGGCCCGGAAGATCGCCGGCGAGCTTCCCGAGGGATCGGTGGTCGTCGCCGTGCTCGCCGACGGCGGCTGGAAGTACCTCTCCGGCGACTTCTGGCGCGCCGCCGATGTCGAGCGAGTCGATGGAGTCGACGCTCTGGTGGTAGTTCCCGAGCGAGATCAGGGCCGAGCTGCACGATCACGCGGCCGAGGAGGCCCCGAACGAGTGCTGCGGGGTGATCCTCTTCCGAGACGGGGTCGCCGAGCGATACCTGCGCGGCCGCAACCGGCTTGCCTCGCCGTATCGCTACGAGCTCGAGATCGACCCCGAGGTCTGGTTCCTCGAGGACGAGGGCTACGAGCTCGCCGTCTTCCACTCGCATCCCGAGACCGAGCCGCGCCCTTCGCGAACGGACCGGGCGCTTTCGGGCCTGTGGGCCGGCAAGCCGTTCCTGATCTACGGGCTGAAGCTGCGCGAGCTGCGCGCGTGGACGATCACGCCCGAGGACTTCGAGGAGCTGCCACTCTCCTGACCCCCTGGAGATTGGTCTCATGTCGAGAGCAGCTCTGAAGAGCTGATGCGGGTTGGTACGGTCAACGTGGTGCCGACGATGACCGTGGAAGCACCGAGCCTGGGCGAGGGCTGGCTCGAGTCTCCCGGGCGATCCTCGAGGACGGGGACGCCGCGAGCTGGGACGGGGCGCCGACCCGCGAGCTCGCACACGCTCACGCTCGAGGTGGCCTCGCCGGACTCCGCCGATGCGTTGATCGCCGAGCTCGGGGATCCCGACTGGCTCGACTGGATGCACCGGAACTTCTTCGTCGCCGAGGAGGTGCCCGAGCTCGGCCGCGCCAAGAGCTACGCGATGCGGCTCTTCGACTACGGCGGGACGGGCCGTGACCAGATCGCCTGGGTCGTCGACCGGCTGCGCGCCGATCCGGAGTGCCGCGACGCGGCGATCACGACGTTCCAGCCGCTGACCGACACCTCGTACATCCCGTGCGTCAGCCTGCTCGACTTCTGGCTGCGCGAGGGCGGGTGGAGCTCGTCGTCTACGCGCACGGCCTCGACTTCGGCAAGAAGGCCTACGGCAACCTCGTCGAGCTCGCCCACCTTCAGGAGCACGTGGCGGAGGAGCTCGGCGCCGCCGTCGGGCCGCTCATCGTGCACGTGAAGACGGCGCACGTCTACGAGCCCGAATGGGCCGCGATGGCCGAGCTAGTCGACCTCGCGAACAGCGCTTCCCTAGACCGAGCACAGCGTTCGAGTCGGGTGCCGGTCACCCGAGCCGGATTGGCTCGCCGGACTCACCCGAGCGTGCAGCGCCTCGATGCACCCGCGCCTGGGCAACCGCGTCCTCCCGGCCGAGCAGCAGCTCGCCCTCGCCGCGGATCGCGTCGCTCAGGTTCTCCAGCTCGAGCCGGTAGGAGTCGAGCACCTCGATCTCGATCCGCTCGACCGCGCCGCCGCGGCGCAGCTCGATCACCGGCCGCCGGCAATGCCAGGGGTCGTCGAGGAAGATCGACCCCTCGCTGCCGATCGCCTCGAGCTCGTCGCGCTCGACGAGCGCCGTGCCGCAGTCGAACTGGGCGAGCACATCGCCGGGGAAGCGCATCGTGGCCGCGAACACCCAGTCGGTGCCCGTGTCCCCGACCCAGGCCTGCGCGTAGACCGACTCGGGCTCGCCGGCGAGCAGCCGCGACCCGCTGACGCAGTAGCACCCGACATCCATCAGCGCCCCGCCCTCGAGCTCGTGCGCGGAGGCGGATGTTGCCGGCGTCGTAGAGCGAGTAGCTGAAGGTCGAGCGGACGAGGCGGAGCTCGCCGATCGCGCCCTCGTCGACGAGCTCGCCGCAGCCGCGCGCGTCTGCGGGTTATGGCGATACATGAACGCCTCGGAGAGAAGCCGCCCGCACCGCTCGGCCGCGTCGAACGCGGCCTCGACATCGTCGGGATGCCGTGTCAGCGGCTTCTCGCAGAGCACGTGCTTGCCGGCCTCGAGCGCGCGGATCGACCACGGGCACGTGAAGGGTGTTCGGCAGCGAGATGTAGACGGCCTCGATCGCCGGGGTCGGCGAGCAGCTCCTCGTAGGAGCCGTACGCCTGCGGAATCGCCCACTCGCGCGCGTACGCCTCGGCCGGCCGAGGCTCGCGGCTCGCCACCCCGACGAGCTCGACCTTCGGCGACGCGTGCGCGCCGGGAATGAGGAGCCGGTTGATGTGCGCCGTGGAGATGATCCCCCACCTGACCGGTGCGTCAGCTGCCCCGGTCATCCCCACGACGCCCTCGGTCATCGGCCGCAACGCGGTCTCGAGCATCCGGAAGTGCCGCGGCCGCTCGAGCACGAACACGACCACCTCGGCCACGTCCTCGGCGGTCATCATCCCCGGCAGCGCCTCGGCCGTACCGGCCCGCGCCCTGCCTCGAGCGCGAACTCGGTCGCGACCCCGCCCGGGCACACGTTCGTGCAGCGGATCCCGTGCTCGCGCAGCTCGTGATCGAGCGCGCGCGTGAACCCGACCTGGCCGAACTTGGAGGCGCAGTAGACCGCCTCGAGCGGCAGGCCCGCGCCGGCCCGCCTCCGAGGCGAGCGTGACCACGTCGCCCGTCCCGGCCGAGCATGTGCGGCAGCGCGGCCCGGACGGCGTAGAGCGTCCCCTTGAGGTTCACGTCGATCATCTCGTCGAGATGCTCTTGCGAGAGGTCGAGGAACGAGCCGTAGGCGCCGACGCCCGGCGTTGGCGACGACGATGTCGATCCCGCCGAATCGCTCGGCGACCTCGCGCGCAGAAGCGCGCGCAGCCCGGCGGCGTCGCGCACGTCGCAGGCCGCTGCCATCGCGCCGTCGAGCCCGAGCTCGGCGCCGCGCGCGCGAGACGAGCCCGACGTTGACGCCGCGCTCGTGGAGCATCCGGGCGACCGCGGCGCCGATACCGCCGCTCGCGCCCGTGATGACGGCGGTCTTGCCTTCCAGGCTCATCACCCTCCAGTGGTCGTAGTGCGGGATAGAGCGCTCGGAACCGCTCGTAGCCACGGTTCGTACCCGCTCGCCCACTCGGGGTCGGGCTCGACCCGCTCGGTGACCCGGACGCAGCGGCGCAACCGCCTCGGCCGCGTTCGGCGAACACGCCGGCCTTGACCCCGGCGAGCAGCGCGGCGCCGTACGCGGCGCCCGCGTCGGTCTCGGTGCGCTCGAGCGGCAGGCCGAGCACCGAGGCCACGATCTTCAGCCAGAGCTCGCTGCGCGAGCCGCCGCCCGAGACCCGCCCGACCTCGGCATCCACGCCGAGCGCGCGGAGGAGCTCGAGCGAGTCCCGGAGCCCGTAGGCGACGCCCTCGAGCGTCGCGCGGGCGAGCGCGCCTCGGTCGTGGCGAAGCGAGAGCCCGACGAAGGCGCCGCGCGCGTCCGGGTCCGCAGTACGGCGTGCGCTCACCCTGGAGATACGGGGCAAAGAGCAGCCCCTCCGTCCCCGCAGGCCAGCCGGCAGCCTCCTCGTCGAGCACGCCGCAGGGGGCCCCGAACAGCTCGCGGAGCCAGGCGAGCGAGCCCGCCGCCGACAGCATCACGCCCATCGCATGCCAGGTCCCGGGTACGGCGTGGCAGAAGACGTGGACGCGAGCCTCGCTCGTCGGCCCGGTAGGCCGGGAGCACCGCGAAGACGACGCCCGACGTCCCGAGCACGACCGAGAGCATGCCCGGGCCGGTCGATGCCGACCCCGAGCGCGCCTGCGGCCTGATCGCCCGCGCCGGCGATCTCGGTCGACTCGTGGACCGGCGGCAGCCAGTCCTGCGGGATCTCGAGCGCCGCGCAGACCTCCTCCGACCAGCGCCGAGCAGCCACGTCGAGGAGCAGCGTCCCGGAGGCGTCCGCGACGTCGATCGCCCGCTCCCCCGTCAGGCGAAGGCGGACGTAGTCCTTCGGGAGCAGCACCTGCCGGATCTGGGCCCAGGTCTCGGGCTCGTGCCGGCGCAGCCAGAGCAGCTTCGGCGCCGTGAACCCGGCAAGAGCCCGGTTGCCGGTCAGCTCGATCAGGCGCTCGAGCCCGATCCGCGCCTCGATCTCGCGCGCACTCCGCCCCGGTCCGCTGGTCGTTCCAGAGGATCGCCGGCCGCAGCACCTCCCCGCTCGCACCGAGCACGACGAGCCCGTGCATCTGCCCGCTGAAGCCCGACCGGCCCGTCGGGCAGGCGCGCGAGCGCCGCCTGTGTTGCGCGCCACCAGTCCTCCGGATCCTGCTCGGCCCAGCCGGCGCGCGGCACCGACAGCGGATAGGACTCCTCGGCGATCGCGAGCACCTCACCCGTCGTGCGAGATCGCAACCGCCTTGACGCCGCTCGTGCCGACGTCGACGCCGATGAGGACGTCGGTCAAGCGCCGGGGGCGGCGCAGATCTTGAAGGCGCGCACCGCCTCGAAGGCGCGCCCGGCCTCGAGGCGCGAGCTGCCCCGGAGGCATGGAATGGCCCATAGACGTGGATTGCATGGTTCGCCGCCCACGAAGCTCATCGGGCTACAACCTAGCTACAGAAGCCGTTCGGTTCCGGGGACCGTGCCGGCGAGGGGCTTCCCCTGCCCGCGCCTGCCGGAGCCGGCCTGAGCGCTCGGATCGAAGCCACGGCGGTGGTGCCGGCCGGGTTCGTCGCCGCGGCCCACATTCGTGCCCGCGGTGGAGTTAGGATCCGCCCGTGATCCAGTTCCACCTCGACCCTGGCTCCGGTGTCGCGACGTACCTGCAGATCGTCCAGCAGGTGAAGGAGGCGCTGCGGCTCGGCACGATCGAGGTCGGCGACCAGCTGCCGACGGTGCGAGAGGTGGTCGCGGATCTCGCGATCAACCCGAACACGGTGGCGAAGGCCTATCGGAAGCTCGAGCGCGACGGCCTCGTCGTCGCCCGCCAGGGGCGCGGCACGTTCATCTCGAGCACGCTCGCCCCGCCGTCGCTCCGCCACCACGACGCGCTTCGCGCCGAGCTCGAGCTCTGGCTCGCGTCGGCGGCCCGGGCGGGTCTCGACGACGAGAGCATCCGCGCGCTGATCTCCGCGACCTTGCGTCAGACGAGATCACCCCGCGTGGCATGACACCGGCGCTGGACGCGCGAAGCCTCGGCAAGCGCTTCCGTCGCGAGTGGGCGCTGCGCGACTGCACGCTCACGATTCCCGAAGGCGCGATCGTCGGGCTGGCCGGCCCCAACGCCGCCGGTAAATCGACCCTGCTCGCCCTCGCCGCAGGCCTGCTCGCTCCGACCGAGGGCTCGATCTCGGTGCTGGGCTACGACCCGCTGCGAGACCCGTCGGTGCTGGCGGAGGTGGGCTTCGTTCCGCAGGGCGCCCCGCTCTACCGCTCGTTCACCGTGCGAGACGCCACCGAGTTCGCACGGCGAACCAATCCGCGCTGGGACGCCGAGTTCGTCACGAGCCTCCTCACCCGGCTGGACTCGCGGACGAAGGTCGGCGCCCTCTCGGCCGGCGAGCGAACCCAGCTCGCCCTGGCACTCGTGCTCGGTAAGCGCCCGAGGCTGTTACTGCTCGACGAGCCGTTCGCGGGGCTCGATCCGCTTGCCGGGCGCGAGTTCCTGCAGCTCCTGATGGACGGAGTCGCCGAGACGGCTCCCACGGTCGTCATCGCATCGCATGTGATGGCCGACATCGAGCGGGTCTGCGACGACATCGTCCTGCTTGCCGACGGGCAGCGTCCGGCTCGAGGGCCAGGTCGAGTCGCTGCTCGAGTCGCATCGGATCCTGATGGGCCCACGCCGGCCGATCGGCACGATCCGCGGGGTTCGCGAGATCGTGCGCGAACGACATAGCGGCCGGCAGCTGACACTCCTCGTCGTCAGCGACGGCCCGATCATCGACCCGTCGTGGACGGTCGAGCGCGTCGGCCTCGAGGAGCTGCTGCTCGCCTACATGGCGCCCGAGCGGCTCCCGCAGCCGAAACCATCGGAGAGGCTCCCCCTGCAATGGCATGGGTGACGTGGCGGCAGCACCGCGCCCAGTTCGTGGCCAGCCTCGGCGTGCTGGGAGCGCTCGCGCTGGCCGCGCTCGGCACCCGGGTGCCGATCTCGGAGGCATACCGGCACAACGCGCTCGCTGACTGCCTGCCCCCGTCCGCACGCCCCGGGCTGCGATCTCATCGTCGCCCACTTCCAGGGAGAGTTCGACGGCTGGGCGACGGCCGTCCGAGGTCTTGCCGTCCTGCCCGCGCTCGCCGGCCTCTTCATCGGTGCTCCGCTCCTGGCCAGGGAGCTGGAGCACGGCACCTATCGATTCGCCTGGACGCAGGCGATCACTCGGCGCCGGTGGCTCCTCTCGAAGACGGCGCTACTCGCGTCCGGAACGCTCGTCGCCGGCGCCCTGCTGAGCGCCCTCGTCATGTGGTGGCGTCAGCCATTCGACACCCTTCAGGGACGGATGGCGCCGAGCGGCTTCGACGTCGAGGGGCTCGTCGTGCCGGCCTACGCGGTCTTCGCCCTCACCGTCGGCGTCCTCGCGGGGCTGCTCCTCCGGCGCACCGTCGCGGCGATGACCGCGACCCTCGTCGTGTTCGCGTCGACCCGGCTGATGGTGCTGTGGTTCCTGCGCCCGGACTTCATGGCTCCGCGGTACCGGACGGTGCTGCCCACGGAGACCGGGCGGCGAGTCGGCGACTGGGTGCTGAGCGACACGCTCGTCGACGCGGGCGGCAAGCAGATCAGCGCCGCGCGCGAAGACCTGGCGATCGTGCACGCACAACAGGCGAACGTCGATCCGCACACCTACCTCGTCACGCTCGGCTGGAAGCGCGTCATCTCCTATCAGCCTGCCGGCCGGTTCTGGACGTTCCAGATCTTCGAAGCGAGTCTCTTCGTCGTGCTCTCAGCCGCGGTAATCGCCGCTGTCCGCTCTGGCTCGTGCGGCGGACGCCGACGTGACCGTAGGGGTCGACCGCGCCGAGCTGCTTCGCCTCGGCGCCGCCGCGGCGGCGGGCTCGCTGGTGTCCGACCGCGCGAGCGCAGCTGCCGGGAAGAGCTTCCCCCGGCCGCATCCCGCCTGGCGCTTCGTGTTCGTCAACCACGCGCTCACCAATCCGTTCTTCGTGCCGGCCAGGTACGGCAGCGAGGACGCTGCGGCGCTCTACGGGGCACGCGTCGACTGGACGGGATCCTCGAGCAGCGACGTCGGGGAGATGGTGAAGGCGATGGAGCTGGCGATCGACGGAACGACGTGGGTGGAATCGCCGTGTCGCTGATCGACCCTGACGCCTTCAACGGGCCGACGGCGCTCGCGCTCCGGCGCGGCATCCCCGTCGTCTCGTACAACGCCGACGGCGGAAAGGCGAACGCGCGGCTCGCCTATGTCGGGCAGGACAACTACCAGTCGGGCCTCGAGCTCGGCGCACGGATCGTCAGCCTCGTCTCGAGCGGCGAGGTCTGCCTCTTCATCGCGACGCCCGGCCAGGAGAACATCCAGCCGCGCATCGACGGGGCGCTCGACGCGATCCGCGACTCCGGCAAGCGACTCAACGTGCAGGTCGTGTCGAGCGGCGTCGACGTGGGTGACGAGAAGACGAAGATCGAGCAGACCTACCGCACGCAGCCCATCGCTCCGCGGGCTCTTCGCAGTCGACGCCGGCTCGACGGCCGGGGTTGCCGCGGTCATGCGCGAGCACGGGCTCCATGCGCGCGGGGTGCGGGCCGGCGGATACGACCTCCTACCGGAGACGCTCCAGGCGATCTCCGACCGCGACCTCGATTTCGCGATCGACCAGCAGCCCTACCTCCAGGGGTTCCTGCCGGTCCTGCAGCTCTTCCTCGACCGCTACAGCGGCGGGCTCGTCGCACCCGCCGACACCAACACCGGGCTCAACTTCGTCACCCGTGCGAACGTCGCCGAGTACGTGACGACGAAGAGCCGCTACGAAGGAAGTGCGAGCCGCGAGTCGTATCCCGGTGGCATTCGAAATAGACGCTCGGCAATCGCACGGGGCTTGCACTATTGCTATAGGGGAGTAGTATTGAGCCGCTTCGCGACCCTTGTACGGTTCGCGCAGCGCTGGAGGATCCCCTGGGGCTGCGAGGAGCAGCCCATCCAGGAGGCGCCGAGCTCGGCGTCTCAGAGGTAAGGCACGAAGGAGGAATAACAAGGTGTGGAGGCTTCCTAGTAAGACGATCGCGATCCTCGGCGTTTGCCTGTCGGTCGCGGTCGTTGCTGTCGGTGGCGCGGCCGCGAGCAGCGCTCGGCACGCCGCGAGCGTTCAGGTTTGCGTGCTGCTGCCGGACACCAAGTCATCGGTTCGCTGGGTGCAGTTCGACGCACCCGACTTCGCCACGGCCCTCAAGAAGGCCGGCGTGACGTACTCGATCAACAACGCGCTCAACGATCCCGACGAAGCAGAAGGCACAGGCTCAGGCGTGCCTGGCAGCCGGCGCCAAGGTTGTCATCGAGACCGCGCTCGACAACGGCTCGGCCGCAGCGATCGAGAAGCTGTTCACGTCCGCCGGCGGGTACGCGATCGACTATGACCGCCAGGTTCTCGGCGGCTCGGCGTCGGTCTACGTGACCTTCGACGGCAAGGCAGTCGGTGAGGCTCAGGCCAAGGGCGTCCTCGCCGCGATGAAGGCGAACGGGACGTACAAGGGCGGAACGGTTGCCGAGCTGTGGGGCGGCCAGACCGACCAGAACGCGTTCTGGTTCAAGAGCGGCAACGACGCGGTCTTCAACCCGCTCTTCGCGAGCGGCGCGATCAAGAAGGGCCCGCAGCAGTTCGTCCCCGACTGGGATGCGAACAATGCGGCGACGATCTTCTCCCAGATGCTCGTCAAGACGAACAACAACATCCAGGGAGTGCTGGCGGCGAATGACAACATCGCCGGCGCAGTGATCGCCGACCTCAAGGCCAAGGGCCTGAAGCCGGTTCCGATCAGCGGCCAGGATGCGACGGCTCAGGGCATCCAGTACATCCTCGCCGGCTGGCAGACGGGCACGGTCTACAAGTACGTGCCGCTCGAGGCGAACGCCGCAGCAGCAGCTGCCGTCGCGCTCCTGCACGGCACAGAAGCCGAAGACGAACACGTTCCGGCTGAACGGCAAGAAGAAGGAACCGACCCAGACGCTCCCCGTGGAGTGGATCACGAAGTCGAACTACACCCAGCTCTTCACCCAGGGCTTCCTGAAGAAGAGCGAGGTCTGCATCGGCGACTACAAGCAGTACTGCTAGAAGGAACCATCGCGGCGCCGGTGGGGGCATCATGGTGATGCCTCCACCGGCGCGCTTTTTGCTCTTTACTATCGCCCTGACATGACCGACACCAGCGCGCCCATCCTCGAGCTTCGGAACATCACGAAGTCGTTCGGGTCGGTGCAGGCGCTCACCGAGGTCGACTTCGAGGTGCGGCGCGGCGAGGTAATGGCGCTCGTCGGCGACAACGGCGCGGGCAAGTCCACGCTCGTGAAGTGCGTCGCCGGCACCCACGCCGCCGACAGCGGCGAGATCCTCTTCGAGGGCGACCAGGTCTCCATCCACGGGCCGAAGGACGCCGCGCGCCTCGGGATCGAGGTCGTGTATCAGGACCTCGCGCTCTGCGACAACCTCGACGTGGTGCAGAACATGTACCTCGGCCGCGAGGTCAACCGGTGGCAGATCCTCAACGAGGCGGCAATGGAGCAGAAGACCGCCGAGACGCTGAAGTCGCTCGCGGTCACGACGATCGGTTCGATCCGGCGGCCGGTAGCGACCCTCTCGGGCGGCCAGCGCCAGTCGGTGGCGGTCACGAAGGCGGTCCAGTGGAACTCGAAGCTCGTGATCCTCGACGAGCCGACCGCGGCGCTCGGCGTCGCGCAGACCGAGCAGGTGCTCGCTCTCGTGCGCCGCCTCGGAGAGCAGGGGCTCGCCGTCGTCATCATCTCGCACAACCTCCACGACATCTTCGAGACGGCAGACCGGATCACGGTGCTCCGTCTCGGGCGCAACGTCGGTGTGTTCGAGCGCGCGACGACCTCCCAGCAGGAGGTCGTCGCTGCGATCACCGCAGGCGTGCCGACGAAGGTTTCCGGCATTCCGGCGACGACCGCGCCGGAGGCCCGGCGTGAGCGCCGCCGGGGCGGTCGAACGCGAACCGGCGTCGCCGGGATCCGAGGAGCAGCCGGCAGGGCTTGTCGGCCGCTTGAGCGCGAATATCCGGTCCGGGAACCTCGGGATCTTCCCGATCGTCGTCGGGCAGATCTTCATCGTCATCTTCTTCGGCTACACGGCGACGAACTTCTTCACGGCCGTCAACTTCGGCAACGTGATCATCCAGATGGCCGGCACGACGATGCTCGCCTTCGGCGTCGTCTTCGTGCTGCTGCTCGGGGAGATCGACCTTTCGATCGGCTACGTCGCGGGCATCGGTGCGCTCACTGTGGCGGAGCTCCAGCTGCCGGGCAGCGGGCACCAGCTGAACGGCCTGATCGCGATCGCGATCGCGATCGCTCGTCTGCGCCGTGATCGGCGGCGTCCAGGGCTCGATCGTCGCCTTCGTCGGCGTGCCGTCCTTCGTCGTCACCCTCGCGGGCTACCTGGTCTGGCAGGGCGTGATCCTCGGACAGGCTGGAGGTGCCCGGCTCGATCATCATCCAGGACCGCTGGATCAACTACACCGCGAACTACTACTTCTCGCACGTTCGCAGGTTGGCTGATCGCGGCGATCGTCACCGCGCTGTACCTGCTGACCGTGCTCCCCCAGTTCCTGACCGCGCGCGGAACGGCAGCTCGCGGCGCAAGGATTGGCTGAAGATAGCGGCGAAGATCGGTCGGAGTCGCGATCGCGGCGTTCGGCACGGTTGCGATCTGCAATCACGGGGTCGTCCAGACGCGGCGCCTCGGGCTGCCGCTCGCCGGCGTCCTGATGGTGATCGTCCTCATCGTGCTGACGTTCCTCGCGAAGCGGACGACCTTCGGGCGCCACGTCTACGCGGTCGGCGGGAATGCCGAGGCGGCGCGGCGCGCCGGTATCAACGTCCCGCGCATCCGCATCCTCGTCTTCATGATCTCGGGCGCGACCGCCGCGCTCGGCGGCATCATCCTCGCCGCGTACGTGAACAGCGTCGCCCTGACCTTCCCGCCGGGCACGCTGCTCCTGAACTCGATCGCCGCCGCGGTCATCGGCGGCGTCAGCCTCTTCGGCGGGCGCGGCGAGGTCCGCGGCGCGCTCCTCGGCTCGCTCGTGATCGCGACGGTCGTCGAACGGCCTCGACACCGCCGGCTACTCGAACGGCACGATCTACATCGTCACGGGGCTGATCCTCCTCTTCGCCGTCACGCTCGACACGATCGCGCGCCGCCTGCAGGTCCGCTCCGGCCGGTAAACCTTGGAGGAACCCAGGGTTCTCCCACGAGCCCCCTCCTTCCCGGGCTAGGTAGCCATCTCGTAAGGGTGGTTCGAGACCTGGGTCGGGTATCAGCGTTTGCTGTCGCGTTCGTCGCAGGCAGGCCGGCAACGAACGCCTGAGGCCGTACGGGCGCGGACGCTGGCGGCGCCTGTGTGAATGGCTTGGTCGGGGCGTACCGCGTGGTCATCAGCTCGGCTTCGCCTCGCTGAGAAGCTCCAACAGAATGACCACCTGCTGACTAGACGCGATGGGTGCGTGCACTGCTAGGACACCGCATGTAGGAAGACGCGAGTGAGCCCCGATATCCCCTGTGATATTGGGGCGACTGAGGACGACGCAGGGTGCGTACCCAGCGCGTCCAGGCGGCTTCGTGCTCATTCTGTTCGAGCTTCCAAAGTCCGCAGCGCCAGGTGGTTGATGATTGCGCGCCCGGTGGAAGCCGTGAGGGCGCCGACGACTCCCAACGGCGTCGTTCCCGGGCTCAGCTCAGGTACGGCGACGTGTGCTTCCTCGCGGTAGCTCGGCGTTCGCCTTATCTGGCGCGCTCACTCGGAGCTGTGTTCGACGAGGCCGCGACAGCCTCGGGTTCCATCCGGCGCCATGGCCACATGAGCCGGGTCTGCGGCTGCGTGCCCAGGGTCGATCCCTCGCGCTCGGCTGCTCTTGTGATCCGGCGTCCGAGCGTCGATTCCCCGCGGCGCGAGCGTTCGAGCGGCATCGGCTCAGCGCTTGCGACGAACGAGGCAGCCCACCGAGCCTAGCTGCCGAACGCGTCGAACCCCTGTCCCCTCCAGCCGGTCGTTCTCCGTTTTGGCACGAAGTCGGCACACGTTCAAACCGGTGTCTGACCCCGGGGTTAGCGCTCCGCCCCGACAGCGGACTAGGCCGTTTGTGGCCTGTCCTCGTGGCGTCAGTGCGGCGGAGCGACGGTGATGATCTGGTTCGCCTTCACGTTGGAGAGGTGCGAGACGCGGCCGTTCGGCCAGCGGATCGTGAGCTTCTTGACCGTCGTCGCGGTGCCGAGGCCGAAGTGAGCGCGCGGGTCCTCGGACGACAGGTAGCTGCTACCGGCATGGAGCTCCTGCACGATCGAGTGGCCGTTCGGGAGCGTGGCCGTGAGCACCGCGCCTGCCTGGAAGCCCTTCAGCGAGACCTCGAGCCAGTTGCCGACCGGGCCCGTGTCCTGCAGCAGGACGAGCTGGCCGCCGATCGTGTTGATCGCGACGCCCATCCGTCCGTTGTTGTCGAAGTCGGCGGCAGCGAGGCCGCGGCCGATGATCTTCGGCAGCCCCGCCTGATCGACGATCCCGCTCGCGTTCGTGAACTTGCCGCCGCCGAGCCCCTGAGAGCACCTGCATCGGCTCCGTGTCCTTCTTCAAGTTCGTGACCGGGATCTCGCCGTTGGCGATGATCAGATCGAGTTGCCGCTGTTCGCGAAATCGACGAACGAGTCGCCCCAGCCGACGGTCGCCTTCCGGTCGAGCGCAGGCCGCGAACTTCGCCGTCTCGTTCACGTACCCGGTCTCGCCGTTCGTCAGCACCTTGCTCTCATAGGCCGCGTGCGGTTGACCGCGCGAGTTGGTGATGAAGAGATCGGGCCGCCCGTCGCCGTTCAAATCGGTCTCCGCCACGCCCATGCCGGCGTTGTGGTTGTCGACCGCCGTCTGCTTCGCGACGTCGACGAAGTGGAATCCGAGCGGTCCGCCGGGTTCATTGATGTAGAGATCGTTCTGGTCCTCGTCGTTCGCGACTTCGAGGTCGGGACGGTCGTCCCCGTTGACGTCGGTGAACATCGCACCGAGGCCGTGGCGGAAGTGCGACGACTCGAGGCCGGCCTCCTTCCCCACCTCCTTGAACCTGGCATGACCATTCGGGCCATTGCCCTCGTTGAGGAAGAGCAGGTCGCGCACGCCCTCGTAGTTCGTCGGGAAGCCCGCGATCGAGTTCGGGATCGCGTCCCGGCCTGTTCGTATAGCCGGAGATGAAGAGGTCGGGCCGGCCGTCACCGTTCACGTCTGCGACCGCGGCACCTGAGTACCAGCCGTACGGCGTCGCGAGCGCAGCGGCGTGAAGCGTCCGTTGCCGTTGTTCCAGAGGATCTCTGCGCCCGTTGCGGTCGTGACGACCAGATCCGTGTAACCGTCACCGTTCAGGTCGGCCGCGACGCACCCGGTGCCCTTCACGCGGATGCCGGCACGCGACGAGTTGCTGACGTTCACGAACTTCCCGTGGACATTCTCGAAGAGCGCGCTCTGCGGCAGCCCACCGTGAGCGTCCCACTCTGGCATGTCGACGTCGGCGTACGAGTTGACGGCGAAGAGGTCGAGCCAGCCGTCGTTGTTGTAGTCGATCCAGCAGACCCCACCACCCATCATTGCCTGCGGGTCGTAGGCCATCGAGTA